>NZ_CP076135.1:3963662-5450494 GCF_018736105.1 Bradyrhizobium sediminis
GCGGCTATGCGCGTTCTCGTACGGCAGCACCAGTCCGCTGCCGGCGAGGCCCTCGTTGTAGCGGGCGGCAATCGCACGGCGGCGCTCGATCCAGCCATCGATCCGCGGCAGTTTCAGTGACAGGATCGCCGCCTGCACCTCGTCGAGCCGCGAATTGTAGCCGTGCCGTTCGGAATAATACACGGTCTCCATGCCGTAAAAGCGGAGGCTGCGCGCCAGGCGGATAACCGCCTCGTCGCTGCTCATGACCATGCCGCCGTCGCCATAGGCGCCGAGCACCTTGGTCGGATAGAAGGAGAAAGACGACGCGTCGCCGACACTGCCTGACTGGTGGTTCTTGTAGAGCGCGCCCTGCGACTGCGCACAATCCTCCATCACCTTGAGCCCATGGCGACGGGCAATGGCCATCAGCGGATCAAGATCGACGCACTGACCATACAAGTGGACGGGGATGATGGCGGCGGTGCGCGGCGTAATCGCCGCCTCGACCTGATCGACGTCCATCAGAAAGTCCTCGTGGCGGACGTCGACAAAGACGGGCTTGGCGCCGAGGGTGCGGATCGCCGAAACCGTCGGCACCGCCGTATTGGGCACCGTGATCACTTCATCGCCGGCTTTCACGCCCAATGACGACAGAGCAATGTAAATGGCGTCGGTCCCGCTGTTGACGCCGACGCCCTCGGCAACGCCGAGATAGGCTGCCATCTCGCGCTCGAATTTGACGCCCTCCTGCCCCAGGATCAGCCGCCCGGACCGGAACACCCGATCCACCGCAGCGAGAATCTCATTCCGCAGTTCGTCGTATTCCCGCAGATAGTCCCAAACGTTAATCGGCATCACTTTCTCACATTTGTTGGCGCATCGGTTCGAGAGCATCGGCGATCCGGTCCCGGCACTCGGCGTCAGCGAGAAGATCCCGGTGCAGGGGCTCATGGTCACCGCCCGAGATTGCGTTCACCGCCGCCTCCAGAAAACCCATGAAGACGTCAGCGTGCTCGAACGTCAGCGAACTCTCGACATTGCGGACGCGCCGGCGCCACTCGATCCGGTGATCGGCGGGTGGGCTGAACACGCGTTCCGTCATCACAGAGCCTGAACCCGTCACGATGAGCAAGCGATTTTGATACTCGCCCTCAAAGCTGAAATGGCCGGAAAAGATGCCGCCATTTGCGAGCCGCGCCTGCACCGAGAAGCCCATGTCGACGCCGGTCTCGGGATGGCGACTGCCCGCCAATGCCGTGAGGTGCGACGGCGGGCCGCCACCGAATATCCGCATCAGAGCGACGGCATAGGGGCCCATATCCAGCAGGCACCCCCCGCCAAGCTCCCGGTGGTTGCGAAAATCGGCGATCGGCAGCGGCGGGATGACGAACTGGGCGTCGACCAGCCTGAGCGGAGCATTTTCTTCGATGAACTGCTGCAGCGCCCCGAAATGCGGATGATAGCCAAACACGGTAGCTTCCGCGAGAAGACATTTGGCGCGTCGCGCCTCGGCGACGCCACGTTCGCACGCTTCCCGGCTGGTCATCGCCGGCTTGTCGACAAGCACGTGCTTGCCGGCAGCGAGCGCCGCCAGGGCCCAGCGTTCATGCAACGCGTTCGGCAGCGAAAGGTAAACGATATCCGAGCGGCTTTCCCGCAACGCAATGTCGTAATCGGCGAAAAAGCGACCGCGTTTCGGCCATCCCTCCTTCGGCTCCGGACGGCTCTTGCTTGCAATCGATATTTCGTCGATCGCCTGGAGCTTTGCTGCGGCGGGTATCACCCGTCGTTGCACGATTGACGAATATCCAAGGATCAGCAATCGCATTCAAGAATCTCGCAACAAGGACATGGGCTACCTGCCCTGGTTGTCCGGAGACGCAATAGCGCGCCCCGTGACGATATCAAGGCCCCGAATAGTCGCTGCTCTCACTTTGCGTAACGCATTGGGTAAGCGATCGCGATAGCTGCGGACGCTCGGCTTTCGGATTGCCTTGATTTCCTGGTCATCGCGATGCGCGGCCACGGTCAAATCAGCTTCTGCGAGCGCGGCGACATAGGGCTCATAGATCCGGTGCCTCACGAGGCTCGAAAACGGCGCGTGATACACGCGGTGACTGTTGTAATAATATCGCCCCGCAAGCTTTACCCCATAGAAATGGAAGAACAGCAATGGGTAGCGCCCTTCGATCTTGACCGATCCGTCGCGCCATTCCAGTCGATAGTTTGCTATGTTCCACGGCGCTAGATTGGCGCCGAGATGCTCGATGACGTGAATGCCTCCGAACAATTCGGGCAGCCGGTCCAGATAGCGCTGGTCTGCGAAGCGGTCGCCCTCGACCCGATCGTAGCACCATTCGATGCAGCGTTCGCGCCACCAGCGCAGCGCGGCGAAACCTTCGTCCCGTCGACGGACGCTGACCCATCCGACATTATAGATTCCGAACCTGCGCATATGCGCCAGCCGGCTGGTAAAGCGGTGCGGGATGATACCGAACGCGGAATCTTCCATTTCCGCAAAGATCGGATCAGGCGGCGCAAAAAAGAACAGATCGCTGTCGAGATAGCTCACCCACTCGGCATCCGGCTCCTTGCCGAGAACGAAGAGCATCCAGGCCGGCGAACACGTGAAGTAATATTCGATCAGGCTGCGCGTCGATCGTGTCGCGGCGACCTCTGGCTCGGCGGCTTCAAAATCCGCCAGACGCACCGGCACGATGCCGGGCAAATCGAGCGCAGTGAGAATTCGATGACAGGCTTCGCTCAGGCAAAGCACCCAGAGACGCGCCCCGGGGGCGTGCCGTTGAAGCGAGCCATACAGTGCAAGCCCGCGGGACAGGTAGTTGTGGTCGAAGTACGTGCAATAAACGCGCTCTGACATGATGCCTTGGGGGAGTTAAGTCGCGGAACGCACCGGGGTGACTGCCGAAGTTGCGGTGCCAGGGCGTCGCAACGGTTCATTCGTATAGTACCAGCCCCAAGGTCGCAATGCGCCCCTCTGTCGACATAAGCTATTGACATCATTACATTCTTGCTGTGATCAAAGTACGGCACGGCTCAGCCAGCGGCACCGCGGCGCATCGGGAATGAAAGCGTTTTGTGATGTGGAATGCCGCGTGTTAACGAGGCCGCACCAAACTCAGGGTCATCGCGATCGAGAAGAGCAACGCAAATGAACCGCAAAGGAATCATTTTGGCGGGGGGCCGGGGGACTCGGCTCTATCCGCTGACCCTGGCGACGTCGAAGCAGCTATTGCCAATCTACGACAAGCCGTTGATCTATTACTCGCTGACCACGCTGATGCTTGCCGGCATCCGCGAGATCTTGATCATCACTACACCGGAAGATATCTCGCAGTTCAAGCGCCTGCTCGGCGACGGAAGACAATGGGGGATTGAGCTGTCCTATGCGATCCAGGAACATCCCGGCGGAATCGCCGAAGCATTCCTGATCGGCAGGGAGTTTCTCGCCGGCAACCCCTCGGCGCTGATCCTCGGCGACAACATTTTCTACGGCGACAATCTGCGCGCCCTGCTGCGCGACTCCGCGCGGCAGACCCGCGGCGCCACCGTATTCGCATGCTGGGTCGACGATCCCGAGCGTTACGGAATTATCGAGTTCGATGCCGCGCATCGCCCGCTACGGATCGTCGAAAAACCGAAGGCGCCAAAGTCGAACTACGCCGTCACGGGCCTGTATTTCTACGACGAGCGCGTTGTCGACGTGGTGCGCGAGATGAAACCCTCGGCGCGCGGCGAACTCGAGATCACCGATGTGAACCAATGGTATCTCGAACGCGGCGAACTTCACGTCGAGCGGTTTGGCCGCGGCTACGCCTGGCTCGATGCCGGCACCCACGAATCGCTGCTCGAGGCCTCGCAGTTCATTCACATCGTCGAGAAGCGTCAGGGCCTGAAGATCGCCTGCCCGGAGGAGGTCGCGTTTGCCCAGGGGTTCATCGATGCCGCGCAGCTTTTGCGGCTTGCCGGGCCGATGGAAGGCACCGCTTACGGGCAATATCTCGTTCGCCAGGCGGGCTTGTTGTCGTGACGAGCAAGTCTAGCGTGGGATGACCGCGATCAGCCGGTTGCGAACGCTTGCCTGGGCGAGCGGACTTGCAAGCAGCGCGACGACGACAAGCCAGAGCGTGCACTCGCATGCAAAACGAACCAGCCCCGTACCCGGCACCCATGATCGAATGACCGTCCCCAACGCCCAACCTGCCGAGGTCACGAGGGCCATGATCGCTGCCAGAAAAGCGACGTGCTGGAGCGGTCGCTGAAGCGTTTGCCTGATAATGGTGAGGCCTAGCAGGCCAAATTGAACCAGCAGGTCGCTTGCAACCACTGCGATTGCCGCGCCCAGCGGTCCCATAGGCGGAATCAGCAGGGCCGACAACACCAGGAAAACGGCCAGTTGAAGCCCCTTGGTCCGCACCAGAAGGTCCCCGCGGTTGCTGTAATTGGCGTAGCCCAGCGCCAGGATCGATGGCGCGATCGCACTGGTGCCGATCAGCAGCGTGATCGCGAGCATCGGATCGTAACCTACGGTGCCATGGGTCCAGAGCTCGAAAAAATCCCGCCAGAACGGCAGCAGCCCGGAGACCACGACGCTCGCCTGCACGGCCACGAATACCGATCCGCGCGCGTAGAGGCTCCGCAGCTGGTCCTTCAGGCCGACGGCGTAGTCGTGGCCAAGTTCGGCGGCGAGCGGGAGCGCTGTCTGAATGCAGAGCGCCCGCAGCAGCCCGGCGACGACCCGGGTGAGGCCCCATTGCGCCACGGCCACGCGATCTGACACCAGCGCGCTGACCAGCAGCACCGGCAGGTTCAGCAATGCCAGCTCGGTAGTGCCCGCCACGGCGAACGGAACAGCCTTGCGAAACTGGCCGATAATCCAGGGCCATGACGGCTTCGCGCCCACCCCGCGCAGGAACGGAAACAGGCGCGGAGCATCGATTGTGACAAGATAGATGGTGGCGAGAACTTGCGGCACCACATACGCAACAGCCACGGCCAACAGACTTCCGGTTGCGACGATCGCAGCCAATTGGCCAAGCTGTGCGGCCAACATCGCCCAGTTCTGGATCCGTACCGCGCGACCATAGAGTCCGCGCGCACGGTACAGGCCCGACACCAGACCGGACGGCAGCGTCACCAACATCCCCGCCGCCATCAGCTTAAAGGCCGCATCAAAATCGGAAACAGACTGAAATCCCAGCGCGACGGAAGGCGAAAGAAACTCCGCGCCGGCCAGCGACAGGACGACGAGAAATCCAACAAGTACGAGATAGATCCACAGCATCGCCGCATAGAAGCGGGCGGTTCTGCCGTCGCAATCGACGCTCGACTTGAGTGCGAGAAAGCGATTGATGGCGCGAAACTGCAGCCCGCTATCGGCGATCGGGACAAGACTGCCGACCGCGTAGATGACGAGCCACGCCGCCAGAATCTCGCTGGTCCAGGAATGCAGGAAAACCGGAACAAGGGCGACCTGCTGGGCAACCCCCAGGATCATCTGGAAGAGATTTGCGGACCACCCCGCGAACAGCCTCCGCGCCCGGCTCGGGCCAGAATCCTTCGACGGAGCCCTACCTGCGCCGCTCACATCAACCGGCTCTTCGATCAAGGCCAAGACCTCTCAGGCATCGAGAGCGAGTTACCAGCCCAACGGAAAGATGTCGATAGTGGACCGCGTCAGGATCCGTCCCTGGTGTCAAACGACTCTTCCGATACCAGGCCGCTGCGAATTACCAAAATCACGGCGCGACATAGGCAAGCGACAGGCGGTCGCCGAGCTTCTGGATCCGATAGAGGCCGCTGTCGCCGTCAGCAGGCCCGTCGGAGAAGATATCTCCATACTGCTGGCGCAGCTCCGCCAGGCCCCTGCCGACGGCAATATAATCGAATGGAGCCAGCCGGGCGGACAATTCGGCAACCGACCACTGGCATGGCCTCATGCCCACGTCCGGAGCCTCTCCCAGAGACCAGCAATAGAGATTCGTGAAATGGGGGAGGAGTTCATATTTTGCCACAAACAGATGAAGTCCGTTTGATCGCTGCCAAACGATGTAGACCTTCGCGTCTTTGGGAATCTGCGGCTTGATGCGATCAGTGAACGAGGCCACCTCTGTCCGGTATGGCGCGCGTGCCGGCGCCGTACTTCTGATGGATTCGACGGCCGCCTGCGGATGCGCCATGCCCGTCAACAGTGACGAAAGGGGCGACGGGTTGACGGCGAAAGAAACTCCGATCGCCAGCACGGCACAGGCCGCAACTGCCCAGCGCGCCAGCGGCCTGCTGGACCGCAACATGGTCGCCGCAAGCATGGCGGCGATGGCAAGACTGATCAGGAACCAGCCCAGGAATAATACATTGAGGTAGCGGGGAAATGACATGAGAATGCGCCCCTCGTAGTCGGAAAACGCATACAGGTAAGCTAACAGCAGCGACGCCAAGTAGCCCAGGAATCCGAGAAAAATAAGCAGCGTAAGGGCCAGGATGCGCTGCCTGCAAAGCCGGCTAGGCGCTGCAGCAGCCATGGCACCTCCTGCCAGCAACAGCGCTGCCACGACCGCGGCAGGCGACCATTGGCTGCCTCCGAAAGAGCCAGAGAGCGATATCCGGCTCAACGCATCAATGAAGAACGCGAACAACGATGATGGCGATTGCACTGACGGGCTGACATTGAAGAACTGAGCGAAGAACTTGCTGCCAACCTCGATTTCCCGCGAGGTACTGCAACAAGAGAGGACGTTCTTAACGACGTCAAATGGCGAATAGCGGATCCAGCCCAGGTCGAGCCCCTCGGAAACCACATAGGCGTACCAACTCCGATTGACGACCCACGGCACTGCAAACATCGCGGCTATCCAGGAAAGTTCTAGCGCCGAAATCCGCATTTGCCGGAGGCCGCCGGAACTGGAATAGCGAATGATTAGGAGATCCATCACACCGATCGTCGCCGCAAGAACGGCAAGCATTGCCCCCGCGCTCTTGACGAGGACGAGCGCCCCCAGCACGACCGGGACGGCGAACAACCCCTTCGATGCTTCGCGTGCGATGAAATAGGTGAGAACGCACGCGGCAAATCCAGCACCGAGCAGATGATCGATCAGAACGCTCGACCAACCAACGCCAAACACCTTGACAGCGTAATCGACCAAATAGCAGGCGATCAGAAACGGGGCGATCCCCAGCCGAAGCGCGACGCCCGGAGCCCCGAAAGAAAAGCAAAGCAACAAGAGAGCGCAGGAGAAAAATGCAAGCCCCTCTGAATAACCCGTCAATATGAGAAGGTGGTAGCTGAACAACGAAACGCCGGGGGGATAATCCTGAAAATAAAGCGGGTTCGGGTGAAAGTGGAATGTGCCGGCTTCATAGACAGCGCGGATAACCGTTCCCCAGTGGGAGAACTCGTCCCATCTGCTGAAACTCGCCCGTTCGTTGATCAGATACAGGAAGGAAACAGCGAGGAAGACGCACAGCAGAACCGCAATGCCACGAGCGATATTTTTCGCGTCGATCCGGAATTCGGGAAGAGGCGATCGCAGCACCATCGCAACCGAGGCCGCCAAGGCAACAAGGCCCCCTACGTGAATGAACTGACTCGCAATTCTGAGACTGCCGATGAAATCGAACACATAGAGGCTGACCATGATCGCAGCCGCATAAATGGCGGGGCCTGCGGCCAAAGGAACGCCCAAGAAAATCCGCAAGGCGAGAGTGTAACCAAGCAATTCGAGAAAAAGTATACCGACAAAAACCATCAACAGTCCCACTCTTGCAGATTGTTGCAGGAATAACAGAAAAAGCCGGATGACGACAGGTTCGAGGATGGCAAGCCCAACAGGCGGGGGACAAGGTCGCTATCTCAAGCTGACGCCATATCCGCTTGCCTCATCCCCTGCCCTCCCGGCGATCTCGCGCAGGTGCTTTCTGCGCGCGCGTTCGCACTACGACCCAGGATCAATCCGACAAAACAGGCAACCGGCGGGATCGATTGGCAGGAGTCTGTTTCCGCAGAAAAACAAAACTTCGGCCGCCTGGAGCGCTCGCCCAGGCGAGAACCTGGCCGTGTCCCCCTCCGACGGAGCGGACGACTTACAACGCTGCGACGTACCTGCGGCAGCCTTCCTCAAATCCCGTATGAGGGACCCAGCCAAGCTCGCGACGGGCTTTTTCAATATTCATGATGATGTGCCGGGCACGGTCCGGGTTTTGCGGTTTCCACTCAATCTCAAGCTTGCGGCCAAGCACCTTCGCTATGGTTTCAGCCATTGCGAGCACGGTTACGACTTCAGGTCCGCTGATGGAGTAGACATTCATGCCAGGACGCCCGGCAAAGGATTTCTTGATCACATCGACGGTATCGGAGACGTGGAGCGGCTCCCTCATCTGCAAACCGTCGCCCTCGATCTGAACCGGTAAATCGCGACGAAGGCGCTGCACGAAGCTGGCCACCGCGCCCTGAAAGCCGCCGGGACCGTAGGTGTTGTTACAGCGCAAAACCACCGCAGACGATATTTGGCCTTGCGCAAGGGAATCGGCGATCAGCCGTTCGGCGGACAGTTTTGCGTATCCATAGAGCGTTTGCGGATTGGGCTCCATCGATTCGGACAACCTGACCCCCTCTGTGTCCGACCATACCGCTGCCGTCGACATGAAAATAAGACGCGGAATATGCCGTCGCTCCATGATCCGCAGCACATTCCTCGTGGTGGTAACGTTGCTGTCGAGGACGGCTTCGACGCTGGGGCCATGCACCGCGCCGGCCAGATGAACCACGGTTTCGCAGTCGTCGGGAATTTTCGCGGCAAGCCCGCTTTCGGTGAGCGGCCCGGAGATGACATGAACACCGGGAAATGACGTCGCCATCGATGCAGACTTGGCTGCGTCCCGGACGTGCAACGTGACGGTGCACGATGGGTCCAGGGCACGAAGCAGATGAGGCGCGATAAATCCGCTGCCTCCCGTAATGAACACGCTCTTAATAACAGCCCCCACCCGTGATCAACTGAACATCAGTTTCAGAACGCGTGATTTCAGCCACAGAGGCCGAATGGGCATGTCCGAATTCCATTGGGGGTATCTTCCAGCAAGCGACCTCGGGTGCCAACACATTCTCCCTAGGATATCTTCCGGAGCCTGAACTCCATCAATTTTCCAAGAGAACGTGTCCCCTGTTTCCAGTCGGTTTTCTTGCCTTCCTTGTACCACCGCGGCACATAGGAAATCGGCACATCGACGACCCGCATCTTGAACTTGCCCAGCAGCACGGCAACTTCCAGTTCGAATTCGATGCCGTTCGACCTCAAATGAGGAAGCAACACATTGAGCGCTTTGCGCGAGTACATCTTGTACCCGGTCCAGACGTCGGTGGTGCGAAAGCCGGTGATCATGTTGGTCGTGAACGAGAACAGCCCGTTGATCCAGTAGTGGATGGCCATGATCGGGGACGACGCCTTGTACGTTCCCATGAACCGCGAGCCGAACACGACGTCAGCGGCGCCGTCCATAATGGGCTTCAGCAGTTGCGGAAAATCATTGGGGTTTTGCTCCAGGTCCGCATCCTGAATGATGATGAAATCTCCATGGCAAAGTGCGAGCCCGCGCCGGCAGGCGCCGCCCTTCCCAGAGTTTTCGGTGTGTAGAACGGTGTGCCGGCCTTCAAAGGGCTTCAGCGCTTCCGCGGTTTGATCGGTTGAGCCGTCATTGATGACGATGATTTCCCGGCTGAACCCATCCGGCAATTCGGCAGCCTCGACTCGGCCAATGACCTGGGCAACGGTCGCGGCCTCGTTGTACGCGGGAATGATGATGGACAGGAGTGGCATGACTGCAGCCTTCAAAAACGCGTCTTGCCAATACCTTAGCCCAAGACGATGCTACTGATACTTGCTGATACCCGGTTCAACGCGCCCGGGCAACTCGTCGAAGCGCCAACCCAACGTGGATCGTTGAAAAAAGCCGTCATTTGGACCGCCGGACGCCATCGCCAAGGCTCTTGCCGCTGTTCCATCGCTCGAAACGGCAGGATGGCAACACATCCCCTGCAGAACTACCGCATCATTTGGGCTGGTTCTATGAACGGGCCTTGCGGGCCCGGCTCGCGGCGCCCCGACCGGATCTAGAACCGGCTGGCGGACCCGGCTGGCGGAAGCTATCAAGGTAAACTCGCCACCGGAGCTCTCCTGAATGCCCTCTCCACGCGCCTCGCAGGCCCTGTCCCGCTTCACTGTACTCGATCTTACCCGCGTTCGCTCCGGGCCGACCTGCGTGCGCCAGTTCGCCGACTGGGGCGCCAATGTCATCAAGATCGACGCCCTGATGGAGGACGCCGCCGGCGAACAGCCGGGCGGCCCGCGGCAGGGTTCGGATTTTCAGAATTTGCACCGCAACAAGCGCGCGATGACGCTCAACCTGAAGGATCCGAAGGGCCTCGCGGTATTCAAGCGTTTGGCGGAAAAGGCCGACGTCATCGTCGAGAATTTCCGCCCCGACGTGAAGAACAAGCTCGGTATCGACTATGAGAGCGTGCGGAAAATCAATCCGCGCATCGTCTATGGCAGCATTTCCGGCTTCGGCCAGGATGGTCCCTATCACAAGCGTCCGGGCTTCGATCAGATCGCGCAGGGCATGGGCGGGCTGATGTCGATCACCGGCGCCCCCGGCGAGGGGCCGATGCGGGTAGGCATTCCCGTGGCCGACCTCTCCGCCGGATTGTTGTGCGCGACCGGCATTCTCACGGCGCTCCTGGAGCGCGAGGTGTCCGGCGAAGGCCAGTGGGTGCAGACCTCGCTCTTGCAGGCGCAGATCTTCATGCTGGATTTCCAGGCCGCACGCTGGCTGATGGAAAAGGAAGTCGCAAAGCAGGCCGGCAACAACCATCCGACCAGCATTCCCACCGGCGTGTTCAAGACCGCCGACGGCTACATCAATATCGCTACCACGGGCGGGCGGATCTGGGAGCGCTGTGCGCAGGCGATCGGCGCGCCCGAACTCGTGACCAATCCTGACTATGCCACCGCGCCGGCGCGCTCGAAGAACCGCGATGTGCTCAACGCAGCGATCGGCAAGCTGACCGAGAAGAAGACCACCGACACCTGGGTAAAGGAACTCAACGCCGCCGGCGTGCCCTGCGGGCCAATCTATTCGATCGACCAGATGTTCGAGGACGAGCAGGTCAAGCATCTCGGCATCGCGCAGGACGTGCCCAATAAGGAGAACCGCCACATCCGCCTGGTCGGCCAGCCGTTCACTCTGTCACGCACCCCGACCAGCATGGCGGCGCGGCCGCCGGAATTCGGCGAGCAGACCGACGAGGTGCTGGCCGAATTCGGCTTCAGCGCGGGAGAGATCGCCGCGTTGCGGCAGGGCAAGGTGGTCTGACGCAGCCCCCTCGCCGGCGCGACCGCTAGCTAGGGCGGGCTTGGGCTCGATACCAGCAACTCCATGCCGTTGCCCTCGATCACCCTGGTGTAATTTCCCGCGGTGGCGGTCGCGGAAATAAAGCCCACAATCGACGCATGGGAGCGTTCCGGCGGATAAAAGAAGCCGGTGCAGCCGGAGGCTTGCTTGACCTGATTTACCAGCCCGTCGGTCAACGGGGCTTCGAAATGGAAAGAAGGCATCTGGTTTCGAAACCGCTCGAAAGCGGAAATCGTGTAAAGATAGTCATCGGCGTTGAAGATCGTGCAACCGCGAACAAGAAGCTGTTCGATTTTCTGATTGATCTGAAGCCCCGCTCCCTTGGTAAGTTGCTCGGTGGCGAACCGTTGCGCCAGTTCCTTGTCGCTCTTCGCCAGACTTGAGGTCAGGCCGACGCACAGCACGGCCAGGCCGGCGGCGACGGCGCCGTCTGAAATCCGCCATTGCCGCGCGTTGTGAAAAACCATCGTCGGCGCATAGGCGCGGGCCAGCAAGAAGAGCGGAATGTAAATGGCTATCAGCAACAACCCGATAAGGTTTCGCAGGTCGTAGCTCGCCACGGCTGCCCAGAACACGGAGCCTGCAAGCAACGGCAGCGCCAGCCATCGAACCCGCACAACGAACGGACACATCGCCAGGCCTGCAAGCGCAACAATTCGAAGCGGCAGCGTAAAATTCGAATTGAAAAGCATGGAAGCGTGGGCAAGTCTCGACATCGGCAGCGACTGCTCGGGCAGCCGAACGATCGCAAGATGCAGAAAATATACGATGTAGGCAGCTGCAAACGCCGAGACCAGCCCGATCGCCACGATGACAAGTCGCGTTCGTTCACGCGGCGGCAGAGACTTCCCGGCATCGACGCAAATCTTGACGAGCACGGCGGCAGGGAACAGGCCGTAATGGGGTTTCGTGGCTGCGGCGATCGACAGCAGGCACAGCGATATCAGATCGACTGCCGTTTCCTTCCTGTCGTTCCGGCCTTCACCCACGTTTGAGACGAACAGTACGAAGCCGGCGAAGGCAAAAATCGCGGCAACCCAATCCGGGTAGCCCTGCGGCAAGCAGGATTTGAGCCATGGGTCACGTATTTCAGCAATCAGCCAGACCAAAGCGAGGGCGGGAACCAGCGGTTGCCACCAGCCTGAACGTCCCAAAATCATCATCAGCAGGACGATCGGAACGACGATCAGGAAAAGGTAGATGTAAAACGCGAAATACTGCTCGGGCGAGCCGGTGAAGATATAGGTGACGGCCCAAACCGTGGGGATAAACTGCGCATATCCAACAGAAAAGGTTGGAAACCTCCCCTGCGACCAGATCAATGTCCAGGTGTTCCAGCTGACGGAAACGTCGCCGGCTTCGAATATGTTGGGAACTCCGTGCTTCCAGACATTGAGGTAGGCAAATCCGAGCACGATGAGACTGAGTACGAGCCAGCGAATGTCCGACAGCAGGACGGTAGATCCGCCTCGGTGACCCGGCGTTCCGGATCCGGCTCTGTCTCTCGCGGCCAGCAAGATCAGAGCCGCGATCAGGACGACCGCGGTCGCGCGATAGGTCTGGACCGGGTTGAGATGGAGCGCGGCGATCAGCGTAACCAGGAGATGATTGGCCGTCAGGCTGCTCAGGAAGATGACGAACCATCGCTGCGGGAAACCCGGGATACTGAACGCGCGAACGAAAACCAAGCCTGGAAGGACCGTGACGAAAAGCAGCGCCAGCACCCCGTTAACATAGACGGGCGCAAACCCGATCAGTCCAGCCATTGAGAGGGTCCCTGCACCTTTTGGAGGGCGCACCTTACGCCTTATTGCAGGAATTTTGACAAGACGGATCTGTGGGCCTTCGCTGCCGGGAGGGTCCGACACGCCGCGCAGGGCGGCGGCGATTCAATAAAAAAGCCCCGGAGATCCGGGGCTTTTTCGTCTCGCGCCGATCGGCGGCTAGTATTTGGCGACGACCGGGCTTGAGGTAAATTGATAGTTGAAGCCCGCCCGCAACACATGATCACAAAAGCGGACGTCAGCAGCATTCGAGGCCAACCACCCATTTCGGATTTACCTGCCAGTTGTAGCCGACCTGGCCACCGGAGACGCCTCCATCGACGTTCTGCCTGACCGAGGTCGCCAAGGCAGGGTTCGACCCAGGCCGCATCATGGCCAGAATTCGAGCAACGTCCCAAACTATTGATTTAGCAATGAAGTTGGATGAACTGGCGCCGGCCGACGCGACCGCACTCTAGCCGGGCGCCTTTGCCGGCCGCATCAACCGCCCGACACTGCCGAACGCCTTGTCGATCACAGGCCAGAACAACAGCACGATCGCCAGTGTCGTGATCGAGCCGACCAGCCCGTTCGACCAGAACACCTTCAGGTCGCCACCGGCGCCGATCATCGACAGCCGGAACGCATCTTCAGCGCGGTTGCCGAGCACCAGCGCCAATGTAAACGGCGCCAGCGGAATCCCAATCTTCTTGAAGACATAGCCGACGACGCCGAAGCCGAGCATCAGCCAGATGTCGAACATCGCGTTCTGGATCGCATAGGCGCCTATGGCGCAGGACACCACGATCATCGGGGCCACGGCCGCGAACGGCACCCGCAGGATGGAAGCAAAAACCGGCACCGTCGTCAGCACCAGCACGAGGCCGACCACGTTGCCGAGATACATCGAGGCGATCAGGCCCCAGACGAAATCCTTGTGCTCGACGAACAGCAATGGGCCAGGATTGAGGCCCCACACCATCAACCCGCCGAGCAGGATCGCCGCAGTGCCGGAGCCGGGAATGCCGAGTGCCAGCATCGGCAGCAGCGCCGCGGTGCCGGAGGCGTGCGCTGCGGTTTCCGGCGCGAACACCCCCTCGATACGGCCCTTGCCGAAGCTTTCCGGGTCCCTGGAAAATCGCTTGGCCAGGTTGTAGCCCATGAACGAGGCCGCGATCGCGCCGCCCGGCGTGATGCCGAGCCAGCAGCCGATGAAGGAGGAACGCAGCAACGTGACCCAGTACTTCGGCAGGTCCATCCAGACCCTGAGCACCACGCGCAGGCTGATGCCGGCGGCGTGGCCGCGTAGCGCCAGGCGCTCTTCCATGGTGAGCAGGATCTCGCTGATGCCGAACAGGCCGATCACCGCGACCAGGAAATTGACGCCGCGCAGCAGCTCGCTCGTGCCGAACGTCATGCGAAGCTGGCCGGACACCGTATCCATGCCGATGCCGGCGAGTAGCAGGCCGAGCGACATCGAAATGACGGTCTTGTGCTTGGCCTCACGACCTAGTCCGACGAACGAGCAGAAGGTCAGGAGATAGACCGAGAAGAATTCCGGCGGCCCGAATTTCAGCGCAAAGGACGAGATCATCGGCGCCAGGAACGTGATCAGGAGCACCGCGACCAGCGAACCGATGAAGGACGAGGTGAAGGCTGCGGTCAGCGCCTCCGCCGCCCTGCCCTGCTGCGCCATCGGATAGCCGTCGAAGGTGGTCGCGACCGACCAGGCTTCGCCGGGGATATTGAACAGGATCGAGGTGATGGCGCCGCCGAACAGCGCGCCCCAGTAAATGCAGGACAGCATCACGATGGCCGAGGTCGGGTCCATGGTGAAGGTCAAAGGCAGCAGGATCGCCACGCCGTTCGGCCCGCCGAGCCCGGGCAGCACGCCGACGAAGATGCCGAGCACGAGCCCGACCATCATCAGCGCCAGCGTCTTCCACGTCAGCAGGACGGCGAAGCCGTGCATGAGTAGGCCGAAAGCTTCCATCGAAAATCCGTTTCGGTTGGCGCGGCGCTAGCGGCCAAGGGCCGCTTCGAGCGGTCCCTTCGGCATGATGACGTCAAAGGTGATATCGAAGGTCACGAACATGATGGCGGTGAATACGAAAGCCGTCAGCAGCGACTTCCACAGCGCGATCCGTCCGACCAGACGCATGAAGCCGGCGATCAGGCAGAAGCTCGCGACATAGAGTCCGAGGAACTGCGTGGCCAGGCAGAACAGCAGCGTCGGAACGAACACCAGCAGGACCCGGCGGAGCTGCGCGCGGGTCACGAAGCTTTCCGCAGCCTCCTTGCGCGACAAGAAAGCGGCGACGAGGCCATAGAGGCTGGCACCGGCGAGGATCACCGACAGATAGAACGGGAAATAGCCGGCCTGCGGTCCGGTGGAATCCCAGGCGATGCCGGTGCGCCAGTTGTCGAAACCGAGCGTCGCGGCCAGCGCCAGCAGCAGCAGCGACACCGCAACATCGACGACGCGGATACTGGCCACATCGGGCGAATCGGCCTCCGGCGCGGTCGGATCCTCGACGACAATTTCAATTTCGGTATTGGACATGAGTTTGCCGGAAGGAGAAAAAGGCGTTTGCAGGCTCGATGAAGCATTGAAGAAGGCGGGTATCGGCGAAAGCGCGGGGATCCAGCCGCGTGACCGATGTTGGTCCGTACCGCCCTGGAATACCGGATGCCCCGCCGTCGCAAGGCATCCCGGCATCACCTACTTCGCCACGAATCCCGCCTCGTTCATCAGCGACGCGTTGAGCTTGTCGTCCTCCTCGAGGAATTTCAGCATGTCCTTGCCGGTGAGGAAGATCGGCTTCAGCGCCTGCTTTTCCATGTATTCCTTGTACTCGGTGGTTTGCGTCACCTTCTGGAACAGATCGACATAGAAGGCCGTCTGTTCCGCAGTCACCTTGCCCGGCAGGAACATCGCGCGCAGCATCAGGTACTGGACGTCGAGACCTTCTTCCTTGCAGGTCGGAATATCGTTCCACGACTGCGTGTCGGTCACCTTGGTCTTGTAGGAAATCCGCTCCTTGTCGAACACGCAGAGCGCGCGGACCTGGCCGGCGCGCCAGACCTCGAGATTTTCGCTGGGGTTGTTGACGTTGGCTTCGGTATGTTTGCCGACCAGCTGCGTCGCCGCCTCGCCACCGGATTTGTAGGGCAGATAGGAGAATTTCGCGCCGGTGCGCTGTTCCATGAACACGGTGAGGACGTGGTCCTCGCGCTTGGAGCCTGTGCCGCCCATCTTGAACGGCGAAGGGGCGGCCTTGGCGGCAGCAACGAATTCCTTCACGGTTTTCGGCCCGGCGGCATTGTCCCACAATACGAACTGGTCCATCGCCACCACCGCCACCGGTGACAGATCGCGCCAGTTGAACGGAATCTTCGCCGACAGCGGCAGCATGTAGATCAGCGAATAGGCGATCAGCACCTTGTTGGCGTCGCCCTCGCCGGATTTCATGTACATCAGCGCTTCGGCGCCGGAGGCCCCGCCCTTGAGCGACACCACCATCGGCTGTTTCATCAGGTTATTCTTCTGGATCGCGGCCTGTATCATCCGCGCCATCTGATCGGAGGCGCCGCCGGCGCCGGCAGCGACCACGATTTCAACCGGCTTGGTCGGTTCCCAGGCGGCGGTCGCCGGCGCGCTCGCCAGCACGGTCGCCACGGCGGCGGCGGCTCTGATGATGTTTCGCACGTTCCATCCCCCTATGTTCTCGTTCGGCCCGGTTACTCCGGGCATGGCTTGTTGGGCGCTATTGTGCGGGGTTACGCCTGCGAGTTCAAGCAGGTCCCTGCGGCCCTGCTCATGACTTTGGCACCATGCGAAAGAGCTGGCGGACCTATTTGCCCTTCCAGTTCGGCGTGCGCTTGTTGAGGAACGCGTCCATGCCCTCGCGGAAATCCTCGCTCATATAGGCGCGCAGGATCAGGTCCCGCCCCTCCTCGCGCGTCAACGTGCGGCGGATGCGGAGCACCGCTTCCTTGGCGGTTTCCATCGTGATCGGCGCATGGCCGGCAATCAGCTTTGCGGTTTCGGCGGCGCGGCGCTGCAGCGTCGGAACGTCGGGCACCACCTCGTTGAGCAGACCGAGCGCCAGCGCCTCGGGCGCCTCGATCAGCCGCGCCGTAAAAATCAGGTCCTTGGTCCGCGCCGGCCCGACCAGCGCGACGACCCGGCTGATATTGGACATCGACAGGCAATTGCCGAGCGTGCGCGCGATCGGAAAGCCGATCCGCGTCGCTGCAGTGCCGATCCGGATATCGCAGCAAGCGGCGATGCCCGCCCCGCCGCCGGTGCAGGCGCCGGCAATGGCGGCAATGGTCGGCACCCGGACCTTCTCCAGCGCGCCCAGCACGCGATCGATCCGCTCCTCATATTCGAGCGCATCCTCTGCGGTCTTGAAGGCGCGGAATTGCGAAATGTCGGTGCCGGACGCGAACGCCTTGTCGCCGGAACCGGTCAGGATCATCGCCTTGATCGAGCGGTCGGCGTTCACGGTCTCGCAAATCGAGGCCATGCGCTCGTACATCGCAAAGGTCAGCGCGTTGCGCGCCTGCGGGCGGTTGAAGGTCAGGTGGGCGATGCCGTTCTCGACCGTGTAGATCAGGTCTTCGGCGGCGGGTACCGGGGCGTTCATGGCTGGATGATCTTTCTATTGTTCTTGCGTCATTGCGAGGAGCGCAAGCGACGAAGCAATCCATCTCTCTTTGCGCGGAAGTCGGAATTGCTCAGTGGAATTCATCATCGGGCGCGCATTCGCGCGACCCGTTGGCAACGACGGCAGAAAGCTCGGCGCGTTCAGGCGACCGCCGCCTTGGATTTCGGCATCGCCACCACGTCACGTCCCTTCAGGACTTCCATGGCGGCCAGCACGCCGCCGCTGCGGTGCGGAATCTTGGCGAGGTCGAGACCCATCTCGACACCCGACAATGTGCCCATCAGCATCAGATCGTTGAAGTGCCCCATATGACCGATCCGGAACGCCTTGCCCTTGAGCTTTCCGAGACCGGTGCCCAGCGACATGTCGAAGTTTTCCAGCACCGCCTTGCGGAAGGCGTCGGCGTCGTGTCCATCCGGAACCATGACCGCGGTCAGTGCGGGCGAATAAGCATGCGGGTCGAGGCAGACCGTATCCAGGCCCCATGCCTTGACCGCCGCGCGGGTGGCCGCGCCATGGCGCATGTGGCGGGCGAACACGTTGTCGAGCCCCTCCTCCTCCAGCATCGCAATCGCCGCCTTCAGCGCGAACAGAAGGTTGGTTGCCGGCGTGTAGGGGAATGTGCCCTGCTTGTTGATCGCGATCATGTCGTGCCAGTCCCAGTAGGACCGCATCGATGTGTTGGCCTTGGAGGCCGCCAGCGCCTTTTCCGAGAGCGCGTTGAAGCCGAGCCCCGGCGGCAGCATCATGCCCTTCTGCGATCCCGCGATGGAGACATCGATGCCCCAGGCGTCGTGCTCGTACTCCAGCGAGGCGAGGCCAGAGATGGTATCCACCATCAGCAGCGCCGGGTGGTTGATGCGGTTGAGGGCCTTGCGAACCTCGAACGGGTGCGTGACGCAGCTGGTCGAGGTCTCGTTGTGTACCACGCACACCGCCTTGATCTTGTGCTCGCGGTCAGCGGCAAGTTTGGCCTCGATCTGCTCGACGTCGGCGCCGTGCCGCCAGTCGGTCGGCAGAAATTCGACGTCGAGTTTGAATTTCTCGGCAATGCCGCGCCACAGCACGGCGAACTGGCCGGTCTCGGCCATCAGCACCTTGTCGCCGGGCGACAGCGTATTGACGATCGCCGCTTCCCAGGCCCCGGTTCCCGACGACGGGTAGATGATGACCGGCTGCTTGGTCCGGAAAACCCGCTGGCAACCCGCCAGCACGGCATGACCCAATTCGGCGAATTCGGGACCGCGATGATCCAGGGTGGGCATGTCCATGGCCCGCAACACCCGATCGGGCACGTTGGTCGGTCCTGGAATCTGGAGAAAATGCCTACCAGTGTGCAGGGTCATATGGCGTCCTTCCCGGGGGTATTCTGGCTTCGCGAGCCGCTCGAATATCACTATTCGGCAGGCTTGTCCCCAACAGAGATCAACGTTTTATCTCCTTGGAATCGTGCATGATTGCACTGCAATATCGTCGAGCCTGGCTGGCGAAGCCCAGACGCGGCGGCCTGCCCGACCGACGACGCGATTCCGCGACGGCCAGGCCTTTCATTTCGGATTGTCGCGATCCCTCTTGAAGCGCGCCTTCACGCGAGTACGCAAATCCCCGACAATTCGGCTGAATCCGAAATTGCGCACATTTTCCAGTGCATCCCTTTCGGCGCGCAGACGGCTCAATTCCCGGTCGAAAACGAGATTGTGGTGACCGGCGTGATCGCGGTCGCGGCGCAAGGCCGCCCATCGCTTGATGTAAGTCGCGTCCAGCCGATCGGACCAAACCACGGGAACCTGAAGACGCTCGAACATGCGATCGAGCCAGCATCCCTTTGGCGGCGCGATATTCTTGGGTACCCCGGCCTTTCGCCACATCTCATTCCACAGATGGACAAACGTGGAATCCGACGTCCGCTCATCGACCTCATCCCGCGCTTCCGGAAGCAGGAACTTCTCGAATTCTTCCGCTCCGATTGCGTAGCAACTCTGGCGTGGCGCGATCGGCATATCCGGCGCATAGGCCGGCTGCAGTTCGGTCAGCAATTTGGGTCCGGTCTCGCCCCAGCGTGCGTTCTCCAGCTGCGCCGCCGTTCGCTGACGCGCCGCCTTCATCATTGGAGGACCGGGCGGAAAACGCAACACCGAACTGTTCAATTCGCGATCCGACTGTCGCGCGATAAAGATGTTGGCGGCGGGCAGCGACGAGGCGATCAGCATCGCGTCGGTATCGATCCACCAACCGCCCAGTTTCTCGAGAAGTGTGTAACGGAAATGATTGGAGTGGAGAGAGGGACTCGGTCCGTCGAACTCGTGCCGATAGAAAGCAACCTCTTGGTCGAGAATTTCCCGCGCATTGCGACGCCTCACGCCGTCAGGCAGACCCGGCACCGGCGCTTCCGAGAACAGCTCGACCTCCACTCCGGCGGCCACGAAGCTCGACAGGCACAGCGCTTCATAGGGTGAGAACGGGCCGTGCCAGAAGCTGCGGACGACGCGATCCGGCACGGGCCCGGGTTCGTGGCCGGAGTCTCCAACGTGGATCTGCTCGAGAGGGCCCATGGCGATCCGGCCGATTGATGGACAGGTCTTCATCGGCCGTCGAGGACGCCGGACACAGAGGTATTCCTTGCAAAGGCAGGACCCGAATGCAAGACATGGAAACATCACGAGATTGGACCGATGGCGGCAACGCAGACCGATAAGTCTGGAAATTCGGCTGAAAACAGCGCCCTTGCAGCGCGCCTGACCCGCGAGATTACCGGGGACGTATTTTTCGACCCGTTCAACCGCGGCCGCTACGCCACCGACGCCTCATTTTATCAACTCATGCCGGCAGGGGTCGTGATCCCCCGGACCATGGACGAGGCGCTGCGGGCGCTCGCGATTGTCCGCGACGACGGGCGGGTCGTGACGCCGCGCGGCGGCGGGACCTCGCAATGCGGCCAGACCGTCAATCACGGCATCGTCATCGATTTCTCCAAACACCTGAACCGCATCGTCTCGCTCGACGTCGAGAGCCGCTCTTGCGTGGTCGAGCCGGGCATCGTGCTCGACGACCTCAACCGGCAGCTCCGAAAGCATGGGCTGTGGTTCCCGGTCGATGTCTCCACCGCCTCACGCGCCACCATCGGCGGCATGGCCGGTAACAATTCCTGCGGCGGCCGTTCGCTGCGCTACGGCACCATGCGCGACAACACGCTGGCGATGGACGCGGCCCTGGCCGACGGCAAGCAGCTGCATTTCGGCGAGGTCAGTCCCGGCGACAACGGCCCCGATCTGTTTCGCGACATGCTCGATCTCGGCGCGCGCGAGGCCGCCGAGATCGCCGAGAAATTTCCGAAAGTGCAGCGCCGCGTCGGCGGCTATAATCTCGATGCGCTGGTGCCGCGCAATGCACCCAACAACTTGGCGCATCTGCTGGTCGGCTCGGAAGGCACGCTGGCCTTCACCACCCAGATCGAGCTCAAACTGTGGCCGGTGATCCGCAACAAGGTGCTCGGCGTCTGCCACTTCGGCAGTTTCTACGAGGCGATGAACGCCGCTCAGCATCTGGTGAAACTGCGCCCGATCGCGGTCGAACTGGTCGACCGCACTATGCTGGCGTTGGGCCGCGAGATCGCGATGTTCCAGCCGATCATCGGCACCGCGGTGCGCGGCGATCCCGATGCGGTGCTGATCGTCGAGTTTGCCGAGGAGGACCAGGCCGAGAATATCAGGCGCCTGAAACAACTCGGCGGGCTGATGGGCGACCTCGGCTTCGGCTGGAACAACCCGCAGCGCAAATGGGGCGGCGTGGTCGAGATCACAGAGCCCGCACTGCAAACAGGGATCGCCGAATTCCGCGCCGCCGGCCTCAACGTCATGATGTCGATGAAGCAGGAGGGCAAGCCCGTCTCCTTTGTCGAGGACTGCGCGGTGCCGCTGCCGCACCTCGCCGACTATACCGCCCGGCTCAACGAGATCTTCGCCAGGCACGGCACCCGCGGCACCATGTATGCGCACGCCTCCGAAGGCTGCCTGCATGTGCGCCCGGTACTCAATTTGAAGCTGGAGAAAGACGTCGCGGCGATGCGCGCCATCGCCGAAGACACTTTTGCGATGGTGCGCGAGTACAAGGGCTCGCATTCCGGCGAGCACGGCGACGGCATGGTGCGCTCGGAATTCCACGAGGCGATGTTCGGCCCGCGCATCATCGCCGACTTCCGCGAGGTCAAGCACCGCTTCGATCCGGACAATGTGCTCAATCCCGGCAAGATCGTCGATGCGCCCAAGATGGACGATCGCACGTTGTTTCGCTATCCGCCGGACTACCGCGTGCCTGAGCTGAAGACGGCGCTGGACTGGTCCACTTATCCCGGCGCCGGCGGCGGTTTCCAGGGCGCGGTTGAAATGTGCAACAACAACGGCGCCTGCCGCAAGCTCGAGGGCGGCGTGATGTGCCCGTCCTATCGCGCCACCCGCAACGAGAAGGACGTCACGCGCGGGCGCGCCAACACGCTGCGGCTGGCGATCTCCGGCCAGTTGGGTCCGGATGCGCTCGCCTCCGACGAGATGATGGACACGATGAAGCTCTGCGTGTCCTGCAAGGCCTGCCGCCACGAATGCCCCACCGGCGTGGACATGGCCAAGATGAAGATCGAGGTGCTGGCGGCGCGCGCAGCCCGGCAAGGGCTTTCGTTGCGCGACCGGCTGGTGGGCTATCTCCCCCGCTACGCCGCGCTGGCCTCGCGCTTCGCCCCGCTCGCCAATCTTCGCAACAACAGTCCCCTGTTGCGAAAGCTGTTCGAGAAATTCGCCGGCATCAGCGCGCGGCGCGCCCTGCCCGAATGGCGGCGCGACATGTTCCGGTCCGATGCCGAGACGGTCGGCCCGGCCGATGGCCGCGAAGTCGTATTGTTCGCCGATACCTTCAACCGCGCCTATGAGCGCGAAAACCTCGACGCCGCGCTGCGGGTGCTGGTCGCGGGCGGATACCGCGTCCACATTCCGAAACCCGTTGATAACGGCCGGCCGCTGTGCTGCGGGCGGACGTTCCTCTCGGCCGGGCTGGTCGATCAGGCCCGCACTGAGCTGGACCGGCTTGTTGCGACCTATGCGCCGTTCACCACGCGCGGCATGCCGATCATTGGCCTTGAGCCGAGTTGCCTCCTGACCCTGCGCGACGAACTGCTGTCGCTGCGATCCGACGACACCGCCAGGGGCATCAGCGCACATGCGCTGCTATTCGAGGAATTCTTGGTGCGCGAGGCCGAGGCCGGCCGGCTGCAACTGCCGCTCGGACCGGTCGCCGCGAAGACGATCGTACACGGCCACTGCCACCAGAAATCATTCGGCGCGTTCAAGCCGGTCGAGCAGGTGCTTCGGCTGGTTCCCGACCTCAATGTCGAGACCATCGAATCCAGTTGCTGCGGCATGGCCGGCGCGTTCGGCTACGGCGCCGAGACCTACCAGGCCTCGATGGAGATGGCTGAGCTGTCGCTGCTGCCCGCCGTCAGGCGCGCCGACGCCGCAACGCTTGTTGTCGCCGACGGCACCTCGTGCCGGCACCAGATCAAGGACGGCGCCGGGCGCGGCGCCCTGCATGTCGCGCGCGTGCTGGCGATGAGCCTCGACAACGCGCGCTCCACCCCCTATTCCTCGCCGATCACAAAGGATCCGATCCATGGCTGAACTGACCCTCGATGTCGCCCGCAAGATTCTCGATGCGGCGCTTGCCAAGGCCATCGAAAAGAAACTGAAACCGCTGGTCATCACCGTCCTCGATGCGCGCGGATGCGTGAAAATCTCAGCGGCGCAGGACGGCACCAGCCTGCTGCGCAGCGAGGTCGCCCATGGCAAGGCCTACGGCGCACTGGCGATGGGTATGGGTTCACGGGCGCTGTTCCAGCGCGCGCAGGAGCAGGCCTATTTCATCAGCGCGGTGAATACGATGGCGCAGGGCCGCTTGATCCCGGTGCCCGGCGGGGTTCTGGTCCAGGACGGTAGCACCCTGCTCGGCGCAGTCGGCGTCAGCGGCGACACATCTGACAATGACGAGATCTGCGCGATCGCGGGCATCGAGGCCGCCGGCTTGAAGGCCAACGCGGGATAGACGGCACCTCTGCAATTTCCGCAAGAACGATCGGCTGTCGTGCCGATCCGATACGCGCCGTCAACCGGAGGCGATGGCTCGCTCCATAGGCACACGTCCTTTGGTTACGCTTGGCCGTCGCGTCTTGCGAGCCAAGATCGATTGCCTATTGGAAAGCCTCTAAGATGCCGCACAGGCCGTAGCCTGGCTATGTGATTCATCATATTATTCATGGTTATTCTGTATTTATTTCCTGGACACTGAGTGAATGGACGACGAATTCAAGCGTGAATTGCTGGAAAGACTGAAAGCGATCGAGGAGCGGCTGGACGGCCTGGACACCAGCCAGAGCCAGCTGCAGGAGGCATACGCAAGGTCTCGAGCGCACCTCCGCAGGTTCTGGTTGCGTCCGCCGATGTGGACCTTCGAACAGCACTCCCCTCGCCCGCTCGACCTGCGTTCACTACCAGCGCCACCAAGTCTGCCAAAACACGTTCCCACCATCGCAGTCGTGACTCCGAGTTTCAATCACGGCCAGTTCCTGGCAGCGACAATCGACAGCGTGATCGGCCAAAACTATCCGGCGCTGTCATACCATGTTCAGGACGGCGGATCCGAGGACGACACCGTGGCTATCCTGAAAGGCTATGCTGACAAGATCAGTTGGCGCAGCGAGCCGGATAAGGGACAGTCCGATGCGATCAACCAGGGCTTCGCCGGCGTCGACGGCGACATCATGGCGTACCTCAACAGCGACGATATCCTGCTCCCCGGCGCATTGACCTATGTCGCCAAATTCTTCGCAGAGCGACCCGACATCGACGTTGTTTACGGGCATCGCATCTTTATCGACTATGCCGGCTCTGAAATCGGTCGCGCCATCTTGCCGGCGCATAGTATCGAGGCGCTGCGCTATGCCGGCTATGTTCCGCAGGAAACCATGTTCTGGCGCCGCCGGGTGTGGGA
The DNA here is from genome assembly GCF_018736105.1 of Bradyrhizobium sediminis. Taxonomy (NCBI): domain Bacteria; kingdom Pseudomonadati; phylum Pseudomonadota; class Alphaproteobacteria; order Hyphomicrobiales; family Nitrobacteraceae; genus Bradyrhizobium; species Bradyrhizobium sediminis. The sequence goes on from NZ_CP076135.1 coordinate 3,988,540, forward strand.
CGCCGTCGGACCGATGGACCGCAACTTTCACTATGCGCTGGACTGGGACTTCATGTTGCGGGCGCAAGCCGCAGGATTCAAGTTCGCGCGAGCGCGACGATTTCTCGCCTGCTTTCGCGTGCATGACGCCCAGAAGACGACCAAGAACTACGAACTCGGACGAAAGGAGATGCAGAGGCTGCGCTTGAGAAACCTCGGCTACGTCCCATCCCAGCTCGAAATATCCCGTGCGATCGCGCCCTATTTGCTACGTCAGTTTATTTGTCACTGGAGCTACCGGCTCGGTCTTTTGAGACATTGATCGGCGCTATTGCCCTTCGGCAACCGACTCCGTGTATTGCTTGATGACATTGCCGATCGGCCCCAGCTCCCTGACGCGGCCCTGATCCAGCCAGACGCCCATGGTGCACCAGCGGCTGCACAGCTTGAGATCATGCGAAGCCAGCACCATCACGCTGGCGCGCTCAATGAAATTCTGGACCCGCGCTTCGGCCTTGCCCATGAAATGCGCGTCGCCGGCCAGGATCCATTCATCCATCAGCAGAATTTCCGGTTTGAAGCACGTCGCGACCGCAAAACCGAGCCGCAGTATCATTCCGGTCGAATAGGTCCGCACCGGCATGTCGAGGTAATCGCCGAGTTCGGTGAATTTGACGATGTCCGGCAGGTGCTCTTCGATCGCGCCGGGCGACAACCCGAGCAGAAGGGCTCGCAGGCGAATGTTCTCATAGCCACTCAGATCTGCATCGATTCCGAGACTGATGTCGAACATCGGGGAAATCCGCCCGTGCGTGACGACACGGCCTTCGATGGGCTCGTAGATTCCCGCCATGGTCCGCAACAACGTGGTCTTTCCGGCGCCGTTGGCCCCGATCAGCGCCAGCCGATCTCCCGCCGACAGCGAAAGCGACACCTCGCGCAACGCCTCGATAATGATCTTGTGATTCGCGTCGCGCCCGATCTTGCCCGCCGATCCATGGAAGAGCACACGCTTCTTCAGGGAACGCGAACCTCCCTGATAGACCGGAAACGAAACCGACACCCGGTCCAGGCTGACGATCGGCTCGCGCTCTCCTACAGACATCATCGAACTCATATCCAGTAAGCAATCCTGGCGCGAAAACGGACAAAGACCAGAGTTGTCGCAACGAGATTTACCGCCGTCATCGCCAGCGTCGCCATGACCGTTTGCGCGGACGGCAGGGAGCCGAGCAAGGGAGCACGCACGCTCTCGATCAGGTGAAACAGCGGGTTTGCGTAGGCAAGATATACACGCGAGCCGAGCAATTCCGGAGCCCAGATGATGGGCGTGATCAGGAACGCCATCTGGATGAGGCTGGTTATGATGCGGGGGATATCGCGAAACCTCGCGGAAACCATTCCGATGGCAAGGCTGACGAGCAGAGCGTTGAACACCAGCAGCAGAAATGCCGGAATGGCGTACAGCGCGACCGCTCCCGGCCAAACCTCGAAATACAGGATCAACGCGATGTAGATCGGCAGATCATGCGCAAACAGGATCGCCTTGCTGAAGACAAAGCGGAAGGCGTGAAGCGAATAGGGCAAGCGGATCTGCTTGATGTAACTCTCCGAGCTCGAGAACAGCGTGCCGGCGTCTACCAGGATCGAACTGATGAAGCCCCAGACAATCAGTCCAGCACAGACATATGGCAACAGCTGCTGGATCGGCATGTTGAATAGCTGCGAGTAGATCGCCCCCAGTGCAATGACCGTGATCGCCGTGTTCGCCGTTGACCAGAACGGCCCCAGCGTGGAACGTCGGTATCGATAGAGGATGTCATTCCAGCCAAGCTTGATCCAAAGCGGCCGCAGCTTGATGGCGGTCACGAAGTCGGCGATCGCGAGATTAAACTGGCTGGTTGGGTTTCGTTTTTCGAGCACAACCACGGATCCCTGAAACAAAAATCTATCCTACCACAAGCAATACCGGCCCGAGTAAGCTTGCTGAGGTCGAAAGAATACCGGTATCACCTCGACAGAGCAGCTCCAATAACCCCGCGCATCCGCCTCGGCGGCGCCATCGCCGCAGTCTCTTTCTTCGGCCATCGCATATCCAGGTTGCAGATGATACGAACATCGGTCTGAATGCAGGCATCCGGTCAACACGGCCGGAATCATCGGATCCAGTGATTTGAAAGAAACGAGACTGCGGCTGTTGACGGACTGGGAAAGACTACATGACTGGCGCTGTTCACCCAACGGATTTTAGGCCTGTCGTCGCCTTGTTCTGCACGCGCGGGATGGAAGATTTCCTGTCAAACGCCATTAAGGGAATTTTGCAGACAGGCGTCGAGGCCAGTCAAATCCATGTTGGTTGCCCCCTCAATGCGCAGAGATCGGTGAAGAGCGTCGCAAGATCGCATTCCTCCGATATTCAGGTAATCTCCAGCCAGGAACTCTCCGGGAACGCGGGCGGGATGACGGAGTATTCCCGCTTCGGATCGCGTCCATTTACCGATATTTCATGGAGGAAGATACTTTTCCTTCGGCAATTGATTGGGATTCACCCGCGTGTGGTCTATGCGGACCTGGACGTTTCCTGGATGAGGAATCCGCTTCCGTATCTCATTCAGGTGGCGATGGTCTATCCAATCGCCATCCAGACCGAAGGGTTACCTCGATTCCCGCCTGCGCTGTGCCTGGGATTTGTGTCGCTTGCGAAAACTGAAACGGCGTTCGCCTTTCTCGATGCTTTGATCGCGCTTCGCTCCACACAGCTCGGCGGCGGCGCCAGCCTCGACGATCAGGCCGCCTGCCAACAGCTCATCGAAGACGACGTCACATGGCTGCGCGATATGTATTTCCTGCCCGAGGCGCTATTCCTGAATGGGCTTGGCTACCGAAATTTGCAGAATGCCGGCGAGTGTCCGTGTCCGATGGAAGGTGAGCTTCTGCCGTTCGTGTTCCACGCAAACTGGACGGTTGGAATTGACAACAAGCGCAAGCTGCTGGCCGCCACAGGCACCTGGCTGGCCGGAGAAACGCCACCGGCCGACCAGTCGACGACAACGGGGGAATCCCTGCCGGATGCCGCGCGCGACGCTGCAGCGCATATGGAATCGTCTCCGTTGTTCACGGTCATTTTCCCCGTCTTCGATGTCCGCGGCGATGTCGCTGAGCGCGTCCGGCACTGGATCGAGAGGCAGGACCTAGACGGCAAATTATACCGCGTCGTGGTGGTTGCTGACACCGACGCGGACCTCGACGAGGCATCTCTGCAAAGGGGGCTCCGAAGCCAGGATGCCATTCTGCGCGTGCCGGGCACCGGACGCGAGGCCGATCATTGGAACGCCGGAGCGCGCGAAGCGAAGACGCCCTGGCTGCTCTTTGTCGAGGCTCATGGCGTGCCCCAACGCGACAGTCTGTCCGCCCTCGCCGCCTGGATTTCGGCAAACCCCGACGGCGAAGCCTGCAATTTCCGGATCGAAAACATCAACGGTCATCTGGTCGCCGGCCTCATGCGGCGATGGTTTGCCGATATCCAGTCCGGTTGGGCCGCCCGATCGACGTGGCCGCGCCTCCATCGTACGGCGTTCGCAATTCGGCGCGACGTCTTCGAGGAGATCGGACCTTTTGAGGCGGAATACGGGCAGTTTGCGCCGCCGCTGCTTTCCGCCCGCATGGACCAGTCCGGTCATGTCATTTCCGCGATCCCGACCTCCGTCATCATGCATGACGACGCGCGGGAGATGTCAGCTCATCACGACGATACGGCGAACTACGTGCGCGGGGAGATGGCTGCACGGACAGCGAACGATCCCGCCTTTTTCGAGAGATATTTCGGCCCCTCGCCGGGTCAGGGTCCAGACATGATCGTGTCGGCGCGGCAAGCGCGCAGCATGATCGCTGGTCTGGTAGTGGCGGCGCTGCACCGGCCGCGCGAGGCCTTCCAGCTGTTAAAGCAGACCTGCGCCCTTTGGCCGGCAGCATCGATGGGCTTGCGAGGCCGGGCGAGGCTGCTCGCCATGCGAACCCGTGCAGATGAAACAGTGGTGATGCGCCTGCCGGTTACGGACGGGATACGGTGGACACGGTTTCTTGCGGCCCATAGCCGCCTCATTCGCACCGAGCAGATGTATTGGATAGCGCGCAATCCATTGCCATCCCTGCAAACCCGGGTCGGCAAGCGAAGGTGGCCGATCGCCACGATCGGTCAGCATGCCATTGTCGGCCTGCATGCCCTGGAGCATCCTGGCGAAGAGGGTTTTCGCTGGACCCAGCCGGTTTTCCTGCTGCGCCTTGCACTCGTTGCCGGCAAGGGAGTGTTGGCCCTCGAAACACGAAATGTCCGCCCCGGTATCAATGTGTCGGACATCGTTGTTGTGGCCGGAGGACGGATGCTGTCGCCACAGGATATCGCGCTCGATGAGGCCGGAAACCTGAAGATCGTTATCAAGGCTCCAACGCCACCGCCCGGCGAAATCGATATCGTCGTCATCGTGCAAGAGCTGGCCGAGCCGCCCGCCGATAACGCGCATGGCCGCCGTCTCGGGCTACCGCTGTTTTCCGTTGGCTTTGAGTGCGCTGGTCCCGGCAACAAGTCCGGAGTTTAGGCGGTGTCGCGTCCCAAGAGCGCAGATCATGTGCGACCACCCGCGGGAGGAGCCTGACCCATTGGATCCGCTATTTTCAATCATCATCCCGTTGGAATTTCACCGTGGCCAGTGGAAGCGGTGCTGGCAAGCCTGGAATGCTCAAACCGTCGACAAATCCATCTACGAAATCATTCTGGTCGTCCCCCACTATTTTCAGGAACCAGGGCTCCTGAATGAGCTTTCTGGATGTCGTCTGGAATTCTCGTCCGGCACACATGACATGGATTTGTGCGTTGCAGGCGCGGCGAGAGCGCGCGGAAGATACCTGGTTTTCACGGAGGCGCACTGCTGGCCGGAACCGGACGCGCTCGAACTCTGTCAGGAGGCTATTGATGCCAATCCCGACTGGGTCGGATTCTCATGCCTATCGATACCGACCACCCACAACTGGCTATCCGAAGCCGAAGCAGGTATGTACGAGGCAGATATCGCGTATGCCATGCAAGTTCATCCATGGCGCAAAATCCTCGACCAGTGCTTCGTAACCGACCGCGACGCTTACGAACGTTGCGGTGGCTTCCAAAGCGGCCTTGGACATTTCGCCGAATGGCTGCTTGCCGCCGATTATTTTCAGCACGGTTACAAACTCGGCTACTTTCCGAAGGCAAGATTCCATCACTACTATTCCGGATCGCTAAGCGATCTGAAGGCCTTCACGCTCGATTTCGTGACCGGAGAAATGCGCTATTTTGGCCGGGAGCACGACGGCCGCGATAGCCGACTCTTCGAGATTCCGCCAGAATGGATTTGCCAGGGAAATTTCGACCGCGATACGGCACGCGCCGTGGTGCGCATTGCGGTGCAAAGCTTGTGGCCGCTTCGAGAGTCATATCGCGATTTACCGAGGTCGATGATCCGGATCGGACGCTGGATCATTCCCGCAATTTTTGGCGACAGGATTGCGCGGGTTTCCGCGGCGGCAGCCGCTGCATATGCGCGGATAGTCCTGCTGCTCGCGATCTGGATCGGCTCCAGGAAATGGCTGAACCACCGATTCACGAAGTATGTCACGGCGCTGATCAGGGCTCAACGACTCGCGACCATCGAGACGCAACACCGGAAAGAACAGGCGACGTTACGGCCGGGCTACGTCGGATTTGGCCTTGATGCCTTCACGCTTGAGGCCACCGGCTTTTATCCACTGGAGCGACATCAGGGAATTCAGTTTCGATGGAGCGAAACGGCGGCGGCCGTAGTTATTTCCGCTCCCGCGGGGCGACATAAAGTACGCATTGATTGTCTTCCGGTCCGTGACCTGACGGACGCGAGATCCGATTTTCGCTTTTACATCGATGGCGCGCGCATTTCATCCAGCCAGCTGTCGATCGAAGCAGACCGGGTCAACATCGATTTCAACTTGGCGCGCCCCCAAATCGTCAGGCTGGGATGGACGTGCCTGCCCTTGATCGCCGTCGCCGACCCTCGTCAACTCGGCTTACCTGTCGAGCAGGTTGATTTAATCTCATGATTCCGCAGCAAACCGCGCTCCGATCGATGACGCTCGAGAAATTCCGGTCCCGCGAACGATCGCCGTTACGGTCCCCAGCCAGCCGCCCTCCCGCGTACGGCTCAAGATTTCACGCGCAGCCAAATTCCTGAGGCAGATTGTCATTTCGCCTGCAATATCGCAGCATCGTGGCGTCTGAAGCCGCGGAAGTATCTGACCATGTCACCTCCCAAGAACGTCCTTTGGATCATGTGCGATCAGCTTCGCTATGATTACCTGGGTTGCACCGGACATCCCACCCTGAAGACGCCGAATATCGATGCGATGGCCAAACGCGGCGTGCGGTTCTCGAACGCCTATGTGCAGTCGCCGATCTGCGGCCCCTCGCGGATGTCGTTCTATACCGGCCGCTACATGCGCTCGCACGGCTCGCACTGGAACGGCTGGCCGCTGCGCGTCGGCGAGCCGACGCTCGGCGATCACCTGAGGAAAATCGGGGTGCGTAACGTGCTGGTCGGCAAGACCCACATGACGCCGGACCTCGAAGGCCTGAAGATGCTGGGGATCGCGCCGGACTCGATCATCGGCGTGCATGTGGCCGAATGCGGCTTCGAGCCCTATGAGCGCGACGACGGCCTGCATCCGACCGGCAGGCCGCGCCCGAAATACGACGCTTATTTGCGCGAGCGCGGCTATGAAGCGCCCAACCCGTGGGAGCACTGGGCCAATTCCGGCGCGGACGACGACGGTAGCTTGCAGAACGGCTGGCTGCTGGTGCACGCCGACAAGGCGGCCCGCGTCGCGGAGGAAGATTCCGAAACGCCCTACATGACGCGCCGCGCGATGGATTTCATCACCGAGGCGGAAGCGGACGGGCGCCCATGGTGCATGCACCTGTCCTACATCAAGCCGCACTGGCCCTACATTGCGCCCGAGCCCTATGCCAGCATGTATGGGCCCGGCGACGTGCTGCCGGCGGTGCGCTCGGAGCAGGAAAAGCAATCCGCGCATCCGGTGTTCGCCGCCTACATGGACATGCGCTACTCCCGCAACATGTCGCGAGACGAGGCGCGGGTAAAAGTCATTCCGACCTATATGGGCCTGATCAAGCAGATCGACGACCAGATGGGCGTGCTGATGGATTTTCTCGAAGCCCGCGGCCTGCTCGACACCACCATGATCGTATTCACCTCCGACCACGGCGATTATCTCGGCGACCACTGGATGGGCGAGAAGGACCTGTTCCACGATGCTTCCGCGAAAATCCCGCTGATCGTGATCGATCCGTCCACCGCGGCCGACGCCACGCGAGGCACGGTGTGCGATGCGCTGATCGAGGCGATCGACCTGGCGCCGACCTTCATCGACTATTTCGGCGGCAAGCCGCCGGATCATATTCTGGAAGGCCGTTCCCTGATGCCGCTGCTACGCGGCGAGCGGCCGCCGGATTGGCGCAAAGTGGTCTTCTCGGAATATGACTACTGCATGCAGGATGTCCGGCTGAAGTTGAACCAGCCGATCGAGCAGTGCCGGCTGTTCATGGTGTTCGACGGCCGCTGGAAATATGTCCACGCCTCCGGCTTCCGGCCGATGCTCTACGACCTCCAGGACGATCCGCAGGAATTGACCGACCGCGGCGAAGATCCGTCCTGCGCCGGTGTGATCGCCCGGCTGCAGTCGGCACTGTTCGAATGGGCGCTGCACCCCAAGGGCCACATCACCACCAGCACTGAGAAGATCGCTGCCTATGCGGAGAAACAGCTCCAGGTCAGGAACGGCATTCTGATCGGAATCTGGGATGAAGCGGAGCTGTCGGCGATCCGGAAGAAGATCGGCGTCCCGCCCGCCTAGGATCGCTCAATTGGTGATCTTGTAACCCGAGGCCTTGACGATCGGTTGCCAGAACGCGGTGTTGGCGGCGAGTTCCTGGGTGAGGCCTTCAGGCGTGGTCCCGACCGGAATCAGGCCGATCGCCAGCAGCTTGTCCCGGGCCTCGGGCTTGGCGAGCGCGGTGGCCACCGCCTCGCTCAACTTCTTGGCAAAGACAGGCGAACTTCCGGCCGGCAGCCACATCCCGTACCAGGCGTCTGCGACCAGCTCGATGCCATTCTCCTTCAGCGTCGGCACTTCGGGCAGGAACGGCGAACGCGCAGCACTACTCACCGCCAGAATCCTGACGCCGCCGGCGCGGTGCTGCGGAATCGCGTCGGCGATGGTGGTGACGCCGAACGGCAGATGGCCGCCGATCAGGTCGTTGATGATCGGCGCGCTGCCGCGATAGGGCACGCGGGTCATTTTCATGCCGAGTGCTTCTTCCAGCTTCAATCCCGTGAAATGCGGAATGGTGCCGTTGCTCGGCACGCCATAGGTGGCCTTGTCCGGGTTGGCCTTGAGCCAGGCTACCAGTTGCTTGAAGTCCTTGGCACCGATGGTCGGGCTCGCGACGACGCCGAACTCGAAGCGCACGAGCTGCGAGACCGGCACGAAATCCTTCGCCGTATTGAAACTCGGCACCGTCTCCACCATCGGCAGCAGGTACATGGTCGGACCGGTGGTGACCAGGATCGTGCTGCCATCGGGGTTGGCGTTCATCACCGACTTGATTCCGATCAGGCCGTCGCCGCCGGTGCGGTTCTCGACAATGACGTTGCGATCGAGCAGCGGGGCGATGTGCTGGGCCACGATCCGGCAAAGCGCGTCGCCGCCGCCGCCGGCCGCGAAGGGAAAGACGATCCTGGTCAGCGGCCCCGACTGGGCGAACGCATCGACCGCTCTGGCTGACAACGCCAGACCGGCGCACCCGGCCATGAAATTACGGCGATCCATGTTTCCCCTCCCCGGCAGGCGATTTTGCCACTACAGCAGACTAGACTACTCACTGGCCTTTGGCCAAACTGGACTCGGCGCAAGGTGCGATCGCTCAACGGGTGCAAACGCCCTGCTGCGCGCGAGCCACCGCTCGGCCAGCCACGCTTCCCGGCCGCAAGGCCGGCGCGGTTCCCGCTCCCAAGCAAAAATATCGAAAACAACCCCATGCAAAGTAAGAAGGGGTCGCCGGGATGGATCCTTTGCCCGTGAAAACATTTTGACACGTCGGGCAAATCACCGGCACTATTCCAGCATCGCAACTCCCCCTACTTCCCCGGCCAGGACGGCTTGCGCTTTTCGCCGAACGCCTTGAGCCCCTCTTTGGCGTCCTCGGTCATCGCCAGCAGCGCGATCTGGCTTTCGGTATAGGCGATGCTTTCGTCGAACGACATCGAGGCGATCGCGCGCATGGCGTACTTGCCGCGCCGGATCGCGGTCGGCGACTTGTCGGTGATGCGGCCGATCAGCCAGTCAACCTTGGCGTCGAGCTCGGTTGCCGGCACCACGTAGTTCAGAAGCCCGGCAGCCTGCGCAGTGTGCGCGTCGAAGGGCTCGCCGGTCAGCGCCCACTCGTTGACAAGGCGGCGCGGCGCGATCGACTGCAACAGTGCCATCACCTGCATCGGGAACACGCCGACCTTCACCTCGGGCAATCCAAAAATCACATTGCCGGCGGCGACCGCCATGTCGGTCATGCACAACAATCCCATGCCGCCGGCCATGCAGACGCCGCCTACCCGCGCAATCGCCGGCTTGGTGGCGTTCTGCGACAGCCGCAAGAGATCGGCGTAATCGACGTTGGGCCGGGAAAAATCCATCGCGAAGGCGGCGCCGCTGTTCTGCAGGTCGGCGCCGGCGCAGAACGCCTTGTCGCCCGCGCCGGTCAGGACGATGACGCGGACGTCCTTGTCGTCATGCGCTTCCCGATAGCCCCTGGCGATGCCGGCGATCACGTCGCCATTGAGGGCGTTGCGCTTGTCGGGCCGGTTGATGGTGATCCAGAACGCCTGTCCGCGCTTCTCGCGTATCACGCTGGTATTGTCGGTCATTGTCCCACTCGCCTGTTTCGCTCATGTGCTCACAAACATTTGCGGCAGTATAGCGGTGGACTGCAAGCGAGATCAGCTCTTGCGCGCAGTGGCTGGCGCCGCCTTCTTTACCCAGACCTTGTTGTCGTGGAACGCCGCGCCGCCGATCGGCGCCACCGCTTCGGCGCCGGTCAGCATATTGATGCCACGGCCGCCGATATGGGCCTTGTTGGGCTGGATCGATTCCGCGATCAGCACGCCGCGGCGCAGGCCGTCGAACAGCTTCGCCGTCAGCGTGGTCTCGCCACGCGTATTGCCAAGCGTGACGGCGTCGCCGTCGGATATCCCGAGCGCAGCCGCATCCTGCGGGTGGATCATCACCGAGGGCGCGCCTTCGCGCGCGATCGACGACGGCGTTTCGTTGAAGCTGGTATTGAGGAAGCTCCGCGACGGACTGGTGGCGAGCCGGAACGGATGCGCCGCGTCCGCCTCCTCGATGATGGTCCAGTGGTCCGGCAGCGACGGCATCTGCTGCCACGGCCCCATACCCTTGATGCCGAACGGAGGGTTCGCCCAGTCCGCCTTGAAATGGAACTTGCCATCCTTGTGCGCGAAACCGTCGAGGTAATGCGAGGTGCGGAAATCCGGCTGCAGATCGCGCCACAGCTCGGCCTCCAGCGTCGCAATGTCGCCATGGCCGCTCTTTTTGAGCGTAGCGTCGATCAATTCGCGCGCCGTCATGTCGAAGGCGGGATGCACCGCATTGAGACGCCGGCCGAGCCCCTGCAGCACCTCATGGTTGGAGCGGCATTCGCCGGGCGGCTCGATCAGCTTGGCGCCGACCGAAATATGCTGGTGGCCGCCGCCGTAATAGAGATCGTCGTGCTCCATGAACATCGTCGCCGGCAGCACGATGTCGGCCATGGCGGCGGTCTCGGTCATGAACTGCTCGTGCACCGCCATGAACAGGTCTTCGCGCGCAAAACCCTGCCGCACCAGCGCCTGCTCCGGCGCCACCGTCATCGGATTGGTGTTCTGGATCAGCATCGCCTTGACCGGCGGGCCGTTGTGAAGCGCTTCCGGGTCGCCGGTCAGGATGGCCCCGATCCTGGACTGGTCGAGCACCCGCGTGGAGTGGTCGATGGCGTCGTGCCCTTCGATGATCGATTCGTTGAACTTCCAGATCGCGTAATTGTTGAAGAACGCGCCGCCGCCCTCGTACTGCCAGGCGCCGGTCACCGCCGGAATGCACAGCGCCGCGTGCATCTGCGCCGCACCATTGCGGCTGCGGGTGAAACCGTAGCCGAGACGAAAGAAGGTGCGTTTGGTCTGCCCGACGGCGCGGGCAAAGGCCTCGATCTCCGTAGCCGGCACGCCGCAGATCGACGACGCCCATTCCGGCGTGCGGGTCTCAAGATGGGCCTCGAGTTCGCCGGGACAATCGGTGTACCGCGCCAGATAGTCGCGGTCGGCATGGCCTTCACGGAACAGCACATGCATGACGCCGCAGGCAAAGGCGCCGTCGGTGCCGGGCCGCAGGATGATCTTGATGTCGGCCTGCTTCATGGTGTCGTTGTTGTAGATGTCGATCGCCGCGATTTTGGCGCCGCGTTCCTTGCGGGCGCGCATCGCGTGCGTCATCACATTGACTTGGGTGTTGACGGGGTTGGTGCCCCAGATGACCACCAGGTCAGAGACGCCCATCTCGCGCGGATCGACGCCGGCGATCTTGCCGGTGCCGATGGCAAATCCGACGCGGGCGACGTTGGCGCAGATCGTCGAGTAATAGCGGGAATACTTCTTCACGTGAGCCAGACGGTTGATGCCGTCGCGCATCACCAGCCCCATGGTGCCGGCATAGTAATAGGGCCAGACAGACTGGGCGCCGAATTCGCGCTCGGCCGCGTTGAAGCGATCGGCGATCTCGTCCAGCGCATCGTCCCAGGAAATCCGCGCGAACTGGCCGGAACCCTTCGGCCCGGTGCGGCGCAGCGGATGCGTCAGCCGCTCGGGATGATGGATGCGCTCGGCGTAACGCGCGACCTTGGCGCAGACGACGCCCGCCGTATAGGTCTGCAGCTTGGAGCCGCGCACCCGGCCGATCGAGGAACCATCGATCACCTCGACGTCGAGCGCGCAGGCCGACGGGCAGTCGTGCGGACAGGTGGAATGCCGGATGTCGATTCTGGTCTGCTGGTTCATGTCCCGATTGCTAGCATCAAAAATCGGGAGCGCCGAGCGCATTTATCCGGCAAGCGCCGGCAAAAACCGCGCGTGGGCCATGCATTACGCGCCGAGATAGGCCCAGCCATTGGCGTGGATCGCCTGGCCGCTGATACGGATTTTCATGGGCTCATTCTATCCGCAGGTTCGGGATGACGTCCGTACACCGGATCTGCTCTTTTATTCCTGGAGCGCATATTGAGTCTATTGCGGGAAGCTCATTGCCATTGCCGCCAGACCTGATCAGATTAGATTAGACTTGGCCAACACAGAACAAGATCGATTTCGGGAGGTTGAGAGGTTGAAATGACGGGCCGAAAGTATGCGCTCGCGCTGGCGGCAGCTCTGCTCGTGATCCCCGTTCTTGTTGCGACGCAATGCGTGGCGCAGGATTATCCGACGCGACCGGTCAAGATCATCGTTCCCTTCGGTCCTGGCGGCCCGGCCGATGTGACGGCGCGCCAGATCGGCAGCATCCTGCAGGAGAGTTTCGGCCAGCCTTTCGTGATCGAGAACCGCACTGGCGCCGGCGGGGTGATCGGCACCGTCGAAGCCGTCAAGTCGCCGCCCGACGGCTATACGCTGTTGATGATGTCGAACACCCAGACCGCGAACGAATCCCTGGTGCCGACCCGCAAATATGAACTGATGCGCGATCTCGCGCCGATCGCGCCGGTCAACTACTCCGACCTCGTGATCGTGGTGCATCCGCAAGTTCCGGCCAAGACGCTGGCCGAATTCATCGCGCTCGCCAAATCGCAGCCGGGAAAGCTGAACTACGCTTCGTCCGGCCAGGGCACGCCGTACCACATGGCCGGCGAGTTGTTCAAAGCCATGGCCGGCATCGATGTCGTGCACGTGCCCTTTCGCAACAGCGGCGAAGCGCGTAGCGGCGTGATCGGCGGACAGGTGCAGATGATGATCGACGCGGTCCCGGCGATGGCCCCAAATGTCGCTGGAAACCAGGTGCGCGCACTCGCCACGACGGGCAAGTCACGATCGAGCGTGCTACCGAATCTGCCGATGGCCTCCGAGGCCGGCGTCCCCGGCTACGAGACGACGATCTGGCTCGGATTGATGGCACCCGCGGGCACACCGAAGCCGATCATCGACAAACTGAATGCCGCGGTGAACGCCGCGATCAAGCGGCCGGATATCGTCAAGCTCTGGGCTCAACAGGGCGCGGTGGCGATGTCGATGAGCCCCGAAGAGTTCGACAAATATCTGCGCGACGATATTGTGAAGTGGGCCGATGTTGTGAAGAAATTAGCCGACAAACCGCAATAGGCCGCAAGCCCGATGCCTGGCGTTCATTTCCGCCTCAATGGCGTCGAGACGACGATCCTCAGCCCTTGCGCGACCCAATTGGGTATGATGCCCTAATGCAACACCCTCATAAAATCCGGAACCTGCCCTTTGACGATCTCAGATTCGGCACGTAGCTTAAAAAGTTATTGGAGGAATTTATTGTGCGAAATCCTTGGGTTTTGGCCACGGCCTCGACGGTTGTTCTTGCGGGCGTGACCAACGCGCAGGCCGCTGGGGCACCCCCGGTCTCGTGGACGGGTTTTTATGTTGGCGCCAACATTGGCGGCGCTTTTCACGAGGCCACCACAACCGACCTCAACGGCTGGGGCTCGAGCGGCACGCCCTATGTCTCACCTTGGTTCAATTCGAACAAGGCCACCGCCAGCTTTGGTGGCCAAGCCGGCTACAATTGGCAGATCAACAGATTTGTCTTCGGCGTGGAGACTGATCTGAACTACATTGGTTCATCAAGCACCTTTACGCCGCCCAATACGCTTGCCATCAATTGCGGACCGGCTTGCCGCGTTTCGGCCACCAACGATCTGACTTGGCTATCGACCTATCGCGGACGCGTCGGCATCGCGTTCGACCAAATCATGATCTTTGGCACGGCCGGCCTAGCCGTCGGACAGGTTGACAACCATTGGGGCTGGGGCGATGCGAGGTTCAGCGACTCCCAATTCAGCACGAGCGGCACAAAGGCGGGCTACGTGTTTGGCGGCGGCATTGAGCTGATGCTGATGTCAAAATGGACCGTACGCGCCGAGGCGATGCATGTTGATCTCGGCACTTCGCGTAGCACCATTACGAGCCAACCGTTTTGCTGCGGACCAGCCGGAACATTTACGACAGAATTCAAGAACACCGCCAATATCGGACGTTTGGCCCTCAGCTATCGCTGGTAAGTGCCAAGCCGGTTTGCGCTCTATTGCGCCTTGATGTTGGCTGCCTTGATGATGGGCCACCATTTCGCGGCCTCTCTGTGAAAGAGAGTATCCAAAGCGGCGGCGCTTTGCTGATCGCTCGCCGGAATTTCGTGCCCCGCATCGGTTAGCCGGCGTGTCACAACCGGATCCGCGAGGGCCTCGGTGACGGCCTGGCTGAGGCGCAGAACGGTCTCGCGGGAAGTAACCTTGGCAGCCCACAGGCCGTGCCAGAAGGTAATCCCCGCGCCCGGCGCACCCGCTTCTTCGCTCGTCGGAATATCCGGCGCCGCGAACCAACGCTTCTCGGCCATAACGGCATATGCCTTCACTGTGCCAGCTCGGACATGGGGCAACATGCCGGACGCCTCACCGCACATGATATCGACTTGGCTCCCCAATACGTCCTGGACGGCCGGCGCATTGCCCCGATAGGGCACCAGCTTGAAACTGGTCTGTGTCTTGTTCTGGAAATCGATGGTGCACAATTGCGATGCGCTGCCGACACCAACGGTGGCTGCCGTTGCACTGTCGGCATGTCCCTTGAGCCACGAGATCGCAGCCTTCAGATCTTGCGCCGGCATTTTTGGACTTCCGATCATCATCAGCGGCACGCTCGTCAGGCGCGCTACCGGCTGGAAATCCTTCTCGATATCGAACTGCACCGGATAGAGGACCGGACTTCCAATATGGCTCGTCCAGTTGCTGACGACGAGCCATGTCCTTCGATCGTCGGGCGCAGCCCGCGCCACCCGGCTGAGACCGACGGATCCACCGGCGCCCGAGACGTTCTCGACGATAACGCTGGTGCCCAGCGACGAACTCATGTGCTCGGCAACCACCCGGGCCACGATGTCAGTCGACCCGCCCGGCGGGAAAGGCACCACGATCGTGATCGGCTGGAGCGCCGCGCGCTGCGGGTCGGCTAAACTGACCGAAACGGTCGAGACGGCGATAGCGAAAAAAATACCGCAAAGCAGACGCCGCGGAAACATGATGACCCTCCTGTCGCGGGTGAGCCTACGAATGGGCGGGCACGATCCCGTCGAGTTTGTTTCGGACAATACGACCCATATCGTTACGTGGAATATCGGCGACCCTCACGATGTGGACCGGAACGAATAATGGAGGAAGCATCTGTGCACAATGCGCCCGCAATCCCTGCATGTCGACATCCGCCTGGCTTGCCACCACGGCCCATACTTCATCGACCCCCGCAACATTGGTGCGACAGAACGCTCCGGCATGCACCACCCCCGGATACGATAACAGGACGGACTCGATGGCTTCCGGATTAATCTTGTTGCCGCCAACATTGATGATCGCTTTTTCCCGTCCGGCAATAACGAGCAGGCGTTCGGGCGTAATCATGCCGATATCGCCGGGGTAAAACCATCCGCCTTTGAAGACTCCTTTGGCATTACGAGGCGTACCAACGTAGCCCGAGACACATGTGTGGCCACGAAAACGGAGGTGCCCCTGCTCGCCTGCCCCCACGGGCTGGTCGGCGTCGTCGACCACTTCCGCGCCAATCCATGGGGCAATGTAGCCGACGGCACCCCTGGTATCTGCGATGCGGTGCGCGGGCGCGGAGGCTAGCGGCGTGATTTCGGTCGCAGCATAGGTGGCAATCAGATGCGTGCACATCCGCCTGCGAATGCGTTCCGACAGCGTCGCCGAGAGCATGCCCCCCGAAGACAGCATGGTTTCAAACGGGCAGATAAAATCCGGAGAGTTCTCATAATAGCCGACGAACTCGGCGGCGCTGGCAGGCGAACCGATCATGCATTGGACCTGGTAAAGCCCGAAGGCCTGCAGGGTCTCTGCGGGATCCGAGCCGCGAAAGAATACCGCACCGCCGCGCGTCAGGACCTTCATGGCCCACAAATAGCCCCAACTTGTGGTGAGCCCGATATCGATGAAAATGCGCGCGCAAGTCGGAACGACGTCGCCGAAAATGGCGTCGCATGCATGAATACGTCTGACCAGCATTTCCTGGGTCAGCGCAATGCCTTTGGGATCGCCGGTCGTCGCCGACGTCAAGACAATGCGCGCCGCCGCGGTGCCGTATCCTCCGACGTCGTCATGTCGGGGAAGAGACCTGTCGTCGCCGATCGTCCAGCTCCAATCCGCTCTCAACACCCGCCCGCAGCCAATGATCTCTTGCGGCGTATCCGTGATTGCCGCATCGATGGTGAATTCGTCCGGCAGGTCCGGCTGCCCCGTCGAGACCGACACTACGCCGATTCGCTCAAGCGCGAGGATTGTGGCCAGATGGAAGACCGGATCGTTCGACAGGATTGCAGCGATCTCGCCCGCCTTCAGTCCTGCTGCGAGGCAGCGCCAACCGATCGCGTTGGACATCGCCTGCAGGCGCCCAAAGCTGACGGGTCCGTAGTGCGAGCCGGGCACGCAAACGGCGAGCGAGGTCGGATGATAGAATGCCTGGAACTGAAAAGCGTCGGCAATATTCACGATGGATATCGTTCGCCCGAGTTGTGGGAAGAAATAGTCAAACAAAATATCTGTCAGGTCAAACACCCCTTTACCTGTTTCATGTTATTTCTGCCCAAGCAAATATCTGGAGGTAAGGCAGATGCAGGCCGAGCGCGCAATTGACGCCATGGCACTCAACGTTCTCAGCGGCGGCGCGGCGCAGGGCCTGGTCGCAAGCCTTGCACCGAAATTCGAGGCGCAGACCGGTCTCGACATCGCGGGCGAGTTTGGCGCGGTCGGCGCCATGGCCGACAAACTGCGTCAGGGCATGCCGGCCGACATCGTCATTTTGACATCGGCTATCGTCACCAAACTGGCGCAGGAGAATTGGCTGGTCCCCGCCTCGATATCCGACATCGGTCTGGTCGAAACCGCGATCGCCGTGCGGTCCGGCGATCCCTTGGTTACGGTCAATGATGCCGCGGGCTTGCGCGCCGCGCTGCTTGCAGCGGATGCGATCTTCGTCCCCGACACCAAGGCGTCGACGGCCGGGATCCATGTCGCCAAAGTGCTGCAGCAACTCGGCATTGCCGATGAGGTGGCCTCCCGGCTCAGGATCTTTCCGAACGGCGCTACCGCGATGCGCCATCTGGCTCTATCCGACGCCGCGAGGCCGATCGGCTGCACGCAATCGACCGAGATTATCAGCACGAAGGGCGTCACCCTGTCGGGATCGCTGCCAATGGGCTGCGACCTCGCGACCGTGTATACGGCGGCGGTTACTACGCGGGCCGCTGCGGCACCACAAGCGCAGCGCCTGATTGACTTGCTGACGGCGGTCGATGCGCGCCAATTGCGCATCGAAGCGGGCTTTCTTGACGTCCGGAACTAACGACGCGACAATTCGGACAACAAGAACACCGAAAGGAAGCGCCATGGCGCGAAGGCTGATCGACATTTCCGTGCCGCTGCAGAACGACGTGCCGGCCGATCCTCCTGGAGGACACCCCACCATCCAGTACATCGATCACCAGCAGGGGCTGCCGCGGATGCTGCAGTTCTTCGACGGACTGAAGGCTGAGGATTTGCCGGATGGACAGGGCTGGGCGGTCGAGCAAGTGCAGCTCTCCACCCATAACGGCACCCATCTCGATGCGCCCTGGCACTTTCACCCGACCATGAACCGCGGCGAGCGCTCATGGACCATCGATGAAGTGCCTCTGGAGTGGTGCCTGCAGCCCGGCGTGAAGCTGGACTTCCGTCATTTACCGGACGGCTATGTCGCAACCGCAAAGGACGTCGAAAACGAGCTGAAGCGCATCGGCCACACGCTGTCGCCGCTGGAGATCGTCGTGGTCAACACCAGCGCCGGCGCCAAATATGGCAGGCCGGACTACGTCACTTCCGGCTGCGGCATGGGTTACGAGGCGACGATGTACCTGCTCGAGCGCGGGGTACGGCTGACCGGCATCGACGGCTGGAGCTGGGATGCGCCGTTCATCTATACCGCGAAGAAATACGCTGAAACCAAGGACGCCAGCCTGATCTGGGAAGGCCACAAGGCTGGTAGGCACATTGGCTACTGTCATCTCGAAAAGCTGCACAATCTGGAGCAATTGCCATCGACCGGTTTCACCGTGTCGTGCTTTCCGGTCAAGATCGAGCGAGCCTCGGCGGGCTGGACCCGGGCGGTGGCGATCCTCGACGGCTAGATGCCGCAGCCGGTAAACCTCTTGAACCGGCGGCCTCCATAGACGCGCCGGAAAAGCCCGCCTAAACTCGCGGCCATAACCGCCGACGCCGGGGACAATCGGCGCGGTCGAACGGGTGGCTTCAACCGCCGGCAATAAAAAGGGAGAGAATCATGGACCAATTTTCGCGGATTCACCGCGCTGCCACACTGCTGACTGCTGTTACCGCAACTGCGCTCGCCCTGGCGGCGCCGGCATCCGCCCAAGAAACCTTCAAGCTCGGCATCGTGACGTTCCTGTCCGGGCCCGCCGCCGACAGCTTCGGCGTGCCGGCCCGCAATGGCGGCCAGTTCGTTATCGACCAGTTGAACAAGGGTGCGGCCCCCGCTCCTTACCAGAAGGTCGGCTTCGGCGGCTTGAAGATCGAGCCCGTGATCATCGACGAGAACGGCGGCGCCACCAAGCAGGTCCAGGAACTGCGCAACCTCTATCAGCGCGACAATGTCGATGCCGTGCTCGGCTATATCAGCTCGGGCGATTGCCTTGCAGTCGCGCCGATTGCCGAAGAGTTGAAGAAGTTGCTGGTGCTGATGGACTGCGGCACGCCACGCATTTTCGAGGAAGCGAAATACAATTATGTGTTTCGCACCGCCTCGCACGCCACCATGGATAATGTCGGCCTCGTCAGGTACATGAAGGCGAAGAACGTCAAGATGGACACGCTGTCGGCCATCAACCAGGATTACGCCTGGGGCCAGGACAGCCGGGCCGACTTCGTCGCCGCAGCCCAACAACTTTATCCCAACGTCAAGCTCGCGACCGACCTGTTGCCGAAGTTCGGCGCAGGCCAGTACGGCACCGAAATCTCCGCACTGGTTGGTGCCGGCTCCGACGTGGTCTATTCGAGCCTGTGGGGCGGCGATCTGCAGGCTTTCGTGCTGCAGTCTGCTCCCCGCGGTCTGCCCAAGCGCAGTCAACTGGTGTTCAGCGCCGCCGACCATGTGCTGCCGCCGCTCGGCGACAAGATGCCCGACGGCACCATCATCGGCGCGCGCGGCGCCTACGGCCTGATGTCGCAGAAGTCGCCGCTGAACGATTGGCTGTTCAAGGGTTACGAGGCTGCCAATGGCGTCTATCCGGTGCAGGCGGCCTACCGCATCACGCAGTCGATCCTCGGGCTGAAGGCGGCGGTCGAGAAGGCCATGGCCAAGAACGGCGGCAAGAAACCTTCGTCCGACGAACTGGTCGCGGCGATGACCGGGCTGGAATGGCAATCGCCCGGCGGGCTCATCCAGATGAAGCTCGCCGACGGCCATCAGGCGATTCAGTCAATCGCGTTCAGCCGCACCAAGTACAATCCGGACCTGAAGCGGGTCGATCTGGTCGATGTCCTTTACTTCCCCGCCGAATGCGTCAATCCGCCTCCGGGCGTCAAGTCGCTCGACTGGATCAAGGGCGGCATGCAAGGCGCCAAGTGCAACTGACGGGTATCCGCATCTGAATGCGGGTTGAGGCGGCGCGAGTGCGAAGCTCGCGCCGCCCCCTCCCCCCACTATTGCGGCATCCGATCAGCGTTGTCGCTTCCCCAGTCAGCCCCCGCAACGTCCGGTACGAAAAAATCACAGATGAACTTCTTTCTGACGATCGTGGTCGACGGACTGATTCAGGCGTCCTGGCTTTTCATCGTTGCCCTCGGGATGACGCTGGTATTCGGCGTGCTGAAGATTCTCAACATCGCCCATGGCAGCTTCTACGCGCTCGGCGCCTATATCGCGGCGACCGCGGTGACCATGGTGGCGGCGCACAGCCTTCCGCCCAGCGTCGGCTTTGTCGCGATGCTGGTCTCCGTAGCCCTGATCGCCTCAGCAGTAGGCTTCCTGCTTGAACGCGGCCTATTGAAAATGTTTTACGGCCGCGACGAAGTGGTGCTGCTGCTGGTAACCTATGCGGTGTTTCTCATTCTCGAGGACGTCACCAAGCTGATCTGGGGCGTGAACCCGATCTATGCGACGCAACCCTATGAGCTGTTCGGCAACGTCGCCTTTGGCGGTCTGTACTACGTCGGCTACGACCTGGTGCTGATACCGATTTCAGCCGTTATCGGGCTTGCGGTCTGGTTCGGCCTCAATCGCACCGTCACCGGCAAGATCGTGCTGGCCGTGATCCACAATGAGGAAATGAGCGTCAGCATGGGCGTGAGGGTAAACCGGGTTTACGCGGTCGCCTTTGCTTTCGGCGTGCTGCTCGCAGCGCTCGCCGGCGCGCTGACCGCGCCAAAAATCTCAATGCAGCCGGGCCTCAGCTCGGATGTCATCATCCTGAGTTTTGCCATCGTGGTAATCGGCGGATTGGGCAGCGTCGAGGGTGCGGCGGTCGGCGCGGTCCTGGTCGGACTGGCGCGCGCGGCGTCGGTGCATCTGATGCCGCAGGCGGAGCTGTTCATGATCTACCTGATCATGACCGGGGTTCTGATGTTCCGTCCCGAGGGCCTGTTCACGCGCGAAACCGCGAGGCGAATCTGATGAAGCAAGGTTTGCACCCGCTCGTGATGATTGCGCTGGTGGCAGCCGTGACGCTGTTCGGCCGCGTGCTTCCGACATGGACGCTGTCGCTCGCGACCATCGCCGCCTCCAACGCCCTGATCGCGCTCGGCATCGTGGTGCTGGCGCGCACCGGTAACGTCTCCTTCGGCCAGGGCTTGTTCTTTGCCGCCGGCGGCTATGGCGTGGCGCTGATCGCCAACGCCTGGGGCCTAACCGATGCGGTGGCGCAGGTGATCATCGGCGCCGTCTGTGGCGGCCTGCTCGGGCTGGTGATCGGCCCCCTGATTGCCCGCTACAGCGGCATCTTCTTCGGCATGCTGACGCTGGCGCTATCGATGGTGCTCTACGGCGCGCTGGTCAAGACCACCGCGCTCGGCGGCTCCGATGGTTTCAACGTCGGCCGGCCGAGCCTGTTCGGCATGGTGTTCACCGACACCCGCGAGGCGGATTTCATGCTGTATGCGGTCTCGGTGGTCACCACCGGCTTCGCCGGCATCGCAGCGACGATCCTGTTCCGTTCCGAACTGGGGCTTGCCAGCCTCGCGGTTCGCGAAAACAATCTGCGGGTCGAGTATCTGGGTATTTCGGCCAACCGGGTCATCACCATCAACTTCGTCATTGCGGCCGTGTTCGCCGGCGCCAGCGGCGCCTTTGCCCTGATGGCGCAGCGACACATCGATCCGCAATTCGCCTATTGGACCACATCGGGTGAATTCGTGTTCGTCGCAGTGCTGGCGGGATATCAGAGCGTCGCCGCGGTGTTCGTGGCTTCGATGGCGCTGGAACTGGTTCGCTCGTTCTCGAACCTGTATCTACCCAACACCTGGCAGCTCGTGCTCGGCCTCTTCCTGCTCGGCGTCATCCTGTTTCTGCCCCGCGGTATCGGCTCGCTCTGGATCAGGAACCGGCGGCAAAAGCGCCGCGCAACGGCCACAACGTCGGTCGCAACCGAGGAAGGGGCGGCGTCGTGACCCCTGTCCTCTCCGTGCGCGGGGTCGAAAAGCGCTTTGGCGCGGTGGTCGCCGCCGACGCCCTGAGCCTTGATATCCCTGCCGGCCAGCGGGTCAGCCTGATCGGCGCCAACGGCGCCGGCAAGACGACCTTCGTCAACATGGTCACCGGCTATCTCAAACCCGATTCCGGCTCAATCGCAATCGAGGGAATGGACATCGGCAGACGCTCGCCACGGAACGTGGCGCGGCTCGGCATTTCCCGCTCATTCCAGATTCCGCAATTGTTCATCGAGCTCACGGCGGCCGAAAACCTGGCGGTGGCGATCTCCGGCGTCGGCGCGCATTCGCTGTCGTTCTTTTCGCCCGCGGAGGCGCACGGCCGTCACGACAAGGCGCTCGAATTGCTGGGGCGGTTCGGACTGGCCGAGATGGCCGACCGGCCGATCTCGGAACTTGCGGGCGGCGTCCGCAAGCTGGTCGACATCGCCATGGCGCTGGTGCGCCGGCCAAAACTGCTGCTGCTGGACGAGCCGACCTCCGGCGTGTCGGCGGAAGAGAAGTTCGCCACCATGGACCGCGTGATTCATGCCGTTGCGCCGGATGCCGCAACCATCGTCTTCGTCGAGCACGACATGGAAATCGTCAGCCGCTACGCCGACCGCGTGGTGGCGTTCTACCAGGGCCGCATTCTCGCCGACGGCGATCCGCGCAACGTCTTGAAGGATCCGGAAGTGCGCCGTTACGTTACCGGGGGCGTACAATGAACGCGGCGCCTCCCCTGCTCGAGATCGACAATCTGGTCGTCGAGATCCAGTCGATGCCGGCGCTGCGGGGCTTCTCGATGAAGGTGACGCGGGGCGCCATGGTCAGCCTGGTCGGCCGCAATGGCGCCGGCAAGACCACGCTGATGCGCTCCATCATGGGTCATCTGAAGCCGGCGCAAGGCACCGTGCGGTTCGAAGGCGCCGATCTGGCCGCACGTCCGCGCCACGCCCGTGCCGCCCTCGGGATCGGCTACATGCCGGAGGATCGCTGCCTGGTGCCGCAACTCACCGTCGAGGAGAACATCCTGCTGCCGCTGTGGGTCGCCGAGCACCTCGACCGCAAGGCCCGGCTCGACTTCGTCTACGAAGCGATCGGCGAACTCACGGAGATGCGCCATCGCAAGGCGCTGCTGCTGAGCGGCGGCCAGCAGAAGCTGGTAGCGCTCGGCCGCGCGCTCGCCATCGGCACCAGATGCCTGCTGCTCGACGAGCCGTTCGAGGGAATAGCGCCGGCGCTTTCCGAGCGGCTGTCCGAAGTGCTGGCGTCGCTCAGGGGCAAGGACCTCACGCTTCTGATGTCGCAATCCGATATGAACCATTCGCGCGGGCTGATCGACGTCGAGTTCACGATCGAGCGCGGCGCCAACCTCGCGACGGCATAACCCGCGCGATCATCCCGATCGGCGCCTTGGCGCTAATCGCCGCTGTCGTCCGATCCCGCTTCGGCCAGGGCCTGCAGCGGCTCGGCATCCAGCACGACGATGGCCCCGTGTTCGAGGCGCACCCATCTGCGATCGGCCCAGACCCGCAACTGCTTGTTGATGCTTTCCCGGGTCATACCCACCATTTCACTGATTTCCTGCTGGGTAACGGCGATGGTGCGGCCGCCGGGCGCGAGCTTGTGCTTCTCGGTCAGGCGAAGCAGCGCGTTGGCCAGCCGGCCCGGCAGGTTCTGCAGGATGATCTGCTCGACCTGTTCGCTGGTCCAGCGCAGACGGGTGCAGAGCAGCTCGATGAATTTCATCGCCAGCGCCGGCTGGCTCTTCACGAACGGAACGAATTCGCGGCGGTCGATGATGAAGATCTCGCAATTGGTATTGGCCGTCGCGTCGGCGGTCCGCGCCTGCCCGTCAAGCACGGCGATTTCCCCGAATATCTCGCCGGCGCCGATCAGGTTCAGAATCGCGCTGCGGCCATCGGGGGACGAGGTGCTGATCTTTACCGTGCCGCTGATCACCGCAAACATGCTGGTGCCGGGTTCGCCCTTGGAAAAGATCGTGGCTCCGCGCTTCAGTGTCGCGTGCTTGGCGTAACGGCAGAGCTGGTCGAGCGCCTCAGGGTCAAGATCGCAGAAAATCGGATGCTTGCGCAGCACCGCCAGCTTGCTGCTCGCAACCGGCCGAGATGCAGCTTTTCCGTCCTGGGGCACGCCGGTCACGACCATCTGCTGAGTTGCCCTTGATCGGCGGGTCGCGCTCAATGCAAGGCTAGAGAGCCATCATCCGCCGCACCTGTAATTTATACTCCCGCGCGCAGCGCACGGCAAGAAAGGGCCCTGATTATGACCATGACCTTTCAAAGTCTTACACGTCAAGGGCGTGAATGTTAAACGAACAATTTTAGATAGGCGCAGGGAGCAGGTGCCGGAGACGTGCCAATCCTGGCCTCCGGCAACCCCATGAGCCTCCCAATCACTTCAGCTCCGGATTGGGACAGAGCATGTGGAGACCAATGTAGATGTAACCGTTATGGGCAAACGTCTTGACGATCAGGTCGTGGGTAGCATCGACGTTGTCGCCGACCTTCAGCAACATCGGCAGGGGCGATGCTGCTTTGAGATTGGTTGAAATGATTTCGGTAAGACGGTTGCGGACCGGCTCGGATATCCCGCCTGCATCGTTATCCCAGCTGGCAAATTCCGCCGGCCTGGGCAGGAAGTATTTCACGAATTTTCCGAACGTATAGGTTCCGTACTGCTTTTCCAGCGCCGCGAATTTCGCTGCCGTCGCAGCAATGTTTGCGGGGCTGCAAAATTCATTCATCATCTGCTCAAATCTTCCACCATAGACAAGTCCGGACATGTCTCACTCCACTGGTAGGCGGCGATATGTGCCGCGATGGCGATCGTCATGAATTCGAGAACCTGGAGAGTGCTGCCTTAGCACGTTCCAGTTGGATAGTCATTTTCGACCTGGCAAAAAGCTCGATCGCCTGCCCAAGTTCATCCCTGGCCTCGGACTTCCGGCCCGCGGCTGCCAGCAGACGCGCCAACGTTCCCTTCGCCAATCCCAGCAGGGGTCTGGTCCCGAGCCTGGAGGCGATTTCAATCGTGCGCTCCAATTGTGCGATCGCCTCGGCCGAGACGGATACTCCTTGAAGGGACAGAATGACCGCTTCGGCAAGGAGAGCCAAGGCTTCGATCCCCTGGTAGCCCTTCTGCTTCGCCCCCGCATGGCAGGCACGCGCGACCTCCAATCCGCGGGGAATATCTCCAAGCTGCGCATACGCGGAAGCCAGATAGGTCGACGCCAGCAGGGTACTGGACGAATGACCGAGCGCCTCAGCCTCGTTCCTCGCTTCAAGCAGGATATCTCTTGCCTCCTTTACGCGCCCGCGCTGCAGATAGAGGTTTCCAAGTCCGCACAACACAAGAGGCAAGAACAGCCGGACTTCGTTCTCGCGCGAAAGGAACGCGGCTTCATCGAGCGCACCCTCCGCCTCATCGAGGTTACCGAGCACCAGCTGCGACAGGCCGCGGCCGTAGTCGGCAGCAATCATGTCATATGACAGGCCGCTCTTTTCGGCGAGGCTGCTTGCCTGCCTCGAGCACTCCTGGGATGGATCGAACTCGCCGATCGATGCATGGATGATCGCTTTCATCATATGACAGAGCACGAGAAGGCTCGATCCCGTTGTCCCTGGCGGGACGTTTCCGGGCGCATTCGCAAATCGCTCGCTCGCCTGATTCAAGACCCCTTCCGCATCCCGATATCGGCCGGCGAGGAAATAGGCCTGACCGAGGCCGTACTCGGCAAACCCCAGCCAGGTCGCATCTGCCAGCCGATTGGCCAAGGCCACAGCTTCCTCCCCGGCCGCGATCGCTTCATAGGGTGTTCCATAGAAATTCAGCGCCGCTGCCCTCACGGCGATCGAAGCAAGCCGTCGCGACTCATCGCCGATCTTCTCGGAGCGCGCTTCCGCGTCGCGACACAGATCAAGCCATTCCGACGTTTTTCCAAACGGCGAAAATGCCATCCGGGCCTCGATGCGCAGATCGATCGCGCGCTGCTCACGCGCCGTCGAGGCCGCCTGCTTGTCGACCGCGTCCATCGCAATCTGGAAATATTCCGTTGCATCCCGGAACGCCGATCTGGCCAAGGCCTTCTTCGCTGCCATGTACCCGTACTTGTCGGCCTTGACCCAATCCTGCGCCTTGACTGCGTGATGACAAAGCGCTTCGGCCACATCCTCCTGGTGACCGAGGGTAGTAGCCTCCAGTGCCGCCAGTATCCGCCGGTGCAGCTCCTCGCGTTGCGGGCGGAGGATGGAATCGTAGGCAACTTCGCGAATGAGGTCGTGCGCGAATTCGTATTCCGGGGCGGCGAGCCAACGCGACTCGACCAGGAAGTCCAGAATCTCCAGCGACCAAAGCCGGCTTTGCAACTGTGCGGCGGGCATCCCGGTCACCGCCGCCATCAAGGGAGGTGAGATGTGCGGACCGCCGACGGAAGCGAGCTGGAGAAGGGCCTTGTCCTCTTTCGGCAGGCGATCGATTCGGGACGCAATGACCCCTTGGACGGTCGGGGGAATCTCCAGCGCGTCCCACGGCGCATTGGCGGCAAATCGGCCGGGATCGGCGTTGAGGACTCCGCGATTGATGAGCTGCCGTGCGACCTCTTCGATAAAGAGCGGAACCTGGCCGGTGTGGCGAAGGATGTGCGCCTTGAGATCGTCGAGGTGCTCCGCGGTACCGAGAAGGTCGTCGAGCAGCGCGTTCGCCGAGGGGACATCGAGCGACCGCAGCCAGATCCTGCGAACGTCCAGCCGGGCCAGCCATCCCGGCGTATCCTCCGTCCGCCAGGTCAGCAACACCAGCAGCGGATGGTTCGCCGTCAGCGACATCATGGCCTCGATGGCAGTTTCGCTTTGGCCGTCGATCCAGTGCAGATCCTCCAGGAGCAGGGTCGTCGGCCGCGCCGAGACCACCTGTTCGATCGCATGGCGTGCGGCATCGATGATTGCGCGCCGCCGCAACAGCGGTTCGAGATCGTGCCAGCGGGAGTCGGTGATGGGCTGGTCGAGAACGGAGCCGAGGGCCGCGGGCCACAGGTCGGAATGGGCAAGTCCCTGCCCTTCGGCGAGGGCAGCCAGATTGGCAGGCGTGAGGTTGCCTACCTGCAGCGCGCTCTGCAGCAGCTTCTTCAGCAATGCATATGGCACCGCCTGCTCCAGCGGGCTGCCTTCCGCTTCGAGGACCTGCCAGTTCTTCTCCCGCAACGCGCTGACGAATTCGTGGGCCATCCGGGATTTTCCGATGCCCGCCGTGCCCACCAGCGCGATGATCTGCCCGGACGAACCGGTCTCCCGCGCTGCCCGCTCAAGCAGGGAAGTCTCTTCCTTGCGGCCGACGAAGGAGGAAAGCCCCTTGGTCGAGCGGGCCCGCCAACGGGTAAGCCCGCTGATCTCGGCGAGTTCGTAACAGGGAACCGGCGCGGAGAACCCCTCCAGCCGTTTCGGAGGCAACGCATTGAATGTCACCAGGCCCGCGGCCAGGCTCTGGCAGGATTCCGAGACCAGGATTTGTCCGGCCTGCGCGGCGCTCTCGAGTCGCTTGACCAGATGGACCGCCGGACCGCCCGCTTCATAGATCGAGGAGAAGTCGGCCTCGATGACATGGGCGACCACATAGCCGGAATGGACGCCGACCCGGACCTGCAATGCCGGATCGTTCAGCAGCTTGACCCGGCGAACCAGTTCGACAGCCGCGTGGCAAGCCATCACGGCGTGATTGTCATCGGCGTGCGGAGCGCCGAATAGCGCGATCAGCCCGTCGCCGCCCTCCTTGCTCACGATTCCGCGGTTGCGGCGCACCGCGGTGCGCATGGCGATCAGCGCCGGCTCAAGCCGCGATATGGCCGCCTCGGGGTCCAGTTCCGAGATCAAATCGGTGGATCGCTGCAGATCGGCGCAGAGCACAGTGAGGTATTTCCGCTCGCCGGTGATCCGGCCGCGAACTTCCGCGGGCTTCGGAGGATGGTCGGGGACGACCGCTCCACAGGACGAGCAATACAGGTCGCCAGCCTTCAGGGTAGAAAAACACACTTGGCAGGACACCCTGGTCTTCCTCCGTCCACCCGATTTAGATTAGCGAAAGATCATGGCGGAACAAGCATTTGCATCCGTTTATCGCGGATGGGGCGGGCGCGAGCAAGCCAAGCGCTGGGTGGCAGTTGTCGGGATGAGAACGATCGGGCGACAATTTTAGCGGAGTGCGGTTGCCCCTGTGGTAGCTGCCTACATTGAACACATCCAGAAGGTGCGGCAATCGGATCGGACCTCACCATGAACTTTCCGGGCAGCACACCGCACGGGGCTCGGCCACGGCACAGGAGGACATCTACAAGCCGGCTATTGCGCGCAGTTTTATCCGTTGATGCGGATCAACTTCGCCAGACACCTCGCAGGGGCGCATAAGATATCTCTCAGGCCGCGGCCATGGCCTCAGCGCGTGCCGGATCCAGCAGGCTCACGCTTCCCGGCATGATTCCGATCACACGATCGCGTTCGAGCTTGGTAAAGGTCCGGCTCACCGTTTCAATAGTCAGGCCAAGGAAATCCGCGATATCCTGACGGCTCATCGGCAGCGCCACTGTCGTTGACGGCCCGTTGAGCTGAACCAGGCGGTCGCGCCAGCCGATCAGGAAGGTCGCAACTTTTTCTTCGGCCGAACGGCGGCCGAGCAGCACCATGTGGTCCTGGGCCTGGCTCAGTTCGCGAACCGCCAATTCATTGATGCGGCGCAGGAGATGGGGCTTGTCCTCGATGAATCGTGCAAAGGGGACTTTGGAAAACCGGCAAACCGTAACCGCGCCGATCGCGTCCGCCGACAGGCTGTGCCGCGCGGAAGCCGCCAGCCCCAGAAAATCGCCGGGCAAGGAAAAACCCACGATCTGCCGGCGGCCATCAGGCAGCAGCTTGTAGAGGCGCATGACGCCTTCCATCAGATTGTAGAACGACGTCGTCATCTCCTCCTGAGCGAACACGGTCTCGCAGGATGCGAAATGGATATGGCGACCCAGATGCTCCAATTCCCGCAATTCGGCCTTGTCAAGCGCGGCGCAGAGGCTGAACTGGCGTATCGCGCAATCGGTGCAGACTTGCCCGCTCGGCTCGCCTGCAACCAGGGAAATCTTCATGCACCACTCCGAGACGGGCGGGCTGCAACCGTAGCGGCCAGCCCTGCAGGTCGGTTGCATCTTAACGGATCGCCCATTTGGCGGTTGATGCAGATCAAAGACGACCGGTTTTGCTGCATTATCAAAGACCTGCCTTCTTTGGAAGAGATTGATCGGGAATGCTGCGACTTACCCTGTGCCAAGTCCTGGCCGTGCTTATGCTGACCGGACCGGCCTTGGCCGCCTCGCCTGCCGAGCAGCGCGGCAGGGCATTCGCCCTCACCAATTGCGCGCGCTGCCATTCCATCGACCGGACGACCTCGAGCCCGCTGAAGATCGCCCCACCATTCCGCACGCTGCACAATCGGTACCCGATCGAAACCCTCGCCGAGGCCCTTGCCGAGGGCATCGTTACCGGCCATCCGACCATGCCGCAATTTCAGCTCGAGCCTGACCAGATCAATGACCTTCTGTCATTCCTGAAGACGCTCGAATAATGCCGGCAGATACCCACAGCAAAGTCTCACCGGCCCTTCGAACTCGCGCTCTCCTGAATCCCGCAACTACAGCGCCTGTACGGTCCAGGCGACGATATCCTTCGCAATGCGACCGAACGCATCGCTGAAGGCGGCGGAGGCCGCCGGCGGCTCGAGCTTGTCGAACTTCTGGCCTTCCTCGAACAGCCGCGACGCGATCACCTTTCCGTTCTTGTCGACGATCCGCGCCGACAATCCGATCTCGGCAGCCGGACCTGCATCGACTGCTATCCGGAAACGCCGGACATCAATCAGGAGCTGAAAATCAGCCTGCCCGATATCCGAGGTGCGCAACGGGGCATGCGCGATATCATAATTTTCAAAACTCTCGATCAATCTGGCCTGCAGCAGTTTGGGGATGCTGTCGGCCCACAGCACATCCGCAAACCCCGGATATTCCTTGGCCGGCGAGAACAGCATGCGCTGGGTCTCGAGCATCGCGACCGCAGTCGGTTCCGGGATCGCCAATTGGCCCTTGAGGGTCTTGCCTGCCGGTCCGAGATCTTGCGGGGCCCGCAGATCGTAGGTGATCTTCTGCACCGGCGTGCCGCCACCGGTCAGCTTTTCGAGACCGGCGATGATGCCGTCCAGTTTGCCGGTGTTGCGCGCCAGCCCATCGGTAAACGTCTGCATATTGGCGATGGTCTTCTTGAGTGGCTCCGAATTTTCAGTCAACACCGAATCCACCTTGCGCAACGCGTCGCGGGCAGCCTGGGTCATGCTCTGGCCCGCGCCGGCTTCGGCAATCAACGTCGGCACCGGGCCGGAATTCGCCAGCAGCGTGCCGCCTTCCAGTGCAATGACGGGCACGCCGGTCAGGCCCTGGAATTCCAGGCCGACCTTGGTGTCGGATCGCACCGGCGTGGTCGACGCAACCGAGATCGTCGCATTGACGCGGCGCGGATTGTCCGGCGCGAGACCGAGATCGGTCACCTCGCCGACGCGGATGCCGTTGAACAGCACGCCGGCGCCTATCAGCAATCCCGGCACCGAGCCGTCGAACTGGACATGATAGGTCGCGCGCGGGCCGAGCCCGCCGGTGTTGTGGAGCCAGTACACGAAGCCGAACACGGCGAAGATGGTCGCCAGCACGAAGGCGCCGACAACGACGAAGGGAGCGCGGGTTTCCATCTCTCTAACTCGCTTTGGGTTGCAGCATCTGGGAACGCTTGCCGTGAAAATAGGCTCTCACCCAGGGATGCTCGGATTGAAGCAGTTCGCGCATCGGCCCGATGGCGACGATCTTGCCGTCCGCCAGCGCCGCCACGCGATCACAGACCGTGTTCAGGCTGGCGAGGTCATGGGTGACCATGAACACCGTCAGCCCGAGCGTTTTCTGCAGGGTCTTGATCAGGGCGTCGAAATCGCCCGCCGCAATCGGATCCAGACCCGAGGTCGGCTCGTCGAGAAACACGATCGCGGGATCGAGCGCCAGCGCACGGGCCAGCGCCACACGTTTGGTCATGCCGCCGGACAATTGCGCAGGAAACTTGTCGCCATCCTCCGGCAACAGCCCGACCATTTCGAGTTTTGCTATGGCGATCTCGTCCATCAGCGTCTGCGACAGCACCAGATTTTCGCGCAGCGGAAACTGGATGTTCTGCCGCACAGTGAGCGATGAAAACAGAGCGCCCTGCTGGAACAGAATGCCCCATTTGCCCGCCGCACTTTGGGTGACGCGATCCTGGGTTGCACCGATTGGGGCCCCCATCACCTCAATCTCTCCGCTTCGCCGCTGAATCAGCCCGATGATGGTTCGCATCAAAACCGTCTTGCCACCGCCGGAAGCGCCGACCAGGCCGAGGATCTCGCCCCGGCGAACGTCAAGCGACAAGTGGTCGATCACGACCTGCTTGCCGAAGCCGACCACAAGGTCGCGGACGCGTATCGCGAACTGAGGAGCCGTTTGCTGCATCGTTACATTCCGATCGATGCGAAGAAGACCGCAAACAGCCCGTCGAGCACGATCACCAGAAAGATCGACTTCACCACCGAGGTCGTGGTCTGCTTGCCGAGCGACTCGGCGCTTCCCTTCACTCGCAAGCCCTCGCTGCAGGCGACGATCCCGATCGCCAGCGCCATGAACGGCGCTTTGATGATGCCGACTTTGAAACTGGTCACGGAAACGGCGTCATGCAGGCGGGCGATGTAGATCGCCGGGCCCATGTCACCGTAGAATTGCGCCACCAGACCGCCGCCATAGAGCGCGGCCATGGACCCAATAAAGCTCAGGATCGGCAGCGCGCAAACCAGCGCAAGAATGCGGGGCAGGATCAGCACCTCGACGGGGTCGAGGCCCATGGTCGACAGCGCGTCGATTTCCTCCCGCATCTTCATCGAACCGAGTTCGGCAGTGTAGGCGCTCCCCGAGCGGCCGGCGACCATGATTGCGACAATCAACACGCCCAATTCGCGCAACACCAATATGCCGACCATGTCGACAACGTAGGAATCGGCACCGAACTTGCGGAAATGAAAGAAGCCCTGCTGCGCGATGATAGCGCCGATCAGGAAGGTGATCAGCGCCATAATCGGAATCGCCTGCCAGCCAACCCGGTATAATTGATAGACAAACGAAGTTAGCCGCAGCGACCTCGGCCTGCGCAGCACGCCGACGAGGGCCAGAAAAAGCGAACCCAGCATCTGCAGGAATATGCTGATATCTTCCGTCGCGCCGACCGCGGAGCGGCCGATCTCGTTCACTTTGGCTACGACGGGGTTTTGCGCAGGCAGCGGCGCAGGGTTGCTGCGATTGACCTGGCGGACCTCTTCGATCAGCCCCGCATAATTCTCAGCAACGCCGACCACCTCCATACGATGACCAGCCGCGGTCGCGCGCCGGGACATCTTTTCGATCAGCCAGGCCCCGAGCGTATCGAGCTCGCGTACCCCGGCCATATCCACCTTGACGGCCTTGGAGCGGTCGAGCTGGGCCGCGACCGAGTCGGAGAGTGCCTCGAGGGTCGTCACATTGGCCGCGGTCCAGGAACCGCCTGGATGCAACTCAAGCACATCGCCTGATGGCACGGCCGTTAGCAGAGGTGGGGTCGCCAAGATCCTTATTCCTCCTCAATCGAAGCACTTGCTTTCCCGAGACCCGCAATTCCTAAGGCCTGACGCGGCACAGCAATTGACCTGCCTCAAGACAGCCATGGCTGATTCCGGGGCTGTTGACGCAAATCAATAGCCCCGGCACGGGCTCACATAGAATTTCCAACGGATTATGCAACAAAGGCAAGACGGATGTTCGATTCGACCGAGCTGAGAGATGAGCTACTGGCGCTCAAGGGTGACGTGTCGCGGCTCCTCAATACCACAAGCGAAGGAATCTTCGACACCTCCAAGAACCGCGCCGAAGCTCTCGCCGATCAGATCAAGGCGGCGCTGAATGAACTCGGCGAGACCCTGAGCGAGCAGGAAGATCACGTCGAGAAGCTCGTCTCGGAGCGCCCGATCACGTCGCTGGCCTCCGCATTCGCGCTCGGTGTCGTCATCGGCTTCATGCTGAGGAGGCATTAACGTGAACACAGAGAATATCGTGAAAAACCTGCGGGTGCTCTGGCGCACCGACAGGATTATCGCCGATATCCGGCTGCGGCATATGCTGGTTAGCCTGGGCTTACGGGCGTTTGCGGCGCTGATCGCGGCCTTCGGCCTGCTGATGCTGGAGCTGTCGGCCTATTTCGCGCTGGTGCAGATCTGGAGCGCTATTTCCGCCGCGGCCATCCTCGGTGGGGTCAATTTCCTGATTGCCGCAATCCTGTTCGTCATCTCGGGAAGGCCACCGTCCGGCCGCGAACTGGAACTCGCCAATGAAATCCATGGATCATCGGTCGATGCCTTGCAGCTTGAGGCGAGAGCAATGCAATCGCAGGTGTCGGGGATGATCCACCATCCGCTCAACAGCGTCTTGCCGTTGCTGATCGTGCCGCTTATCACGATCATCATCAAAAGTCTGAAAAAGCCGGCGGCTCCAGCCGCGGCTCCCGCGGCAGAGCAGAAATAATCGCGAGGCCAAGACTGGCCCCAGATCGTCAACCAGGAGCTACCCACTTATGTCAAAGAGTCCCAAGCCGATCCTGAATACGTCCCTACCAGCCCAGTTCCGGCAGATCCGTATCGAGCTTGCCCGCGAACCTGGTCATCCCGAAGGCGACGCCAGTTTCGCCTATGTCATCGTCGCTCCGCTCGACTCCAACGACAAGATCGATCCGGCTCTCTGGCGAACGAATCGCGAGGCATGCCGAATCACGCGATTGCGGCCGGGCGAGGAGAACGACCACGGTCATCTCGTTCATCGTCAGGACGGCGGCTGGGTGCTGCACTACGAATCCAACAAGCCGGATTCGCTGGGATTTCACTTCGCGGACGAACGGTTCGTGTCGGGCGAGTATGTCTCGATCAACGAGGGCGACAAAATGCACACCTACCGGGTCGTATCGGTGTCGCACCTGTAGACCTAACACCTCCAGCCACTCCGGGCTCGCGTCTTCGACGCGCCCCGAAATGAGAGGTACCAGCTCAAAGCTTCAGCTTGACGTTGCAAATGCCATGCTCATGCGGGTCGCCCTTTATTTCAAATCCGAGATTCCGGCACATCTCCAGCATCACGATGTTTTCCTGAAGGACATCGCCTGCGATCACCTTGAGCCCTTCCGATTTCGCGTATTCGATGATCAGTTGCATCAATCCCCAGCCGAGTCCCCTGCCCTTGAGATCGGACCGCAGCAGGATCGCATATTCGCCGCTTTCGTAGACTGAATCCGAGTGAATTCGAACGACGCCGAGCACCTCGTTGGTGGTTTCGTCGACCGCGACAAAGGCCATTGCACGGGCATAATCGAGCTGGGTCAGTCGCGCGATGAACTCGTGAGTGAACTCCTTCATCGGCGCAAAGAATCGCAACCGCAGATCATGGCTGGTGACATGCCGCAGGAATTCGTGGATCAACGGCTCGTCCTCGGGGCGGATCGGACGCACGAACACCCGCCAGCCGTCCTTGGCCTCGATGTGCCGCTGCCATTGCGAGGGATAGGCCCGCACCGCAAAATTGCCGGGGCCTGACCCCTTGAACTTGCGCGCCACCGTCCCGATGGCGACGCGCGCATCGACGGCCAGCACGCCGGCTTCATCCGCCAGCAGTGGATTGATGTCGAGTTCGCGGATGTCGGGAATGTCCGCCGCCATCTGCGCCAGCTTGACCAGAACCAGCGCGACGGCGTCCTGCTTGACCGCGGGCACATCACGGTAGGCGCGCAGCAGCCGCGAAACGCGGGTGCGATCGATCAGGTCACGGGCCAATTGCAGATCGAGCGGCGGGAGCGCCAGCGCCTTGTCGTTGATGATTTCGACCGCGGTTCCGCCGCGGCCGAATACGATCACGGTGCCGAATGTCGGATCGTCGGCGAGGCCAAGAATGAGCTCACGCGCCTTCTGCCGAACCACCATCGCCTGCACAATGACGCCGGATATACGGGCTTCCGGGCGAAGCTCTCTGGCCCGTGCGAGGATTCTTGCCGCGGCTTCGCGCACCGCCTCGGGGCTCGTGAGATTGAGGACGACGCCACCGACATCGGATTTGTGAACGATGTCCCGCGACATGATCTTGAGCACCACGGTAGCGCCCTGTGCGAACAGCTCCGAAGCGTAGGCGACGGCCTGCTCGGCGTCGGCGGCCGCAAATGTCGGCACCATCGGAATTTCATAAGCCTCGAGCAGCCGCTTGACCTCGACCGGATCGAGCCATTGGCGGCCATCGGCAAGCGCGGCGGCAACAATCCCACGGGCGGTCTCGATATCGGGCGCGAACTCGCTCGGCATGGCCGGCGGAACCTGCGCCAGTTCCGCCACCACCTCGCGATGCCTGACGAGGTGCATGAACCCGCGCACCGCGTCATCCTCGGTGGGGTAGTTGGGAATCCCGGCGCCGCTCAAGAGATCCCCGATCTCGTGGCGCGCTCCGACCCAAACCGCAAGCACCGGTTTCGCCGAGCGGCGATGTTTTTCACGATACTTGCCGACCAAGCCGGTTACCGTGGCGGCGATATCGTCAGCCGAAGCGATCGCAGTTTGAACATTCATTACCAGGATTGCATCAATGCTCGCATCGGCCAGCAAGACTTCCAGCGCCGCTGCGTAGCGCGCGGGGTCGGCATCGCCCACGATGTCAACGGGATTCGATCCGGACCATGTCGGCGGCAACACGGCGTCGAGCTTCTGCCTGGTCTCAGGGGTGATGGCAGCGGGAACTCCCCCCAGTTCGACAAGCCGATCGACCGCGAGAACACCGATGCCGCCGCCATTGGTCAGGATCGCCAGCCGCTTGCCCGGCGGCGATTCGACGCGCCCCAGCGTTTCGGCGCAATCGAATAACTCGCGAAGGTCGGATACCCGCAAAATTCCGGCGCGGCGGAAGGCGGCATCGTAGACCGCGTCCGAACCGGCCAGCGCCCCGGTGTGAGTTGTAGCCGCTCTCGCGCCTTGCACCATGCGGCCGGATTTGACGACCACGACGGGCTTGATCCTGGCAGCGGCTCGCGCCGCGGACATGAACTTGCTGGCGTCCTTGATCGCTTCGACATAGAGCAGGATCGCCCGTGTCTTGCCATCCAGCGCAAAATAATCGAGCAGGTCGGCAATATCGACGTCGAGCTGGTCGCCGATCGAAACGATCCCGGAAAATCCCACCGCGCGCTGCGCCGCCCAATCCACCATGCCTGCGGCAATGGCACCGGACTGCGAGATCAGCGCCAGGTTTCCCGGACCCGGCATATGCGCGGAGAAACTGGCATTGAGATTTACGCCGGGTATCATCACGCCCAGACAATTCGGTCCTATCAGCCGCATTCCGTACTTGCGCGCGACGTGCTCGACCGCCTCCGCCAGCGAGCCCGGACCATGGCCGAGCCCGGCGGTGATAATCAGCGCGCCTGCCGTGCCGAGCTTTCCTGCCTCATCGATCAGCCCCGCGATCGCGGTTACCGGCGCCGTAATCACCACGAGGTCGGGTACGAACGGCAATTTGGCGAGGCTGCCGACCGTGCGAACGCCGTCGATCTCCGCATAGCGCGGATTCACGATCCCGAATTCACCCTGGAACTGCGCTTTGCGAATATTGCCGAGAATGGCCCGCCCGACGGATCTTGGCCGCGGACTGGCCCCGACCAGCGCGACCGAACGGGGCGAAAGCACATTCTTCAGGCGATAGGTTGACATCAGTTGATTTGCCCGGCTGACGCCGGCCTAGGTGTTATGATTCCTGACGCGCTCTTGCGTGTGACCGGGCCGCCTCAAGAAACATCATAACCCAACACATGGCAGTGCGATGACTGTTTTGGTCGCGCCGTCGTTGATTATTAGTCCAGGGCGACAGAAATATCGTTAAATTCATAGGATGATTCCTCTTGAATTCATTTGATTGAGGTCAATGGCTCGCGACCGCGCCGCCATATGCATACTATTCGTTCGTCGGGCAGGTTCCGGAGAAACAGATGCGGGCGATGGTACTGTCGGCACCGGGGAAGCCGCTGCAGGTGCAGGAACGCGCGGACCCTGCCCCCGGCGACGGAGAAATTCGCGTCAAGGTTAGCGCCTGCGGCGTCTGCCGGACCGACCTCCACGTCGTCGATGCGGAACTTCCCGGCATCAAGTATCCCGTGATTCCCGGTCATGAAATCGTCGGCCGCGTCGATCTCGTCGGCCGCAATGTCACGACGCACCGGATCGGCGACCGCGTCGGAATCCCCTGGCTCGGCTACACCTGCGGCGCCTGCCGCTACTGCAAAGAGGGCATGGAAAATCTCTGCGACCGCCCTCAGTTCACCGGATACACCCGTGACGGCGGCTTCGCCACGCACACCATCGCCGATGCGCGCTATGCCTTTCCGCTCGGCGAAGACGGCGACGACGTATCGATCGCGCCGCTGTTGTGCGCGGGCCTGATCGGCTGGCGGTCACTGGTGATGGCTGGCAGCGCACCGCGGCTCGGCATCTATGGATTCGGCGCGGCCGGGCACATCGTCGCCCAGATCGCGCGCTGGCAGGGCCGCTCCGTCTATGCCTTCACGCGAGCCGACGACATCGCGGCGCAGGATTTTGCCCGACGGCTCGGCGCCGTGTGGGCCGGGCCGTCGGATCAGACCCCTGACGCTCCACTCGACGCCGCCATCATCTACGCCCCTGCCGGACAATTGGTGCCCGCGGCACTGCGCGCGGTGCGCAAGGGCGGGCGGGTGGTGTGCGCAGGCATCCACATGAGCGATATTCCGAGCTTTCCCTACCATCTGCTTTGGCAGGAACGACAGCTGGTTTCGGTTGCCAATCTGACGCGCCAGGACGGGCTGGATTTCCTCAAGATCGCGCCCAAGGCCGGAATCCGGACCCAGACCACGACATTTCCGCTTGCTGAAGCCAACGACGTCCTGACCAAGCTCCGGACAGGCCAAATCCTGGGCGCCGCAGTTCTCCAACCCTGAGGCCCGGTCCGCATGACAACTTCAACCTCCAACTCCCGCTTGCAGGAGCGCGTGTTCGCGTTGCTCACGGATCCCGCGACGCACCCGCATGTTCATCGGATCGATACCCATGCGGCGTCGGTCTTTCTTGAAGGCGACCGCGCACTGAAGATCAAGCGCGCCGTCCGGTTTCCGTTTCTGGATTATTCGACGCTTGAGAAGCGGAAAGCCGCCTGCGACGAGGAGATCAGAATCAACCGCCAGTTCGCGCCGCAAATCTATCGCCGCGTCATTCCGATCACGCAAGGCGTCGATGGATCGCTTGCTATCGACGGTGGCGGCACTCCGGTCGAATTCGCCGTCGAAATGACGCGCTTCGACGAACGCCAGACCATCGACCATCTGGCCGAAGCCGGTCCGCCGGATCCCGCACTCGTCAACGCCATCGCGGAAGCGATCGCTGCCTCTCATGTTGTCGCGCCGCGCGCAGCCGCCGAGCCCTGGATCGCGTCAATCCCCTCGATCATCGAGGGAAACGCCGAGGCGTTCCGTACCGCAGCCTGTCTTCCCGCCGGCGATATCGATGACCTCAGGGATCGGTCTCTGGCTGCGTTTGCGCGGGTCCGCGGGCTATTGGAACAGCGCGGCCAACAGGGATACATCCGCCGCTGCCATGGCGACCTGCATCTGGCGAACATCGTGCTGATCGAAGGCAAGCCCGTGCTGTTCGATGCGATTGAGTTCGATGCAACGATCGCCTCGGTCGATGTGCTCTACGATCTTGCATTTCCGATGATGGATTTCATCCGCTACGGCCGGCAAATGGCGGCGAACGCGCTGCTCAATCGATATCTTGGGGTGGCAGCAAGCGAAAATCTCGATGCGCTCGCCGCGCTTCCCCTGTTCATGTCGCTGCGGTCGGCTATCCGCGCCCACGTGCTGCTCGCCCGTCTTGACCGGAACAATCACGGCAAAGCTGAGGTCATGCATTCGGCGCGGACCTATTTCGCGCTGGCGCGTCAGATCATCCATCCCCCGGCGCCAATACTGGTTGCTATCGGCGGATTGTCCGGAACCGGAAAATCCGTCTTGGCGCGAGCACTCGCGCCCGATATCAAGCCGCTCCCGGGCGCGGTCGTGCTGCGCAGCGACGTGCTCCGCAAGCAGCTGTTCAAGGCCAACGAGACCGACCGGCTGCCCGAAAGCGCATACCGGCCGGAAATTACCGAACAAATTTACGAAATCCTCGTGCAACGCGCGGCGCGGGTTCTTGCGCAGGGTCATTCCGTCGTGGTGGATGCCGTATTCGCTCAAGAAACGGAGCGAGCCGCGATCCACGATGTCGCGCGCAGGCTGAATATCAGGTTTGCCGGCTTCTTTCTGGTAGCCGACCTCGCGACCCGGATAAACCGCGTCGGTCGCCGCCAGCGCGATGCGTCCGACGCCACGCCCGAGATCGCCGGACTCCAGGAGAAATATGACACCGGCGCGATCGATTGGGACGTCATCGACGCATCTGGAACAGCCGGGCAAACTCTGGAACACTGCCGAAGCCGGATCCGCTAATGGAGAGGCAGCACAGGGCCGATAGCGCGAAACAGCCATGCCACCATCCCCGAAATCAGGCAGTCGAGCCGCTTCCCGCGCCGCACCTAAGCAGGGACGGCGCCACGATCCTGTTCCGCGGCTGAATGCTGCGATGGCGTGCGATACCGCATTTCGAATTATAGCGCGCCGCTCCCTCGCCGCTTTGACCGAAAATCGTGAAGCGACATACAATGGTGACCCGACAGCCCTGCACCAGATGCGTATCGCGCTGACGCATCTGCGCACGGCCATCCTGTTCTTCTCGCCGATGGTCTCCGACTCCAGGCGGACACGAATAAGGGCCGATCTGAAGTGGCTGAACGCCCATCTCGGGGTCATGCGAGATATCGACGTTGCAATCGAAAGGCTGAAGACAGCCAATAGACGGCGGCCGCAGGCCATCCCCTCTCACCAGGCATGGACCGCGAAGCGCGCGGCTACCCATCGACTTCTGGCAAGAGCGCTCGTCTCAGCCAGATATCGGCGTCTGGTCAAGAATACCTCCGACTGGATCGAACATGGACCCTGGTCGATCAGGAAAGGAAAAGAAGCCGCCCGGAAGCGCGCATCCCCGGTCGCCGCCTACAGCCTGCGCAAACTGGCGCAGTGGCAGCGGAAGCTTCTGAAGAAGAGTCACAGGCTTGCGAAAATGGAGGCGGAGAAGCGACATCGGCTGCGTCTGTTGAACAAGAAGCTGGCCTATTCTATCGAATCCTTCGAAGACCTGTTTCCGGACCGGAAATTTTCGTCGCAACGGACTGCGCTGAAGCACCTGCGCAAGGCACAAAGAGCCCTCGGGCAGTTGAACGACGATGCGAGAGGTCATTCTCTCGCGGTCGATCTGGAAAAAGCCGGCGTCCGGGCTCCTTTGCAGTTTCTCAGCCCTAAACGCGAAAAGCGGCTGATACGAACTGCGGCCGCGGCCTATCGGAAACTGGCCGCGCTGGAGTGAGACCGGGGCCGCGGGAAATCATTGATGAACGTAATCACCGGGCGCATCAGGCAAACTTCCGCCATCCACCTGCCCGACACCCATCCGGGGCGGCTCGCAAGGCTCGCCGGATCGCGCCGTGAGCCATCTGGCCCATTCTGCCCACCACGATCCTTCGGTGTGCGGCGCCGTCTTCAGCCACTCGTCGGGACCGACATAGGGAGCATCCTCCGGCTTGCAGCTGACCTGGTAGGAGTGGCCCTCCTCGCC
The DNA here is from genome assembly GCF_018736105.1 of Bradyrhizobium sediminis. Taxonomy (NCBI): domain Bacteria; kingdom Pseudomonadati; phylum Pseudomonadota; class Alphaproteobacteria; order Hyphomicrobiales; family Nitrobacteraceae; genus Bradyrhizobium; species Bradyrhizobium sediminis. The sequence continues at coordinate 4,029,512 of NZ_CP076135.1, forward strand.
GGGAGGCGCCACGATGCCGGTATTGTGGCCGCCGCTGGTCAAAAGGAATGTCACATCGGCGTCCACCTGGTAATGAATCTTGTAGGTGGACTTCCAGGGCGCCACATGGTCGCGAAGCGTCCCGACCACGAACATTGCGGTGTGAATATCCGACAGCGAAATCGGCCTTCCTTCCACGACATGGCGGCCTCCCGCGAGGTCGTTGTCGAGAAACAGCTTGCGCAGATATTCTGAATGCATCCGGTACGGCAGGCGCGTGGCGTCGGCATTCCAGGCCATGAGGTCACTGGCCGGCGCGCGTTCTCCCATCAAGTAATCGCGCGTGATCCGCGACCAGATCAGGTCGTTCGAGCGGAGCAACTGGAACGCACCCGCCATTTGCGTGGTGTCGAGAACGCCGCGTTCCCACATCATGTCCTCGAGGAAAGCGACCTGGCTTTCGTTGATGAACAAGGTCAGTTCGCCGGCCTCGGTGAAATCGCTCTGTGCTGCGAGCAAGGTGATCGATTTTAATCTGTTGTCGCCGTCTCTTCCCATTGTGGCGGCGGCGATCGAAAGCAGGGTCCCACCCAGGCAATAGCCAAGCGCATGAACATGGCGGTCCGGCACGATCCGCCCGATCGTATCGAGCGCGGCTTCCACACCAAGCCCGCGATAATCGTCGAAGGCGATGTCGCGATCCCCCGGTCCCGGATTGCGCCAGGAGATCATGAATACCGTGAAGCCCTGGTCGGTGAGGAACTTCACCAGGGAATTGTGCGGCGAAAGGTCGAGAATGTAATATTTCATAATCCAGGCCGGCACGATCAGGATCGGTTCCGGATGCACCTTGGCCGTAGTCGGATAGTACTGGAGCAGTTCGATCAGCTCATTGCGGAAAACGACCTTGCCGCGCGACGTCGCCACGTTCTTGCCGATGACAAAATCCTGATGCGCCTGGGACGGCTTGCCGGCGGACAGCATGCGCATCCAGTCACTGTACCAGTTCTGCAGCCCGAAAACGAAATTCTCGCCGCCGCTCTGGAACGCCTTCTGCAACACCTCGGGATTGGTGACAGCGAAATTGGATGGCGCCAGCACGTCAAGCACCTGCCGCACCGAAAACTCGACAATCGCCTCGTTTGCCGGCGCCACGCCGCGGACGCCGGTCGTCGCATTATGCCACCATTGCTCTCGCAGCAGAAACGCCTGCGCGAGCAGATTGAACGGCGGACGCTCCCACTCCGGGGCGGCAAAGCGCCGATCCTGCGGCTGCGGCTTGATCAGGGCCCACGGCCCCCGGTTGGGCGAAGAGAAATGCAGCGAGGATTCGAGCAGCTGCCTCACCGTCTGCAATGCTTCCTGGGAAATATCCATCTGCCGCTGCGGCGCCGCCGTCAGATGCGTAGCCCAATCGATAAAGGCAAGCGACAACGCAACCGGCGATATGCCGCCGGTCAGGCGCGCCAGCATCGCATGAAAGGCGCGGTCGGCCTCATGATCCTCAGGCGGGGATTTCTGCCCGGTTTCGGACACTGGTACGGCGCGAGGGGCCGAAACGACGGCTCGGTTTTCGCCGTAACCCGGGGCATGCGCCGGACACGGCAATCTCGGCCTATCGACCTTTGGCAGAGTCGTCATCGGCTGCACGGATTCCATCTGTTTCACTTAGAATATTTCCGCCTCAAATCCATGACAGCCGCCGACGGATCAGTTATCGGGCCGTCCGCTCAACAACTTCGAGGTGACTTCAATCATCCGCTCGCCGTGTTTGAAAATCCGATCGCTGTCCCTGCGGATGAAATCGATCTGATGCTGTCCGCACTCCCTGCACATCGTATTCAGGTCCTTGACCGAATGCGATCCCGCCATTTTCGAGATGAATTCGGAGAAAAGGTGCGTCTCGGTCTTCGCCCGGTCGAGCAACTCGTTGCTCGCGAAAACGACCTCCTCAAGCATCACCTTCTGCGCACCCATCATCAAATCCAGCGCGCGCTGGTTTGCCTTAGTCAATCGCTCCGATGCGTCAATCGCGGATTGTTCGACTACCATGGCAGCTGGTTCAGGAAGCTCAGGCATCGTGCCCTCCCATCTTACAGCTTTTGAATAGTACGACCTGATCCGGGAGGCGCATTGAGCTGCATCAATCGGGCGGGGCCTGTCCGTCCTTGACTTGCATCAAGATGTGGCTCGCCATTGGGAATAATATTCAAAAAATAGCCCCAATTTCGAACCCTGCGGAGGCCCCCATGCGCGCCCATCAGATCATGACCCGGCCGGTCATCACCGTCACGCCGGAGACCACGATCGCCGAAGCCGCCAATACCATGCTTCAAAAACACGTCAGCGGGCTGCCGGTGGTCGACGCTTCAGGCAAACTGGTTGGCATCATCTCCGAAGGCGATTTCATTCGCCGCAGTGAGATCGGCACTCAGCGCAAGCGCGGCCGATTCCTGAAATTCATACTCGGCCCGAGTGCGGCGGCAGCGGATTTCGTTCACGAGCACGGCAGCAAGGTCGCCGAAATCATGACGCAAGATCCGGTGACCATCACCGAAGATACCCCGCTCGAGGAGATCGTGCGGCGCATGGAGAACAACAACATCAAACGCCTGCCGGTGATGCGCGGTGACAAGATCGTCGGTATCGTGGCGCGTGCCAACCTGCTGCAAGCAGTCGCGAGTCTAGCCCGCCAGGTCCCCGACCCGACCGCCGACGATGACCACATTCGTAATCGCATCATCGACGTCCTTGAGAAGAACGACTGGTGTCCGTTCGGCCTGAACGTCATCGTGCGCGACGGCATCGTGCATTTGAGCGGCGTCATCACCGAGGAGAGTTCACGGCAGGCCGCCGTTGTCGCCACCGAGAACGTCACCGGCGTAAGGAAGGTTCACGACCATCTCTGCTGGGTCGACACCATGTCTGGCATGTATCTGAACTCGCCGGAAGATGAGGAAATGGCCAAGGCAAGCTGACACCGGCGGCGGGCGCTCGCGCCAGCCGCCGCGTTACTTTCGCGACTAGACGCGCTCGATAACGATCGCCGGGGCCATGCCGCCGGCGGCGCACATGGTCACCAGGCCGCGCTTGAGGTTACGCCGCTCCAGTTCGTCGAGAATGGTGCCGATCAAGATCGAGCCGGTTGCGCCGATGGGATGACCAAGCGCGATCGATCCGCCGTTGACGTTGACCTTGCCGCGGTCGATTTCGAGATCCCGGATGAACTTCTCGGTCACCACCGCAAAGGCCTCGTTGATTTCGAACAGATCGATGTCATCCAGCGTGAGACCGGCCTTGGCCAGCACCTTGCGCGTCGCCGGGACCGGTGCATTCAGCATCAGCGTGGGCGAGTCGCCCATATTGGCCATGGCCACGACGCGCGCGCGGGGCTTCAGGCCGTGCGCCTTGGCGTAGCTCGGCGATGCCAGCAGGATCGCCGCCGAACCGTCGACCACGCCGGATGAATTGCCGGCGTGATGCATGAAATCGATCTCCAGGTCGGGATATTTCTGCAGGATCAGCTTGCGATAGGTCGTGCCCTTGTCGTCGAGCGGGTAGTCCGCGATCGCCGGAAAGGCCGGCTTCAGACCGGCCAGCCCTTCGAGCGTGGTCTGCGGCCTCGGATATTCCTCGCGGTCGAGCGCGAGGCTGCCGTCCTCATGGTAGACGGGAACCAGACTCTTGCTGAAATGGCCGGCCTTGATGGCGGCGGCAGCCTTCTGCTGGCTCTCGAAGCCGAGCCGGTCGATATCCTGCCGCGTAATGCCCTCAAGCGTTGCAACAGCGTCGGCGCAGACGCCTTGATGGGATTGCGGATGAATTGCCCGCAGGTGCAGATTGCCGGCATCCATCATCAAAGGGCCTTCGCCACGGCGGCCTTCCATCGACATCATCTCGGTACCGCCAGCGATTACGAGATCCTCGGAGCCCGACATGATCGAGGCGGCCGCCATGTTGACGCTGGTGATGCCGGAGCCGCAGAAGCGATCGAGCGTGACGCCACTGGTCCGCACGTCGTAGCCGGCGTCGAGCGCCGACATCCGGCCGAGATCGCCGCTCTGCGGACCGCGCTGGGAACTGCAGCCCCACACGATGTCGTCGACATCGGCGGTATCGATCCCGGTGCGGTCGGCGAGTGCCCGCAGCACCGTCGCGCCGAGGCGCTGCGGATGAATGCCTGCCAGCGCCCCCTTGCCGGCCTTGCCGATGCCCCGCGGCGTTCTGCATGCGTCGATGATCAGCGCCTCAACCATGATGTTTCCTTCCGTGAAATCGTTGCCGGCATTTGCCGCGGGGCAGGTTTCAAAGTCAATTCGGACAGCTCATGCAACGTCGGCGCTGTCGGCATGGCTGGTATCGAGATCGTCGCGATCGCGAATATTCCTCAGCCGCCGCGTAGCGGCGACATCCCGTCAACAAGCCTGACTACCGCTTGCAAATTGGCCGCACGGCATGACTTACTATAATCCGGACAGCCGGTCTAATTATTTTCCGGAGCTGCTGGTGACGGGAGTGGGCAAGAGGCGGTAAACAGCGGCCATTGCCTCAGCGCACCGAACAAGGGGAAGAAATGAAAGCCGTCGTGGTCGAGAACTACGATCTCATCGACAACATCCCCCTGAAGCAAGTTCCGCTTCCCGGGGTGCCGGCCGGCCAGGTGCGCGTCAGAATTCGGGCTGCGAGCGTCGGCTTCGTCGACGGCCTGAAGGTGCAGGGGTTGTATCAGACCAAGGATACGCTCCCCTTCACGCCTGGAACGGAGTTCGCCGGCGTCGTGGACGAGGCGGCTGCGGACGTTCAGGGATTGGCGCGGGGCATGTCGGTCATGGGCATCGCGCGGTCTGGCGGGCTGGCGGAATACATATCCGTGCCGGCAGCCGCGCTCGACGTCATGCCGGACGGCATCGCGCCGGAGGTCGCGGCTTCGTTCCGCGCAAACTATCTGACATCGCTCTATGCGTTGAGCGAGCGCGGTGCGCTGCGCGAGGGCGAGTATCTGCTGGTATTGGGGGCGGCCGGCGGCGTCGGGATTGCAGCGGTCCAGATCGGCAGACTATTGGGCGCCCGTGTCATTGCCGCGGCCTCTACCAAGGCAAAGCGCGAGTTCGCGATCCGCTACGGCGCCGAAGCGACAGTGGATTATACTCGTGCAAATTGGCGCGATACTCTGAAAGCTCTGACCGATGGCCACGGCGCAGATGTGATCTTCGATCCGGTTGGCGGCGAGGTCTCCCTCCAGGCATTCCGCTCGATCGCATGGAACGGGCGTCATCTCGTTATCGGCTTTGCCGCTGGCAGTATTCCGGCATTGCCATTCAACTTGCCGCTCCTGAAGGGCGGCGCGCTGTTGGGCGTCGATCTGGCACAAATTCCCCGGCGTGAGCCGGAGGCGCACAAGCGTGTGATGTCCCAGCTGTTCACCTGGCTCACCGAGAAGAAACTCGAACCCGTCGTCGGCAAGATATTTGCGTTCGAGGATTTCCGCGATGCATTCAGGACCATGCAGAGCCGTTCGGCGCTCGGCAAGATGGTCGTCAGGATCAGCTAGCGAGCGCTTGCAATTTAGCAGACAAAGGCAGGAGCAGTTGCCGCAAATGAACAAAGAAAATGGCGAACGGCGCCGCCGCATGCACAAGCGCACGGTCGAATGCGACGGTTATTTGCGCGACGACGGGCTCTGGGAAGTCGAAGCGCGGCTGATCGACACAAAGCCCTTTGCCCAACAAGACCGCTACCGTGGCCAGATTAGGCCGGGTGAACCCGTTCACGACATCGCCCTGCGCCTTGCGGTCAATGACGACATGACCATTATCGAAGCCGAGACGATCATGCGTTCGACGCCGTTTCCCACCTGCATCGAGGTCGAACCGATCCTGCAGCGTCTGGTCGGCGAACGCATCGGCAAGGGATGGCGCGCGCTGGTCCGGCAGAAGATCGGCCCGCTCGAAACCTGCACGCATTTGTCGGAACTGCTTGGCCCGGCCGTCACGGCGCTGTTTCAGACGATGTCTTACGGCAAGACGCCGGAGGGCGGTGGCTCTCTCGATCATCAGCGCAACATTACCGAGCGGCCGTTCTTCATCGGCGGCTGCTATTCCTGGCGAACCGACGGACCCATCGTCGCCGAGATGTTTCCGCAATTCGTGACCAAGCCGTCCTGCTGAACGATCCGGCCACCCGCCTAAAGCAGCTTGCCGTCGGGTCCAAAAAACGGATATGGCCCGTCGAAATTCCCAATCTGGACCTGATGGGTGACTACGGTGCCAAAGCCTTCGCCCGGAAACCAGCAGTGGACGTGAAACGCTGGCGGCTCGACTTTGAACGACGGCTCCCGCAGCTGCGCCAGGTCGAGATCCACTGCGTGATTGGGCGCAGGACAGATTGTGGTCGGGACCCCGGCAAACATCGTCAGGGTCGCCCGATGAATGTGCCCCGTGGCGATCAGCTGCACACGTCGATGGCGTCTGACGACAGGCGCAAGTTCTCCGGCATTGGCGAGGTTCTGCCGGTCCATATGCCAGATTCCGGCCTTGAACGGCGGATGGTGCAGAAACAACAACGCGGGCCTGTTGCCCGAGGATGCCAAGGTTGCCTCAAGCCATTGCAAGGTCGGCGCATCGAGCTCACCATGCGGCTTGCCGTGCACGCTAGAATCCAGCAGCACGAGATCGAGCCCTCCGACTTCAACCCGCTGATTGAGCGCTCCCGACGAAGAGGCGTAGCCTTGCGGAAGCGCAGCGCGCATCATCTCGCGCAAGTCGTGATTGCCGGGAATGCTGACAAAAGGCAGTTCGAGCGGTGCCAGCAACTGCTTGAGGTGGTCATATTCCTCGACCGTCGGCGTGTCGGCAAGATCGCCTGAAATCACCACGAGGTCTGGCCTCGGCCTGAATTCATTCAAGGCGGCCACGCAGCGCTCCGCCGCCACTGCCGTATCGACACGGCCATATGCCAGCCCGCCGGGCGGCTTGATATGCAGATCGGAAATCTGCGCGATGAGAACGGGGTTCTGGGTCATCGGCTTTGTCTTCAATTTTCGAGCGGTAACAGGCGGACGGCCTCCGGCGCGATCAAGAGCCCAACCCGCTCGCCGGCTTGGGCCCCGATGGTGTTCGGCGCATCGACGGTGAGAAATCTATCGGACGCCCCGCTGACCACCATGCGTTGCCGGTCGCCAATGAAGCTGACGCTGTCGATGGTCCCGGAGAGCGGCGCCGCTCCCTCCTCGACGACCCGGATCGTTTCGGGGCGAACCATGGCGACCGCGGCCGCTTGGCTTGCGTCGCCGCCGATCGGCTGTCGCCCGCCCGGCAGCACAAGATGACCGTCTTCGATCGGCGCCTCGATGATGTTCGCGGCGCCGATGAATTCCGCTACGAAACGGTTCCTAGGCTCGAAATAAATCTCGCGCGGCGTGCCTATCTGGGCGATCGCCCCCTTCTGCATGACGACGATGCGGTCGCCGAGTTCCATGGCTTCGGACTGATCGTGAGTGACATAAATCGTGGTGATGCCGAGCGCACGCAGCAGCCGGTTGAGTTCGCCGCGCAGCCGGTCGCGCAATGCGGCGTCAAGCGCGGTAAGCGGCTCGTCGAGCAGCAGGATGCCCGGCCGGATCGCGACCGCGCGCGCCAGCGCGACGCGCTGGCGTTGACCGCCGGAAAGCTGGTCGACGCGACGGTTCTCCAGCCCGGAGATGTTGGTCAGCGCCACCAGTTCAGCGACGCGCGATGCGCGCTCTTTCCTCTCGATCCCCCGGATCTTCAAGCCATAGCCGATATTGTCGGCGACGCTCATATTGGGAAATAGCGCGTAGGACTGGAATACCATACCGACGTTCCGCCGCTCGATCGGCACTGACGTTATGTCATTACCGTCAAACATTACTCGGCCGCCTGCATCCGGCAATTCAAGCCCGGCGATGATGCGCAGCATGGTGGTCTTGCCGCAGCCGGAAGGACCGAGAAGCACAAGCGTTTCGCCGCGGGCGATGTCGAGGGTCGCGGGCTCGAGCGCACGCGTGCCATCGGCAAACGTCTTGCCGCAGGTCTCGATGCGCACCGATGCGCCATGCCCGGCAGTTGCACTCATCCTTATTGCTCCTTATCGACAAACATCTGCATCGCGACAAGCAGCGGGATGATCATGACGAAGAAGATCAGCGTATAGGCCGAAGCCACTTCCAGGCGCATTGACGCATAGCTGTCGGCAAGGCCGATCGGCAAGGTCTTTGTCAAAGGCGTGTGCAGCATCCAGGTCAGATTGAATTCGCCGAGCGAGAGCGTCACCACCATCAAGCTGCCTGCCAGAATGCCGGGCACGGCATTGGGGACGACGACGTCGTGAAAGCGCCGCCAGGGCGACGCGCCCAGCGATGCCGCGCCTTCGTCGAGCGTCTTGATGTCGACGGTTGCAAACACCGCCATCACGGATCGCACCATGAAGGGCATCGTGAAGATGACATGTCCGGTGAGGATAAACAGCCACGAGCGGCGAAAATCACTGAAGCCCTGATAGGTGAACAGCAGCGCCAGCGCGATCGCGAGCCCGGGAATCGCCAGCGGCAGCGTGATGATTTCCTCGACGATGCGCGATAGGCGCCCTCCCCGCACGTGCAATGCGTAGGCCGCCGGTACCCCCGCAATCAGCGTGACGGCAAGGGTTGCGAATGCAATCAGGAACGACAGCAGGATAGTGCCGGCATACAAGTCCCAGACCTGAAACACCCATTGCAGCGTTACCCCCGACTGGATGCCGCGAAAATAGTTCACCGTGACTCCGGCGGAGATCGACAGGATCGCGGGCACTACCAGGAATGCGGCGACGAGCAGTGTGAACAGGAGCTGGCCAGCAAATATCAGGCGATCGCGCATGGTCTCATCCAGCCGCAGCGACCGCGCTGCCGCTGAAAGAGCGGGCAAGCGCCAGGATCGCCCAGGCGACGATCCCCAACCCGACCGACAAGGCAGCCGATGTCGCGAAATTCGCGGCAAGCGTGAACTCGGTGTAGATCAGCATCGGCAGCACATCGATATTGGTCGCCAGCGTGAATGCCGTTCCGAATGCGCCCATCGCGGTCGCAAAGGCAATTGCGCCGGAGGCAAGGAAAGCCGGCCCAAGCGCCGGCAACACCACATCGCGCTGCACGGCCCAGGGGTTCGCGCCAAGCGAGCGCGCGGCTTCCTCGAGGCCGACGTCGAGCTTCTGGACCGCCGCCATGATGGTGAGGATGACGCGCGGGATCGAGAAATAGAGATAGCCGAGAAAAAGCCCGTAGATCGAATAGGCGAAGACCAGTTTCTCGCCGAACATGCGGTTCGAGAGATCGCCGATCAGGCCCTGACGTCCGGCGAGCAGGATGATCAGGAATCCGACGACCACACCGGGAAACGCCAGCGGAAAGGTCAGCATCGCAATCAGCACGGCCCGGCCGGGAAAGCGATGGCGTTGCAGAAACATGCCCGCAACGGTCGCGATGACGAGCGTGACGATCGTAGTTGCCGCGGCCAGCAGAACGGTGTTGATCAGGGTGGCCCGGTAGCGAGGCTCGGTCAGGATGGCCAGGTATCCGGCCATTCCTTGCGGTCCTTCGGCGCCCGTCACCACCAGCCTTGCCATCGGCAGCAGAAAGAACGCCGTCGTCAGCGCGGCAAGCGGCAGCAAACACAGCCAGACGAAGGATCTATTCCGCATGAACCAATGGCACCCCTAAGACGAGGTACCATACTGCATCAGCGGACCTCGGCGAGATAGCGGTCGACGAAGCCTTTTTGCATGGTTTCCATCTGGCCCCAGTCGACGTTCTTCGCTCGGGTATAGTCGCTGTCCGGCAGGAATTTCTTCTTGACCGCCTCCGGCAATTCGATCGGCCGCGCCGGACGAAGATAAGCATTGGTCCAGATCGCCTGCCCCTTGTCGGACAAAAGATAGTCCAGCACCTTCTTGGCCTTGTCCTTGTCTGGCGCGTTCTTCACGAGGCCGACGACATAGGGATATGTCACCGATCCTTCGCAGGGTATCACGAACTCGAAACTCCCCTTCTCCGAATATTTGGCGCGATAGGCGTTGAAATCATAGTCCAGCAGGATCGGCATCTCGCCGGAAACGACGCGGGCATAGGACGTCTGCTTGGGTACGATCGGATCGTTCTTCCGGAGTTCCTTGAAGAAGGCCGATCGCGGGATCGAAATTGGCCGCGGAGCCGCCGAGCGCCATGTTGATCGCAACGGCGCCGACATATCCGACGGCAGCCGACGATGGGTCGAGATAGCCCACCATGCCCTTGTAGTCCGGCTTCAGCAAATCCTTCCAGCAGGCCGGCACCCGCTTGCCGCCGAGCGCGTCCTTGTTGACGAACAGGCCGAGCGTGCCGGAATGAATCGTGGTCCAGTAACCGTCCGCATCCTTCAATCCGGGAGCAACCTGGTCCCATTTGGCGGGCTTATAGGGCTCCAGCGCGTCCTGGGCCTTTGCCTTCATGCCGAAGGTGACGCCGAAATAGCCGATATCGCCGACTGGATTGCTCTTCTCGGCCAGAATCTGCGCAAGCGCCTGACCGGAGTTTTTGTTGTCATGAGGGATATCGTAGTTGAGATCGGCCTTGATCGCCTTCAGCATCGAGGCCCAATCCGCCCATTCCGGCGGGCAATTGTAGCAAATGACATCAGCCGCCTTGGCGGTTTGCAGTGGCGCTACCAGCGACAGCATGAGCAATGTCAGGGCAAAACGGACGGTCTTCATGCTGATGGCTCCGATTTCCAGGGAGAATATTCGCCAGGAACGATTTCAATGCTAGCAGGCTGACCAAGTATAGGCCGCGTATGAACTATTTGCGACAGTTGCATTTTGCTATGCAGCAAAGTCAGGAAACCAGCCGCTTCGAATTCTCGTCAGACCCAACGGCTGGCCTGCGGCAACCAGGAGCTGGACATCAAGCATCCAGACTCAAAAACGAAAAAAGCCCGATGGCCGTCAGGCCACCGGGCGGGAAAACAGTTGCGGAAGGCGTGGAAGGCCCGCGTTCCTATCTGATCGATTTGCGCCAATACAGCGTGTTCGGGTAACCCCATGGATATGACGGCTGGTACAACCGATAGCCGGCACGGATGAAATTGTTGGCAGAGGCTGGATTGTCCGTGGTATCCGAGACCACAGAGCTCCATCCGTTGCGACGAGCGCGTGATTCCACTGCACGCATCAGCCGCAACTGAAGCGCGTTGCCACAGTGTTTCTTCAACACACCGACCCGACAGAAATATCCCGAATTGTGAGCGCGCGTCGATGGAACCATGCCGGCAAACGCGATCGGGATCATCTGGTGAAAGCCGAGCCACCAATGCCCGAGTTCGAATTCCGGTATCGGAGCGCCATCAAAGAATGTCAGGCGATGCAGATCGGTGAGCGTATCCGCGACTTCATCGTCGTGTCCATCGACCTCACGTATCCAGTACATTGGCCAGACCTCCACAAACCCTCGCCTCTAAAGTCACTTTGCTCCAACGCGCGTCGCGCTTTGTGCCTTCCCCGAGAGATCCGACAGGCCGCCTCAAATAAAGTCTTCTTGCCCAATTTCTCTATTTTGAAGACAATGCGGACGAAGGAGGCTCCAACACATGACACCGCGTTTCGCCCATCAGGCCAGGATCCTGGCCGTTGGATTCCTTTTGGGTTTGTCCGCCAGCTCGGAAGCCGCCGATTCCAGCGAGCTGAGGAATAGAGGTAGAGCCATCCTTCAGCAAAATTGCGGTCGCTGCCATGCCATCGAAGCCGCTGGCGAGAGCCCGCTCAAGCAGGCTCCGCCGATGCGCGATATTTACGCCCGGTTTGCACCGCGAGAACTGCAGGCAGAACTAAGGGAAGGCATGGTTTCCAGGCACAGGGCGATGCCGCAGATCGACTTTTCCGACGAGGACGTCGATGCCATCCTCGCCTACCTCTATGCTCTCGCGACACGGAAATAGCGTTGTCCGGAAATTCGGGGCCGGGGCACACCAGCTAGTTTCCGGACGGGCGCCAAGCTCATTTGCCAAGCATGACCTTGATGCCCAGCCACACCGCTCCGACAAAACCGGTGACGATCACTGTGATCATGGCCTTGAATGTATAACTCTGCATGCCCCTGAAGATGATGACGCCGTCGCCGGGCGTCTCGATCTTGTCGCTGAATACCCGGAATTGGTGACCGAGGCCCAGGCGAACGATCTTGCTCTCGATCAGCCGCTTGGAAGATTGCGTCAGCGTCCTTTGCGCTTCGCGAATGCAGACCGCCAGCGTGCCGCGCTCAGCCTGGCAGGTCTCGACCAGCAATTCACCGAAGAAATGCGATTTTCCCGAGCCGCGTCCGCCGTATACCCCTTTGTAGCGGGCGGGCGCGAGCAGCGGCTCGAAGATCTTAGCTGTCGGGATTTTCAGGATGGACAATGATACGCTCGATTCTGTGGATCAGTTCAAACGCGCCGTCGTTGCCGTTCTGAATCGCCTGAGGCGCCTTGCCCCAGCCGCGATCCAGAATGGCGTTGGCCGCGGAGACGCGCGCCGCTGCCGTGGCATCCTTGCTGCGCATGACGCCGACCAGCACGTTGAGCGCGGTTCGGGTGTGGCTTCGCGCCAGCGAGCGGATTTCAGTGAGTGCTTTAGCCATCTTCAAACCGGATTTCTTCGGGATTTGCCCCGCCATATTCGCAAGGCGACGTGTCGGCATGATCCTCGGCGCGATCTTCGGGCCTTGCGATTGAGTGAAAGACCAGCCTGGGAAAACCGGCCGGCGCGCGGTTGTGTTTCGGTCGCGGCATGAACTGGATGATCTCGGCACTCACTGGAATCCCTCCCACACCGCGATGGTGACGAGACCCGCCAGTGCGAGCGCTATCAGATATGAGGTCATGCGGCCTCCTGCCTCGGTATGAATGAAATGTGCGGCATGATCGCTTGAAGCGATCATTTCCGGCGCGAACCGTATCCCAAGCGAGATCCGCATGGCGGATCGTCGCGGCGGGGCCGCGTGCGAGCGTGGACTCTTGCCACGCCGCGTGCCGGCGCGTTCGCGCGTGCCGGCAAAAAAATAAGCGTGAACAGAATAGTGGGAACCGTCTTTCGAACAGATCATCCACCAGATCAACAAGGCTCGGACGGCGGCCCGCTTGCGACGCTTCTGGCAGCGGTGCATGGGAGGATGTGGCGCCATGACGTGCGGCCGCCGTCCGATTCGGCAAGTCAGGGAACGAAAAAGCCCGCGGCCGGTTTCCCGGCGCGGGCTTTGTTGGTCTTTGCGATGATGAATATATGCCGGTGATTTGCCCGACGTGTCAAATTTTTTGGACACCGATGAAGCGGAGTTCCGGCGGCGCCGATCGAGAGGCGGCGGCCGATCCGCAGCTAGCTCCGCCTCTGGAGGAACCAGGGCTGCATCTGGTCATCGCGATCGAATCTGCGAGGATCGTCGTCCAGCGGAATCGACGCTGGGTTCCGCAAGGCGAGGCCAGCCAGAAGATCGAACAAGGCGCCGTTGGAAGATGCACCGGATTTTTTCGGCAAGCTCCAGAACTCATGTGGAAGCGGCACCATCGGCTTGCCGCTGAAGATCCCCAGCAGCGGCGCAGGTTCTGGCGGATCCGGCGGAACAGCATCGGGAGGCATGATGGCCGGGAAAGCAGGGTTGACGACGCGGCTCCGTAGCCGCGGATAACCCACAGGCCGCGGCCCGCTGGGCATATTTCCCGATTGATCGCCATAGGCGGTTTCCTCGTTCGAAAGACCCGGTGCGCTCACGCCGTGCAACTGCGGCCTCACCTCCGCATCCCCGACGAAACTACCGAGGACACCTACGGGCCCCCTCCCGGCGGCACCAAAATTGTCGGCGGCGCCTGTACCAACGGCCGGCCCTGGCACGTTGAAGGCGATGGGTGACGGTGTCGCACCAGCAGAAACCCGCGGAAAATTCCCGAAGAAGTCGCCAGCAGGCGAATATACCGCATCCGGTTGGAACGCCGGCGTAGGCGCGCCGTGTACCGCAGTCGGTGCTGAACCGTCGGGAGCCGAAGATTTCCGGTACTTCTCCAGTTCACGCAAGACCGGAGAACGGGCATCGCCCAAGCCGCCCGCCGGGGCAGTGCCCCAATTTCCAAAGCGCCCATTGAACGAGTTCGGACGATTGGGTACCGGAAAACCATCGGCTGGAACAGCAGGCCCTGCCGATACATCCAGAGGAAAGGGCATCGGCGTCGAGGTGTTGATGGAGTTTGCTAACGGCTTCTCAAATCCAGGGACGCTCAGAGATCTGGTTTCTCCACGTGCTGGGTCGAACACAGGTTGATGATCGAGTCTTTCCGGAAACTCCGCACCCGGCCCAAAAAAGCCCGCACGTTGCAGTGCCCCGCCGGCAAAGGAGTTACTGTTTTGGGATATTGGACGATATTCATAGCCGATCGAATCCACCTCGTCGGCAAAGCCCTTCATCAGCGCCCACCGCGAACTCAAATCATCGCCTTCGGCGACGATCGTATGTGGTTGATTCAGAGAGGCTCCGCGACCTTCGCCCGCTCGTGCTCTTAGCCGTTGAAAGGGTGAATCGGTGTTTTTCATGCCGTCCGAGAGATACTCCTCACTGACCGCCGCCGCCAGTTTATCGATATTATGACCAAACCCGTTTTGGGGAATGCCCTCAAGCGTATGATGGTTTCCCTCGGAATCTATGTAGTTCAGCACAATGTGATAGCCAAGCACCGAGCCCTGATAAGGCACCGCCGAGGCATTAGTGTAAGTGAGGAAGATTTTTTCGGACATTGCTGAGATTCGCTACTTGTGGACCCGTGAGGCGGTCTTGAAAGTCGATCTTTTTTCGGGAACCAGATACGTGAAGCTGGCCCGCATGTAGTCGCTTGAGAAATATATGAAATATTTTTTGGAGAGCGGATTGTAATCTATCAACCGAATGAAGCGTGATCGCTTGACTACTTCCAACAAGGCATCCGTCTCACAATCGTGCAGCGGAAACGATCGCTCGTTGAGATCGTCATACGGCGCAAGCCGGTTCTCCTCTCTTAAAAGAAGATTATCCAGCTCAACCACAAACGCAGAAGCATTCGCAATACATGAACCGAAGTCGCCGCGCGCGCTCGTCACCGGCGCCACGCACAGAAAGAGCGCGCCAAGCGCCGCCCGCCCAGCAACGTAGAAGATGCGATTGGACATTTCCGTATTCCCCAGCCTAACTTCTGGCATCCAGCACGACATGTCGCGCTGTCGAACCCACTGCCATCCGAGGTCGCGGATATCATGGGCCACGGCAATCCCGGAGGACAGATGTGTCTTCAGAACGATGTCAATCTTTCCTGCTTCGTGGAGACTCTTCGCACATCTCCTCCTCAGCTGTCGCCGATAATCCCAGGAGATCTTGCGCAAGAGAACTGGCCGGCCCGCGCGGGACGACGACCTTTGGATTCAAGACTACTTGGCCAACCAAGCCCTCCTATCAACCTTTTTGAATCACTTGAATTAACCGAACAAGAACCGCAGCGATGAATACGATGTAGAACAATTTCCACGAAACGGCCACGAATTCGGAAACGAGAAGCGGCATGTGGAATCTGTAAACCGCATAAAACGAAAAGCAGTCCACGATCCTGCAAAAATCGCGATGCTTCAGGTTAACGATCGTTGCGCCGACGGAAGTTATCGCCGCCAACGAGAGGGGGCCAAATAGAAGGAATTTCATTCCGACGCCGAATGTTGGCACCTCGTTCGCCACCTTCCGATCTGAAGCAAATGGCGCGAGGAAAAGTACGGCCAACACATAACTCGCGGCCAACATTGAAGCCGCGAGCATGGGCAATCCATCAATGAAACGTTTTTCAGAGACAACCCAGCCCGCAAGCACGGCCATGACCAGGAGACATTTCAGACGCGTCACGTGAGCGCCCGGCGATAATGCAAACCGCAGCAGGCGACAAGCCTAGCGACACGCAAGATCAAAGGACGCAGAGCAGCTGATGCTACGGCTGATCTCGCATAACCTTGCTCACCATCAGGACACCGGTTTTTCAAGCGAGCAGCGTCAGCTACTGGCCTCCAGCGAGACATCTCCATTCCTCGTTCTTGTTCAACAAACTGCCATCCAAGCTGCGCTCTCCCGAAGGATTTTTTGGGTGCCTCCTCACTACCTATCGCCGATAGTTTCAGGAGATTTTATGCAGACGGCTCATGCCGGTGCCGGCCGTTTGAATAGATCAGATTGAAAAAGCCCGCGGCCGGTTTCCCGGCGCGGGCTTCGATAGTCTCGCGATGATGAAGATATGCCGGTGATTTGCCCGACGTGTCAAATCCTGAAGGCGGCCGGCGACGTGCCGCCGACGCTGCTATTCAAATCCCTGAACCGGCGGCGCGGCGTTCCTTGCCGGACGCGGGCCTGCCGTCCTGGCTGGCGGCTGCAAACTCGCCTGGGCGACCGCCTGTTGCTGGGCTCCCGGAGTGGATTGCGCGGCATGTCGCGCCCGTGATCGCGATCCGGAGCGCCCCACTCCCCAGGAACGCGCGATCGCCGGTCCTGCGGTATATCCGATGAATGCACCTGCCACTGCGCCGACCGGTCCAAGAACGACGGCCCCCGACACCGCGCCGAGAGCGGCACTTCCGGCCCGCTCCTGGGCTCGTGCCTCGAACGATATCAGCGATGCTGCAATCAGTGCGGCAACGAGCGGTTTGTTCATCGCAATTTCCCTGGGCCCAGCGCAACCCACAGGACCGCAAAAATGCGGCGGCACAAGGGAAATGTGGTGGCAGCCCAACGTCCGATTCAGGAGCCAACAAGCCCGCGGCCGGTTCCCCGGTGCGGGCTCTGATAGTCTTGCGATAATGAAGATATGCCGGTGATTTGCCCGACGTGTCAAATTTTTTCCAGCGCGGGCGACCGCGCTAGTTCTTCACCAGATAGAGCGGCGTCCTCACCGTCAACTGGTAGGACGGTTTCGGCACCCACGAGATCTGTGCCGTCACGCCGAACAGGCGGTTGTCGTCGTCATCCATGCGGTCGAGGTCGAGCCTTACGATCGGCTGGGTGAAAGGTTCGAACACCGTCCGGTTGAGAAGCTGCCCGCCACCGAATGATTGGACCCCGACCCGGCCGGTGAATTTCCAGTTGTTATCCCACTGATAGTAGCCGCCGACATAGCCGACGAAGTTTGGATTGATCGTCACGCGCGGGGAATCCACGGCAACCGCGGTGTATTGAGCGCCCGCGAGCAGCCCCCGGGTTTCATCCGCGTTCAGGGCGTAGTCGAACTCGAGAATAGTGTTGAGCGACGTCGTGGGAAGCGAGACTCCCGGCGCCGACCGCGTGACGGTCGACTGCAGCGTAATTGTCGGGATCGAACCGCCGTTCTGCTCATAAACATCGTCCTGGAACCCGACGTTCCAGCTGTTGATCGTAAACGCGGACCAGTCGGACCCGTCGCTTCGCGATGCGCTGGCGCTGAAGCCGCCATACACCGAGACCTGGTCGTTCAAATCTACCGTGAGCGGAACGTCGAGCCCGACGGTCCGGCTGGAAGACGGCGACACGGCTGGGAGTGTCGGAAGTGTCGCGATGTTCGAAAGATTCGAGAGGTTGGCAAGCCTCGAAAGCACCGGATGTCCGGCAAACAATCCGAAGCTGCCGAAGCCGACCGAGAGCGAGCCGGCAGGAAAAGTGGCGTAATTCGTCCTGAGGTCGAGATAGATGTTGGGCGCTGAAGCGGTCTTTACCGATTCATCGTCGCCCTCACCCGCGTCCTTACCCAAGGCCAGGCCGGACGAATAAACCAACACCAACCCGGCGAACGCCACCCGACAGGCCGGCCGAAGCATGGCCCTTGCCATACAATGCCCTCCAACAGCTCAAGAGTTATACTGCAGGGTGGCCTACGTTCAAGGGACTCGATCGCCCAAGACGGCGCTTGCGAAGTTGTTCAGGCCGCCTCGCCGCCTGCGAGCACACGGGCCGTGGATTCTCGCACTGTGAGGAACTGCTCCTCGAACGCCTGGGCCGGCATCGGCCGACCGAAGAAATAGCCCTGTCCCTCTTCGCATCCCATGCTGGCGAGCAGATCGGCGGTGGCCCGATTCTCGATGCCTTCTGCGATCACCGACAGGCCCAGTTGCTTGCTCAGGCTGATAGTCGAACCGACAATCGCCGCATCGCCGGAATCAGCAAGCAGCTCGAGTACGAAGGAACGGTCAATCTTGAGCCCGTCGAGCGGGAATTTCTTCAGGTAGCTCAGGCTGGCATAGCCGGTGCCGAAGTCGTCGAACACGACACGCACGCCGAGCTCCTGAATCCTCAAGACTGTGTCGAGCACCCGCTGCTCGTCCAGCAGCAAAATGTCCTCGGTCACTTCCAGTTCGAGCAGCGAAGGTGTCAGGCCGGTGATGTCGAGCACCTCCGCAACCGAGGTTGCGAGATCCCCCGACTGAAGCTGCGAAGGCGAAAGATTGACGCCGATGCGAACATTGTGTCCGGCCTGCTCCCAGGTCCGCGCCCGCCGGCAGGCGGTTTCGAGAACCCATCCCGCGACCCGGTCCGAAATGGAAGAGGTGTTGACGACCGGCATGAATTCCGCGGGCGAGACCAGGCCGCGCACCGGATGATGCCAGCGAATGAGGGCTTCCGCGCCGATCAAGCCGCCATCCGAGAGGCGGACCTGCGGCTGATAGAACAATTCGAACTCATTTCGCTCGGCGGCGAGCACCAGTTCCGCCTCGAGCGTCAGGCGCGATTCAAGCTCCCGCCGGATGGCGCTTTCGAATACCACATGCCTGCCGCGCCGGGTCGCCTTTGCGCGGCAAAACGCGAGATGGCCGTTGCTCAGCAGTTCTTCGGCCGTCCGACCGTCGCCCGGATGGACGGCGGCCCCGATGCTGACCTTGACACGGTGCTGCCGCCCTCCCGTCGCCAGCGGCGCGTCGAACGCGAGCGCGATGCGTTCGGCCAGTTGCGCGGC
Organism: Bradyrhizobium sediminis; assembly: GCF_018736105.1. Lineage (NCBI taxonomy): Bacteria > Pseudomonadati > Pseudomonadota > Alphaproteobacteria > Hyphomicrobiales > Nitrobacteraceae > Bradyrhizobium > Bradyrhizobium sediminis. The sequence goes on from NZ_CP076135.1 coordinate 4,048,465, forward strand.
GGTTTCGGATAATTCGGCGCACCGGATCGCAATGGCGAATTCATCGCCGCTCAAACGCGCGACGATGCCTGCGCCGCCGATCTGCGCGTTCAATCGTTCGGATACGGCGCACAGAACACGGTCTCCGCAGGCATGCCCGAGCATGTCATTGATATGCTGGAAGCCGTCGAGGCCGATGACCAGCAGCGCCACTTCGCCGGCGTCCTTTTCCGCGCCGGAAATCATCTCCGCCAGGCCGGCGTTCAACGTGTTGCGGTTGGCAAGCCCGGTGAGCGGGTCGTGTTCCGCCAGATACCTGATACGCTCGGCCTCGCGTTTCCGCACCGAGATGTCGCGCAGGATCGCGCCGTACTGAAAGCCGTCGGTGCCCTGCCAGCCGGAGAAGCAGGCCTCGACCGGAAATACCTCGCCATTCTTTCGCAGCCCGTCGAATTCCGTCACCAGGCCGCCTGGCTGACGCGACCTCGCCCGGACCTTTTCACAGGTCGACGAATAGCCCGGCTCAGCCTTGGCGTGCGGCGCAAGAATCGTTTCGAACCGCCGACCGATCATTTCCTCCGGGCTGTAGCCGAAGATCGCGACCGCCCCCGGGTTCCATAGCGTAATCCGTTGACTGGAATCGGTACACACCAGGCCGTCGCCCAATGACATGGCGATGCGCTGAAAACGGCTTTCGGCAATTCGCCCCAGCAAGTCGCGGAAGTCGATTTCATCGAGCGCAATTGCGGCCATATAGACGGCGATCGCGGTAAGAAGCAGCGAAGTATCGAGAACAAGGGGCAGCTTTGCCTGCAGCAGAATGGCGATGGCCTCGGCGGCAGCGGCCATTCCGACAAGGACGATGACCCGTACGCCGGCGGACAGGCGACGCCACGAGAACATCATGGCCAGCGAAATGACGCATAACCCTGCCAACGCAACGACGTCTGAGGTCCAGCGCAGCGTTCGGTTCTGCAGGATCGATTCGGCGGCGAGAGTTTGCAGGATTGGTCCGGAAACAACCCCGCCATTCGGAACGCTGAACCGATCGCCGAGTTCGAGTGCGGTTCCCCCGATGATAACCTTCTTGCCCCTGATCTTGTTCAAGGTGGCTTCATCGCCGCGCAGCACGTCGGCATAGGACACCTTCGGAATCGAGGCAGCGCGGATGCTGTAGTCGATCAGGAAAGGCGAGCTCTTTGCAGAATATAATCCCGCCAATACCGCCCCCATCGAAGGTAGAAACTCTCCAGCGAGTTTCTCCCCGAACGGGTAGCGCCGGACGAGTCCGTCAGGTTCGACCGCGACATTCACGATGGCGGTCCATGAATGATCGCCGAACTGATTGAGCGGACGATTGATGTGCACGGCCGTAGCATTGCCGCCGTCGGTCGCCGGTTGCTTGAAGGATGGCAATACCACGGATCCGCCCGCTGCCCGCAGCGCTTCGACGAATGCTTGGTCCGACGTGGCGTCGGACGGCGTCGAGAAATCGACGTCGAATACCACGTCCTTTACATCAGCGGCTTCGAGCCGCCGCAGCAGGTCGGCGTGCAGACGGCGCGGCCAGGGCCAGACGCCGATCTTCTCGATCGACGGGGCATCGATTGCGACAACGACGATGTCACCGCTGGCTTGGCGCGACTGCCAGGCAAAGCGCAAATCGGTCAGCGCATTGCGAAGCGTGCCGCGCCAGCCGGATGCCAGCACGATCGCCAGCGCAACCACCACAAAAATATGCGGCCGGTAGTGTTTCAAGTCGTCACCCCCTGCGCACCCCTCAACCGGCGAAGTGCGCTCCCCATCTCAAACCAGCCGTTATCGGACCGGCCCTGGCTGGCTACCGATGGCCGCGGCCGTACCCATGGCCATTGCCATTGCCGTTACCGTTTCCGTTTCCGTTTCCGTTTCCGTTGCCGTTCCCATTGCCGTTCCCATTGCCGTTGCCGTTTGCACCATTGCCATTGCCGTTGCCGTTACTGCCTCCGGGAGATACGACCGCGGCGACCGCGCTGGCTGCGCCCGATGCGGCCGTCGCGCTCACGCCGGTCGCGGCATTGGCGTTACTGCTGCTCGCATCGTTCGAATTGCTGGAGCCGTTTCCGTTGCCCATCGCCGAACCGGAACCACGCGAACCCCAGATCGTATCCCGGCTGGCAACGTTTCTCGCCGAGGCGTGCGCCGAGGTCGCGCCGCGGGCAAGACCGTGGGTGACGCGGTGGAAATTCAACCGGACCTCGCCAAGCGAGGAAGATATCCGCGTTACACCATGCCGTCCTGGAGCACTGACTGCGTTGCGCTGCGGCTGAACCGTGGTGTTGCCAAGGCCGGCGCGGGCCGCGGTGTTGCCGTGCCCGAGCGCGCGGATCTGCGGCCCGCTGGCCGGTTGGCGAGGCGCGGTGAGCCCCGATCTCGGAACCGGAACCCGGTCGATCGACGATGCGCGCGGCTGGCCATGCTCGATCGGACTGAAGGTGCCGGAGCCGCTCAAGGAGAGACCTGAGTTGCCGTGCGCGAAAGCGGTCGCATGCTGCCCCGGCATCACTTGCGCAATCTGGCCAGACCTGAAATCGGCGACCTGGACCTGCCCCCTGATGACGTCGACGCTGGTAGAGGCGGCGTTCACCGAGACGCGAAACTGCGTCCCCTTCACCACCGCGGCGAGATACGGCGTCTCGACCTCGAAATGCTTGACGTTGCGCTTTTCCACCTCGAGCAGGATCGACCCGGCCTGCTGCACGATCGTGGTCGAAAGGCCTTCCTTCTTTTCCGCGGGCAAGCCGATCACCGAGTTCGGCGAGACCATGATGGTTTCCTCGCCGCGCACCAGCAGCACCCGCCCGTTGCGGCCGGTCCGGATGGTGTCGCCCGATTTCAGCACCTCTTCCTTGCCGAGGGAAACCTGCTGGGCGCCGGTCGTGGTCATCCAGACTTCGCCTGACGATTTGCTGACCGACCAGGCTCCCTCTTCCGCGGCAAGCGCATGGGAGGCTACCCCGAGAACGAGCGCCACCGCCAGGACACGCGAAACCCCACTGACCGCAATCATCGAAACCTCCGTCTACCTGCAACGAAGTCCACGTTTACCGGAAATGTTTCAACATTGAGTGAGCGGGAACTACGAGTGTCCAGCGGACATCTTAACGATTCGTTGACCATAAAATCCTAAGAAAAATCATGCGGCTAACAGCTCATGATGCAACCACCTGCCGTCCTCCGTGGAACTACGGATGCGTGCCGGCGACGGCGCTGGCGCAGCAGCGCCGTACCATCAAGTTCGCTCTTGTCGGCTGGCTGATGCTGGCCGCTGTCGTGCCGAGTCCGGCAACGGCACAACAGGCCAGCCAGCCAGGCTTCGATCCGAGACAAACCGAAAAACGTTTCGATGCCCAGGAATCCCAACAGGCGACGACAGACGCCCGACCCGGCTTGCAGGTGCCGCGGGTGCCGCAAGTGCCCCGGTCGGAGGGGAGCGCGGATTCCAAACCGCTGTTCGTCCTTCGTAAGATTTCGTTAACCGGCGCCCGGGCGATACCGATCGGAGAGTTCGTAAGAGCCTACCAACCCTATCTCGGGAAGAAAGTCTCTCAGGCCGACCTCGCGGCAATCGCCTCGGCGATCAGCGACATCTACCGCGCAGCCGGCTTTCACCTGAGCCGGGCCATAGTCCCGCCGCAGGACATTCAGGGCGGTCATGTCCGCCTTCAGGTAATCGAAGGCAGCATTGCGGAAGTGGCATTAGAGGGCGAAGGCGCCGACCGATTCGGCGTGCGCCCCCTGCTCGGGCCGGTCCTGGCTGAACAGCCCTCGCGCCTGACGACGCTGGAACGCCAGTTGCTGCTGATCAACGGCCGGCCGGGCGTGCGCGTTACCGATACCGCGCTCGAAGAGCTCGGGATCGCAAGCGGTCGCTTCCGCCTCATCGTCTTTCTGAAAACCTGGCGCATCTTCACTTCGTTCGGCCTCGACAATCTCGGCTCTTCGGCTGTCGGCCCCTGGCAGAGCTACTTCACAGGGGCCTTCAACTCCTACCTCATGCCTGGCGATGTGCTAGCACTCAATCTTTCCACCACGCCTGGCGATCCGCGTGAGCTTGCGTTCGGCCGGCTGTCCTATGATGTACCGGTCGGCACCGACGGGGGGCGCATTGGCGCATCCGCGCTGTACAGTGAAGTTCGGCCTGGTGACATCCGCCGCCTCTTCAACGACGTTACCAAAACCGAGGCCTTCGAGGTTCACGGCAGCGTCGTTCCGTTGCAATCGCAGAAATCGACGCTGACGATCACGGCGGCAATGGGCTTCAGCAACGTCTCAGAGAGCGACGTCATCGGTCCGATCTACAGGGACTACATCCGGACCGTGAGCCTGACTTCAGATTATCGGCTGCAGGACAATTTCGGCGGCAACAACTACCTGACGGTGATGGGGCGGCAAGGTCTCGATATCTTCGGCGCATCGCAGCAGAATGATGTCTTTTCGTCACGTTACGGTGCTGCCAGCACGTTCTCGGTGCTGGGTCTCTGGTTCACGCGCTATCAGACGCTGTCCGATGCATGGTCGGTCAAACTGTCGGCAGCCGGCCAGATCGCGTCGGGCCCGTTGTTTCTCTCGCAGCAATTCTACCTGGGCGGTGCGGCCTTCGGACGAGGCTATGGCAGTGCAGAAATCAGCGGCGACAACGGCATGGCCGGATCGCTTGAATTGCGCTTCGATCAGAAGCTGAATCTTGGCTACCTGACGGGTTATCAACTCTACAGCTTCGTCGACGCCGGCACTGCCTGGAACGCCGGATACAGCTACAACGACGGTCTGGCGCTCACCTCCGCCGGCGCCGGCGTGCGGTTCTTCCTGGGCAACGATCTGCGGGCCGATATCGCGGTGGCCGCCCCCTTGAGTTACCGCGCCCCCGACAATACGACCCGCAGTGCGCGCGTGCTGTTTTCGCTATCCAACTCTTTCAGACTTTGTCCGGAACGAGCCCAGGCGCGCTGCCTTTAGGTCGACCGGGATACCGGTTCGGAATTATTTGCGGCTTGGTTGAAGCAACTTTGGGTAAAATTTCTACGCTTCAACGTCAACGCGGCTTAATCTTTGGCTCCCAATATGATCGCGCTCTGTGCGGGACAATCCCGCAGAATCTGCCACCGAAAATGCTGCTCCAGGGATACCCGATGTATTTCATAGCTGCCGCACTGGCGATTTTGTCCGGCCTGTTCTATGCCGCCAGCCATCATGAGATCGGCACTCTCGGTGTGGAAATGTGCCGATATGGTAGCACGTTCTGCAACAGCCCGAGCTATGTCTTGGCCGGCGCCATCCTCGCGGCATTGTGGGGCGCATTCGTCAGCGTCCGCTGACGACAACCGACGCATCACATAGGATCATGGAAATCTACGCCGCGCGTTGAGCCACGGTTGACGGCTGAGCAACACAACAGCGACGCGCCGCGGCAAAGCCTCTGCCGTCGTCTTGACCGAACCGTCACGCATGGGTGCCGCACAGAAAACCCGCTTGAATGATTACCGGCTTTTTGCTGAACTTGCTTCGGGCCGAGGTGGGTGATGAAGTGGGTGAAGGAGCGCGACAGCTTGATCGCGCAAACAATGGCATTCGTGCAGTCGGTCACCGGGAAGAAGCCGGCGGCCGAAGCACGGATTGAATCCAAACCCGTCGATGAATTTGAACCGATCGAACCGCCCGCTGCAGCCGCGGAGACACCGCGCACGTCGACCGTCACCCGCAGCGAACTTCGCGAAGAAATTGCAGGGCGGGTGGCGGCTTTCCGCGCCCATCAACAGCGTTTCGACCGCGAACGCGATCAGCATTTTACCTCCGTGCTGACGGGAATCCGCGCTGCGATCACCGCCCCCTCCGAAGCGCCGCCACCGTAATCCTCTGCCGTCAATCGTCCGGTCACCCGCTGCGCGCACATCGACAGTCCGAATCAACAATGATCGGCCCGATCTTGACGAGCGGGACCGCAACCTGCGCTTTCGCACAGGACCCGCCGCCCAGGGACTGCATCAGGAAGGCCGCACCCGTAGATCAAACGGCTTTGAGGCAGGTCAATGCGCTACCCGTCGGCCCGGCCATTTTGTATTAATGGCCAATCTCATCTTTCGGTGCCCACAGACTGCCATGAACGTTCAGGTTTGGTTGCCCGACGAGGCGCCAGCCGAGCGAGCGGATAGCTATGAGGCGGTGACTTGCCCGGCTTGCGCCCGGGTGCATCTCGTCAACAAAACCACCGGCAAGACGCTGGGCGACAAGGATAAATGAAGGTATCGAGCAATCCCGCAAGTCTGGTCGCAAATGTGGCCGGCGAAATCAGGCTCGGCGCTCCGTCACGGCGGGAGAGGAAGCGACTGCGCCCGCAATCCCGAATCCTGAATTTCGCCCGCTACGCCTTTGGCCGGGCCCGGAGGTTTCTCAGCTCTCTAACCGCACGAATCGACGTTCCGAACTTTCCGGGTCCATGCTGCGGATGACCATTCCATCGGACTGTGCTGAGGTAGAGCTGCGGCGCTGCGGTCGATACCGCAAATGCCATCGCGGCGATGCGGAGATCACTCGTCATCATTCAGATATTCGTCCGGCACCTGGCCAAACCGTCGCAGCACATGCCGTCGGTTGAATTTGCCCTGTTCGAAATTGCTGGTCCGGCTGAACGCAACGGCACCGGCGTGACCGAACAGCTTCCACTGCCCTTGCGCGGTCTGGATGGCGAGCCCCGGGTTCTCGCAGTCCACGCCTTCGCCGGGAACGAGGGCGCCATCGACGAGATCGAAAGCCAGTGCCACGAAATGGATGATTTCGGCCATTATTGCCCGCTTTGTAGCCTTTGCCCCGCCCGCCAATTTGTGTAGCTGATGGCCGGGCCCATTGCATTGGTGCTGGCCAATAGCGTAGGCCATTTGACGTCGAAGGAGAGCATCGGATGCGAGCGGTTTTCAAGGGAATTCGGGCATTGGTTGTCGCCACAGCCGGACTGAGCGGATCACTGGCGATGGCCGCCGACGCCGATCAGGGGGCCACGCTCGCCAAGCGCTGGTGCGCCACCTGCCACGTGGTTGACGGCGATCAGAAGCAGGCCAGCGCCGACGTTCCGCCGTTTGCGGTGATCGCCAAGAAGCCCGATTTTTCCCCGGAAAAGATCGCTGCCTTCCTGATCGAACCGCACCCGAAGATGCCGAACTTCCCCTTGAGCCGGAGCGAGGCGGCCGATATCGCCGCCTATATCGGCTCGCTGCGCAAATAGGACGCGCAGGGTAGATTTCCGGCGGCGGGTCCCCTCCTCGCAGCGCACAACAGCCCACCTGCGGCTGCCACCGCCAAGTGTCGCGAGGGTCCCGTCTGCTGTACGGCCGCACCCTGACGGGATAGGCTTGGCTCGATACTAAGTAACCTGCTTTAAGTGGGCCTTCTCGAATGGACCAAGGCAAAAGCGCCCGGCCTCAAGAATCCATGGCGGCCGAAGCATTTGCCGCGCTGGTCGGCGGCCGGCAAATTTCGCCCTTCTCCTCAAGGCCCGGTGGTCTCAGCGTCGATGACGCTTACCGCCTGACACCGCTTGTGCGGCAGATGTACGAAGCCAGCGGCGCTAGAACTGCGGGCCGCAAAATCGGCTTCACCAATCGCACGATCTGGACACAATACGGCGTCTATGCCCCGATCTGGGGCTATGTGTGTTCGACCGCAGCGTGCGCGATCTTGCCGCCGTCGATACGCTGTCATTGGCACCGTTTTCCGAGCCACGCATCGAGCCGGAAATCGTATTCGGCCTTTCGGCAGCGCCATCGGCGCAGATGGACGAGGCGGCCTTGTCGTCTTGCATCGATTGGGTCGCACTCGGCTTCGAGATCGTGCAGTCGATCTTTCCGGGGTGGAAATTTTCCGCAGCCGATACGGTTGCCGCCAACGGCGTACACGGCGCGCTGCTGATTGGACCGCGTCATCCGTTTGCGCCGCAATCGGCGGAATGGCAACGAACGCTGCCGGCATTCCGGATCGACCTGAGTTGCGGCGGGCGACCGATCGACCGAGGCCATGCCGAGAACGTGCTGGGCGGCCCGCTCTCGGCATTACGCCATCTCGTCGGATTGCTGGCGAACGATCCCTTCAACCCGCCGCTCGCGGCCGGCGAGATCGTCAGCACCGGCACGCTGACAAAGGCCATGCCCGTCGCTGCCGGCGAGACATGGACCGCGGTGCCAACGGGAATAGCACTTGACGAAATCCGTCTCCGTTTTGTCTGAGACGCTGCGGCTATCAGAATTTACCCTTCGACGCATCCTTGGCCGCCGTCATGACGCCGCCGGTGATCTGTCTCATATGCTCTCCGGCATTGGTAAACTGGCTCTTCAGGAATTCCGACTGAATTCGCATCGCCTCCTGGAGATCGGTCGCATGAACCAGCCTGCGCGCATGATCGAACGCGGCCTTCATGTTCTGTTCGGTGAAGGATAGCGCCTGCTTCGACATCTCCGTTCCCGGATTCGGAATCGACTCCATCGATTTGCCCGCGGCATCAAAGAACATCCCGAAGGCCTTTTCCGCCTGGTCGATCGTCTTTTCGGCCAACTCGCGCAATTCGGCCGGAACTTCCAATTTCGGTTCGATCATTCCACCATCCTCCAGTTTGAACTCAAGCTACCACATTTCGGCAGCGGCGTCTTTGCAGAGTTTGCCTGGCCCCGGCGCGGGTCAGCTTACCGGAACGACACGGCTCTCGATCATGCCCCGGATCTTGTTACCTCGGCCCCGGGGAGCCGACATCGCAATTGGCTCTGCCGGCACTGGAATTTCCCGGCACTTGCCGCAGCTGCACGACCCGCAGCTGCCGCAGGCAGCAGCCTCTGCCGGCTTCTGCGAAACAGTCACCTTTTGATCAAGGTCAAGACCGCCGCCGCTGATTAGTGCTCATTTATCATTGTAAAGGAAGATCGCGGTCGATCGAGTTCGGAGCAGGCTTCCTTGTACGCTGGGTCACGGATGCCCCTGAGCGCTCGCTGCCGGGAGCGTCCGTCTTCTTCAACAATTGCGGCCGCCGCAGAGATCGTAATGCGAACCTATTATTTCGACGTGAAGGACGGCATTCCAACCAGAGACCGAAAGGGACTGAAATTTCCTAACGCTGTGGGTGCGATTGAGCATAGCAAGGAGCTCGCGCGGTTGCTCAGGCATGACCCCCGGCTCAAGGATCGCAGCCTTTCGATCGTCGTCGTCGACGAGTCCGGCACCGAGGTTCATCGCGAGCCGGTTTACCCGGACGAGGCAAGGCCCGGCATCTCCCTTACGAAGACCTGACGACAGTCAAGTGGGGGCGCGGCTCCGACCTTGGCATGCCTTCTTCGCCGCTATGCTTGCCGCAATGGCTGAAACCAACGCAAGAAATGGACCTTCACTGCCTCGTCTGTGGCGTCAGCTAGCGGAACAGCTTCTTCGCGCAGGATAGCAGCGCCGACATCGTGCTTTCCTTGAAATCATAGATTGCTACGACATCGACCTTCCGGGGAACGGAGGCAGAGCTCACAACGATGAATTCGCCGCGGGCACGAGCGACGATCTCCAAAAATGATCTGGTGTCGCCATTTGTCACAACGATGAATCCGCTGCCGTATCTGGTTGCGATATTCGGCGTGTAATTCGCCGCGCCGTCATAGACCTGGATCGGCTCGTATTCACCCGTCACCTTCATGTCGCCGCCAACCAGCTTCGTCAGTTGTTTGCCGGCAAACACCTGCAGCGGCGGCTTTGGAATCGAATCGGCCGGTAACGGGCCGTCGCCATAGGCGAGACGGATGAAGGCCCCATCGGCGCTAACGCCGATATCGAGCATGTGGCTGCTTCCCTGCTCGCGGAAGAAACACGCTTGCTTGACCACATTCGACTTCCCGACATTGACGTGTTCGGTACTGCTGAAGGTCGACGTTCTAACCAGGTCCCCAATCGTATCGCCACTCCCCTGCGACTGAGCCGAACCTGCCGCGACGAGTGCCCCGATTACGAGGGGTGCCACAAGGCACGGACGCCCCCATTCCCGCAACGTGCCGACAATTCTGATAGCGGCGCCCATCGCTGTTCCCCTTCCGCAGTGCATACGCAACGGTCGCTTGGCCAGACACCGGCGTCAAATCTTAAGTGATGAGACGCAAGAGAAGGCCGCGTTCAACCTGAGCATGAAGAAGCATGGTTAAAGGGCAATGATATATCTCTCGGGGCGGCAGTGCAAAAACCAACGCTCTGCACCAAACGACCAATAGCCGCGCACTTCTGTCGCGATCAATGCGGCGCCCCAATTTGTTCAAGCGCGGGGAAATTGCCGACTTGAAGAGTGCCGTCCGACACCTCCACGATACCGCGATCGCGGAAAAGGCTGAGGACCCTACTCACATGGACTTTCGTGAGTCCGACGGCATCGGCGATGTGTTGCTGGCGCAACGGAAAGGGATAACGCTGTTCGCGGATCACGCTTCGGGCCGAGATCTGTCGCATAAGGTGCAGTAGTAAATGAGCAATGCGCTCTTCCGCGGAATATTGGCCGAGCGCAGTCTGCATCTTATCCGCGGCTTCGCTCTCTGCGGTGCAAGATGCTGCCAACGCCATCAAAATGTTGGGATTGACAACGAGTCTTGCTTGGACTTCCGCACGTCGCATTCCGCTTATTTGAACCTCCGTCAACGCTTTGACCGAGAAGTGGAATCGCTCCTCAAACACCGAGGTTGCGGAGAAGAGATCGCCGGGCAGCAGGAAATTCAATATCTGTCTGCGGCCGTCGGGCAACTGCAAGTACCGAAATCCCCAACCACCGCACAGCAGGAAGACGTCCTCAGATACCTGGTTTCGAGTGGCGATCTGCTTGCCTGCCGGGACGATACGATAATGCTGCCAATTTGCGTCTTGCTGCGCACGCAATCTCTCGGGGCGTTCCTCCAATAGCGTGCCGCAGAAGCTCTGATCGCGGTGCGGGCACATTGTGCAAGGTGACACGCTTTGCATGGAGTCTTCGTTGACCAGAATGAGGAAGACGTCACATTTCCTAACAAGAGCGGCGCGATTCTCCTGGCCCGGATTACGCATGGCAGATATGCCAAGTTTCTAGAATTGATCCACATCAATGCAATTGGATCAAACCTCCGCGCCTGCGACGAAACCACGCAGCAACGGAGCGAAGCGAAGGCTCCAAGATTGCATCCAGCACATGAAAATTCGCGCGGCGTCGCAGCGGCACCCTTTCAAGTTGATCTAGATTAACAATCTGCATCAACTTGCAGAGATCCATCTTAACCCAGAATCAACAATGATCTCAGGATAGAAAAGTCGATGCCCGTAATACTACGGGGGATGGAGGAGCACGAACTCCACCGACGCCATTCAAGATCACGAGTGCCGGATGCGTCTTATGCGCATCTACCAAGACCGCGAACTACTTCCCCTGGGCAAATCAATCAGAGAGACACCGCCGTGGCATCCTTACAATTGAACATTCGAGGACGACTGATTCTTGGTTTCAGCGTCCTTTGCCTTCTCCTGGCCGGTGTGGTCGGCACCAGCATCCTCAAGGTTCACACGGTCAGCGAATCCACCGACCGCACCGTCAACCTTCGGGTTCCGACCGCCATGACCGCCAGCGACCTGGTGGCCGGAATTTACGCGTCACTCGCTTCGCTGCGCGGCTGGCTCGTCACCGGCAACGAAGCCTTCAAGACCGAGCGCGCCGGGCTCTGGAAGGAGATCCAGACCCGCGGGTCCGAGATGGATCGCCTGTCCGGCAACTGGACCATCGAGCAGAACAAGCAGGACTGGAAACAAGCCAAGCCGCTGCTTGACGAATTGCGTAGCGCGCAAGACAAGGCCGAGGCGATCGCTCACACCATCGACGAACAGCCCGCGGCCAAGATCCTTGCCACCGAGGCCGCCCCCCTCGCCAGGCTCATGCTGCAGAAGGCGACTTCCATCATCGATGAGGAGGGCAACATTGCCTCGACCGATCAGCGCAAGAGCCTGTTGATCGCCTTTGCCGATATGCGCGGCAGCATGGCGATGGCGATCGGCGCGATACGAGCCTATCTGCTGACGGCCGACAAGGCGTTCAAAACGGAGTTCGAGGAACTCTGGGCGCTCAATCAAAAGAAATTCGATGCGCTGTCGCAGCGGCGGTCGGAAATGACCAGCGACCAGCAGAAGGCCTTCGACGAACTCGTCGCGGCGCGTGCCAAGTTCGCGCCTTTGCCGCAGAAGATGTTCGATATCCGGGCATCGGACCGCTGGAATATGGCGCAATGGTTCCTGACCAACGAAGCCGCCCCCCGCGCCAACAAACTGCTCGACATCTTCGCGGGAGCGAAAGATACCGCGGGCTCGCGTTCGGGCGGAATGGTCTCACGACAACAAAACAGTCTGAAGGCCGACGGAGCGGCGGTTCTGGCTGAAACCAATTTCCTCACGACGCTGCTTTGGGTGCTGATGGGCGTCGGCATCGGCGTCGCCGCGACCGTGGTCTACCTGACCAATCGGTCGATCGTGCCACCTATTCTCAAGATGGTGGCCGCGATGGGGCAGCTTGCCGGCGGCGATCACTCCGTCGAAATTCCGGCGACCGACAAGAAGGACGAGATCGGCCTGATGGCCAGAGCAGTCCTGATCTTCAAGGAGAACATGATCAGGGCCAAGGAGCTGGCCGCCAAGGAAGCCGAAGCCATAAGCGCGCGTGTTGCGCGTGCGGCGCGGGTGAACAGCCTGACCGAGACGTTCGATGCGGATATCTCGACGGTGCTGAGGTCAGTGGCATCGGCCTCGACCGAGTTGCAGGCGACCGCATCGTCGATGACGGCAACGGCTGAGGAGACCAGCAATCAGGCGACCGCCGTGGCGGCGGCGACTGAAGAAGCATCTACCAACGTGCAAACGGTCGCGGCGGCGTCAGAAGAATTGGCCAGTTCCGTCACCGAGATCAGCCGTCAGGTAGCCCAATCGGCCGCGATCGCCCAGAAGGCCGTGGCGGAGGCCGATCGCACCAATACGACGGTGCAGGGACTGTTCAATGACGCCGCCAGCATTGGCGACGTCGTCAAGCTGATCAGCGATATCGCCGGCCAGACCAACCTGCTCGCGCTCAACGCCACGATCGAAGCGGCACGCGCCGGCGAGGCCGGCCGGGGATTCGCCGTGGTAGCCGCCGAGGTCAAGAGTCTCGCCGAACAAACCGCAAAGGCAACGGATCAGATCAGTGCCCAGATTTCGTCGATCCAGACCTCATCCAGCGAGGCCGTCGGCGCCATCAAGGGGATCACCACCACGATCAACGATATGAACGAGATTGCCTCGGCGATTGCCAGCGCGGTGGAAGAACAGGGCTCGGCCACACAGGAGATCGCACGCAACGTGCAGCAGGCGGCGCTCGGCACCGGTGAAATCTCATCGAACGTGGCCGGTGTTCAGCAAGCCGCCGGCGATACCGGCGCCGCGGCACATCAGGTGCTGCAGGCGTCCAACGAATTGTCGAGGCAGTCCGAAACGATGCGGGCCCACGTCGAAGCCTTCCTCAGCAACATCAAGGCCGCTTGATCGCAATCAGACAAACTCTCCGCGCCCCGGGCGCGGAGAGGACCGGCCGTCAATAGCGGTAGGGCTCAATGTCCAGCAGCGGGAATGCGCTGAACACATGAGGCAGATTGGTCGGCGTCGCCGGGTGCAGATAGGACTTGTCGAGTTCGGAGAAACTCGTCACGCCGAGCAGTCCCAGGCACCGCATCACCTCGTCCTCCAGCAATTCCAGCATCCGCACGACGCCGGCCTCGCCCGCAGCCGCGAGCGCCCAGCATTGCAGGCGGCCGACCCCGACGAGATCGGCTCCCATTGCGATCGCCTTGACGATGTCGGTGCCGCGGCAAAACGAACCGTCGACCATGATCCTGGCACGGCCGGCGACGGCGGCGACGATTTCGGGCAACACCTGCATGGCACCACGGCCATGGTCGAGCTGACGGCCGCCGTGATTTGACACATAGATCCAGTCAACCCCGTGGTCCAGCGCAATCGCCGTATCCTCTGCGGTCGCGATCCCCTTGATGACAAGCGGGATCTTGAACTTGTCCTTGATCAGCTTCACGGTGCGCCACTCCAGCCCCTTCTGGAAGTCGCCCCCGGTGGCGCGCACGCGGCTGGCGCGGACGTAGCGCTTGGCGATATCGCGTTCGCGCCGGCTGTAATGCGCGGTATCCACGGTCAGGCAGAACGCGGTGTAGCCATTGGCGATGGCGCGGCCGACGCAATCTTCGACGAAAGCATCGCCACCGCGAACGTAGAGCTGAAATATGCGCAAGGTGTCGGGCGCTGCCTCGGCGGTCTTCTCGAGCCCCGGTTCGGTCACCGAACTCAGCATGTGGGCGGCGCCGAACGCGCCAGCCCCGCGCGCCACGGCCGCGCCTGCGTCGGGGTCGAACATCTCCAGCGCGCCGACCGGCGCCAACATGACAGGCAATCGCAATTTACGGCCAAACACCTCGACGGACGTGTCGACTTTGGCGACGTTACGCAGCACGCGCGGCCGGAACGCAATCTCGTCGAGCGCCATGCGGTTGCGGCGCAAGGTGGTCTCGGTCTCGGCCGCGCCGACAATATAGTCCCAGGCGTTCTGATTGAGGTTCGTGCGCGCCTTGCGTACGAATTCGTGAAGGTTTTGGAACTCTTCGCCGCTCGCGCCAAGTTCCACGTCCATCGGCCGAATGGGCGTCCCGTCGTTCATGGTGTTTCTCCCCCGCTTTTTGAGGACAATAGCCGCTGCCAACAGACTGGAAAAGCTACCGCCCGGGGCGCTTTTTTGAGGCCCGAATTGCGACCCCCGCCCCCGCCGCCCATTAAGCAGCCCGCGCCGGATAAGGACACATAAAGGTGAGGTGTAAAGCCATTCACATGGCTGCGTTGCAGTCCGCGCTAATCAAACGGCGCAGACTCTTAGGGGGAGAGCCGAACGGAGGTTTCCCATGAAGCGCCTGATGGTTTCTGCTGTTGCGGCGGTCGTCATGCTCGCTGCTACGCCTTCGGCGGAACGTCCCGCCGGATCCGCAGGCATGATGTCGTTGCAGGGCTTTCAAGTCTCGAGCGACGTCAGCAAGCTCCCGATCGAGGACTTCGCGGATCAGTCGCTGGTCTTTTCGAAGGCGGCGCGATAGGCCGCTCTGTCACTGGCTGGCGATTTGCACCGGCGCAGAATGGAAAATTCCCGCCCCGGAGACCTGCGATGCGATCAAGAATGCCGCCATGACCGCCGGCACGCTGATGAATCTCAAGAATTGATCCATAGAAAGCATCGTTGTCGTCCCCCAGGTAGCCAAATGGAAAAAGCCGGCCCCCACAGCCGGCTTCAGTTCGCGCCTTGCGTCATCTGTTGATCGCCGGTCAGAAGCTGATCCGTATAGGCCGCCCCCGAGACCGTGAGCAGCGCCAGAATCGAAATGACGGCCAGCGTTTTCATGGCACCATCGTCATTTTCGATTGTGGCCGAAAATGTCAGAGCTTGGCACATTTTCGGGACCAACCGGAGAAACATCGTGGCGGCGATCCTTGACCCTTGTCAAACCGATGTAGCCCATAGACGGCTATCATTAATCATGAAGGCCGCTCCTTTCGCACGCTTGTTTCGCGCGGCCGTGCTCGGGGTTCTCCTGTCGGGGGGCGCCGCGCGCGCCGATTCTGACGAGCCGTTTGGGCTTCCCACCGTCGAGGCGCCGTCAAGTTCCTTGTCGGCGATTTGGCGGCAACTGCAACTGGACATCGAGGCTGACGAGCGGACGGTCGCCCGGTGCCGCGCTCAACCCGATGGATGTGGCTCGCCTGCCGCCCTCCGGTTCATCGAAATCGTCGACGAAGCACGGCAATACGAGGGACGCGCGCGGGTCGGTCACATCAATCGCGCCGTCAATCTTGCGATTCACCCAACCAGGGATGGAGTTTGGAGATCGCCTCTCGACGCGCTGGCATCATCAGGGGATTGCAAGAACTATGCGGTCACCAAATACGCAGCACTGGGGGATGCGGGCATTCCTGCCAATGACCGTCGACTGATCATCGTCCACCCCAAATCGCCCCAACAGGGCGCCCATCTGGTCGTGGCGGTGCGCATTTCGGCACAATGGGTCCTCCTTGACAACAGATCGATGACATTGGTCGAGAGCACCGCCCGGCACAATTATCTGCCAATTCTGGCGCTCGATCACTCCGGCGTCAGAGAGTTTCGGACGCTGCCGGGTACAGCCGTTTCAGGCCTGCCCTGCAACAAGGCTGTCGGCTAGCCATGCCCCGGCGCGGCTGTTCGTCCGTGCCCGCATGGGTGCCGCTCATCCCGAAAAGCGGCTTCGGTACTCCGAGGGCGATATGCCGAGGTGCCGAATGAATGCCCGCCGCATTCGTTCGTCGTCGCCGAACCCGGCCCGCCGCGCCACCTCGATCACGCCGCGGATTTCGCTGCTCTCCAGCAACAGCCGCGCGGTCTCCACGCGCAGCGCCTCGACGCCGCTTGCCGGCGTCATTCCGGTCCTGCTGACATAGGCGCGCGCGAAGGTTCGGGGGGTCATGCCAGCCTTCTTGGCGAGCGTTTCCACCTTGAGGTCGCCGGCAATATTTTCAATGATCCATGCGTGCAGTGCGCTGAACCGCCCCTCGACGTCGGAGGCTTGGGCCGCGAGCACCGTCGAAAACTGGCTTTGGCCGCCAGGGCGCTTGAGAAACACCACCAGCCTGCGCGCGACGTCGAGCGCGGTGGTATGGCCGAAATCCTCCTCGATCATGGCGAGCGCAAGGTCGATGCCGGCGCTGACGCCGGCCGATGTCCAGACCCGCCCGTCCTTGACGAAGATCGCATTCGGCTCGACGCGGACTTTTGGAAAACCGTCCGCCAGCCTCGGACAGTAGCGCCAATGCGTCGCGGCGCGCTTGCCATCCAGCGCGCCGATCCAGGCCAGCACGAACGCTCCGAGACAAACGGATGCCACCCGCCGGGCTTTGGGCAGCACCTCCATAATCCACTTCATCAGAACCGCGTCCTGCCGCAGCGCCCAGATGCCCGGGCCGCCGGGGATCACGAGGGTATCGACCTGGTTCGGTCGAATGCTGGCGAGCGGGGCGGTGTCGACCATCATCCCGACGTCGGTCGGCACCAATCCGCCCGAGGTCGAGAGGTACGACAGCGAGTAGCCCGCGCCGGGCAGGTCGATCGCCTGCAATTCCGCGAATACCTGCGCGGGACCCGAGATGTCGAGCAGGGTCACGCCGGGAAAGGCGACGATCGCCACGCGCCTTGCCGGGGCCTTTTCGCGCGGCTCCGGCCGCCGGAATTTGGCAGATTTCGAGGGCATATTGTCCTTTAAGCCATTCAGGGCTCGCCTGTATAGCTCGCTAGGATAGCGGGGTGCCGGACATGTCACGAGAGCTGCGCCGCCAATACGGAACGATCGAATCGCCTTGGCCCGACTACGCGGTCTATAGTTTTCCTGATGCCTCGCGGGTCAGCCCGAACGAACAGCGGGCACTGATGGACGCGATGAACAATATCATCGCCGTCAACTGGCAAGCGACGGAGCCGCATTGGACGGCAGAATCCTCCCCGTTCGACAGGAAATTCAGCCTCGTCCTGGTCTATGACGCTACCGGACTGATAGCCTTTTCGGTCTACCGCAAGCTGCGGATCGCGGGCCGGCTGGCTATCTACCGCAGTGGCACCGAGGTACTTCCGGCCCATCAAGGCCGCGGCCTCTACGGATTTTTCACGACGGAGGTCCTGAAGTCATCGGGCGCCGCCGACAGCGGCGATGCCGGCATCCTCTATGGATGGCGCACCCGCAATCCCATCGTGTGGGCCGCAAATGCCAAGATCTGCGAGAAGGTTACGCCCTCGCTGCTCGCTGACACCCAGGACGCAGTACTCCAGGCGGCCTGCGTCGAAATGTGCGAATTGCTCTATCCCGGCAAGCGCCTCGAAGTACCCGGCATGATCATGCGCGGCGCCTACGGCCATATCAGGCATCACCGGCAGGTCTATCGCGGCGCAGCGTCGCTGGTCGACGCTGCGATGCAGCGCACCATCCCGGACTCGGCAGACGCCCTGTTCTCGGTCGGTCTCGTGAGGGGCTGATGGCGCTCACTGAACAACACACCGCGTTTAGCCCCGCCGTCCGCCCGACGGATCGCACCTATCTGGCCTGGGCAGCGGTGGCCACCGCCTACGCGATCGCCTTCCTGCAGCGGGTGTCGCCGCAATCGATCAGTTTGAATTTCATGGCCGATTTCAGCACCGATGCCGCCGGTGTAGCGATGCTCGCCTCGAGTTACTTCTGGGGCTACACCCTGATGCAGATTCCGGCGGGGGTTCTGGTCGACCGTTTCGGCGTCAAGCGCGTGGTGCTGTTCAGCATGACGGCGTCTTCACTCGGCAGCGCGGCGTTTGCGTTGGCGCCAAACCTGCTCGACGTCTTCCTGGCAAGATTGGTCATTGCCTGCGGCGATGCGCTGGTCTTCACCGCGCTTCTGAAGCTTGTTGCGCTTAGTTTCAAGGACGAACGGTTCGGCGTGATGTCGGGCATCTCGCAGGTGTCGGGCTATGTCGGCGGCGTATTGGCGACCACACCGCTCGCCGCTGCGGTGACCGGTTTTGGCTGGCGAGCGTGCTTTGTTTTTATCGCCTGCGTCGGCGTGGCGAACCTCGCCTTTGCCTCCGTGGCGCTCAAGCCGGATCCGGCGTCGCACAGCACCAGGACCTTGAAGAGCGTTCTTGCCGCCAGCCGGCAGTCCCTTTCGCAATTGGCGAACTGGGGATGCGCCATGACCTTTGCGTCCCACTTTGCCGTGGTGACGACGCTGTCGGGCGTCTGGGGAATTCCGATGGTGGCGCATTTCTTCAACATCTCACCGTCCGCCGCGAGCACACCCCTGCTCGCCTTCATGATCGGCAACGCGATCGGTTCGATCTTTCTTGGCCACATGGCGGACCGCGCGGCGGCCGCGCTTGACATGGCCCTGGTCCGCATCTGCCTGCTGCGGATGGTCCTGATCGCGATGCTGCTGCCCCCGGTCGCCCACGCGCTGGGCTTTCTCTACGTCACCGTCGTGTTCTCGGCCCTCGGACTGGTCGCCGGCGGGACCGTACCGCTGGTCCTGAAATGCACGAAGAAGATTTACACGGCCGATCTGATCGGCGTCGGCGCATCGGTCAACACCACGGCTGCGGGAATTTTCGCAGGCGCTTCGCAGCCCGTTATCGGATTCGCCATGGTTGGCGTTAGCCAGCTTGCCGGGACCGATCTTGGGCACGGCACGGGCTCGGTCGGCGATGCCGGCTACGGCGCGCTCATTGGAATTCTGCTGCTCATGTCGCTGCCAGGCATTGCCGGCCCGCTGCTGATGAGGAGCAAATTGATAGTTCGTTAGCCGCATTAATGGGAGGGGATGGAATGTCGCGACTGTATTTGAGAAAGGGCGAAGTCGCCTCGAGCTACGCGGTGAGCACATGGCAAAGCGTGATGTTCTCCGAATTCGAAGCGCAGATGAGCAGCGAGGCGAGACCCTTCCCCTGTGTGTTCGGAGTCGCCGGCTACCGGCAGGACCAGTTGCGCTACCTGTTCCTCGATCCATTCGATGTCGAGGTCCTCGGGGCGCAGCTCGCGCGGTTTGTCGCCGAATCCCGTTCGCACGGGCCGAACACGTCGCTGATCGTGTTTACCCGGCCGCGCCCGGTGCAGACGCTAGAGGCCTATTACCGGAAGATGTGGCACACGCTCGATCAACTGGCGCGGCTGGACAGGAGTCCGTGGCCGGACATGATCCCCGAACAGATCGATCATCCGATGTGGGAGTTCTCGTTCGCGGGTGAGCCGATCTTCGTGGTATGCAGCACGCCTGCGCATGTGATGCGGCAAAGCCGCCGCTCCAGCGCATTCATGATGACGTTTCAACCGCGCTGGGTGTTTGAAAAGATCCTCGGAACGGAGAAGGCCGCCGCCGCCGCATTCGCCGAAGTACGCAAGCGGCTTATCCCCTACGACAGCACCAGCCCCTCGCCGCTGCTTGGACGCTACGGCGACGCCGACGGACGCGAACACAAGCAATACTTCCTGGCAGACGACAATCAAACCGAGGTGGGATGTCCGTTTGCCAAACTCGCGCAGAACAAGGCCTCTCCAGCCAAAGACAGGGAGCAAGCAGCATGACCCGGATCATCGCCGGCACGAAGACAGAATTCTCGATCGACCCCGCCATCCTGGCGTTGCTTCCGGCGCAGGGCTGCGTCGAATTGCAGCGCGATGCCCCGGGCAAGGTGCATCATTTCCACACCCACCCTGTGGATGAGATCCTCGTCATCATCAAAGGCGCGCTGAAATTTGAGTGGGAGGGCGGCGAGCGCATCTGCCGTCCTGGCGACACCATCCTGCTGCCCGCCGGCACGCTGCACCAATCCGAGGCGCTGGATGAAGCGATCTACGCGATCGCAACGCGCCCACCCGCCGTCAATCCGACCGGCAGCTGAGGCAGCGGTACGTTATTGGGAGAACGAGGGTAATCAGGACAATGTGGGATCGCTGTCGGCCGAGTCGGCCGCGAGACGTTCGACCAGTTCGATGATTTCAAAACGCTGGCCGGGCGCAAGTTTAAGGAAGGCCTTCAATAGCCGCAGGCTTTCGACGGTTTCGCTCGATGGAGCTCCGAGCCTCTTCTGCAGCTCTGCAACAAATGTGGGATTTTTCATCTCGCACCTTAGATGAGGAACAGGAATGACATATCCAGATAAACGCGAAGGCCTGGCCCGAAAGGTCGATACAGCAGCGCAGGAGGCCGAGCGCCTCGGCCTGACGACAGCTACATTGATACTCCGGATGGCGCGCCTCGAAATTGACCGGGCGGAACCCGACGAAGTTGAAATTATGCCAAGGAACAACCCGCGCGGCAAGCCAAACTGAGGGCCTAAAACCGCCACCAACCGCCAAACCGTGCCAGATTCGGGTCCGGCGCGACGCATTGGGCGGGCTTGGCTATATCCAAAATCGCCAACTCGAGGCCGCCTTGGTGGCGACCTCTTTCCGCTTCGCTTCCAGCGAGCGGCGCAGGTCACGGCGGCATATTCGCCCGCGCCCCCGCCTGACCCGCAGGCTAGTATGGGTAATAGCGGTAGTAACGAGGGCCGTAATAATACGGTCCATAGCCGTAGTAGCCAGGTCCGTAATAACCGGGTCCGTAACCGTAATAGCCGGGTCCATAGTAATAGTAGTCGTCGCGCCGTTGTTGCGCGGCAATCGCGCCGATGGTTCCAATCATCATGCCCATCATAGCGAGCCCGGCGGCGTTGCCGCCGCGGTAGTAGCGGCGACGGCGAGCGCTGAAGTCCGTGGCATCGCTGGACTGCGCGGTCGACGCAACGTCGGTTGATGCGGCCTTGACCGAGCCGGCGGCAGCCGTCAGCGGCTCTGACATCGTGAGTGCCAGCGCGGCGATTGTCGCCACGGCGGCGCCGCGGCCAATCCAGGAAGTTGACGCTTTTCGCTTCGACATCTCAATCCCCTCATCGTGAATGAGTTGAGAAGGTAGAATAGGTATCCTCTCTCGCGTAATGCTTGATGCAGCTCAAGGTTTTCCCGCCATCCTCGCAGGTCCTGAAAGCCGCCTTCCGGCGCCGCCGAGGCATGACATTGATGACCGAGCGTCCGGCCTCATGTTCCGTCTGGCGTCGGCATTCTCAACGCCTCGGCCGATATCGGATACCTCGCATCCGGTCCGGCGCGGCGTCAGCTCACTCCGACCGTTGCAACCATCCCGAAAGCTCCCGCCTCGGCAAGTGCCGCGATCCGCGCGGCGTCATAGCCGAGCGTCTTGCGCAGGACGTCCATCGTGTGCTCGCCGAGCAAGGGCGCGGCTACGGGGTCGGCGACCGGCGTCAGGCTGAGACGGATCGGCTGCTCGATATTGGGGACCGTGCCGGCGGCCGGGTGCGGGATCTGGCTGACGCGATGGCGCTCGCGCACTTCCGGCGAGTTGAAGGCTTCCTCGACGGTACGAAGATAACCGACCGGAATGTTGGCCGCCTTCATCCTCGTCACCCAGTTTTCGCGAAGGTCCTGCACAAAAATGCCGGTGAGGATCGCGCGCAGTCTGTCCTTGTTGGCGGTTCGTAGACGCCGGTCGGCGAATTCTCCGCTGGCGAGATCGGGCCGGCCCAGCACGTCGATGACGAGGCGCCGGTACAGCCGGTCATTGGCGCAGGCAATATAAAACGGCGCGTCGGCGGCTTCGTAGAGGCCGACCGATGGAGAGCCATTTGGCGAGTTGCCCTGGCGGCTGAAATTCTCACCGGTCATCAAATGGGCCATGCCGTAAAATCCCGTCATCCCCAACGCCACATCGAACAGCGCCACCTCGACATGCTGGCCGCGGCCGAGCCGGTCGCGGGCGAACAACGCCAGCAGGATGGCATTGCAGGCCGACATGCCCGTCACCATGTCGATCGCAGGCGGCCCGGTCCGCACCGGCGGTCCGTCCGGAAAGCCGTTGAGCGACATGAACCCGCTTTCAGCCTGCGTGATCGGGTCGAAGCCGGGACGCGATGCAAACGGCCCCTGGCGGCCGTAAGCCGAGATCGAGCAATAGACCAGCCGGGGATTGGATGGCGCGACCGACGGGTAATCCAGGCCATACTTCTTCATCACGCCGGCGGAGAAGTTTTCCACCACCACATCGGCCCGCGCGATCAATTCGCGCGCGACCTCGCAAGCCGCCGGATTGGTGAAATCGAGAACGATGCCGCGCTTGTTGCGATTCAAGCTGACATAGGCGGCACTTTCGCCGGCGAGATCGGCGTGTTCATAGCTCCGCGTATCGTCGCCGCCATCCGGGTTCTCGATCTTGATGACCTCGGCGCCGAAATCGGCAAGCGTCTGCGTGCAGGCGGGACCAGCGACGACACGGGTGAAATCGACGACCAGCAGTCCATCGAGAGCGGTCGGTTCGTTCCTGGCGCGCGGTGTGCGCTGCGGCAAATGCGGTCTTGCAGTCACGGGCAGATTTTCCTTTTCTTCTTATATCGCGATTGGCAGCCACCCGCGGGTTAGCGCCGGGGTACGAGTTTAATGTCGATTTTCGGGAAAGCCCAGAGTGCGCGACTACCCGGCACCCCCGCTATCTCAACATATCTGGCAATCAGGCGCGGCAGAAAAAGGGACACGCTGGGCCAGATGATGAGCGCCGCCAGCACGAGCAGCATCGGTATCAGCATGATGACCGTATCCTTGAGCGCATAGCGCAGCCGCACTCCAGCTATGGCGCAGGCGATCATGAGGCACAGGCAGGCCGTAGGGCGGCGTCACCAGCCCGAACGCCAGCGAGACGATCGAGATGATTGCAAACTGCACCGGGTGAAGATCGACCGACCTCGCCAGCGGTTCAAGCACGGTGCCGACGATCACGATCGCCGGAATGGCGTCGAGGAAGCAGCCGACGACCAGGAAGCAGAACGATATGAAGAAGCCTGCAGCAATCGGTCCCATGCCCCAGGTCGAGACGTTGGCCAGCAGCGCCTCAGGGATCTTGTAGTAGGCCAGCAACCAGCCGAACGCGCTCGCGGTGCCGATACAGAACAATGCGACGCCAGCCAGGCGCCCCCATCCCTTGTCGTCGGGATTTTGGGTGTTCGCGACTGATGGCAGTCGCCGTGCAGCGTGGCTGCAATACCAAGCGTATGCAAAAGAGGGCCTCCATGGAAGCCAATTTTGGGATGCGGCGGCCAGAAGGGAAATTTCACGCACCGATCCGAAGCCGTCAGCGCTTGAACGAGGCTGCCGGCAACGACAGCGCAGTTGCCGGCCTACATGTTGGGGCGCCGGCTTCGTGTGCGGCGCACACTACCGTTTCTCCGTCGCGAATCCGTACATCAACGCCAGCCGATCGAGACATTCCTTGAACCTGCGCGCGAAATAGTCGATCCAGCGCTGGCCGCGCAAGCCTCGCCGCTGTCCGATCTGCTCCATGGTCATTCCCTGAACGAGGACATCATGCACCAGTGCCGAGCCGTCGGCGCCGAGTTCGCGCTCGGCGCGGTTCAGCCGCAGCGCGGCCTTGCGCTGGCCTTCGGTAATCGGCTCCCGCATCTCGCCGCCATCGACATATTCCCTGGTGGGGTCGACGGCCCGCGGTCCGCGTTCGGCTTTTTCCCAATCCGCCTGAAAAGCGCGCCCACCCTGGTACTGCGCTTCATCGATGTGGCGGTGCGAGTGCAACCGCCCCAAGGGATCGTTGCGGATCGAACGCAGGGTGACAATCTTATCCCCCGGCTCCAGGCCAAGGGGATCGTCGACTTCAATCGCAGCCACTTCCGCATTGCGCGGCAAGTCACGGGATCGCCGGTCATGCGCCTTCGCCGGACTATGCGGTTTCTTGCGTCTCGCTCGTGCCACTTCTTGCTTCTCCGTATGATGATGAAATCCGACTCGCCGGCGCGTCAATCGCCGGGCCGGCAAGACCGGAGGGTCTTCCGCAGTCACTTCCAGCTAATGTGCCGCAAGATTCAGCCAGCCGCGTCCCACCCGCAGGGGTCGGCTCACCCTGCCCGAACCGCTTTACAGAGCTGAGCTGTCACTTCGGTGCGCAACAACGTCACCAACTCCTTGCGCCGGATCGAACGCACCGATTGCTGCCGGATCAGTGCGCAAAGATGCGCGATGCGATGGCGACGCGGCAGCCGCGTCATCCTCATGGCCATGGCCGGTCCGCTTTTCATGCTGCCTCCACGAGCCGCAGGGAGACCGGGACGGCGGCTCGCTCCGAGGCCGTACCGGGGCCGTGGGTCAGGTGAAAATGTCCGGTGCAATAGCTCGATCCCTCGCGCTGCGGATGGCCGCAGAAGGTGATGGGTTCGCTCTCCTCGTCGCCGCCGTAAGGATACCGGCAATCGCCGGCTTCAAGGTCTATCAGCGACAGATGCCGCGGCAGGATCTGGACGCAACGGAGATTGATCCTTTCCGCGCGCTCGGAAACCGGCAGGAGCCGTTTCGATTCGGCGGCTTGGCGCTCACGAAGTTTGTGAAGCCGCGGCGCACCGAGCTGCTGCGGCCACCTGTTCGGCTCGGCACGCCGGTCAGGGCCCGCGAGCCCCATTCGTTTGGCGCGGCCGATGGTGGCATTGCGGGAATAGGCGGTGTCGAACTTCGCATTGATCGCACGGGCGATGTCGGCAAAGGACATGCCCTTCGCAAGGTATTCGCGCAGCGCGTCGGAATGCGCGGGTGCCCAGTCTGTCTGCAATAGCGTTTCTCCCTTGCCCTTCCAATCGTGATGACGGCAGCCAGGACGAACCGTCCGTCGCGGGCAACCGGCCATCAATTTCTGATATTCCGAACTTAAAGTCAAGCTTGATTTCTGATAATCGGAATTGCTATTATTTCTGAAATTCGGAAAAGATACCGCCATGCTGGATATCAAGCTGATCGAGCGGGGGCTGCAGAAACCGGGCAAGACCAAGGGAGGTCTGGCCGCGGCAATGGGCGTTCGCCCTGGGGCCGTCTCGGAAATCCTGTCGGGGCTGCGCCTGATCAAGGCGTCTGAAATTGCCGATATCATCGACTATCTCGAACTGAATTCGGTGCCGATCATGGGCCGCGTCGGCGCAGGCGCTACGATCGAGCCGGAATACGAGCAGGTGCCGCCGGAAGGCCTCGGCGAGGTCGAATTGCCCTTCCCGATAGCGGAGGAAACCATCGCCTTCGAGGTGGCCGGCGATTCCATGCTGCCGAAATACGAAAATGGCGACATTATCGTGGTCTACAAGGAACAGCGCCACCCCTTCTCGAGCTTCTACGGCGAAGAAGCCGCGGTCAGGTTGAAGACCGGCGAGCGCTACCTGAAAACCATCGAGCGGGGAAAATCCGCTGCGCTTTTTAACCTCACGAGCTTCAACGCCAAGCCGATCAACGGGGTCAAGCTCGAATGGATCGGAGAGATCTGCGTCACCCTGCCGAGGGGCCAGATCGAGCGCCTGCGGGCCAAAGCCGCCGCCCGGGCGCGCAAGGCGGCAAAATCCCATGCCGGGCGTGTCCACGAAAAATAGAGAGTTCACTCCGCACGATTCTCGCCCGCAGTGGAGGCGCGCCTGGGTCAAGAGGCCAAATTTCTGTTTTTCAGAATTATTAACTTGACTAATTTCTGATTTTACGAAATACTGCCCTTGACGTTCCGCCGGGCGGCTAATGAGAGGGCCATGCAGTATTTCGTCGTAATGATCGATTACGGGCGGCGCGGGCGCGAGGCCATCGTCGACCCCGAGATTACGCGGCGCGAAGTCATCTCGCGGGTGGCGTCTGGCGAGTACAAGAACATCAGCTTCGTTCACGAGATCGCCGATTCCTCGGTCGACGACATCACGGCGGAAATTCTGGCCGAGGCAGCCGTCCCCGAAATTCAGGCGGCTGATGCCGATCTGCAGGCAGGCCGTTTCGATCACGCGCGCGATCTCAGGAAGCATGAGCCGCTATGATCGGCACGGGGTCCGGGTCGAGATCGCAGAGCCAAATCCGCAGGCATCCGTTGCAGATTTTGGATGTTACCACAAAGCCACACTCGCCAGGATTGTGCAGTTGTTCTTTGTACGTTCACAAGAGTTGATGATGAGCATCCGGCCTGCGCGGTAAGTTAGCTCGGGGTTGAAATTACCGTGCTTCCGCTGTGAAGGAGAGCCGACATGCCAGCCTACATCCAGCATCACGAAATTGAGACCGCGCCAATGATCTGCCCCGGCTGTGTTGGAGTACTGCCGATGTACGTCAGAGACGTTGAGCCCCACTGGAGCATGGCAAGGATCGACTTCATCTATGAGTGCTCCGACTGCGGCGCCGAAGTCAGGCAAACCGTGACGAAGCCGTTCCGGCGCCACTAGGGGATTGACGTCGCCCCATGAAACACCTCGGCGCGCATCGAAGGGCGCGCGCGCCCCGCGTAAAAGCGAGCCGCGCCCGTCATGCGCACCGCAGCCGTCGCTTCACACGCTACTGAACTCCGGAACGTCTGCGCGCTAATGGGCGGCTGGCAGTGAATGGGTGACATCGAGGTTGCATTCCCGGAAGTGGAGGGCAATTTCGTCGAGCGCGCACCGTTCCCATTCTTCTGCCTTCGCCAGCCAGAAGATCTTGCGCTCGGAATCCAGTAACGCACGCTCCCGACACAGAAATTCCTGGTTGCGAATTTCGATGAGCCTCTTCATGAACTCCACTCCGGGGTGTGAAGCCGATCCATTCTGTAATGCTAACAGAGCGGGGATCGATAGTCTTTCCGTTTTCCCGCCTTACGTTTTCCTGCAAATGAGACAGGTTTGTTGTCTAATCTTGTCCGGCCCTTTCCCGTAGGGTCTTGGCAAAATGAGGACCGCTCCAATGTACGAACCTGCCGGCGTCACGACGTCGCCCGAATTCTCCATTCCTGCTCGGATGAGAGCCTGGGTCCTGGGCGACCCGGACGAGCTTTCCCTGCGCGACAAGCCCACGCCGGTTCCCGGGCGCGCGGAGGTTCTGGTCCGGATCGACGCCGTCGCGATCTGCGCAACCGACCTTGAAATCATCCATGGCGGGTCGCCCGCGAGCATTCTGGGCGGCCTGCCCTTCAACAAGAACTTCACCCCCGGCCATGAGTATATGGGCACGGTCGCCGCCCTCGGACCCGATGTTGACGAGTTCGCCATCGGCGAACGAGTTAGCGTGGAAATCCATGCCGGCTGTGGTCAATGCAAGCGCTGCCGCCAGGGCATGTACACTTCGTGCCTCAACTATGGAAAGCCCGACAAGGGTCACCGCGCCAACGGCTTCACGACCGATGGCGGTTTTGCCGAATACGCGGTCAATCACATCAATACGCTGGCGCGGGTGCCCGATACCATGAGCGACGCCGAAGCCACGCTCGTCGTCACCGCCGGCACCTCGATGTACGGCCTCACCGAACTTGGCGGGCTGGTCGCCGGTGAAAGCGTCGTGGTGATCGGCCCCGGCCCCATCGGGTTGCTCGCTGTGGCCGTTGCAAAGGCGCTGGGCGCAAGCCCGGTCATCCTGACGGGAACCCGCAACAAGCGCCTGGAGATCGGCAGGGAGTTAGGCGCGGATCGCGTCGTCAACATCGCGGACGAGAATGCCGTCGATGTCGTCAAGCAACTCACCGGAGGGATCGGCGCGGACTATGTGATCGAATGCGCCGGCACCGAGGCCACGGTCAATCAAGCCATTCACATGGCTAACCGCGGTGGCAAGATCTGCCTGGCGGCATTTCCGCACGATCCGGTGAAGACCGACCTGCCGCATCTGGTGAAGAACAATATCTACGTCTACGGCATTCGCGGCGAGGGCCGTAGCGCCACGCGCCGGGCGATGGCCCTGATGGCGGAGAAACGCTTCGACGCGACGAAAATTCATACCCATACGTTTGCGCTCGCCGATCTCCCTACCGCCCTCCGATACGCGCGCGATCGGGTCGAGGACGCCATCAAGGTGGTGGTCACGACGCGGGCGGCGAGCATGTTGAAGGGCGTGGCGGCAGAGTGAGGCAATTATCAAGCGGAAAGTTGCAACTTCGCTCGTGGTCTTGAGAATACCGGATCAGCTCACTTCAATAGTGAGGGTCGTACATTTGCGACTGGATGAACGCCATCAGATCATTCGGCGCCGGTGTAGTCGCAAGACCGCGCCGGTAAGCGACCTCGGCAACCGCCACGGCGATGTGTGCCGAGACTTCGCGGATCCGCGGCAGCGCCGGATAAAGACTGCCCTGCTGGATATCGGCGTCGTTGACGAGATAGGCCAGCGTGTGCGCGGCGGCCATGAACATCTCGTCGGTCACCAGTCTTGATCCGCTCGCGATCGCGCCGAGACCGACGCCGGGGAAGATGTAGGAATTATTGCCCTGGCGCGGTACGAACCTCCTGCCGTCGAGATTCACCGGATCGTAGGGGCTGCCGCATGCGAACAGCGCGCGGCCGCCGGTATGGCGATAAGCTTCCTCGGCGGAGCATTCCGCCTTCGAGGTCGGATTGGAGAGCGCGAACACAATCGGTCGATCGTTGATCCGCGCCATGGCCTTCAGCACCTCGGGCGTGAAGGCGCCGCCGGCCGCCGCAACGCCGATGATGGCTGTGGGCTTGAGCGTTTCGATCGCGGTCAGAAAGTCGCCGATTGGCGCATGATCGTGCGCGTAGCGAAGTTTGTGGTCGGTGACGCCGGCCCTGTTCTTCACAACAAGGCCGCGCGAGTCCACGAGCCATGTGCGCCTGAGCGCCTCGGCTTCCGATACGCCCTCCGCCATCATGGCCGATACTACGAGGTCGGCGATGCCGGTCGCAGCCTCGCCGGCCCCGAGGAAAAGCACCTTCTGGTCGGCAAGTTTTCCGCCGTTCACACGCAACGCGGAGAACAGGCCGGCAAGCGCCACCGCGGCCGTTCCCTGGATGTCGTCGTTGAAGACATTTATCTTGTCGCGATACTTGTGCAGCAGCCGGAACGCCGAGTGATTGGCGAAATCCTCGAACTGGATCAGCACGCCAGGGAACGTCCCGCGCGCGGCGGTGATGAACTCGTCAACCAGTTCGTCGTACGCCGGGCCGCTCAGGCGCTTCTGGCGCAGGCCGATATAATAGGGATCGTTCAGGAACTCTTCGTTGTTGGTGCCGACGTCCAGCATCACCGGCAGGCAGTATTCGGGGCGGATGCCGGCGCAGGCCGAATAAAGCGAGAGTTTGCCGACTGGAATGCCCATGCCATGGGCGCCGAGATCGCCGAGGCCGAGGATACGCTCTCCGTCCGTGACGACGATAAGCTTCGCCGGATAGGGCCAGTTGGCCAGCAGTTCCGCGATACGCCCGCGGTCGTTGGCGCCAATGAACATGCCGCGCGGCCGCTGGAAGATGAGACCGAACCGCTGGCAGGCCAACCCCACCGTCGGGGTATAGATAAGCGGCTGGATCTGATCAATGTTATCGCACACGACGCGGAAGAACAACGCCTCGTTGCGGTCGTGCAGCGAGTTGAGTGCGATGTATTTTTCCAGATCGGTGGGCAGGCTGCGCAGATTGGTCAGCACACGCTCGACCTGATCCTTCATCGAGAGCACGTGTGCGGGCAGGAAGCCGCGCAATCCCAGCGCATCGCGCTCCGCTTCCGTGAACGCGGTGCCCTTGTTAAGCAGCGGATCGCGCAGCAGCGCCAAGCCGTGCGGCGAATCGGAAGGCGCTGAACTGCGCTTCGCTCGGACTGGCACACTCATCATATTCCCCCAAGGGCCGCTTGATTTATTAATTGTAGCATCTGCCCGATTGAAGCAGAAAGCGTTGATAAAAATCAAGACCGGAAGGGTGCATTCCGGCTCCAGCGCCCGTCGTTCTGTCCGATGCGTTGCAATGCGACGAAGATGGAACTGCTCCTGCGCAACGATGAGCTCAATCCCGGCGAAGCCGGCACAGACGCTGGAACTCGTCGCTTCGTCGTCGGCAATCTTTCCGCCGCGGCTCCTGGCGGGCAATCATGCGACGCCGCCGAGATAGAGCCGCTTGACGATGTCGTTGCCTCGCAATTCGTCCACCGAATCGGCCGCGACAACGATCTCGCCATGGACGATGATGTAACCGCGATCGGCGATCCGGATCGCCTGATTGAAGTTTTGCTCCGCCATGAGCACCGTCAGGCCGAGATGCTGATTGAGCTCGCCGATCTTGGCGATGGTCTGCGAGACCAGGAGCGGCGACAGGCCTACCGAAGGCTCATCGATCAACAACAGGCGCGGCGACGACATCAGCGCCCGCGCTATGGCCAGCATCTGCTGCTGACCGCCTGACATGGTGCCGGCGAGCTGGCCCTGCCGCCCCTTGAGCGCCGGAAATGTCTCGAAGGCGAGCGCAAGGTTGCGATCGATGTTTTGCCGGGCGGCCTTGCGGAAGGCGCCGAGCATCAGGTTTTCCAGCACGGTCAGCTTGGGAAACAGCCGCCGCCCCTCGGGAACCAGCGCCACGCCGAGATCGACGATGGCCTCGGTCGACAGCCTGGCCAGATCGTGCGTCGTTCCGTCAATCGTCAACGACACGCTTCCTCGCTCCGGCCGAACCAGGCCTGCGACGCACTTCATCAGCGTGCTCTTGCCGTTGCCGTTGGTGCCGAGCAAGGCGACGGTCTCGCCGGTCTCGACATGGAGACTGACGCCGCGCAGCGCCTTCACGGCGCCGTAACCCGCATCGAGGTCCTTGATGGCAAGGCTAAGTGCCAAGGTAGGCCTCCTGCACGCGCTGGTTGGCCATGACTTCGGTCGGCGTGCCGATCGCGATGATCCGGCCGGCGTCGAGACACATCACGCGGTCTGAAAACCGCATCACTGCCTGCATGATGTGCTCGATCATGATGATGGTGATGTCCTGGCCCGCAAGGCTCATCAGGAGATCGAGCACCTCGTCGACTTCGGAACTGGAAAGGCCGGCCATGGCTTCGTCGGAAATCAGGAGTTTGGGGTGCGTCGCCATCGCCCGGGCGAGCTCCATCTTGCGCAATTCCACCTGGCTCAGCTTCGTTGCCGACACGTTCGCCTTCGACGCGAGACCCATCCGCGTCAGAATCGACATCATGGCGTCGCGCCGTTGCGCCGCCGAGACGATCTCGCCGGTGACCGCCGCGAAGTCGAGCGCGACCATGAGATTTTCGGCAACCGTCATGCTTTTGAACGGCCGCGGGATCTGGAAGCTGCGCGCAATACCGCGGCGCGTGCGCATATGCGGCTGCAACCGCGTAATGTCCTCGTCACGGAACACCACGGTGCCGGGCTCGGTACGGAAAGCGCCGGAAATACAGTTGATCAGCGTCGTCTTTCCCGAGCCGTTCGGGCCGATCAGGCCGAAGCGCTCTCCGGGACGAATGTCGACGCTGACGTTATCGAGCGCGGTGAAGCCGCCGAAACGCTTGGTCAGCGCGGATATCCGCAGCAGGGGTGCCTGGGTTTCGGGGGGCATCATCCTTCGCCCTCGTTGCGGTTGCGGCGAACCTTTCGGATCAGGCCAATGATGCCCTCAGGCGCCGCCACCACGAACAGCACCAGCATCACGCCGAGCACCAGCACGTTCACTTCCGACGAGATGGTGACGGTCAGCAATTGTTGCGTCGTGCCCAGCAGGATCGCGCCGACGACCGGGCCCGCCCAATGGGCGGTGCCGCCGATCAGCGACATCGCAAGCACCGAGACGGAGTAGTTGAGATTGAATGCGGACGTGGGGTCCGCGTATTGCAGGTACATCGCGGCGGGGGCGCCGGCCGCGCACATCAGCGCCCCGGAGATGACACATGCCAGCAGCTTCAGCCGCAGGGTCGGCACGCCGGTGCATTCCGCGGCGAGTTCATCGTCCTTGAGCGCCTGCAAGCCGCGGCCCATCCATGAATTGTGAATGTAGCGCGAGCTCGCAACCGCGAGCACCACGAGAAGCGCCTGGACGAAAAACAGCATCTCTACATAGTTGTCGAACGGCGCCGTCACCGCCGGCCGCTGCATCTGGATGCCGGCCGCGCCGCCCACATATCGCCAGTTCGTGATCGACGTTTCGATGACGATCGTCAGCGCAATGGTTGCGATCGAGAAGAAGATGCCCTTCATGCGCAAGGTCAGGAGGCCCAGGGCGAAGCCCATCAGGGCGCCGATGACCGCCGCGGCGGCAATCTGCACGGCGAGCGGCGCGCCGACCGACTTGAACAGGAATACCGCGGTGTAGACGCCCATGCCGAAAAACGCACTGGTGCCGAAATTTACGTAGCCGGCATAGCCGCCGAGGATGCTCCATGCGACGGCGAGGACGATGAACTGCAGGATCACGTAGCCGGCAAAGAAGGGATATTGGTTGCCGATGATCTGCGTCATCAGCAGGGCGGCGGCGAGAAACAGGGTCGCTCCGATCCAGAAGAAGATACCGTTACGCTTCATGACAGCCTGCCGAACAGGCCTTGCGGCCGGACGGCGAGAACGCCGAGCAGCATCGCGAAGGAAATGGCCGGCGCCCAGGAGGCGCCGAACAGGGTCAGGACGATCGTTTCGGCGACGCCGAGGATGATAGCGGCGACCAGCGT
Source organism: Bradyrhizobium sediminis (assembly GCF_018736105.1). Lineage (NCBI taxonomy): Bacteria > Pseudomonadati > Pseudomonadota > Alphaproteobacteria > Hyphomicrobiales > Nitrobacteraceae > Bradyrhizobium > Bradyrhizobium sediminis. Next base: position 4,081,539 of record NZ_CP076135.1, read on the forward strand.
GCCGCTCATGCTGCCGAGCCCGGCCATGACCACGACGCAGAATGTCCGCCCGATATAGGTGCGGTCGAGCGTCGGCTCGACGGGCGCAACGATAATGAGCAAGGCGCCGGCGATCCCGAGTACGGCCGTTGCGATGCCGAACGCCCATTGCTTGATCCAGATCGGGTTGGCGCCCATCAGCCGCAGCGCCTCCTGGTCCTGCGCGACCGCGCGGATCGCGCGTCCCATGTACGTTCGCGACAGGTACAGCGTCAGCAGGATCGTCAGCGCCGCGGCGACCCCGAACGCGACCACCAGCCGGAACGGAATCCGCATATCGCCGATCCGCCAGGCCTTGCCGACATAGGTCGCGGTGACCGAGCGCTGATCGACACCGAATTGCAGAATGATCAGCACTTCGATGATGAAGGCGATGCCGAAGAAGAACGCGATGCCGCGCACGCCGGCGTCGCTGCCGCGTCTTTCGAATGTTTCGTAGTACAGGCGATAGGCGACGAGACCGAACAGAAAGAAGATCGGCGTGATCAACAGCCCTGCCAGCAGCGGATCGACTCCGTAATGCTCGTTGAGGAAGAACACCGCGTAGGACGCCAGCACCAGGAAGGCCGGATGCGCGACGTGGGGAACGTCGAGCAGGCCGAACGAGACGGATAATCCAAGACTGACCGCGGCATAGAAACAGCCGAGCAGCACCCCGATCACCACCGCGTCGAGCAGCAGTTCAAATGAAAACACGTAAGGTCCCCCTTGACCCGCCGTTAAGCCGCCGCTGCCCCGGTTTGCGCACGCCGTCTATCCCATCCCAGTTGTCTAAGACGCAGGTGCGCTGCCCCCTGGCAGCGCACCATGGCTCTGAAAGAAAGCCGCGAGATTTACTTCCGGGCAGCCTCGAAGGGACTGATGAGATCGCCCGATTTCAGTTTTTCCGGAAACAGGATGACCTGCTTGCCCGGGCTGCGGAACTGCTCGATGTTCTTGTCCGCGATGCCGCGGAACTGGGCCTGCACGACCCCGCTTTCCTTCCACTCGCCGTCCGCCGCGAACGTGATCGACCCGACAATGGTCTTGTGAGTGTTCTCGCGCAGATATTTCGCCAGCGCCTTCTGGTCGAGTGATCCCACGGCCTTGATGGCCTGCTCGATCATCTGACCGTTGGCGTAGCCGTAGGGCGCGAGGTAGTAGCCCAGCGGATCGACCTTGGCTTCCACGGCGCGTTTCGTATAGGTCTCGAAGAACGCCTTCGTGCCCTCGTTGTACATTTTCGGTTCCGGCAGCCATGTGTTGTAGTTGACGACGCCATTGAGCAGCGAACCGAGATTTTCCATGACCGCGCCGAATTGCAGGCCGACCATGCCGCCGCCGAACAGTTTGACGCTGTCGCCGATCCCGATCTCGTTCACGCCGCGCAGGATTCCAGCCGAATCCGGCGGGTAGGACGCGACATAGACGATGTCGGGCTTGGCGGCCTTGAGCGCGCGGAGAATGCCGGAGAATTCCACGGTGCTCGGTGGATAGGCCTGATCGAACACGATTTTCATGCCGAGCCTGGTCGCGACCTCCCTGGCGGTCTTGGCCAGATTCTGGGCGAATTCCTGGTCTGCCGCGAGCAGTGCAATGGTCTTGCCGCCGGCCTTCTGGCCGAGATCGAGGAAGGAAGATGCCCAGCTGTCGGCCGGTCCCCACGGCGCATTGTTGAACCACATGTCGTGGCCGACCTTGCTGTTCACCTGGAACGAGAAGTTGCCCATCAGCAGCATGCCGCGCTGCTTGACCAGCGGCATCAGCGGCGCCGTCGGCACCGTCGCGTAGGGGGCGAACAGGATATCGACCTTGTCGACGTCCAGCAGCTTCGAGTAGATCGCAGGCGTCTCCGAAGCGCTCGATTTGTCGTCATAGACGACGAGTTCGACCTTGCGGCCGAGCAGGCCGCCTTTGGCGTTGACGTCATCCCGCCAGACCTCGATGCCGAGCAGCGAGGCCTTGCCGCCGCCGGCTAGGCCGCCGGTTTGCGCCATGCTCATGCCTATCTTGATCGGCGGCTGCTGTGCGACTGCGCCCGAGGTCAACCCAAGCATGGCAACCGCGACTGTTCCGCCGAGAAGTGTCCTGCGTTTCATTTGATTCTCCCCATTTGTCTCTTGTTTTGGTGGTATATTGGATGAACACAGCGGACATCACAATGAAAAAGGATCATGTCCGCTTTTGACCCGAAGTGGACAAGCGCCCGCCGGGTCATTTGAATTGGGCGACCGCGAGCTGGCCCGCGCGCTTCCTCCTCTGCGTTTCATATTGTTGGCTGCACCATATGCGGGTTTCCCGGCTCGTCTTCGTTCAAATCCGTCCCAACGCGGTCAGGATCACCTGCGGCGTCAAGGGAATCTCGGTGATCACGGCGCCGAGCGGCCTGAGCGCATCGTTCACTGCATTCGCTACCGCCGCGGCAGCTCCCGCCGTACCGGCCTCCCCTGCGCCCTTTGCACCCAACTCCGTCTCCGAGGTCGGCGACACCACGTGGCCGACATCGATGTCGGGCATCTCGCCGGACATCGGAACCAGGTAATCGGCCATGTTGGCGTTGGTCAGCTGACCGCGTTCATCGTAGACGCACTTCTCGAACAGCGCAGCACCTAGGCCTTGCACCACGCCACCCCGAATCTGTTCGTCGACCAGCTGCGGGTTGATGAGGGTGCCGCAATCCTCGACCACCCAATGGCGGAGCAGCTTGACGAAACCGGTGTCGGTGTCGACTTCCAGCCAGGAGGCCTGAACCCCGTTGGTGAAGGCAAATGGATATTCGCGCGGCACGAAGTGGCGCGTCGCCATCAGCTCGGGCTGAGTGCCCGGCGGCAGCGTATCGGGACGGAAATAGACGATCCGTGCGAGCTCGCGCAGCTCCATGCGCGGCGCGCCGTCGCTGCCGTTCACGATCGCGCTGCCGGCGATGTCGAGCTCGGCTGGCGAAGATTGCAGGATGGCGGCAGCGACATCCAGGATGTTCCTGCGCAAGATCTTCGCTGCCTGAAGCGCGGCCTCGCCGCCGATGCCGGCGCCGCGCGATGCCCAGGTGCCGCCGCCATAGGGCGTGTTGTCGGTATCGCCCAGAATGACGCGAACCCGCTCCATCGAGACGCCGAGCACGCTGCCGACGATCTGGGCGGTGAGGGATTCCGAGCCCTGCCCCTGTTCGGTAATGCTGGTCTGGCATATCACCGACCCCTGGGCGTCCAGCCGCACCGCTACGCCGTCCTGCGACGAGATGCGAGCGCCGCCAACACCGTAGAACGCCGCGCTGGGATTGGTGACTTCGATGAAACTGGCGATGCCGATGCCGCGATGAACCTTCTTGGCCCGCAATGCCGCCTGCTCGGCACGCAGCGCGTCATAATCCATCATCGCCATCAGCTTGTTCATGGCGGCGTGATGTGACAGCAGTTCGAACCTCAGACCCGAGGGCGAAGTGCAGGGATAGCCGTCATCGGCAATGAGATTGCGGCGGCGGATCTCGACCGGATCCATCGCGATCTTCGCCGCCGCGAGATCGACCAGGCCTTCCGTCACCGAGCAGGCGATCGGATGGCCGACCGCGCGATACTGGCACATGACATTCTTGTTCTGGAACACGACGCGGGCGCGGGCGCGATAATTCTTCATCACATAGGGGCCGCCGACGAGATTGACGACCTGATTGGCCTCGATGGCGCTGGTGCGCGGATACATCGAATAGGGCCCGATGCCGGTGAGATCGTCGATCTCGAACGCCGTGATGGTCCCGTCGCGTTTGACGCCGATCCGTCCCTTGCAGCGATGGTCGCGGGCGTGAATATCGGTATTGAAGCTTTCGACCCGGTCTGCCACGAACTTGACCGGACGGCGCAACAGCTTCGACAGCGCATAGGTGGCCATTTCGTCGGCGTAGATATGGACCTTGATGCCGAAGGAACCGCCGACGTCCTTGCAGACCACGCGGACCTGCTGCTCCTGCAGTCCAAGGTGCAGCGCCGCAATATTCTGCACCATGTGCGGCGCCTGCGTGCCCTGGTAGATCGTCAGCCGCTCCTCGGCGACGTTCCAGTCGGCCACGACCGAACGCGGCTCCAGTGTCACGCCGGTATGCCGTCCAAAGATGAAATCGGCTTCCACCACCTCGTCGGAGCCGGCGAACGCCGCATCGACCTCGCCGGCGTCATGGTTGCGCTCGAAGGCGAGGTTGTCGCCCAACGCGGAATGAATCACCGGGGTTGCCGGATCGAGCGCGGTGCGCATGTCCGTCACCGCCTCCAGTTCCTCGTATTCGACCCTGACGACCTCCGCGGCGTCTTCTGCCACGGCGCGGCTGGTCGCCACGATGGCGGCAACGGCTTCGCCCTGCCAGCATACGCGATCGATGGCGATAGCGTGCTGGGGAGCGGACTTGAGACCCTTCAGATGCGAGAGCACGCCTACCCACGGCGTGATGACATCAGCAAGCTCCTTACCCGTCACCACGGCGATGACGCCGGGCACGCGCCGGGCTGCGGCGGCATCAATACCGATGATCTTCGCATGGGCATGAGGCGAACGCAGGAACACCACCTGCCCCATGCGCGGCAGCTCCATGTCGCTCACATAGAGCCCACGCCCCTGCATCAACCGCTCGAGGTTCGGCCGCGGCACCGTCTTGCCGATATAGGAATTCGGCCGGTCGAGCTCGGAGAGAATCTCGGGATTTGCCGACGTGATCGTCATACCCTGCGTCCTCCACGCGCCCGCGCCGTGGTCTCGACCGCATCGATAATGGCCTGGTAGCCGGTACAGCGGCAGTAATTGCCGGAAAGATGCTCGCGGATCCGGTCGCGGTCCGGCCTGGCCTCCTGCTTCAGCAAATCCTGCGCCGCCATCAGCATGCCCGGGGTGCAAAACCCGCACTGCAGCGCGTTGCGATCGCGAAAGGCGGCCTGCAGGTCGGCGACTTCGCCGCTGTCGGACAATCCTTCGATGGTCTGGACCGCGGCGCCGTGTGCTTGCACCGCCAGCATCAGGCAGGACCGAACGATCTCGCCGTTCACCCGCACTGTACAGGCGCCGCAAACCCCATGCTCGCAGCCGACATGTGTCCCCGTCAGTTGCAGCTGCTCTCGGAGAAAATCCGCCAGATTGAGGCGCGGCAGGACCAGCGCATCGACGCGCTCGCCGTTGACATCGAGCGAGATCGATACGGGAGCGGTCACGCAGATCCCCCGGCGCCCAGATCGCTGCGGCCAAGCAGCGTGCCGACGCATCGCGTCAGCAACACTCCTGCGAGATGTCGCCGCATGGAGGCGGATGCCTGCAGGTCAGACTGGGGATCGAGTTCCTGGCTGAGGGCTGCCAGAGCCGCCGACAATACCGCGGGCGTGATAGCTATGTTGACCAGCTTGGTCGCGGCCTTGGCCAACACCGGCCGGTTGCCGACGGCAAAAAAGGCAAGCCGGAGATCGGCGAAGAGATCGCCCTCCACGACCGCCTGCGCCGCAAGGCCGGCGATGGCGTAGTCGCCATGCCGCCGCGCGAATTCGCAGAAGAAATGCGCAGACTTTCTTCGCGCCGCCGGCAGCTCAACGGCAACCAACAGTTCCTGCGCCGACAGCGCCGTCTCATAGATGCCCGTGAAAAAATCCGTCGCCACCACGCGCCGCTCGCCGGTCTTGCCGCGGATGATAATCGTCGCATTCAACGCTACCATGCAGGCCGGCAGTTCCGACGCGGGATCGGCATGGGCGAGGCTGCCGCCGATGGTGCCGCGGTTGCGGATTGCGGGATGCGCAACATGCGCAATCGCTTCGGTCAACAGCGGCGCGTGCGCGGCAATTTCCGGCGATCTCTGGAGCTCGACATGGCGGGTCAACGCGCCGATCCTGACCGTATCGCCGGTCACGGAAATACCGCGCAGTTCGGCGACCTCGCCGATATCGACGACAAGTTCGGGCGAGATCAGGCGCAAATTCATCGCGGGCATCAGGCTCTGGCCGCCCGACAGCACCTTCGCCCTGTCCCCATGCGCTTGGAGCAAATCCAGCGCGTTCACGACGCTGGTTGCGCGTGCGTAAGCGAAAGCCGCAGCTTTCATCTGGCGAGACCTCCCCCGGGGGCCGTTTGGCGCATTTTCTTTGGATTAGACGGCGGCGACCTCTAAAGGTCAAGTTTGTTTATCGAGCGATTATTTCTGATGACTCGACTTTCGGACTTGTCATAATGGCCTCAACGACAGACGACCCGGCTCGCGTCAAGCCCGGAAACCAGGGAGGAGAGGCAATGAATCTGGGATTCTTCACGATGCCGATCCATCCTCTCGGCAAGGACTGGCGGCTGTCCCTGCAGGAAGACCGCGAAGCCTTCCTGCTCGCCGACGAACTGGGGTTCACCGAAGCCTATGTCGGCGAACACATCACCGACCAGGCCGAGAACATTACTTCCTGCATCGCGTTCATTGCCTGGATTGCGGCCGCGACCAAGAAGATCAGGCTCGGCACCGGCACGATCAACATGCCGAACACCCATCCCGGCACCGTCGCCGCCACCATGGCGATGCTCGACCACATGCTCGACGGCCGGCTGATCTTCGGCATCAGCCCCGGCGGCCTGTTGTCGGATGCGGAATTGTTCGGCAATCTGGACGCCGATCGCAACGCGATGTTCCTTGAATCGATCAATCAGGTGCTGGAGATCTGGGTCGGCGAAGCGCCTTACGATCTCCAGGGAAGATACTGGAACATCACGACGCAGAAGACCCTGATCAGGGACATCGGCCAGGGAATCATCGCCCGCCCCCTGCAGCGGCCGCATCCGCCCATCGTCGTGACCGCCGTCGCGCCGTTCTCGAAGGGCGTCACCGAGGCCGCCGCGCGAGGCTGGGATCCGATCTCGGCCAACTTCCTGATGCCGGCCTGGGTAAAGAGCCACTGGCCGAAATACGCCGAGGGCTGCGAACGCGGCGGCCGCGCCGCTGATCCTGCAAACTGGCGCGTCGCAAAAAGCGTCTTTGTCGCCAAGGATGCGGCCACCGCCAAGGCCTATGCGACCGATCCGGATGGGCCCTACGTCTATTATTACCGTTCGCTGTTCACCAAACTGAAGAAGAACGGCCGCATCGAGCTGTTCAAGACTCGCCGTGACCAGCCCGACGATGAGGTGACGCTGGAGACGATCTGCGACAGGCTGATCATTCATGGAACGCCTGATAGCGTCGCGGATCAACTGCTGGCTTTCCAGGACGAGGTCGGCCAATTCGGCACGCTGCTCTATGCCGGCAAGGATTGGATGGATCGCGAGCTTGGACGCCGATCCATGATCCTGATGGCCGAGAAGGTGATGCCGCGCATCAATGCCGGCACGGCGAGCCGATCCAAGGCCGCGGAATAATCCGCAATTGAGGAGGGCGCGCCGTGGCCTGGACCGATCGCATCCCCTATCAGGCGCAAGTCGACCGGCCGAAACTCCGGCTGCCTGATGGCAAGAGGCTCGCGGTATGGATCATCCTCAACGTCGAGGAGTGGCGGATCGAGAACGCGATGCCGCGAACCGTGCTTAGCCCGCCGATGGGACAGCCGTTGCTGCCGGATGTGCCGAACTGGTCCTGGCACGAATACGGCATGCGCGCCGGCTTCTGGCGCCAGTTCAAGGCGCTGACGGACCGCCATATTCCGGTAACGCTGGCGCTGAACGCCAACGTCTGCCGCTCCTACCCCCGCGTCGCATCGGCGGCGCGCGAGGCTGGCTTCGAATTCATGGGCCATGGCTTCGTCCAGGGCCCGATGCACAAACTGGACGACCAGGCCGATGCGATCAGGCGGGCGATCGAGACGATCGCAAAATTCACCGGCAAGCCGCCGCGATCGTGGGAAAGCCCGGGCCTGACGGAAACCGAGGAAACCCTCGATCTGCTGCGCCTCAACGGCATCGAATATGTCGCGGACTGGGTGATCGACGATCTCCCGCAGGATATCGCGACGCCTCATGGCACCATCACGACCATTCCGTATTCGGTCGAGACCAACGACATCGTCATCCACGCGCTACAGCATCTCTCGTCCGGGCAATTTCTGCAGCGCTGCACCGACCAGTTCGACCGTTTGTATCTCGAGGGCGCCAGCAATGCGCGGGTGATGGCGATCTCGATCCACCCCTACATCACCGGCGTCCCGCATCGGATCAAGTATCTCGAAGCGCTGCTCGATTACGTCATCGGCCATGACGGCGTCGCACTGATGACCGCAAGCGAGATCGGCGACTGGTACCGGACTGAAATGTCGAAATCCTGATCCGGACCGGACGGGGTCGAAGAGATCATGCCAAGGCCGCTCTTCCGACCGTCTTCTCGGTTGCACACCTGGATCCACCGGCTGACGCAAAGAACCGCGCGAAGCCGGTCAGAAAAGCGTCCAGCGCGCCGCTGATCACCTGGCTCTTGTCTTCCAGAACCGGAGACTCGAAGATGTATTTGCGAACTCCGTAGTAGAAGATTCCGCTTTGCAGCACCCACGCCATCTCGAGCTCGGAAGAACTCGGCTTGCTCTGCTCCGGAAGCCCCGCTTCATGACGGCATTCGTTGACAATGCGTGACAGAATCTTGTCCTCCACCACGCCGATGTACCATCGGTTGATGTCGAGCCCCTTCAGGCCCGCGTAGAAATAGATGCGAAGCCATTTGCGGGTGAAGATAACGTCGGTGTAGGCGTTGTAGAATTCCTGCAACCGGTCGCGGATCGGCCGGGAGCGATCGGTCAGCAGCTTCTCCCAGCCGGGATCGAACGGCTCGAGATAGACGGTGCGATAGACTTCCTTGATCAGGTCGTCCTTGCTTGGAAAGTAGCGGTACAAGAGCGGCTGCGTGACGCCGAGCCGCCGCGCCAGATCGCGTGTCCCGCCGTCGAATCCCTCCTCCGAGAAAAACTCGGTGGCCTTGGCCACGAACTCCCGGCGGCGGTCGTCCGGCGACAGCCGCTTCTGCTTGACGCGTGCACGCTTGGGTAACGCTTTCGTGCTCATGGCGGGGCGTCGGGCTTGAGAAACCGGCCATAGCTGCCGCGCGCAAACAACAGCGGCTCTTGCCGGTTGTAGGCATAGGCCTCGACGGCGCCGAGGAAGATCACATGGTCGCCGCCATAGTATCGGTTGGCGGCGCGGCATTGGAAATTCGCAACGCTGTCGGCGAGAACCGGCGCATTGCCGAGGCCCGGCGTCCATTCGACCCCGGCGAACTTGTCTTCCGAGGACTTGGCGAATTTGTTGGCGAGCGCCTGCTGCGATGCGCCGAGAACATTGACCGCGAAATGGCTGGCGTTCTGGAAGATGCTCAGGCCCTGCGAAAACATCCCCAGACTCCACAGCACCAGCGGCGGATTCAGCGATACCGAGGCGAACGAATTGCAGGTCAGCCCATAAGGCTTTCCGTCGGCGGCGACCGCCGTGATGATGGTGACGCCGGTGGCGTAGGTGCCCAGCGCGTTGCGAAAGTCCCGGGGATCGATCAACGAGCTGTCGCTGGCCAACTCGTTGGCCGGGTCCCGGTTGATCGGATGCTTGGGCGCGTCGGTCATGCGCGGGCCTCAGAGCGTCAGATTTTCGGACGGCAGGCCAAGGGCCACGCGGCCGAAATTGGTGCCAGCCGCGTCGAAATTGAACGCAAGGTGCGAATTGATGGCGTGGGCGTCGCGGAACTGCCGCTGCAGGGCGCCCGTCGTGAACAAGCCGCGCGCGCCGCTCGCCGAGGACAACAGCGAGACTGCTTCGGTGCATAGATTGACGGAATAGGCGCCGTCACGCCGCAATCTGGTCTTTTCAGCCATATCCGGAATCTGGCCGGACCTTGCATCGGCCATCGCCTCCAGGCATCGCGAGCGCATGATCAGGCGGGCGGCGTCGATCTTCGCGGACGCCTCGGCAATCTTGATCTGCGTGCTCTGGAAGTCACCGAGCTTGGCGCGATTATAGGTCGATGCGCGATGACGGGTGATGTCGATATAGTCGTCCAGGCAGGCCTGTGCGTTACCCAGGCCCGCGCCGGAAAGCACATAGGGGAATAACGAGAAGACCGGAAGCGCATAGAGCGGATTTGGATTGGCGGCGCTGCCAGGGGTCGAACCGCCTGCGAGATCGCCCACCGCAACCGTCATCGGTTCCGCGACGAAGATTTCGGCGACCTCGACATCGTTCGATCCGGTTCCCCTCAGCCCGCTCGCATTCCAGGTGTCGGTGACCTTGTAGTCCGTCTTGTGGAGCAGGAATATCCGGTATTCGATACCGTCGGCTTCATCCTCCGAGGCAACGACGCCGCCGAGCATGTTCCATTCGCTCGAGCCCACTCCCGACGAGAACGGCCAGTGTCCCTGCAGCAGATATCCGCCGTCGACCTTGCTGGCCCGGCCGGAGGGAAAAATGAAGGAAGATGCGATCAGGGCATCGGCGTTGTTGCTCCAGATCAGGTCCTGAGCGCGCCGATCGAACATGCCGAGCATCCAGTGGTGGCTCGCGAGATTGGCGAAATTCCAGGCCACCGACGCATCGCCTTGCGCGAGCACATCGGAGCAATCCACCAGCGCCACATAGTCCAGCTCGGAACCGCCTACCCGCTTCGGCTGCATGATCCTGAACAAGCCGGCATCATGCAGATCGCGCTCCGTCTCCGGCGGCAAACGCCGCAGCTCTTCGGTTCTGGAGGCGCGTTCGCGCAAGCGCGGAACGAGCGCTCTGGCGCGGTCGATCATGGCGGCATAGGTGCGGTCGTCCGCGGGCGGACCTGCGTCTGGCATATTGCCAACACCTCCCATTTGCGCGTCCCTTGCTCTATCTCGCCGGTCGTTGCGGTCTTGAGGTGCGACCGGTCGAGCTAAGCAGCAAGTCACTTACGAACCGTACTTGACCGGTCGAAACTATCCGATGATTGTTTATCGCCTGATCACTAATTATTCAAGGCGCGGCCGGCGCCGCCCGCAAATTCAACTGGCCGGGAGCGAACTCGCATGGACAAGACCGTTGGGATCGTTGGGCTTGGTATCATGGGAGGCGCGATCGCCCGCAATCTCGTCGAGCGCGGGTGGCGCGTTGTCGGCTTTGACATCGACGCCGCACGATGCGCCGAGCTTGCGCGCGACAACGTCATTATCGCCGATAACGCCGGACAGGTCGCGCGCGACGCGCCCATCATCATGACCAGCCTTTCCAGTCCCGAGGCGGTCAAGGATGTTGCAGCTACCATCGCCAATTCCGGTCAGACAAAGCGAATTGTGGTCGAACTCTCCACACTCAGCATCCCCGACAAGCTGTGCTTCGAAGCCATCCTGAACCAGGCTGGCCACGTCGCACTGGATTGCCCGCTGAGCGGAACCGGCGCGCAAGCCAGAAATCGCGATCTTGTGGTCTATGCCAGCGGCGACAGCGCTGCTATTGCCCGGTGCGCCGATCTGTTCGCCGATTTTGCCAAACAAAGCGCCGATCTCGGCGCCTACGGCAATGGCAGCCGGATGAAGTTCATCGCCAATCACCTGGTCGCCATTCACAATGTCGCCGCCGCCGAGGCGATGGTCCTGGCGCAGCGCGCCGGACTCGATCCGAAGATGGTGGTCGACATGATCGGTCCCGGCGCCGGCGGCTCGCGAATGTTTCAGATGCGCGCTCCGATGATGGTCGAGGGTGTCTATGAACCCGCGACCATGAAGGTTTCGACCTGGAAAAAGGACATGGCCATCATCGCCGAGTTCGCCGATGACGTCGGCTGCGCGACCCCGCTGTTTACGCTGACGCAGCCGGTCTACGCGCAGGCGTTGGCGATGGGGCTCGGAGATCAGGACACCGCATCGGTGTTCGAAGTGTTGAAGAAGACCATCGTCACCGATCCCAAGGCCGGCATAGGCCCGCAGCGATAACTGTGGCCCCGGATTTCGCAAGAGCTCGATCCGGGCTACGTTTCCGTTGCCGCAGGTGGCCGCCTCACCACAACTCGTCATCCTCCGCGAAAGCGGAGGACCCAGTATTCCAGAGGCGCTTGAGATCAATCGAGAGGCCGCGGCGTACTGGGTCGCCCGGTCAAGCCGGGCGATGACAACGTGGGGCACCTGTCGCATGCGTGCACGATCCAAATCTGCTGATTCATTTTTCGAACAGCGCGTGTCCGAAGACACAGCTTCACATTCTCGCGGCGCGATGCGCCCGAGCTTTGCGTCGATGGTCACCCTCTGAAAGAAGAGGGCGCAGGGAAGACCGGGTGCGCGCTGCACCCGCGGTCCCGTGTGCAATTGTTATTGGGAAAAACGCACACGAGCATACAGGTTCAGCGGAGGCAATCCGGCCTTCCCTGCGCAATGGTTCTACGGCTTATTCCGAGCTCTCCCTGGTGACCGGGCTTTCTTGCCACCATCATCCGCGGGAAGTTTTGCTTCCCGCGAACTTGACGCCAGCGTCGGGGCGTCAGGACCACACGTCTTTGCCGTCCGCTCGAGTCACGCTCGTCAGTCGCAACTTCCGCGTCCATCGCATCCCACCGCGCGTTCGTGACGATCGCGATCCGCCCCTCTCATCGGGTGAGACGCGCGAAGTCGTAGTGCTGATTTGCCCGACGGGTTAAGCGGAATCTTGCCCGTCGGGTTGATTTGTCGCACCTGCACCATGAGGTCGAGAGGGACCTGGGTTTGCCTTCAGGCGACCTTCTCCGGCTGTGCAGGAACGGCGCCGTCGAGAAATCCGACCAGACGCCCGCGGATGATGCGCTCCGCATCCGTCATGATGCGGTCGATCAATTCCTTCACGGTCGGCACATCCTTGATCAGGCCGACCACCATCCCGCAGCTCCAGGCCCCAGCGTCCATCTCGCCGTCGATCATGACCTTGGGATAGACGCCTGCGACCTCCTCGTGGATATCGGCGATCTTCAGGCCGGCGCCCTTCTCGCGTTCGATTTCCATCAGGCGGTCGACGGCTTTGTTCTTCAGCACGCGTTCGGTATTCCGGAGCGCGCGCATCACAAGCCGGGTATCGAGCTCGGAGGCCGCGACCAGCGCCTTCTTGACGTTGTCATGCACCGGCGCTTCCTTGGTCGCGATGAAGCGCGTGCCCATGTTGATGCCGGCCGCGCCCATCGCCAGCGCCGCCACCAGGCTGCGCGCATCCGCCATGCCTCCCGACGCCACGAATGGAATCTTCAATTCCTCGGCGGCGCGCGGCAGCAGGATCATGTTCGGCATGTCGTCTTCGCCGGGATGCCCGCCGCATTCGAAGCCGTCGACGCTTACCGCGTCGCAGCCGATCTGCTCGGCCTTCAGCGAATGCCGGACCGAGGTGCATTTGTGGATGACCTTGATATCAGCGGCCTTCAGCGCCGGCATGTATTGCTCCGGGCTGCGTCCTGCGGTTTCGACAATCCTGATCCCGCCTTCCCTGATGGCGGCGATGTATTCCGGATAGGGCGGCGCGGCGAAGGTCGGCAGGAATGTCAGGTTCACGCCGAACGGCTTGTCCGTCATGTCGTGACAGCGCGCGATCTCCTTGGCCAGCAATTCGGGCGTCCGCTGCGTCAGACCGGTGATGATGCCGAGGCCGCCGGCGTTCGACACCGCGGACGCCAGCTCCGCGAAGCCGACATAATGCATGCCGCCCTGAATGATGGGATGCTCGATGCCGAACATTTCAGTGATTGCTGTCTTCACGAATTCCTCCGGTTCTTCTTACGTGCAATGTCCTGGCAAGCCTATATCACGCTTCGAAGCCCGCGAACGGCGCTCCTTCACCACTTCTCGCCAAAGGGGCGTATTTCCAGTTCAAACGTCCAGGCGCTGCGCGGCTGCCGATAAAGCAGCCAATAGGATTCCGCGACCGACGATGGCGGCATCAGGAGATCGGGGTTATCGAGCGCACCCGGCCCCAGCGCCTCGAGCCGCCGCTGGCGCACCCATTCGGTATCGACGCCGGAATCGATGACGAGGTGGGCGACGTGGATATTCCTTGGTCCGAGTTCGCGCGCCATCGACTGGGCGACGGCGCGCAGGCCGAACTTGGCGCTGGCGAAGGCGGCATAGCCCGATCCGCCGCGCAGGCTCGCGGTCGCGCCGGTGAAGAAGATATTGCCCTTGCCCCGGGGCAGCATCAGGCGCGCGGCCTCGCGGCCCGCGAGAAAGCCGGAATAGCAGGCCATTTCCCAGACCTTGCGGAACACGCGCTCGGTGGTGTCCAGAATCGGGAAGTTGACGTTGGCGCCGACGTTGAAGATGCAGACCTCGAGCGGCGCGTGCTTGTCGGCATCCTCCAGGAAGGAGACGACTTCCTCTTCCTTGCGCGCATCGAGCGAGCGGGCGTGGATCTCGCCGCCCGCCGCCTCGATCTCCTTCACCAGCGGTTCGAGCTTGGCGCCGTTGCGGCGTCCGGCGAATACCGTGAAGCCCTCAGAGGCAAACTTCCTGGCGATTTCGCTGCCGATGAAATCACCGGCGCCGATTACGGCCACGGTCGCGTTTCTCTTCTGCAAGGGTCTGCTCCCGGTCAGGTCTAATTCCGTCAATTTCTGATCTGCGTCGATGGTGTCGGACCGTCGTCGCGGCTGGTCTGCTCGACAATCGATTCCTCGACGTCGCGAAGCTGGTCCTTGCCGAAGAACATTTCGCTTCCGACGAAGAAGGTCGGCGAACCGAAGGCGCCGCGGGCAACGGCATCGTTGGTCGCTTCGATCAGCCTCTTCTTGACCTCGTCCTGCTGCGCGCGGGCAATCAACCTGTCGATATCGATGCCGGACGAAATGAACGCATTCCGGAAAACCTCGAGATCGTCCATTTTCTTCGGCTCCTCCCACATGTGATGGTAGGCGGCACGGAAATAGGGTTCGAACGTGCCCTCGAACCGGGCGGCGACGGCGCCCCGCATCAGCATCAGCGTGTTGACCGGGAAAAAGGGATTCTGCCTGAACGTCGTGATGTCATGGCGCCGGATGAAGCGCCGGGTCTCCAGCGCATTATATTCGGGTTTGTTCTTGATGCCGCGGAGCGACTCGAACGGCGACAGGTTGTTGGTGGCCTTGAAGATGCCGCCGAGCAGCACCGGCACATAGTCGAACTTCACCCCGGTGCGCCGCTCGATGCCGGGCAACGCCTTCTCCGCCAGATAGGCATTCGGGCTACCGAAATCGAACTGAAATTCAACCTTCAGGGGACCTGCCAACGAACCCTCCTCCTGGAGTCATTCTCTCTGACCCGCGGCGGCGATCCGGCCACCGGGCGAGGATCAAGCACTAAAGTTCTATAATTGAACTGTCAAGCCGGATGCAGTTTTCCGACTGCGCCGCATGTTATTTGCCATAATTGGATGGTTGTTCCAAACTTGGTTCCTAATTAGAATGATCTAAAATTGAACCGATTCAGACGGGACCGACCGGAGAATGCGATGAAGTGGGATGAACTCGAGGAGGAGCCGTGTTCATTGGCCCGGACGGTCGGGGTAATCGGCGATCGCTGGACCCTGCTGATCCTGCGCGAATGCTTTCTGCGGACCCGGCGGTTCGAGGGCTTTCAGTCGGCATTGGGCATTACCCGGCACCTGCTCGCGGAGCGCCTGAAGAAACTGGTTCGCCTCGGCGTGCTGCGCCGGATTCCGTACCAGGAATCGCCGAAACGGCATGAATACATCCTGACCCAGAAGGGCCTCGACCTGTACCCGATCATCATGGCGATCGTGCATTGGGGCGATACCCACATGGTCGACGAGCGCGGCAGGCCCCTGCTCCATGAGCACAAGAGCTGCGGCAAGATGTTCGATCCGGTGCTGGTCTGCTCGGAATGCGGCGAGCCCGTCACGGCCAAGGACGTCCACGTGCATCCCGGACCAGGCAAGCGGCAGCCGGCAGGAGCCGCTGCGGAGCTACCCAGGATGGTTAAAACGAAAGCCCGCGGCCGCGCGGTCTGACCTTCGGCCGCTGCTTCCGATCGAGCTGCGATCCAGTCCAGGCCGTGAGTAGTCCTCAAGCCAAGGCAGACTCTTGCTTCGCGCAGACGGCGAACTGCTCGTCATGGTTCGGCGACCAGCGCGGAGCGGGCGTAGTCGGCGCCGCGCGATGCGGCGCGCTGGAAATGCCGGCCAGTCAGCGTGGCCAGTCACGGCAAGCTGGCTGGAGTCCCGACGAGGTCGCCGATGCAGAAATGAGCCATGTGCGCGACAGCTTCGGCACTGTGGTAGTCACCGAATTCGGCAGTGGCTTCCTTGCCGGCGTACATTCGGGCGATTCCAGCGCCACCGGGGTGATGGGGTGCCCACTCGGTGATGTCGTAAACTTTTCCCGAGACGATGATCCAGCAGTCGTCGCGGGTGTTGTGCAGGGCGACCTCTTCGCGCGTGACGGGACGTGTACCCTTGGCGGGAGCAGCTGGCGTCCAGAGCTTGCCGGTAATCGTGGCGTAGTTGGCCTTGGCGGCCCGACGGAAGTCCCACGGCCCCAATCTCTTGTAAGGCAATTCGGTGCCGATATTGCGGGCGTCGTACGCATAGATCCAGGAGTCGTCCTCGCCGCCGCGCTTGTCGTGGGCAAAGGCCGGGCTCACTCGCTCGTCGAGCTTCTCGAGTAGCGCCTTTTGCTCAGCGGTGTCCTTGGCGCGCAAATGATCGAAGGCGAATTTGGAGCCGAGCTGGAAGCGGGTGGCGCGGTAATGCCGCACGCGCTCGTAGTGCAACATCGCCGTTGCGACATCGCGCTTGTGCAGGGCGAAGGCGCTGGCGAGCGCGGCGGCGTCCTCGAAGGACTGCGCGGCGCCCTGGCCAAACGTGGGAAGCATCGGGTGCGCCGCGTCCCCGAGCAGACAGATGCGGCCCTGCACCCAGGTTTCGAGCGCGTCACGATCGTAGAGGCCCCACTTCGTGGGACGAACGATCGCCCCCGCCAGAGCGAGCAGGTCGTCTCTGCTGGCGCTCCCCGTGAATGCCTCGCCCACCTCGCGAAGGATCTCCTCCTGACTGACGGGAAACCAGTCGCCCTCCTCCTGCTCGAACGCGGCAGAGTCGGGCTCATATCGGGCGATCCACACGTTCAACAACTCGCCGCCGCGCACCCAGTACGTCGTCGCCCCGCTCTTGTCGTTCCGATGGCGGTCCATGCTGAACGAGTCGACGGGATTGTGGTCCAGCGGGCTGCCGTCAGCCTTCCGGAGCGAGGCGACCGCCGTCCGCGGAATCAGCCCACGAAAGCAGGTCACCTCGGTCCAGCGCTTGGGACGCGGGTTCGGCCACGCCAGCTGCAACGTGGCAGAGTTGATCCCGTCGGCACCCACGAGAACCTCTCCCGTGGCGGTCCGACCATTCGAAAAGGTCGCCGTCACCTCGCCGGCGGTCTGACACAACTGTGTCAGCCTGCAGTCCATATGCACGGTGATCGGACATGGCGCCCCGCTGTCGGGACCGAACTCGAACACCCGCTTATACAGGCACATCAACAGGTCCAGCCTGTGCATGTGATGAAACCCGGCGCCGTCGCCCGCCGCGGTGACATGATCGAACGACCTCTTTGTCACGCTCCCGTCTGCATTGAACTGCCGTGTCGACTCCAGAATTGCCGCCCGGCCGCCGTCGATCGCCCCGTCGGGGCCCTTGGGATCCCCGCCATCGAGGTCGACGCCCAGCCAACGACATATCCTCGCCCCGTTGGGCGGGACGTTCAACCCGGCGCCTGCGGTGCTGGGCACCTTCGTCTGCTCGTAGATATCGACCGATGCGAAGACGCCGGACTGTCGCAGCGCCAACGCCGTCATCAACCCGCCCATTCCCGCACCGACAATCACTGCCCGCATCCTGTCGTCCTTCCGAAGCAAGCGAACGCACCGATTTCCCATCTCGCGGCGGGAGTAAGGTGGATGTCGTCCGAACAGATGGGTCGAGACTAGCCGCGGGCGGACCGGAAATGAAGCAGCTTCTCGCGTGGCCAGGAAGCGCCGAATTATGGGTCATTCGCGACCGGGCGGAACCAGTGACAAGTCCGCCCATGACGCGCCAATGCGTCCACGCCCTAGTCGACCGTGCGATACATCGGCTTCCTTGCGCGGACCGGATCGAGCAGCGACCAGTCGCCCTGTTCCACCACATGGCCCTTGGGAAAAGGCGGGCGAACCTCCTGGCCGAGCGATCGCATCACCCGGTCGTCGCGGTAGTAGCAAAGCAGCACCACGCGGACCAAGGCAGCCAGCGACGCGCCGCCGACCTCACGAAAGACGGCGGCCACCTCGGTGCGGTGCTCCGATTCCAGGTCGGCGAACGCACAGCCGCCGATCGCGGCGAGATGCGCCAATGCACGCGCTATGTCGTCGCGGTCGCGCTCCAGGCTGCGCAGGATGTCGTTGAGTATTTTATCGTCGTCGGCGCCGGGCACGTCGTAGACCGTGCTCGCGGGGATGATCATGCCGGCCAGCGCGCGAAGGTCGCGGATTTGGTCGGGGGAAAGCTCGTGGTTCTGCATGAAAATCGCTTTCAGTCGAACAGATTGGCGAGGCGCTGCTTGATGCTGTCGGCGATATAGAGCGCCAGCGCCTGAATCGTCGAGGTCGGGTTCACGCCGCCTGACGTCACCCAGATGCTGCCGTCGACGATGAACAGATTCTTCACGTCATGGCAGCGGCCCCATTCGTTGACCACCGAACGCTCCGGATCGGTTCCCATGCGCGCGGTGCCGAGCAGATGCCAGCCGCCGTTCAGGATCGGACTCTCGACGGCGACATTGCTGGCGCCGGCGGCGGTCAGAATCTCCTTGGCCCGCGCGATGCCGTGGTTCATCATCTTCATGCTGTTGGCGCTGATGGTGTAGTCGAGTTTTGGCGCGGGGATGCCGCTGGAATCCTTCAGCACGGGATCGAGCGTCACCCGATTGTGCTCCTCGGGCAGGTCCTCGCAGATCGCCGAAAGCCCGATGCGGCGGTTCACCAGTTTCCGGTAGGCGGCATGGTGGTCGTCGCCCCAGGGCAGTCGCCCGGCGGCGGAGCTAACGATCGCTTCCATGATGGCGCCGACGCCGCGGCCGAACTGGAAGGTATAGCCGCGAACGAAATCGCGGCCAGGGTCGGTCTCGTAGAATTCCTGGCTCCACAGGCAGAGCGGCGGGCCGTGATTGCCATCGAGCGGTTCGTCGACATAGCCGTAGGTCAGCGCGTAAGGGTGAAACATCAGGTTCTTGCCGACCAGCCCTGAGGAATTGGCAATGCCGTTGGGGAATTTCGCCGACACCGAATTCAGCATCAGCCGCGGGGTACCGACGCCGTTGCAGGCGAGGATGACGACTTCGGCGGGCTGGAATTGCTCCTTGCCCTCGGCGTCGTAATAGATGACGCCGGACGCCATGCCGTGCTCATCGACCGTGACTTCGCGAACCCGGCACATGGTGCGTAATTCGACCCCGGCGCGGATCGCGTGCGGCCAATAGGTAATATCGGTGGAGGCCTTGGCGCCCTGCGCGCAGCCGGGCGTGCAGTGGCCGAGATTGATGCAGCGCGCGCGGCCCTCGTAGTCGGTGGTGGCAATGGTCGAGTCGGACGGCCACCAGTGCCAGCCGAGCTGGTTCATCGCCTTGCCGAACCGGGCGCCGGATTTGCCGAGCGGCAGCGGCGGCATCGGCGGCTGCTTCGGCGGATAGGCGGGATCGCCCGCGAGCCCCGAGACGCCCATCATGCGGTCGTTCTCGGCGAAGTACGGCTCCAGCGTGGCGTAATCGATCGGCCAGTCGTCGGCGACCCCGTCGAGCGTGCGCACCTTGAAATCGGAGGGATGCATGCGCGGGAAATGCGCAGTGTACATGATGGTGCTGCCGCCGACGCCGTTGAAATTCACCACCTTGATCGGTGAATTGGCGTCGTTGATCGGGTAGTCGGTCGGCCGCGCGCGGCGGTTGGGGTTGATGGCGAAATCGCTGAACAGGCGCGCCTCCCAATCCCTTCCGTTGCTGGGATAGTCCGCCGGCTTCACCCAATCGCCCTGCTCGAGGCAGACGATCCGCATCCTGGTATCGGCAAGGCTCCACGCCACCGCGGCGCCAGATGCGCCGGAACCGACGATCAGGACATCGACTTTTTCAAGCATCGATTTTTTCCTCCCGGCATTCATTGATAGCCAGTTCGTTTCAGCCTGTCAGCATGCGTCACAGCATAGGTGATGCTATTGCAGATTCAGACAAAAGCAGCTTTGCTTGGAAAAACCGGGAGGGGTGGCGTGGCGGACGGCGAGCGCGATGGCGCAGACACTACTTATGAATGCGACGTGCTCGTGGTCGGCTCCGGCGCCGCCGGCATGTCCGCCGCCGTCACCGCAGGCCATGGCGGCCTCAATGTCCTCATTGTCGAGAAGGAGCCGCGTTTCGGCGGCACCACCGCGCGCTCCGGCGGCTGGCTCTGGATTCCCGGGACGTCGCTGGCGCACGCCTGGGGCATCAAGGAGAGCCCGGATCAGGCGCGAACCTATCTGCGGCATGAAGCGGGCAACAGCTTCGACGCGGCGCGGGTCGATGCCTTCCTTACCGCCGGACCGGAAGCGGTCGATTTCTTCACCTCGCAAACCGCACTGCGTTTCGACATGCCGCTGGTGTTTCCCGACTATCATGCCGAAGCACCCGGCGGAACCCAGGGCGGCCGCTCGATGGTGACGCGGCCGTTCGACGGACGCGAGCTCGGCCCACATGTCAGGAATCTCGGCGCGCCGCTGCCGGAATTGACCGTGTTCGGCATGATGCTGGGGTCGGGCAAGGAGATCATCCACTTCATGCGCGCGACCAAATCGCTGACGTCGGCGGTTTATGTCGCCAAGCGGCTGTCCCGCCATCTCATGGACGTGATGCGTTACGGCCGCGGCATGACGCTGACCAACGGCAACGCGCTTGCCGGACGGCTGGCGAAATCCGCCTTCGACCTCAACATACCCCTGTGGCTGTCATCCCCCGTCCGCGAACTGATCGTCGACAACGGTGCGGTGCGCGGCGCCATGGTCGAGCGGGAAGGACGCCTCGTCCGCGTCCATGCCAGACGCGGCGTGGTGCTGGCCTGCGGCGGCTTCCCGCATGACGTTGCCAGGCGCAAGGCGATGTTTCCGCACGCGCCCGACGGCACCCAGCATTATTCGCCCGGCCCGGCCGGCAACACCGGCGACGGCCTGCGCATGGCGGAAGCGGTCGGCGGACGCGTCGAAGACACACTGCCCAATGCCGCGGCATGGGTGCCGGTATCGGTCACCAAGCGGAAAGACGGCACCAGCGGCGTGATGCCGCATTTCATCGATCGCGCCAAGCCCGGCGTGATCGCCGTGATGCGCGACGGCGCGCGCTTTGCGAACGAGGGCAACTCCTATCACGACTTCGTCCAGGACATGATGAAGGCCGCCAGGCCCGGCGAAGAGATCGCCGCCTTCCTGATCTGCGATCACAAAACCCTGCGCAAATATGGCCTCGGATGCGTGCCGCCGTTTCCGATGCCGATCGGCCGCCACCTCAGCACCGGTTACCTCATGCGCGGCGCTACGCTGGCGGAACTGGCGACCAAGGCCGGTATCGACGCCCGAGGGCTCGAGGCGACGGTGACGCAGTTCAATGCATCGGCGGCGAGCGGACAGGATACGGCCTTCGGCAAGGGATCGCGCGCGTATAACCGCTTTCAGGGCGATGCGCTGCACGGACCGAACCCCTGCGTCGCCCCGGTCGAAAACGGACCTTTCTACGCGATCAGGATGGTGATCGGAGATCTCGGCACCTATGCCGGGATCAGAACCGATGCGAGCGCCCGCGCGCTGGACGGCGATGGCCGCGTCATCGAAGGGCTCTATGCCGCCGGCAACGACATGGCGAGCATCATGGGCGGCAACTATCCCGGCGCCGGCATCACGCTCGGGCCCGCGCTGACCTTCGGCTATATCGCGGGCCGGCATATTGCGGATGCATCGAAGCCGTGAAGATCAGAGCGCAGTCGACAGCAGGCTGCCGCCGATGACGCGCGAATGTGCGCGGAATTCCGCCACGACTTCATCTTCGAAGGTCACGCGAACGTCATAGATTCCGGAGCGCACGGAACGCACGACCTCCGTCGCCGTCGCTACGAGACGGTCGCCGAGCCTGGTCGGCCGCAGGAACGAAATGCTGCAATGCGCGGAGACCGTTCGTTCATTGTAGGCGTTGCTGGCCAGTGAAAATGCCGCGTCGGCGAGTTTGAAAATCGCGCCACCGTGCGTGATGCCAATGCCGTTGACCATGCCCGGCAGCACGGTCATGGCGACTGTGGCCCGGCCCGCGTCGATCGATAACCGCTCCAGGCCGAGGCTTCGCAGGGCTGCATCCTGTCGCCACAGGAAATCCGCACAGGCCAGCGCCAGCTTGCTCGACGAAATGGCGGCCATATTTCCCACAAAAACCTCCTCGATCGATGATCTCGCATGAAGCGGGCTTCGGCCACACCGTAGCGCTGCACGCAATGCATTGCGTCATGCGGTCGGAGGACGTTCGCGATGACGCGCAAGCACACACCGATGGATCACAAGAGATCACGAATTGATGCGGCTCCGTCATCCAATCGACGGACGCGGCGCGGCAGCCGGTCTGCTAACGCAGAGCCAATTATCCCCGGCCGCTCGGTGGTGGACCGGCAACATCCCAACTCGAAAGGAAGAGCCATGGCTCATGTTGGAAGCTGCTTCTGCGGCGCTGTCAAACTGGAGGTCACCGGCTCGCCGGAAGCCATGGGTTATTGCCACTGCAGTTCCTGCCGTTCGTGGTCCGGTGGGCCCGTGAATGCCTTCAGCCTCTGGAAGCCGGGAGCCGTGCGCGTAACATCGGGAGCCGAACATGTGGCGACGTTCCAGAAGACCCCGCTCAGCCAGCGCCAATATTGCGCGAAGTGCGGCGGGCATCTGATGACCAATCACCCGCCATTGGGACTCGTCGACGTATTCACCGCGACGATCCCGACGCTTGCCTTCGCGCCCGGCGTTCACGTCAATTATGCCGAAACGGTGCTGCCGATGCGGGACGGCCTGCCGAAGCTGAAGGATTTTCCGAAGGAATTTGGCGGCTCGGGCGAGGCCGTCGCGGAATAGCGGTCGCCTCATCCGACAGCCGTCGATCGGCGAGGTCGCCAATATCCGATCTGCAATAGAACAGGCAGGGGGATCCGAAGGTCCGGATCCCCTTTGTCGCTGAAGACGAATCCAGATTCAGTTGGCCGGCACCGCCGCAGCCGCCGCCACCCTGTGTTCCGCCCGTGCCATGTGTCGCTCGATCATGCCCGCCACCTCCCCGGCATGAGTCAAGATCATGAAATGCGCCGCGCCTGCGATGGTGGCGACTTTGGCGTCCGGGATGCACTGGCCCAAAAGCTGGTTGGCGCGCTTGGCGGCGGGGTGACTGGCCTCGCCCCACAACACCAGCGTCGGAATTTTCACCGTCGCGAGCAACCCGGACGTCAGCTCGAAACCGTAGGCGCTGGCCCAATCCAGGAGATTGGCCGGGGTGGTCTGCGTTGCGTAATCGCGGACGCGCTGCGGCCAGCCGGCGAAAGTCCCCGCACCGCCATAGAAATCGATCATCTGTTCGATCGCCGTGGTCTCGCCGGCCTGATGGGCCCTGGAGTAGGATTCGGACATCTTCCGGAACGCCAGATAGTGCCGGTACTCGCCCGCGTGCCGCAGGATCTCCAGCGCCGGCGCCTCGGCGATGGTCAGGCTCAGGAGTGGCACACGCGCCCGGAGCGCGACGGCGAGCGCCGACAGGCCGCCAAAGGAGTGGCCGACGAGGTGCACCGGGCAGCCGGCGCGCCGGATCACGGCTTCCAGCACTTCCGCCTCATGGGCAATATCGGCGTCGTCAGCGCTGCGCCGTTCCAGCGTGCCGCCATATCCGAGCAGGCTCGTGGTGACGCAGCGATAGTCGTTCTCCCATTGCGCCATCACCGGCCGCCAGGCTGCGCCGGTGCTGCACGATCCCGGCACCAGCACGACAGTCCGGCCCTCTCCGGATTCGTCGTAGTCGATGCATCCACGTGTGTCTTCGATCATGGTCTGACCCATTCCCTCAAGAACGGACAAGTTCGGCGGATGGTATTTCGCCGAGGCAAGGCCGCCGGACGATCGATTGCCCGGCGGCCGGCCTCGCGCGAACTTCCTCGCCAGGAGAAATCCGGATCAGCGCCTGGCGATCACGATTTCGAGGTATTCGCTCGGAACGACCATCGTGCCGTCCTCGGCGCGGTTCATCCGCCCGATCAGCGCGAGCAGGTCGTTTCGCAGCCCCTGCTGGCCTGTGGCATCGAGTGCGGCGAAGGCCTTGAGTATCGGGCCGTAATAGCTCTTGAAGATCTCCATGAAGTGCTCCGGCGACCGGTAGCGGAACACGAAGTTGCGCGGCTCGGCCTCGATGACGAGGGCCGAAGGTCCGAACATTTCGGCAATCCGCGCCCGGGTCCCCCACAATGCGGGCGACTTCGCACCGGCCGGCGGCGGCAAGTATTTGCCGAGCGTCTTGAAGACCTGCCCGATGAAGCCTTCCGGCGTCCAGTTGGCGAGGCCGATCTTGCCCCCGCTCCTGCATACCCTGAGCAATTCCGCCGCCGCCTTGTCCTGGTCGGGCGTGAACATGACGCCGAAGGTCGAGACCACGGCATCGAAGCTGCCATCGGCAAAAGGCAGCGCCTCCGCGTCGGCTTCCCTGAACTCGACCGACAAACCGTCGGCCGCGGCGCGGAGCCGGCCGCGTTCGAGCAGGCTCGGCACATAGTCCGTCGACACCACGTCGCACCAGCGGCGGGCCGCGGCGAGCGTGACGTTGCCGTTACCGGCGGCGACATCGAGAACCTTCTGCCCGGCGCGAAGATCGAGGGCTTCGCACAGTTCCTCGCCGACGATCTGAAGGGTGGTGCCGACCACCGCATAATCGCCGGAAGACCAGGCGCCTTGCTGGCGTGTCTTGAGAACCCCCAGATCGACTGGGCTGGGCTGGGCGTTCTGTACTGCCGCGGATGCAATCATAATTGTTCCTCCGTTCAAATTGGATGGCGATGTTGGTGCTTTTGGCTCGCCACAATCGGCGCCGCCCAATGCTCATGTTCCGCAGATCGCGATCAGATCCTGTCGCAAAAATTGCTCCTGATCTGAACCTAATCCCGGTTCCGCAGACCTAGTCTAAGAGGCATCCCGTCTCTATCCAATTCGCGACAGGGCTATCCAGAATATGAAATTTTTCACCGCCATCGGTGTTTACAGTCATATCGCCGGAGTATCTCCATGAATGCATGCGCCCACGGAACTTCGAACTCGGCGCCGCTGCCGCGCGGCGTCCGCCGCGCGCTCGACGCCATGCGCGGAAATCCCGGGCGCGACTGGAGCGTGACCGAACTGGCCGGGGCGGCGGGCTTGTCCAGCCGTACGCTGCAGCGGCAATTCCGGCTGTTTCTCGGCAAGACGCCCCGCGCCGCTCTCCGCGACGTCCGATTCGAGCGCGCGCGCCGCGAACTGCTGCAGGGCCTGCCCGATGCCAAGGTGATGGATGTCGCCCTGCGCTGCGGCTTCCCGCATTTCGGGCGGTTTTCCGTCGACTATCGCCGCCAGTTCGGCGAAACGCCGTCGCAGACCTTGAAGCGGCAGGCTATCTTCAACGATGCGCTCTCGGCGATGCCTGCCTTTTTCATCTCCAGCCGCGACCGGCCCATGGTCGCGCTCGGCCCGATCGACGCCGCCCCGGAACACGGCGGCATCGCGCGCAGTATTGCCGATGAACTCACCACCGCGCTGAACCGGGCCGGCGCCGTCGTCACCCGGCAACCCGGCGCGGCGCGCTACCATCTCGTGGGCACGATCAGCGGATCGGATCGACAAACCCGCCTGACCCTCCGGCTGATCGATGCCGAAACCGGCTGTCATCTGACCGCGCATCGGTCCGATGGCCCGCTTGGAGACGACACCATCCCCGACGAGCATCTCGCCACCAAAATCGTGGCAGCGGTGCAACCATGCCTGCGCCTGGCGGAAATCGATCGCGCCGGCCGCAAGGCGGACGCCGATCTCAGTCCGCACGACCTGGCGCTGCGGGCGATGCCCTTCGTTCTTTCGCTCAATGCCGAAGGCAACGCGTACGCGCTGGACTTGCTCGAACGGGCGATGAAACGCGACCCCGGCCATGCACTGGCGACCGCACTCGCGGCATGGGCATACGGGCAGCGCGTGGTCTATCACTTCGCCACGACTCCGACCGAAGACCGCGCGCGAAGCGCTGAACTGGCACGGAAGGCGCAAAGTCTTGGCGGGGACGCTACCGTGCTTGCCGTGCTGGGCAACGCCCTCACCTTCCTGCACGACCTCGATGCCGCGAATCTGATGATCCGCAAGGCGCTCTCGATCGACGGCGGTTCCGCCTGGGCCTGGAGCCGCAGCGGATGGATCGACGTTTACAACGGCGACGCGGACTCGGGGATCGAGCGGTTCAAGATAGCACTCGACCTCGCGCCCCATGACAGTCTCGCCTTCAACAGCATGGTTGGTATCGGCTGCGCCCATTTCGAGTCGGGCCGCTATTCGGAAGCCGCCCATTGGCAACAACGCGCGCTGGCCGAGCATCCGTCGGCGACCTGGATCCACCGCACCATGTGCCCCGCTTACGTACTGATCGGAGATGAATCCGAAGCCCGCCGCAGCGTAACTGCGCTGCGGGAGGACTACCCGGAGCTGACCATCTCGGACGTGCAACAAGGTCTGCCACCGCTGCCGCAATCCTATTGCGACCGGGTTTTCGATGCGCTGCACAGCGTCGGATTGCCACTCTAGGCAGGATTCCCGGCGCGGCGTCCGGCGAGATCTAGTCGACCAGCCTATCGATCGCAGCCGGCCCCTCGCCCTGCATTGCATTCAGTTTTTGCAGCGCCAGTATGTGTGCGAATGCGAAGACGACCATCAAGGCCGCCAGCACGAAGTAAAGCCGCCACGGCATCGCGTTATCACTCCACGAAATCGGCTGCCCGCGTCTGAGGCCCCTTGCGATCGGCACAATGATCGTCGTGGATGAGATGCCGATGCTGAGCGATCAAGCGCGCCGCCAACCGGCTCCGCGAGTCATGAAGCGCCCTGATCAGGCCTGTCCATATGCCGCTCATGTGTAATCCGGCGACGCGTCCGAAACTGCGCAGCCGGAAATGGATTCGCCGCTTCCGCCAGCTCCGTCGCGTGGCGACCACCGTCGGCTCGAATGACCGTGTTGCTTCATTGCTGTATGCGCGCATCGGCCTGCCTCGCTTGCTATGTTGCGTATCGCGCGAACATAGAATTCGAGCGACTTACCGTCGTCATTCGGTCAGACGACGGGTGATGATAATTTCTTGAACGGATCCCAATATCCTCCGATCGGAGGAGGCCGTCATCGCATGGTGAATCCCGCTTCCACACCGACACGTTAATTTGAAGCGTCGCCTAGCCGTTTCGCGCCACGCAATGACGTGCCCGGCTTGACCTGCCACGGAAATGCCACTGAATCGTAATGTCTCGGCGGCGGGACGCGACCGTCATTTCCTTCCACGTCATTTTCCCTGGGACTACTAATAATGGATGATAGAAAGCAGCTTTCCGCACTGATCGGCGATATCTATGACGCCGTATTCGACCCCGACCTACGAACCGATGTTCTCGACAGAATTGCCGGCTTTACCGGTGGCCATTCGGGCAGTCTCCTTTCGAAGCATGCCCTGAACGATTCCGAGAACCTCTACTGTTACATCGGGAATGATCCCGAGACCCTGCAGGCCTATTCGGAGAGCTATCCTAAGCTCGATTCGACGGCGGATCCGGGGTCCGTCGGCGTCGATCAGATCGTGAGCGCTGTAGATCTCGTACCCTATGACGAATTTCGCCGGGGCCGCTTCTATCGCGAGTGGGCGCAGCCGCATGGCTGGGGCGACATTGCGAGCGCGGTGATCGAGAGATCGGCGACGAGTTGCACGTTCCTCAGCGTTGCGCGGCAGGAGACGAGCGGCTTGGTCGATGACCAAATGCGCCATCGCATGGCGCTCGTCATTCCCCACGTGCGTCGTGCGCTGCTGATCGGCAAGACCATCCATCACAAGGAAGCCGAGGCGATATGCTTTACGGATGTCTTCGATGGGCTGAGTGCCGGCATGGTCCTGGTCGACGCCAGCGGCCGCATTGTCCATGCCAACTCCGTCGGCGGCGCCCTTCTTGAAGCCGCCGATTTCCTCCGCAAAGGCGCCTGCGGACGGCTTGTCGCCGGCGACGCGGCGACCAACGCAGCCTTGCGCGATATCCTCGTCGCCGCGAGCGCGGGTGACACCGTTCTCGGCGTCAAGGGGACAGCGCTGCCGTTGACCGCGCATAATGGCGAACGCTACATCGCCCATGTGTTGCCGCTGACCTCCGGTGCACGGCGCGGCGTCGGCCTTGGCTTCAATGCGGTCGCCGCATTGTTCGTCCGAAAGGCCGCTCTCGAGTCCTCGCCTGCCGAGGTCATCGGCGAGATGTACAAGCTGACGCCTGCCGAGCTGCGCGTCCTGCTTGCCATCGTCGATATCGGCGGCGTTCCGGAGGTGGCTGCGTCTCTCGGCGTTGCCGCTACCACCGTCAAGACCCACCTCAGCCGGTTGTTCGAAAAGACCGGCGTCGGCCGCCAGGCCGATCTGGTCAAGCTCGTTGCAGGCTTCTCCACGCCGCTGGCGAACTGACCCCTCTCCTTCCGGACACTTGCTTGACACGGCGGCTGCCTGCCGCCGTGTCAACCTCGCTCGCGGATCAAAATATTGTAATCGGACTTCGTCCGAATGGGGGAGGACGACGAGCCGATCGAAACCTATCTGTGGCTCCGCTATTCCAGAGGAGCGAATCGTGCTGAAGCGAATCCTACTGATATGCGCCATCGCCGGCATCGCCCTGGCACATGGCGTCGTATTGTATAAAATTGATACTGGCGTCCGCTCGGCCGACGCAGCTCAGGTGATGGCCTCGCAATCCCGCAGGGCGGCCTACTGGTGAAGCCAAGTCAATCTCAGCACCCAGGAAAACGCTGCCGCCCCTTGAGGCGGCAGCAGCGAAACCTTTTCGGGCCACGGATCACGAAAACATGAAGTCGTTGGCATGAAGGGCGGCAAGCGAGACGTTCTGCAACGTCGCGATGATGCCGGTTCCATCCGAAATGACGACATCCGCCCCTGACTGCGCGATATGACCATCCGCAAGAGCTTGATCGAACGTATGATCCGAAAAGCCGGCGAGCCCGATCACGTCACCCGACGCGCTTGAGCCGTGGACCTGGAAATCTTGGATCACATCCTGGCCGCTCGTGCCGAAATTGAACACGAACGTGTCATTTCCGTTGCCGCCAACCAGGGCATCGTTGCCGTTGCCGCCCGTGATCGTATCGTTGCCGTCACCGCCGCTGAGCGCCAGCGCCATCGCCCCGGAGGGCACCGCAGAGGCATCGATGGTGTCGTTGCCCGCGCCGCCGTTGACCGTCAGAAGGTCTCCCGCCTCCCCGTGGTCGACGGTCACCTGCGCAGGCAACCCGCTGACGGTGATCAAGGAGCCGGCAGCTGTCAGATTGACGTAATCGTTGCCTGCCGTGCCATTGATCGTGACGGTGTCCTCCTGGCCGTCGCCGCTGCCGGTAAACGACGCCGCAAGATCGATCGCCACCTGCCTCACGCCGGTACCGGAGAGGTCATTGACCGCAACGTGATCCGCCCCGCCCAAAGTCGAGAGCTCGATGCGCTCGACGCTCGTGAGGTGCATGGTGACGGCGCCAACGTCCCGGGTAAGCGTCGCTTGCCCACCGTTTGCAGAAATGCTGATGTTTTCGCCGATATTCGAGCCGTTGAACGCCAGCGTATCGACGCCGCGCTGGCCATCGACGACGTCACTGCCGTCACCCGGCTTCCAGGTGAACAGATCGTTGCCGTCGCCCAGCGCCGCCACATCGTTGCCGATGCCACCATTGACGCTGTCATTGCCGCGGCTTCCCAGGATGACGTCGTTACCGGTACCGCCATTGAGAGCGAGGCCGATCTGATTGGTCGGCAGGCTGCTGGCGTCAATCACGTCATCGCCTGCACCGCCCGACACCGTCAGCCGGTCGAGCACGCCCTCGGCGTGCGCGATGGTCACGGTCTCGGCAAGCCCGCTCACCCTGATGGCGCCACCGCTGCGATCGACGGTGATGAAATCACCTCCGGCGGTTCCGTTGATGATCACCTGATCGGACTGACCGTCGCCATAGGATGTACCGGTCGCGGCCAGATCGATCGCAACCTGTGTGATGCCGGTGCCGGTGAGGTCATTGACCACGATGTTATCGGGACCGTCAGAGGCCGCGATCTGGACACGCTCGATGCCGTTGATATCCATCGTGACATTGCCGACGTCGCGGAACAATCTCGCCCGGCCGCCATTGGCCGAGATGTCGATATTCTCGCTGGCGCTCGAGCCGTTGAAAACCAGCGTATCGACACCCGCCTGGCCTTCGACAATGTCGCTGCCATCGCCGGAATTCCAGACAAAGCGGTCGTCGCCGGCGCCGAGCAGCACCAGGTCGGCCCCCGTTCCGCCGGTGACAACGTCATTGCCGTCGCCGCCGCTCAACACGTCGTCACCGGCGCTGCCGATGATGTTGTCGTTGCCCGCGCCGCCGTCGATCGTGAGGTTGATCTGGCCGGCAAGCGCGGAAGCGTCGATGCTGTCATTGCCATCGAGACCACTGATGAGGAGCGAGTCGTCGGCGCCTTCGGCATGATCGATGGTCACCTCTGCCTGCAACCCGCTGACGGTGACCATGCTGCCGGTAGCTGCAATGCTGATGCGGTTATTGCCTGCCGTAGCATTAACGATCACGTTGTCCGCCTGAGCGTCACCGGCGCCGCCGGTCGCCGCGAGGTCGATGGCGACCTGCCTGACGCCCGTACCGGAGAGATCATTGACCGTGATGGTGTCGGCGCCGCCCAGGGCCGCTAGCTGAATCCGCTCGACCCCGTTGAGGTCCATGGTGACCGCGCCGACATCGCGGAACAGCCTTGCATGGCCGCCATTGGCCGAGATATCGACATGCTCGCCGGCATTGGAGCCGATGAACACCAGCATATCGAAGCCTGCCTGGCCCTCGACGATATCGCTGCCGTCACCCGGATTCCAGACGAACAGGTCATTACC
This sequence comes from Bradyrhizobium sediminis, assembly GCF_018736105.1. Lineage (NCBI taxonomy): Bacteria > Pseudomonadati > Pseudomonadota > Alphaproteobacteria > Hyphomicrobiales > Nitrobacteraceae > Bradyrhizobium > Bradyrhizobium sediminis. Next base: position 4,112,661 of record NZ_CP076135.1, read on the forward strand.
GCTACCGAGCAACGCCACGTCGTTGCCGCGGCCACCCGTGACGGTATCGTCGCCATCGCCGCCGATCAGCCTGTCGCTGCCGTCACCGCCGGTGATCCTGTCGTTGCCTGCACCGCCATCGATCGTCCGGCTGGTGAGCGTCGCCAGTCCGTTACCGGCGACAATGACGTCATCGCCGCCGCCGGCGCTGATCGCGATGTTCTCGACGCCATTGATGTCCATCGTGACATTGCCGACATCCTGCGTCAGCAGCACGCGCTGGCCATTGGCCGAGACCGCAATGACCTCGTTGGCGCTCGAGCCGTCGAAGGCGAGCGTATCGATACCAGTCTGGCCCTCGACGACGTCGCTGCCGTCTCCGGAATTCCAGGCATACCGGTCGTCGCCGGCGCCGAGCAACGCCACGTCGTTGCCCGCTCCACCGGCGATGATGTCATTGCCATCGCCGCCCTCGATGAAGTCGCTGCCGCCGCCGGCCTGGATCGTATCGTTGCCGGAGCCCCCCTGGAGGAAATCGCTGCCGGAGCCGGTCCGGATGAGGTCATTGCCGGCACCGCCATCGGCCACATCGTTTCCACCACCTCCGATGATAAAATCATCGCCATCATTGCCCGAGAAGTGGTCGCCGCCGGTACCGCCGATCAGAATATCGTTGCCGTCGCCACCGAGCAGGATATCTCCGCCATCACTGGCGTGGATCGTATCGTTACCAGCGCCGCCATTGATCGTGAGCCTGATCTGACCGGCAACGAGCGCCGAAGCGTTGATGGTGTCGTTGCCATCGAGACCATTGACGACGAGCGAATCATCGGCGCCCTCCGCATGATCGATGATCACCTGCGCGGACAGCCCCCTGACGGTGACGGATGCGCCGCTGCTGGCGATATTGATGCGATTGTCGCCCGAAGTCCCGTTAACGACCACGGTATCCGCCTGGCCGTCGCCATTGCCGGTGCCCGCGGCTGCCAGGTCGACAGCGACCTGCCTGACGCTGGTACCGGAGAGATCGTTGACCGTGACGGTGTCGGCGCCGCCCGAAGCCGCAATCTGGATGCGCTCGACGCTGTTGAGGTCCATCGTAACGGTCCCGACGTCTCGAAAAAGCGTCGCGCGGCCGCCACTGGCCGAGATATCGATACGTTCGCCGACATTGGAGCCGTTGAACTGCAACGTGTCGGTGCCCGCCCCGCCCTCGACCACGTCGCTGCCGTCGCCCGGATTCCAGACGAACAGGTCGTTGCCGTTGCCGAGCAGCGCTGTGTCATTGCCGCGACCACCCGTAACGGTGTCATTGCCATTGCCGCCGATCAGCAAATCGTTGCCGTCGCCACCGAGCAAGACGTCATTGCCGCTGCCACCGTCGATGATGTCGTTGCCGGCGCCGCCGTCGATAGAGTCCGCGGCGTTCGACGGACGAACCCCGCCGCTTGCCGGGACCGTCGATGAAACGAAGGACGGAATGATGATTTCGTCGGCGCTGGTTCCGATGAAATTGGCCATAATATTGATCCTCACAATTCAGTTGCGCGTGCAGATGTGCACCTCGCGAACTCTGAAATTGCGGTGGATGTGCCGGCGGCGCGTCGTGCGATTGGAGGAAAGCATCATCATCAACTTGTGATGCGGAGACGCGATCAGGTTTGCGTTTTCGTTACCGCTTTGCCGACGTCCGGTTATTCCAGCAGCGTTGCATCACATTGCCGTGTGTGTGTTCGACGCGAGACAATCAGCGTACCGCCCATCCTTCATTCGCATGACGCCATCGTCGGCCGAAACATTCATACAGGCCGTCCTGATGAACGCGAGCCTTGACCATCCAGCCATCGACACGCCCAAACCCGGAGAATTTATGTCCCGATTGTTTTCAAGCGTTTCCGCCGCAGCGTGTCTCGGACTGCTGCTTTACGGATTGGCGCAAGCGGCCACGCCAACCGCCCCTTCCCCAAAAGGACCGCCGCCGGTCTTCTATCGCTCCGTCAAGGTCGACGGCCTGGACATCTTCTACCGCGAGGCCGGAGCGCCGGACAAACCGACGCTCCTGCTGCTGCACGGCTTTCCCTCGTCCTCTCGGATGTTCGATCCGCTGCTGGCGCGGCTTTCCGGCAAGTTCCACCTGCTGGCTCCCGACTATCCGGGCTTCGGCCATAGCGATGCCCCGGATCCCAAGGCGTTCGCCTATACTTTTGATCATGTCGCGGAAGTGATGCAGCACTTTACCGAAACGGTCGGAGCCAGCCGCTACGTACTCTATATGCAGGATTACGGTGGCCCCGTCGGATTCCGGCTCGCGATCGCGCATCCCGAGCGCGTGCAGGGCATCGTCATCCAGAACGCCGTCGCCCATGACGACGGCCTCGGTCCGCGCTGGAACAGGATGCGGGAATTCTGGGCAGACCGCGCGGCGAACGAGGCAGGCTTCAAACAGGGCCTGACATCGCTGGCGGGAGCGCAGCGCAGGCATCTCGGCTCCAGCCCCAACGTGGCCAATTACGATCCGGACCTGTGGTCTGACGAATTCGCCTTTCTGAACAGGCCTGGCGAGAGCGACATCCAGATCGATCTGTTCTTCGACTACCGGACCAATGTCGCCAGCTATCCGGCGTGGCAGGCCTGGCTCGGCCAGACGAAACCGCCGACACTGGTGGTCTGGGGGCGATACGATCAGTCTTTTGAGACCGCGGAAGCGCATGCCTACAAGCGCGAGATTCCCGGCGCCGAGGTTCACATCATCGACGCCGGCCACTTTGCGCTCGACGAGAAGCCCGACGAGGTGGCGGCGCTCATCACCCGGTTCATGTCAAAGCTTTCAAACGCAAAGGCCCGCGATCGGCATCCTTGAAGGGCGGCACAACCCCGGGCACGGATCGGCTCTGCTTTCGCGATCCTACCAGGCGTCGATACAGGGCCGCTTGCGGTGACTGCGCGGTTCGGGCTTCGGCACGGAATTGAGGCCGGCCATGATCCAGCGGCGGGTCTCGGCGGGGTCGATGACTTCGTCGATCTCGAGGACGGATGCGATCGAGGTCGCCTTGCCGTTGGCGTAGAGTTCGCCAACCTTGGCCTGGTAATATTTCTCCCGCTCGACGGGATCGGCGATCGCTTCCATTTCCTTGCGGAAGCCGAGCTGGACGTAGCCTTCCAGGCCCATGCCGCCGAACTCGCCGGTCGGCCACGCCACCGTGAAGAAGGAGGCGTGGAAACCGCCGCCGATCATGGATTGCGCGCCCAGGCCATAGCCCTTGCGCAGCACGACGGCGAACAGCGGCACCGTAAGACTCGCTCCGGTCACGAACATGCGGGCGACGTGGCGCACGATTGCCGTCTTCTCGGCCTCGGGCCCCACCATGAAGCCCGGCGTATCGCATAGCGACACGATCGGGATGTCGAAGGCGTCGCAGAGCTGCATGAAACGCGCGGCCTTGTCCCCGGCCGGCGCATCGATCGCTCCGCCGAGGTGTTTTGGGTTGTTGGCGATCAGTCCGAATGGCTTGCCTTCGATACGGATGAAGGCGGTGATCATGCCGACGCCGAAATCCCGGCGTATTTCAAGCACCGATCCTTCATCCGCGAGGAGATCGATGACCGTGCGGATGTCATAGACCCGCAGCCGGTTTTCGGGGATCGCTCGCCGCAGCAGGCGCTGATCCGGCGCCTTCCAGGAGGCAACTGAACCCTGAAAGTAAGACAGGTATTTCTGCGCGGCGCTGGTGGCCTCCTCCTCGTCCTCGACGAGAATGTCGATGACGCCGTTCGGCGCCTGAAACGACACCGGCCCGACCTCGGCCGGATGGTAGACGCCGAGACCGCCACCTTCGATCATCGCCGGGCCGCCCATGCCGATCGACGCATTCTTCGTCGCTATGATGACGTCGCAGCAGCCGAGCATGGCGGCGTTGCCGGCAAAACAATAGCCGGACACCACGCCCACGACCGGCACCAGGCCGGACAGCTTCGCAAACTGCACGAATGACGGCCCGTCGAGACCGGTCATGCCGAGCCGGTCGGTATCGCCGGGGCGGCCGCCGCCGCCTTCGCCATAGAATACCAGCGGCATCCGCCATTGCTCGACCAGGCCGAGCATGCGGTCGATCTTCTTGTGATTCATGTGGCCCTGGGTGCCGGCCAGCACGGTATAGTCGTAGGAGATCACCATGCAGCGGGCACCGTGCGCACCGAACTTGTCGGCGTTCACGGTGGCGACGCCCGCGATCAGGCCATCGGCCGGCGTGTTCCTGATGAGGTCATCGAGCTTCCGCCGGCGGCGCTGGGCGGCAATCGCCAGCGATCCGTATTCGACGAACGAGCCCTCATCGACCAGTTGCGCGATATTTTCCCGCGCGGTGCGCTGATTGGTCTTGCGCCGGCGCTCGACCGCGGCGGGACGGTTCTCGTCGAGTGTAATCGCGTGGCGGGCGATGAGATCGGCAAGATCGGGGCGGATATGGTCGAGATCGATGGTGGCTTCCTCTTCCACCTCGCCGCCCTCGATCTCGGCCGGCTCGAGAAACAGAATCGTCTCGCCGTGCATCAGGGTTGCGCCGCTTGCCGCGCCAATCTTCGTAACCTTGCCGCCGTGCGGAGCTGCCACCAGGTGCTCCATCTTCATCGATTCGAGGATGGCGATCTGCTGCCCCGGACGCACCAGATCCCCCTCCGAGACCTCGATGGCGACGATGGTGCCTTGCAGGGGCGCTGGCACCGGCACCGACCCGGCCGGATCGGCGGCAGTCTCACTGGCTTTGGAAGATGGAGCCGCTTCCCCGGCAGCGTTCCCGGCCGCGAAGAACAGCGGCCGTGCGATTTCCTTTGTGGCGCTGACCAGCGCGGCGACATGGATATCGATGAAGTCGGTGGCAATGCGGTTGGCGGCGAAATCCGGATGCGCCAGCACCGCCTGGATGAACGGAATGTTGGTGGCGACACCGCCGATGCGGAATTCGCGCAAGGCGCGCGCCGCCTTCTGCACCACATCGGGCCAGCTCGCGGCCGGCGAATGGACGATCACCTTGGCCAGCAAGGAGTCGAAGGCTGCACTGGTCTTGTACCCGGCATACCCAAACGTATCGACGCGCACGCCCGGGCCGGAAGGCGGATCGAACACCGCCAGCGTACCGCCGGTCGGCTTCGTCGCGCCCTTCTCGTCCATCACTTCCATGTTGATGCGAAGCTGCATGGCAAAGCCGCGTGGCGCCGGAACGGCCGATTGCCCCAAGCCGAGCGAGGCCAGGGTAGCGCCGGCGGCGACCGCCAGCTGCGACTTCACGAGATCGACACCCAGCACCTCTTCGGTCACGGTATGCTCGACCTGGAGCCGCGGATTGGCCTCGATGAAGGCGAACGCCGGATCGCCGACGGTTGTCTCGCCATCGACCAGGAATTCGAAGGTGCCGAGATTGTCGTAGTGCGCCGCGGCTGCAAGCGCCTTTGCCGCATCGATGATGCGGGTGCGCAAGCCATCGCTCAGCGAGGGGCTCGGTGCGACCTCGATCAGCTTCTGGTTACGCCGCTGGACCGTGCATTCGCGTTCCCACAAATGGCTGATCGTCCCGTAGTGATCGCCGATGATCTGCACCTCGATGTGGCGCGCCTTGCGGATCAGGCGTTCGACATAGACGTTGGCATTTCCGAAGGCGGCCTTCGCCTCGGATTGGCAGCGCGCATAGGCTTCCTCCAGCTTCGCTGCGTCCTCGACGAACCGCATGCCACGGCCGCCGCCACCGGCCACCGCCTTGATCATGATCGCCCCACCGGCGCCGAGCGAGGCGAAGAATGCCCTGGCCTCGTCCAGCGTGGTCGGACCGGTGGCGCCTTCAATCACGGGCAGGCCGCAGCGCTTGGCAAGCCGCTTGGCTTCGATCTTGTCGCCGAACAGATCGAGCGCTTCGGGGGACGGCCCGACGAAAACGATCCCCTGCTCTGCGCAACGGCGCGCCAGCAGCGAATTCTCGCTGAGAAAACCATAGCCGGGGTGCAACGCGTCGCAATTCGCAGCCTTCGCCGTCGCGATCACCGCTTCGATATCGAGATAGGCGCGCGCGCCCCGCCCCGGAATTTCGTGGGCTTCGTCGGCGGCCCGGACGTGCAGCGACAGCGCGTCGTCCGATGGGTAGATGGCGACGGTGGCAAGGCCGGTTTCGCCTGCGGCACGGGCGATACGGATGGCGATTTCGCCGCGGTTGGCGATCAGTAGTCTATGGAAGGGCATGGATGTTTCCGGTTGAAGCTCAGCGATCCTTCATGGTGGGATCGAGTACGATGCGCAAGGACTCCCCCAGCGCGTTGAATGCCAGCGAAATGACGAGAATGGCCAGTCCGGGCGCATACATCTGCTCCGGGGCGATCTCCATGTATTGATAGGCGCGGGCCAGCATGGCGCCCCAGCTCGGGTTCGGTGGCTGGATGCCGAGACCGAGAAAGCTGAGGCTGGCTTCCGCAAGCAGGGCCGCGGCCAACAGCAGGGTCACCTGGACGATGACCGGCTGCAGCGAATTCGGCAACACGTGCTTCCACAGGATATGCCAGGCCGGCGCGCCGAAGCAGCGCGACGCGTCGACATAGAGTTCCTGGCGCACGATCAGCGTGCGCGCCCGTACGATCCGCGCCAGCGCCGGAAACATCACGATGCCGACGGCGATCATGCCGTTGGTGAGTCCGATGCCGAGCGCGCCGGTCACCGCGATCGCCAGCACGATGGCGGGAAACGACAGAAAGGTGTCGATCACTCGGCTGATGATATCATCGGTCCAGCCGCCGAAGAAACCGGCGGCCAATCCAACCGGCAACCCGATGGCGACGGCGACGCTGACGGCGAGCAGGCTCGCATACACGGTGGCCGGCGCGCCGTAGATCAGCCGGCTGAAGATGTCGCGGCCGAGATCGTCGGTGCCGAGCAGATGGCCTGGACCGGGCGCCGCCAGCATATTGTTGATGTCCTGCGCGGTCGGCGAATAGGGCGCGATCCACGGCGCGCCGATCGCGACGACGACGAGTCCGAGCAGGACGACGATCGCCAGCGCCGCGCGCAGATCCGAGGCCAGCCACCTGACGAAGCGGCGCAGGCGCGTCATTGCCGCCGGACGAGGCCGGCTGTGGAGCACGAGGTCGCTCATTGCTCGATCCTCGGGTCGACCGCCGCGCACAGCAGATCGGCGATCAGGTTGACCAGGATGACGACGATCACCATGGTGAACACCACACCCTGCACGATCGGGAAATCGCGCTGAATGGCGCCGCGAACGATCAGACTTCCCAGGCCGGGAATGGCGAACACCGCTTCGATGACCACGGTCGCCGCCAGCATGCGATTGACCATTAGGCTGATGATGGTGAACAGATTGACGCTGACGTTCTTGAGGCCGTGCTGCCAGAGAATTCTGGCCATCGAGAGCCCCTTGGCGTGCAGCGTCCGTACATATTGCGACGACAGCACCTCCAGCAGCGAGCCGCGCAGCTGCCGCGCCACCTCGGCCATGCCGTAAGCTGCGATGGCAATTCCAGGCAGCAGCGCATGCCGGATCGCCTCCCACGGCGACACCGCGAAGGATTTCGCTCCCGTGGCCGGCAGCCAGTTCAGCCTCAGCGAGATCTCGGCGACCAGGATCATGGCGAGCCAGAATCCAGGGATCGCCACGCCGAGCGAGGCGACCATACTGACCAGCTTGTCGACCCAGCCGTTGGGCTTGATCGCCGCCACGATACCCATCGGGATCCCGGTCAGGAGCGCCAGCACCAGCGCGATAGCTACGATCAAAAGGGTATTGGGAAAGGCCCGGGAGATCGAAACCGCGACCTTCTCTCCCGTCAGCAGCGATTGCGAGAGGTCGCCCTGGACGGCGTTTCCGAGCCACGAGCCGTACTGCACCATGAACGGCCGGTCGAGACCGTATATTTTCCTGATCTCGGCGATGCGGACGTCGGAAGCGTTGTCGCCCGCCAGCGTCACCGCGATGTCGCCGGGCACCAGCTTGAGCAGCGAAAACACCATGAAAGTCGCGAGCAGGATCACCGGCAGCGCCTGCAACAGGCGGCTGCCGATCACCTTTGCCGGACTTCGTCGCGCCATCCCCTAGCTCTCCAGCCAGACGTCGTCGTATTTCGGCTTGCCGAGCAGGTTCGGCCTGTAGCCTTGCACCTTCTTGTTCATCGCGACCAGTTCGAACTGGAAGGCGAGCGGCGCGACGAAGGCGTTCTCCATCACGAGCCGCTGCACGGTCGCGAATGCCTTGCTGCGGATCTGGATATCTTCGGAGGCGCGCGACTCCTTGATCGCGGCTTCCAGTTCCGCCGGCACCGCCCCCCTGCCGCCGTTGTAATAGGCGTCCTTGGTGAACATCAGCGAGTAGGTCAGGCTCGGATCCGGCCGTCCGGTCCAGGCGGCGAGCAGCCCGGAGCCCCGCTTCTCGGCGCCGAAAAACGCCGCCGAGGCCTCGGCAATCGGCGCGTTGAGGAAGCGCACGCCGATGCCCACCTTGCGGAACTGCTCGATCAGGATTTCCTGGCGCTGAACCGAATCCTGATCCGGATAGCCGACGAGTTCGATCGTCGTTCCCTCCTTGAAGCCGGCTTCGGCGAGCAGCTTGCGCGCCCGGCCGGGATCGTAAGGCGTGAGCGCGGCGACCGATTTGTCGTAGGCCCAATGCGATTTCGGCAGGTTCATGTAGGCCGGCTCGGCAAGGCCCGCGAGCGCCGCCTTGACGAAGGATTCGCGATCGATCGCCAAGTTGAACGCCTTGCGCACCCTGATGTCGTCGAACGGCGGCTTTGCCCAGTTCAGGAAGATCTGGAAGACGTAGAGCGTCGGGCCGTTGAAGACCTTGAGGTTGTTCGAGCGTTCCACGACCACCTTCTGCCGTGGCGGCAGCTGATAGATCAGATCGTTCTGCCCGGCGGTGACCGAGCGCACGCCAGTGGTCAGCTCGGGAATGATCGCGAATTCGATGCCATCGGGATAGGGCCGGTTCGCCTTCCAGTATTTCTCATTGCGCTTGACGACGATCCGCTCGCCGTCCGCCCAGCTGACGAATGTATAGGCGCCGGCGCCGACCGGGGTGCGCGCGACGTTGCCGGCCGCGCTGGCCTTGAGCGCCGTCGGCGACACCATCATGCCCGCGCGATCGCTGAGGATGCCCGGCAACGCGGCGTCGGGCGCATTCAGTTTCAAGGTCACCTGCATCGGACCGGTGACGGCCACCGACGCCATGGTCGCAAGATCCGCCTTGATGTTGGATTTGGGATCGCTCTTGTTGCGCTCGAGGTTGAACTTGACGGCCTCCGCATCGAGCGGCGTGCCGTCGTGAAAGGTCACGCCTGGGCGGATATTGAGCACGAAGATGGTCGGATCGGTGAAGCTCCAGCTCTCGGCGAGACCCGGCCTCGGCTTCAGGGTCTCGAAGTCCCACTCGGTCAGTGTGTCGTACATGGTGAACAGGAATGCGTGATCCGAGCCGGCGCCGCCGGTGGCCGGATCGAGACTCGAGGGGTTGGTCGGCGCCGAAATGCGCAGGACGCCGCCGCGTTTCGGTGCGCCCTGTGCGTGGGCATTGCCGCCGAGCGCGACGCCGGCCACGGCGCCCGATAGCAACGCCATCGCCTCGCGCCGTGTCGTCCACATCTTTACTCTGGTCATGGCATTGTCCTCCATCGAAGGTGATGATCGTCAGCTCGGCGAAAAATTCGGGCGATCGGCGAAATGGCAGGCGACCCAGTGATCCGGCTCCAGTTCGCGCCAGGCCGGCGTCTGCCCGGCGCAGATCGCTTGCGCATACTGGCAGCGGGTGCGGAAACGGCATCCCGAAGGCGGATCGATCGGGCTCGGGATCTCGCCCTGCAGGATAATGCGACGGTCGCTGCGCATCGACGAGGGCAGCGGCAGCGGTTCCGCCGACAACAGCGCATGGGTATAGGGATGCAGCGGCCGCCCCGAAACGCTCTCGGCCGGGCCGAGCTCGACGAAGCGGCCGAGATACATCACCGCGATGCGGTTGCTGATGTGCGAAACCACCGACAGGTCATGGGTGATGAACACATAGGTCAGGCCGAGATCGCGCTGCAGCTCGGCGAACAAATTGAGCACGTCGCCGCGGATCGACATGTCGAGCGCCGCCACGACCTCGTCGCAGACGATCAGCTTCGGCCGCAGCGTGAGTGCGCGCGCAATGATGACGCGCTGTTTTTGTCCGCCGGAAAGCTGGTGCGGATACCGCTCGCCAATCTCCTCGGGCAAGCCGACCCGATCCATCGCCTCCCGTGCACGCGCGAGGCGCTCGGCCCTGATCCCTGCACGCGCCAGTTCGAGCGGTTCCAGCACCGACGAGATGATGGTCATGCGCGGGTTCAGCGCGGCATTCGGATCCTGAAAGATGATCTGGTAGTCACGGCGATGGCTCTGGAACGCCTTCCGCGGCAACGCCTGCGGATCAGCGCCGTTGTGCAGAATGGCGCCCGCCGTCGGCTTCAGGAGAAACACCAGCGCCCGGCCGATGGTGGTCTTGCCCGATCCGGACTCGCCGATGATTCCGAACGTCTCGCCACGGCGGACGTCGAAGCTGACGCCATCGACCGCCTTTACCGTCGCGCGGCGGTCCATGGTCTGAAAGCCCACCTCGAGGTCTCGCACCGAGACGATCGGATCCGCTTTGGTTTCGGCGCCCGGGGACATCATTGCCGCGCCACCCTTGCCGCAATCGGCGCGGAGGCCGCGTGTTGCAACGCGCCGGGCAGTTCGAGCTCCCGGAAGCGCCAGCAACGGACCTTGCGGCCGTCGCCGGCGTCGAGCAGTTCCTGCTCGGCCTCGCAGCCCGCGGTGGCGTGCGGGCAGCGCGCCTTGAATCGGCACCCCTCGGGCATGTCGGCAATCGAGGGAACGCGCCCCGGAATCGACGGCAGCTTTCCGAGGCGCGGACTGAGGTGCGGCAGCGAGCGCAACAGGCCGGAGGTATAGGGGTGAAGCGGCCGAACCAGCGCAGCGTCGACCGCCGCGTCCTCGATCACCTCGCCCGCATACATGGTGATCATGCGGGTACAGGTTTCGGCGACCACGCCGAGATCGTGGGTAATGAGCATCAATGCGGTATTCGAGGTTTCGCTCAGGCTTCGCAGCAGTTCCAGGATCTGCGCCTGCACCGTGACGTCGAGCGCGGTGGTCGGCTCGTCGGCGATCAGCAATTGCGGTCCGCAGATCAGCGCAGCCGCGATCATGACGCGCTGGCGCATACCGCCGGAGAGCTGGTGCGGATATTCGTCGATGCGCCGTTCAGGCGACGCGATGCCGACCCGGCGAAGCATATCGATGGTCTGCGCCCGCGCCTGCTCCTTGCCGACATCGGTGTGAACACGCAGGGTCTCGGCGATCTGGTGCCCGACGGTGAACACCGGATCGAGCGCGCTCATCGGCTCCTGAAAGATCATCCCGATCCGGCGCCCCCGAATCGAGCGCATCGTCCTTGCGCTGCAAGAGGCCAGATCGACGTCATCAAACAGGATCGAGCCGTCCAGGCCGGAGAGATTGTTGGGCAGCAGCCGCAGGATCGAAAGGCCGGTGATGGTCTTGCCGCAACCGCTTTCGCCGACGATGCCGACGCGCTCGCCCGGCGCCATGTCGAAGTCGATCTTGCGCGTCGCCTGCCACACGCCCTGCGCGGTCTTGAAGCGAATGCCGAGCCCGCGCACCGACATCAGCGGGCCGCCCGTGGCAGCCGCTGCCGATATACGTTCTGCCGCGCGGCCCGTTTCCATCAGCCTGCCGCCCGCTTCTTCTCTTTCACGAGCTGCTCTTCCATCAGCATTTCGGTACCGATGATGCCCTCGCGCGCCAGCTGATCGATCTCGACGTCGGACAGCCCGAGCATGCCGGCCAGTATTTCTCGGTTGTGCTCGCCGAGCGTCGGCGGAGCCGAGCGAATCTCGAACGGCGCGCCGTTCTCGCGGAACGGCATCGAAGGTTGCGGATGCCGGCCGATGAAGGCCCGATCGATCTCCTGAATGAATCCGCGCGCATGCAAATGCGGGTCCTTCAGCAGTTCGATCGGCAGCCGCGCCACGCCCGCTGCGACGCCGGCGGCCTGCAATGCGCCCATCGCATCGTCGGGCGTACGCGTCGAACTCCAGTTTGCGATGGCCGCCTCGATCTCGCCCTCGATGCTTCGCCGGCCGGCGGCGCTGCCCAGCGTTTCGTCCGCGGCCCAGTCGGCGCGGCCCAGCACCCTGCACAGCTTTGGCCACATCGCATCGCCGGAAACGGCGACCACGATCCAGTTGTCGCTGCCGGCGCAGGGGAAACAGCCATGCGGCACAAAGTCCGGGTGACGATTGCCATGTTTCACAGGTGCCTTGCCGTCGATCGAATGGGCGACGATCCAGGGCGCGGCGAACGGCATCATGCATTCGATCTGCGCGAGATCGATGAATTGGCCCTTGCCGGTCAGCCTTGCGTGGATCAGCGCCGTGAGTACGGCCGCACAGCCGTTCAATCCGCCGACGGCATCGCCGAACGCGGTGTGGCTCATGACCGGCGGCCCGTTGGCGTCGCCGACGACGCTCGGGAGCCCCGAGCCCTGCTCCAGCGTCGAGCCATAGGCGCGGCAGTCGCGGTGGATGCTGCCCGCGCCGAACGCCGACATCGACATCATGACGATCCTTGGATTGAGCTCGCTGAGCACTTCGTAGCCCAACCCGAGCTTCGGCAGCACTTCGACCGAGTAATTGTCGACGACGAGATCGGCGTCGGCGAGCAAGCGTTTGGCAAGCTGCAGGCCCTGCGGCCGGGTCAGATCGAGCGTGATGCCGCGCTTGTTGCGGTTCATGATGCAGTAGCGCACCGACTTCTCGTACATCTGTTCGAGCACGTAGGCCGGCCGCCGGTCGACGCCGCGCCACCAGTCGGGATACTGAGTTGCCTCGATCTTGATCACGTCGGCGCCGAGATCGGCCAGCGTCCGCGTGCAAATCGGGCCCGCCCAGCCCATCGAGAAATCGATCACCCGCACGCCCTCCAGCGGCAAGCGCTTTAGATCGCCCGGTTCGATCGCCGGAGCGCGCACGGCCACGTCGCTTGAACGAGATGTGGCTCGCTGCCCCTCGCCGATCGCCGGAACCGCCCCGCCGCGCCGCGGCGGCGTGCCCGTCAGCCGCTGCATCGAGCCCGCAGTAAACCCGGTCTCGTCGCCGATGGCGATCGGGACGATCGCTCCACGCGAGTTCTTTTCGGCGTCGCCGATCAGGTCGCCGATATCGGGCACCGGGACGATGGGGATCTTTCGCTTCAATCCTTCCGCAAACCACTCCTGCGCGGTGCGCTGTTTCAGCTTCGGAATGAATTTGCTTTCGATTTCTTCCATACGCTGCAACCGGTCGACGCCCATGAACAGCGTTGCGTCGTCGCGCAGGTCGTATAGTTCGAGCATCTCGCAAAAGGCGCGCCACTGCGCAGGGGTCACCGTGGTGACGCCCAGCCAGCCTTGCTTGGTTTCATAGATGCCGACGGGAAAGGTCGGCCAGAAACGGTTGACGCCGATCCGGCGCATGATGTCGCCGCGCGTAAACGACTCGAACATGATGTATTCGGTAACGGCGATGCTCGACTCGAAGATGCTGAGCGCGCTGGTGCGGCCGTGTCCATCCTGCATGCGGCCGAGCACGGATGACGCCGCGGCGATGAAGCCCCAGAGGCCGGCGAAGATACCGGTCTGGAAATCGGGCGCGTGCGCTGGCGGCCCCTCGACCGGACCGACCAGCTTGACCAGGCCCGTCAGCGCGCGAATGGTCGAGTCGGTTGCCTCGAACTTCGCATAGGGACCGTCGGGACCGAACCAGCTGACGTCGACATGAATGAGGCCGGGATGGCGTTGCTTGAGCGCGGCGAGATCGAGTACCGGGCAGTCCGCCGCGTCCACGGCGCGGCCGTCGATCAGGATGTCGCAGTTTTCGATCAGCTCAGTCAGGCGCGCCGCGCTGCCCGCATCGAGCGCGACGCTCGACTTGTTGAAGTTCAGGAATGCGAACCACGCGCTCTGCCCTTTCGGCGTCAATGGCGCGGTGCGGCGAAGCGGGTCACCCTGCGGCGGTTCGATCTTGTGAACGGCCGCGCCGAAGTCCGCAAACAGGCGTGCACAGTAGCTCGCCGCCGCCGCACTTCCGATCTCGACAATTCGCAGATGCGACAACGCCCCCATCACGCTTCCTCGTTGCCAAATGACCAGCGCGCATGGCGTCCAGTTCGGCTGCTCGTTGCCGAACATGAAACCTCGGTTGGTTTCCGATGCAAGCGGAATTTTGTTCCGTGTTACGGAATTGGCTGACATGCACCGTTGCTGCGCAGGCGCGCGCTGGAAACCGGCGAACCGGCATTCCACAGCGTGCGAAGAGCAGGCGTCGCCCAACCCGTTCTCGAATCCCGATTGTGCAACGACAGGAAGCAGAGCAAATTCCTCTTCTCACCCTCGGGCCGATGTCGGCCATGCAACCGGGAATAACAAGATGGCTCGCCTGCCCTATCTCGAGGCCGACCAGATCGCGCCCGAGTATCGCGACATGCTCAAGCGCAACACCAATCTGCACAAACTGCTGGTCAATTCGCCCGACATGGCGCGCGCCTTCAACGGAGTCGGCAGCTATATCCGCTTCAACAGCAAACTCGACCCGCGGTTGCGCGAACTCGCGATCCTTCAAGTCGGCTGGATGGAGAAATCGGAATACGAGTTCACCCATCACGTGAAGATCGGCAAGGAGTTCGGCGTTTCCGATCAGGATATCGCCGGCCTGATGGCCGAGACCGAGGGTCAATCCTCAACCCTCGAACCGCTCGCCAGGGCGATCCTGAAAGGCGCCCGCGAGATGGTGCGCGAACTCGCGATGTCCGAAGCCACCTTCGCCGAAATCAAGAAAGAGCTCAGCGACGAGCAAATGACCGACCTGGTGCTCACCATCGCCTTCTACTGCGCCGTGGTCCGCGTGCTCGCCACCATGAAGATCGACAATGAACCCACCTACAAAGAGGTACTGCAACAGTACCCGATTCCGGGAGTGAACTGACATGCGCCTGAAAGATCGCATCGCCATCGTCGTCGGTGCCGGCCAGAGCCCCGGCGAAGGCATCGGCAACGGCCGCGCCACCGCCCTCACCTTCGCGCGCGAAGGCGCTCGCGTGCTGTGCGTGGATCACCATCTCAATTCGGCGCAGGAGACGGTCGACATGATCGGCGCCAAAGGAGGCACGGCGGCAGCCTTCAAGGCCGACGTCACCAGGACTGCCGAGCTCAAGGCAATGGTATCGGATGCGGTGGCCCGCTGGGGCCGTGTCGATATCCTGCACAACAATGTGGGAGTCAGCATCGCCGGCGGCGATGCCGAGCTGCTCGATATCACCGAGGAGGCGCTCGACCGCTGCGTGGCCATCAACCTCAAGAGCTGCATCTTCGCGGCCAAGCACGTCATCCCGATCATGCGCCAGCAGATGAGCGGCGCGATCATCAATATTTCCTCGATGGCCGCCATCACCACCTATCCCTATGTCGCGTACAAGGCGACCAAATCGGCGATGATCTCCTTCACCGAGCAGCTCGCCTACCAGAATGCGCAGTATGGCATCCGCGCCAACGTCATCCTGCCCGGCTTGATGAACACGCCGATGGCGGTCGATACCCGCGCCCGCGAATTCAAGAAAAGCCGCGCCGAGGTCGAGGCCGAGCGCGATGCAAAAGTACCGTTGCGCAGCAAGATGGGCACCGGCTGGGACGTCGCCAACGCGGCCCTGTTCCTGGCCTCGGATGAGGCCGGCTTCATCACCGGCGTGACGCTGCCGGTGGACGGTGGCGCGAGCGTGCGGCGGGGTTAGGTTTGTGCATAGCCCCGTTGGCGCAATGGCCGTTGCACGACGCCCGAAGCGCTGGTTACCTTCTCCCGACATCAACCGGGCATAGGCTTCGCTTCAAGAAAGCCGGATCTCGCCGCCTGCAGGGAGCAAACGACACATGGCCGCTTCGCGTGAAGCCAGCGCCTCAACCGGCGTGACGCCGGCGCTCGACTTCGATGCCATCGTCATCGGAGCCGGCATGTCGGGCATGTACCAGCTCCATCGATTGCGTGAACTCGGGATGCGGGTGCGCGTGTTCGAGGCCGGCACCGGCGTCGGCGGCACTTGGTACTGGAACCGCTATCCGGGGGCGCGCTTCGATTCCGAAAGCTACTCCTACGGCTATTCCTTTTCGCCGGAACTGCTGGAGGAGTGGGACTGGTCCGAGCATTTCGCCGGCCAGCCGGAAACGCTGCGCTACCTCAATCACGTCGCCGACAAGTTTGACCTGCGCCGCGATATCCAGTTCCGCAGCCGGGTCGCGGCTGCAACCTGGTCGGAGGGCACGCGCAGCTGGAGTGTGACGCTGCAGGACAGCAGCCGCTTCCGCACCCGCTTCCTGATCACCGCGATCGGCCCGCTCTCCTCCCCCACTTTGCCGCGGATTGAAGGGGTGAACGTTTTTCAGGGACAGTCTTTTCATACTGCCCGATGGCCGCATGAGCCGGTCGACTTCACCGGCAAACGCGTGGCGGTGATCGGGACCGGCGCCACCGGCGTACAGACCATCCAGACCATCGCCGGGAGCGTCGGCCATCTCACCGTGTTCCAGCGTACGCCGAACTGGTGCGCGCCGTTGCACAACGGCAAGATCGATGCCGAGACGCAGAAGAAGATCAGGGCTAGCTACCCCGAAATATTCAGGCGCTGTCAGGAGACCTTTGCCTGCTTCCTGCACAACCCCGACCCCCGCGGAGCGTTCGAGGTCTCCGACGAGGAGCGCGAAGCCTTCTTCGAGAAACTCTATAGCGAGCGCGGCTTCGGCATCTGGCAGGGCAATTTCCGCGATATCCTGATCGACCGCAAGGCGAACGCGACGATCAGCGATTTCGTGGCACGCAAGATCCGCCAGCGGGTGAAGGACCCGAAGGTCGCGGAAAAGCTGATCCCCAGGAATCACGGCTTCGGCACCAGACGGCTGCCGCTGGAGACCTTCTATTACGAGGCCTACAACCGGGACAATGTCGAATTGGTCGACATCACGGAAACTCCGATCGAGCGCATTACGCCCAAGGGAATCAAGACCAGCGACAAGGAATACGACTTCGACATCATCATCTACGCGACCGGCTTCGACGCCATCACCGGCAGTTTCGACAAGATCGACTTGCGCGGCACAGACGGCGTGCGGCTGAAGGACAAATGGAAGAGCGGCCCGCAGACCTTTCTCGGCGTCATGGTCGATGGCTTCCCCAACATGATGATGCTGATGGGACCGCACACCGCGCTCGGCAACATTCCGCGCAGCATCGAATACAATGTCGACTGGGTGACCGGCCTGATCGGTTATGCCCGGCAATCCGGCCTGACGCGCGTCGAGGCTACGCCAGCGGGCGTCGCGACATGGACCGATCACGTCAAGGCGCTCGGGGTGGGGCTGCTCTCCAACGAAGTCAACTCCTGGATGACCGGGATCAACAGCAATGTCGAAGGCAAGCAGACGCGCATCGTCGCGCGCTATAGCGGCAGCGCTCCCGCCTACCGGGCCAGATGCGACGAGGTGGCGGCTAAAGGGTATGACGAACTGGTACTTGCCTAGGCCGGACCGCGGCGTCGAAATTGCGGCTTCCGCTTGCCGAGAAAGGCCGCGACGCCTTCGTCGAATTCCTCGCTGCCGAAGGCGATGGCCTGGGTCATCGCCTCCTCGTTGAGAAAGTCCGGGATCGAGTTGTAGGCCTGGTTGAGCAGGGATTTCGTCAGGCCGAGCGAGGTTGCTGGTCCGGCGGCCAGCGACTGCGCCAGCGCGAGCGCTTCCGGAATCAAGGACGCCGCGGGAACGACGCGCGTCGCCATTCCCCATGTCAGCGCCTCCTCGGCGGTGACCCGCCGGTTGGTCATCAGAAGGTCCTTGGCACGCAGCATTCCGACGGCGCGGGGCAGCGTCAGCGCCAGGCCCAAATCGGGAGCGGCGCCAAGTCCGGGGAATCCGGCCTGGAAATAGGCGTTGTCGGCCGCCACCACGAAATCGCACATCATGGCGAGGGAAAAGCCCGCCCCCGCAGCGGCGCCGTTGACAGCCGCAATCACCGGCTTTTCGCCGGCAAGCAGCAATTTGACCCAGGCGTGGCTTTGATGCAGCCGCCTGCGCACCGATGGTGCGCTGCGATCCGCCATGTTGGTGATGTCACCGCCGGCGCAGAACGCCTTTTCCGTCCCGGTGATGACGATGCATCGGACGGCGCCGTCGGACAACAATCGCGGGACCTCGGTCTCAAGGCCGCGCTTGATCGCCGCGCTGAGCGCATTCATCGCTTGCGGCTGATTGAGCCGCAGTACGGCAATGTCATCCCTGATCTCGACGATAACGGCGTCCACATTGAGCTCCCGACTTGTCCGTACATCCCGCGGCTTGCCGCGAGGATATCGTCGTGCCCAGCGAATTGAAATCGAATTTCTCGCTGGCGGGACGATCTGCTTCGACGTAGATGTGCAATTAAAAAGGAAAGTCTCGATGACCTTGACGATGGGATTGCGACGGTCGCTTGCACTCGACGGCGGAGCGGAGGCGCTTGTCAGCGAGGAAACGCGGCTGAGCCGCCACCAATTCGTCGATCGCGTGGCCCGGCTTGCCGCGGCACTGCGGGACCTTGGCATGCGGGACGGCGACCGGGTGGCCATGCTGGCGGCCAACGGCCACCGCTATGTCGAATTCTATTTCGGCGTTCTGTGGGGCGGTGGAGTGATCGTCCCGATCAACTCGCGCTTTGCGCTCGCCGAAATGATCGAGCAGGCACGCGATGCCGAACCCGTCGTGCTGATCGTCGACGACACCTTTGCTGCAATGGGCGAGGAGCTGGCGAAAAATGTAACGTCGATTGCAGCGCTGGTGATGGCCGGAAATGCCGTCGCCATCAACCGGGCCGTCAAGTCCATTGGCTATGAGGATGCTCTCAGCGGCGCAAAGCCGATCGCGGATGCGATGCGCAAGGAGAGCGATCTCGCATGTCTGTTCTACACCGGCGGCACCACCGGCCGCTCGAAGGGGGTGATGCTGAGCCACAGCAATCTGTGGGCCAACGCGATGGCGACGATCGCGCATCTCGGCCTCGACGAAAACCTGGTGCATCTTCATTCCGGTCCGCTGTTCCACCTCGGCGCCGGCGCGCGCGTCTACACCACGGCCGTGGCCGGCGGCAAGCACGTTGTGGTCTCGCGCTTCACCCCGCAACAGGCGCTCGCCACCATCGCCCGGGAGAAGGTCACGGTCGCCACCTTCGTTCCGACCATGCTGGCGATGCTGCTGGAGCTGCCGGATCTCGAGAGCTATGACCTGTCCAGCCTGCGGCTGATCACCTACGGCGCCTCGCCGATGCCCGAGCCGGTGCTGCAGGAATGCCTGCGGCGCCTGCCCCAGGTCCGTTTCGCCCAGTCCTACGGGATGACCGAATTGTCGCCGGTTGCAACCATGCTCGGTGCCGAGCATCACATGCCGGGCGCACCGCCCGGCCGATTGCGCTCCGCCGGACGGCCGGTCTACTCCGCCGAGGTCCGCGTCGCCGATACCGAGGATCACGAATTGCCGCGCGGCGAAGTCGGCGAAATCATCGTGCGGGGACCGATCGTGATGATGGGCTATTGGCGCAAGCCTGAACTCACCGCCGAAACGCTGCGCAACGGCTGGATGCACACCGGCGATTCCGGCTATTTCGATGATGACGGCTTCCTGTTCATCGCCGATCGCATCAAGGACATGATCATCAGCGGCGGTGAGAACGTCTATTCGATCGAGGTCGAAAACGCGATCGCCTCGCATCCGGACGTCGCCGAATGCGCGGTCATCGGCATTCCCGATCCGCGCTGGGGTGAAGCCGTGCATGCCATCGTGGTTGCGCGCGCCGGCACCGGCCTCACCGCCGAGGAGATCCAGCGGCATTGCCGAACCTCGATCGCCGGCTACAAATGTCCGCGCAGCGTCGATCTGCGCAGCGAGCCGTTGCCGCAGTCGAGCGTCAACAAGATCGACAAGGCAGCGTTGCGCGCACCGTTCTGGAGCGGCCGGACCCGCCAGGTCAACTGAAGGCCTCGCTCACCGGCCTTCCGGAGCCAGCCTTTGCGTGAAGAACGCCAGGATCTCGTCGCGCGCCGCGATCGTCGGCTGGCCCGCCTCGTCGATCAAATGAGCGGTCACGACGCTATGAGGGGTCGTGACATGGCGTTCGAAAAACGGCGGCAGATCGCGGTTCGCCGCGCTATCGGGAAGCACGCGCCCGATGAAGCGGTCGCCGAGCGCCTCGGCATAGGCCGCGAAGCGCTGGGCCATGCAGAACTTGTCGCCCTCGAAGCGATAGGCCAGCACGGTCAGATCGTCCTGCTCCAGCCGCTGGCGGATCGCCTTGACTTCCTCAGGCGCGATTTCGATCCCCGCGGGATTGTTCAGCGGCAGTGACGGCTGAGAGAGCACCGGCGCCAGCATCGACGGCTCGAGCATCATCGTCAGTGCGAAATTTCCGGTGAAGCACATTCCGATGGCGCCGACGCCGGGACCGCCGCATTCTTCATGCGCAAATCTCGCCAGCGACCGCAGCCACTTCGTCACCGGGCTGGACTCGTTGGCGGCGAAGGCACGGAACTCGGCGCTGACACAGGCGCGCTGAAAGACGGCCGCGCCCTCCTCCGCGCCGGGCACGGCACCGTCGCGGCCGAACAGCGACGGCATGTAGACGGTGAACCCGGCGTCGCGAACCCAGCGCGCGAAGCGCGCCACGTGCGGGCTGATGCCCGGCATTTCCGTCATGACGATGACCGCCGGCCCGTTGCCGGCCACATGCACCGCCTTGGCGACGCCGTCGAGCGTGATCTCGCGGCGCGTGAAATCCTCCAGCGGATCGTCCTGCTTCATCGACCGTTTCGGCATCGGTGGTTCCTGCAATATCGGGCGACGCTCAGGCAGAAGGCGCAGCCAGTGACTGGAGGTGCTTGTAGCCGGCAGCTTTCACGAAGTCGGCGAGATGCCACAACGCGCCGCTGGCCCCCCACGTCCCGTCGGCCACCTCGGAGATGATTACCGAGGTCATCACCGGTCGCGGGTCGGCTGGCGATTTGGCCGCAGCAGCGGCCTCCTGGATCAGGCGCACGGCCCCGGCGCGGCCGGCTTCGTCAATCACGCCCGCCGGGGCGTGGAACAGCACGATCACCGGCAGCACCCGCGAGGCAGGATCGTTGCCGCCTGCAAAGAAATGGCCGGCCTTGACCTCCTCGATCACAACCCAAGTGGTGAACTCCTGGCGCGGATCATCGCCGATCTGCTCCACCTGTTTGGCGACAGCGGTAATGCCCCCTGCCCAAACGGTCGCACCCGGCAGCGTCAAATGCGCCTTGCGGCACCTTCACAATGATATTCGGCATCAGGGGCTCTCTCTGCTCGCGGCGAAACCAGCGGACCCGCGACATCGGGTCCGCAGGCAGCGCTTCGCTGTTTTCATGCGGCAATCATTGCGATTCCGCGCCCGAGCAGCTAGTGTCAAAAATGACATTAATCGGGCAAAATTTGACATGACCAGAGTTGCGGTCGTCGAGATCCAGGGCTGCATGGCCTCGAGCGCCGCCATCACGCACGACGTGATGGCGACAGCCAACCGCATCAGCGGGACGACGAAGCGCGCTCTGCCGTTCAACGTCGATACGGTCCGCTACGGATCGCGCCGAAACAGCGAAGCGCTGCGCGATGCCGAGCTGATTATCGTCCCTGGGCTCGGCATTGCGTCAGCGGATGAACTGGACGGAAAACTGAAGAGCCCCGCCTGCCGGCGCGCGGCCGCCATGCTGGCTGAAGCGTTTCAAGCCGGCGCCGCGCTCGCGGCATCCTGTGCGAGCACGTTCCTGCTCGCGGAAACCGGATTGCTGGACGGCCGGCGGGCGACCACGACATGGTGGCTCGCGCCGGTGTTCCAGCGCCGCTATCCCGAGGTCGAACTGGTGACCGACCAGATCGTCGTGGCCGATTGGCCCATTGCCACTGGCGGCGCCGCGATGGCGCAGATGGATCTGATGCTTGCGGTGGTGAGCCGGTTCGCCGGAACAAGCCTGGCCAAGGCCTGCGCCAACTATCTTCTTCTCGATGAACGGCGTTCACAGGCGCCGTTCATGGCCGTCACCTATCTGGCGGGTCAGGACCCCAGGATGGCGAAGGCCGAAAGCTGGGCTCGCGACAATATTGCCCGGGACTTCAGTATCGACGAACTCGCCGGGGCGGTTGCTTTGGCGCCCCGCACCTTCGCGCGCCGGCTTGCGGCGACCTGCGGCCTCACCCCTATTCAGTTCGTGCAGCGGATCAGGGTCGAGACGGCGCGCCTGCTGCTCGAGACCACGCGCCTGCCCGTCGATCAAATCGCGCGAAAGGTCGGGTATGCGGAGCCCTCGACCCTTCGCCGATTGATCCGGCGCGATACCAGACACGCGCCCGGACACTTCCGTCCCGTGGCCTGAGCGCGGCGGACGATCCCTCGTCCGCCGTCCAGCCACCATCGATGCCCGGCCGCGCGCGCTTCCTCGAACTCGGCTAGTCGCGAAATGCAAAAGGTCCCGCAAGGGACCTTTTGAAACTCACACCGCGTCTTTTGCCGCCTTGACCGGGCGCGCTCTGACGATCTTCCGGGCCGGCTTGGCCTTGAACATCATGGGCTCGCCGGTGAACGGGTTGGTGCCCTTGCGCGCCTTGGTGGCGGGCTTCTTGATCACCACGAATTTGGCAAATCCGGGAACCAGGAAGACGCCGCTCTTCTTGAGCTCCTTGTAACCGATCGTCGCCAGGGTCTCGAGCACGCCCTTGACGTCCTTCTTTGCCACTTCGTTCTCGGCAGCGATTTTTTCGATCAGCTGCGACTTTGTCATCTGTACGGCCATTTGGGCTCCTGTAGGTTGATTCGCATCGCAGACAGTATTGCGAAACTTGCGCAAAAACCGCGCGTTTCGCGATCTGCACAGTTTTGTTGATACCCCTGCCCGCTTACCTGACGCGCCGAATCAGCGGTCCTGAGGCTTCAAAATAGCAAAACTACGGCGATTGCGCGGGAGAATAGTTCAACGGGGCACCACCGCCGTCGCCTCAATCTCGACCCGCGCCGCCTTTTCGACCAGGCGCACGACCTGGACCAGCGCCATCGCGGGGTAATGCGTGCCGAACAGTTCGCGATAGATCCGGCCGAGCGCCTTCAGGTTCGCCAGGTATTCTTCCATATCGACGACATACCAGGTGAGACGGACCAGATGTTCCGGCCGCGCGCCGCCCTCGGCGAGGATGGCGGAAATGTTGCTCAGGGTCTGGCGGACCTGCGCGACAAAGCCGGTTGCCAGATGACCTTGATGGTCCCAGCCGATCACGCCGCCGGTCACCACGAGGCGGCCGTCGGCCGCCATGCCGTTGGCATATCCCTTCGGCGCCAGCCAACCGCTCGGCTGCAGGATCTGCGGGTCGGTGGCCGGCGTCTCGCCCTTCGTCAACGGCAACACGGCGAGTGTCGGCGCCTTTGGCGTGCTCACAAGCAAATCTCCATCGAATGCATTATTCCGCGGCCATGCCCGCCGAGGCCGCCCCGGCCTGCGCTATCTGCCGCAGGGCGAACCGCCTCAGCTTGCCGGTTTCCGTCTTCGGCAGTTGCGCGACGAATTCGATCGCGCGCGGATATTTGTACGGCGCGATCTCGCGCTTGACATGGTCCTGGAGGTCGGCCGCCAGCGCGGCGTCGCCCTCTATGCCGGCAGCGAGGACCACATAAGCCTTGACGATCATGCCGCGCGCCTCGTCCGGTGCGCCGACGACGCCACATTCGGCCACCGCCGGATGGCTCAGCAATGCGGCTTCCACCTCGGGACCGGCGATGTTGTAGCCGGAGGAAACGATCATGTCGTCGGACCGCGCCACGAAAGACAGGCGGCCCTTCTGGTCGCGGATGAACGCATCGCCCGTCAGGTTCCAGCCATTGCGCACATAGCTCGTCTGCCTGGAATCCGCGAGATAGCGGCATCCGGTCGGGCCGCGAACCGCGAGTTTGCCGACGGTACCCGGCGGCAATTCGTTCATGTCATCGTCGACGACCTTTGCCTCATAGCCGGAAACCGGATGTCCCGTGGTTCCGGCGACGGCGTCGCCGATCCGGTTGGTGATGAAGATGTGCAGCAGTTCCGTGCTGCCGATGCCGTCGAGAATCGGTTTGCCGGTCTTGCGGGTCCAGCTTTCGAATACCGGCGCCGGCAGGGTTTCGCCGGCCGAAACCGCAAGACGCAGCGACGACAGATCGGCGCCCTTGTCCATCGCGGTCATCATCGCCCGATACGCGGTCGGCGAAGTAAAGCAAATCGTCGCCTTGTAGGTCTGAATGATCTTGACCATCTCGCCGGGCGCCGCGTTTTCCAGCAGCGTCGCGGTGGCGCCGAACCGCAATGGAAAGATCGCAAGACCGCCCAGTCCAAACGTAAAGGCAAGCGGCGGCGACCCGACGAAGACATCATCCGGAGTGACGTTGAGCACTTCCCTGGCATAACCGTCGGCGATGATCAGGAGATCGCGATGGAAATGCATCGTCGCCTTGGGTTCGCCCGTCGTGCCGGAGGTAAATCCCAGCAACGCGACATCGTCCCGTCCGGTCTTCACCGCATCGAACCGGACCGGCTTGTTCAGCGCCACCCGGTCGAGTTCGGCATCATGGTTCGAGGTTCCGTCAAAATTCACGACCTGCTTGAGAAACCGGCTGGTCTTTGCGCACGCGACCAGTTCGTCGGCGATCCGGCTGTCCGTCAGCGCGAGAGCGATCTCCGCCTTGTCGACGATCTTGGTCAATTCGCCGGCACGCAGCATCGGCATGGTATTGACGACGACGGCGCCGGCTTTCGTTGCTGCAAGCCAGGCCGCGACCAGGGCCGGATTGTTGCCCGAGCGTATCAGAACCCGGTTGCCGGGCTTGACGCCGTAATTCTCCACCAGCGCATGCGCAAGGCGGTTCGACCAGTCGGCGAGTTCCTTGTAGGTGCGCTGGCGGCCGTTGCCGATCAGCGCAATGCGATCGCCGTAGCCCTTCTCGACGATCCGATCGGTCAGCTCGACCGCGACGTTGAGATATTCGGGATACTGAAACTCCGGCCGGTCGAGAAGCAGTTCCGGCCATTGCTCGAATGGCGGAAGATTTCGCCGCGCGAAGTCGTCGACGTGACCCGATGGGCCAAGATTTTGAACTTCAAGGCTGGGAATAGCACCTGACATTTCATCGCCCCTCGTTTTTCGGGATGAGACCAATATCCAGGCCGTCCGGCAGCGCCCTATTCGCAAACATTTTATACTTAAAGCAATTTGGCGCAATAGCCCAGATCCGGGCCATCCGACATTTTTTTGAAACCTAGCGCCCCGCCAGTTGCTTCAGCCGTGCAACCATTGGCGAGGCGGGATCGGCGAGCGGCGCGATGGCGGTGAAATGGTTGGCGCCGGGAACCACTGCGAACCGCGTTGCGACGCCGGCGGCGCCCCAGGCGTCGACGATGGTTCGGCTTTGCCGGAGATACTCGGCGCTTTCCTTCTCACCCACGACTGCATCGAAGCTTTTCGCTGCGGGCGCGCCCCAGAACAACGGGCTGGCGGCCCTCGCGGCTGCATCGTCGAGATGCAAGGCCCGGTTGATCGAGGTCTCGACCAGCGGCCCAAGATCGAACAGTCCCGAAATGGCGTAGGCCGACGGCACGAGGTCTCGCGGCAAGGAGGCATCAATCGAGGGCCAGTCGGTCGCCAGCATGCAGGCGGCAAGGTGTCCGCCGGCAGAATGGCCGCTGACGACGAGGGATTGCCCGGTCTTTCCCAGTTCGCGGCAAGCATCCCGCATTTCATCAATGATGCGGTCGATAGTGACGTCGGGGCAAAGGTCATAGCCTGGAACGGCGAAGCCGATGCCGTGGGCGTTCAAGCCGCCGGCAAGATGGCTGAAAAACGAACTGTCCAGCGCCTGCCAGTAACCGCCATGGATAAAGACGACCATCGGCCCGTCATGGCTGCCTGGAAAGTAATCGATTACATTGCGCGCGCCGGCGCCGTAGCGGACAGACCGAGGCGGCTGTCGCTCGCGATAGGCCGCCGCATCCCTCGCCCAGCCTGCGATCAGCGACGGGTTTTCCGGAACCCGGGCCCGGTTGTTGTACTCGACCTCGTAGTCGACCGGCGCGCTCACCGCTTACGGCACTCTTTTCTGCGCGGACTTCTGCGCCGAGCCCTTGGTCTTGGCCAACAGCCGCATCAATTCGCGAACGTCTTTCGGCGACAGATCCGAAAATATATCGGCGATCCAGGTCTGGTGCTCCGCCGCCATCTTGCGAAATTCGGCCCGGCCGGTCTTGGTCAATCGGATGAGCTGCACGCGCCGGTCGGTATCCGACGTGCGCCGGTCGAGATGGCCGGATTCGACGAGCCGCTCGACCAGCCCCGTCACGTTGCCGTTCGAGACCATCATCCGCTTCGAGACATCGGATAGCGTCATGCCTTCCGGCACCTTGTCGAGCTGAGCCATCAGATCGAAGCGCGGCAGTGTGACATCGAACCGCTCGCGCAGCCGGCTGCGCACCTCGCCTTCGATCAGGGTCGTGCAAGTCAGGAGGCGTAGCCAAAGCCTGAGTTCATCGCCGTGATCTTCAGGTAGTTCGACCGCCTTGGTCTCGGAATCAAGGATCATGATGCAATCATACCTGCCAAGCCTCGCGGCAGCACGGATGCCGGTGCCGACAATATTGCATCCGTCCGCGTATATTTCGACCTTCAAATAATTCGCGGATGGCTGCAAGTCAAAACGCCGGCCGACGGCGGTTGATGTGCATTTTCCGGTTTCTTTAGGTTTCAAACAATTGGCGCGCGGCTTGCATGGCGCCTCGTGACCGGATCGGCGCGCATTGCGGCTTGCTTGCGGCGACCGCCATCATCGGAATAAGCTTGAAGCTCGCACCCGGATCAGGGTTGGCGCAACGGGAGACACAGCCATGAAGCAGCAGTTGAAGTTGGCCGGAATGGCGGTGCTCCTGAGCGTCGCGGCCGGACAGGCCATCGCGCAGGAGAAACTCAAGATCGGCGTCATCGTCACGCTGTCGGGTCCGGCGGCGGCGCTCGGCAAGCAGGTCCGCGACGGCTTCACGCTCGCGGTCAAGGATCTCGGCGGCAAGATGAGCGGCCGGGATGTCGAGGTCGTGGCGGTCGACGATGAACTCAAGCCGGACGGCGCCGTCACAAAGGTCAAGGGCCTGCTCGAACGCGACAAGGTCGACTTCGTGGTGGGACCGATCTTCTCCAATATCCTGCAGGCGATCCACAAGCCGGTGACCGACACCAGGACGTTCCTGATCAGCCCGAACGCCGGCCCCTCCAGCTACGCCGGCAAGAACTGCAGCCCGTTCTTCTACGCGACCTCCTACCAGAACGACCAGGTGTTCGAGGTCCTCGGTAAGGTCGCCCAGGACCGCGGCTACAAGCGCATCTATGTCATGGTACCGAATTATCAGGCCGGCAAGGATTCCGTCGCCGGGTTCAAACTCGACTACAAGGGAGAAATCGTCGAGGAGTCCTACATGCCGCTCGGCACCCTGGATTTCCAGGTCGAGCTCTCCAAGATCGCCTCGCTGAAGCCCGACGCCGTGTTCACCTTCATGCCGGGCGGCATGGGCGTAACATTAGTGAAGCAGTACAGGCAGGCTGGCCTTGCCGACAAGATTCCGGTTCTCTCGGCGTTCACGGTCGATGAGTCGACGCTGCCGGCGCAGCAGGACGCCGCGGTCGGCATGTTCGGGGGCGCGAACTGGGCGCCCAATCTCGACAATCCGCAGAACAAGAAATTCGTCGCCGGCTATGAGGCCGCCTATAACGGCGTACCCGGCACCTATGCCATGCAGGCCTACGATACCGCCATGCTGATCGACAGTGCTGTCAGGGCGGTCAAGGGCGACCTTTCCAACAAGGAAGCGGTCTCGGCGGCCTTGAGGAAGGCCGACTTCACTTCGTTGCGCGGCAGCTTCAAGTTCAACACCAACGGCTATCCGATCCAGAATTTCTATCTGACCAAGGTCGCGAAACGGCCGGATGGAAAATTCCAGACCGAAATCGCTGAAAGAGTGTCCGAGAACTACGGCGACCGTTACGCCAAGGATTGTACGCCGGGCAACTAATTGTACGCCGGGCAACCAGAGAACCAGGGAAGGAAACAAGACGATGACAAGCGAGATCACCGGCATCACCCGGGCCAACGAGGGCATGCAGGGAATTTCCTGGAATATCCTCGGCCAGGTCTATGTGCCGAAAAACCGCACCGACCACTGCTTCTCCTGGCATGCGACGTTGCCGCCCGGCACCTTCGTGCCGCCGCACATCCATCCGGATCAGGACGAGTATCTGTACATGCTGGAAGGCAAGCTCGATTTCGTGCTGGGCGGTGCCGAAGCCCAGGCAACCCCGGGCGACCTGATACGCCTCGGCATGGGGGTTCCCCACGGCATCTTCAACAAGTCCGATCAAACAGCGAAAGTGCTGTTCTGGGTAACACCGACCCAGAAACTCTACGACCTGTTCTGGGGCCTTCACAACATGAAGGAGCAGAAGCCCGAAGACGTCGTGGCGATGGCCGCGGAATTCAACATCCACTTCCTGCCACCGCCGCCGGGCGCGTGATTGACCTCATCCTGAGGAGCGGCCACTTGGCCGCGTCTCGAAGGATGAGAGGGACTGGTGCTCGACGCCGCGCGAGAGCGCGGCTCCTCAGGATGAAGCCTGTGCGCGCTGCTAACTACGCCCGCACCGCCGTCAATCCCGGCATCGCCGCAAAGCCGGCCTTGCTGGCATAGCCGCGCACAATAGCCTCGCGCTGGCTGTAACTGAGCACCTTGTCGATGTCGGTGAAGCCGTCGGGCGCCAGTTGCTCGACCGCATCGATCACGCCTTCCGGCCCGCCGCGACGGTTGGAACGCACGATCTCCGCCGTCATCGGCAATCGTTTCTGCTCGTAGGCCATCAGGGCCTGACGCGGATGTTCCGAGCGCACCAGCGCGTCGGCGAGACACCGCGCATCGAGAATGGCCTGCGAGGCGCCGTTCGATCCAACCGGATACATCGGATGGGCGGCATCGCCGAGCAGCGTGACCCGGCCGCTCGACCAGTACGGCAGCGGATCGCGGTCGCAGGTCGGGTATTCGTAGAATTCGGGCGTTGCCGAGATCAGGCTGCGCACGTCGACATGGGGCACCGAGAACCGCGCGACATGCGGCATCAGTTCATCGCGCCTGCCGGGCCGCGACCAGTCCTCACGGCGGGGCGGCGGTACGTTGCCTTCGCCGATCTTCACCAGCACCGCCCAGTTGGTCAGACGGCTGGCCGGGCTCGATCCCTCCGCGATGGGATAGACCACGACCTTGGCATGCAGGCCGCCGGCGACAATCATCGAACGGCCGCTCAGGAACACCGGCCAGTCGCGCGCGCCGCGCCACAGCATCAGCCCATTCCAGCACGGCGGCCCTTCATCCGGAAACAACGTTTCCCGCACCCTCGA
This sequence comes from Bradyrhizobium sediminis, assembly GCF_018736105.1. Classification (NCBI taxonomy): domain Bacteria; kingdom Pseudomonadati; phylum Pseudomonadota; class Alphaproteobacteria; order Hyphomicrobiales; family Nitrobacteraceae; genus Bradyrhizobium; species Bradyrhizobium sediminis. Next base: position 4,142,223 of record NZ_CP076135.1, read on the forward strand.
ATGGATGCCGTCAGCGCCAATCAGGATATCGCCGCGGACGGTCTCGGTGTGTCTGCCTGCGCGATCGAAGAAAAAGGCTGACACGCCGCCCTCGTCTTGGGTGAAGGCGCCCAGCCTGCAGCCGGTGTGGATCGCGTCACGTCCGAGCCGTTCCTCGACGGCGCGGTGGATCACGCTCTGCAGCCGGCCGCGATGAATCGAGAACTGCGGAACGTCGTGACCGGCATCGATGCCGCGGGCTTCGCGCCAGACTTCCTGACCATGGCGATTGAGGTAATAGAGTTCGTCGGTGCGGATCGCGACGTCGTCGAGCTGTTGCAGGAGACCGAGCCCTGCGAGTTCGCGGATCGCATGCGGCAGGGTGTTGATGCCGACGCCGAGTTCGCGGATGGAGTCCGATTGCTCGAACAGCTCGCAGCCGATGCCGCGCGCCCGCAGCATCAGCGCGGTGGTAAGGCCGCCAATACCGCCGCCGACGATAATTGCCTTCATCGCCCTACTCCACTCATACCGAGACGCTACGCGAAGGCCTTAAACTTCGCATGGGCGGTCACTCGGCCGCAAGCGGCTTTGTCGCCTCCGCCTTGAGCTCAGCCCGGGTCTTGGGCTTAGCCTTAATTTTGAGGTCGTCGAAATCCTGCCTGTCGCGCACACTGTTGCGGAAGATCTGCTCCTTGCCGGGCAGATATTGCGGCGGACAGGCAACCTCTGCGCCATACCAAGCCGCGGCCTTCAGCGTAAACGAGGGGTCGATCAAATGCGGGCGGCCAAGCGCCACCAGATCGGCCCGCCCGGCGGCAAGGATGGTGTTGACCTGGTCTGACGTCGTGATGTTGCCGACGCACATGGTGGCGACGCGCGCCTCGTTGCGGACCTGTTCGGAGAACGGCGTCTGGAACATGCGGCCATAGACCGGCTGGGCGTCGCGCACGGTCTGGCCGGTGGACACATCCACCAGATCGACGCCGGCCTCGGCGAAGGCACGCGCGATATCGACCGCATCGTCGCCGGTGATGCCGCCCTCGGCCCAGTCGGTGGCGGAGATGCGTACCGACATCGGCTTGTGCGCCGGCCATACCGACCGCAGCGCCTCGAACACTTCCAGCGGAAAACGCAGGCGACCTTCGAGCGAGCCGCCATAGGCGTCGGTGCGCTGGTTGGTCAGCGGCGAAATGAAGCTCGCCAGCAGGTAGCCGTGGGCGCAATGCAGTTCGAGCATGTCGAATCCGCAAGCCTCCCCGCGCTCGGCAGCCTGAACGAACGCCGCCTTGACCGCATCCATCGCAGCGCGGTCCAGTTCGCGCGGCACCCGGCTGTCGGGAAAGTAGGGTAAAGGCGAGGCCGACACGATGTCCCAGCCGCCCTGTTCCAGTGGTCGGTCCATGCCGTCCCACATCAATTTGGTGGCGCCCTTGCGGCCGGCATGGCCAAGCTGGAGTGCGATTTTCGCCGCCGAATTGGCGTGGACGAAATCGACGATGCGCCGCCACGCGGCTTCCTGCTCGTCGTTCCAAAGCCCGGCGCAGCCCGGCGTGATCCGGGCGTCGCGGGAAACGCAGGTCATCTCGGTGAAGATCAGGCCGGCGCCGCCGACCGCGCGCGAGCCGTAATGCACCAGGTGGAAATCGCCGGGCACGCCCTCCCTGGCCGAATACATGCACATCGGCGACACCACCGCGCGGTTGGCAAGTTCCATTTCGCGCAGCCGCAATGGCTGGAACATCGGCGCCACCGGCTTGTCGGCGTCGACGTCGAAGCCCCGGGCGCGGACCTGCTTCGCAAAGGCCTTGTCGACCTCACTGACAAAATCCGGCGCCCGCAGCGTCAGATTGTCATAGGTGATCGCCTTGGCGCGGGTCATGACACCGAACGCGAACTGGACGGGATCGAAATCCCAGAACCGATCGACATGCTCGAACCAGACCAGCGACACGTCGGCGGCGTGCTGGATCTTCTCGACTTCCTCGCGTCGCCCCTCTTCGTACCGCTGCAGCGCAGCCTCGACCGTCGGCGCGCGATTCATGGCTTCCGCCAGCGCGATGGCGTCTTCCATCGCCAGCTTGGTCCCGGAACCGATCGAGAAATGCGCGGTCGCCTTGGCGTCACCGAGCAGCACCATATTGTCCTTGACCCAGCGCTTGCTGCGGATCATCGGAAAATTGCGCCACATCGAGCGGTTGATCAAAAGCGGATGACCTTCGAGGAACCAGCCGAAAATCTGCGCCATCCGATCGGCGGATTGTCTTTCGTCCAGCCCCTCGAGGCCGGCGCGCTTGAAGGTGGCGGGATCGGTCTCGAATATCCAGGTCGAGTGCCCCACTTCATACTGATAAGCGTGGGCGATAAACGGACCCCACTCGGTCTCCTGAAAGATGAAGGTGAAGGCATCGAGTGGCCGGGTCGAACCCATCCAGGCGAACTTGTTGGAGCGCAGATCCACCTCGGGCTGGAAATGCTCGATATATTTTTCGCGGAAGCGGCTGTTGATGCCGTCGGCCAGCACCACCAGATCGGCATCGGCAAAGCGCGCTTCGTCCTCGATATCGGCCTCGAACAGAACGGCGACGCCGAGTTCGCGCGCCCGCTCCTGCAGGATCAGCAGCAGCGTACGGCGCGAGCAGCCGCAGAACCCATTGCCGCCGACCCGGTGCACCGTGCCGCGGAAGTGCACGGCGATGTCGTCCCAATAGGCGAATTGCTCGGTGATGCGGCGATAGCTCGGGGCATCGCTTTTCTCGAAAGTGTCGAGAGTCGCGTCGGAGAACACCACGCCGAAACCGAAGGTGTCGTCGGCGCGGTTGCGCTCGTAGACAGTGATCTCCGCCTCCGGCCGCTGCTTCTTGAGCAGGATCGCGGAATAGAGACCTGCCGGTCCACCACCGATGATCGCGATCTTCATAGGAGCCTCCGGCCTAGCGGGACATGAAATTACTTTAAACCTAAAGCATTTTTCCCGCAAGCCCGTAGCGGCACCTCAATTGCCCTGGAATACCGGCTTCACCTTGTTCGAGAACGCCTCGAAGGCCCGGGCGAAATCCGCCGTGGTCATGCACAGCGCCTGTGCCACCGCCTCCGCCTCGATCGCCTCCTCCACCGACATCGCCCATTCCATCGCCAGCATGCGCTTGGTCATGGTGTTGCCGAAAGTCGGGCCCTCCGCGATCTGCCTTGCCAGCAATTGCGCCTGCGACAGCACCTGTTCCGGCGCAACGATACGGCTGAAGAAACCCCAACGCTCGCCCTCCTCCGCGGTCATGAAGCGGCCGGTATAGAGCAGCTCCGAGGCCCGCGACTGTCCGATGATGCGCGGCAGGATCGCGCAGGCGCCCATGTCGCAGCCGGCGAGCCCCACCTTGTTGAACAGGAACGCGACCTTGGCGCCGATGGCTGCGAGGCGGATGTCGGAGGCCATCGCGATGATCGCGCCGGCGCCGGCGCAGATGCCCTCGACCGCGGCGACGACCGGCTGCGGACAGGCCCGCATCGCCTTGACGAGATCGCCGGTCATGCGGGTGAAGGCGGTCAAGCCCTTGGTGTCCATCTTGACCAGCGGACCGATGATCTCGAACACGTCGCCGCCCGAGGAAAAATTGCCGCCGGCGCCGGTCACGACGATGGTCTTCACTTCATCGTCCATCGCACAGGCGCGGAAGAAATCCGTCAGCTCGCGATAGCTCTCGAACGTCAGCGGATTCTTGCGCTCGGGCCGGTTCAGCGTCACTGTCGCGACGCCGTCCGTCACCGCCAGCAGGAAATGTTTGGGCGAATACTGCGCCAGTGGCAGCGTGACGGGATTGGCCGGGGTGCTCATGGGATCTCCCTTGATGTTCTCTTATTGCTCATCGTCGTCATTGCGATGAGCTCTTGCGACGAAGCAATGACGGCTTAACCGAAGGCGCCTTTCGTCTCAAATCTCTCCGCCGGCCACCGCAATCGCCTGTCCGGTAACGGCGCTTGCTCCCTCGCCGCACAGCCAAACCACGGCGTCGGCGACTTCCGCAGGGGTGACGAGGCGGCCCTGCGGATTGTGCCTGGCCAGTTCGGCGATTGCCTGCTCGCGGCTGCGGCCGGTCTTCTGCATGATGTTGTCGATGCTGCCGGCGACGAGATCGGTGTCGGTGAAGCCGGGGCAAACCGCATTGACGGTCACACCGGTATTGGCCAGCTCCAGCGCCAGCGAGCGCACCAGCCCGACCACTGCATGCTTTGCGGCGCTGTAGGCGCTGACATAGGCGTATCCCTTCAGACCGGCGGTCGAGGCGACGGCAACGATCCGGCCATAGCTGCGGCCCTTCATCGAAGGCAACGCAGCCTGAACGGTGTGAACCACGCCCATGAAATTGACGTCCATCATCCGCCGAAACAGCGCCGCATCGGACTTTCCGAACGGCGCGGATTCGGCCCTGCCGGCGTTGGCAATCAGGATATCGATCGGCTGGCGACTGGCAGCTTGCGCAATCGCGGCGCCGACAGCCGCCTGATCCGCGACATCGGCGACGTCTGCAAAATGTGCAGCGCCGGCGGCAATGGCCTCATCCAGAACAGCGCGATTGCGGCCGAGTACCGTGACGGTTGCCCCGGCTCGCACCAGCGCGGAGGCGATCTCGCGACCGATACCTCGCCCGCCACCGGTAACCAGCGCATGCGAGGATTGCGGCAGTCCGGACATGCGCGGCCTCCCTGAACGGTTCATCGGCATCGAAACTTTCGTATATTTTAAACTTAAAGCTTTTGCAAGAAACCGGCGTGCGATAAGCTTGACAGAGCGGACCCTGCAGGTAGCGTCAGCCGGACTTGGAGAGGTCTGCTGGCATCGGCAGGTCCGACTTGGCGGAGGCCCGGCGTGCCCGATTCTGCAGCGATGAAAACCAGCGACGGCCGCTTCGGCTATGAGGCCGCGGGCGATCCCGCCCGAACTTCGCTGGTGTTTCTGCATGGAATCGGCGGCGCGGCGCGGGCGTGGCGGGGCCAGCTGAATTTTTTCGGCGATCGTTATCGCGCCATGGCCTGGGACATGCCCGGCTATGGCGGCTCGGCGCCGCTTCCGGCCGTCAGCATCGCCGCACTCGCGGACGCCTTGGCCGATTTCCTGCGGCAGGTCGGCGCTAAAAAGCCGATCCTGGTCGGGCATTCGATCGGCGGCATGATCGTTCAAGAATTGCTGGTGAAAGAGCCCGGCATCGCCGGCGCTGTGGTCCTTGCGCAGACCAGCCCGGCGTTCGGAAAACCCGATGGCGACTGGCAGAAATCGTTCCTGGAGGCGCGGCTCGGCCCGCTCGACCGCGGTGAAACCATGGTTTCGCTGGCGCCGACCCTGGTGAAGGAATTAGTCGGCGACGATCCCGACGAGACCGGCATGAAGCTCGCCCGCGACTGCATGGCCTCCGTTCCCGAGGCCACCTACCGCGCCACCATGCTGGCGCTGATGGGGTTCGACCAGCGCGCCGCGCTCAAGAATATCGCGGTGCCGACGCTGGTGCTGTCGGGCTCCAGGGACAAGAATGCGCCGGCGCCGATGATGGCGAAGATGGCGACCTATATTCCGTCGGCAAAATACGTCGAGCTCGAAGGCGTCGGGCACCTCGTCAATCTGGAGCGCCCCGGCGCCTTCAATGCCGCGCTGGATCGATTCCTGAAGGCCCATGTGGCAGCAACCCAAGTGACGGCATGATGACGGTACAGGCAAGCAAGAGCGTGGCGACCATGAACGGGATCGTACTGGATGCGCCGATCTTCGATCCCAATGCGTTTCGCCTCAACGACGAACAGGCCGAGATCATTGCGCGGGCGCGCCAGCTCGGCCAGAGCGTGCTCGCCGGCCGCGCCGCGGCCTACGATCGCGAGGCGAAATTCCCGACCGAGAATTACCGGGACCTGCATCGCACCGGCCTGCTCGGCGTCGCCATTCCCAAGAAGCACCGCGGCCTCGGCGCGGACTACCAGACCTATGCGCTGGCCGCCGCCGAGATCGGCCGCTATTGCGGCGCGACCGCGCTGACCTGGAACATGCACGTCTGCTCGACGCTGTGGTCCGGGCCGCTGGCCGACGACCTCGACATGGACGCCGCCACCCGCGACGAGCACGAGCGCCGCCGCGCGGTGCATTACAAGCGCATCGTCGACGATGGCGCGGTTTACTCGCAGCCGTTCTCGGAAGGCGGCGCGGCGGCGGCGGGCGGCGTCGCATTCGGCACCGAGGCCAAGCCGGTCAAGGGCGGCTGGATCGTCAACGGCAAGAAGATCTTCGCCTCGCTCGCGGGCCACGCCGACTACTACGGCGTGCTCTGCACCGAAGTCGCCGAAGGTGAGACGGCCTCCCGGCGCAACACGCTCTATCTCGCGATCCCCGCCAAGACCGACGGCGTATCGGTGGTCGGCGACTGGGATCCGCTCGGCATGCGCGGCACGGTATCGCGCACGCTGCTGTTCAAGGATGTGTTCGTGCCGGAGGATGCGGCGCTGATGCCGCGCGGCGTCTATTTCCAGGCGGCGATGCGCTGGCCGCACATGTTCCTGACGCTGTCGCCGACCTATATGGGCCTCGCGCAAGCCGCCTACGATTTCACCGTGCGCTACCTGCGTGGCGAGGTGCCGGGCACGCCGCCGGTCAAGCGGCGAATGTATCCGACCAAGCAGATCGCGGTCGCGCAGATGCAGATCAAGCTCGAGCAGATCAAGTCGATCTGGTTCCAGGCGATCACCGAGGCCGGGCCCAACCCGAGCAAGGAACAGGTGCTGCGCGCCTATGCCGCGCAATATTCCGCCATGGAAGGCGCCAACGAGATCGCGACCCTGGCGATCCGCACCTGCGGCGGCCAGGCGATGCTGAAGTCGCTGCCGCTGGAGCGAATCTATCGCGACAGCCGTTGCGGCGCGCTGATGCTGCCATGGACCGCCGAGCTCTGTCTCGACCGCATCGGCCGCGAGGCGCTGTACGAGGCCGGCGAGACGGACGACTAGTTCGAGATGGACCTTTCCGATCTCATCGAACGGAACGCGGCGTTCACGCCGGACAAGCCTGCGACCATTTTCGAGGGCGAGGTTCTGAGCTACGCGGCGTTTGGTACCCGCATCGCGCAGACCGCGCAGGCGCTGAAGGCCGAATACGGCGTCAGCCGCGGCGACCGCGTCGCGATCCTCAGCCAGAATCGGCCCGATTACCTCGTGCTGCTCTATGCCTGCGCGCGGCTCGGCGCCATGCTGGTGCCGCTGAACTGGCGGCTCGCGGTGGCCGAACAATTGTTCATCCTGTCGGATGCTTCGGTGAAGGTGCTGGTGCTGGAACGGGCCTTCGCGGAAGTCCTCCCCGCCCTGGAAACCAGCCTGCCCGAGGCCAGCATCGTCGGGCTCGATTTCGCGCCACTGCAGGGCAGCGCATTCGACGAGTTGCTGACCCGCGCCCGCGGCGATGGCCGCAATCCGCACACCGATCTCACCTGTCCGCTGCTGATCGTCTACACCTCCGGCACCACAGGCAGGCCCAAGGGCGCGGTGCTGCGGCAGGAGGCATTGCTGTGGAACGGAGTGATGAGCCAGCACATGCATGGCCTCACCTCCGATGATCATGTGCTCACCGTGCTGCCGTTCTTCCATGTCGGAGGCCTCAACATTCAGACCACGCCGGCGCTGCACCATGGCGCTACCGTGACCATTCATCCGCGCTTCACGCCGGATGCGACGCTCGCGACTATCGCGCGCGACCGGCCGACCCTGACGGTGCTGGTGCCCGCGACCATTCAGGCGGTAACCGAGCATCCCGGCTGGGCCACGACAGACCTGTCCTCGCTGAAGGCGATTTCGACCGGATCGACCATCGTGCCGCCGCATCTGATCGAGCGCTTCGTCGCGCGCGGAGTGCCAGTGCTGCAGGTCTATGGCTCGACCGAGACCTGCCCGGTCGCGGTCTATACCCGGCTCGGCGGCGATCTCTCGCGCATCGGCTCGACCGGCCTTCCCGGCCTGTGCTGCGAAGCCACCATCATCGACGACGATGGCGCCGAGCTGCCGCCGGGCACGCCGGGCGAAATCGCGGTGCGCGGCCCCAACGTGTTCTACGAATATTGGGGCAACCAGGAAGCCACCCGCGAGGCGCTGCGTGACGGCTGGTACCGCACCGGCGACATCGGGCTGCGCGACGCCGACGGCTATTTCTATGTCCACGACCGCAAGAAGAACATGATCATTTCCGGCGGCGAAAACGTCTATCCGGCGGAAGTCGAGCGCGTGCTGCTGGAACATCCCGACGTCGTCGAATGCGGCGTGATCGGCCGGCCCGATCCCAGATGGGACGAGGTGCCGGTCGCCTACGTGATCCGGCGCAAGGGATGTTCGGTCGAGGCGGAGGATCTCAAGGCGCATGTGCTGACTGAGCTCGCCCGCTTCAAGGTGCCGCGCGATATCGTTTTCGTCGACGACCTGCCGCGCACGGCTCTGGGCAAGGTGCAGCACTTCATGCTGCGCCGGCTCGACGCGCCGGAATCCTCGCAAGGAGAAGCCATTTGAAGATCGCAGTGCTCGGCGGCGGCAATGGTTCGTTCGCGGCCGCTGGCGATTTTGCCTTGCAGGGCAATGACGTCCGGCTGTGGCGGCGCGACGCGGCTGAGGTCGCGCAGCATCGCGCGACGGGCTCCCGCATCCTGCTCAAAGACATCAATGGCCGGCACGACGTGCAACTGGCGCTGGTCACCACCGACATCGCCGAGGCTATCCGCGGCGCCGAGCTGATCCTGTGTCCCGCCCCGGCCTTTGCCCAGTCCGATATCGCGCGGTTGATCGCGCCGCATCTCGCCGACGGCCAGGTGGTGTTCCTGCCGCCGGCCACCTTCGGCTCGATGATCTTTGCCAAGGCTGCGCACGACGCCGGCAATCGTGCCAACGTCAGCTTCGCCGAAACCGGCACGCTGCCCTGGCTGACCCGCAAGCACGGGCCGTTCGAAGTCGCCATCACCATCCGTGCCAAACGGCTGCCGGTCGGCGTATTCCCGCTCGATGCCGCGCCTCATGCGCTCGACGTGATCGGGCGGGCTTTTCCGGGCGTGATCGAACCCTGCGGCGACGCGCTGTCGGGCGCGCTGATGAATGCCGGGCCGATCATCCACCCGCCGCTGATCGTGATGAATGCGGGCCCGATCGAGCATTTCGAGCGCTGGGACATTCACAAGGAAGGCACGCAAGGATCGATCCGCCGGGTCACCGACGCGCTCGACGCCGAGCGCATCGCGGTGCGCGAAGGTCTTGGCTATGGCGCCCCGCATTTTCCGCTGGCGCATCATTACGCCAGCGAAGGCGAGCAATGGATGTACGGCCGCGGCTCGCACGACCGCCTGACCGATTCCGGCGACTGGCGCGAGCGGATCGTGCTCCGGGAGCATCGCTATATGCGCGAGGATCTGCATCTCGGTCTGTCGTTTCTGGTGTCGGTGGCCGGACTGGCCGGCGTCGCGACGCCGCTGGCAAGGGGCTTTCTGGCCATCGGCGGCGCGATCTGCGGCGAGGATTTTTCGGAAAGCGGACGCACGCTCGCAGCTCTCGGGCTCGGCCATCTCGATCGCGCCGCGCTGCAGACCCTGTTGCGCGAGGGCTTTGGCCGATGACCGGGCCTCGCGCCACCATCGCCTGCCTCGGCGCCGGCCGCATGGGCCGCGGCATCGCGGTGGCCTTCGCCTATGCCGGCCACGCCGTCACCATGATCGACGTCAAGGAGCGTTCCCCGGACGGCTTCGCGGCGCTCCAGGCCGAGGCGCTCGGCGAGATCAGGAAGACGCTGGCGAGCCTGGCGCGGTTCGGATTACTGGCCGAGCATGACGCCGACACCGTCATCGCCCGCGTCTCGGTGACGCCCGCGCGGGATATGCCTGCCGCGCTCGCCGGCGCCGGGATCGTCTTCGAGGGCGTGCCTGAAGTGGTCGACTTGAAGCGCGAGGTGCTGGCGGCGGCGTCGAAATGCGTCGGGCCTGACGTGGTCATCGCCTCGACCACCTCGACCATTCTGGTCGACGATCTCTCCGGCGCGGTCGAGAATCCCAACCGCTTCCTCAACGTGCACTGGCTCAACCCCGCCTATCTGATCCCGCTGGTCGAGATATCGCCGGGTGCTGCGACCGATCCGGATGTCACCGCACGGGTCAGGGCGCTGCTCGAAGGCATCGGCAAGGTGCCGGTGGTGTGCGCGGCCACGCCCGGATTCATCGTGCCGCGGATCCAGGCGCTCGCCATGAACGAGGCGGCGCGGATGGTCGAGGAAGGCGTCGCCAGCGCAGAGGATATCGACAAGGCGATCCGCTACGGCTTCGGTTTCCGCTATGCGGTGTTGGGTCTTCTGGAATTCATCGACTGGGGCGGCGGCGACATCCTCTATTACGCCAGCCGCTATCTCGAAGGCGCGCTGCACAGCGACCGCTACCGCGCGCCCGAAGTGATCTCGAACAACATGCGCGATGGCCGCATCGGCATGCGCACCGGCGCCGGCTTCCTCGATTATTCCGGCCTCGACGTCGATGCCTACCGCGAGAAGCGCCTCGCCGAGATGGTCGAACTGCTCAGGCATTTCGGGCTGGCCCGGCCGCCGGTGCTGGACGGCGAGTAGATTGGTTCATCGTCGTCACTGCGAACGCAGGGACCCATACGCCGCGTCGCTTGTTGTGCAGGGCGCTGTTGGACGGCTTTAGCCAAACGCCAGCACTCATGGTTATGGGTCCCTGCGTTCGCAGGGACGACGCGGAGTGTGTGGCTCGTTCGGAGTCTTGACGATTTACCCGAACACGTCCTGCAGCACGCCGTTGCGCACCACGGCGACGCCGTCGAGCTCGATGGTGGTTCCCATCATCGGCAGGTCGAAATGCCCCGAGGTGTAGCGTCCGGCGAATTCATTGGCGCCGGTAGAGAACAGGAAGTTGCCGGAAACCGCGCGCAGCTCGGTGCCGTTGGTGTCGCGCTGGTCGTACATGGTCAGCGCTTCGTAGCGCGCGCCGGGATTCATGCCCCATCCGACATGCGACACCGCATAAGCCTCGCGGTCGCCCCATGCCGCGAGGTAGGACCGCATCATCGCCGCATCGGTACCCTCGCCTTCGAGGTCGGTGACATAATCGTCCTTCAGCGTCATCTTGATCGGCGAGGTCAGGTAGCGCTTGAAGGTGAGATTGATGTCGCCGGGGGCCATCACGATCGTGCCGTTGACGGTCTTGCTCTTGGGAAAGCTGACGACGATGCCGCCGGGCCAGTGCGCCAGCGTGCCCGGCCGGTCGGTCCAGCCCCAGACGCCGGCGGTGGAGGCGCCGACCATATCGACGTCGAGCTCGGTGCCGGCCTTGGAAGTCACGCGCATGCGCTTGGTCCCGCGCAGCATTTTCACGGCCGCACGAACGCGCTTTTCCAGCGCGGTATCCGGCACCATGCGTTCAAGCGCCTCCGGGTGTTCATTGGATATGTTGAGAATGCGCGCGCCCGCTTTCAGGATTTCCGGCGTCTCCGCCGCGTGCATCAGCCCCTCGATGGTGCAGTCGACCACGAATCCGGCCTGCTGCAGCGCCGAGACCACCGGCCCGAGCTTCTGGATGGCAATGCTGGCGCCGGTCGAGCGGATCGGGACAGCTTCGCGGTTGCGCGGCGTCGGCACCACGATGTGAAACGGCTTGGCGCCCATCCGCAGCAGCGCCAGCTCGGCGAGGTGAATGTTGAGCGCGCGCGACTGCGTCTCAGACAGGATCGCCGCGGTGTCACCCGGCTTGACCGCGCAACGCTCGAAAATCTCGCAGAACGCGTCGATCCACTTCGCCTCTATGCGATCTGCGAACATATCCATCTCCACTTCAAGAATTGCATCACACTTCCGGAAAGCCGCGCAGCAGCCAGGACCGCAGGCCCTGCAGCAGGCCGTTGAGGATCAGTCCCAAGAGCGAGATCGTGATCAGCGGCACGAACATGTCGACCGCCTGGAAGGTCCGCGCCGCCGTCACCAGGAGATGGCCGAGGCCCTCGGTCGAGGTGATCATTTCGGCGAGAAACACCACAATGCAGGAAATCACAAGCCCTATGCGGCAACCGGTGAGGATCGAGGGCATCGCCGCCGGCAACACCACCTTGAGCAGGATCTGGCGGCGCGGTGTTCCCGCCGCCATTGCCGACCAGATCAGCTTCTGCTCCACCATCGAGGCGCCGTAATAGGTCGAGAGCAGGATCGGAAACAGCGCGTCCGCGGCGACCAGCGTGATCTTGGATTCATGGCCGAAGCCGAGCAGCAACAATAGCGCCGGATACAGCGCCACTTTGGGCAGCGGCGCCAGCACCCGCACGATCGGCCGCACCACGGCGTTGACGGCCGGGCTCGCGGCCGCGGCAAGGCCGATGCCGACGCCTGATATCACCGCGACGGAAAATCCCGCGAACAGCCGGAACAGGGTGGCGGCGATCTCGTGCTGGAAGGTGCCGGTGGCGAGCTGCTGCGCCAGCCGCATGAACACCTGACCGGGCGGCGGCAACAGCGTCACCGGCGCATAGCCGAACGATGAAATCGCCTGCCACAACGCGACCAGCAGCGCGATCGGCGCGATCCCTAACAGAACATCCGCGGTGAGCGCGCGCGCGTTCATGCAAAGCTCAAGGGTATGTCGAAGCCCGGCTCGGACCATTTGACCAGCCGGCTGCGCAGGTTTTCGAACGCGGCGTCGAGACCGATCCCCATCGCGCCGATGATGATGATCATGGCGTAGACGGTGTCGTATTGTCCCATGTCGAGCGAATTGAACAGGATGTTGCCGGCGCCGGACTGCCGCGCGATCATCTCGGAGGTGACCATAGTGATCAGCGCCAGCACCAGGCCGGTGCGGCATCCCGTGAGAATTTCCGGCAGCGCCGCCGGCAGCACGATCCGTATCATGCGCTGCGCCGCCGACAGCCCCATCGCGGCGCCCGACCACAGCATCTTTTCCTCGACCGCCTTGGCGCCCTGGAAGCTGTGATAGATCACGGGCAGGCTGACGCCCAGAAAGATCACCAGCATCTTGGCGAGATCGCCGACGCCGAGCCACAGCATGATGATCGGCATCAGCGCCGCCTTCGGCACCGGATAGGTGATCATCAGCAACGGATTGAAGAACGAGGCCACGGCGCGCGAGCGGCCCATCATCAATCCGAGCGGAACGGAGACGGCCAGCGCGACGGCGAAGGCAATCGCCATGCGGCGCAGCGAGTCGAGGATGTTGATCAGCGATTCCCTGTCGCCGAGGATCGAGGGCACCGCGCGAATCGCCTCGACCGCGGTCGGAAAGCTTTCAGTATTCAGGATCAGCGCGCCGACCTGCCAGATCCCGAGCAGGCCGAGGCAGGCGAGCAGCGGCGCCAGCCGCGAAACGATGCCGCGCACCGCGATCATGGCCGCAACTCGTCGGCGCCGGTGTCGTCGATCATGCGCTCGATATCGACCACGTATTTCTGGTAACGGGGATCGAGCAGCAGCTCGGAGCGGCGGCGCGGGCGCGGCAGGTCGATATCAACTGTTACCTTGATGCGCCCGGGCGAGCGCGTCATCACCACGACCTTGTCGGAAAGGAACACCGCCTCGTCGACCGAATGGGTGACGAACAGCACCGTCTTGCGGTCGCGCTCCCAGATGTTGAGCAGGTCATTCTGCAACCGCGTGCGGGTATGGGCATCGAGCGCGCCGAACGGCTCGTCCATCAAGAGCACCGCGGGGTGATAGGCGAGCGTGCGGGCCAGCGCGACGCGCTGCTTCATGCCACCGGACAATTCCTTCGGGTAGAAATGCTCATAGCCCTTGAGCCCGACCATCTCGATCAGCGCCCGGCTTTGCGCCTCGGCTTCCGCCGGCTTCACGCCCTGCTGGCGCGGGCCGTACATCACATTGCCGAGCACGCTCTTCCAGGGAAACAGCGCGAACTCCTGGAACACCGGTCCGCGATCGGGACCGGGCCCGGTGATCGCCTTGCCCTTCACCTTCGCCACGCCTGCGGTCGGATTGACGAAACCGCCGACGATATAGAGCAACGTCGACTTGCCGCAACCGGAGGGACCGAGGATCGAGACAAAGGAGCCATCCTCGATTGTCAGCGAAATATCCGACAACGCCAGATGGTCCTGGCGGCCGGAGGTGCGAAAAACCTGCGAGACACCATCGATCTCGATCATGGCGGAGGCCTGCCCGCGCGCCGGCGCCAGCTCAGTCCGAACATCCGGCCGCGATGGCACTACCTTCATTCCCGCATCTCTCGGCATAGGTCCGTCAAGCACGCCCGCCTTCCCCATTTCCTTCAGTCGAACCGAGCATAGCGGAACCCGGCCGGGCTTGGCGATGTCGATTTTGGCATCGCCGGCGCCGGCGTGCTGTTGCCGGAACTCCGTTGCCAGAACGCCGTCGCGTACGGCCATTCACCTCCTGAGCACCGCGCGCACCGGCGCCGCGTCAAGGCCGCTGAGCTTCAACGGCAGCGCGATCAACTCGTAGTCGCCGGGTGTCACGTCGGCCAGTACGAGATTCTCGACTATGCGAATATCGTGCCGCCGGCAAACCATGTGCGACGGGAGATCCTTCGAGGTCTCCGGATCGACGGACGGCACGTCCACGCCGATCAGCCGCGTCCCGCGAAGCGCCAGGCGCTCCAAGGTTTCCGGAGCCAGCGTGCGGAAACCCGTCGGCCAGGCCATTTGATCGCCCCTGTCCATCAATTTGAAAAGCAGCCGCGGCGGAGCACCGTCGAGGGCGGCGGCGATCTCCTCAAAGTGGCAGAACGGGTCATTGCCGCGGGCGTCGACAACCCTTGCCGGGCCGATGAAATCGCCGAGATCCAGCCCGTCGATGCTGGCGCCGGCGGGATCGTAGTGCAGCGGCGCATCGACATGCGCGCCGCAATGCGTCGACATCGCGATGCTGGCAACGTTGACCGGACAGTCCGGCCCGATCGTGAAGGTCTGGCTGACGGCGAAAGGCGCATCGCCGGGGAATACCCCCATGCCGACGCGCAGCGCCGGCGAGATGTCGATCAGCTCCTTCATAGTTGGGTCCTGGCCTGCCAGAGCTCCGGAAACAACACGACGTCCAGCATCTTGCGCAGGTAGGAGACACCCGAAGTGCCGCCGGTGCCACGCTTGAATCCGATCACCCGTTCGACGGTCGTAACGTGGTTGAAGCGCCAGCGGCGGAAATAGTCTTCGAAATCCACCAGCTTTTCAGCCAGTTCGTATAGTTCCCAGTACCGGGCCGGATCCCGATAGACCGTCAGCCACGCACTCAGGACGCTGTCGCTTGCGACATGCGATACCGAAACGTCGCGTTCGAGCACGGCCTTGTCGATGCCGAGGCCGCGCCGATCCAGGAGTTGTATGGTGAGATCGTAAATGCCCGGGGCCCGGCGGACGGCTTCGAGCCGATCGACAATAGCGTTGTCGTGCTGATGAACAGCGATCATCGCGGCATTCTTGTTGCCGACGAGAAACTCGATCATGCGGTATTGCCAGGACTGAAAGCCGGACGATTGCCCGAGCGATCCGCGAAATTCCGTGTACTCGCTGGGCGTCATGGTGCGAAGAACGTCCCAGGCGGAGTTGAGTTGCTCGAAGATGCGCGATACCCGCGACAATGTCTTGAAGGCCGGCTGCAGATCGTCCGCCGCAATCAACCGGCAAGTGGCGTTCAACTCGTGGATAGCGAGCTTCATCCAGAGCTCGGAGGTCTGGTGCTGGACGATGAACAGCATCTCGTCATGCGCGGCGGAAAGCGGCTGCTGCGCCTTCAGTATCCTGTCGAGCTGGAGGTAGTCGGAATACGACATTTCCCTGCGCTGGCTCATCGCGTCCGCGCCATTCGACGAGCCGACGATATCTTCAGGGCCAATGTCCTTTTCGGGCATGTCATGCCTGCCCTATCCCAGCTTCGCAAAACAACGGAGGTGCTTCGGCATCGACACCGACCTGCAGCGCTCGCGGACGATATTTTAAGCCTAAAAGGATAGACTTTTGCTGTCAATCGGGATTAGGCTTCGACGATGTCTTGTTAGGCTTCGAAGATGTCTTGCGCCTCGATGATTTCGCGCGATGCGTGCGTCGCGCGCGATTTGGTTGATCCGCTTCGCGGCTTCCGCGATCGTTTCGTCATTCCCGAAGGCGTCATCTACCTCGACGGCAATTCGCTCGGCCCGATGCCGCGAAATGCGGCAGCGGCGCTGAACCGCACCATCGAACAGGAATGGGGCCACGACCTCATCAGGAGCTGGAACAGCGCCGGGTGGTTCGACATGCCGGTCCAGCTCGGCGACCGCGTCGGGACACTGCTCGGGGCCGCTCCGGGGCAAACGCTGGTTTGCGACACCACGTCGATCAATCTCTACAAGGCGATCCATGCCGCCATCGGATTGCGGCCGGATCGCAACGTGGTGATCGCCGAGGCTGATTCCTTCCCGACCGACCTCTATATCGTCGAAGGCGCCATGAAGTCCGCGGGCCGCCCGATGCAGCGCCGGCTGATCGGCACGGATGGCCCGTCAGTCGAGGCGCTGCTGGACCGCGATGTCGCGGTCGCCGTGCTCTCGCATGTCAATTATCGCACCGGCGAGCTGCTCGACATGGCCGCCATTACCCGACAGCTTCACGACGCCGGCGCGCTGGTGGTGTGGGATCTCTGCCATTCGATCGGCGTGGTGGAGATCGCGTTCGACGGTCATGCAATCGATTTCGCGGTCGGCTGCACCTACAAATATCTGAACGGCGGTCCGGGATCTCCGGCCTTCATCGCGGTAGCAAAGACCCACCAGGCCACCGCGCAGCATCCGCTGTCGGGCTGGTGGGGTCATGCCGCCCCCTTCGCCTTCGATCGCAACTTCCGGCCTGATGCCGGCATCAAGCGATTCCTCTGCGGAACCCAGCCGATCATTTCAATGCGCGGCGTGGATGCGGCGCTCGATGCCATGGAGGGCGTCGAGGTCGCTGCCCTGCGGCAGAAGAGCCTCGCGCTCACCGAACTCTTCATGTCGCGGGTTGCGGAACTCCTGCCGGGCCTCGACATCGTGACGCCCCGCCAGGCATCGTTGCGCGGCAGTCAGGTCGGGATCGCCTTCGACAAGGGCTTTGCCGTCGTCCAGGCCATGATCGAGCGCGGCGTGATCGGCGATTTCCGGGCCCCCGATCTGATGCGCTTCGGCTTCGCGCCGCTTTACGTGCGATTCGTGGATGTCTGGGATGCGGCCGACATCCTGGCTTCGTGCATCGACGCAGAAGTCTGGCGCGATCCCCGCTACAATCAGGTTGCCGGCGTCACCTGAGGCGGCACGAAACCGAAAGCTGTCGTGTCAATCGAACCACGGCCATTCCGCCGCGCCATCATGGGTAACGGCGCCGCCGGGCGCCTGCCCGACCAGGCGCGCATATTTGGCGAGCGCGCCGGCGCGATGCCGCGGCGGCCGTGGCTGCCAGACCTGCCTCCGCCTCGCTAACTCGTTGTCGTCGATCAGGAGATCCATACGTCGCGCCGCGGCGTCGATCCGGATACGGTCGCCGTCGTGGACCAGCGCCAGCGGGCCGCCGATGAAGGCTTCCGGCGAGACATAGCCGATGCACATCCCGCGCGTCGCCCCGGAGAAGCGCCCGTCGGTGATCAGCGCGACCTTCTCGCCCATCCCCTGCCCGTAGATCAGCGCGGTGACGCCCAGCATCTCGCGCATGCCGGGCCCGCCGACCGGGCCTTCGTTGCGGATGACGAGAACCTCGCCCGCGGCGTACTTCCGGTTGCGCACGGCGGCGACGCATTGCTCCTCGTCCTCGAACACCCGCACAGTTCCCTCGAACACGAGATTCTTCAGACCGGCCACCTTGATGACGGCGCCGTCGGGGCAAAGATTGCCCTTCAGCACCGCGACGCCGCCGTCGGGCATGATCGATTTGCCGACACTGAAAATGATCTCGCCGTCCGGCGCATTGGCGCCGCCATACTCCTCCGCGATCGTCCTGCCGGTAATCGTCAGGCACGAGCCGTCGATGTGGCCGCTTTCGACCAGCGCGCGGATCACGACGGCGGCGCCGCCGATATCGTAGACGTCCTTGGCGGTATATTTGCCACCCGGGCGCAGATTGCCGATCAGCGGCGTGCGCGCAAACACCTCGCCGACATCGTCCAGCGAGAAGGCGATGCCGGCTTCGTTGGCCAACGCCGGCAGATGCAGCGCGGCGTTGGTGGAACCGCCGGTGGCGGCGACGATGGCGGCGCCGTTTTCCAGCGCCTTTCGGGTGACGATCTCGCGCGGCAGCGGTCCGCCGCGTTCCAGCATCTGCATCACCAGCCGCCCGGCCTGACGCGCCACCTGCGCCCGCTCGGCATAGACGCCGGGTATCATCGACACGTTGGGCATGGTCAGCCCCATCGCCTCGGACACCATCGCCATGGTGTTGGCGGTGAACTGGCCGGCGCAGGCGCCGATCGTCGGCAAACAACTCCGCTCGATGCCCTCGAGCGTCGCCGCATCGATCTCGCCGGTCATGAAGCCGCCGACCGCCTCGTAGGAATCCAGCACCGTGAGGGTCTTGCCTTCGAAGCGACCGGGCAGCGCGCTGCCGCCATAGATGAAGATCGACGGCACGTTGCAGCGGATCATTCCCATCATCACGCCGGGCAACGTCTTGTCGCAGCCGCCGAAGCCGATCAGGGCGTCGTAGGCGAGGCCGTGGACGACGGATTCGATCGAGTCGGCAATCAGCTCGCGCGACAGCAGCGAGAACTTCATGCCCTCATGGTTCATGCTGATGCCGTCGGATACCGAAATGGTGGCGAATTCGCGCGGCGTGCCACCGGCTTCCGCGATTCCCGCCTTGGCGGCATCGACCTGGAAATCGTGGGTCATGTTGCAGGGCGTCTGCTCGCCCTTCATGCTGACGACCCCGATCATCGGCTTCGCCAGCGCCGCGTCGTCGAGCCCCATCGCCCGCATGAAGGCGCGGTGGGGCGCACGATCGAGGCCGTCGGTCGTCACACGGGATCGCCACTTCTTCATGGATTACAGCTCTCCCTGCCGTCGTCCCGGCGAACGCGGATATCTTCCCTTCTCCCCTTGTGGGAGAAGGGAAGAAAGCCCTACTGCAGCGGCGCGACGATGGTCGGGTGCTTGAACTGCGCGACGTCGAGCTTGGGCAGCATTCCGGTCTCGGCATAGATGTCGAGCATCTTCTGCATCGCCGGGAAATTCGGCGCGGCGCCGGGGTCGCGGCCGAAGTCGTTGTCCTTGAGCAGATAGGTTTCCAGCACCGGGATCGGCGCCTTCAACTGCTCGGAGACGACCTTCAGCGTTTCCTCGCGATTGGCCAGCGCCTTCTTCATGCCCAAGGTGAGATCGCGGACATAGGCTTTGACGAGCTCCGGATTCTTGTCGACGAAGTCGGCCCGGCACGCCTCCAGAATATGAACGATGTTCGGCATCACCTCGGAAAGCGCAAACAGCTTGCGGGTGCCGCCCTTGGCCTCGGCCCGCGCCGCGAAAGGCTGGTTCATGTTGACGGCATCGACGCGGCCCTGACGCAGCGCGTCCTCGGAAACCGCGAAGCCGACTTCGACCAGCTTGATGTCCTTGGCCGGGTCGATCCCGTTCTTCTTCAGGAGCATGTTGAACGGCCCCTGGGTGCCGCCGCCGATCACGGAAATGCCGACAGTCTTGCCCTTGAGATCGGCAATGGTCTTGATCGGTGAATCGTCCTTGACCGCCCAATAGACCGAGAAGCCGCCGGGCTTTTCGAAGACGTGCTGGGCGACGATGTAGGCCTTCAGACCGCCGCCGACCACGCCGTTCGACAGCGACAGCACCGCCTGGGTCGCGCAATCGAGCGCGCCCGCGGCCAGCGCCTGCGTCATCGGCGCGGTGCCCTGGAACTGCGTCCATTCGATCTTGTAGGTCTTGCCGAGATCGGGAAATTCCGCAGGCCGGCGCATCATCCAGTATTTCGATTCCTCGGCCGGAATGGTCCAGCCGACACGGATCGTCTGTTGCGCGCTAGATGCGCTCACGCCGGCCAACAAGCTAGCCGCCGCGCCGGCCGCCAAAATCCACTTCGAAGATATCCGCATCACGCCCCACTCCGTTTTCCCGATGCCGTCAGGCATCATCGCAAATTGGAAGCGCCAAGCCTTTCATGGTTCAAACAATCAGGCAAGCCGCCGGAACCGTCCGCATTGCCGGCATGTGCGGGATTTGTGGTAGAGCCGGCAGACCGTGGCGAAGCTTTGGGCACGGTGCAACAGGGAGAAACGGGATGGCCGGGGTTGGCGGAACGGACGGACGGGAAAAGCTCGGCTATCTCGGGCTCGGCATGATGGGACTTCCGATGACGCGGCGCCTGCTCGACGCCGGCCACGACGTCACGGTCTGGAACCGCTCTGCGAGCAAGGCCGCCGGGCTCGTCGAGGCCGGCGCGAAGCCGGCCGCCACGCCGCGCGACGTCGCAGCCGGTGCCGGCATCCTCTTCATGTGCCTCACCGATGCCGCTGCGGTGGAAGAAGTCGTGTTCGGTCCCGACGGCCTTGCGGCTGTGAAGGGCGCCGGAAAGCTGGTCGTCGATTTCTCCTCGATCCATCCCGACGCGGCGCGCTCGATCGCGGCGCGGCTGAAGGCGGCGACCGGCATGGCGTGGATCGACGCGCCGGTCTCGGGCGGCACCAAGGGCGCCGAAGAAGGCTCGCTCGCGGTGATGGCCGGCGGCGATGCCGCCGATATCGAGCGGGCGCGGCCCTATGTGCTGGCGATGGCGAAGAGGTTCACGCATATGGGCCCGACCGGCGCGGGCCAGACCACAAAACTCTGCAATCAGGTGATCGTCGGCTGCGCAATGGCGGTGCTGGCGGAGGCGACGCGGCTCGCCAGCAATGCCGGGATCGACGCCGTCAGGCTGCCGGAAGCGCTCGCCGGCGGCTTCGCCGATTCCATACCGTTACAGCTGTTCGTGCCGCGCATGGCGCAGGGCATCCACTCGCCGCCGCTCGGCCATATCGCCACCATGCTGAAGGATCTCGACACGGTGGTCGACGTGGCGCACGACACCTCGACGCCGGTGCCGATGGCGGCATTGGCCGCGCAATTGTTCAGGCTGGCCAAATCCGCGCGCGGCGCGGATGCCGACGCGCTGGAGATCTACAAGCTGTCGGAAAAGAGGAAGGGGTGAAGCGAGCGGCCGACTGGACGGGCCTTCACGGTTCGAGAGCGCGGCTCAGGGGCTCTATAAAAAATCGCGAAAACAACCCCATGCAAAGTAGAATGCCTCGACTTTCCCGCCGTCGCGACCCTAACCTGGTACCACCCCGCTCTACCGCTCCGCAAACGCCTTCTCGACCACGAACTGGCCGGGCTCGCCGTGATTGCCTTCGACAAAACCCTTGCCCGACAGCAGCGCGCGGGTGTCGGCAACCAGCGCCGGGCTGCCGCAGATCATGACGCGGTCGCGTCCGGGTTCGAGCGAGGCGAGCCCGATGTCGCTGAACAGCTTGCCTGAATTGATCAGGTCGGTGATCCGGCCGCGGTTGCGGAACGGGTCGCGCGTCACGGTCGGATAATAGATCAGCTGGTTGCGGACGAGTTCGCCGATCAGCTCGTCGTTCGGCAGTTTTTCCGTGATCATCTCGCCATAGGCGAGTTCGGCGACACGGCGGCAGCCGTGCAGCAGCACCACCTTCTCGAAGCGCTCATAGGTCTCGGGGTCCTTGATCACGCTGAGGAATGGCGCAAGGCCGGTGCCGGTGCCGATCAAATAGAGATTGCGGCCGTCCTCGAGGTTGTCGATCACAAGCGTGCCGGTGGCCTTGCGGCTGACGATGACCTGGTCGCCTTCCTTCAGGTGCTGGAGCCGCGAGGTCAGCGGGCCGTCGGGCACCTTGATCGAGAAGAATTCGAGCCGGTCTTCGTAATTGGCGCTGGCGACGCTGTAGGCGCGCAGCAGCGGCTTCTCGCCGACCTTCAGCCCGATCATGGTGAACTCGCCGTTGCGGAAACGGAACGAGGGGTCGCGGGTGGTGGTGAAGCTGAACAGCGTATCGGTCCAGTGATGGACGCTGAGGACGCTTTCCTGATTGAAGTTGCTCATGACCGGCGCCGGGGTTAGTTTTGGGAAATTCGTTTGTACACATTCATTTGTATACAAATGAATAATCCCGCTTGATCCGGGCGTCAAGCCGCGCGCAAGATGCCCATCAGGCGCCCCGAACGCATTGAACCAAAAGGACAAATTCGATGGCCCATGATGCCCCCCAGGCCGCCGGCCCGACCAAACTGGTGATCCGCAATATCGGACTGTTGCTGTCGGGCGCGCTGGAGAAGCCGATCCTCGACGCCGACACCATCGTCGCCGAGAACGGCAGGATCACCGCGATCGGCCGCGCCAAGGACGTCAACACCGAGGGCGCCACCACCACAGTCGACGCCATGGGCACCACGGTCGCGCCCGGGCTGATCGACAGCCACGTCCACCCCGTCGCCGGCGACTGGACGCCGCGGCAGAACCAGACCAACTGGATCGACAGCTATCTCCATGGCGGCGTCACCACCATGATCTCGGCGGGCGAAGTGCATATGCCGGGCCGGCCGCGCGATGTCGTGGGCTTGAAGGCGATGGCGATCTTCGCGCAGCGCGCGTTCTGGACGCTGCGGCCGGGCGGCGTGAAGGTGCATGCCGGCGCGCCGGTGATCGAATGCGAAATGGTCGAGGATGACTTCAAGGAACTCGCCGCGGCCGGCGTCAAGCTGCTCGGCGAAGTCGGGCTCGGCGGCGTCAAGGACGGCCCGACCGCGCGCAAGATGGTGGGATGGGCGCGCAAATACGGCATCCAGAGCACCATCCATACCGGCGGGCCGTCGATCCCCGGCTCCGGCCTGATCGACAAGGACGTGGTGCTGGAAGCCGACACCGATGTGGTCGGCCATATCAACGGCGGCCACACCGCGCTGCCCGACGACCAGATCCGCTGCATCTGCGAGGGCTGCAAGCGTGGCCTCGAACTGGTGCACAACGGCAACGAGCGCTCGGCGCTGTTCACGCTGCGCACCGCGCGCGAGATGGGCGACCTCAACCGCATCATCCTCGGCACCGACGCGCCGGCCGGTTCCGGCGTGCAGCCGCTCGGCATTCTGCGTATGGTGTCGCTGCTGTCCTCGCTCGGTGAGGTGCCGGCCGAAATCGCGTTCTGCTTTGCCACCGGCAACACCGCCCGGATGCGCGCGCTGGATTGCGGCCTGATCGAGGTCGGCCGCTCGGCCGACTTCGTCATCATGGACAAGGCGCAGCATTCGCCCGGCAAGAACATCCTGGAAAGCGTGCAGCTCGGCGACCTCCCCGGCATCGGCATGACCATCATCGACGGCATCGTCCGCACCCAGCGCAGCCGCAACACGCCGCCGGCGACGAAGGTGCCTGAGATCGTGGGGCATTGAGCGGCGCGCCAAGTGAGCTTTTGACACTTTTCGGACATACCTTAGCGATCATTGCATGTGCGCCATTTTTGCCGGGTTGAGAGCGTCCACCATCGAGTGCTAGGAATTACAATTAGTTTGAGGAAGGGCCGGCCTATGAGCCTTGAGCCGTGCCACGGATTTGCATAATGATCCTGCTCCCAAGGAAACCCTCCGTCGTAAATCTCACGCAAATTGGCGTATTCGTCACAGCGCAGGCTATCTACCCCGACATCGAAGTCAGCGAAAAAGGCATGGTCCAATCGCTAGAGGGCCTTAGTCGCGACGAAGCCCTTTGCTGTTGCGCACTTATCAATCGGATCGTTTCGGGGCCAGGAACCGAAGATATCAGGGTGCGGCAGGAGCGTGCAATCCAACTTGCCTTGAATGATGATGAGCGGAACAAGGTCAACGAATTCTGGAAGAACGGGGCGTGGAAAATTCCACCCACTTTCTTCTTCCGAGGGCAGCTCCTTGAGCTGATGCGATGGATTTCGAAGCATTGCAAAAACCTGACGAATGACGGCGACACGTTTCAAAATGCAGCGACAAAATCAAAGTTCGTCAGGTGCGCACTTATCGCGAGTGGCCTCTGGAACAACAGAATATTTGGGAACAAGCTTGACGGCATCGGCGAAGCCAACATCGACGAGGCTCGCCTGAAAGCCGCAGGGCCGTTTTGGAAAGCGTTCGAGGAAGCAAATCCTGCTCCGTACCCACGTGAAACGCTCGGCCACGGCTGGGCTTTTTTCTCTAAGTATTTTCCGAAGCGGTATCCGGAATTTGAGGCCGAGTTCAAACGCATTACGGGACTTTCCGTTGAAGAATATTTCGTTTGCCTCGCAGGCGTTTCCACAAAGGCCTTAATAGGCACCGAGCAAGATATTTTTTTTCGACCGGCGACTTTTGGGAATGCAACTGCCTATAGTGACCTGTTTCCGAAGTTTCTGGCCCACGAATCTCAGTCGTCTGAACAGCTTGCGGAAGACCTATGGAACGACTTTGACAAGTCCGGGTATCGCGCGATTCGCGCGCGGCCGATTCTCATTACTGAAAATAAGACGGCAGTCGTTCTCGATCCAGTCTTTTTCAGCGAGCGGATTTCAATCGGATCACTTTTCCAGATTACAGCGCAAGCTCAAAGCGCCAATGAAGTTTTCGGGCGGTTTGGTTTAGCTTTTGAAGATTATGTTAGCGATATGCTTCGCCGCGCCTATCCCAGTGCAAGGGGCTTAGTCGATCGTCTTGCTTGCAACGTTAAAGGCGCAGACGCCGATGGCGAGTTCGAGGTCGACAATATTCTCAATGACGTTAAGGATTTAGTTGTTTCAGAATCTAAGTCTGTATGGTTGAAAGAAGGAGCCATCCTTGGCGACGATTTTCTTGAAGAAATTCGTCTCAAATACAGCGAAACGACCGCGTCGTCGATTGAGAGAAGAAAAGGCGTCTCGCAACTCGCGAGGATCGTTCGCGCTATCACAAATGATATTTGGAAAGGTCAGGGCGACGACTTCAAGGAAGTCCGCCGGATTTTCCCGCTGCTTATAGCGCATGACACCAAGGTGGCAACCTTGGGCGCAGTACTTGCGAAGGAATTTGACGCACTACTCGGACCTGTTCCCGGAGGACGGCGAGTAGAAAAGTTGGTCATCTTAACGTTGGCTGACCTGGAGCATCTTGAAGCGTCCTTAGAGAACTTCAGCTTGGTGAAATTTTTAGATGACTATTGTAGCGCCGTGCCAGATCGCGTGGCAACCGTGTACAGCTTTCTCACCCAGTCAGCTTACACGCAAAAGCTCAAGGAAAGTCAGGCGCTGCTAGACTCAGCATTGGCACTTTTCAACACCGCACAGACGGTACTCTTCCCAAAAGATTCAGGCCCAAAGTGAAGTTGTCGTTATCTTCCATGTCCGTTGATTTGGCGAAGCGTACCAACGGTGGCCGATGAATGCCAGCATTCGCTGCGCGCAGCGTTTGCGGTGCTCGATGCCGGCTGTTGGCACTCAGCAGACGTGCCGATCCGTCAGCCTGATGTCTGCTTTCGTGAAGAGCCCGACAAGCCGTGGGAGTCGGGTGGATCGCCGCTCGGAGTATTCAGCACCGGCTCGATGGCAAGCCGGCACGGGCCAGAGCACACACAATCGGTTGGACGAACGAGACGCCAAACCATCTGTTTTTCAACGAGCTGCCGTTGTCGATCCAGGGGCCAGTCCGCTTCGCAGCTTAACCCCGGCAGAGGTTACACTTATCGAGTCAGAAATCTGTTCAGAACACCGGGGCCAGATAATCTATCTTGCATTTTCCTACGAAATGTACTAGCCGCGCACGAATCTCTATAAGATAATTAACAACACAAGAGTCCCATTTGGCGGTAAACAGAGGCAATATAGGTCTGCCGTTGTATTGGTAGTTTAAGAAACCCTTATAAAATAGGGGCTTTCCGAGTTTGTTGACAAAGCGGAAAAAGAACGCATGTTGAAAGGGTGTCACCCGAACATGGTTCGGAGCCTAAGGAATCGATAACGGTCCCGATGCAACATAGATAAGTGTGTTGCGTTGTTTAGGTGGAAAGCCACCTACAGGTTGTACGCAAAATGAGCGACAGTACCTTAACGCCTAAACGGGCGAACGAAAGATTGCGTCCTAATGGGACGAACAAACCGGCACTTCTCTCTGAGAAAGAGAGAGCGGGTTTGCTCGACAAGTATTCTTTAGATGAACTCGTCCGACATTTCGGCAGGTGGCCGACCTACTATTTGTTATTGCGCCAAATGGGCTCGGGGAAGTCAGGCAAGGTCGCTCTAGGGATTGGCGTTGTCGGTATTATCGCAACGTTGATTGCGACGTATCTCAAACGCTGACATGTTAGCCGAGGCGGGATATCGGGTCCTTTAGGTGGAATTCTCGGATCAACTGAGTCTCGGCTTTTTGTTATGAGGCTTCCAGTGGCGGCAGATAACATGGAAAAGCTCAGAGAGATTTACATCTTTGTGGCCTTCGTAGTGGGCGTCGGCTGTCTCCTGCTTGCAGCCTTTCAAGCCTGGTCAGGCAACATGAAGTCGGCGGCCGGTTTAGGCACTGCTTTTGTTGTGTGCGGCATTTTTCTATTCCTATCGCAAATAAAGACGTTCAAGGTCTGGGAGGTTCAGGTTGAACTCCGTGAGACGTTGGATAGGGCCGAGGAAATCATCGGCAGGCTACGAAGGCTGGCGGCAATAAGCGCCCGAGCCAGCTATTTGACGATCTCATGGGGCAACCGTCTTGGCACGCCTACTGCGAAGGAGAAGCAGGCCGTGCTCGACGATATAGATGCCCAGCTGGTCGAGCTGAAGGTTACGCCGGAGGAGCGGGCGGTCATCATTCGGCCATGGGTCAAGATGATTAAGGCGGACTTCTTCTTTCTGTTCACGAGAGTGGTCCGCGGAATAGCGCCCCTCAAGACTACCGAGCTGGTGGCCGCAATGCACGCCACACAGAGTCAGGCGGCAACGGATGCTTCGATGGCCCACTCTGATCTCATAACCCCATGGTCGAAGAAGACCAACGCAGACTTCAAGGCCATGGACCGGTTGGAGAACAAGAGCCTCTCGGCCGTAATCGACGAATGGATGCCGGAAAAAGGTGGTTGGTTGTCGGACAAAGAGCTTGCAGCAGTCGTGCTGTTCAAGAAAGAGATACTAAAGCAAGCTGACGATAGCGAGAAAAAGGGCGGCTATACGAAAGAGTCCGCCGAATTCTTCGATGCACTGTTGAAGCACGAGGCTGAAAAGTCAGAAGAGATTTGGAACGCTTCGAAGAAATAGTGGAACGAAAGCTAGAGATGGGCGAATTTCTCGATCTGCTGAATGATGTCGGCAATTTCGAAATCCCCACACAATTTGAGCGCTTCCTGCATCGTGAAGAACCCCCTTCGATGTCGGATCAAACGCTGTCGTTCTTCGCCTATTCGTACGAGGTGGCATTCCGGGAGATGGCAACAGCGCTAAAAGAGCGGTGGCGTCACAATGGGCTGCTTCAGGCGCCTTTGTTCTACGTTGCCCGGCATTCAGTCGAGCTTCACCTGAAGTGGGCAATTGAAGAGTTTGCGAGCTATACTGGAGATTCTGGCAAAGACTACGGGCACAGCCTTCTGGACCTCTGGAATGAGCTGAAGCGACAGCAGTTTGATTTGGCCGCGCTGCCTGGTGAGATGGACCCTTGGGGCTTGCACGTTGAGAAGCTTATCAAACACATGCACAACACAGACCCGAAGGGCGACTCTTTCCGGTACCCACACAGTGTCAGCAAGAAGCTGTTCGCCTATACCCGGGTTGAGTTCGACGGACTGGTGAAGGCTCACGATCACATCACCAGTTACTGTGGAGCGTCGATGGATGTCCTCGCTGATTACCGAAGCAACTACTGACCCTTGCCAACATGATTCAGGCTGTGCGCGTAATATAGCGTGGCCGTGAACGGCAAGATATCGGCGATCGGGAAAGACGTCGACGCCGAGGGCGCCACCACCATCGTCGACGCCATGGGCACCACGGTCGCGCCCGGGCTGATCGACAGCCACGTCCACCCCGTCGCCGGCGACTGGACGCCGCGGCAGAACCAGACCAACTGGATCGACAGCTATCTCCATGGCGGCGTCACCACCATGATCTCGGCGGGCGAAGTGCATATGCCGGGACGGCCGCGCGACGTCGTGGGCTTGAAGGCGATGGCGATCTTCGCGCAGCGCGCGTTCTGGACGCTGCGGCCGGGCGGCGTGAAGGTGCATGCCGGCGCGCCGGTGATCGAATGCGAAATGGTCGAGGACGACTTCAAGGAACTCGCCGCGGCGGGCGTCAAGCTGCTCGGCGAAGTCGGGCTCGGCGGCGTCAAGGACGGCCCGACCGCGCGCAAGATGGTGGGATGGGCGCGCAAATACGGCATCCAGAGCACCATCCATACCGGCGGGCCGTCAATCCCCGGCTCCGGCCTGATCGACAAGGACGTGGTGCTGGAAGCCGACACCGACGTGGTCGGCCATATCAACGGCGGCCACACCGCGCTGCCCGACGACCAGATCCGCTGCATCTGCGAGGGCTGCAAGCGCGGCCTCGAACTGGTGCACAACGGCAACGAGCGCTCGGCGCTGTTCACGCTGCGCACCGCGCGCGAGATGGGCGACCTCAACCGCATCATCCTCGGCACCGACGCGCCGGCCGGTTCCGGCGTGCAGCCGCTCGGCATCCTGCGTATGGTGTCGCTGCTGTCCTCGCTCGGTGAGGTGCCGGCCGAAATCGCGTTCTGCTTTGCCACCGGCAACACCGCCCGGATGCGCGCGCTGGATTGCGGCCTGATCGAGGTCGGCCGCTCGGCCGACTTCGTCATCATGGACAAGGCGCAGCATTCGCCCGGCAAGAACATCCTGGAAAGCGTGCAGCTCGGCGACCTCCCCGGCATCGGCATGACCATCATCGACGGCATCATCCGCACCCAGCGCAGCCGCAACACGCCGCCGGCGGGCAAGGTGCCGGAGATTGTAGGGCACTGATCGGCGCAACTCGCCCGGCAACGCCGAGCCAAGTTTGAGAAAATTGTGGCGGACTCCGGATCAAGGAAAGATCTGATGTCGCAGAAACGCGGCAATCGCAGACGAGAAGGGAGCTATGGCGCGGACGTATCGAGTAAGGGACCAACCAATGTCTGACGTGATACCCTTCCCCAAACCCTCAAAGCCGAAAGACGACGAAACCGCGGAGCTGTTGAAGCTGCTGGAGCGCATCGCGAATTCATCGAAATCGAAGGACAAGAATAACAAAGAGCAGGAACGATAAGGAAAGCGTAGGGTGGGCAAAGCGAAGCGTGCCCACCACGGCAACGATAAGGAAAAGATGGTGGGCACGGCGCAAGAGCGCCTCTGCCCACCCTACGAACCAATCACCGCAGCTTGCTCAGCAGCGCCATCAGCGTCTCGCGCTCTTTGGCGTCGAGCGGCGCCAGCGTTTCCCGCGTGATCGCCAGCGCGTTCGGCATCGCCTTGTCGGCCATCTTCTGGCCGGCGCGGGTCAGGCTCACCAGCAAACGGCGGCCGTCCGCGGGATCGGGGCTGGTTTCGGTCAGGCCGCGCGCGGTGAGCCGGTCGATCACGCCCTTGATGGTGGCGACGTCCATCGCCGTCAGCCGCCCGAGCTGGTTCTGCGAGCACGGCCCGGTCTCGGTGAGTTTCGCCAGCGCCGCCCACTGCGTCGGCGTCAGGTTGATGCCGATTTCCTTCGCGAAGATGGTGGCGTGGCGCTGCCAGACCTGACGCAGGATGAAGCCGACCTGCTCCTCCAGCACGTAGGGCGGCTTCGACGTTTTCAGGCTCCGTTTCGGCGAAACATTCCTGGCCATGTGCGTTGCCCGCCCCTTTTTTTCCGCCGTCGCCATCATAGCGCCAGATGGGTGTCCCTGATGTCCGGACGCGCGTCGAGTTCGGCCATGGTGCCGGAAAAGCAGATCCGGCCGCGCTCGATGATATAGGCGCGATCGGAGATCAGCCGCGCGAAATGCAGGTTCTGCTCCGACACCACGATGCTGACGCCTGCTTTCTTCATGGTCAGGATCGCCTCCACCATCTGCTCCACGATCTTCGGCGACAGGCCTTCCGAGGGCTCGTCGAGCAGCACCAGCGACGGGTTTCCCATCAGGGTGCGCGCGATGGTCAGCATCTGCTGCTCGCCGCCGCTCATGCGGCCGCCCGGCCGATTGCGCATCTCGGCGAGGTTCGGAAACAGCGTGAACAGTTTTTCGCGGGTCCAGTGCGGCGCGTTCGGCCGCACCTTCTGGCGGCCGACTTCGAGATTCTCGTCGACCGTGAGATCGGTGAAGATGCGCCGCTCTTCCGGCACGTAGCCGAGCCCGCGGCTGACGATCGCGTGCGTCGGCTGATCCGAGACGTCATCGCCCTCGAACACGATGCGGCCGGTGCGTTGCTCGACCAGCCCGACGATGGAGCGGAAGGTGGTCGACTTGCCGGCGCCGTTGCGGCCCAAGAGCGCCACCACCTCGCCGTCGCCGACTTCGAGGGAAATGTCGAACAGGATATGGGCGGGACCGTAATGGCTGTTGAGCCCCTCGACTGCGAGCTTCATGCCGATGCTCCCTCGCGGTGCCTGATGTCATAGACCAGGCCCTCGCCGAGATAGACTGCGCGGACCTGCGGGTTGCGCCGGACTTCCTCGGGCGAGCCTTCGGCGATCAGCGTGCCGCGATTGAGCACCAGGATGCGGTCGGCATGCTCGAACACCACGTCCATGTCGTGCTCGGTGAAGAGCACGCCGATCGACTGCTCGCGCGCGATCTTGGCGGTCAGCCGCATCAGCTCGATGCGCTCGCGCGGCGCCATGCCCGCGGTCGGCTCGTCCATCAGCAGCAGTTTCGGCTGGTTGGCGAGCGCGATAGCCAGTTCCAGCCGCTTGAGGTCGCCATAGGCAAGCTCGCCGCAGGGCCGCTCCGCATAGCCGCCCATGCCGACCAGTTCCAGCAGACGGCCGGCTTCCTCGCGCGCGAATTTCGGCGCCGAGACCCACAGATTGAACAACTGCCGGCCATACGACACCAGCGCGACCTGGACGTTTTCGCGCACCGTCATGGTCGGGAAGGTCGCGGTGATCTGGAAGGTGCGGCCGACGCCGAGCCGCCAGATCTCGCGCGGTTTCCGGCCGGTGGTCTCTTCGCCGAGCAGATGGATGGTGCCGGCGCCGGGCGTGGTCTGGCCGTTGAGCATGTCGAAGCAGGTGCTCTTGCCCGCGCCGTTGGGGCCGATCAGCGCCAGGATCTCGCCGGCCCTCAGTGAAAACGACACACTGCGCACGGCGTGGACGCCGCCATAGGATTTGCTCAGGCCTTCGACCGACAGCAGTGTGGGCGCGGTACTCATTCGGCGGCCTCTATCCGGGGAGTGACGATCGCGGACTTCTCTGTCCCGGCGCGGCGGCGATGCCTGATCGTCTCCAGCATGCCGACGATGCCCTTCGGGAAGGCGACCACGATCAGCACGATGAAGCCGCCCAGCACCAGTTTCGACAGGTCGGTCTGGCTGACCAGCCAGATCGAGAGCGCCTTGTAGACGATGGCGCCGATCACGGCGCCGGAGACGGTCTCGACCCCACCGAGCAGCACCATGACCAGCGCATCGACCGACAGCGAGATGCCGAGGCTGTCGGGAAATACGCTGCCCTTCAGGTAGGCGAACAGCGCGCCGGCGATGCCGGCGACGGTGCCGGCGATCACGAAGGCGGTCCACTGGATGCGCTTGGCGTCGATGCCGACAGCCTCGCTGCGCAGCAAGGAGTCGCGCGTCGCCCGCAGCGCGTAGCCGAACGGTGAGAACACGATGATGCGCAGCGCCGCCACCGCCGCCGCAGCCACCGCGATGGAGAGCCAGTAGAAGCTCGCAGGCCCCGCCGCCCATTTCTCCGGCCAGACGCCCAGAATGCCGTTATCGCCGCCGGTCACCGCGACCCACTGGAATGCGACTGACCAGACGATCTGCGCGAACGCCAGCGTCAGCATCGCGAAGTAGACGCCGGAGAGCTGAACCGCGAAGAATCCGAACAACGCCGCGCCCAGACATCCCAACAGCGGGCCGAGCAGCAGGCAGACGATCATCGGCAGGCCGGCCATCTTGGCGAGGAAGGCGATGCCGTAGGCCCCCAGCCCGAAATAGGCGGCATGGCCGAACGAGGCGAGCCCGCCGACCGACATCAGGAAATGCAGGCTGGCGGCGAAGATCACGAAGATCGCGATTTCGGATCCGACCGTGAGCGCGTAGTTGCCGCCGACCAAAGGCAGCGCCGCCGCCAGGACCAGCGCGGCAATCGCGGCCAGACGCTCATTCGAGGTCAGCGGACGCCAGGGATTGACGGTCAGCCCCGGCGTGCGGCGCGCGGCGGCTTCCGGCTTGCCGAACAGGCCCCACGGCCGCACGATCAGCACCGCGGCCATCACCAGGAACACCAGGATGATGGAAATCTTCGGGAAGATGAGAATGCCGAACGCATTCAGTTCGGACACCAGAACGGCGGCGACGAAGGCGCCGACGATGCTGCCGAGGCCGCCGATCACGACCACCACGAACACGTCGACGATGATCCGCAAATCCAGCGCGTGATGCACCGCGTCGCGCGGAATCTGCAGCGCGCCGCCCATTGCTGCGAGGAATACCCCGAGCGCGAACACGCTGGTAAACAGCCATTTCTGGTTGACGCCGAGCGCTGCCACCATGTCGCGGTCCTGGGTTGCGGCGCGAACCAGGATGCCCCAGCGCGTGCGCTGGAACACCAGCCACAACAGTCCGAGCACGATCGGACTGAACGCGATCAGGAACAGGTCATAAGAGGGAATGTTCTGGCCGAAGAAATCGACCGCGCCCTTGAAGCCGGGAGCGCGGCGGCCCAGGAGATCGCTCGGCCCCCAGATCAGGACCACCAGATCCTCGACCATCAGGGTGAGGCCGAAAGTGGCCAGCAGCTGGAACAATTCCGGCGCATGATAGATCCGCCGCAGCAGCACCATCTCGACCAGCACGCCGACCGCGGCCACCACAAGCGCGGCAACCACGATGCCGCCCCAGAAGCCGAGCGCGCCGGAAAAGCGTTCGGTCAGCGTGAACGCCACATAGGCGCCGAGCATGTAGAACGCGCCATGGGCGAAATTGACGATCCGCGTCACACCAAAGATGATCGACAGGCCGGACGCCACCAGAAACAGCGACGCCGCGCTGGCAAGGCCGGTCAGGAACTGGACGAAGTAAAAGGCCATTGGCGGTCCGGGTTAGCGCATTTTGGTTCATGGGCTTCATCCTTCGAGACGGCGCTACGCGCCTCCTCAGGATGAGGTCGTTCGTTCTCCCTCTCCCCGTACGCGGGGAGAGGGAGAGGAGAGATCACTCCTTCGGGCGAAGCTTGGCGACTTCGGCATCGCTCGGCAGAAAGTCGGAGCCCTTGCGATAGACCGAGTCCACCATGATGCCCTTGCCGTCCTTGAGCGCGGTCTTGCCGACGAAGGCCCCCAGTGTCGACTGGTGGTCGATCTTGCGGAAGGTGATTTCGCCGAACGGCGACGGCATCGATAGTCCTTCCGTGGCCGCGATCAGTTTCTCCGGATCGTCGGAGTTGGCCTTGGTGAGGATCGCCGCCGCCGCCTTGATGGTCTGATAGCCGACGATCGAGCCGAGCCGCGGATAGTCGTTGTATTTGGCCTGATACGCCTTGAGGAAAGCGTCATGCTCCGGCGTCTTGATCGAGTACCAGGGATAGCCGGTGACGATCCACCCCGCAGGCGTCTCTTCCTTCAGCGGATCGAGATATTCCGGCTCGCCGGTGAGGAAGGAGACCACCGCACGATCCTTGAACAGGCCGCGGGTGTTGCCTTCACGCACGAACTTCACGAGATCCGCGCCGAAGGTCACGTTCAGGATGGCTTCCGGGTTGGCTGCCGCAAGCGCCTGCACGACGGGACCCGCATCCAGCTTGCCGAACGGCGGCCACTGTTCATCGACCCACTGGATATCCGGCCGCTTCTCCGACATCAGTTTCTTGAACACCGCCACTGCGGACTGGCCGTATTCATAGTTCGGCGCGACAGTTGCCCAGCGCTTGGCCGGCAGTTTGGCGGCCGCTTCCACCAGCATTGCCGCCTGCATGTAGTTGGAAGGACGCAGGCGGAAGGTGTAGCGGTTGCCCTTGGCCCAGGTGATGGCGTCGGTCAGGGGCTCGGCCGCCAGGAAGAAAACCTTCTTCTGGTTGGCGAAATCGCTGACGGCGAGACCGATGTTGGACAGGAAGGTTCCGGTCAGCATCACCACCTTCTCGCTCGACACCAGTTCGTTGGCGGCGGTCTGCGCGTCGGCCGGCTTGCCGCCGTCATCCTTGGAGACGACCACGAGCTTCTTGCCGTTGATGCCGCCGGCGGCATTGATCTGTTCCAACGCCAGCTGCCAGCCCTTGCGATAGGGCTCGGTGAATGCCGGCAACAGCGAATAACTGTTGATCTCGCCGATCTTGATTTCGCTCTGGGCAAGAGCGGAATGCGCCATGCCCGCGACCACGATCGCCAATCCCGCGCTCAAGAAATATCTGCTTCGTCGCATCCCTTACCTCCACTGGTTAAGAAATTATCGTAAACCGTCTTCGCCTTTGACTTCAGCCGTTGTCAGGCCGCCGACCCTCGGCAGCGGCCTGCCGCTGTCGGTGACCGCGACCGCCACCATGATCTCGTTGGCGCGCGGCGCATCGTTGATCATGACCTCCATGCCGTCGAAATGGCTGCGCACGAACGCTGCATCCTTGTGGCCGAGCGGAATATCGAGCGTCGTCCCCGGCCCGCTTCGCTTCTTCGACGATGGTATCAGCGCCGCTCCCTTGCCCAGGATCTTGCGCACCGGCGCGCCCATCTTGGGATGCAGGATCGCGGCCGCATGTTCGAGCTCGCCGTTTTCGCCGACCGCGGCCGCCTTGCCGTAACTGTGCGCTTTGGCGCCCTCGATGCCCAGCGCGGCCACCGCCCTCGCCGCCAGCAATTCGCCGAGTTCTTCACCGATCGCGATCAGCGGGCTGAGATCTTCGACATATCTTCCGGCAAACGGATTCTCGATCACGGCGATCGCCGCCGCACGCCGCGTCGGCGGCGTAACGGCCTTGCCCATTTCCAGCCGGGTCTCTTCGACCACGGTGACAATCTTGCGAATGACAGCACTCATTTTTGTCAGCCTTGTTTCCGGTCAAGCATGCATCAGGCTCGCGGGCATGTCTCTGTGAATCGGTCGCAACCGCTGCGGTTGCAGCCTCGCTCCCACCACGATGGTCTCGCCGCACAGGCGCAAAGCTGCGCCCTCGATCAATCCCGAAAGCAATAGTCGCCGCGCGCGCGCCGCGCCGGCCGCCAGCGCGCCTTCGATCTCGTCTTGGGACAACGCGCCGACATCCCGGGTGACGAGGCGCGCGCCGAGATCGCTGTCGGGCTGCAGTTCGTTGGCCGGGCAGCGCAGGATCGCGGGATGTCCGGGCAGATCGACGGCATTGGCGATGATGGTGGCGGCGGCATCGGCCTGGGAAGCCGTCCGCGCCAGCACCGTCACGGCGTCGGCAATGCCGAGCGAGAAGCTGCGCCCATGCCGCCCCGAGGTCGCAACCCCGCGCGTCGCATCATCGGCATCGACCACCATGGTTTGCAGCAGCCCGGCGGCGTCCGGCCGGTCCATCAGGCCTACCGTGAAACTTTCGCCGCCGGAAAGATGCAGCGCAATGTCGCCGCCATTGTTGACATAGGCGCGTTCGAGTCGCGCCGCGGCGGTCATCGCACCGAGGATTTCTTCCGCGACCGAACCTGCCACCGCCGCCATCGACGTGATGAAGTGCTCGGCGGCAAACGGCGCCACCGCGGCATGCATGCGGCGGGCGACGACGCCTTGCAGCGGGCATCGCGCGGGATCGGTGGCCTGCCGCAAGAGCGGCAATTCGCTGCAGAGTTCGTCGAGCAGGCCGGTGAAGCGTCGTGCTGCCGCGTCGTAGGCCGCGCGTACGTCGCCGCCCTGCGCCTCGACGATCAGGTCGATCGGACCATCCTGCAGATGAAGCCGCCTGCCGTCGGCCAGCAACCCGATTTGCGGAACCCGCGTCATGGCCGGCGTTCCCCGGCGGACGGCGGCGAAGCCACCTGGCGCGTTTCGGTATTGTCCTTCAGCGAGGTCAACGGCCGCACATGATCCATATGGCCGCCGAGTGCCGCATAATCCGACAGCCGCAACGTGAATTCGATCGGCGCCACCAGTGCCGGCGTCGGAACATAGCCGAAGGCGCCGGCCGGCAATCGCGTCACATCGACCATGAAAGTGATGCCGCCGCCCGGCCAGACATAAACCGGCGCGCCGCCGCTGGTGACGCGCGTCAGCGCGTCCTTGACCGATCGCGTCAGCCGCACCGGATTGTCGGTGACGCCGGCGCGCAACGACCCGCCTGCCCCGGCCATGAACAGCACGGTGCACAGAGCGGGCTCGCAATTCTCCTGGATCCGCTCGACCGACAGCCTGAGATCAACCGGCATCGGCTGCTCGACCGGCTTCAGCGCCTCATCGAGCACATAATAGGCCGCATGCTCGCCTGTGGTGGAGACCATCAGCATGGTCAGCCCCGGGTGCGCCTTCCTGGGATCGAACGGACCGAGCACCGACAACGGATCGGAGATTTTGGTGCCGCCCCAGCCGGTGCCGGGCTCGGCGACCTGGAAATAGCGGCCCGGCGTCGAACGCCGCCCTTTCATCTTGATTCCGGTATCGGGAATGTCGAGCAGCTTGCCGGCCTGATGCTCGCTGAGCACGCCGGTGATGTGATCGTCGACGACAACGACTTCATCGACCTTGCCGTGCCACTGCTTGGCGAACATGCCGATGGTCGCCGAGCCGCAGCCGACCCGCATCCGCTCTTCGGGCACGCCGTTGACGATGGGCGGATATCCGGCCTGCACCACCACGGTGGCGCCGCCGTCGATGGTCAGCTCGACCGGCTTGCAGTTGCTGAGGTCCATCAGCGCGTCGCAGGTGACACGCCCTTCCTTCTTGGAGCCGCCGGTGAGGTGATGCACGCCGCCGAGCGACAGCATCTGCGAGCCGTATTCGCTCGTCGTGACGTGGCCGATCGCCTCGCCCTGCGCGCGCACCGCCGCCGTCTCCGGACCGAGATAGCGGTCGGTGTCGATCTTCACCTTGACGCCGCAGTAGCTGAAGATGCCTTCGGTCACCACCGTGACCATGTCGACGCCGTCGACCTCGGAGGAGACGATGAACGGCGCGGGCTTGTAATCGGGATAGGTGGTGCCGGCGCCGATCGCGGTCACGAACAGGCTGGGCTCGTGCACGATCTTGCCGTCCCAGTCGCCGCTGGCCTGGAACGGCACCAGCCGTCCGCCATGCGATACCGTTCGCTCCAGCAAGATATGCGGATCGACGCGCACCAGCTCGCCATCGTAATTGGCATAACGATCGCAGGCGCCCGCCGCGCCCGGCTTGATGTAGCACATCACGGGACACGCATCGCAGCGGATCTTGTCGTCGGCAGCAGTCGTATCGATCAGCATGAACGAACTCACAAGCCAGCGTCAAACTGTCGGACGGCCAAACGGTAACGACGCCTCGTATCGTAACGGGGTAATTGTTCGTACACGAACGATGTTGCGCGCCCGGCTGAAAGCTGTCAAGCGCCGTGCAATGCGAAAACGGCGGCTGCCGATTAATACCGCAGATTGCCTGCCGGGTTTGTTCACAAACCGGGCAGCCGGTTTCGCCCGCCGTCGGCATGCTTGCACGTTTGTATGCAAACGGTATCTTGCCCATGGGTTTTGGCGCGTTTCGACGCGATGTTTGCAGCGCAACCGTTGGAGCGGAACCACCGACATGACTGAGAGCACGATCCGCCTGACGGTCAACGGCCGGATCCACGAGATCGACGCCGCCCCCGACACCGCGCTGCTCTATGTGTTGCGCAACGATCTCGAACTGAACGGGCCGAAATACGGCTGCGGGCTCGGCGAATGCGGCAGCTGCACCGTGCTGATCGACGGCGTTGCGGCGCGGTCCTGCGTCATTCCGATCGAAGGCTGCGTCGGGCGCGACATCGTGACGCTCGAAGGCCTGGGCTCGCGCGAACATCCCGATCCGGTGCAGCAGGCCTTCATCAGGGAACAGGCCGCGCAATGCGGCTACTGCCTGAACGGCATGATCATGACCACCAGGGCGCTGCTCGATCGCAACCCGCATCCGACGGAGAGCGAGTTGCTCGAGGCGCTACGCTACAATCTGTGCCGGTGCGGCGCGCATGTCGAAATCATGCGTGCGGCGATGCGGGCCGCTGGCCGCGTCGCGGAGGCGCTGGATTGATGACCGCAGACGTTCCCGACATCAGCGAGTCCGGGTCAGGATCATTGACCGTTGTCCGGCCGGCCGCGGCCGGGTTCGAGACCTTCATCAAGATCACGGCCGACGGTTCGGTCACGGCCTACAACGGCCATGTCGATCTCGGCACCGGCATTCGCACCGCGCTCGGGCAGATCGTCGCCGAAGAACTCGATGTGTCCTTTGCCCGCGTCGTCGTGGTGCTGGGCGATACCGCGCTGGTTCCCAATCAGGGCGCTACCATCGCCAGCGAGACCATCCAGATCACGGCGGTGCCGCTGCGCAAGGCGGCGGCACAGGCGCGGCACTTCCTGATCGCGCGCGCTGCCGAGCGGCTGGAAATGCCGGCCGAAGAGCTCGTCATCGAGGACGGCCTGATCCGCGGCAAGGACAACCGCAGCGTCTCCTACGGCGAGTTGATATTCGGCGAGACCGTCCGCCTCGAACTTGCGGACGACGTGCCGGTCAAGGCCGTCAACGCCTACAGCATCGTCGGCCAATCGGTGCCGCGCACCGACCTGCCGGCGAAGGCGACCGGCGAACTGGTTTACGTTCACGACGTGCGCGTACCCGGCATGCTGCACGGCCGCGTGGTGCGGCCGCCTTATGCCGGCGTCGATGCCGGCGATTTCGTCGGCACCAGCCTGATCGCGGTCGATGAAGCGTCGGTCCGCGATATTCCCGGGCTGGTGGCGGTGGTGCGGATCGGCGATTTCGTCGGCGTCGTCGCCGAGCGCGAGGAAAACGCGGTCAAGGCGGCCGCGCAGCTCAAGGTGAGCTGGAAGCCGACCCCGGCGCTGCCCGACTTGAAGGACATCGAGACCGCGCTGCGCGCCAATCCGTCGGCGCCGCGCACCCTGATCGACAAGGGCGATGTCGATGCCGCGATCGCGGCTGCCGCCAGGCCGATGCGGCGCACTTATATATGGCCGTACCAGATGCACGGTTCGATCGGTCCGTCCTGCGCGGTCGCCGACATCAGGGACGATCAGATCAAGGTGTGGTCCGGCACGCAAAATCCGCACTTGCTGCGCGCCGACCTCGCGCTGCTGCTGCAGAAGCCGGAGCACGACATCGACGTGATCCGGCTGGAAGCCGCGGGCTGCTATGGCCGCAACTGCGCCGATGACGTCACCGCGGACGCGGTGCTGCTGTCGCGCGCAGTCGGCCGTCCGGTCCGCGTGCAGCTGACGCGCGAACAGGAACATGCCTGGGAGCCGAAGGGCACCGCGCAACTGATGGACGTCAACGGCGGGTTGAACGCCGACGGCGGCGTCGCCGGTTACGATTTCGCGACGCGCTATCCCTCGAACGGCGCGCCTACCCTGGCGCTGCTGCTCACCGGAACGATTGCGCCCACGCCGGCCGTGTTTGAGATGGGCGACCGCACCGCGATCCCGCCTTACGACTACGATAATCTGCGCGTGGTGGCGCACGACATGCCGCCGATCGTGCGGGCGTCGTGGTTTCGCGGTGTCTCGGCACTGCCCAACACCTTTGCCCATGAATCCTATATCGACGAATTGGCTTCTGAGGCCGGCGTCGATCCGGTCGAATACCGGCTGCGCTACCTGAAAGACCAGCGCGCGGTCGATCTCGTCAACGCCGTCGCCGAACGCGCCGGCTGGGTGCCGCGTCCGGTGCGGCAGGAGCCTGAGGCCGAAGGCGACATCGTGCGTGGGCGCGGCTTTGCCTACGCGCTCTATGTGCACAGCAAGTTTCCGGGTTATGGCGCGGCGTGGTCGGCATGGATTGCCGACGTCGCCGTCAACAAGGCGACCGGCGATGTCAGCGTGACCCGCGTGGTGGCGGGGCAGGATTCCGGGCTGATGATCAACCCGGACGGCGTCCGCCACCAGATCCACGGCAACGTCATCCAGTCGACCAGCCGCGCGCTGATGGAGCAGGTTTCGTTCGACCGCAACGCGGTGACGGCGCGCGAATGGGGCGCCTACCCCATCATCAAATTCCCCGACATTCCTAAGATCGACGTCTTGATGCTGCCGCGGCAGGACCAGCCGCCGCTCGGCGTCGGCGAGTCCGCCTCCGTGCCGAGCGCCGCCGCCATCGCCAACGCGATTTATGATGCGACCGGCGTGCGGTTTCGCGAATTGCCGTTCACGCCGGAACGCATTCTGGCGGGGTTGCGCGGCGGACAAAGCCAGCCGCCAGGCCCGGCGCCGCTGGCCGCGCCGCAGCCGCCTGCTCCGGCCGACCGATGGACCAATCCGTTCGCCGGGCGACGCGGCGTTTTTGCCACGGCTGCGGCATTGTGTGTCGCTGCGATCGGCATCGGCGCCGCCGTGCTGCCGTGGCGGGCGATCGCACCGATCGCGCGGCCGGATGCGTCCGTGTTCTCCGCGGCGACCATCGCTCGCGGGGCACAACTGGCCGCGCTCGGCGACTGCGCGGTCTGCCACACGAGCGTGAACGGCGCCGTCAATGCCGGCGGCCGGGGAATCGAAACCCCGTACGGCACCATCTACGCCACCAACATCACGCCCGATGTCGAGACCGGCATCGGCGCCTGGTCCTATCCGGCTTTCGAGCGCGCCATGCGCGAGGGCATCCATCGCGACGGCAGGCATCTCTATCCGGCGTTTCCCTACACCCATTTCGCCAGGACCAGCGATGCCGACCTGCAGGCGCTCTACGCTTTTCTGATGGCGCAGCCGGCGGTGCGCGCCGAGACGCCTGACAACACGCTGGCGTTTCCGTTCAACCTGCGTCCGCTGATGGCGGGATGGAACGCGCTGTTCCATCAGCCCACGACGTTCGAAGCCGATGCGACGAAATCGGCGACCTGGAATCGCGGCGCCTATCTGGTCGAGGGCCTCGGCCATTGCGGCGCCTGCCATTCGCCGCGCAACGCGCTCGGCGCGGAGAAGGCCGGCGCCTACCTCGCCGGCGGCTTCGCCGAAGGCTGGGAAGCACCGCCGCTCACTTCGTTGTCGCATGCACCGATCCCCTGGAGCGAAGACGAGCTTTACGCCTATTTGCGAACGGGCGAATCCCGCCTCCACGGCGTGGCCGCGGGGCCAATGGCGCCTGTGGTGAAGGAACTTGCGGCTCTTCCCGACCAGGACATTCGCGCCATGGCGGTCTATCTCGCTTCCTTCAACGCGAATGCACCCGACAAAACGGCGCAGGACACACTGGCCGCCGGACTGGAAAAATCGACCGGCACCCGGATGGTCTCGGCTTCGCCCGCCGGCGCGCGGCTTTACGAAGGCGCCTGCGCGGTCTGCCACGCGGTCGGCGGGCCGGTCCTGTTCGGCAGCCGGCCGTCGCTGGCGCTGAACAGCAACCTGCACAGCGCCGTGCCCGACAACCTGATCCAGGTGATCCTGCACGGCATCGCCTCTCCTGTTACGAGCGACCTCGGCTATATGCCCGGCTTCAAGGACAGCATGAGCGACGACCAGTTGACCGAGCTCGTGACCTATCTGCGGCGGCAATTCGCCCCCGAAAAACCTGTTTGGACCGGCGTCCGGGCCGCCATCAGCCAAGCCCGGCAGCGGCTTTCGCGCTGAGCTGCCATGCCCGGCCCAAAGGGTACTGGTTGCAGGCCGTCCGGCGGGCTAGGGTCCCCCCATGGCAGTTACAGACATTGCATCCCGGACCTACAATCACGGCTGGCGGCTCGACCCGATCGTGCGCAGCCTGCTCGATACCGATTTCTACAAGCTCCTGATGCTGCAGATGATCCGGGAATTCTATCCGGGCCAGCAGGTCACCTTTTCGGTGATCAATCGCAGCCGGCATGTGCGGCTTGCCGAGGTGATCGACGAGGGCGAACTGCGCGCCCAGCTCGATCATGCCCGCACCATCCGCTTCACCAAGAAAGAGCTGATCTGGCTCGCCGGTAATACCTTCTACGGCAAGACCCAGATGTTCTCGCCCGACTTCATCAACTGGCTCGCGGCGTTCCGGCTTCCCGAATACGAGCTGCGCAAGGTCGACGGCCAGTATGAGCTGCATTTCCATGGCAACTGGACCCACACCACGATGTGGGAGATTCCGGCGCTCGCCATCCTCAACGAGCTGCGCTCGCGCCAGGTCGTGAAGGGCCAGGGCCGGTTCGTGCTCGACGTCCTCTATGCCCGCGCCAAGGCCAAGCTGTGGACCAAGGTCGAGCGGTTGCGGAAGCTGGACGGCTTGCGGCTATCCGATTTCGGGACGCGGCGGCGGCACGGCTTTCTGTGGCAGCGCTGGTGCGTCGAGGCGGTGAAGGAGGGCCTCGGATCGTCCTTCACCGGAACCTCGAACGTGCTGCTGGCGATGGACAACGACCTCGAGGCGATTGGCACCAACGCCCATGAATTGCCGATGGTCGCAGCTGCGCTGGCCGATGACGACGATGAGCTGCGCTGGGCGCCGTATCGTATTCTCGACCAGTGGCGCCATACCTATGGCGGCAACCTCTTGATCGCCCTGCCAGACGCCTTCGGCACCAAATCGTTCCTGCGCGATGCGCCGGAATGGGTGGCGGACTGGACCGGTTTTCGTCCGGACAGCGCGCCGCCGATCGCGGCCGGCGAGGAAATCATCAAATGGTGGAAACAGAAGGGCCGCGATCCCCGGGAGAAGCTCCTGGTGTTCTCCGACGCCATGGATGTCGGATCGATCGAGGAAACCCACCGTCATTTCGCCGGCCGGGTCCGGATCGCCTTCGGCTGGGGCACCAACCTGACCAACGATTTCGTCGGATGCGCGCCCGACGGTTCGGCCAACCTCGATCCGATCTCGATCGTCTGCAAGGTGACGTCGGTCGACGGCCGACCGGCGGTGAAACTTTCGGACAATCCGGAAAAGTCGACCGGCGATGCGTCCGAGATCGAGCGCTATTTGCGCGTGTTCGGCAATGCCGGCCGCGTTCGCACCGCGGTCCACGTCTGATCCGGGCCCCGGGCCCGGTCATTGCGACATCAATACCGGAATGGTCGCGCGCGTGATGGCGGCTAGCGTCACGCCGCCGGAAATTGCCCCGCTATCACCGACGGCAGGTTGCCGGCGGCTATAGCGGTGCAATCCGCACCTGAACATCGCGCGGCCGCGCCAGATATGGCGACGACGTGACCACGACGTCGGCCCCGGCCAGCGCGTAGGCAGCGACGTTTCCGGCATGAATGCCGCCGGCGGCGGCAATGATGGGCCGTGATCGCACCGACCCCATTCGGGCCATCCGGGCAACGAGCCCGGCGATTTCGGCCGGTACGAATTTCTCCGCCTGGATCACGTCGAAACCCGCCGCCGCCGCGACGATTGCCGCCTCGATCGTGGTCACTTCGATCACCAGGCGCTTTTCCGGCGCGGCTCGCCGCAATCGATCGATCATGTCGGGGAGCAGGTCGTCGCCGAGAAAGGCGCGGTGCTCCGGAAAGACCAGCACCGTCTCGGACAGGCCGAGGCGATGCATCACCGCGCCGCCCGCCTTCACCGCCGCGACCGCAAAGCGCTTGGTACCGGGAACGTTCTTGCGCGTGCAAGCCACGGCGACATGAGGCGCGACGGCGGTCGCGGCATCGACGATCGCGCGGGCGTCGGTCGCAACACCCGACCAGATTTCGATCAGCGTCTGCGCCACCTTCCAGCTGCGCAGCAACGCCGAAGCCGGGCCCCGCGCGGTCAGGATCGGCATTCCCTGCTCCAGCGCGGCGCCGGATGCAGCATAAGACGTCCGGCCTCGTGAAGGGAGAAGCAACGCTCAAGGCCGCCTCATTTGCAAAACTGTCGATCTGCAA
The DNA here is from genome assembly GCF_018736105.1 of Bradyrhizobium sediminis. Classification (NCBI taxonomy): domain Bacteria; kingdom Pseudomonadati; phylum Pseudomonadota; class Alphaproteobacteria; order Hyphomicrobiales; family Nitrobacteraceae; genus Bradyrhizobium; species Bradyrhizobium sediminis. The sequence continues at coordinate 4,186,292 of NZ_CP076135.1, forward strand.
CCCGATCGCGGCCCCGTACGGCGCGGCGGCGGTGGAGGCGATGAAGGCGCTGAAGCTTTATGACGGACTGCAGCCGAAGCTGGTCGATCGGGCAACCCGTCGAACTGGTCCGGTTCCTGCACTCCTGTCGCCGTTGAAGATTTTCAGCGTGAACGGAACCGAAGCCATGCCGCTCTATAGCTATGCGTGGCCTCGCAAGGTCCGCGCGAGCGCGCCGCCGCTGACGGCCGCTTACTCCTTACGGCCATTCTCAACCGCGGCACATCCGGCGAACCTGATTTCAGGGGATGCCCGAGCTGTCAATTCTGCGATATGGCGAGTGCCGCGAGCACTGTCCGGTTATCGATTTCAAGCTTCTGATACATGTGATGGAGATGCACCTTGATGGTGCCGTGGGAGATGTTCAAACGACGCGCAATTTCCTTGTTCGACAATCCTTCGGACACCAGACGCATGATCTCGCGCTCGCGGTCCGTCAGCACTGCCAGCACATTGTCGACGTTGGCGCCGTTTCTTTCGTTCCGGGATAGATCCAGCTCCGAGGGGAACAGCGGCAGTAACCTCCAGCCATTCGCTGCCTTCCGCACGGACTGCATCAGGACCTCGGACGCCGCGTCCTTCGGAATGACGCTGCAAGCACCGGCCGCCACTGCTGCTGCGAGTTCGCCGTGTTCGATTGATGGGGTGAAGAAGACCAGCCGCGTGGAAAGATTCTCGGCCTTGGCGATGGCGAGGATTTGCAACCCGGTGAGGTCAGGCATCGAGACGTCGAGAATTGCGACGTCGGGCGCCAGGTCCCGCATCGCTTTGATGCAGCTCGCGCCATCACTGCAAGACGCTACGATCTTGAAATCATATTGAGCCGCGAACAGGGACGTTAAGCCCTGCAGAACGACGGGATAGCAATCCGCGATCACTAAACGAGTGCAGCGCATGGGCGGTCCCTGGGCCTGCCCCCTTACGTATAACCTACGCTCCCAAGCATCTTTCGGTGAGCATCCCCTGCGCAGACATTTTTTTTCAAGGACATGCAACACGAGTTGCTGCATCGCAAAAGGTAGATTGGCAGGAATAGCAAAACGATTGCGAGTCCTCGTCAGTACGCTTGCCGACTTTCAATCTTCGCAAGAGCCCTGATCAGCGAAACGTCCCGAATTCGGGCTAGCAAGCCACCGATTGATGCCTGATTGGTGCCGAAAGTCTCGCTTCCCCGAACCGCGGTGTAGTGCCGCGGCCTGCTTGGACCCCAACGAAAGCACAACACTCGGTTGTATTGCTCCACTCCACTCAATCAGAGAATGCAATCCACGCCAAACAAGGTGCGCCACGGCTACCTGCCATTATGAACGGCATCCTATAACCAAAGATATATAGGGATATCGGGAATTCGAATCTAACATTCATAAAATCGTCACGATGCGCAAACGCGAAGCTTTGAAATTAACCAAACGCGACGCTTCGAAATTGACTAGGAGATATCTTCTCATGAATGCGGAGACCCCACCAACCGAATAACTGAATTCTTGATAGAGGATTTTACACCAGAGCAAATGTAGTTAATGCGACGACAAATCGTGAAATAAGAGGGCCGCGGTTCAATGGCTCCGAATGGCGTTCAGGCTGGGAGTACCACCATGCGGAGGCAACATTTTCTTGCGGCCGTCCTCGTTGGGAAAAGCATCTTACTCAGGGAAGGACTCGCCAAAATCCTACGCTCGGCAAATTTTCGCATCCTGGCTTCTGTATCATGTGCCGATGATTTGCACCCGAACAAACCAGACCTGCATCCGCCGCTGTTTCTCATTGTCCACACCGGCGACGATTTTGATGCTGCACTCGAGCAAATCGAATTTTTCAGAAGCCGACACCCGGACGGACGCATTGCGGTCGTTGCCGATCACTATCGGCTAGACGAGTTGGTCTCGGCATTCCGCGCAGGCGCCAACGGATATTTCGTCAACGTCATCACCTGCGACAGATTCATCAAATCCGTGGAGCTGGTAATGATGGGGGAAACAATCTTCCCGCCGGCATTCCTGTCATTCATTCTCGATCCCAATGGCCCTCATCCGGTCGAGCCTGCCGCAAACCAAAGAGGTGAGCCGATTCTCGTTGCGACGGAAGATCCGACCGTGCCGCTGCTTTCCCCGCGGGAAAAATTGATTCTGCGCTGCATCATCGAAGGCGACCCCAACAAATGCATAGCGCGCAAGATCGATATCGCCGAAGCGACCGTGAAGGTCCACGTCAAAGCGATCCTTCGCAAAATCCGGGTCCAGAACCGGACGCAGGCGGCGATTTGGGGGATAAACAATGGATCCCAGACGCAACCCGAACACGGCAGCAATCCGCCATCGATCTCCGATATGAGCAAGCGATTCACAGACCCCATCAAGGCAGTCGGCCAAATCAAACAGATTGAGGCGCCAGCACCAACACATCCGGCCATTAACAATAACAAGGCATGTCACGTCGGAGCGGCCCGCATTGAACGACTGGTCCGCAGGGGCCGGAAGACTCCTGGCACGACACGTCTCGGCAAATAGCCGGCGATCAGGCGGCTTCGTTGAACGACGGCAGATTCTCGAAACCAGCAATTGACGATGATGAAGGATCAGCCGATGGGGCACCGCCCCATTATCGATGGAGACGTTGAAAGAGCCCGTACTCCGCCGCCAATGTCAGCGTCGATCTGCGCCCAATCCATATGCGGCCGAAGACGCCGGTACAGTTGCTTGAGCAACGGCATCACGGTTTCGCGCCAATTCGCGCATTTTTGACCTCGAGGAGGATCGCGGGCGCGCGATCGATCGGCTCCCTCGAGCGAGGCTTCTCTCCTTCGAATACGATTTCTCGAAATACGCAATCGTTCGCTGTAGACCTTCCGTGAGCGCCACCTTCGGTCGCCAGTCCAGCAACTCTTGGGCCTGACTAATGTCCGGACGGCGCTGTCTTGGATCGTCCTGCGGCAACGGACGATGGACGATCCGTGAGCGAGAGCCGGTCATGGCGATCACCTTCTCAGCCAAATCGCGAATCGTGAACTCACCCGGATTGCCGCAATTGATCGGTCCTGTAATCTGATCCGGGGTATTCATCAGACCGATCATTCCACTGACCAGATCGTCGACAAAGCAGAACGAACGCGTCTGCAGGCCGTCTCCATAGATCGTTATAGGCTGATTGTTGAGGGCCTGGACGATGAAATTCGACACGACACGACCGTCATTCGGCTGCATGCGTGGTCCGTAGGTATTGAAAATGCGCAATACCTTGATTTTCAGATTGTGCTGCCGGCCATAGTCGAAAAACAGCGTTTCGGCGCAACGCTTGCCTTCATCGTAGCAGGAACGCGGTCCGATGGGATTTACGTGACCCCAGTAGGATTCCTGCTGCGGGTGAACCTCAGGGTCGCCGTAGACCTCAGAGGTGGACGCCTGAAGGATCTTGCCACGTAGCCGCTTGGCAAGACCAAGCATATTGATGGCACCCAGCACGCTCGTCTTTGTCGTCTGCACGGGGTCCCATTGATAGTGAATCGGCGATGCCGGACAGGCGAGATTGTAGATCTCGTCGACTTCGACATAGAGGGGAAAGGTTATGTCGTGCCGCAAGATCTCAAACCGCGGATCGTCAAGCAAGTGTTCTATATTGCGCCTGGTCCCGGTGAAGAAGTTATCGACGCAGAGCAGCTCGCAGCCGGTTTCCAGCAGACGTTCGCACAAATGAGAGCCGATGAAGCCTGCCCCGCCCGTCACGAGAACGCGCCGCCGCTGCGGAATTGGTTTCCGGGATGAGACCGTCGCATTGGTTGGGGTAATGACCCGATCGGAACCGACTGGCATATCCATGATCGTCACTCCGAAAGCTGCTTTCCGGCTGCCACTAGCAACCAGAATATTCGTTCCTGCCAGCCGCACCGCGATTCTATTTTGTCGAATCATACGCGCTTCGCAGCACTTGTTCGCAGCGCATAGGGAGTACTCCTACGCGATATCCCTTCTCTTCCACACATCATCCGATTGCAGGACGCAACGTCGACGATCCAGCACACGCGACCAAGCCGGCAACGGCCGCGCTGGTATCCACGGAAACCGAGCGACGGCTCTCAATTACTTTGCACCCATCGCGCGAACTACGGCCGGCAGCGTTGCCATCAAAATATACAGGTCGAGCCAGAGAGAGCGGTTCTTGATATAGAGGCAGTCCTCTGCGCGCTGCACGTCGAGGTCGCCATTGCTGCGCGAGGAGATTTGCCACAAGCCGGTCAGCCCTGGCGGGACGCTAGCCCTCAGCGCCTTAAATTGCGGGTCGAATGCGTCCATATGATAGCTGGGAAACGGCCGCGGCCCCACCAGACTCATGTCGCCGCGAATGACATTCCAGAGCTGAGGCAGCTCATCAAGGCTGGTACGGCGCATCAGGCTGCCGACATGCGGCAGGATGCGTGGATCCCGTACCAGCTTGAAGTGCCGCTGCCATTGCTTGCGTAACTCTGGATCGCTCACGAGTACTCGCTCGAGCCGCTCCTCAGCATCCCTATACATCGTGCGCAGCTTCAGAATTCGGATTGGCCTGCCGTAACGGCCGACGCGCCACTGGCCATAGAACGCGGGGCCGGGATCGGCGAGTTTGATCGTGAGTGCGAGCAGTCCGATGATGGGCGCGGTGAGAAGCAGGAGCGCCAGCGCAAGGACCAGGTCGATGCCACGCTTCAGCTCCTTGCTGTAGTCACTCGGCTGTCCGTTCAGCTCCAGGGCCACGAAGCAGTCGGCGTTGCGAACCTGAAGGCCAAAAGTTGGAAATTCGCCCAGCCGGGTAATAACCAGGACTTGCCGGGCACCCAGCCGATACAGCGCAGCCGCATCCCGCGGGAGGTCCTCGCAATCCGGTACGATTACGACTTCGGCACCGGCATCGGCGCACCATCCATCAAGCGTACCGAGCACGGGCAGGACCGCGCTTATACTGTCAGCGTCCTGTCGAGGCACAAACACATCCACAACATCGTCGGAGCATGTACCATCGTCGATGAATCCTATCGGATGCAGTCCGCAGGCCGGTCGATTCAGCAACAGGCGAGCAAGCGCGCGGCTGCTTGCGCCGGTGCCCACGATAGCAGTCGGAGCGCGGTGAAGACCGGACTTGACGAGCAGCGCGCCGGCCAGGTGCTCGGTCCACAAGCCGAGCACAGGCGCGATCATGCCAATCACCGGCACGATCGCCAATTCGACCGACGGCCCCTCCCGAATCCACATCAGCATTCCAGCGAAGACAAACAGCAACGTTGCCGTCGCGCGCAGGCGGAAGCGCTCCATCGGGCTTCTGATATTGGACCGGTAGAGGCCGAGCGAACAGTTGATGCCGAGTAACAATAGCAGCAGCAGCCACATCTGTGTCTGCATCCGACCGATCAGGTTTGTCTGGCCGGCCGCCACGGTGACGATCACCGCGGCTGCGACGACGGCCAGGGTGCCGGATACGATGTCGCCTGCAAAGAGAACCGCGGCGACAATTCGACGGCGTCTGGTCCCCTTTTCCGGAAGTCCCCCGCGGCGCCACTCGCCAACTCCGAACGGTTTGCCACCGGCCGGCGACAATGTGCGGGCAAGACGTGCGTCGACGTGTGGCATGCGTCATCAACCGTTCGATGACCGGGCAAAAACGAACCTTTATCCGGGGTACCTACCTACTCCGCTGCGACTGCCGCGCCGGACAGGCTCTTTTCGACCGGGGCCATGGCTGCCGTTTGCGCAGCAATCCAGTGGTAGGTAGGAACGATTCCCTCGCGCAAGGTCATGCGCGGCTCCCACCGCAGCACTTCCCGCAGCCGCGTGTTGTCACTGTTCCGACCGCGCACTCCCTGCGGCTTGGAGAGATCGTGCACGATGGCGATCTTCTTTTCCGACGCTCCGATCACGATTTCGGCCAGCTCGTCGACGGTAACCAGTTCATCCGTACCGAGGTTAAGGGGCCTACCATAGTCCGATCGCATGATGCGATGAATGCCCTCGACGCAATCATCAATATACATGAAGGAGCGTGTCTGCTTGCCATCTCCCCATACTTCGATCATGCCGGGGTCTGGAGCGCATGCGACCTTGCGGCACATCGCCGCCGGCGCCTTTTCACGACCGCCATCATAGGTGCCCAGCGGGCCATACACGTTGTGAAAGCGCACGACACGCGTGCAGAGGCCGTAGTCTTCCGTATAATACTGGCAGAGTTTCTCCGCATAAAGCTTTTCGAGGCCGTAACCTTCTTCAGGCTCCGCAGGAAACGCGTCCTCCTCGCGCAACGGTGTCACATCCGGGGAGGTCTGCAGGCCATGTGGATAGACGCAGGCAGATGACGAAAACAACAACCGCTCGACGTCGTTATGGCGCGCCGCCTCGAGCATATGCAGATTCATCAAGGAATTGTTGCGGGCGATCCCGGCATGGGACGCGGTGATATATCCGATTCCGCCCATGTCGGCGGCCAGGTGATAGACGAAATCCATCCCGGTGGTGCAGATCCGACAATTCTCCAATTCTCGAAGGTCGAGCATCATGAACTCGTCGGCGTCGGTGCCACCATATTCGGGCCGCTTGATGTCGACGCCGCGCACGCGATAGCCCGCCGTCTTCAGGTACGACACCAGATGATGGCCGATGAAGCCGCCCGCTCCTGTGACCAACGCCCAGGGCTTCAATGTTTTCGACATTTTTGAATCCTCCATCACCGATGTTCGGTGTTGATACCGGCCACCGCGCGTAACGTTACGGCGGACGATTACGTGCTCAAGCGCCAAGAAGGAGTAGCCCGATTGTCGACGGCCTCCACCGTGCGCACGGCGCGAGCCACGGATCGCACGGCGCTTATGGAACTGCGCTTGAGCTCGTGCTACACATCTTGATGCGGCACCGACCGCGGCGAACATGACCTATCGCGCTGCGCCGGGCGGCAAGGGGATACATTTCCCGCAGCTGCTGTCAGGTTCGAGAATGACTTCATATCCCGGACGAGATGGCGGCGAAGTCAGTGGCATTTAACTATCGACGTGTTGCCGCCGTGGTCCTTTCGCGACACCACCGCGGATGCCATGCGGATTCAAGGGGACTAAGGGTTTGGGTGGTTTCGGTGACAAAGATTGCCAGCGAAGGGCGATTCTCATGATTTTGCCATATGACCCACTGCGAGAGGCGATTCTCCTGGAGCTCAGTCGAGCCATTTCCGCTCGTCGCGCTCGTGGAGTTTCGTTTGACGAACTTGAGCGCGAGTACGGTCTATCGAAGGAAGCGCTTCACTTGATCGCCGGGCATGATGCTCGAAGCCCGGAAGAGCGCGTGATGATGACCAGGCTCCGAAACCGCCCTGGATCACGAGTGGTCGGACGGTTCGATTGACCGAAGCGGCTGTCCGCTCAATTGACCGTCGCCGTCGATCCGACGGCGCCCCGTTGCGCTGCAGCGGCGTTTCCCGTCCGGGATGACGTCTCGCCTGAGGCCGCCTTCTCTCCGGACATATCAAGCCGATCCAGGGACAATTCAGGCACGGGTGGAAACAGCGAGCCGATCTGCACGACGTCTCCTGGCTGCAGCTGGAAGTCGACGGACGCGTCGTACTTTACGTTCGTGGTGCCCTTGGCACGGATCACGGCTATGGCTGGTTGCTGCGCTTGTTCCGCAGTCAACAGCCCGACCTGCCGCGCGTAAGCGGCACGCACGCGATGCGCTGCCGGAAGCGTAACAGTCAATTCCAGCAGGGAGCGCTCTGCCTCGCGCAGTTCGGTCGACATGCGACGCTGATAACCATTGCGCAGCTCCGTGATCTTGAATTGCAGGTCGCCAATCGAGAGTTCCGCCTTCAGCGACTCTGAATTCAGACGCCCAATATTTCCGTCTATGCGCGCCTCTTCGCGCCTTACCTCAATATACGTTGACTTGCGCGCAAGCCCGGTCTTGGCCAACTGCTCATAGTCTGCAACCAGTTCGTGATTGAGGCTGCGCTGCTGCAATTCGAGTTCCGCCTGGCGCTTGAGTGATGCAATCTCAGCCTCCAAACGCGGAAGCTGCTTCTGCAGAGCTTCGGTCTCCTGCAGGACGGCTTGCCTCTCTGCTGTGAACGCAAGCTGTTCGCTGTCGCGGATCTGGGCGATGCGGACTGGGTCGACAACGAGCCCTGACATATCCGGGAAATCGATCCGGTCATCGCCGTTTTGCAGCGCGATCAGCCGGGCGCGCTTTGCAAGCAGGACCACGCGGCCTATTTCCAGCAGGCGAACGCGCTCTTCCGCCTGCAACAAAGCACCGAGCATACCGCTCTGCTGAATTTCCGACACGCCGACGCCGCCCGCCCGCGCTATGGCTCCAAGCACCGATAATCCCTCGCGGTAGGGATAGACCCCTGGCGTCCGGACCAGGCCCAGTACATAGATCGGACTAAACTCCGCTATTCTTATGCTGACCGTCGGGTTACGGACATATCCCGGCGCCAGCGCTTGAGCGATGCTCTGTTCAAGCTCGGTCAGTGTAAGATTGACTGCATAGATCTCACCAATCATAGGCATTCGAATACTGCCGCTTTGATCGACAGTTGATTCACCCGATAGATCGGGCTGGCCGAAAACGGTCACGCCAACCTTGTCGCCGGCCGTAATCCGATATGCTTTGGACGCCGCCGGCTGTGCCGTGGCAGGATCAATCGACCACGCATGAAGGATGACGGACATCGCCAGCGCCCAGGCACAGGTCGCCAAGGAACACCGTTGTCTCTGTCTGTGCTGCGACTTCCCAAAGATGGAGGCCATCCCGTTACCAATTCGCTGATAGCTCGGCCAAGTCGTCATGCCATATTGCTGGGTAATATTGGCATAACCTACCGGGGGAGGCCGGATTCTTAATAAGTACCTCTTCTTAGATGATGAGTCACCGGAATCCCCGTGCGGGCCTTGCGATTGCAGACGATATGCTTGTGTCCCCAATCAACAGTCGGCAACCCCAGGGCAAACGAAGAATCCACCACAGACTCACTACTCCTTTTACCTTCTCCTTAAGATGATTGGTTCCAAGGCAGAGGCATCCAGCATTTGATCGTCTGAAAACTTTCGTCCACCAAGGGACCCCCCGCGAGGGATCGTCATGGCGAGAAGAACAGCGACTGTTATCATTGAACCTCATTTGCTTGTACGCGAAGCACTCGAGTCGTTGATAAAGAATTATCGCTATCGCGTCGTTTGCAGTAGCGCATCCGCAGCAGATATCAATGACCCGGCAATGGTGGGTGATGGCCCCAAGCTTGTAATCCTGGGAGCGGAGACGACCGACGATGCGGTCGCCGAAGCCATCAACATTCGTAAATTGTGGGCCAACAGCAAGATCGTTCTGCTGTTCGAGCATGCGTCCGCCGCCGACTTCCAGAAACTACTGACGTCGGAAGTCGACGGCTGTGTTCCATTGTTCGCATCTCCTGAGACGCTGATCAGAACGCTTGACTTCGTTACATTCGAAGACGCCCGCGTTGTGGTCTTGGCCAGAACGAAGAGCCCGGCCATCCGCCCCTCACCGAAGGACAAGTCGCATCAGCCAGAGCTTGGGACGGACGAGCCCCCGTCGGGCGACACCGAACACGAGACCGGATCGGTCAACGTAGTCCCCATGCCTCCGGCTCGGCCTACGGTAAGCGGCTGTAGCGTAGCGCATCTTGACGGCCACGAGGATGGCACACATTGGACGCCGCCGCTGCAGAATCACCCCAGACTGTCAGAGCGCGAGACTCAGATTCTCGACGGCCTCGTGCAAGGGCACGCCAATAAAACGATCGCGCGCTCGTGCGACATTACCGAGGCGACGGTCAAGGTCCACATGAAATCGATCCTGCGGAAGATCCAGGTAGCGAACCGAACGCAAGCGGCGGTATGGGCGCTTGAGCACGGCCATCCGATCCACCAAATCAAGGATGCCTGCTGACGTGAACCTGCCAAGGCGGCGCAACAATAGCCGGCATTCTTATTCGTGTGTGCCACTGGCTGGTCATCCGCAAACTCCGTCGTGCGGATCTGCTTAGCCGCGCCGCATTCTCGCGATTGTCATGCAGAGGCGTCCGGCACGGCCAGGGACTACCCCTTAAGAATAGCCATTGCGCCTTTTGGAACACTGGCTCGTCAAAAATATCGACTTAGTATGCAATTGCTAGATTTCCCTGTTCCGACAGTGGGAGAGGAGCACGATTCCCGTGTCGGCGTCTGTCGGTTCGCACTCGAGGGTTCAGGGGCCACCTTTCCGGGCTGGATAGGACGTTGAACATGGAAGCGTGTGCAGGCGACTGGGTGGAGGTTTTGAGCAAGGAAGACATCCTCAGGACGCTCGACAAAAATGGCCGCCTCGACGAACTCCCGTTCATGCCGCAAATGTTCAAGTATTGCGGCCAGCGTTTTCGTGTTTACCGGCGCGCATACAAGACCTGCGATACGGTCAGCGGGCAGTATGCAGGACGACGCCTGCTGGACGGATACCATCTCAGCCTCCGTTGCGATGGCCAGGCTTACGGAGGATGTCAGGCCGGCTGCCTCATATTCTGGAAGGGCGCCTGGCTCAAACCCGTCGACGGGCCGGCGCAGGGCCAATACGTGCCGAGGCGCGTCCATTCGCCGAGCGGGGAGCCGGTCTCACCGCCGCCGCGCTGCACGGAGAGCGCCGTCTTGGGCGCCACAAAGCGCCATGGCGCCGGCGGAGATGCCAGATACTACTGTCAGGCCACCGAACTGCTCAACTATACGAAACCGCTCAGATGGTGGGATGCCCGGCAGTATGTGGATTCCTATAGGTCAGGCAACAAAACGCTGCCGGAGATAGCCCGCGGCTTCCTGTATTTGTTCTACTATTATGGAACGCTGGCCTTCAGCGACAGATGGGGACACCCGGCTCGCTGGTTATACAATCGAATTCAGGCCATCACCGGCGGCATTCCGTTTCCCCGATTGAGGGGAACGATCCCGGTCGGCCAGCCTACGCCCAGACGCGATCTTGGACTTCGGCCGGGCGACTTGGTGCGGGTCAAATCCTATCAGGAAATCCTTGCGACGCTGGACGTCAAACTTTCGAACAGAGGTCTCTCGTTCGACGCCGAGCTCGTGCCATTCTGCGGCAAGGTCTTTCGCGTCAGCACCTGCGTCGAGCGCTTCATCGACGAAAAGACCGGACAATTGAGGCGGATGAATACGCCGGCAGTCATCCTGGAAGGCGTCAGCTGCAAAGCGCTTTATAGCGGCCAGCGGATGTTCTGCCCTCGCAGCATCCATTTGTGGTGGCGCGAAATCTGGCTCGAACGCGCCTCTGTTGAGGCGCGTCCTCAAGCCACCCTTTCCCCAACCCAGGCCGGCGCGAGTGCGACGGCGGAACACGTGCACCTCACATGAACTCGATCAAAACAGTTTCGGTTTGCGGTTTGGGAAAGCTAGGCTCATGCATAGCTGCGACGCTGGCAGCCCGCGGCTTCGAAGTCGTGGGAGTGGACATTGATCGGGAGAAGGTCGACAAGATCAACGAAGGTTTGGCGCCGCTGGATGAACCACTGCTCGCCGAAACTATCCGGGCTGGACATTCACGATTTCGCGCCACCCTCGATCCCCGAGAAACCGTCGCGACCGATGCTACTTTCTTCATTCCCCCCTCCCCGAGTCTACCGGACGGAAGTTTTTCCAACGAGTTCTTGCTGAGGGCCATGCAGCCGGTGGCCAGGGCCATGAAGGACGCCGGCAAGACGAAGCATCTGTTTGTCTGCAGTTCAACTACCACGCCCGGCGCCATCGATGCGGTCTTGATTCCCATGTTGGAACGCGAACTCGGTGGCGTTTGCGGCCAGGATTTCAGCGTCTGTTACAATCCCGAGTTCATTGCGCTGGGCGATGTGGTCAATGGTCTGCTGGAGCCGGACCTGGTGCTGATTGGCGAAACGGATCCAGGAAGCGGCGCGGCCCTCGAACAACTCTACAAGAAATATAACCGCAATTCACCGCGGATCGCCCGCATGTCCATCATCAGCGCGGAACTGACGAAGATTTCGCTGAACAGTTACATCACCATGAAGATCAGTTTCACCAATCAATTGCGGCTGATTGCGGCGCGTCATCCACAGGCCGATATCCATGTCATTCTCGACGCTCTCGGCAACGACAGCCGGATTGGAAAGAAATATCTGCGCGCCGGTTTGAGTTATGGAGGCCCCTGTTTCCCGCGCGACAACCGTCTACTGGCTTACACAGCTCGGCAGGTCGGCCTGGAAGCGCCGCTGGCCGAGGCTTCGGACCGCGTGAATGAGCGAACCAAGCAAGCGCTGGTCGAGAAAGTGCAGCAAATGGCCAAGCCTGGCGACACGGTTGCGGTCCTGGGCGTCACATACAAGCCGAACACCTACATTACCGAGGAAGCGGCGGGACTTTTTCTGGCGCAGCAGCTCAAGCGGCGCGGCTATCGCGTTCTCATCCACGATTTCGCTGCAACCCCCGCCAATTCTCCAAGCCTCCACGAGTTCGAGCTGATTTCCTCCTGGGAAGAATTCAAGAACAATCCCGGTGTGAGCCTCGCTGTCATTTGTTGTCCCTGGCTCCAGTACCGGGACCTGGCTTCTACCGCGGGAACCAGAGTATTCACGCCATGGCATTTGTGAGTGGAAATCCGATGGATGCCGGTCCCTCCTGCTCCTCGCCACCTGATACCGCGTATCCAACCGAGGGATCGTTCGAATCCATCGGGGTCTTGGGAACGTCGGTCGCTTGTGTCACGTACGATTCCGCGCTGGAGCAAATCAAGGCGCTTGCGCGAGAGCCGCGGGCCACGGCGGTCTGCCCCTCCAACACCCACATCCTTGGCGAAGCCCGGCACAATCCCGAATTCGCCAGGGTCCTGGCCCGGTTCGACCTCGTGTTGCCGGATGGGATGCCGGTGGTTTGGGCGCTTAATCTTCGCGGCGCCGGCCTCAAGGACCGGGTATATGGTCCTTACTTCATGCGGCACGCATTGCGGAACACGCCGCAGCCCTGGCGCCATTTCTTTTTCGGCGATTCCGAGGAGTGCCTCGCCGAACTGCGGCGCGTCCTCGTCCAACTGCAACCGGATATCGAAATTGCCGGCATGCTCAGCCCGCCGTTTCGGCCTTTCACAGAGGCTGACGAGGCATTGTTCGCCGATACCATCAATCGCGCCGATCCGGATTTCGTATGGGTGGCGTTACCCGGCGTGCGGATGGAGCAGTGGATCATCGACAATCAGGCGCGGTATCGGAGGGGCGTGTTCCTTGCGGTGGGCGATGCGTTTACGCTACTCAGCGGCCGCCGGTCGTTCGCTCCACCCTGGATGCAAAGGATGGGGTTGACCTGGGTTTACCGGTTAAGCAAGGAGCCGCTCAGACTGGGTCCGCGTTACCTCCGATATCATTCCATATTCGTATCTTATTGGCTTTGGGACATCCTGCGCGGGCGGGCTTGGAAAAAGGTCCGTCCCACCGCTTAAGCCCAGGACGGTTTCTCGAGAAATCGGCAACACTACAGAATCAGCGCACGTGGTTGGCAGCCTTCCGGCTCGTCACCTGGTTCCCACCCGCGGGCCGAATGCTCTCCGGTGGATCGGCGGGTGGCGGAATTGGCGCAGGCCGGACGGGGATCGGCTTCAGAAAGGCGGCAACGGCGGCCGCGGTGGCCTTCGGGTCTTCCTCCATGGGATCGTGGCCAAGCTTCTCGAAAACCTCGAGCTTCGCGGCTCTAATGTCGTTCTGGAATCGGAAGGCGTCGGCGACCGGCACCCATCGGTCCTGCGCGCCCCACAGGATAAGGGTCGCTACGGCGAGGCCCCTGAGCGGCGTCGGATCGAGCGGCTCCTGGGTGCGGGCGCGCTGCAGGGAGGCTTCGCGGTTGCCTGGAAAGCGCTGCAGCTCGGCGGTACGCTTGACACGCTCGGCCGTTACCATCGCCGGATCGGCATAGGCCTCGGAAAGCTTGCGCCGCACCCATTGCTCAGGCTTGAAGTAGATGCCGATGTCGCCCACCACCAGCAGGCGCGCGAGCCTGGTCGGCCATGGCGCCTCGCGGTTCTCGCCCGCCGCATCGATCAGGATTATCTGGCTCACCCGGTCCGGCCGCGTCGCCGCGAAGGTCCAGGCCACGGCACCACCCAGCGAATGTCCGGCCAGCACGAAGCGATCGAGGTTCAGCGCATCGGCCAGCGCCTCAATGAAATCTCCATAAGCCTCGACAGTGTACTCATCGCGCGGCCATGCACCGGTGAGGCCGTGGCCCGGCAAGTCGACCGAGATCAGCCGCGCCTTCGATCCCAACTCGCGCACCCAGCCCTCCCATACGTGCAGCGAGCCGCCAGCGCCGTGGATCAACACCAGTGGAATGCCATCGGGACTGCCCTGATCTCGCACATGGGCGCGCACGCCGGCGACATCGATGAACTTCGATTTGTCATTGGCATAGCGCGCCGTCAGCATCTCAGGCGACAGCGAAGGCGAATAGGCCCACGACGCCACGCCCGCTAGCGCGCCCAGCGCAAACAGGAGATAGAACAGCCAGTGCCACTTTCGAATGGCATGGAGCCATGTTGAACCACTCAGCATGCGAAAGGCCCCAAACGCACGCCACCCATGTGGGGCGGGAAAACGCGCCTGGAAGCGAGCACCGAGCGGTCGTCCAATGGACATCTAACCGGGTGTCCTCTGGCGCAATGCCGGGTCGCGCGCCCCCGGCCACCCGTAACCACGGGCCGCCCTGCGCGGATCACCTTGGCCTGCGAGCTGGACCACGACCTTGGCGCTATGTGCGGCCACCAGCATGAAGCACACCAACTTGCTCGCCACGCCGATCGGCTTGCCTCCTGGCGCGCCGAAGAAAGCCCTGATCTGACGCAGTCGTCTCGAATAGCGCTGGCCATCCGTACTCAGAAAATTTTTCAACTCCTCATGGTCAAGAGCCCAGGAGACGGTGGCGTGGAAACGCTTCAGGAACAGTGGCTCGCTTGCGCTCCGAAAACGGCCGAGCAGAGCCAGTTCAGCCAGCATTGCACGATCGCTGCCGGCGAAATTTGGCAGCAAGGACGTTTGCTGCAGCATTTCACGCCGGACAACACCAAACATGTGAGTTCCCCAGCGCGCCCGCGTGAGCACTTGCCAAAATCGGCTGATGGCAACAGGGGTATCGCCTATGCCCGGGACGTCCGCCCAATACCGCCTTCCGGTCTTTGGATCGATGAAGCTTCCTGTCTCCTGTTCGAAGGGAAGGAACTCGCTTTTCTCGTCAATAAAGGCAGTACCGGTGTGGGCCAGAACGATGTCCGGATCTTCTTCGAGCAAGCTGACGCAGGCGTCCAGATAGGCCTCATGGTAGAGATCATCGTGAGCAGCCCACTTGAACAATGGCGCCGTCGAGAGCTCGAACACCCGATTGAAATTTGCGATTGCCCCCAGGTTCCGACTATTGCAGAAATAGTGGATGCGGGAATCGCGCCGCTCATATTCGCAGCAGATCTGCGGGGTTCGATCGCTCGAAGCGTTATCGCAGATGAGGATCTCGAAATCCCTGAAGGTCTGCGCCAACAAGCTGTCGAGCAGCGCGGGCAGAAAGTCCTGTCCATTGAACACCGGGATGCCGATCGAGAGCTTAGGCATCGAGCTCGAGCCCCCTGCTTTGATCCGCGCCGATTATGTCGCCCACAGTGACCTCGATCAACAAGCGCCTGCGCGTTACTCCTTTCTGACCGGCGGGCAGCGGCCGCGCGGACATAGCTTCAGCTGCCCCTATTTCCGAGCGCCGCAGGCGACCGGCCGGGACTGTCCGCATTGATCGACAGCACCGGATCACGAGCCGGCATTGGAGGTAATTCCTCAGAAGTATTACCGACTGCTCGCGCTCGGGACGCCAAGCCGAGCCGTTATCGAGACGCAATATCCGAGATGCCCTCATGATGCTGCCGTCTCCATGCCGTTGGCCATCATTTGTCGTACAAGACCAGGCGGCCGCTCTGCTCGAGGCCCTTGCGTCGGAATCCTTCCCAGTCGGTGACGTCGTGCCCCCAAACGAAGCGAGCCGGACCGTTTGTGGTCCGCGCTCGATACGTGTTGGTGTCGAACCGGTTGTTGCCATTGAGAATGATGGCAAAGTTCTCGTCTTTGGGATTGGTGTCAGAGGCGCCCCCTGCGCAAGGAGCCCCCTCGAATGTCATTTCGTTGGCGTGAACAACGTTGTTGCGCGTTTTGTATATTGCGCCTTCCTCGCTGCGGCGTCCCTGATCGATCAGCATGATCCCGCATGCCCCGGACCCGGCGGTCACGATATTGCCGGTCACCTCCACGTCCTGCGATGCGGCAACGATGATATCGGCATGCCAAAACCAGCTTCTCCCACTGCCATTATGCCGTACCACATTCCTCCGGATCACTGCGTTGAACGAAATCTCGTGGAAGATACCGACATGCCGGTTATTCTCCACGAGGTTGTCCTCGTAGACGACGTTTCGACATCCGATATCGCACCACAGGCCGGCACCGTTGTTGTCATGGACATGATTGCCACGGAAGGTAACGCCACTGCTCTCGGCGATCTTGGCCCCGCCAGCTTCCCATTCCGGATCGAAGCCATAGATGTTGTTCGACCAGATACGGTTGCCCTCGATGAGGATATCCTTGCCGTCGCCTTCGATGCCGATCTGGCCATTGTGATGAATGTCGCAATTGCGCACGCGCGATCCGGTCCCGACGCTGATCCCGGCACCGCTGTTGAGCCGCACGACGCAGTTTTCGATCGTCCATCGCACACCCTCCCGAGCATGGATCGCGCCTTTTTGCGCCGGGCTCCCATACTTCTCGATGGTGAGGTTGCCGATTAACACATCGGGCGCATCGCTTTCGAAAGCGAATGTGGCGATTGTCGCCTCGACCTTGCGGTTCGTCGGGTCGTCGGCGAGATAGATCCTGCCGCCTGCGTAGTCGATATAGACTTCATTCGTTGCAAGCGCATCCCTGCCTGGTACCCTGGTCAGAGGCTCGTCGTCGACGAACACCGCTTGGGGCTGGTCGCAAACGGGCGCGCTCGGCAGACATTCGCCGTGTTTGGGGACACGCTGGAGTTGGCCGTACGCTACCCAATAGCGCCCCTCCCGCCTGAAGCCATCTATCCTCCAGCTACCGTTCAGAACGGTTTCGCCCTCCCCGTGGAAGCGCTGGCCCGCCCGCGGCCGAACGACCTGCGCCCTGTGAATTCCCTTCTTCAGGCAGAACACGGCGCCCTCGCCGGAGAGATCGACCGCCGCCTGGATCGATTGGCCAGGCTCAACGGCTATCGCATCGAGCGGACAGGACGAACCATCGACGCCTACGACGGCGGCGACGGCGGTAATCGACAGGCTGCAGATCGCCAACGTGCCAATTCCCGCCTGTCGCGCGGTCGCGCTTCGTGTCCACGCCATCATCGCGCTGCGGCTCCATTTCCGTCAGACTGCTGAGCGCGATAGACCATCACCGATCCTACGCCGAAGCCGAACAGGCACCAGAACCAGATACCCTGCATCGGGCCTTCGAGCGTGACGTCGAACGTCGCGTTGATGAGAATTGCCATCGCGTAGCAGCCGATGAACAAGAACAGCTCGAGCCATCGCCCCTGACGGCGCGCGCGGGCCGTCAGCATCGCCCTTATCAGCAAGCCGAACCATGACATCAGGACCAGCGCCCACAGCACCGCGCCCGGAACCCCAGCGCGTGCCAACAGGGTCATGTGCGCGCTATGCGGGCTGCGCGTTGGCGGGCGATCATGGCGCCGATAGTCCGTGCCGGCGAAGCCGTCGGCGGCGGCGAGATTGATTCCGAATCCTCTGCCGGTCCAGAAGTTGGGTCCAAATATGGTATCGCTGACGATGATATCCCACCAGTTCAGACGCCACTGCTTGGTGCCTTCCGTTTGCTGGCCGGATTGTCCGATGATGCTCTTGGCATTTTCGACGATCTGGTGAGCGCTGACCGGCCGCTCGATCGAATCCTTGGCCTCCTCGTATTCCCCAAAGGTCGACTCCAGCGCGAGGAGCACGGCGAATATGCCTAGCGCTGCCCCCACGGTGATGAGCAGCAGGCGGTACCGTCCCAGCACCAGCATCGCGATCGTGACTGGCACGATAACGGCAAGCGTTGCGCCACGATTGGTCGCACTGACCAAAGCCAGCGTCGTGAACCAGACGAAAACCCAGAGGAAAGAGACCTTCCGGTAGCCAATCAGGACGAACACCATCGCGCCAGCGAGATGCGTTCCGACCGCGCTCGCCCCGATCTCCACGATCGGCACCGGACCGTATAGTCGCGGGATATAGTCCCCCCAGTATTTGGTGAGCCAGAACCCTACCGGAATAGCCGGGAAGCTCACCAGCATGATCCCGTAGTAGCGAAGCAGCGCGTTGATCCGGCGCGCATCTTCCAGCAGTAATCCGATCACGAAGAAGGCAAAGCAGCCGTAGATCACCACGACGCTGTCGCGCAGGGACTCGATCCCATACTGGCCAACGAACGGAAGCGTGCGCACGAGGACCCAGCCCATCAGCGCAATGAGGGAGACAGCCGGCAGCGTTGCGAGCGTGCCGGCAAATGAGCCGATCCGGAGAAAGACCACGATGCCGGCGAGAAAGGCGATCTCGCCGACGTAGAGCGGCGGAACGCCGAGATAGGCGAATCCCTTACCCATCAGCGCATAGCCCAGCAACACGATCGCAAGCAGCGCGAGATACCAGTCGCTCCCGGAAAGCGCACCCCGAGATCCTCTCTTCACGCTATTGGCCGTTGCTGCCTGCATATTGCGCATCGCTGCAATTATCTCATTGTTCCGCGGGGGCACCGAGGACCTTGTCGAGCGGGGCTGCACTGACGGCGGCCACAGACCGCGCCAGCGTGCGGGATCGTTCGTCGGCGATCAGCCAGGCAATCGCGATCAGGGCGCCGGTCGCCCGCACCAGATTGGCGACCAGGAGAGCGAGGCACGCACCGAACACGCCGAATGGACCAATGAGCACGAAGGCCAGCACCGCTGCTGTGCCGACGGCCGCGACATTGACCAGAGAAGCGAGCCTGCCGGCCTCAACGCCGAGCAGCGTCTTGCTGATCATTTCCGCGACATAGTCGAGCACGCCGGCGATCATGAGGAGCTGCAAGCCCGCAGCGGCGGCGAGGTAAGGCGACGACGGACCATAGACCGTCCGCAGAAGCAGCTCCGGCATCAGAACGCCTGCGGCGGAAATCAGTAGAATCGGACTCAAACCGAAGAGGACATAGCCGAGGGCGGCGCGCGACGCACCGATCGTGCCCCCACTGCGGTACGCATGAGCAGCGACCTGAGGTACGGCGTTGCCGATCCCGAAGATGATCGGGTTCATCATATTGGCGATGTTCAGGCCAGCCTGGAGCGAGGCGGTCGTCGCAGTGCCTGCAAGAGCCGCCAGCATCCACGGCAGCAGCTGAACGCGGGCCAGCACCAGCTGGTAATTGACGAGAGACCATTTTCCGACCGCGAAACATTCACGGGCCAGTCGCCGCGATTCGGCGAAATTCGGCCAGCCGAACCGCAGCTTCGACGCATGCATCATGGCGCCGATGCCAAACGTCGCCGACATCATATAGAGCGCGACCGGGAGCGTGATGGCATCGAGCCAGGCCAGAAGCGCGATCAGCATGGCCTGTCCGACATAGGCGATACCGTCTCCGGCCACCGCCGCACGGTAGCGAAAATCGGCAAGCAGACATCGCCGCGAGGTCTCCTGTGCCTGCCAGCACAAATAGCAGAGGCACGCCGGCAACACGATATTGTCGACCTCCAGCACCCTGGTTCCAAGCGCCATGACCACGGCCAGCATGAGACCAAGGGCCACGGCGAGCAGAATCGTGTTCCCGAGCAGCCCGGCGCGCTCCTCGCCGCTTGCGACACACAGGCGCACCGACAGCGGATAGGAGACGAGGGAGTAATCGATCGTCCGCAGCATGAATACGGCGCCCAGGAAGAGCGCGAATTCGCCGTAATCCTCCTCGCTGAGCGTGCGCGCGAGCGTCACGTTGAGCAGGAAATTGCCGAAGCTCACCACGCCCTGGTCGATGAGCGTCCATGATGCTCTCTGGATGAGAAGTCTAGCGCCCATGGAAAAGCCTTCGACGACCTCGGTCCCTCGCGGGATGCAGGATTACGTTCGTGCTATTGCGGATGCGGCTGGTAATCGACTGTGTGCTTGCGTTCCATTTCCCTGCGATCGCGCCAGATGGCCAGGCCAATGCCGGCCAACAAGGCCGACAGTAACGACAGTCCGAGAATCGCCAATCCCTTGGGGCTCGTCGGCGTATGATTTGGCACCGCCATCTTGACGCTTTGGTCGTCGGCGGCCTCCTCCCGATCGACATCCTGCGGGTTCGTCGCGGCCTCCAACGCGGCGCGCTCCGCGTCAAGTTCGGCCAAAGCCTGCAAGGTCTTCGGATGCTTCTCGCCGTAAACCGCCAATTGCTGGCGCAGTTCGACCTCCTTGTTCAGCCTGCGCTGTCTGATCTTGTCGCGGAGGTACTCGATCACGAAGGCGTTGACGACCTGCGCGGCTTCCTCGGCGGAGGACGCCGTGAAGGAGATGGAGATGAGGTAGGAACGGGTGTCGTTCATCACCACCACCTTGTTGCGCAACATCGCGACCGTGCGATCGAATGGCGAGTGGTTACGGGTCTCCGGTAGATAGGCATCCCGAAACCAGTCGAGGCCCCGCGTCGCCCACGAGCGCGACGGGGTCGCCTTGGGATCCTGCCCGAGCCGCCTTGCGACCGCCCGCAGGATCGGATCGGAGCGAAGCAAGCGAGCCTCACCGGTAACAATGGCCGCGCCGTCGACGCTTGCCAGGGCCACGACTTTTCCCTGCTCACGGGAGACCAGATCCGGATAGATGAGAGCCTCCGCCGAATACTTGCGCGGCATCAGCGGTATGATGATGCACGCGAATGCGAACGCGAGCGCGACGAGCAGGACGATGAACCTTCCGTGCCGTACAATCGTCCGTAGTGTCCGGACGGCCATTTCTTCATAGTGGGCTCGATAGTCCGAGCGCCCGAACTGAAGACTGGACCGCTTTCTGGGCCGTTTCGGATGATCGACTTTGAGCTGCACATTCATCGTTGATTCAATATCCGATCGGAGCGGGTAGCGGGCAGCGCTTTGGGCGACGCATGCGCTGCATAGTGGCTACCTCGAAAGTCACGATGCGAAACTCCTCCTTGGCTCCGGCATAGTGCGCCTTCCAAGGGGGTACCTCGGACGGCAGGTTGACTCCGTGCACCGTCACCGACACCCTTCTTTCCGGGAGACGGAAGACGACGATGCGCCGGCAGGTCGCACGTTCCTCACTGTCCGAGATACGGCGTTGACATGGGTGCAAGCCGACAGGCGACACGCCCGAACAAAGGCCGCTGAAATGAAAACAGTTCTGTTCTGCGGCGGTCTCGGCACGCGCATTCGAGACGTCTCCGAAAGCATCCCGAAGCCAATGATTCCGATCGGGGACAAGCCGATCCTCTGGCACCTGATGCACTACTACAGCCAGTTCGGCCACAACGACTTCGTCCTGTGCCTTGGCTACAAGGCAAACGTCATCAAAGAATACTTCCTGAACTACAAGCCGCAGACCTACGCCGACTGCGTCGTCAAGGGCTTTGGCAATCAGGTCGAGATTCTGGGCGATCCGCAGCAGGACTGGCGCATCGCAATGATCGACACCGGCATCTGGCGCAATATCGGCGAGCGGCTGTGGGCGGTACGCGAACACGTCGCGGGTGAGGACATGTTCCTCGCCAACTACAGCGACGGACTTTCCAACGTCAATCTGACTGAAATGATCACGGCCTTCCGCGCGAGCGGGAAGATTGCGTGCTTTACCGCGGTGCGGCCGTCGTTCAGCCTGCATCTGGTCGACATGCGGCCCGACGGCAAGGTCGAGCGCATCCGCGCCAGCCAGGAGGCCAATCTCTGGATCAACGGCGGCTTCTTCGTCTTCCGCAAGCAAATATTCGACTACATGCGCGAGGGCGATGAACTCGTCGAGGCACCGTTCAGACGCCTGATTGAAGCCGACCAGCTCATGGCCTTCCAGCACGACGGCTTCTGGCGTCCGATGGATACGCTGAAAGACAAGCAGATACTCGAGGACCTCGTCGAGAAAGGCACGATGCCTTGGCTCCTCAATCCGGCCTCCCCCGCCGGCTCAGCCGGGACCGAAAGGAAGATTGGATGAAGCTCGTTGAGCTTGCAGGTTCGGGTGAGCGCCTGTCGGTTCTCTGCATCGGCGCGCATTCGGACGACATCGAAATCGGTGCCGGCGCAACGATCCTGGGCTGGATCGCGCGCGGCGTGCGTTTGGACGTGCACTGGGCGGTGCTGAGCGCCTGCGGCCCACGTGCCGACGAAGCGCGTGCATCCGCCGAAGCATTCCTTGCAGACGCCGCGCGGTCGGTCATCGAGCTGGCGGAGTTCAAGGACGGCTTCTTTCCGTATCAGGGAGCCGACATCAAGACCTGGTTCGAGGCGTTGAAACGACGCACATCGCCCGACGTGATCCTGTCCCACTCGCGCAATGATGCACACCAGGATCATCGTGAAGTATCGATGCTGACCTGGAACACGTTTCGCGACCACGCGATCCTCGAATACGAAATCCCGAAATGGGACGGCGATCTGAGCCAGCCAAACGTCTTCATCCCGGCCAGCAAGACGCTGATGGAGCGCAAGGCGAAGCTGCTCTTCGACCATTTCGGCACGCAGCGCTCAAAGGACTGGTTCGACGCGCAAACCTTCATGGGTCTGGCGCGGCTGCGCGGCGCGGAATGCCGGGCGCCGGACGGATTCGCGGAAGCCTTCCACGCAAGGAAGATGGTGGTGCACTGAACGGGGTGAACGGTCATGCGTGTAATGGTGACGGGCCATCTAGGGTATATCGGAACCGTAATGGTCCCGATGCTGCTGCGGTCGGGCCACGAAGTGGTCGGGCTCGACAGCAATCTCTATGAACGCTGCACATTTGGCGCCGGAGGCAGCATCGCGCCGGTGCCGCATATCCGCAAAGACGTCCGTGACGTCGCACACGAAGATCTCGAAGGGCTCGACGCCATCATTCATCTGGCCGCCCTCTCGAACGACCCGCTCGGAAACTTCCGTCCCTCACTCACCTACGAGATCAATCACCGCGGCAGCGTGCGCCTCGCCGTGCTTGCCAAAGAGGCGGGCGTCAAGCGATTCCTGCTGGCTTCCTCGTGCAGCAATTACGGGCGGGCCGGCGAGGCTATGCTCGATGAAACCGGGGCGCTGAACCCGGTTACAGCCTACGGTGAATCCAAAGTCCGGTCGGAGCGCGATATTTCCGCCCTCGCCGGCGACGACTTCTGCCCGACCTACATGCGTCCGGCGACCGCTTACGGCGTCTCGCCACGCATCCGTTTCGATATCGTGCTCAACAATTTGGTGGCCTGGGCTGTCACCAAGGGCCTCATCTATCTGAAGTCGGATGGGTCGCCCTGGCGGCCGATCGTCCACATTGAAGACATCTCGCGCGCCTTCATCGCGGCGCTGGAAGCCCCGGCGGGCATCGTCTTCAATCAGGCGTTCAATGTCGGCCAGACCGCGCATAATTACCGCATCCGCGATATCGCCGCCATCGTCGCCGATGTGGTTCCGCGCTGCCGACTCGAGATCGCTCCTGATGCGAGCCCCGACACGCGCTCCTATCGCGTCAACTTCGACAAGATCGCACGCGTGCTGCCCGCCTTCAAGCCACAATGGGATGCGCGCCGCGGTGCCGAGCAGCTCTATAACGCCTTTCGCCGATCGAAGCTGACGCTCGAGGAGTTCGAGGGGCCGCGTTACCAGCGCATTGGCCACATCCAGAAACTGATCGCCGACGGCATCCTCGCTGACGACCTGCGACATCGCCGGGCTGCCGAACCGGCAGCGGACCGGCCGCTTTCTGTCGTCAAGGGGTAAATCGGAGGCGGGCGATGATCTTCACCGAAACAAAGCTCAAGGGCGCCTTCATCATCGATCTCGACCGCAAGACGGACGAGCGGGGTTTCTTCGCGCGCGCCTTCTGCCAGAACGAATTCCGCGACCATGGATTGAAGTCCGTGATTGCGCAGGCCAACGTCGCCTCGAACGCAAAGAAAGGCACGCTACGCGGTATGCATTTCCAGTATCCACCGGCCGCCGAGAGCAAGCTGGTGCGATGCACGCGCGGCGCCATCCTCGACATCATCGTCGATCTGCGGCCCGAGAGCCCGACCTACCTCGGGCACATCTCCGTTGAGCTCAACGAGGACAATATGAGCGCGCTTTACGTGCCGGAGCGTTTCGCGCACGGCTACCAGGTGCTGCGCGACAGCACGGACACAAGTTACCAGGTGGGCGAGTTCTACACTCCGAGCGCCGAGAGCGGGCTCCGCTACGACGACCCATGGCTGAGGCTCAAATGGCCGCTACCGGTCTCGGTGATCTCATCGAAGGATCAGGCGTTCCGCCCGTTGTATGAAGTCGAAGACGAGGTGAAACGCAGGATGTCGCCCGCAATGGCGGCTGCGTGACGATTCCTGCAGATGAACCGCCCGGCGGATGCGTTGAGCGGCGGTGGGGAAGAACATGTGGATCATCGATACGGCATTGAAGGCTCGCGCCGATCAGCACAGGCCCATCCGCGTCGGCATCGTCGGCGCCGGTTTCATGTGCCAGGGCCTGACCAATCAGATCGTCAACAGCACACCCGGAATGCGGGTCGTCGCGATATCCAACCGGCGTCCCGAGAGGGCGGTCGCGGTGTTCAAGTACGCGGGACATGATGACATTGTCGTCGCCGAATCGCAGCTCAAATTTGATCATGCCGCCGCACGCGCGCGGCCGGTGGCAACCGGCGACCCGATGCTCCTCGCACGCTCCCCGCACATCGACGTACTCGTCGATGTTACCGGCTCGGTCGAATATGGCGCCCACGTCGTGCTCGAAGCCTTCGAGTATCGAAAGGACGTCGTGCTGATGAACGCCGAGCTCGATGCCACCATCGGCCCCATCCTTCAGACCTATGCCGACCAGCATGGTGCGATCCTCACCGGTTGTGAGGGCGACGAGCCGGGCGTGCAGATGAATCTTTATCGCTGGGTCAAGGGCCTTGGCCTCACGCCGCGCCTGATGGGGAACGTGAAAGGCCTGCAGGATCCTTATCGTAACCCGACCACGCAACAGGGCTTTGCCGAGCGTTGGGGACAGAACGCCGCGATGGTGACCAGCTTCGCCGATGGCTCCAAAATCAGCTTCGAGCAGAGCATCGTAGCCAACGCGACGGGATTCAAGGTGCGCTCGCGCGGCATGTCGCGCGGACTGCAATACACCGGCGACGTGCTCAAGATCGGCGAATTATACGACGTCGAGGAACTGCGCAAGCTCGGCGGCGCGATCGACTACGTGGTGGGGACGCCGCTGACCAAGGTCTATTGCCTGGCCGAGCATCCCGACCCCAAGCAGCAGCACTATCTAAGCCTGTACAAGATGGGACCGGGGCCGCTCTATTCGTTCTTCATCCCCTATCACTTGGTGCATTTTGAAGCGCCGAACGCGATTGCGCGCGCGGTACTGTTCCGCGATCCCACCACCAAGCCGCTGGGCGGCCCCGTGGTCGAAGTCTGCGCCGTCGCCAAGCGCGATCTCAAGGCCGGCGAGGTGCTCGACGACTACGGCATGTACATGACGTATGGAGAGGCAGTGAATGCCGATGAGATGAGCGCTGGCCGCTACTTGCCGGAAGGCCTGGTGCAGGGGTGCCGGTTGAAGCGCGGCATCGCCAAGGACGCCGTGATCACCTACGACGACGTTGGGTTGCCGGCCGGACGCCTGGCGGATCGGCTGCGGGCAGAGCAGTACCGCAAATTCCGTGGCGAGACGTGGCTCGAGGACCTGTTGGCTGCGCCGCAGCTCGCCGAACAGGCGCGACAAGCCACAGTCTCCGCAGATATCTGACGGAAGCATTGGCGCTGTCTTCCTTGTCGGATAAGAGGGGAAGACGTGGCACAGGATGTCGAGCGGGGCACTCCGGGCCCGACTCCAGCCGGATGTGGCTGGATCCGGAGCCCTGCGTTCGGCCGTCTACGGCACCCCATAGCGCGTGAAGTCATCTGGCCTGGATCGTCTTTGCCGCTGAGATATCGGTATCGCTGCCGGCCTTGTCGCCCTTCCTGAGCTTGGCGAGCCCACGTCCATAGAGCGCGCTCGCGAGCTTCGGGTCGATCCGCAATGCAGAATCGTAATCATCGATAGCCGCGTCGAGCTGACCCATCTCCAGGTGGATCAACCCACGCGAGTCATACGTCTCGGCTTTGTCCGGCCCCGACTGAAGCGCCCTATTGCAGTCCTCCAGCGCCGCCTGCAACTCGCCGAGGATAACGCGGGTCCAACAGCGTCCGCTCCATACGGCTTCCAGATCGGGCTCGAGGCGAATGGCCTCGTCATAGTCCCGCGCCGCACGGTCATACTCGTTCTTCTTCAGGTGGATTCCGGCACGGTTGGCAAAAGCTCTGCCATAGTCGGGATTGAGCCTGATCGCCTCATCGAGAGATTTGATCGCGAGGTCGTATTCGCCCTTCTTCACGTAAACTGCACCGCGATTGTTGAAGGGCTTGGCGTAGGCCGGATTGAGCTTGATCGATTGGTCGAAATCCTGGATAGCGCGGTCGTGGTCTCCCTTCGCGACATAGGCATTGCCACGATTGTTGTGGGCGATAGCCATGGCAGCCGTCGTGGCTTGCCCAGAATCGATGAGCGCCGCGCAAGCATTGATCCGGGATTCGAGTGAGGTGCGATCCGCGCCGTTGCACAGCGCAATATTCTCGATATTGCTGCTCTTCTTCGAGTTCTGCGCCACCGCCGGCGGCCCGAGCAGCAGCAAGAAGAGTATGGGCGCCATGCCGTGGATGATGCGTCCGCTTGCACTAAATTCCATATCAGGCTTCCGATTTTGGAATTAAGGAATATGCGGTCGTTGATATCTGGCGGTTGAGCGTTGCACGTCCGGATTTGTTTGACTGGCAAATTGCTCCTACCGGGACCAGCTTGCGTCTCGCAGACGCCCTAGCACCCTCGACAGATGTTCAAGTTTGACTTGGGATGGGGCTTTTGCTCGGGTTGCTGCGCCGCGGCGGGCGTCCCCGGCTTTTTCGTGAGCTTGCTCTTGCCCTCCTCAATAAGAGTAGAAAATTTGACCGTCCCATCGTCCTGAATTTCGACGTGTGGCGTAGTACCTCGAACCCCCACAGTCGCGACAGGGGTGTCGATCTTCATGTCACCAGTCGTCGCTATTTTTCCGGCAACAAAAGTAATCGTTCCCTTGGTCAGACTTAGCAAGGTCGAGTTCGACTTCCCGTTGGGGTCGTACACGAACTCGTCCAAAGCCATGCGAGCGCTATTCGACAGATTGAACGAGGAACCATCGGTGAAGTTAATGCCGACCCGGCCGTCAGCGCCGGTCGCGACCACGTCGCCCAGATAGACGAGATCACCAGCCTTGGCCTGACCGGCCTGACTGACGGTACTTGCCTGAATGACCCTGGCACTCGTGGGTTCAATTGTGACCGCACCCGTAGCGGCAACAATTCTCCCGATGGGTTTCAATGTGATGTCCCGCACGGCGGGCGCGGCGAACTCGCGTTGCGCCTGAGCAGGGAAAACGCCGGCTACCGCCAGAACGAGACTTGCCACCAATACGGCGATCGTATGTGTGCACATGATCCCCCCTTCTGAGAAGATCGCGTTCCGAGAAGATTGTGTCAGCATGGCTGCCCGTTTGGCTCTTCAAACCGCGGACTAGCCACAATATATATGATCACATAATTGCAGATGAATGGCTATGGCAAACTGACGACCTCCAGTTACGGACAAGAACGCAGCACAAATTGGGTACCTCAAAATCGCAAGTTGACTACACCATCCTTATTCGTGAGGCTGGCGCGCCACATTCGCATATTCAAGAGTTCGCCGATTTTGACAGGAAAATACCGCGCCTCGCGACGGGACGATGGCACGTCCTGCACGACCTCGACGTCACGCTGAATGCGTCGCCGTCCTGGCGCGGGCAAAGCTAGGCCAGGAAAACTGTGGCTCCACGCTAGACCTGAGTTACTCAGCAAGCGAGGTCGAAGCCAATGTTCGTTGCGTCCCGCCTCAAATCCAGAGCCGAAGGTGAGGCCCTTGTGGCCCTCCTTCCCCAAGTCATCGGCAATATCCAGACGGCGGTCGGCTGCGGCACCCTCAGGCGTGCGGGCGGCATTGCCGTTCAGGTCATGGCTGGCGATCCTGTTTGCCAGGGTGACGTGATCGAGACTGCGGCCGGCGGGCGGATCGGAATTCGCTTCGTCGACGGCACCGTGTTCAACCTGTCGAGCAGCACTCGCGTGGTGCTGAACGAATTCATTTGCGACTCCACCGGCACCTCGCATTCGGCACTGTTCGGGGTGACCAGAGGAGCCTTTGCCTTCATTGCCGGCCAGTTGGCAAAGACCGGTTGCCTCAAGGTCGACACCCCTTTTGGAAGCATTAGGGGCCGCGCCCATACCGGTGGGATCGGCATGCTGTCGCTCACGGCGCTGATCTTCTCAGCGATGAAGGAAGCCCGGGCCGCGGACCCGAACGTCACATTCCTGGATGACGACATCATAACATACAAGGATCTGGAGCACGGCACATTCGAGCTCGTAACCAAGGAGGCAATCCCGCGACACTTCTTCGTTGAGGATCCTGGAGCAACAATCGTCCTGCGCCCGCAGGGTTCCACAATCGGCGTGAACCAAGTCACAAACACCGCCACGCGAATGGCGGAATTGCAGGCAGCCCAGCAGGAAGCGCTCGCCACCTTCGCGAAAGGACCGGGGTCAACCGGGTCGAGCACACCCCCCTTCGTCAATCCGCTGCCGCTACAGCCAATCAATTTCATTCAGACGGACGGCTCCTCGCCGGCGCAAAATTCGCTCCCGCCGCTCCCTTGGATCTTCGCCTCGGTCCCTGAGATCATTTTCGGGCGTCTGCCGCCCCCGCCGCCGACACTGAATGCGGTGACGGGGCCCATCGAAATCGACACCGCGGCGTTTGACGTCTTCGCTGCGACGAGCGGCACTTTCGTGGCCAGCAGTCCCAACAGCGACACACTGATTTACGGCGTCAGCGGGGGGACCGCCGGCAGCACGGTGCTGGGTGGGGTGACATATGATGTATCGAATACCGGTCCCTACGGAACGCTTTACGTCAACAGTTCTACCGGCGCCTATATTTTCGTTCCGGACAGCGGCGCCATCAATGCGCTGGCGGCGCCCACGACCACGAGCTTCATTGTCACGGTGTCGGACGGCACGCTCTCGGCCGATCAGACCTTCACGATCGCCATCAACGGCACCAATGACGCGGCCATCATCTCCGGCACCGCGACTGGCTCGGCGATCGAGGCCGGCGGTGCCGCCAATGCCACGTCCGGCACGCCGACCGCAACCGGCACGCTCACCGACTTCGACGTCGACAATGCGCCCGACACCTTTACGGCGGTTAGCTCGCCCGCCGCGAGCGCCGGCGGCTACGGCACCTTCACGATGACGGCGGCTGGCGTGTGGACCTACACGCTCAACGAAGCCAACAGCGCGGTGCAGGCGCTCAATGCCGGCGACACGCTGACCGACTCCTTTACGGTGACCACCGTAGACGGCACCGCCCAAGTGGTGCTGATCACCATCAAGGGCAGCAACGATGCGGCCATCATTTCCGGCACCACGGCCGGCTCGGTGATCGAGGCCGGCGATGCCACATGCGGCACGACGACCGCGACTGGCACCCTCACTGACACCGACGTCGACAATACAGCCAACACCTTCGCGGCGGTCACATCGCCGAGAGCAAGCGCGGACGGCTACGGCACCTTCACGATGACGCCCGCTGGCGTCTGGACCTACACGCTCGATGACGCCAACTGCGCGGTGCAGGCGCTCAATATCGGCGACACGCTGACCGACTCCTTTACGGTGACCACCGTAGATGGCACCGCCCAAGTAGTGGCGATCACCATCAACGGCAGCAACGACGCGGCCATCATTTCCGGCACCACGACCGGCTCGGTGATCGAGGCCGGCGGCGCTACGTGCGGCAGCCCGACCGCGACCGGCACCCTCACTGACACCGACGTCGACAATACGCCCAATACCTTCACGGCGGTTACGTCGCCGAGGACGAGCGCCGGCGGCTACGGCACCTTCACGATGACGACAGCCGGCCTTTGGATCTACACGCTTGACGATGCCAACAGCGCGGTGCAGGCACTCGATGTCTGCGACACGCTGACCGACACCTTCACCGTCACGACCGTGGACGGCACCGCCCAGGTGGTAACGATCACCATCAATGGTAGCAGCGACGCTGACCCCAATGATTTCGACTCGTTGGCCACCGGGAAGGAGGTAATATCCGATCCGCCCTACGTCTATGGAACTCGCGGGGGTGAAACCATCGCGGGAGGCGGTAACGACGGCCAAATAATCTATGCGGGCGCCGGTCATGACACCATCAACGGCACCGGCAAAAGCGACCTTCTTTACGGAGGGTCCGGCAACGATACGATGAAGGGCAATGACGGGGATGACACGATCTATGGGGGATCGGGAAGCGATACAATCAACGGCAATAACGGGTGCGATATCATCGTCGGTGGATATGGGGCGGACAATCTCACGGGCAGCAATGGAGACGACCGTTTCGTTTATTTGTCCGTAGCGGATTCCAATGCGGCCCGGTTCGACACCATTTCCGATTTCAAATCAGGATCCGACAGGATCGACCTAACGGCGCTCGGTGGACTTGCCTTCGCTGTCTTGGCATTGACCTCGACGAGCACTTCCGTACCAGCCCACACCATCGCCTGGCTCTATGACAGTATGAGCAATCAAACCATCGTGTACGTCAATCCGACGGATCAAACGCTGAGCATCGGCAACTCCGCTCTGCTGGAAATCCATTTGCAGGGGATCGTTTCCGTTGAATTGTCGGATTTTGTCTTCGTGGCGCCGATGGCGTCGGCCGAGATAACAGGCGATCCGATCAATCTTGAACTGGCCGTGACGGCAGAAAACGACGGGGCTGTCGTCGCGATGACCAGCGCCGACATCCCGTCCGACTGGACCGTCAATGACGGCGCGCTCCTTGCCGACCAGAGCTGGTCGTTGCAAACAACCGACGTGAGCTACGGCTTCGATGCCGATCAAGACCCGGTTGGTTTGATCGGCCACGCCCGATTTACCGGCTTCGCCGAAGCCCGGGTGCACGCGGCCGAAGATGCCAGCGGTAACGCCACCATCACTCCGGCAAATGGACGATCAATCGTACTGGAGCACGTTCACGTTACAGCGACGACGGAGAATGACTTTGCGTTCGATCACGCGCCGTTGTTCGACATCGCCGGCCCGACGACGATCGCCGACGCAGCCGAGTTGCACCGCAACGCGCATGGCATGGCGTCGGATGGCAATGGCTGGATCGCGCAATTGCACCACACCTGGAATAGCCATTCCGGCACGCACTCCGTCGTCACGTCGAACAACGAAGGCCATACGAATTTCCAAGTCGACCATTTGAGCGACGACGGATTGATCCCGACAAATGGCCATGCGATTCATGCTACCAACACTCATGTCCATACGATCGATACCGGCTCAGATGTCCTGCATAGCCCGGCAGGCCTGGGAGCGTCGGGGAATCACGGGCTAACGCTTGCGAGTTCGATCGCGAATTCGGCGGTCGCGTGGGCCGGCGACCGCAATGACGATGCAAGCGGACACGGCGCAGCCGTCACGCATGGCAG
Organism: Bradyrhizobium sediminis; assembly: GCF_018736105.1. Classification (NCBI taxonomy): domain Bacteria; kingdom Pseudomonadati; phylum Pseudomonadota; class Alphaproteobacteria; order Hyphomicrobiales; family Nitrobacteraceae; genus Bradyrhizobium; species Bradyrhizobium sediminis. Next base: position 4,218,175 of record NZ_CP076135.1, read on the forward strand.
CGGCGCGCCTGATTTCGGGGCACCCTCAACCGCCGATGTGGTGATCGGCGCGAGGGCTGCCGGCACGCTCGGTCTCGGGGACTCATTCCACTTCAATGACGGGATTTCCGGTTTGGACGGTTCAGCCCCCGTCGATCTTGCCGAGGTGGATCTTGCCGCAGCGTCGATCAACCATCGCGAGGACGCTGCAGAAACCGGCGGACACCATGCGGCTTCAGACGGAGCGCAAGCGATTGAGGCGCACTCAGCTGACCATTTCAATCTTTTTCCAGGACGGGCGGCGAGCGATGGCGCTACTCATGCGATGCACGATCTGATGGTGTGACGGAATTGCCCTGCGACTCATCTGCGGTTGGCCCGAAATCCCGCGCGTGACCATGTTTTCCCCTGCCCAAGTGACCCGCCAATCACCGGCAAAGCGCACGTGCCGCAGCGATTGCACCCTGCCCCAGCGAGATGCCGCCGTCGTTGGCGGGCAGAAGCCTGGGGCTCAGCACCCTCAGGCCACCCGCCTCGAGATTGGACGTTACAGCTTCGAGCAACAGACGGTTCTGGAAGACGCCTCCGCCCAGGACGACGGTGTCGGTGCCGCGATCGCCTGCAAGGCGCGCCGCCAGGGATGAGAGGGTCAGCGCGAGTCCCGCATGAAACCGCGCGGCGATGCGCGACGTCTCGACGCCCCGCGCCAGGTCGGCGAGCAGGTTGCGCCACATCGCCGTCCACGAAATCAGCTCGATTCGGCCATTGGCAATCTGGCCTACATATTCGCCGCCGGGTTCACGTTCTGCCGTCGCCGCCAGCGCCTCCAGCCCGATCGCTGCCTGACCTTCATAGGAGCAGGTCTCGGGCGCGATTCCGAGCACGGCCGCGACCGCGTCGAACAGCCGTCCTGCCGAGGAGGCCGGCGGCGCGTTTAGACCGCTGTCCATCATGGCCTGCAAAGTTGCAACCGGTCTTGCCGAGAGCTGCCGCGTGATGGCGAGATCGGAATATCGACTGCAAACATCATCCCAGCCGATGAATTGCGAGAGGTGCGCAAAAGCATTGCGCCAGGGCTCGCGCATGGCGCGCGCGCCGCCGAGCAGCGGCACCGGCATGAAGCTCGCCAGGCGCTGGGCCGAGACGTAGTCGGAAAGCATGATCTCGCCACCCCACAGCGTCCCGTCCTCGCCGAGCCCAAGGCCATCGAGGATGATCGCCAGCGCGGGCGGCGCATCGAGCGCGACGCGATGCTCGGCGAGACAACTCGCGACGTGGGCGTGATGGTGGGGAATGCGGACCGGCAAATCTCCGTCCTGCCGCGCACATGCCTCGCCCCATTGCGTCGAGAGATAATCCGGGTGGGCATCCACCGCGACGAGCGCCGGCGAAAAGCAATGTAATTCGCGGTAATGCGCCAGCACCCTGCGATAATCGGCATGCGTGGCCGCGTCCTCAAGGTCGCCGATATGCTGGGAGACGATCGCGCGGCCCTCGCGAACGAGGCAGATCGTCGATTTGAGTTCCGCACCCATCGCCATCACCGGCGGCGCATCGGCGAACCCGCTTCCGAGCTGAATGGGTTCGGGCGCATAGCCACGGGCGCGACGCAGCAATCGGGGTGCAGAGGACATTGACCGCACGACGGAATCGTCAAGACGGCTGACGATATCGCGGTCATTCAGGAGCCAGAGATCGGCGATGCCGGCGAGGCTCGCGAGTGCCTCGTCGTTGGCGATCACCTGCGGCTCGTCGCTGCGATTGCCGGAGGTGAGCACGATCGGCGCGCAGAGATCCGACATCAGCAAGTGATGCAACGGCGTGTAGGCGAGCATGAATCCGAGACTCGACTGGCCGGGCGCGATCGAGGGAGCGAGGTTGCCCGCACCATCGTGCGCATCGAGGATGAAAATCGGCGCAGCGGCACTCGCCAGCACGGCATGGTCGTGTTCCGCGATGCGGACATATTGCGAGACCATGTCGATGTCGCGCGCCATCAATGCGAAGGGCTTGGCATAGCGGCGCTTGCGGGCCCTCAGTCTTGCCACAGCATCCTCATTGGTGGCATCGCAGGCCAGGTGAAAACCGCCGATGCCCTTGACGGCGACGATGCGCCCGTCGCGAATGGCGGTAGCCGTCGTCCGGATGGCGTCGCCGGCCGATGGCAGTTCGTTGCCTTGCGCATCGGCAAGCCAGACGCGCGGACCGCAATCGGGACAGGCATTCGGCTGGGCGTGGAAGCGCCGGTCGGCCGGATTTTCGTACTCGGCCAGACAGGCGGAACACATGGCAAAGGCGGCCATCGACGTGGTGGCGCGATCGTAGGGAATTGCGCGGATGATCGAAAGCCGCGGACCGCAGTGCGTGCAGTTGGTGAAGGGATAGCGATAGCGCCGGCTGGCGGGATCGAATACTTCCGCAAGGCAATCGGGACAGGTTGCCGCATCGGGAACGACGCCGGTGCGGACCGGGCCTGTATTGCTCCCGACAATACGGAAATCGTTGCCTTCCGGGCCGCCCGGCAACGGCTGGCGCACGATATCGTCGATGCGCGCCAGCCGCGGCACGTCCCGGCGCAACGAGCGCGAGAAGCCGTCGAGCGCATCCGGCGGGCCCCACGCACGGATCAATACGCCCTCGCCGTCGTTCAGCACCTCGCCACGAAGCCCAAACGACGTCGCCAGCCGCCAGACCGCAGGGCGGAATCCGACACCCTGCACCAGACCGCGCACGCGGTAGCAGGCACCCGCTTGCGTCGTCGACACTGGTCGGGTTCGCGCCATTCAATGCACCGTGCAGACCATGCATGGGTCGAACGAGCGCACGATATGCTGCACGGCGACCGGTTCGATCTCGCCCTCGCGTACCGGAGCGTCGACCAGAGCCTGTTCGCAGACGCCGGGAACTCCGTTTTCGTCGCGGGGCGAAAAATTCCAGGTCGTCGGCGCGACGATCTGGTAATTGGCGATGCGCCCGTCGCGCACTTCCATCCAGTGGCCGAGCGCGCCCCGCGCCGCCTCGACAAGCCCTTCGCATTCGCCGTCGGTCGGCATCGCGGCGTGGGCGCAGAATGGCTCGCGTGGACGGATCGCGCGCACCCACGCCTCCATCAGCGGCAAGATGCGGGCGATCTCCAGCATGCGGGCGATGATGCGGGTGCGGGCATTGCCGCCGCCTCTGGCTACGAGATCGACGATCAGCGGATGGCCATCGACGATCTGGCGGGCCAGGGCACCGACCTCGACCACGGAACCGGCCAATCGCGGCGCCTTGCACCAGGTGTAGCCGCCCGGCGCATCGGGCTCCGGCAAGGTGAGACCATGGGAGGGATGAGCAGGAGCTGCAGGCCGCGCCAGCCAGGACGAGGCATGATCCTCCGCAATCTCGGCGGAGCGAAACGCACGGGGACGCCCCGCCTCGACGATGCCACGTCTGAAAGCGTGTCCGCCGTTCATGCCATAGGCGCCGTAGCTCAGATAGCGCCCGGTGCCGCGTCCAAGCTTGTCGAGCCCCATCGCCTTCGACACGACCAGGAAATGGCGGAGGTCGCCCCGCTCGGGCGGAGCCGCGTCCATCCACGCATCGAGAGCTGCTTCACTGTCAAGCGCAGTCACCCGCTCCAGCGTATCGGCGAATAGCGAGGTTTCGAGAAACCTGCGCAGGGACGCAACGGTAGCCAAAAGGCGCACCTGCTCGCTGCCCCCGACGGCCCGCGTCGTTCCACCAGGCTGAAGCCCCAGCGTATGCGGCCAGCGTCCGGCAAGTATCCCCATCAAATGCAGGAACTCGGCACGTGCCGGAAGAACCTCGCGCGCCGCCGTGCCGCTGACCGCCTTGAACCTGGCCTCGGCAGTGCCGAACCATGGCTCGGCCCGATACACCGCCCGCGCGAAATCCGGCATGAAGAACAAGTAGAAATGCGTCAGGTGATCGGCGGTATTTTCGGCCGCCGTCACCAGGTTCTGGACCAGTGCGCCGTTGTCCGGCACCGCGACGCCCTGCAACGCAGCGAGCGCGGTGGCCGCCGCCATCGACTGCGATACCGAGCAGATACCGCAAATTCGCGGCGTATAGACCAGGGCATCGCTCGGGCTCTTGCCGACCAGGATCTGTTCGAACCCGCGAAACAGCGGAGAGTTGATGAAGGCCGCGCGCACCGCTCCCCCATCGATATCGAGTTTGATCTCGAGATCGCCCTCAACCCTGTTGAACGGCCCCACGACCCGGCGCGTCATTTCTGGGGTTTTCCCTGGCGCCCCACCGGCGGCACCACGATGTGATCGGCGACGGCATTCTTCCGAAGCCGTTCCGGCGTTGCGGCCTTGGAGAGGGAGGCCAGCGCCACGAACCACGCTTTGGGCATGTCGGTCGGAAGACCGACCGGGATGCCGGCGCGCTTCGGCGTCAGCGTAAAGGGATGATCCAGTTCCTCGAATCCGGGCTCCGTGCAACTGATGCAGGGATAGCCGCCGCGCGTGCACGAGCCCTCTCCGTTCCAGAGCCGGATATTGCAGTCGGCGTGAACCTGGGTGCCCATGCAGCCGAGATGCTCCATCATGCATCCCATCTCGCTCAAATTGCGCGCGCTCGCCTTGAACTCATAGAATTCGTTGCGGGTGCAGCCGTGATGGACGAGATGATCGGCATAGAAACGCGGCCGGCCGATGCCGTCGAGGTCGGCTTCCGTCAATGTGCCGCCCGCCAGTTGCAGGAAGGTTTCGACGACCCACCCCGGATGAACGGGGCAACCGGAAACATTGATCACCGGCAGTCCGGATCGGGCCCGGAAGCGCGGTCCAAGCAGCCCGCCGGGCTCGCGCCCGTCATAGACGAGCCCACAGGCGTCCGAAGGATTGTCGCCCGCCGCCGTGATACCGCCGAAGGCCGCGCAGGTTCCGACAGCGACGACGTGGTTCGCCAGCGGCGCGAGATCGGCGATCAGATCCTTCATCGGCCGCTCGCTACCCGAGAGCATGTGAAAGCGTCCGGTCCCGCGCGGGCCGCGGATTACCGAACCTTCGAGGCAGAGGATGTCGAGCGGCTCCTCACCCGAAATCAGGCGCGCCAGGAGTTCGTGCAGTTCGAATCCGGTAGCCTCGCTGAGCGAGGGGTGCCACGCCAGATCGATGCCGGCGATATCCAGCGCGGTCAGCAGGTCGGGGGACTCCGCACCGATCAGCGAGAGTGTACAGCCGCCGCAGCCACCCGACTGCAACCACAAAAGGTTCAGGCGGCGAGGCTTACCGGGAAGGTTCTGCATCGGGCACCTCCTGCGCCGGCAAACGCAAGGTGAAGACTGCGCCGCCGTCCTCGTGATTGGCGCCGTCGAGCTGCCCGCCCAACTCCTCCGCGAGGCCATAGCTGACATAAAGGCCAAGCCCGGTTCCCTTGCCGATCGGCTTCGTCGTGAAGAACGGCTCGAACAGCCGCTTCATCACGTCGGCCGACATGCCGGGACCGAAGTCGCGCACGCGCACCACCACCCATTGGCCCTCGCGAGCGCCACTGACCACCAGCTTCGGTTCCGGCTGTTCGGCCATGACGTCGATGGCGTTTTGCACGAGGTTGACCATGATCTGATGAACCGGCCCGCGCCGGCTGACGACCTCGAGCCGGTCAGGCAAATCGAGCACGACCTCCGGCTTGATCCGCGTCGTCTTCACCACCCAGCTGATCGCCGTGCGAACCACGCGGCTTACATTGAAATTCTCCAGCGGCTCGGTCTGGGAACTGGAGAAGCGGCGCAGATCCTGGACGATTTCGCTCACGCGTTCGGCTCCCTCGAGGGTGCCTTCGACGAGCGGGCCGACGTCGAGCAGAATGCGGTCGATCTTCAGGGAATTGCGCAATTTAAGCAGTTGGTCCGGGCTTTCGCCCCGGTCGATCGCCTGAAGATATTTGGTGAGCCGCCCGCCATAGCGCTTCAGCGCATGCATATTGCCGAACACGAAACTGATCGGATTGTTGAGTTCGTGGGCGACGCCGGCGACGAGACGGCCAAGTGCAGCCATCTTCTCGGAGAACACCAGCTGCTTCTGCGCCTGACGCAGATCCTGATGAGCGGCGGCGAGTTCGGTATAGGCGCGACGCAGCTCGCCGACCGGACGGCCGATCAGCACGAGACCGACGAAGCGCCCCTTGTGATCGCATCGTGACGAGCAGCTCATCGACAGCAGCGTGGGCGTCCCGGTGCGGTCGATGAACGAAACCTCGCAATCTCCGAGGCCCACACCGCCGTGCAGCTTCGAGCGCAGCTCGTCGAACAGCGGCTCCTGGCCGGGAGCCAACAGCACCTCCAGCGGCTGCCCGGTGAGCGACTTGCCGCTTTGCCCCGTGAGCCGCTCGAGCGCCTGATTGACCTGTTCGATGCGGCCCGCCCGGTCGCAGACGATCAGCACGTCTGTCATGGCAGCGACCACGCTGTCGATGAACTGGCGCGCCTCCTCCAGCTCGGCGTTCTTCTGCTCCAGTTCGACCTGGGATTGAACAAGCTCGGAATAGACCTCGTCCATCTTGCGGATCACGTCGATCCAGGCGTCCTCGGACGCCGGCGACAACGCAATGGCCTCGGCCACGCCGGCCCGCTCGATCAGCCCAGACGGGCCGTCCTTGTCATGCGGCGTCAACACGGACAAGTTCCGATACTCCTCTGCCACTCAGGAGGCCGCCTTGCTGCGGGAGCGCGGATCGATCGGTTCGATCTTCTCCAGCCCGTAACGCTCAAGCTTGGCCCGAAGCCCGACGCGAGACAAGCCGAGTTCCTTGGCTGCCCGGCTTTTGTTCCATTTGTGGCGAATCAGCGTTTCCTTCAGTATGCGGGCCTCGAGTTGCTCGATGCGCTCTTTCAGGGGGCCATCGAGGCCAACCAGCATCGCGACATCCTCCGCCTCGTCCTCGGGAGCTGCGCGCAAGATCCTGCGCGATAGCAGCTCCGCACCGAGCAGCCCGTTCTCCGGCCCCATGACCAGCAGATGCTGGATCTCGTTCTGCAGCTCCCGGACATTCCCCGGCCAATGATAGGCTTCCATGCAGGCGAGCGCCTCATCGGTGAGGCCCTCGACATGCTTGCCGAATTGCTTCTGCGCCTTCTCGAGCAGCATGCGCGCTATGATCGGGATGTCCATGGGGCGGTCGCGTAGCGCCGGGACATGAATGGTGACAGCCGCGAGGCGGTAATAGAGGTCCTCACGGAAGCGTCCTTCCCGCACTTCCTGCTCCAGAACGCGATTGGTGGCGGCGATCACACGAACGTCGACCTTGCGCGACGCGCCGCGGCCAACGGGGCGGATCTCGCCCTCCTGCAGCACGCGCAGCAGCTTGGCCTGGAACGCCGGCGAGATCTCACCGATCTCGTCGAGAAACACAGTGCCGCCGTCGGCGCGCTCGAACAGCCCGGTATGATCTTCGACGGCGCCCGTGAAGGCGCCACGCTTGTGACCGAACAGCTCGCTTTCGAGCAATTCATCCGGCATGGCGGCGCAGTTCTCGACGACGAACGGCTTGTTCCAGCGCAGGCTGTTGTAGTGCAGGGCGCGGGCGACCAGTTCCTTGCCGGTACCCGATTCGCCGGACACCAGCACCGAGACGTCGAAGGGCGCGACGCGTAACAACCGCTCGCAAACCTCGTTCAACGGACTGTCGGCGGCCCGAACGATGCCATCGTCGCTATGATACTGCGCTTTCAATTCCTGCCGGCGAGAGGCGACGACTCTCTCCGCCCGTGTCGCCGACATCTTCAATTCGACGGCAAGCAGTTCGTTCTCGCGCTGCAGGCGGTACAGGCGAACGGCATTCTGGATGGTGAGGATCAGGGCCTCGGGTTGCCAGGGCTTCGTTACGTACTGGTAGATACCGGCATCGTTGATGCCGCTGATGATGTCATCGGCGTCGGTATAGCCGGAGATGATCATGCGCACGGCGTCCGGCCAGCGCGCGCGCACGGATTTGAGAAACTCCACACCCGTCATATCCGGCATACGCTGGTCGCACAGCACGACCTCGACGATTTCGTTTTCCAGGATGGTCTCGGCATCATGAACGGTAACGGCCGTGCGGATGTCGAAGTCCTCCTCGAGGATGCGCTGCAGTGCCTCGACGCTGCGCAACTCGTCATCGACGACGAGGACGGTTGGTAATCGGGTCATGACGCCATCCTCCGAGGGAACAGACATCGTCGATCGCGATGACGCGCGATGGTTATCGGCGTCCGGGATTTCGCAACCTTGCGCACGAAATTCGATCGCGCCACATGGTAGCTCGGATCGAAGCCATAGAAATTGCGGCGCATGTGCTCGAGCTCCTCGGCGCGATAGAGTGCGAGCGGCTTGTCGGCCTCGTCGGCGTCACGGAGGCGGACCTTGCCGGCGATGCGAGCCGACCAGTCGGGCTCGTCGACGAGCGCCTCGGCGCGCCCCATCACCGAACGCGTGAACGACGCGCGCGCTCCCGCAATACTGTCATCGGCCAGACCCAGCGCGACCGCTTCGGCCGCCCCGACCGGCAAACGCGCTTCGGTTACGTTTCGGGCGGCGGCGAGCCCGGCCCTTCGCGGCAACAGATACGTCCACAATTCCGACCCGAACAGATTGCCCATGTCCTTGTAATGCGGATTGAGCACCACGCCGTCGCGCAACCACACAAGATCGGCGGTGCGCGCGAGAAACACCCCGCCGGCGCCGGCATTGCCGCCGAGCGCGGCGACGGTCAGTTGGTTCCGGGTGCGCACGATGGCCTCGGCCAGATCGTCAAGCGCATTGATATTGGCCCACGACTCGTCCGCCGGGCTGCGCGCCGCCTCGATCAGGTTGAGGTCCATGCCGTTGGACCAGAACTCCGTGCCGCCGAGCAGCACGATGACTTTGGTGGGACGTCTGGTCGCCATGCGATAGGCGGCCAACAGGCGCCTGGTCGCCTCGGTGCCCATGGCCCCGTTGTAGAAGTCGAAATGAAGCATGCCGACAGCGCCGGCCTCACGGTAGGCGATCTCGCCGAAGCCGGTCGGCGCATCGACCGGGACAACGGGCAATCCTGCGACCTCGCGCGCCAGCACGTGGGTTGCGGGCAGCTTGAAGGGATGTTCGCCGGCCGGCTCGCGAAGGTGACCGATCCACACCGCTCCATTGATCGTCGCACGCGCGATCGCCGGACCCGACCACGCCACGACCGAGCCGGGCGGCCCAGCCAAACCCGTCGCGGCCTTGCCGTTGTAGAGATGGACAATGCGGTCGAACATCCGGTCCCGGACGCCGGGATTGCCGTCGCCGCTGCGGATTTTCGCCAGCACGCGAGCCGTTGTGTCGGAGGACCAGTCGATGGCACGATCGACCTGACTCATGGCGGGGCGCTGGCGGCCGCGCACCCCTGCTGCTGCAGGGGCGACCCGTTCGGGTGCGAATCCCCCCTTCGCGAAGCGATCGACCGCCTCGAGCACGGCCGCAACCGCCGCCTCCGTCACTTCGTCGCGATAGAGGCTCGACTTGGCTACGTCCCGCATCGGGAACTCGCAAGAGGCCCACACCGGGCCGGCGTCCATCTCCGCTTCCGCCTGCAACACCGTGACGCCCCAACTGGTCTCCGACTCGAGGATCGCCCAGTCCAGCGACGAGGGCCCGCGATCGCCCCTGATACCCGGATGGACAATGAAGCACGGCACCCGGCGCCACACGCTCTCGGCGATCGCCCGCTTCAGGAACGGCGCGATGACGAGATCGGGACCGGCGAGCTCGACGGCCTCGCGCGTCACGGCGTCGTTGATGTCGAGCTCGACCGTAACGTCATGCCCCCGCTCCCGCAGTTCGACGAACAGCCGCTGCGCGAGGCTGTTGAAGGCGTGGGTGAGGAGCAGGATGCGCATGGCGTCAACAGATCCTTGGCAATTGTTCGCCGGCGAGCCAGTCGACAATGCGCTCGCCGCCGAACGCGGTCCGCATCTGGACGAAGGCGAGATCGTCGGCGACGGCCTCGCCGATCTTCGCCGCCTCTTGCCCGAGAGGATGGGCGCGCATGACGGCCAGCAGGCGATCGGCGTCGGCCGGCGCGCAGATTGCGATGAGCTTGCCTTCGTTGGCAATATAAAGCGGATCGAGGCCGAGCAGCTCGCACGCGGCCCGCACGTCGGCCTTCATCGGGATCGCCGCCTCGTCGAGCCGCAATCCGACTCGCGATTGCTGGGCGATCTCGTTCAGCGTGGAGGCGAGCCCGCCCCGCGTCGGGTCGCGCAGCACCCGGATGCCCGGCACGGCCGCCACCATGTCGGCAACGAGACCATGCAGCGCGGCGCTGTCCGACACGATTTCGGTCTCGAAGGCCAGGTTCTCGCGCTTCGACAGGATAGCGACCCCGTGGTCGCCGATGCTGCCATTGAGCAGAATGACGTCGCCCGGTCGCGCCTTGTCGCCCGAGACATCGACACCTTCGGGAATGACGCCGACCCCGGTCGTTGTGATGAACACCCCGTCACCCTTGCCGCGCTCTACCACCTTGGTGTCACCGGTGACGATCGACACGCCAGCGAGCCGCGACGCCGCCGCCATGGAAACGACGATGCGCTCGAGATCAGCAAGCGGAAAGCCCTGCTCCAGGATGAATGCCGCGGACAGATAGAGCGGACGGGCACCGGCCATGGCGACGTCGTTGATGGTGCCATGCACGGCGAGCGAGCCGATATCTCCACCGGGGAAGAAGATCGGCGAGACCACGTGCCCGTCGGTACTGATGACCAGACGGCCGGCAGGCGGCTGAAACGCCGCCTGGTCGTTGCCGGCGCGAAGCATCGGGTTGTCGAAGTGTCGCACGAACAACGCCTGCACCAGTTCGGCCGTGGCCCGGCCGCCGCTGCCGTGCATCATATCGACGGATCCCGAGAGCGGGACCGCGCCGCCGACGAAGCGAGCATCATGCGCGGTCATGCGGCGGCCTCCGTGGAGCGCGCGGCCGGCCGGGCCTGTTGACGGAAGCGGCCATAGCTCCAATAGGCGGCGCAGGCGCCCTCGGAGGAGACCATGCAGGATCCGATCGGGCTCTCCGGCGTGCAGACCGTGCCGAACAGCTTGCAGTCGGTGGGCTTCTTGGCGCCACGCAGGATCGAGGGGCACTCGCAGCTCTTGGCATCGCGGGCGGGCTTGGTCTCGACGCCGAACCGCAGCTCGGCGTCGAACGCGGCGAATTGCGGCCGGATGCGCAACGCGCTGTAGGGTACGAGTCCAAGGCCGCGCCACTCGAACGAAGACCGCAGCTCGAAGACCTCGGCGACGAGCGCCTGTGCCTTGCGATTGCCTTCGCGTGTGACGACACGGGCATACTGGTTCTCGACCTCGTGCCGGCCGTCATTGAGCTGGCGGATAATCATCAGCGTCGCTTGCATCACGTCGAGCGGCTCGAATCCGGCAATCACCACCGGGCGTTGATACTCCTGCGCGAAGAACTCGTAGGGTTGACTGCCGATCACGGAGCTGACATGCGAGGGACCGAGGAAACCGTCGATCGCCACCGTGCCGATTTCGCGCACCTCGGGGCTTTCGAGGATATGCGTGATCGCGGCAGGTGTCAGCACGTGATTGCAGAACACCGAGAAATTCTTCAGTCCGGCCGCGGCGGCCTGCTTCAGCACGACAGCCGTCGGCGGTGTCGTCGTCTCAAATCCGATGGCGAACAGAACCACTTCGCGATCGGGATTTTCGACCGCGATGCGCAACGCATCCTGCGTCGAATAGATCATCCGGACGTCGGCGCCTTCGGCTTTGGCCTTGAGCAGGCTGCGCCGCCCGGTGGCAGGCACCCGCATCATGTCACCATAGGTACACAGCGTCACCCTCGGATCGCCGGCGAGTTCGAGGGCGTTATCGACGCGGCCGATCGGCAGCACGCAGACCGGACAGCCCGGACCATGCACGAAGCGCAGATTGGCCGGCATCAGATCCTGCACACCGTAGCGAAAGATCGCATGGGTATGCCCGCCGCAGAATTCCATGACATTGTAGGTGTGTGACGGATCGGCCTCACGGGCGATGGCCGCGGCCAGTCCATGCGCGAGATCGCCGGCGCGGAACTCGTCGACATATTTCATGGCGCGCTCCCTTCGGCGAACTCGGCTTCCGGATTCTCGCCCGCTTCTCGCATCAGGGCGAGCGTGCGATCGGCCTCTTCCGGCGACAATCGATGCAATGCGAACCCGACATGGACCAGTACGAAGTCGCCGACCGAAACCTCGTCGAGCAGCGCGACGGAGATTTCCTTCTTTACCGGCCCAAGGGCGACGACCGCCATCTCGCGGCTCTCGTCGATCGATACGATCTCGGCGGGCAATGCCAGGCACATGTGTCAAACTCCCTATAGTGCCGCTGCCTTGACCTCGCCATTGGGGAAGGCGAGCGTGCGCGCGGCCTGCAGCCACGCGATCCACGCCGCCATGCCCGTCCCGGTCCTGGCCGAGACCTCGATGACCTTGATCCGCGGGTTGACCTTGCGGGCGTTGGCTACGCAGGCCTTGGCGTCGAAATCGAGATGCGGCAGCAGATCGACCTTCGACAGCAGCATCAGGTCGGCGGATGCGAACATGTCGGGATATTTCAGCGGCTTGTCCTCGCCCTCGGTCACGGACAGCACGACGACGCGGTGCGCTTCCCCGAGACCGAAGGCCGCCGGACAAACCAGATTGCCGACGTTTTCGATGAACAGCACCGTCCCATCCGCGGGCCGCAAGGTCTCGACAGCATGGCCGATCATATGGGCGTCGAGATGACAGCCTTTGCCAGTGTTGATCTGAAGTGCCGGAACGCCCGTTGCGCGGATGCGCTCGGCATCGTTACTGGTCTGCTGGTCGCCTTCGATCACGGCGACCGGCGCCTGAGCCTTGAGCAGTTCGAGCGTGGCGACGAGCAGCGTGGTTTTGCCTGAGCCCGGACTGGAAACGACATTGAGGGCCAGGATGCCGCCGGCGTCGAAGCGAGCCCGGTTGGCGGCGGCATAGGCATCGTTCTTCGCCAGGATATCCTGCTCGATTTGCACCATACGGGTCTGGCTGAGACCGGGCGCATGGGCGCGGGCCGGGCTGGCGCCGAAATCGATCACCGCGGCCCCGTGATGGTGATGCTGATGTTCGTGATGATGATGATCATCATCATGATGAGGACCATCGTGATGGTGATGCCCGTGACCATCATCGTGGCCTTGGCCATGATGATGCTCGTGGTGATCGCCATGATGATGGCGCCCATCATGGTGCTCGTGGCTATGCACGGTCCCATCGGCATGGGTGTGCTGGTGAGGCCTGGCCTTCGCCGCGCCTTCGATGGTGGTTTCGCCCGTCGCGCATCCGCAAACTGTACACATCAGTCGACCTCCAGCTCCTTGATCCTCAGTTCATCCCCCGAGGTCATCTGCAATTGATGGCCGCCGCATTCGGGGCAGGCGTCGAAACGCCTGGCGACCGCCACACTCTTGCAGCACTGCAGACACCAGGCCTGTGCGGGGCTCGTTTCGATTTCCAGCCGCGCGCCGTCCGCCAGCGTTCCCTTGACGACGACGTCGAACGAAAATCGCAGCGATTGCTCCTCGACGCTGGCCAGCGGGCCGATTTCCAGCCAGACGGTCCTGACGCGCGTGTAATGCTGCCGGCGGGCCTGCTCCTGCAGCGTGGTCAGAATGCTTTCGGCCAGCGCCATCTCGTGCATCAGTGCACCGCAAGACTGTATTCGACGCAAGGGTCGAATGCCGTAATCATCAGGTCCGCCAGGCCGCGCGCATCGCTGCGCCCGCTGCCCGCGATCAACGCCAAGGCCCGCGCCGCAGCACCCTCGGGGTGGAAGTTCCATTCGGTCGGGGCCACTATCAGATAGCGCTCCACTACACCGTGCTGGATCTCTATGCCGTGGATCAGCCGGCCGCGCGCGGCTTCGCTGCGAGCAATGCCGATGCCGGCCCGGCATGCTCCAACCGCGTCGTCGCCTTCGCTCCCCGCCTCGATAAGGGCCGTCATCCGATCCGGCAGGCCCGCAAGTTCGACGAGGCGCGCGACGAGACGCGCGCCGATGCCATGCCCGCGCCCGTCGCCAAGCGCCTGGATCAGCGGATGCCGGACCTGCCGCGACAGCGCCGTGGTTTCCCGTGGGCGCCCCTCCCAGGTCGGCAGCGCGATGAACCGTTCGGCGCCTTCGCCAAACAACATATCGGTGAGCTCCGCGTCATTGATATCCGGTACGGCATCAATGGAAACGGAGCCGATCTGCAAGGCATCGGAGCGCAGGGTCCGTTGCAACAGAAGCTGGGTGGGCAGCATACCCGCCTGCGCCCAGCCTTCGAGATCCGCCAACGTGCTCCGCGCGAGCCAGGTCTCCGCCGGTTCGCCGAACACAGCTGCCTCCAGCAGATCGCAGAGATCGTCGACTGCGCTTTCGACCCCTGCGATATCGCAGGTGGTCATGCTGCCGGGCTCAAACACCCTTCCGCCACTCGTCAACGCCCGCCGGAACCTTTGGTCGAGCCCCATCACCCGGCCCAACATTGCTGGATCGGTCGTCATCGCCATGCAGCGCGGCCAATCCATCACAACCCGCAACAGATGTTCGCGGGCGGTTTCCGCCAGCATGAGAATGTCGCGTATCCGCCTGGTTTCGGATGATGTCGCGATGCCGAGCGCGCGCTCGCACGCCGTCGCCGCCGCCGTGCCCTGCGCCATGCCGCAAACGCTGAACACCAGTGGCACCAGACTGGTGACTTCGGCCGGCCGGCGGCCGCGGAACATCCGCGTCACCCCGTGCGGGCGACGCGAAGCGATTCGGGCCGAGGCCGACGAGCCCGACCGGCACGTAAGATCGATATCCAGGCGCCCCGCAATCGTCATGGCTCGACAACCTCGGTTTCAGGATTGCGGCCGAACAATAGACCGCGCCGCGACAGCTTCCCAGCCTCCATCGCCTCCCCGCCGGGACGGGAGCTCGCCGCAGCGGCCTGTTCCGGCGATCCGGCATCGGCCGCCTCCGTCACATCTGGCGCCAGACCGGCGTCGAACAGCACCGCAATCGCGGATTCGGCGGTGATCACCGCCGCACCGTGGCTTTCGAACTCCAGCACCGGCGAAAACAGCGAGCACATCTGGTAGCGCCCCAGATCGCCCTCCTCACCCACGATAAATTCGAAACGTCCGGCGGGAAAGCTGTGGGCAACGGTGCCGCCGAGTTGCAGGGCGCGGTAGTCCTGCGTCTGCTCGGGCGTGCGCGGCAGCAGCATCATATTGATGAACCACGGCGTTACCAGTGCCGACAGCCAGCCTGCCTCCACCGCGCGCGTCCCGACGGCCTTGATTCCAAGCGCGGCGTTGAGAATTGGCACGTCATGCATCCGCTCGCGATGCACCCGTTCGAAAGCAGCCTCGAGCCCGGCGGCGACCGCGCGCAGCTCCGCGTCCGCCGGCGTGGGATCGGGCCTGAGGTCAGCCATGTGCTTCACCGTCGAGCACGAGAAATCCGTCCTTGGCGCCGTCGCAATTGGGACATGTCCAGTGCTCCGGCAACCCGGTGAAGGGTGTACCGGCCGGGATCTGCCAATAGGTATCTCCCTCGGCCGGATCGTAGACGTACCAGCAGATCTTGCACTCCAGCCGCGTGGCGTCGTCGATCTTGGCGTTATCGCCGCCGAACGAGCCTGCGAAGAAATGATCGCTCACAGGTAGACGTCCAGAATTTCGCCGAGCCGCTGCGCGCTGTCCTCGAGATCCTCCGGCGCCGCGCAGGCCACGCTCGGGATCTCGGTGATCTCGATTGTGTTCAGGATGACCGCCTCGCGGGAGTTGAAGTAGCGCACATACCAAGCATTGCGCGTTGCCGTCGATGAAATGCGGCAATTGCCGTAGCCGCGCGACAGGATCGTCACCGAGCCCGGTCCGAGCCGCGCATCGAGGTAGCTGACGTCCTCGTCGCTGAGCGGCAGTAGGCTCAGATTGATGACATGGGCGTCGACGCCCGGCCGCCAGGCGGCCAATTTGTCGGTCATTTCCGTGACCAGGGCCGGTGCATTGTAGACCATGGCGGGCAGCGGCCCGTCGTGAGACGCCAAGGCGGGCGCTGCGGCATCCTGAGCCGACGGCAGCACGCAGCGGGGAAAGCCGCCGACCTCGATCGTGTCCCTCTGCAGACGGCCCGCCTGATCCAGTTCGTGAACGCGCCACACACCGGCCAGAACCGATTCCTGCGCCTGGATGGTACTGCCCGCGACGATGCTGACCTCGCCGTCGCCGAGGACCTGATCCACGAAAGCCCGGTTTTGCCTGTCGAGACCGCCGAGGTCAAAGCTTGCGCTTTTCCCTTCGGCGAGCGCATCGCGGACTTCAGCCAGAAGCGCGAGCGCCGAATCGATGTTCTCGACTTCGTCCGGCTCCGGCACTGCGGGCATGGCGTAAGTCCGCATCGCCTTCGGCATTTCCATGTAGGCGAGTTCGGCGCCGTCCGCGTCGGCCGGCTGGGTTCCAGGTCCGACGACCCCCATGTTGATCCCGCTCATGCGATGTCTCCCGAATGATCGTGGCTGTCCGGTCCGGTTGCCCTCAGATGCGCGGCAATACTCTCGGGCAGATTGAAGGGCGGCGGCTCGCTGGGGCTGCACGCCAGAATGGCCTCGATCTCGGCAAAGTAATCCTGCCAGTCGAGCAGCCGGGTGATCGCACCGAGATAGCCGCGGCGCCGCAGAAACACGAAAGCCGGAAAGGTCTTGAAGCGGAAGCGCCGCTGCAGCGCGCGCTCGGAGGCCTTCTCAACCAATGCCGGCGCCAGGCGCCCGTCGAACGGCTTCATCAACTCCGCAACGATGACGGCGGCATCATTGCTCTCGACCAGGCGGTCGGCATCGCCGGGGAAGAACAGCAGGGAATGCTCGTGGGCATCGAGAAAGGCGTCCACATTCGCCTCGCCGACCAGGCTGAACCCGTGCCTTTCAACCAGCGCGTCAATGAGGGGCGTCGACATCGGCAAAATCCTTTCAGGATGACGGCAGGTGAATTTGGAGATGGGGCGGAAGTTCCGGCTCACGGCCGGCAAGGTCGGGAAAGAGTTCGTCGATGCCTTCGGTGTTCCCGGCGAGAGCCAGCCTGAGCGCGTCGAGCGCATTGCCGATGAGCGACGCCTGTTCTGAGGTCACCACCTCCCGTGCGGCGTCGAGAAAAACCAGAACCCAGGTCCCTTCCGGCTGGTCGCCGACAAGGCGCATGTCGATCTCGCGGCTCTCGCCTGCGGCTTCGCAGACGGCGTATCCGAATCCCGGCCTGATCACCTTCATGGGCACGCCGATGCACATCACCGCGCTCCCTGCATTTGCGGCGGCTGTTGATCGGCAGCCGCGACATCGGCCTGTTCCGTCATGACCAGCACGCGCGGATCGCCGAAGCGGCAGGCGTCCTCGGCGGAGGGCCGCTGCGCCTCGTAACGCGACATCACCATGTGTTCGCAGGCGAGCGTCTCCGTCTCCAGCAGCGGGACATCGCGCAGACGGCCGCCTATCCCGAAGCGGGCGAGGAAATCGATCGCGTGCTGGATCGCCGGACCGATACGCGCCTTCATCTCGTCGCGCAGCGAGCCGCCGAAGTCGTCGAGTTCCACCGGCTGCACGCCGATCAGATACAGGTGCTGCGTCGCGCCGCCGAGAAGTTCGGCCGTGGCCAGCACTTCCTGAAATCCAGTCTGGTGCAGGCTGATCTTTTTCGCGCCGAGAAACTTGGGCACTTCGTCGCCCTCGACCAGCTTGATCGTACCGGGCGGCAGGCCGTAATCGACGGCATCGAACACGATCAGGATATCGGCCTCGCGCACATGCTGCACGAGATAGAGGCCCTGCGTGCCTCCATCCATCAGGCGGACATTCCCGGGCCACTCATAAAGGCGGTGCATGGCCTCGACGGCCCGCACACCAAAGCCCTCATCGGCCCATAGCAGATTTCCGATCCCGATAATCAGGACCTTCGGCGTTTCCATCGCACGCCTCCTCGTTCTTGATTGCCGAGCGTTGCGTAACAACCGGTTAGCAAGGGTCGGGCCATCGGATGGAACAGAAGCAAAAGCAATGGGTTAGCCTTGATACGACGAAGCGATTGCAGGGATCGATGCAAGCAGAACTGTCATCTGTCACCCAGATCTGGAAAGTTTCCTTCCAACATCGGATCGTTCATCGAGGCAATTGCCGCGGGACCGTCTTGCCGCAAGCCTACGTGATCAGACCATTTCCAGGTATCCGCCGTTTTGGCGCATCTGCTGACATGCGCCCCGCAGGTGGCGCGACCCGGCGCAAAGCAATCGGGGCGCGTGAGACGCGCCCCGTGCCGATATTTTCCGCCATGAAGAACTGTTGCGGGCGCGTGCCGCCCCCGCGGTGAAATCAGCTAGTGGCGATCGTCAGGCGGCCGCGCGTCCTTGAACGTGCGCCAGCCGGAGATCATCGTGCTGACGATACTCTGGCGCGACATCACGTCTTCGCGAAGCGCTGCATAGACATGAACCAGCACGAAGCACACGATCGCCCACATCCCGACGTGATGCCAAGTGTGGACGTTCTGGCTGTTGCCGAACAGGCCGATGATCCAGCCGGAGAACCAGCGGTACTGCCACGAGCCCATGCCTTCGCCCTCGCCGTAGAGAGCCAGGCCCGTCGCCATCATGAAGACGATGCCCCACACGAACACGAAGTGCATCACGAGCGTAGCCAGCGGATTGTGGCCTTCGTACTTCTTGGGTTCCTTGGCGATGAAAAGATACCATTTGATCTCGTGGAAGACTTCCCCCCACCAGCTGGCGTTGAACAGCGGCGGAAGGAAGATCTGGCGGGCATGGGGATTGCCGACAAATGCCCAGTAAAGCCGGAGTATGAAGCCGGCGATCAGCACGTAGCCGGCCGCAAAGTGGGCAAACCTGATGTAGCCCATCAGGAAATGATCGCTCGCTTCACCCGACAGCGAAGGCAAGGGCGCGCCGATGAAGTATCCCGTCACCGCCAGCACAAGGATGGCGAGAGCGTTGACCCAATGCCAGAGCCGAACCGGCCCCTCATAGACGTAGATCGCCTGCTGTATGGCTGCGCCGGAATCTATCGACATGGCGCTCTCCTCACAATGTCGCGACGAGATAAGCGCCGGATGCAACGATACCCGCTCCGAGCAGGCGCGACGCATTCGGAACGACCGCGATGGCCCTGCCGAGCGCGATGCCCGAAACGTGCAGGACGGCAGTGGTGACCGCGAAGCCGGCCATATAGCCAGCCACCGCTCCCGTCGCCTCGATGCCGTGCGCATAGCCGTGGAAGACCGCGAACAGCGCGATCAGCGCCGCGCCCGCCCCGACCGGCAGACCGACGCCGGCTGCGATCAGCACGCCGAGCGCCACCACCGACATCGCGATCGCGGTCTCCGCCGCGGGCAGCGCGCCCCCGGCCTGGGCGAACCCGGCTCCCGCCAACATCGCGGCCACAAAGATCGCCGGGACGATCCAGACCCGACGTCCGGCGGCAAGTGCCGACCAGATGCCGACCGCGATCATGGCGAGCATGTGGTCGAGCCCGCCCAATGGGTGGGCAAGTCCGGCCAGGAAGCCGTGCATGTGCGGCTCCGCTCCGGTATGCGCAAGAGCGGGGGTCGCGAGTGCCGCCAGGACGGCAGCCGATCCGAAACGAATGAGCATCTTCATTGTCTTGTCCTCTCTCATCGCACCGTGACTTTGGCCAGTTCGCGTCCGTCCTCGCTCATGACGTGCGTGGAACAGGCGAGGCATGGATCGAAGCTGTGGATGGTCCGCAGGATCTCGACCGGTTCCTCGGCGCGTTCGACCTTGGTGTTCATCAGCGATGCCTCGAAGGCACCGATATTGCCTTCGTTGTCGCGCGGGCTGCCGTTCCAGGTAGTCGGCACGACGCATTGGTAATTGTCGATCTTGGTGTCCTTGATCTTGATCCAATGCGCGAGCGCGCCGCGGGGAGCCTCGGTGAACCCGACACCCTTGACCTCGGATGGCCAGGTCTTGGGATCCCAGCTCTCGACGTTCGCGGTCGAGCTGTCGCCGGCCTTGATGGTGGCGATCAGCTTGTCCATGAAATGGCGCTGCTTGGTGCAGCACCATTGCGCCTCCAGCGCGCGCGCGGCAGTGCGGCCGAGGGTCGAGAACAAGGCGCTCACCGGCACGTCGAGCGCCTTCAGCACCATGTTGATCTGCTCGGTGATTTCCTTGTCGCCCTTGGCGTAGCCGACGACATAGCGGGCAAGCGGACCGACCTCCATGGCGTGCCCCTTCCAGCGCGGCGCCTTGATCCAGGAGTATTTTCCGCCCTCGTCGATTTCCTGAATATTGGTCTTGGTGCCCTTGGCATTGGGTCCGAGCACATAGTTCGGAACGGTAACGCCGTCCCAGGGGTGCAGGCCCTTCTTCTCGTCCGGATATTTGTACCAAGAGTGCGGAACGAACTCCTGGATCTGCGAGGGATCGCGCAGATCGACGGGGTGGACCTCCTTGAGGTTGCCGTTGATGATTGCGCCCGACGGCATCAGCAGGTTTGAGGGCGAATAATCGTTGGCGTATTCGGGGATATCGCCATAGGCGAGCACGCTCTTGCCTGACAGGCCGCCGCCGTAGAGCCAGCCCTTGTAGAAGCTGGCAATGGCCAGGATGTCGGGGATGTATACGTTCTGGATGAACGTCGTCGTCTGATCGATGATCGAGGAGACGAAGTTGAGACGCTCCATGTTGATGGCGCCGACCGCGCCCTCGCCATGGACATTGATGGCGCAGGGAACGCCGCCTACCAGCCAGTTCGGATGCGGATCCTTGCCGCCGAAGACGACACGCGTCTTCATGATCTGCGACTGGAAATCCAGCGCCTCGAGGTAGTGCGTCACCGCCATCAGGCTGGCTTCAGGCGGCAGCAGATAGGCCGGATTATCCCAGTAGCCGTTCTTGAACGGCCCGAGCTGGCCGCTCTCGACGAACTTCTTCAGACGGTTCTGCACGTCGCGGAAATAACCGGGCGAGGACTTCGGATGGTTCGGTCCGGTCGCCATCTGCAGTTCGCTGGTTGCCTTTGGATCCGCCTTCAGCGCATGCACCGGATTGACCCAGTCGAGCGCGTGCAGATGGTAGAAGTGTACGAGATGGTCGTGGATCTGCAGCGAGAGCTGCATGATGTTGCGAATCGAGTTCGCGTTTTCGGGGATCTTGATCTTCAACGCATCCTCAACCGCGCGCACCGAGGTCAGCGCGTGGGTTCCGGTGCAAACGCCGCAGATGCGCTGGGTGAACGCCCAGGCGTCGCGCGGGTCGCGGCCTTTGAGGATCACCTCGAGGCCGCGCCACATCGTACCCGTGGAAACCGCATTGGTGATCATGTTGTTGGCGTCGACATTGACCTCGCAGCGCATGTGCCCTTCGATGCGGGTCAGCGGGTCAACGACAACGCGCTTGCCGCTGGTGTCGAGCGTGAAGCCGTTCGGCGTCTGAACGTTCATTATGAATTCCCCCCTGTGTTCGCCGGCGCCTTGTTGCGGGCGCGCTTGACGGCGCTGACGGCGGCGTGCGCGGCCGCAGCCGCGCCGATCGCGGCAACAGCGGTGCCGCCGACCTTGTCGGCGGTCGCCTCGATGCCGAATTGATGGATGTCGGAGAGCCGGTTGTAGAACGAGCCATTATCCCAGAAGCCGTCCTCGGAGCAGCCGATGCAGCCGTGGCCCGACTGGATCGGGAACGACAGTCCACCCATCCAGCGGGTGGTCG
The DNA here is from genome assembly GCF_018736105.1 of Bradyrhizobium sediminis. Lineage (NCBI taxonomy): Bacteria > Pseudomonadati > Pseudomonadota > Alphaproteobacteria > Hyphomicrobiales > Nitrobacteraceae > Bradyrhizobium > Bradyrhizobium sediminis. The sequence continues at coordinate 4,239,885 of NZ_CP076135.1, forward strand.
AACAGGCGTTGTAGGTCGTGGGACCCTTGCAGCCCATCTTGTAGAGGCAGTAGCCCTTGCGCGCGGCATCGTCATCCCATTGCTCGACGAACTGCCCGGCGTCGAAATGCGGACGGCGATAGCACTTGTCGTGGATGCGCTGCGAATAGAACATCTTCGGCCGCCCCTGGCGGTCGAGTTCGGGAATCTTGTCGAACGTCATCATGTAGGTGACGACGGCGGTCATCACCTCCGGAATCGGCGGGCAGCCCGGTACCTTGATGATCGGCTTGTCGCGGATCACCTTGTGGACCGGAACCGCCTGTGTGGGATTGGGTCGCGCGGCCTGCACGCAGCCCCATGAGGCGCAACTGCCCCACGAGATCACGGCCTTGCAGTCCTTCGCGGCGTATTTCAGCTGTTCGAGGAACGGCTTCCCGCCGATGATGCAGTACATTCCGTCTTCGTTGAGCGGCGGGTTGCCCTCGACGGCGAGAATGTAGTTGCCCTTGTACTTCGTCACCACCTCCTCGACGATCGCTTCGGCCTGATGTCCGGCGGCCGCCATGATGGTGTCGTCGTAGTCGAGCGAGAGCATTGAGAGGATGACGTCCGACGCCAGCGGATGGGAGGAACGGATGAAGGCCTCGGAACAGCAGGTGCATTCGAGGCCGTGCAGCCACAGCACCGGCGTACGCGGCTTGGTCTCGAGCGCCTGCGCCATGGTCGGCGCAAATTCCGGCCCGAGCCCGAGAGAGGCCGCCGTCAACGAGCAGAATTTGAGAAAGCTTCGGCGCGAGATGCCTTGGCGCCTCAGCACGTCGTAAAATGTCTCGGTCATCGCCGGCGTCCCTCCATTTTGCGCTGGCCGCTTGTTGACGCGGCGGTCGCTGGTGGAAGGATTGCAAACGCCGGGCCAACTGGAATGCAGTCAATATTTCAGCGGGTTAGAAACAAATTGGCTGTTCTGGATCGGACGCGGACTTAGCAAGTCCGTCACCAACTGGTAAGCGCATGACCAGGTACGCGACGCTTGTTTCGATCGGCCGACGGCGCCCCCCGATGCCAACGCACGACGAAGATCACTTGAAATCGGACAACCGGATTTTTTGTTTTGGAGCCGGGTCGTTGGCTTCACGGCCGAGGGCCATGGCCCGGGAACGAAGCGGATATTCCCCCGCGCCACCTACGCGGACGAGGTTTCCGGCAAACCTGCTTTAGCCTGGACGCCCGGTCGCTGCGGCAGCCCTGATCGAGGAGATGTTGCTTCGGTAAGCGTCCAACGTTCCGCCGCGAAACACCGCCGATCCCGCGACGAGCGCGTCGGCGCCCGCGGCGACCACCCGGGCGGCGGTATCGATGTTGACACCGCCATCGACCTCGAGGCGGATCGGCCGGTCGCCGATCATGGCGCGGATGCGCCGGATCTTCTCCAACTGCGCTTCAATGAACGATTGTCCACCAAAGCCGGGATTCACCGTCATCGCCAGGATGAGGTCGACACGATCGAGGACATGCGCAAGAACCTGCTCGGACGTGGCCGGGCAGATGGTGACACCGGCCTTCCTTCCAAAGCCCCGGATCGCCTGAAGCGAACGATCCAGATGCGGGCCGGCCTCGGCATGCACCGTAATGATATCGGCGCCGGCCTTGGCGAAGGCTTCCAGATACGGATCGGCCGGTGCGATCATCAGATGCACATCGAAGATCCTGCGGGTGCGTGGGCGAATGGCCCTGATAACGTCGGGACCAAAACTGATATTCGGAACGAAATGCCCGTCCATGACGTCGCAATGGATCCAGTCGGCACCCGCGGCATCGATGGCCTCGATTTCGTCTCCAAGACGGGAAAAATCCGCCGAGAGGATCGATGGAGCAATCACGATTGGCTCTGGCATCGGCTTCAGGATTTCCTCTCGATCTTGAGGCGCTCGACCGGGGCCGGTTGGGATTTCGAAAACACCCGGCTCGCCAACACGTCCGGCGCCTCGATCGACTTGACGTCATCGACGGAAAGGGTGCGATCGAGATCGGCTACCAGGCGGTTGGCCTGGCGTAGCCGCATCCGGTCGAGCGCATTGCGGATCGAGCGCGCATTGGAAAACAATGGCTGCGCCTTGCGCAATGCGATGTAGCGAACGAATGCCGCCCGCGCTTCGTCACTGAACGTGTAGTTCATATCGTGCAGCATCAGTTCGGCAATCATCAGCAGTTCGTCGTTGGAATAGTCGGGAAAGTCGATGTGGTGCGCAATTCGCGAGCGGAAGCCGGGATTACTGGCGAAGAACTGGTCCATGCGATCGCCATAGCCCGCCAAGATCACCACCAGATCCTCGCGTTGGGATTCCATCACCTGCAGCAGGATCTCGATCGCCTCCTGCCCGTAGTCGCGCTCGTTGTCCGGACGGTGCAGATAATAGGCCTCATCGATGAACAGCACGCCACCCATCGCCTTCTTGAGAATCTCCTTGGTCTTAGGCGCCGTGTGGCCGATGTACTGGCCGACCAGTTCATCGCGGGTGACCGACACCACCTGCCCTCGCCGCACGAAACCGAGCTTGTGAAGAATGCTTGCGATCCGCAACGCCACCGTCGTCTTGCCGGTGCCGGGATTTCCGGTGAACGACATGTGCAACGTCGGCGCGTCAGAACTCAGATTCATGCGCTTGCGGATGCGTTCGATCAGCAGCAGCGAGGCGATCTCGCGAATCCGCGTCTTTACCGGCTTCAGGCCGATCAGCTCGCGGTCGAGCTGCCTGAGAATCTCGTCGATGCCGACGGCCTCGAGTTCCTCGCGAAGATTGACCTTGATTGTCATCGATCATCGTCCAATGGCATCTGTCGGAGAAACCCAAAAATGCTGCGCGCATGTTTCGCGAAAGAAGGAGCTCCGCCGCCACATCGCACAGCGGCGGAGCAGTGCATCCAGAGGCCCCGCGAAACGACCAGGGAGGTCCATCGTTCGCGGCGGCCCGGATGGTATTACTCGCCGTAGCGCCGGCCTTCGGGCCGATCGACGGCGTAGGATTTCGTGGTGTAGCGGACCTTGCGGCCGTCGACCTCCTGACGCTCGAGCCGAAAGCCCGGCTCGTCCTTCGGCCGGTTGACGATGAACGACAGCCGCAGCGACTCCCAGCCGTGGCTGGAATCGAATGCCGACATCCGGATGTAGCGATCACCGTATAGCTTGCGGCATTCGGCCAGCTCCATCAGCACGCCTGCGGCGTCATGGAGATCGAACATCGGCAGGCCCCACATCTCCCAGAAGTTATTCCGGGGGTGAGGATCGTCGGTGAATTCGATGTTCACTGCCCAGCCCTTGCCGAGACAATATTGAACTTGCCTGGAAATCTGTTGATCGGTCAGATCGGGCAGGAACGAGAAGCAACCCTGGGTGAGGCGCATGGTCTTGGCTCCTTACATCGAAACGCTGGCGGTGGGGGCGTAGTCGGGCATGTCGGTCGATTCGTAGTTGAAGGTGACGTCCTTCCAGACTTCGAGCGCGGCCTTCAGCGGCGTGCACGTCGCTGCTGCCTTGGCGAGGATCTCCGGCCCTTCGTGCAAATAGTCGCGGCCTTCGTTACGGGCGAGAATCATGGCTTCCAGCGCGACCCGGTTCGCGGTTGCGCCGGCCTGGATGCCCATCGGGTGCCCGATGGTGCCGCCACCGAATTGCAGCACCACGTCCTCGCCTAGATGATCGAGCAGTTGATGCATCTGGCCGGCATGGATACCGCCGGACGCCACCGGCATCAGCTTGTTGAGGCTGGCCCAGTTCTGATCGAAGAACACGCCGTGTTCGAGCTTCGCCGGGTTGTAGTCCTCGCGGCAGATGTCGTAATAGCCGCGCGTCGTCGCCGGATCGCCTTCGAGCTTGCCGACGACTGTGCCGGCATGGATATGATCGACGCCGGCGAGCCGCATCCATTTCGCAATCACCCGGAACGATACGCCGTGGTTGCGCTGCCGCGTATAGGTGGAATGCCCGGCGCGATGCAGATGCAGGATCGTGTCGTTGCGGCGCGCCCATTTTGCCATCGACTGTATCGCGGTGTAGCCGATCACCAGATCGATCATGATGACGACGGAGCCAAGTTCCTTGGCAAACTCCGCGCGCTCGTACATGTCCTCCATGGTGCCGGCGGTGACGTTAAGATAGGTCCCCTTGATTTCTCCGGAAGCCGCCTGGGCCTTGTTGACGGCCTCCATGCAGTAGAGAAACCGCTCGCGCCAATGCATGAATGGCTGCGAGTTGATGTTCTCGTCGTCCTTGGTGAAATCGAGCCCGCCCTTCAGCGCTTCGTAAACCACACGGCCGTAGTTGCGGCCGGAGAGGCCGAGCTTCGGCTTTATGGTGGCGCCGAGCAGGGGCCGGCCGAACTTGTCCATGCGCTCGCGTTCAACGACGATGCCGGTTGCCGGTCCCTGGAACGTCTTCACATAAGCCACCGGCAGCCGCATGTCCTCGAGCCGCAGCGCCTTCAGCGGCTTGAAGCCGAACACATTGCCGATGATCGAAGCCGACAGGTTGGCGATCGATCCGTTCTCGAACAGGTCGAGATCGTAGGCGATGTAGGCGAAATACTGTCCCGGGGCATTCGGAACCGGATCGACGCGATAGCACTTGGCGCGATACTTTTCCGCCGCGGTCAGCCGGTCGGTCCAGACCACGGTCCAGGTTGCGGTGGACGATTCGCCGGCCACGGCGGCGGACGCCTCGATCGGATCGACGCCGTCCTGCGGCGTGACCCGGAACAGCGCGATGATGTCGGTGTCCTTTGGCTCGTAGTCGGGCTCCCAGTAGCCCATCTTCTTGTATTCCATGACACCGGATTTATAGCGATCCTTGCCGCGGACGGTCATCGAGTGCTGGTTCATGCTGGTCTCCTCATTGTACGTGCGACGGCTACTTGGGATCGAAGGCATTCGGGTCATTCGGCTGCATTCGCCATACTCCCGATACGTGGATCAAGCGTACCGGAGCGATAGCGCTTTGCCATTTCCGGCAACGGGATCACCTTGATCTTCGACGCATGTCCGGCGGTGCCGAACCGCTCGAAACGCTCGCGGCAAAGGTCGCGCATCGCGTCCATCGCCGGTTTGAGGAATTTGCGCGGGTCGAATTCGCTTCTGGTCCGGGTCGCAACTTTCCGGAACGCCGCCGTCATCGCCAGCCGGCAATCGGTGTCGATGTTGACTTTGCGAACGCCGTGCCTGATGCCGCGAACGATTTCCTCAACTGGAACGCCCCAGGTCTGCGGCATCTCGCCGCCGAACTGGTTGAACGCGTCCTGCAACTCCTGCGGCACCGATGACGAGCCATGCATCACGAGATGGGTGTTCGGCAGCCGGCGGTGAATTTCCTCGACCACGTTCATGGCCAGGATGTCGCCATCCGGCTTGCGAGAGAACTTGTAGGCGCCGTGCGAGGTCCCCATCGCGATCGCCAGCGCATCGACCTTGGTGGCGCGGACGAAATCGACCGCCTGATCCGGATCGGTCAGCAATTGGTCATGACTGACCTTGCCTTCGACGCCGTGACCGTCCTCCTGCTCGCCGCCGCCGTGCTCCAGCGAGCCCAGCACGCCCAGTTCGCCTTCCACCGAGGCGCCGATCCAGTGCGCCATCTCGACTACGCGGCTGGTGATGTCGACATTGTAGGTATAGTCCGCGGCGGTCTTGGCGTCGGCCTTGAGCGAGCCATCCATCATGACCGATGTGAAGCCGTATTGAAGCGCGGTGGCGCAGGTGGCTTCCTCATTGCCGTGATCCTGATGCAGGCAGAGCGGAATCTGCGGATACATTTCCTCCAATGCGTCGATCATCTTCGACAGCACGATGTCGTTGGCATAGGAGCGCGCGCCTCGCGAAGCCTGGATAATGACCGGCGCATCGACGGCCGCCGCCGCTTCCATGATCGCAAGGCCCTGCTCCATGTTGTTGATATTGAATGCCGGCACGCCATAGTCGTGCTCTGCGGCGTGATCCAGCAATTGCCTCAGCGTAATTCGTGCCATCGCGGCCTCCGTGTCATTTTCTCTCGCGCGTGAAACGTCATGAGCTGGTTTCCGCCACCCTCGACCTCGCCAGGCAATGCAGGGCCGACGCAGCAACCGCTTCCGCGGTGATGCCAAATTGCCGATACAGCACCTCTGCCGGAGCGGATGCGCCGAAACCGGTCATGCCGACGAACCCGCCGCTATCGCCGAGCCAGCGCGCCCAGTCGCCCTCAACCGCGGCCTCGACGCCGACCCTCGGGACACTCCCGAGCACGCCTGCCCGGTACTCGGCCGTTTGCCGGCGAAACAGATCGAGGCACGGCGCCGACACGACCGCGGCGCGGACGCCGTCATTTGCAAGCAGCTTCGCCGCCTCCAGCGCGATCGACACTTCGGAACCGGTAGCGATCAGGGTAACATCGCGGCCGCCTTCCGGCTCGACGACGACGTAGGCGCCGAACGCCACCAGATTGGTGTCGCCAACATTTTCACGGAATGTAGGGAGCGCCTGCCGTGACAGGCACAGCACCGAAGGACTGGTCTCCGCCCTCAGCGCGCAATCCCAGGCCTCGGCGGTCTCGACGGCGTCGCCCGGACGGAACACCTGCAGGTTCGGGATCGCTCGCAACGATGCCAGATGTTCGACCGGCTGATGGGTAGGGCCATCTTCGCCCAATCCGATGGAGTCGTGCGTCATCACATGGATGACCCTGATGCCCATCAACGCCGCCAGCCTGATCGCCGGGCGGCTGTAGTCGGCGAAGGTGAGAAACGTACCGCCGTAGGGAATAAAGCCGCCATGCAATGCGACGCCGTTCATCGCCGCCGCCATGGCATGCTCGCGGACGCCATAGTGAATATAGTTGCCCGCAAGACGATCGGGCCGCACCGGTTGTTGCGTCCTGGCGCGGGTGAGATTGGAGTGAGTGAGGTCGGCCGAGCCGCCCAGCAAATTCGGTAAGGCTTCCGCAATCGTGTCGATCACCAGTTGCGAAGCTTGCCGGGTGGCGATGGTCGGGCGTTCAGCGCCGAAGCGATGGCGAAGCTGATCCATCGCGCCGGCGTATTCGCAGGGCAGCTTTCGATTGAGCGCATCGTGAAACGGCGAACGCGGGATGGAAGTATGACGCCTGGTTCGCTCGATCCAGGCCCGGCGGGCACCCTGCCCGCGCGCGCCGATCCTGCGCCAGTGCTCGATGACGAAGTCCGGTACCTGGAATGGCTGGTGCGGCCAGTCCAGCGCGACGCGAGTCATTGCGATCTCGTCGGCGCCGAGCGGCGCACCGTGCGCCTTCTCGGTGCCCTGCCGGTTCGGGGCGCCGAATCCGATGACCGTGCGGCAGGCGATTAGTGACGGTCGGTCGTTGTCCCGGGCGCGTTCGATCGCCGCCGCGATGGCTTCGGGATCATGCCCATCGATACGGCAGGCCGACCAGCCGGATGCCTGGAACCGCGCAAGCTGGTCGTCCGAACATGACAGCGATGTCGACCCGTCGATCGAGATTTCGTTGTCGTCAAACAGTACGATCAGCCGGTTGAGCCGGAGATGCCCGGCCAGCGAAATCGCTTCATGACTGAGCCCCTCCATCAGGCAGCCATCGCCGGCGATCACATAGGTGTAATGGTCGACGAGATCGTCGCCGAAGCGGGCGTTCAACAGCCGCTCCGCCAGAGCCATGCCGACAGCGGTCGCTATGCCCTGCCCCAGCGGCCCGGTTGTCGTTTCGACACCCGGCGTATGTCCGTATTCCGGATGGCCGGGGGTCTTCGATCCCCATTGCCGAAAGGCCTTGAGTTCGTCGAGCGTGATCCCCTCATATCCCGTCAGGAACAGCAACGCATAGAGCAGCATCGATCCATGGCCGGCGGACAGCACAAACCGGTCGCGATCCGGCCACCTCGGATCGGCGGCATCGAATTTCAGGAAACGCGAGAACAGGACCGTGGCAACGTCGGCCATGCCCATCGGCATCCCGGGGTGACCGGACTTCGCCTTCTCCACCGCGTCGATGACGAGAAAGCGAACGGCGTTGGCCATGTCGTGATGGGCGATCCCGTTCTGAAGCATCCTGTTCGGGGTCGAAATATTCATGCGCGCCTCTTTCGGTCGATCAGTTGCAGGATCAGCGGCGTCAGGATCAGCTGCATCGCGAGATCGAGCTTCGATCCGTGAATCACGATTGAATTCGCGCGCGACATGAAGCTGTTGGGGATCATCGACAACAGATAGGGGAAATCGATGCCGCGCGGGTTTTTGAGCCGGATCACCACCATCGACTCGTCCGGCGTCGGTATCCATCGGGCGATGAACGGGTTCGAGGTATCGACTGTCGGCACCCGCTGGAAATTGATGTCGGTCTCCGCGAATTGCGGGCAGATATAGTTGACGTAGTCCGGCATGCGGCGAAGAATCGTGTCGGTCACCGCCTCCGTGGAATAGCCGCGCGCGCTGCGGTCCCGATGCAGCTTCTGGATCCATTCGAGATTGATGACGGGCACAACGCCGATCTTGAGGTCGGCATGGCGCGCGACATTGACCTTGTCGGTCACGACGGCGCCGTGCAGCCCCTCGTAAAAAAGAAGGTCGGAATCGTTGGGAAGCGGACGCCAATCGGTAAAGGTCCCGGGCGGGCTCCCGTGCAGTGCGGCTTCCTCATCGTCGTGGACGTAGTATCGGGTGGTGCCGGACCCGGTTTCGCCGTAGGTCTTGAACACCGCCTCCAGTTCCTCGAACAGGTTCGTTTCCGGGCTGAAGTGGCTGAAATGCTTGTTGCCCCGCTCGGCCTGCTCGGTCATGCGACTGCGCATTTCCGAACGGTTGAAGCGGTGGAACGCGTCTCCCTCGATATAGGCAGCCGCGACGTTCTCGCGGCGGAATATCTGCTCGAAGGTCCGCTTGACGGATGTCGTGCCCGCCCCCGACGAGCCGGTAATCGATATGATGGGATGTTTCCTGGACACGATCGGTCAGGTCCTTCGGATCAGTTGCGAAACAGGCCGCGATGAGCAAAGAGCGGAGCATTTTTCTCGGATTTGATGTCGGGGCTCATGTGCAGACGCTCGAGCCGCCGCACCTTGTCTCTGGAGCCCATGATCAACGGCACCCGCTGGTGAAGCGCGCCTGGTGCGAGATCGAGAATCCGCTGGCGGCCGGTTGAGGCTTCGCCTCCCGCCTGTTCCATGATGAAAGCCATCGGGTTGGCTTCATAGACGAGCCGCAGACGGCCTTCGCCGTAGCCTTCACGTGCGTCCGCCGGATAGAGGAAAATCCCGCCCCGGGTGAGGATCCGGTAGGCTTCCGCCACCAGCGAACCGATCCAGCGCATGTTGAAATCCTTGCCGCGCTCGCCGCTGGCGCCGGCCATGCAATCCTCGATGAAGGCCTGCACCGGCGGCTCCCAGTGCCGCTGGTTCGATGCATTGATGGCAAATTCTGCGGTATCCGCGGGGATCTGCACCGCCGATCTGATCAGCTTGAACAGGTTCGCGCCGCGATCCAGCGTAAAGATATCGACGCCGCGGCCGAGCGTGAGAACGAGGGAGGTTTGCGGGCCATAGACGAAGAAGCCTGCCGCAAGCTGCGACGCGCCGGGCTGCGTGAAGGTAGCGCGAATGTCTCGCGGCGTGGGCAGAACCGAAAAGATCGTGCCGACCGACATGTTGGTGTCGATATTCGACGAACCATCCAGTGGATCGACGGCAATGCTGATTGGAGCAGCCGGATACAAAATCTCGGACTCCATCGCTTCTTCCGACGCAATTGCCGCAATCGGAAGAGGCTCGAGAGACATGCGGATGATGCGGTCGGCGCGGAGGTCGAGATCTTTTTGGACGTCCCCGTCGGCGTTGCGTCCCTGCGCCTGGCCGGTGATGCCCGCCAGCGCGCCGGAGCGGATCAGATCGGAAATTTCCGTTGAGGCCTGCGCGAGCGCTGCGACCACTTCGATCACCGCCCGGCGAAGCGGGTCCGCGCTGGCATGAACATCCAAATACTGGCGCAGACTCAGCCCCGGATTCATTCGATCGCTCCCCCTGTCGCCACCCTGAAACGGGGGACAGCGCGCCGGTTCCTTCGAAACCGCTGAAAGGGAGGTTGACCTCCGCCTCCAAATAAGTAAAATTTCAATATATTTCACAAGATAAAAGTTTTTCTTATATGGCCGGACTGCGCGATCTGACGATCAGACAGCTGCGAGCGCTCGCGGCCTTGTCGGCCAATGGCAGCGTGACGGCGGCCGCCAACAACCTGAACCTCACCCAGCCCGCGGTAACCCTGCAGCTGCGCAATCTTCAGGATCTCGCGGGACTGCCGCTGCTTCAGCGCACCAACGATGGAATGCTGCTGACCCGGGCCGGACAGGAGGTACTTGAACTGCATGAGCGCATCGAGGCCGCCATTTCAGCCTGCGCGACATCGCTGGATATGATCGCGGGCCGAACCGGCGGGCGCGTGTCGATCGGTGCGGTCAGCACGGCAAAGTATTTCGTTCCTTTTGCGATCGCGGCCTTCTCCAAGCTGCATCCCAAGATCGATATCAGCCTGTCGATTGGCAACCGCCAGGAGATACGCCAGGCACTGCGCGGCTACGAACTCGATTTCGCGATCATGGGCCGCTCGCCGCCGGACGTTGAGGTGGAAACTCATCTGATCGGCGATCATCCGCACATCATCGTTGCTCCGAGGGGACACTGGCTCGCGCAGGATTTCGGCCTGGCGGCAGTAGATCTCACCCACGAAACTTTTCTCATGCGCGAACAAGGCTCCGGGACCAGGATGCTCATGGAGCAGCTGTTCGACGCCACCGAGCTTCAGCCCACGATCGGCATGGAGATGAGCAGCAACGAAACCATCAAGCAGGCGGTCATCGCCGGTCTCGGGATCGCATTCATTTCCGCGCACACGGTTGCCACCGAACTCGAGGACGGACGCCTTGTCGCTCTCGACGTCGCCGGCCTGCCCGTGGTGCGGCAGTGGTTCGTGGTGCGGAGGCAAGACAAGGTATTGCTTCCCCCAGCGCAGGCAATGCTGGATTTTCTGCGTGCCGAAGGCGCACGCTTTCTTCCCGGCGCGCACGCCAAACAACTGTGAACGAGTCGATACCGCCTCACCCGGCTTCAGAATTGCCCTGCGACCGTGAGGCGAATTGCCAGCGGCTCGACCGGATGCAGCACCCGGTCCATCACGCCGGTCTGGCACACGGCCGCCGGCGCGGTCGGCGGACCCGCCGCCGGAAAGCACATCGCGAACAGGGCATCGGATCTCAATAGCGAGCCATAGGCATAGCTGATCTGGTCCGAGCGGCTGTTCAGGATATTGAATGCGTCGAGCTGAATGCGCCAGCCATTGTCAAAGCGATAGCCGAGCCGGCCGTTCAACAGACCGGTGGCCAGCGAGACGAAGGCCCCGTCTTCGGTCAGGGGGCGCGGCCCGAAATAGCGATAGCGCAGCGCAGAGAACCAGCCGGTCTTCTCGCCGAGCGTGATCCCGGCCGAAGCGATCACATTCGGCGCGCCCGGAATGTAGTTGCCCGGCGCATTGCCGATCTGCGCGGCGGGAAAACCGGCGAGCGAAGCATATAGCGCCGCCTGGTCCGGATCATCGCCGCGAAAGCGCGCATGCGTCGCGGCAATATCGACTTCGAGGCCGAGCCATGACAGCGGCCGATAGTCGTTGGTCCATTCGATGCCGTAGCGGCGGCTCGGCCGGCTCGCCACCGTATCCCCGGCGTCACCCACGAACAGAATTTCGGACGCGGAATCGAGCAGGAACAGACTGACCGCGCTGGTCAGCCCCGGAATCATTTTGGTCCGCAGCCCAATTTCGGCCCCCTTGGTCTTGACCAGAAGCGGCGAAGCCTGCAGCGGCGAGCCGTCGCCGGGCGATTCAGTAATCATCACCCCGCGGGCATCGTTGCTGTGAAATCCCTCGCCGGCATTGATGAAGAATTCGGTCCTGGCAAACGGCCCCAGCACCACGCCGAATTTGGGGCTGCCGATAAACGCATTGGCGCTGCCGGAATTGGCCGGCGTGAAAAAGGAGTTGACCGAGGTCTGGTAGAAATCACCGCGCCAGCCGACATTGGTTCGCAGCCAGTCGGTCCAGTGCAGCGTATTCTGAACGAACAGGCCGACACTGCTCTCTCGCACCGCGTCGCTGCGAATGGCCGACAGGAACTGCCGCCGTACGGTGTTGCCCAGGTCGAGCCTGATGTCGTCATGGCGGCTTTGCACGCCGATTTCGGTCTCCATCGGCAAGCCGGCGAACCGGCTCTTGAAGGTGTGCGACGCGTTGATGCCGCCGAGAACCCGGTCGTCGTGCTGGCGAAACTGATCGCCGTTGACGGGATCGCTGAGCAAGTAGGTGAAATCGTTCCAGAGATTGAGTGAACTCTTGATGACGTAGAAATTGGCCTTCGACGAACCACCCTCGCCGGTCTGCGCCCAGCGGCCCGATAGCGAGAAGCGGCTGGAATTGCCGCCGTCGCTCGGATTCAGCGCACCAAAGAGCCCGATCTCGCCTGAGGCGATGGCCCGCGATGGAATCTGGTCGGTGGAATTCCATCTGTTCGCATAGGCCATCCCGGTCAGCGAGAAACCGTCCGCCGCCGTGCCCTGGCTGTATCGCACCACGCCGTTGATCTTGCGCAAGCCATCGGGATTGTCCCACGGGCCGTTGTAGCTGTTGGCCTCGCCTGCTATCAGCAAACTGCCCTCGCCGAGTTTCGTGGATGACACGCCGAAGCCGCGGCGATAGCCGAAACTCCCGGCGGTGATCGAGGCCATCGTCTTGATGCTGTCGAGCAGGCTGACATGAACCGCTCCCACGGAGGAGAAGTCGCCCTCGTCGGCGAAATACGGTCCCTTTCTGATATTGACCGATCGGATCAACTCCGGAATCAGGAAATTCAGGTCGGCGTATCCCTGACCGTGCGCGTGAGTGCGCATGTTGACAGGCATACCGTCGACCGAGATGGCGAGATCGGTGCCGTGGTCCAGATTGAAGCCGCGCAGGAAATACTGGTTAGCCTTGCCGTCGCCGCTGTGCTGGGTGACGATCAGGCCGGGCACGACCTCGAGCGCTTCGGCCGGCCGGGAAAACGGCCATGCATTGACTTCGGCGCCGCTTACATTCTTTTCGCTCGACGAACTGATCGCGGCCTGCGTCACCGTGCTGGCATTTACAGCGGAGTCACCGTCACCGGCGACAGCAGGGGTTGCGATCGCGCGACGGGCCGATCGCCTGCCTCGCTCCGCGCCGCGCTTTGGCCTGTTGCCGGCTTCCCGGCGCGGCTGCGGCGCGATCACCTCGACCGGAGGAAGCGCCGTTGCGCCTGCAAGTGCGGCAACGTCTTGCGCGGCTGCATCAGGCACGACAGCCATCAGTCCGGCCAGAACAACCTCAACACGGAGCAACATTCGGCCGGACACGTTCTGCCCAAATGGAAAAGCGCGCATAGCCCGTCCCCCAAACGTGGCTTCCTGTGAGGAGGACCGCCCAAGGGTCGGCGTCTCATTCGCGCGACGTTGGCCGACTTGTTGTATCAATCCCCGATATCGCGCCGCCATCGCAGCCGACGAGAGCCATACGCTGGCATGGTGAGAATGACATTGTCAATCGTTCGTCATACTTGGGCAAACCGATGGGACAAGGAATGGCAACGCATCACAATCATACTCAACGATGACCTGACGGACTAACTCGATCGAATGATCGTGGGGCAAGGCTATCGGAACCGCTCCGGAGCAATTCGCGATTTCATCCGCGAGGGCATCCCGCAGGCCTCATTCCGCGGCGAGGATTTGAGGCCGCCGCTCGAGCCCGAGCCGGTCCCAGACATCGGCGAGGGCTTCGGCAAGACGATCGATCAGCGCGTCGTCGTGATAGGGTGACGGCGTGATCCGCAGCCGCTCCATGCCCCGCGGCACCGTCGGGTAGTTGATGGGCTGGATATAGATGCCGTATTCCGACAGCAGCAGGTCGCACGCCGCCTTGCATTTCTCGGGGTCGCCGACATGCAGCGGCACGATGTGGGTGTCGCTTTGCATCACCGGAAGCCGCGCGGCATTGAGCACGAGCTTGAGGCGGGCGGCGCGGTCCTGGTGGCGATCGCGCTCGGACTGCGACGTCTTGAGATGCCGGATGGCGGCGGTGGCCGCCGCGCATATCGCCGGAGGCAGCGCCGTCGTGAAGATGAAGCCCGGCGCGTAGGAGCGCACCGCGTCGATCAGATTGGCGTTGGCCGCGATATAGCCGCCGAGACAGCCGAACGCCTTGGCCAGCGTGCCTTCGATGACGTCGATGCGCGCCATCGCCCCGTCCCGCTCGGCGATGCCGCCGCCATGCGGTCCGTACATGCCGACGGCGTGAACCTCGTCGACATAGGTCAAGGCGCCGTAGCGCTCTGCGAGATCGCAGATCCGATGCAGCGGCGCGACGTCGCCGTCCATCGAGTAGAGGCTTTCGCACAGGATCAGTTTCGGCCGCTCCGGGGCCGCCGCCCGCAGCAATTGCTCGAGATGTTCGATGTCGTTGTGGCGCCACACCTGCTTTTCAGAGCCGGACTTGCGCACGCCCTCGATCATCGAGTTGTGGTTGAGCGCATCCGACAGCAGCAGACAGTTCGGCAACAGCCTCGCAAGCGTCGAGATGCCGGTCTCGTTCGAAACGTAGCCCGAAGTAAAGACCAGCGCGGCCTGCTTGCCGTGCAGCTCGGCGAGCTCGCGCTCCAGCTCGATCAGGGGATGATTGGTGCCGGCGATATTGCGGGTGCCGCCGGCCCCGGTGCCCATCCGCATGGCGGTCTCCACCATCGCGCCGACCACTTTCGGATGCTGGGCCATGCCGAGGTAATCGTTGGAGCACCAGATCACGACGTCGCGCGGACCGTCCGGCGAATGCCAGATGGCATGGGGAAATCTGCCCGCCAGCCGTTCCAGGTCGGCAAAGACCCGGTAGCGGCGTTCGTCCCGAAGCTGGTCCAGGGCCCGATCGAAAAAGACATTATAGTCCATGATGCTCTCACTTTCTTGGCGCCTTGGTTTGCAGGCCACCGGCACCGGCCTGACGAACAGTCACTTACCTTCCGCACTCGCTTCGTCACACGCAGCGGTCGACACTCACCGCGCACTGGGCCTTCGCCGGCACGACATTCTTTCCCATGCCTTCGAGCCGCCGCTGTTTCCGCGTCATGAGCAATCCAAGTCCGGCATTCCTGCCAATTCGTCCATGCGGAGCACGTGGACGCCAGCGCAGGCTTCGCCCGGCGACGATCGTTCCGGCGAGATCATCATTGATTTAGTCCAAGCTGTTGCGCAGCTGCGACAATCCGGTCTCGCTGCCGCGCGTCATCGGTGAATGCTTCGACACCGCGCGCGAGCGCCAGCTTCGCGAGTTCGGTTTCGCCGAGCACCATGCGCGATTGGATCAGCTTGATCCATCCATCGGCATCGCGCGGCGATCCCTCCAGGCGGCTCGCAAGACGGTCGACCATGCCTCGAATCATCGCAGAGCGTTCCGCCGGTGGCATGACCTCTGCGGCCTGGACGTCCTGCGCGCTCGGTCCCTTCCCGACCGTCGATGACATTTCCGATCCTCCCGGCGCCCCCGGCGTCTCAAGCAATCCGCCAGGACCGGCCGGCTTCAGCGCGGTCGAAGGCGCCGCAGCATTCATGCCGAGATTCCGCTCGAGCTCGCTGATCCTGCTCTTGAGATCCGGCACCCACGCTTCAGCCGGATCGGCATCCCTCAGCACAGCTATCCAATCGGTCAGGGCCCCGGCCTTGTCGCCCCCCTGCTCCCTGGCCAATCCCTTGAAAAAGCGTGCTCGGGCGTTCCCGGGGTCAATCTTCAGGGTGTCCTCGATGGCGTTCCCGGCGTCGGTCGTAACGATGCCATCGGCCGATCGGACCAGCGCTTCGACGCGGGCGCTCCTGATGTCGGCGACGTTGGGATTCAGTTCGATGGCTTTCGCATAGGCCTCGCTTGCTTCAGAGAAGCGGCCGACGCTCAAATAGGACCAGCCGAGCGTACGCCAGCCCTCGCCGTCCTTCGGATTCTGCAGCAGACGCGTTGCAAGACGCTGGATCATCTCTTCGACAGGCGGGACGCCGGATTGCGACCGCGGCTGCCCCTGGCTTTCGGTTGGCGTCTGCATCGCCGCAGCAAGGCTCTCTATGGCCCGCGCACCCTGAGCAAATGACGCAGACGCCCGTTCTGTGGCAGCAGAGCCTCTCGCCGAGGGAAGATCTGGATTCCCTGTTGCGGCATAGAGACCGACCGAACCCAGAACCACGATCCCGGTCACGCATATCACCGCGAAATTCCGCTCACCCCCGGAAAGCACCGGCATGAGCGATTGTGTCATCCTGTCGGCGGCCAGAACACGCCTCTCGATTTCCAGCCGAGCCGCTGCTGCATGGGCATCGTCAATCAGCCCTTGCCGCTGCTCGCTTTCGACTTCATTCAACTGATCGCGATAGACCTCGATGTCGCCCGCGGATTCCACCGGGGGCCGGTCGAGCCGGCGAATGAACGGCGCTGACAACACGACCGCAACAGCGGCGGTCATGATCGTCAGAATGATCCATAGTGTCATGTCTAACTCCTTCGGCTGAACAGTTCGGAAACCCGATCCTGTTCGATGGTCGTCAGGGCCGCTGGCCCTTCTGCGGCCTGGTCGACGGACCGCTTGCGCAGGTACCGGACGAAACCCAATGCGGCTACCAGCAAAAACAGCGCCGGACCGATCCAGAGCGCCAACGTATCCAGCTGCATTGGCGGCTTCAGCAGAACGAAGTTGCCATAGCGACCGACGATGAAATCAATTGCCTGTTTGTCGGTGTCGCCCGAGACCAGGCGTTCACGAACTATGACGCGAAGGTCGCGCGCGAGCGGTGCATTGGAATCGTCAATGCTCTGGTTTTGGCAGACGACGCAACGAAGCAGTTGGCTGATGGCTCTGGCACGCCCTTCGAGTGCAGGATCCCGCAGAACCTCGTCCGGTGTAACCCCATGAGCAAGCGAAGCGAACACGGCCGAAGCGACCAGCATCCCCAGGAAAGCGCGACGCGCCGACAACCGCAAGATCATGATCATGACTCCGCCTGAAGCCGCATCACCAGCGGCTCGAAGATTTCACGCCAGACATCGTCGGTTAGGGGGCCTGCATGGCGATAGCGCACACGGCCGGAGCGATCGACTAGGAAGGTTTCGGGAACACCCGTCACACCGAGATCGATCCCGACCCTCCCGCTCCCGTCGGATCCGACGAGGGCATAGGGGCTTTGGTTTGCCTTCAGCCACCGCTCTCCGTTTCGCGGGCTGTCCTTCCAGTTGATGCCGTATATCGATAGCCCGCTCTTCCCTGCAAGTTGCATGAGCATCGGATGCTCCACGCGGCAGCCGGGACACCAGGAAGCAAAGATATTGAGCAGCGAGACCTTTCCTTTCAGATCGGCACTCGAAAACCCTCCGCCCTCCCCCTCAAGCGAGGCCAGGGCGAATGCGGGCAACGCCTTGTCCACCAGCAGTGAGGGCATCTTCCGGGGATCGTTCGTCAGGCTGATTCCGAGCCCGATCGCCAGAACGGCGAAGACAAGCACGGGCACCAACGGCACAAGACGTTTCATGGATTGTCTCCTATTCGGCCGGCACAGCAGCGGTATGGCGCGGAATGCGCTGCGGCACACCGACCCGCAGGCGCCGGTCGGAAAGCGAGACGAATCCGCCGAGCGCCATCGTGAGCGCTCCGATCCACACCCAGGGCATGAACGGATGATAGTAGAAGCGCACGGCCCAGGCGCCCTTGCCGTCAGGTTCGCCGACTACAACGTACAAATTGGATATGAAGTTTGTTCTGATGCCGGCGACGGTTGTCTGCTGCTGACGCACCGGATAGAAGCGCCGCTCGCTGAACATCTCGCCCACCAACCGACCGTTACGGGTGACGTCGAACGTGCCTCGCTCGGCATCGTAGTTGGGACCCGGCACGTCGCCGACCGACCGAAGGCGCATACTGTACCCGGAAAGTTCGAGGCTTTCGCCAGGTCGCAGCATTTCGATCTTTTCCGTCGCCCAGCTCGTCATGCCCGTAATTCCGGCAACGGTTATGCCCATTCCCGCATGGGCAATAACGAGCCCGTAAAACGCGCGAGGCGTTGTCCGGGCAAGCCGCAAGGTCGTGGCCAACGGCACGCGGCCCAACCGCGTTCGATACGCCAAAGCCGCAAACGAGCCTGTGATCAACCAGACCGCCAAGGCCATGAATGCCGCAGCAAAGGCGTTGCGGCCGAATGTGAGGACCAGCACCAGGATAGCGATCAACCCGCTGGCGACGGCCGGGTATTTCAGACGGCCGAGGGCGGCGGCAATGCTGTCGCGCTTCCATTTCAGCATGGGGCCAACGACCATGATCAGCAGCACCGGAACCATGATCGGGACGAACGTCCGGTCGTAGTAAGGCGGTCCCACCGAAATCTTGTCGTTGCCGATCATGTCGACCACGAGCGGATAGAATGTTCCGAGAAACACGGTGGCGGCAGCAGCGCTCAACAACACGTTATTCAAGGTCAAACCGCTTTCCCGGCTGATCGGCGCAAAGGGCGCGCCGTATTTGAGATGCGGCACGCGGAAGGCGTAAAGCACAAGGGCCCCACCGGTGGCGAGCACGATCAACGCCAGAATGAAGACGCCTCGCGCGGGGTCCTGCGCAAATGAGTGAACGCTCGTCAGCACACCGGAACGAACCAAAAATGTGCCGACCAGACTGAGCGAGAACGTCAGGATCGCGAGCAGGATCGTCCAGCTCACCAGCGCGTTACGACGCTCGACGACGAGCGCCGAATGCAGAAGCGCGGTCCCCGCAATCCAGGGCATGAACGACGCATTTTCGACCGGATCCCAGAACCACCAGCCGCCCCAGCCGAGCGTGTAATACGCCCAGGCGCTGCCGAGCGTGATCCCGATCGTGAGGAAGCACCATGCTGCCAGCACCCAGGGCCTCACCCAGCGTGCCCAGCATGCGTCGACCTTTCCGTCAATCAACGCTGCCACCGCGAACGAAAACGCCATCGAGAAACCGACATAGCCCAGGTAAAGGAACGGCGGGTGGATCGCCAGCCCCGGATCCTGCAATATCGGATTGAGTCCATTGCCATCGGCGGGCGCCTGCGCGAGACGCGCAAACGGATTGGACGTCAGCGTGATGAAGGCCAGGAACCCGCACCCCACCATGCCCTGCACGCCGAGCACGTTGATACGCAGCCGGTAAGGCAAGTTGCGCCCGAATACTGCTACCGCGGCGCCGAATAGCGACAGAATGAGGACCCAAAGGAGCATGGATCCCTCGTGGTTTCCCCAAACTCCCGAGATCTTGTAGAGCAGCGGCTTTGCGGTGTGCGAGTTGGCCGTTACGACCTCGACCGAAAAATCGGAGGTGACGAATGCGTAGGTCAATGACGCAAATGCCACGACAAGAAACATGAACTGAGCCAACGCCGCCTGATCGACGAATGCCGCAACCGCAAGGTCGCGGCGGCGTGCGGCAACAAACGGCATCGCCGACTGCGTCACCGAGACAAACAGCGCAAGGAGCAAC
This sequence comes from Bradyrhizobium sediminis, assembly GCF_018736105.1. Lineage (NCBI taxonomy): Bacteria > Pseudomonadati > Pseudomonadota > Alphaproteobacteria > Hyphomicrobiales > Nitrobacteraceae > Bradyrhizobium > Bradyrhizobium sediminis. Next base: position 4,259,458 of record NZ_CP076135.1, read on the forward strand.
GCGTAGTATCCGATTTCAGGTGCCATGCAGCGCTCCGCTTCCCTCTGAAGATGATATTGGGCTGGTGAACCTCATCGGCTGACCGTCTGAGGCGATGCACAATTGCCGCTTTCCGGCCGCGCGCTGTAGCGGCACAGCGCCGCCGCAGCCGGCGCTCCAAACTTGGCCTTGACGTCGTCCGGCTTCGTGCTGCTGTCGGAGTAGAAATCGTAACGCAAGCCGACCGTTGCCATCAGCTCGGTATCGCGGCTGCTGATGCCGTATTGCTGAGCACTCGTCCATTGCACGCCGACCTCAAACTCCAAACTCAGATCTCTGGTCCAGAAATAGTTCAGCAAAAGTGACGGAAGTACGGTGTATTCCGTGAGATCGACTCCGTGGTGGCCCCTGGCGTAACCAAGTCTCAAACGCGGACTTAGCCGCCAATCGGGCGTGAGGGGAAATCTGGTGTTGAAGTCGAGCACGTAGCGGTTCGATGTCGCCAGCTGCGAATAGCGCAGCGCCGCGATATACATGTCGCCATCTCTGACGATGTTGTTACTGATGAGCTGGGCTGCGTAATAGTACTCGTTTCCAGCAGGAAGCGTCGCCAGAGCAGGATCAAGGCCAATCGGCGTTATCGGCTGCGTCAAGTTGACGACCGTCGCATCCGCGCTCACCTGCAGCTTGTCCGTGATCGGGTAGGAAAATCCGAGCATGGCCGATTTGTAGATCGGGGTCTGGTCGCGGGCGAGTTGCAGCAATTGCTCGCTGGATTGGAATCTGAGCATGTCGTAGAGCGTGGTGAAGGGCTGATTGAACAGCGCATTCCAGGTCGACAGGTAGGGAGTCCTGCGGTAGTCCGCGCCTCCATAGATCGTCGACTTGTCTGGCAGGATCCAGGATCCCGAGAAGATCGCCGCATTTAGTCGCTGGAAATGAACGTCGTAGTCGATGTTGCCGAACGCAAACTTGTTCTCATCGAAGTAACGGACATCCGAGCCGACCGCCTGGCGATCCAGCACCGACCGATCCCGTTGCTCGATGGCGTAGAGAGTTGTCTCGAAGCCGGCGAACGGTCCCAGGCCGACGCCCGCGCCATAGAAATACTTTTCATTCTTGAATGGAAGATCGAAGCGACTGAGCGCAGGCGAACCTCCGACAACGTCGATCCTGAGCATTGAAAGAGGCTGCCAACTGAGCAGCGCGCCATCGAACCGGCCGAGTACGCCGTCGGTATTGACCGTCTGGCGACCGATCACCGAACGCAAGTTCCAGTCCTTGACCAGGGTATCGACGAAAAGCGCCGCAACCCCTGCCAAGTCCTTCGAATAGGGTTCAAACCTGTGTTCCTCGCTGCCGGAGAAGCGAATTTTCCCCTTCGTCTGGTCGTTGTTCCACGCCGCGGTAAAATCGAGACTGGAGAGCATTGCATTCTGATGAACGCGATGGGCGTCCGGATCCGCGGTGGGGTCCGGAGCCACCGTCGGATCCCGCACGGAGCGGAAGCTGTCGTCGCGGATATAGAATGCCGATGCGCTGCCCACGAGGGTCCAGGTCGTCTCACGGGACGGAGTGAACTTGTCAGCCGATGGCTGGCCATTGGGTGAATGAAGCGGAGCATTCGGTTCGCCGGTCGCCGTAACGATACCGGCGAGACGCTGCCTCACGCGCTCACTTCCCTCGCCGTTTGGATAACGGCGGAGATAGTCTTCGTATTCGGCCCTTGCTTCGCCGGGTTGCCCGCTCTTCTGACGTGCAAGCCCCAGGAGTTCCTGCGCTTCGGCGCTGTACTGGTTCTCCGGATATCTGAGGATCTTCGTGAGGAGCTGGATCGCACCACCGGGATTGTTTTTCCGCAGCGCGGATCTCGCCTCGTCCGCCCAGGCGGCGATCGCCCTCAGATCCGCGTCGGAAATCCTGCCAACCGATCGATCCATTGGCCGGGTGCCCGTGCTGCCGCCGCCGAATGGAGGGGTCGTGAACGTCGATCCCGGGAATACCGGCTTGCACGCTGTCGACGGCTTGGCTCCGGCGATTGCCACCACAATGCTCTGGGTATCGGAATTCGGAGCGACCTGATAGGCCACCGGACGATCGAAAAGTATCCGCAACACCGGTCCGGTCGGATTCTGGGTCTCGAGGTCGATCGCCTTGATCCCAGCCCGCTTTCCGTCCGGCACTGTCGCCGCCTCTCGCTTCAAGGTCAGCAGGGCCGCCGCCTGGTTGTGATCGATCGGGTTCACCGTGATCCGCAGTTCATCGCCCCGGCTGATTGGAAAATGGCTGGCATAGCGAATGCGGATATTGAAATTGACCTTGAGAAGAGTGCAGCCCTTTTGAGAGACGAGTTGCGCGTCCGACAACGCCTGATCGACGACGGGCTGAGCGGATGCTGATCGCAGTGCGAACACCGTCACTCCCGCGACAGCGAGGATCAAAATTCGGCGATAGGCGGCCGTGCACTTCACCATCCACCTCCCATGGCTCGGTGCACGCCGGTGCGCCGCGTCGAGATGCTTCTTTGCGTGTTGTCCGTGAAGACGTGGCAGGCGCCGGCGCAGTCCCGAAGTTCCGCGACTGTGTAGTAGACCTTCACCGGCCGATCGAATTTGAGATGCGACATCGGACGATACTTATCGGCATGGCAGCTGGCGCAATCCGGCTGGAAGGCAGGGAATTTCCGGGAGACGATCTGCGCGTTCGACGTGTGGCAGCTGCTGCAGCTGATCGCCGTCCCGTGATTCACATAGCGCGGCGACGTGTGCCGGTAATTCACCGGTGTCCAGATCATCGTCCGATGACACGTTTCGCAGGGCAAAGTCGTGAGGAAATGCTTCGGCGACTTGCCTGTGGCCATCGTGCCATTGTGACAGCTGACGCACGGCGCGGTGATGCGGCTGTGATCGAGACGAGCGCCGGCAAATGTCACCGTGCTCTTGTGGCAGGTCTCGCACGGACTGCTCGTCACGATGTGCTTCGCCGACTTTCCGGTTGCGGTCGTGCCGTTATGGCAGCTGGCGCAATTCGCAATGATGCCGGCGTGGTTCATCCGAGCGCCGGCAAATGTCGCGGTGCTCTTGTGGCATTGCTCGCACGGATTGTTCGTGACGAGGTGCTTGGCCGACTTCCCTGTGGAGGTCTTGCCGTTATGACAGCTGGCGCAGTTCGCGGTGATTCCGGTGTGGTTCATCCGGGCGCCGGCGAACGTCACCGTGCTCTTGTGGCAGGTTTCGCAGGGAGCATTGGTGACGACGTGGCTTGACGGCTTTCCGAGCGCGGCGACCCCATTGTGGCACGCTGCACAACGGCCCGTTAGACCAGCATGGCTGAACCTTGCACCCATCCTGGATGAACCCGGCGTGACTGGAGCGACTGGCATCGCAAGGGCCGACGGGGCCGCAGGACCGGAAGCTGCAACATTCGGCGACGCGCTGCGCGCCGCCGCAGTGTTGGATGGCGCGGCGATCGGCGACGTCGCAGCGGGTGCGGGCGCATTCGCCGGTGCGGCGTTGGGGTTCGCGGTGGTGGTTGTAGCAGTCGCTGTGGAGGTCGTTGCGGTAACTGGTCTGGCTGAGGCAGCGGGCGCCGCCGCCGTGGCAGCGCCGGGGGCCGCGGGGATAGTTGTGGTCGCCGCCGTGGAGGCGGTAGCCGACTGGGTTGCAGCAGCACGCGCTGCAGTAGTCGGTGTTGCTGTGGTCGTGGCGGTGGCTGCACCGGCTGGCGCTGCCACAGAAGCAGCCGCGGCCGTCGTCGAGCATCCCGCCGGAGACTTCCGTCGCGGATCAAAACTCGTCGTGCTCGTATGGCAGCAACCGCAATCCGCCGTCGTCGAGGGATGGTCCCTGGATTTCCCTTCTGGGCCCCTCTTACCTTGGCTCGTGAACGAACCGTTGTGGCAGGAGTCGCAGCGGCTGGCGCTCACTGCCGTGTGGTTCATTGTGTAGGTGGTGAAGCTCGCCGCGGTGTTGCTATGGCAGTTGCTGCACTGGACGCCAGGCACGGGGATGTGCGGCGGGGTTTTCAGGCCGGTCGCCGTGGTGCCGTTGTGGCAGCTTGAGCAGTTGGTATCGCTCGCCGCATGGGCGAAGCGCCCGCCGGACCAGCTGGCGAAGGTTGCGGCAGCGCTGGCGTGGCAGGTGCCGCAGTCACGGCCATTGGTCGCGACGTGACCCGGGTGCGAGGCGGTGCCCATGGCGCCCTTGGTGCCCTCGCCGGTGAACGAACCATTGTGGCAGGAGTCACAGCGGCTGGCGCTCACCGCGGTGTGGTTCATCGTGTAGGTGGTGAAGCTCGCCGCCGTATTGCTATGACAACTGCTGCACTGGACCCCAGTCACCGGGATATGCGGCGGGGTCTTCAGGCCGGTTGCCGTGGTGCCGTTGTGGCAGCTTGAGCAGTTGGTGTCGGTCGCCGCATGGGCGAAGCGTCCGCCGGACCAGCTGGCGAAAGTTGCGGCAGCGCTGGCGTGGCAGGTGCCGCAGTCACGGCCATTGGTCGCGACGTGACCCGGACGCGAGGCCGTGCCCATCGCCCCCTTGGTGCCTTCGCCGGTGAACGAACCGTTGTGGCAGCTATCGCAGCGGCTGGCACTGACCGCGGTGTGGTTCATTGTGTAGGTGGTGAAGTTCGCCGCGGTGTTGCTATGGCAGCTGCTGCACTGGACCCCAGGCACGGGGATGTGCGGCGGCGTCTTCAGGCCGGTCGCCGTGGTGCCGTTGTGGCAGCTTGAGCAGTTGGTGTCGGTCGCCGCATGGGCGAAGCGTCCGCCGGACCAGCTGGCGAAGGTTGCGGCAGCGCTGGCGTGGCAGGCGCCGCAGTCGCGGCCATTGGTCGCGACGTGACCCGGGTGCGAGGCGGTGCCCATGGCGCCCTTGGTGCCCTCGCCGGTGAACGAACCATTGTGGCAGGAGTCACAGCGGCTGGCGCTCACCGCGGTGTGGTTCATCGTGTAGGTGGTGAAGCTCGCCGCCGTATTGCTATGACAACTGCTGCACTGGACCCCAGTCACCGGGATATGCGGCGGGGTCTTCAGGCCGGTTGCCGTGGTGCCGTTGTGGCAGCTTGAGCAGTTGGTGTCGGTCGCCGCATGGGCGAAGCGTCCGCCGGACCAGCTGGCGAAAGTTGCGGCAGCGCTGGCGTGGCAGGTGCCGCAGTCACGGCCATTGGTCGCGACGTGACCCGGACGCGAGGCCGTGCCCATCGCCCCCTTGGTGCCTTCGCCGGTGAACGAACCGTTGTGGCAGCTATCGCAGCGGCTGGCACTGACCGCGGTGTGGTTCATTGTGTAGGTGGTGAAGTTCGCCGCGGTGTTGCTATGGCAGCTGCTGCACTGGACCCCAGGCACGGGGATGTGCGGCGGCGTCTTCAGGCCGGTCGCCGTGGTGCCGTTGTGGCAGCTTGAGCAGTTGGTGTCGGTCGCCGCATGGGCGAAGCGTCCGCCGGACCAGCTGGCGAAGGTTGCGGCAGCGCTGGCGTGGCAGGCGCCGCAGTCGCGGCCGCCGGTGGCGACGTGACCGGAATAGGAAGTGGTGGCAAGCGCGCCTTTGGTGCCTTCGCCGAGATAGGACCCGTTGTGGCAGGAGTCGCAGCGGCTGGCACTGACCGCGGCGTGGTTCATCGTATAGGTGGTGAAGCTCGCTGCCGTGTTGCTATGGCAGCTGCTGCACTGGACTCCGGTCACCGGGACGTGCGGCGGGGTCTTCAGGCCGGTTGCCGTGGTGCCGTTGTGGCAGCTCGCGCAGTTGGTATCGCTCGCCGCATGGGCGAAGCGCCCGCCGGCCCAGCTGGCGAAGCCGGACGCCGCGGTCGCATGGCAGGTGCCGCAGTCGCGGCCATTGGTCGCGACGTGACCCGGGTGCGAGGCCGTCCCCATGGCACCCTTGGTGCCCTCGCCGGTGAATGAACCGTTGTGGCAGGAGTCGCAGCGGCTGGCGCTCACCGCGGTGTGGTTCATCGTATAGGTGGTGAAGCTCGCCGCGGTGTTGCTATGGCAGTTGCTGCACTGGACTCCGGTCACCGGGATGTGCGGCGGGGTCTTCAGGCCGGTTGCCGTGGTGCCGTTGTGGCAATTCGAGCAGTTGGTGTCGGTCGCCGCATGGGCGAAGCGTCCGCCGGACCAGCTGGCGAAGGTTGCGGCAGCGCTGGCGTGGCAGGCGCCGCAGTCACGGCCATTGGTCGCGACGTGACCCGGGTGCGAGGCCGTCCCCATGGCACCCTTGGTGCCCTCACCGGTGAACGAGCCGTTGTGGCAGGAGTCGCAGCGGCTGGCGCTCACCGACGAGTGGTTCATCGTATAGGTGGTGAAGCTTGCTGCCGTGTTGCTATGGCAGCTGCTGCACTGGACCCCGGTCACCGGGATGTGCGGCGGGGTCTTCAGGCCGGTTGCCGCGGTGCCGTTGTGGCAATTCGAGCAGTTGGTGTCGCTCGCCGCATGGGCGAAGCGTCCGCCTGCCCAGCTGGCGAAAGTTGCGGCGGCGCCGGCGTGGCAGGAGACGCAGTCGCGGCCATTGGTCGCAACATGGCCGGAATAGGAAGTGGTGGCCAGCGCGCCTTTGGTGCCCTCACCAACATACGACCCGTTGTGGCAGCTATCGCAGCGGCTGGCGCTCACCGCCGAGTGGTTCATCGTGTAGGTGGTGAAGCTTGCTGCCGTGTTGCTATGGCAGCTGCTGCACTGGACCCCGGTCACCGGGATGTGCGGCGGGGTCTTCAGGCCGGTCGCCGCGGTGCCGTTGTGGCAGTTCGAGCAATTGGTATCGCTCGCCGCATGAGCGAAGGCCGCGCCGGCAAAGGTGGCTGTGTTGTTGTGGCAGGTGCCGCAGTCGCGGCCATTGGTCGCGACGTGGCCTGGGAACGCGGCCGTGCCCATTGCCCCCTTGGTGCCCTCACCCGTGAATGAGCCGTTGTGGCAGGAGTCGCAGCGGCTGCCGCTCACCGCGGCATGGTTCATCGTATAGGCCGTGAAGTTCGCCGACGTGTTGGAATGGCAGCTGCTGCACTGGACCCCGGTCACCGGGATGTGCGGCGGGGTCTTCAGGCCGGTCGCCGTGGTGCCATTGTGGCAGTTCGAACAATTGGTGTCGGTGGCCGCATGAGCGAAGGCCGCGCCGGCAAAGGTGGCTGTGTTGTTGTGGCAGGTACTACAGTCGCGGCCATTGGTCGCGACATGGCCCGCGTGCGAGGCCGTTCCCATGGCGCCCTTGGTACCCTCACCGGTGAACGAGCCATTGTGGCAGCTGTCGCAGCGGCCGGCACTGACCGCGGTGTGGTTCATCGTGTAGCTGGTGAAGCTCGCCGCCGTATTGCTATGGCAGCTGCTGCACTGGATGCCGGTGACCGGGATGTGCGGCGGGGTCTGCAGACCGATTGCACCGCTGCCATTGTGGCAACTCGAGCAATTGGTGTCCGTCGCCGCGTGGCTGAAGGTTCCGCCCGCCCATGTGGTCGTGCTCCTGTGGCAGGTCTCGCATGGCGCGGTTGTCGGAACGTGGTTAGCCGGCCTGCCGAGCGCCGCAACGCCGTTGTGACAACTGGCGCAGTCCGTCGTAATCCCGACGTGATTGAAGGAGGTCGCCCCGGCATAGCTGACCGTGCTTCGATGGCAGCTTCCGCACGGCGCGGCAGTGACGATATGATTGGCCGGCTTACCGACGGCGATCGTACCATTGTGGCAAGTGGCGCACGGCGCCGTCGCCTGGACATGATCGATGAAAGGCAGGGTGCGCCAGGCCGCCGTCAGGTGACAGCCTTCACAGAAATTCGTCGTCTGCGGATGCTTTGGCGATTTTCCCTGCGCATTGGTGCCGTTGTGGCAGGCAAAACATTGCTTCGGCGTACCCTTGAAGCGCCCATTCACATGGCACGAAGCGCAGTCGACGCTGGAATGCGAGCCCGTAAGCGGAAATCCCGTCGAAAAGTGGTTGAACGATGTGGTCAATGCGGATTGCGCATGGCCGGGCGCAGCGGCGAGCACGACCGCGACCGCAATGGCAGACCACATCAGACCCAGCGATCTCAAGGAGATCAACGCCATCTATCCCCGATCCCCCCTACGGCCTTCGCGCATCTTCAAGCCCCGCGCCCTGCAAACGACTCCGATACTCGCCTCTCGACCGGGCTCCTCCGTTGAGCCAGCCACTTTCGGTCACAAGGACACGCACGGACACAACGCCGAGCATTCCGCCGCTTCCTCTTGCTGATCCAGGATTCAATCGGGTCGGCGCCGCAGCATCGCGCGCGTGCACGTCCAGCCCCGGCAGCGATGCGGGCAGTCGTCCGCTGCCGCAAAGGCGGCTGATCGAATTCAGAACGCTCATTGCCCACCCAGCCTTCCGGCTACAACACGCCAACGCTCACAAGGCCGAGCGCCAAAACGCCGACGATTCCCGATCTGCTAATGCTTTCGGAGCTTCGAAACTTCCCCAACCGAAAGCGCCCAGATCCCTTCACGATTCTTTCGCCTTTAGTTGCTTCGACTAATTGCATCGGAATGGGACTGCATCCCGTATCCGATCGGGCGATTTCGTGGCGGGTGGCTCCGGCCGGGTATTGCGAACGAAAGACGCGGAGAATTATTCCAGACAATCTTTCCGACATCCGATCATCTGCGGGAATTTTGTCCGACACGCCCGTGGCGCGGTCGCAATCATTCGTGAAAACGATGTAGTCGCAGCCGGCGCCTCGCCAACCGATGCCATGATGCAGCCTTTTCAACATCCGAATGTGCGGAATCCAGCAAGACGTTCTGTCGAATCCGGCAGGCTTTCAGTCGCGCTACGGCATATGAGCGTTGGCCGGATACAGCGATCGACGACGAAAGAGACTGGCAAGGGGGGTGCCGTGCAAACAATACCGCCACATCTGAGGCCCAACCGTGGCCCGATCGGAACACACCCGCCACGTACGCTCCCACCTGCAGTTGGGGTTGCAGATGCGGATGCGCCCGCTACACACGCCCGGTCTCACATTTCGCCCAAGAAGTCATCGCGAGCGAGAAATCCATCCACCCCACGACTACATATCCTGGCCCGGCATTGGTTCACATTGATAGCCGGCGTTTCCGCCGCCATCCTTGGTTTCGTTGCGGTGCTGTGGCTGACCAGTCCGGCTGCATTGCCGCCAGGTGTCGCGATCCTGACAAGCGCCTCCGTTTCGGATGCCAGCAGTTTGATGGCAGCGGTGCAGGCTGCCAATCTTCGCGGAAACCCGGACGTGAGAGGGGCGATCGAGGAGATCAAACGCCTCGACAATGAACGCGTAACAATCAAGGGCTGGGCCATCGACGCCACCGCATCCGGCTCCCTGCTGACTGTGATCGCGTTCGCCGGCGGAACCCATGCATTGACGACCGCGACGAGCGGGCCACGAATGGATGCTGCTCAGATCTTCGGACTATCGGGCGCAAATGCAGCGAAAATGTCGTTCCATGGCGTTTTCGCCTGCAAACCCGGTGAAAAACTCGTCGTCGTCGCGGTCACGTCCGATCGTACATATAGCCACTTTCGCTCTCTCGCTTGCCCATAGAGGCCTCCGGACCGCTGGCAATTCAGCCCTGTGCCCCGAGCGACCCGCCTACAAACGCTTCTGCAGCGCGTAGCGCGCCCGAGCCAGGCGGCTCATCACCGTTCCCGCAGGCAAGTTGAGCAGCCTTCCGGTTTCCTTGTACGACATACCGTACCCGCAGACCAACCTCATGACGTCGCGCTGATCCATCGGCAGCCGGGCGATGTCCTCCCTCAACTCGCGGAGAACGATCCGATTTTCGACCACGGCCGGACCGTCACAGCTCAACAAGCGATCGATGACTTCGACATCGACGACTTCGCCGCGGACTCTCTCCGCCCGAATATGGTCTATCCAGAGATTTTGAGCGATACGAAACATCCAGCTGTCGAGCCGCGTGCCCGGCTGCCATTGATCCAAATGGGCCAGAGCCCGTGCACAGGTTTCCTGGATCAAGTCCTCGCTCAAATCCGCACCGCGCGTGAGCGAATCCACGAAGCGGCGCAATCGTGGCAGGATCTTCACCATTCGAATATGGACATCGTGACTGCTCGCCTTCGCTTGACCATCGGATAGGCGAACCACGTCAAAGCCGCGATGTCGCCGCGCATCGGCGGGACGCAGCGTCGCACCACTGGACCCGCTTCGCCGGTGTCTGGCAGCTCCATCGACCTTCATGGCCGCCTGCTCCCCTGTTTGAACGACGTTGTCGTGTGGCATCGTTCACATGCCCGCCCGAATGACCCGCGATGCGCGTCGTCCTGTCGGTGGCACGCATAGCAATCCGTGGCCAAATCGATCCTGGTGACGTTCCGCGTAACGTGGCAGGTTTGACAATTGAGCCCGCGGTGCGCGCCCGTCAGCGGGAAGCGCGTTTGTGCGTCATGATCAAAGCGCCATCTCTTCCAACTGTTCGGGTTGTGGCAGAGCGCGCAGTTCGTCCCCAGTCGCCCTTCATGATGGAGGTCCCGGTGGCAGGAGTTGCAGCTCAACGGCGTTCCCTTGAACAGCAGGGAACGATGGCACTCCTCGCACGGCACGACCGCGTGACGTCCAATGAGCGGAAACCGGGTGAGATCGTGATCGAAAGAGGTTATTCGGCGCCAGCTGACCTCCACGTGACAGCGCTCGCAGCGATTTCCGAGCTGGCCCTTGTGCCGGTCATCCTTGAGATGACAGGATCCACAAGCCGTCGTGAGCTTGTCGCGATAGAGAGTTCCGGTATGGCATGCATCGCACTTCACCTTTGCATGCGCTCCTCTCAGTGAGAATTTTGTCTCCTTGTCATGATTGAAGCTAACTGCGCGCCACTTGTCCTGACCGTGGCAACTTTCGCATCTGGGACCGTACCGTTCGTTGTGGACATCCTGAAGCCGGTGGCAATCGATGCACGTCGCACCAATCCCCTTGTAGCGCTCACCGACGTGGCAGGTAGAACATCCGACCGCTCGATGTGAACCCTGGAGCGGAAACCTGGTCTTGTCATGGTCGAACGGCTTGACGCGACGCCATGCCGCCTCGCTGTGGCAATTCTCGCATGCTTCCCCCAGCCGTCCTTTATGCGGATCATTCGACTTGTGACAATCGATGCACCGTTGGCCGGCATTGCGGAATTTCTCCGTCGACCTGTGACATCGATCGCATGGAACGGTCTTGTGCGCGTCCCGCAGCGGAAAATTCGTAAAGCCGTGATTGAAGGTCTCCCGATCGAGCTGGACGATATCGGCATTTCGCCCCTTGTGATCGGTGTGACACTGGGTGCAATCATGTCTCGCGGCATCCGGCTGACGCCCATGAAATCTCTCACCCGCCGCTCGATCCGCAGCAATGTCCTTGTGGCACGCCAGGCATAGTCGCGTTTGTGATTTGCGCGAGAACGGCTCGTGGCAGTTGCTGCAGTCCTTCTCGAGTTTGACGTGCCCGTCGACAACAGGCCCCGGGAGGACAAGCTTCTCGAACAGAGTCTGGGAACGCACCGTTGACGCCAAGCCAAGCAGGAAAACGATACCGATAGCGAACGCACTTATGGGTCGTCGGATCAACCGGGATCTCGACTCAAAAGAAGTGCGCAGCGAAGATGTGAATGATGGCTGCCACCACAAGGAGAAAGAACAGCGGCAGGTGAAAGACGTGCCAAAGCCTGAAGAGCCGCTCATAAAACGCGAGGGCCGCGGCCTTCCTCACGACAGCCACATGCAGCGTTACCAGGTCCGCTACGACGGCGAGCCGCTGGCGTCGAACCCTTCGCGACCATCCGAGACGCTTGCTCTCAGCCGTGATGGCCTGCCGCGCATCGGCAATCAGCCGGGCGCGGACCGCGCCTGCACGCCAGCCGATCACCGGCAAGGAAAGCAGTCCGGTTATGACGCCGTTTGGGGCGGCCGCTCCACGATCGGCGAACCCGTTCAGTTGCGCAATGATTCGGTCGGAAACAACACGATCGGCGCCGATGATTCCTGTCAGCGCATCGGCATCGGCCAAAATCTCCTTGATTTCCGCTTTGCGACCATACAGCCCAAGGTGAATCTTGCTGTAGAGATATCGACCTGCAACCCCGCTCGCCGCAACAATGAGCATTGCCGCAAGAGCCATATTGCTGTTGATCGAGCCGAGCCTGAAATTCGAATGCAACACGATCAACAGGGGGCCGAGCACGCCCAGGATCATGTGGGCACGGAACCAGAAGGCCACCGAGCCAAGAGCCCGCAGGAACGGCATCCGCTTTCGCAAGGGGTAAAGCAGCAGGAGAACCATGAGGCTGCTGCCAGCAATTCCAAGCCAGTAACCAATGCCGCTCTCGGGCGTAAGGCCACTGTCCTGGCGATTGAGCCAGGCGGTCCAGAGCACACCCGCAACGACGAAGCCAAACGCAAGCAGAGCCAGCTTCGTCCACGGTCGGGTACGATATTGGGCGAAGTCCGCTCTCGCACGCCTCCGTATCGAGGACGCTGAGGGCGCCGCTCGATTGCCGCTCTCGTCATTCGGCCGCGCGCTCAAGTGCGCGATAGTCAGCTCTGAAATCGCCGAACTCGTCATTGTCCCCCCGAGGGCATGACCACACGCCCCTCCAACGGCCCTCGTCCCCGGGGCGCCCTGTCGTCCGAACGATCCGAGCCTTCGAGGTAGGCGACAACTTGAAGAAAGACGGTCAGTTTTGTGGCGCGCGACCAGACACAACGCCGTTATCAATCCGCCGCAATCGGATGTGACGAAGAATGCAGCGCAATGTCGAGGGACACTGAACATCGCCTCCCATGTCTGGCACGGACCTCGTCGTGCCCGGTGTTCTTGATTGTCGGCTCCAGGGTCACAGCGAAAGATGGATTCGTCAAAGGTATCGTGCCGGTCGTTGCTTGCCGCAGCGACGCTCGTCGCTGTTGCCACCACCAGCGCTTTCTCATTCGCGCAGCCAGGTGACGGCAATACGTCGATGAATGTCATCGACCAGGCGGTTCGAACAGGCGATCTCGGCCGTGCCGCAACACTTCTCCGCAAGGCGGCGGAGTCGGGAGATCCTGAAGCACAGTATAGGCTGGCCTCGCTCTACCGGGCCGGACGCGGCGTACCTCAAGACGAACTCCTGGCTTTCAGCTGGATGAAGGCCGCCGCTGAACGAAACCACGCCAACGCTCAATTCAATCTCGCGAAGATGTTTTTGACGGGGCGCGGAGTCCCATCGGACGCCGGCCAGGCGAAGCTCTGGCTGCAGAAGGCGGCGGCACGTGGAAACGGCGGGGCCGCCAAGCTGCTGGCGGAACTTCCGGCGCGTCCTGCAATCGAACGTGGCGCATCGAGCGCCGCGCCGTCGGCAGCGCCCGATGAACCACGGGAGCCCAGACAACTTGCGACCTCCTCGCGCACCGCCATGGCAAAGGCCGCACGAGCCGACCGCACGGGGATGCTCGACGCCGCCTGGCGCGGTCAGACCAGCGCAGTCAGGCAATTGATTTCCGCCGGCGCGGACGTCGCCGTAAGAGATGATGACGGCAATACGGCCCTTTCGCTCGCGGCCCGTGCAGGCAAAGCAGATATTGTCGATGCCCTGCTGTCGGCCCGAGCGGACGTCAACACGGAAAACCACCTCGGCGAGAGACCGCTCATGCTCGCGGCGGCCGGTGGACATGCTGATATCGTCGACGGCCTGCTCAAGCGAGGGGCTGATCTTGCCGCCAGAAATCGCGATGGAGATACCGCCCTGATGCTTGCTACCCGCCGCTGCCACGAGCAGGTTGTGCGCGTCCTGATCAATCGCGGCGCAGATGCCCGGACGGTTCTCGATCGGGGTGGCACGATGCTCATGATCGCTGCTGCCGCATGCCCGCTCAGCCTGCTTGACTTTCTTATTGCGAACGGAGCACCGATTGATGCTTACGACGAAACAAGGCGAACCGCGCTATGGATTGCGGCCGATCGGGGGAATGCCGGCGGAATCCTGGCGTTGCTGAAGAACAAGGCCGACCATCGCATCGCCGACGACGAGGGCCGAACGCCACTGCTTCGAGCCCTCGAAAATGGAAATGGCGACGCCGCACGACTGCTGATCGGCGGCGACATCGAAGAATCAACGAAAGCCGGCAATACACCACTGATACTCGCCGCGAAATCCGGCATGACCGAGATCGTTCGCCAGCTCCTCAAGAAGGGCGCGCGGCCGGATGTACGGAACAATCTCGGGTACAATGCGCTGATGATTGCCTGCCAGGAGGGGCAAGCAGATGTGGTCACGGCGCTCTTGATCGCCGGAGCCAATCGAAATCTCAGAAACAAGAAGCGCGAAACTGCGGCCGACGTCGCGATGGCGTCAGGACATACGGCGATTGCACAATTGCTGAAATAGCCCCGGTTTTTTCAGCGATGGCACCCATTCCACGGAGTCTGCCTGCGTTCTCCCGCAAATGAATCTGGTGCCATGGACTGACCGCGAACGGCCGTCAGAATCGGTAGGATTTAGCCCAACTTCCCCACTTCCTGACGAACCTTGCTGTAGCATCGGCCATGTCTTCATCTTGGTCCAGAATGACGTAAAGGCAGGACGCAACGAGACGCAAGCGGACAATCTCGACGAGATTGTAGCCAAGATCCTTCATCTGATCAGCAAGGTACTTGACCTCGGCTTTGCGGCCGGACTGGTGATGACCGATGATGAGCACCCTGCCCTTCAGCCTCAGCGCCGCAATCTCGGCGAGCGCCACGTGCCGGTTAGTCAATCGCTTCCCCTGAATTCCATTGTCGGGGTCGAGGAAAACAAGATTGGCGCCGCTCACCGAATTGACCAGCCCCTCAGCCCAAAGCGGACGCAACGATGTCTGTTTGGGAACTTCATGTCGGAGAAATATCGCATTTTCCAAGACCCTGCTTGTTTGCAGCGCGGCCAGGGGATCGGCGACCGTCCGACCGCTGACAATTTCCACCAACTGGTCAAACAAGTCCGGAGCGAGATGCCGAAACTCATCGGGCCGCCTAAGGTAATCGAAATGCTTGTCGAAATCCTTCACCTCATCGTCCGCGCCGGTGAGGTATGGACAGACGGCAAGACGGCGACCTTGCATAAGATGGCGAAGCAACGCGAGCTTTCCGAAATCGCCGATTCCTCCGATGTGCCGAATTCGCATAGCGCCCCCAACCAATGGTCCCGTAGCTTACAACGGATGACATGAGGCCTTGCTTCGCCCCCTCCATTCGATTCTCCGTCGAATGTTGCCAATTGGCCGCAAATCGAAGGCGCCGCGATCAGCGGCAGGGCATTCGTCGGCACTTTTTTGATTCAAACCATTGATCTAGATCATTGCAGGAAGAGCGGAATCAGGAACGCCAGCCGTCCAGTCATGCGAAATTCCCGGGGCATCGGCGCAAAGTCATGCGCGACGCCCGCAAATCACTCCGTTTCCCGCCCGGACTATGGGTCATCCTTGCGATTGCGTCGCATCTGCTTGTTGGCGGAGAGCATTGCCTTCTCGTCGCCAAACTCCCGGGCCACACCATCGCGCCACCCGAAATGCGGGGCTGACCGTCGACATCCATTCCAAACATGACTGGTGAAAGTATCGTCCCACTCAACCTTCCTCGCTTCGATCGTTCACCGCATTTCGGCGCGCGACATCTGGAGACTCTCGCCCGATGACCCTCAATCCAGCGATAGGAGTGTACGCCCTGATCGTCGGGGCTATCTGGGCTTTCTATATTGCATTACGCGTACGCGCAGAGACGCGCAGCCGCGCGACCAAGGCCGCGGCGGCCGAAGCCGGACTTCTCGAACCGGCTTCCCTGCATCCGAAAATCGATCCGCTCAAATGCCTGGGCTGCGGTGCCTGTGCCCGCGCCTGTCCCGAGGGCGACATTCTCGGAATGATCAATGGAAAGGCCGAGCTCATCGAACCCAGCCATTGCATAGGCCACGGCGCTTGCAAGGACGCCTGCCCCCGCGATGCGATTACGCTGGTTTACGGCACGGAGAAACGCGGCGTCGATATTCCCTACGTCCATCCCGACTTCCAGACAAACGTCCCCGGAATCTTCATTGCCGGGGAGCTCGGAGGCATGGGGCTCATTCGCAATGCCATCGAGCAGGGACGGCAGGCCATCGACTCCTTACGAAAATTCGACCGAAGCCGGTCTTCCGAGGTCTACGACGTAATCATCGTCGGCGCCGGACCGGCGGGCTTTTCCGCGAGTCTTTCAGCTATCCAGCACAAGCTCCGCTTTCTGACGATCGAGCAGGACAGCTTCGGCGGCACGGTCGCGCATTTCCCGCGCGGCAAGCTCGTCATGACGGCGCCGGTAGTCCTGCCCCTGGTCGGCACGCTCAAATTCAGAGAGGTGAGCAAGGAAGACTTGCTCGAGGTTTGGCGGGAGGTTGCACGCAAGACCGGCCTGAAGGTGAACTACGGCGAACAGGTCGAGACGATCACGCAATCCGGCTCCGAATTCACCGTTCAGACAACCCGCGCATCATACAGAACGACCTCTGTGTTGCTTGCCATCGGCCGACGCGGAACGCCGCGCAAGCTGGAGGTCGAAGGGGAGGACCAATCCAAGGTGGTTTACCGCCTGATCGATCCCCAGCAATACCGGGAATGTCACGTGCTGGTGGTAGGCGGTGGCGACAGCGCCCTTGAAGCAGCAGCCAGCATTGCGGAGCAGCCCGGCACCACCGTAACGCTGTCCCACCGCAGCGACGCATTTTCGCGTGCCAAGGCAAAAAATCGCGAGCGGGTGGCAACCGCAGAGAAGTCAGGCCGCCTCACCGTCCTGCTCCAATCCAGCGTCAAGCGGATCGGCCGTCACGACGTCGAGATCGAGCAACAGGGGCGACAAATGCAGATCAGGAACGACGCCGTCATCGTGTGCGCCGGCGGCATCTTGCCGACAGCCTTCCTCAAGAGTATCGGCATCGAGGTAGAGACCAAATATGGAACGGCCTAGATCAGTCCAGCCTCCGTTGCGCCGGGTGCCTCCGCAGACACGCAGTTGCTGGCCGGACATCTGCATGAGCGGATTGACAGTGGTCATCAGTTTCCTGCTCGCCACCGCATCGAGTCACGCTCAAATAAGTCCGAAGGAATTGACACTGGCAGGAGTGAGCGATTGCTTTAGGGAAGCGATCAGCACCAGTTCCGTGGAAGAGAATGGCTCGGTCGTCATTTTCTACTGCAGCGCAGCCAAAGCCAAAACCCTGTATGGCTTTCTCGGCAGAAAGGTTCGCGCTGAGACTGTTCAAGACAGCAATGGGAAATTCGAGAACAGGCAATTTGGAAACAGCGCATGTTACCACCGGATTGAGGACCCGAACGGCAAAGCCACTGACGATTTCCGGTGCGACCTGATCTTGATGCTCGGCGACGCATTGAGCGACTAGGGCGCGGCTGAGCCACTCTCTCCGGCTGGACGGGAATCCCAACCCGGCACGGCAGCAGCTCAGGCGCCGCGTCGGCAGGGCCTGTGTCTCGTTTGGGCGATTTCCGGGTCTCGGGCGTGCCATAGTTGCAGGATCGCCCCGCCACGACGAACTGACTCGTCAGCGGCCATGACCTGCAGCTCGCTGAAGCGCGAAATGCCAACAAAACTG
This sequence comes from Bradyrhizobium sediminis, assembly GCF_018736105.1. Classification (NCBI taxonomy): domain Bacteria; kingdom Pseudomonadati; phylum Pseudomonadota; class Alphaproteobacteria; order Hyphomicrobiales; family Nitrobacteraceae; genus Bradyrhizobium; species Bradyrhizobium sediminis. The sequence continues at coordinate 4,277,006 of NZ_CP076135.1, forward strand.
CAAAATGAACCGTAAACCGCGGCTGGTTTTCGCGTCGGCTACGTTGCCAAGTTCTTGAAAAGCTTGGTGGGCGCACCAGGGCTCGAACCTGGGACCCGATGATTAAGAGTCATCTGCTCTACCAACTGAGCTATGCGCCCGGAAACCGGCCCGGAAAGCCTTCGCAAGAGGGGGTCGTTTAGCAAAGCGATTCCCCTATGTCCAGCAAAGTGGCGAGGAATTCCCCGGCCATTTCGACCGAACGGGAAGGCGAAAAAGCCGCCTGAATTCAGCGGCTTTTGACGCATTTCGATCGATCGGGGGCGGTTGCCCGCTAGAGCCGCTCGGGGCCCCCCCGGTCGCCCCGGTCCTTGCCCGGCCCGCCGTCCCGGTCGTACCGATCCCGGTCATAGCCACGGCCCCAGCCGCCGTCGTCGCGGTCCATGCCGCGCTGGAATCCGTGGTGGCGCCAGCCACCCCGGCCGAACCGGCCTTCCATATGGGTCAGGATGGCGAGGCGCCGCTTCTGGCCGTCGTCGAGGGTCTTGTAGAGCGGATCCGCCGCGTCTGCGATCTTCTTCATCGCCGCCGCCGTGGTCGCCATGGTCTCGGCGCGGTCGCGCAGGCGCGCGACCAGATCGGCCGGCTGCGCGGTATCGTCAGGCTTGGCATTCATCCGCGCATTGGCGCGATCGATTCGCAGTTTGGCGAAATCCCGCACCGCGGCTTCGACCGGCGGCCACAGCTTTTCCTGTTCGGCGTTGAGCTTGAGGCCCGCCTTGACGGCGGCAATCCGCGCGTCGGTGAACGCCGCCCTGTCCTCCGGGCTCATCCGCTCGTGGTGGTGGAACCAGGGGCGGTTGTGCTGGGCATAGACCGCGGTGGAACCGGCGATGGCGAGGGCTGCGATCCCGGCGATGGCGAACTTCTTCATGCGAACCTCCTTCAAAAGGTTGCCTGAAGATGAGGTCACCCAGCCTGCCAATCAACTTACAGATTGGACAGGGTGGCCTCTGTTACCAAGATGTAATCCTGCAGCGAGTCCTCTCGACCGGAACAGGTGTCGAAGCCACCAGCCAAAGGCCGCGTCCGCCTTCGGTTGGTGGGCAGATTTCGGAATGAACCTCGACTTGTTAAGAATTATTCGCGGGTAGCTGCATGCTTACCATCGTCCAAACCTGCCATTGGTCTGCTGTGGTTGGAGACCAGATCCATGAGACTGCGTCGACACCATGCGGAGGTTGCCACCGCCGCTTCCCGGCGGCGTACCGATGTTGGACCGCGATATGCCCACCGGCTGCCGATTGACGCCAATCTGCGAGGGCAGTTTCGCAGGCCGACCGTCGATGCGGTTCGCCACTCCACCAAGCTTCGGATTTTGCCCAACGGCCTTGTTCAAACCACCGGCCGGCAAGTTTATGATCTTGCCGGAAGCGGCGCCATTGTTTCCGGTAGATGCGTGCGTGCCGGGCAGCGTGACGATTCGATCGCCACTGCCGGGCTTGTCCATGCCGGACTTGCCGGCAGCCATGTTGCCTGACCCACCCTGCAGAACATTTCCCTGTTGCGGAGAGCGGCCCTGCAACAACCCGGATCCGCCGGGGTTGAGACCGGAATTGTCCCGCGACATGCCGAGAGTGCCGAGCTTGATCGAAGCCGGCGCGATGATCTGCGTCGGCTGCGAAAGTGGAACCATTTTCGGCTGCGCCGCCAGTTTCAGCGCATTCTGCGCATAGGGACCGTTCGAGAACTTGTCATAGAACGACTTGTACGCGACGGGGGAATTGGCGAGCACCGCATTGTGCCACGCCTTCGCCTGCACGAGACTGCCCAGCAGCGCGCGAATACGGTCGCACAGCGGATCGTGAGGATAGAGCCGGATGAATTCCTGATAGTACTCGACGGAATTTTCCGCCAGCACGTAGTCGTAGGCCTGGCGCGTGGCGCGCGAGGGAAGATTGTCCGCCACCTGGACGGCCTTTTGCGGTGCCGGCACTCTCGTCGCCGCAACCGCGGTATCGCCGAAGAAATAGAAGTCGCGCGTCAGCGACGAGCTTTCCCAGGGGGTCTGCCGCCCGTCCGTCGAATTGTTCACGTCGAGCCGAATCCGCTTGAACAACTGCTCGATCGGGAGGTTTTTCTCATGCGCCAGCCGCAAGAACGCAGCCGCGTACGGGCTATGGTCGCCGGTGCCGTCGAGCGCTTCGGTGCCCGGTGCGGTTGAATAGGCCACGATTGAGCCGTTCGGCGCATCGACGATCGCAAGTCCGCGTCCCGCCTCATTGAGCGAGGGGAACGGATTGTTGCGGCAGGCATCGAGGATAACGATCCGCATCCGGCTCGGAATCGTCTCCAGCGTCGCCATCACGTCGACGAGCCGGACCGAACCATTGACCAGATCAGGTTCGGAAGAAATCCTGGCATCGATCGGAACGAGATAGTTTTCGCCCGCGAGCTGCACGCCGTGGCCGGCATAATACACCATCGCCACGGTGTTCGGACCACGACCGGCAATCTTGCCCGAGAAGTCCTGCACGACCTGAATCATCTCATTGTGACTGAGATCCGTTGCCGAAATGACCTCGAAGCCCGCGGCATTGAGCAGTTGAGCGACGGCCTTCGCGTCATTGGCGGGGTTCGAGAGCTGGGCAACGTTTCGATAGTTCGAGTTGCCGATCACCAGCGCGACGCGCTGCTCCGGCCCCGTCAATCCCAGCGAATTGCCGGCGCGAGCCGGATTCTCCGCCGCCTGGATTGGTTTCTGGACCGGAGGCTGCGTTTGCACCGACTGTTCGACGGTGGCGGTTTCCGTTGCCGCTCTCTGGGCATGGGCCGGACGTGTCGGACCTGCCGCCAGCAGGCTGGCGAAAAGGCAGGCACCCAATAAAGTGCTCTTGAATAAGCTCATAGCGCTCTCCCACAACAAATCTCGGCGTGAGATTGGATGTGGTCACGCTAGTGCCGGCGCATGCTGGAGGTATGTGATGTCGATCACGAACCGGCTTGCCAAGCCGGCGGTCGCGTCAACGGGATGCAATCAACCCGGTTCCGCACCCGCGATCATGCCCGGCGGGTGACCGCCTTCGCGCGATCGCGGCAAGCCGGTCGATATCCTTCAGAGCATGCCGAGCGCGCGCGGCAGCCACAGCGAGATTTCCGGCACGTAGGTGACGACACCGAGGAAGATCAGCATGGTCAAGAGCCACGGCCACACCGCGATCGTCAGTTCGGTGATGCCCATCTTGGCGATACCCGACGCCACGTAGAGGTTGAGCCCGACCGGCGGGTGGCACATGCCGACTTCCATGTTGACGACCATCAGGATGCCCAGATGCACCGGGTGAATCCCGAGCTTGACCGCCACCGGAAACAGGATCGGCGCCATGATCAGCACGATCGAGGACGCCTCCATCACATTGCCGGCGATCAGCAGCAGCACGTTGACGATCAGCAGGAAGATAATCCAGTCGACACCGATCGACGTGATCCACGCGGCGATGTGCTGCGGAATATTCTCATTCGCCATTAGGAACGAGAACAGCACCGCATTGGTGATGATGTAGAGAATCATCGCGCTCATATTGGCGGAGCCGAGCAGCACCTTGGGCACGTCCCTGAGCCCCATGTCCTTGTACACGAACACCGCGATGACGAAGGCATAGACCGCGCTGACGGCTGCAGCCTCGGTCGGCGTGAACAGGCCGGCATAGATCCCGCCGAGCACGATCAGGATCAGGAGCAGCCCCCACATGCATTTCTGGAATGCGACAAAGCGCTCGGTCCAGCTCGCGCGCGGCAACCGCGGATAGTCGTTCTTCCAGGCGCGATAGAACGTCGTCAGCCCGAGCAACGTCGCCAGCATCAGGCCGGGGATGACGCCCGCCATGAACATCTGCCCGACCGAGGCCGAAGACACCCGAAGGCCGGCCGGATCGAGCGCGACGCTGCCGCCGGTCGCCACGCAATAGATCACCATCACGATCGACGGCGGGATCAGGATGCCGAGCGCACCGGAGGTGGTGATGACGCCGGCGCCGAAGCGCTTGGGGAAACCCTGTTTCACCATCGCCGGCATCATGATCGAGCCGATCGCGATCACGGTCGCCGGCGACGAGCCCGACACCGCGGCGAACAGTGCGCAGGCCATCACGCCCGCGAGACCCAGCCCGCCGTGCCAGTGCCCGACCATCGAGGTGGCAAAATTGATCATGCGGCGCGCGACGCCGCCATGGGTCAGGAAGTTGCCGGCTAGAATGAAGAACGGGATCGCCATGATCTCGAAATTGTCGATGCCGGTAAACAGTTTCAGCGCCACCGACTCGGTCGGAACGTTCGTCATCGTGTAGATGAAGGTCAGAACCGTCATGCCAAGCGCGATCGAGATCGGCATGCCCGTCAGCATCAGCGCGATCAGGAGTCCGAAGATGAATAGGCTGCTCATCGCATGACCTCCGCGGCGCCGATGCCGGGCGCGTCGACGTCGATTCCCTCGACATGGGCGTGGTCATGGTGCGGCAATTCGCCGGTGCGCCAGAAAGTGAAGGCAACCTGGAGAAAACGGAAGCACATCAAATAGGAGCCGAGCGGAATGCAGAGATAGATGATCCAGCTTGGAATTTCCAGATCAGGCGAGACCTGATCGGTAAACATCAGCCCGAAGACGAATTTTGCGCCCATGGTGCCGATCACGGCGGTGAAGAAGGCGCCGCAGAACAGCCCGAACAGCACCACGATGTTCCGCCACGGCGGCTTGAGCTGGTTGACAAGGACGTCGACGCCGACGTGAATTCCGGTACGCACGCCATAGGCCGCGCCAAACTTCGCCACCCACACGAACATGTAGATGCACAGTTCCTGCGCCCAGGACAGGTTGATCGGAAACAGCAACGGATAAAGGACGGGAATTCCGATGAGATAGCGATGCATCACCGCAAGAAAGATGATGAACGTCGCGAGCGCCATCAGCGTCGCGATCAGTATCTCCTCAAGCCGATCGAGGATACGAAGAAACATGAACTCCCCCCATGCGGATCATCCTTGGAGCCAAGGCGGATGATCTCGCGCATTCCCTTTTGCGGCCAAAACGGCCGCAGTCCCCCAGACGTGAAAAGGCTTCCGTGCCGAAGCGCGGAAGCCTTCCGACGTCGCTTTAGTTGGTCGCGCCCCTCGTCTCCTTGAGGAATTCGTCGATCAGCGGCTGGCCGACGCGCTTTGCCACATCCTGGTAAACCGGTTCGAGCGCCTTGCGCATCGCCGCATCCTGCTCCGGCGTCAGCGTGATGATTTCGCTCTTGCCGGTCTTCTTGATCTCCGCCAACGCGTCTTCGTTTTCCTTCAGCGACTGACCGTTGCCGTAGGCGGTGGCTTCCTTCATGGCCTTGTCGAGCTGGACTTTGATATCGGCAGGAATTCCATCCCAGAACTTCTTGTTCACCACCACGATATAGCCGATGTAGCCGTGATTGGTGCTGGTGATATACTTCTGCACTTCATGCATCTTCTGGGTGTAGATGTTCGACCAGGTATTTTCCTGCCCGTCGACCACGCCGGTCTGCAGCGCCTGATAGACTTCCGAGAACGCCATCACCTGCGGAATCGCACCAAGCGTACGGAACTGTGCTTCCAGCACCTTGGAGGACTGAATGCGGAATTTCAGGCCCTTGTAGTCGGCGGGCGCGACCAGCTTCTTGTTGGCGCTCATCGCCTTGAAGCCGTTGTCCCAATAGGCCAGCCCGGTCATGCCCTTGGCATCGAGCAGCTTGAGCAGCTTGGCGCCGAGCGGACCGTCGGTGACTTTGCGCAGCGTCTTCAGGTCCGGCAGGATATAGGGAAGATCGAAAACCTCGAATTCCTTGACGCCGATCGGGCCGAATTTTGCGTTCGACGGCGCCAGCATCTGCACCGCGCCAAGCTGCAGCGCCTCCAGCTCTTCCTTGTCCTTGTAGAGCTGCGAGTTCGGATAGACTTCGACCTTCACCTTGCCGCCGGTGTACTTCTCGGCCAGTTCCTTGAACTTTTCGGAGGCGAGACCCTTCGGCGTATTCGGCGCGACCACGTGGCTGAATTTGATGACGATCGGAGCCTGCGCCGCCGCGGGCCCTGCCAGTGCCAATGCCGCGACCGACGCAGCAGCCAAAACCAGTTTACGCATTTTTCCTCCCACATGATTTTCCCGAAGCGCGCGAGCTATGCGGCTCCGATGACGTTATTCCAGCGACACCAATACAGAGAAGCCGGCCGAAATGCCATTGCTCGTTCGCAGGGGCCACTTCGCAAATTTTGCTGCATCGCAAAAGAAACGACGCTCGCGCGCGGCGTTCCCCTGCAATGCGCCCTTGCTGCCGGTCGACGTTGTCGCTGAGCTCGAAATAGTCGGATTGCGATTCACGCTGAAGCCTCGTGGTGACGAGGCAGCGTTCGGAATGCCCGAAGCGCGTTTACGCACGCCTTGTTGGTGGCAAGAGCCATGACCGTTGTCTCCCTCTCCCCGGCCCGTTCTTTGAGTGGACGCCGTGGGAATCTGCCTATCGACCTCGCTGCCAGCCGGCAGGAGATGGAAACACTTGAGCAAACTGCGTGCCAAGGTTCCGCGAGTTACCGCTTCGTTGAAAGTATGCGGGAATTTTCAACAGAGCGATCGAAAAGCCTGCAGCAATGTCCGATCTGACGCACAACACATGGGATGAGCGTGCGCAATCTCGCACGTCAATTCGACGCCAGGGACTTCGATCCCGGATACTGCAACCCAATTCATTCATAGTCCGCGCGATTGATTCCGTGTCTCTGCATCTTGTCGTAGAACGTTTTTCGGGGAATGCCGAGTGCCGCCACCGTCAAGCGAACATCCCCATGATTTTCAGACAATGTTTGGCGAATTAGATCGCCTTCGTAACGCTCAACCTTGGTAGGCAATGAGTCACCGCTCGTACTTGCCTCCGAGTCAGAATTCGATTCGCCGTCACCCAACCCCAGCGCAACGCGTTCCGCAAAATGAGAGAGCTCTCGAACATTTCCGGGCCACTGGTGCTCCATGAGATGACGATGAAGAGCCCTGTTGATTTCAACAGGCTTGGTCTTGAACCGGCTCGCCGCCTTGTTCAGGAAGTGCGCGAACAGCAGCGGGATATCTTCCCTGCGTTCCCTGAGCGGCGGGATCGAGATCGTCACGACGTTCAATCGAAAGAACAGATCCTCCCGGAAGCTGCTTCGCTGTGCCGGATGACCGAGATCAACCTTGGATGCGGCGACCACGCGAAGGTCGACGGCCCGCAGGTCGTTGGTTCCAAGCGGCGCGACCTCGCGAGCTTCGAGAACCCGCAGGAGCTTGACTTGCGTCGAAACCGGCATGCTCTCGATTTCATCCAGGAACAGCGTTCCGCCACTCGAATGCTCAATACGGCCGATGCGTCGTTTCTGGGCTCCCGTGAACGCGCCGGGCTCATGCCCAAACAGCTCGCTCTCGATCATGGTTTCCGGGAGCGCCCCGCAGTTGAGTGCAACGAAGTGCCCCGCGCGCCGTTTGCTCCAGCGATGAAGGAGGTTGGCGACGACTTCCTTGCCGCTGCCGGTCTCGCCGGCGATCAGCACATCAACGTCTGCATCGGCGATCTGACGCAACGTATTGCGCAACCGCTGCATCGATGGCGTTTGCCCGATCAAGGGCAATTCCTGCGTCGCAGCCTCGGTGGCCAGATAAAGACGCCGATTTTCCATGACCAACCGCCGCATTTCGGCAGCGCGTCGAACGCTATGGATCAGCCGGTCCACGGCGAAGGGTTTCGCGATGAAATCATAGGCACCTTCACGCATGGCATCGACAGCCATCGGAATGTCCCCGTGCCCGGTAATCAAGATCACCGGCATGGCAGGGTCGGTTTCTTTCAACCGCCTGAATAATTGCAGCCCGCTGATCTGCGGCATCCGGATGTCGGTGACGACGACGCCGTCGAAATTGCCGTTCAACACCGTTAGCGCGGAGCTGGCCGAGCTGAACGACAAGACCCGGAATCCGGCCAATTCGAGCGTTTGCAAATTGGCGTGGCGGAGGGTTTCGTCGTCGTCGACAAAAACGACCGTTGTTTGGGAATTCTCATTCATTGGTATCTTCTCAGGACAACCGTGAAACACGTTTCTCTCTCCTGGATCCTCTTCACGTCGATTCTTCCTCCGAGATCGATCACGATGTCATTCGAAATGACGAGCCCGAGACCGAGCCCATTGGCCTTGGCCGTCCTGAACGGGGTGAAGAGGGTATTCAGGACGTGCTGCGGAATGCCGGGGCCGTTGTCCGACACCGACAATTCAACTTCGTCACCCGCAACGTCGAGCCTGATGTGAATGCTTCCGTCGACACTGTCCCTGGTTGCATCGAGCGCGTTCTGAACGAGATTCACCAGCACCTGTTCCAGACGAGTTCGATTTGCGGAGACGACGAGATCGCCAATGGGATAGTGACATTCAATCGACGTGGATTGAGCTCGAATCCGGCTCCCCAGAAGCAGCAGAGCACCCTCGATTGCCTCCATGCTGCTGACAGGTCCGACCTCGCCCGTGCCCTTTCGACTGAAGCTGCGAAGCCCATCGGTAATTGTTCCGATGCGGTCGGTCAGAGAGGCGATCATCGCGAGATTGTCCTGAACATGCATCTTGTCGTCGCGATCGAGAAACGCGCGGGCGTTGTCGGCGTAGGCCCGGATTGCCGCCACCGGCTGGTTGATCTCGTGCGCCACGCCGGCGGTAATCTGGCCTAACGAAGCAAGCCGGTTCGCCTGCGACAGATCCTCCATGAGCGTGTGCAGTTTATTCTCGGTTCTCTGACGTTCGCCTATTTCCCATTCCAGCCGCTCGTTCGCCTGGCGCAGATCATGCGTTCTAACCTCGACATGGTGCTCCAGCTCAATTCGCGCGGCTGCAGCCTCTGCCGCGAGAGCGGAAGTTCGCTCGCGCCGATAAAGCAGCACGGCGCCGAGCCCCAGGATCGGCACGAGAACGAGACCGAGAGACAGGCGCGCCTCGCTGACACGACCCGCGACGGCGTCCGCAGCCGGAACCAGGAGATGCAACTGCCAGCCCGTCGTCCTGACAGGAGCCTCAATCTTGAGAAAATTGCCGGATTGCTTTGCGTCCGGCAGGCGGGCTGCAACGACTTGAGCGGGGTGGCCGCCGAATGTGTCATCCCTGACCTTGTTGATCGGAAGCGTCCGAAGCGGAGCCTCTCCAAATTGCAGACTCGCCCGAATTGACGCTGCGTCGCCGGCAGAGAGTGGCGTCTCCGTCATGAACCGCCAATTCTGGTTGCTGGTGATCAGGACAATGCCGCGTTCCTCGGTGACGTAGGACGGCATGTCGGAGCGGCCCCAACCGGCCTCCACTTGATCGAATTCCAGCTTGACGACCACGATGCCCAGAACGCCCGCCGGGCCATCCACGCGGCGGGAGATATAGAGACCTGGCCGCCGGCTGACGGTACCGAGGGCAAAATACTCGGCACTGCCCTTGTCGACAGCCAGCGAGTAGTAAGGGCGGAAGCGATAGCTGTTGCCGACGAAACTCGTCGTCGTTTTCCAGTTGCTCGCAGCGAGCGTGCGACCATCGGCATCCAGGAGGTAAATCACGGAAGCGCGGGTCCCCTCCGCCAGGCCCTCGAATTTTCTGTCGAGCAGTTCAACCTTGCCGGGATCGCGCGAGGTGAGCGCGGCCTCCACATCGGGATCGGTGGACAGGATGAATGGAATGGACCGGTGCTTCTCAAGCTCGCTGCGCAGCACCGTTGCATTGAGGTCTGCCGCGCTCCGTGCCCTCGTTTTCAGTCCTTCGTATGCTCTCGTTCGTCCGTAATCGCCGGCCAGCCACAGGGCGACCGTCAGCGCCACGCCGGAAACAGCGGCGTAGAGGATGAGCACCGTGCGAAACCGTGGGGTAGAAAAAATTGCCACTTGTGAGCCCGCCACGGGCAGTTGCGCATAAATTCACACAAACTTCCATAGGACCCTGTGCGGAAATCCGCCAATTCGCGTCCAACAATACGATTTCATAAGCAATTTCAGATATTTACTTCCGATACGCAAACGCGACGCCGATGCGCCGCGTTTGTCGTCTGCGGATTGAAAATGGCCTCTCTCGGAAGAGTTCAGCTCGCCGCCACCGCCGGCATGTCGCGCTGGCGCTTCATGACGATCTTGTTGAGCGCCCCGAGATAGGCCTTGGCCGAAGCCACCAGCGTATCCGGATCGGACGCCTTCGATGTCATCGAACGGCCCTCATGGGCGAGCCGCACCGACACCTCGGCCTGCGCGTCGGTGCCTTCGGTGACCGCGTGGACCTGATAGAGTTCGAGCTTGGCCTCGTGCGGCACCAGCGCCTTGATGCAGTTGAACACCGCATCGACCGGCCCGTTGCCCTCGGCTTCCTCGATCTTGATCTGGCCGTCGACATCGAGCTTCATGGTGGCGCGCTGCGGACCATGGGTGCCCGCGATCACCGTCAGCGAGGTCAGCTTGATGCGGTCGTGGGAAGCGGCGATTTCCTGATCGACCAGCGCCTCGATGTCCTCGTCGTAGATGTCCTTCTTGCGGTCGGCCAGCGCCTTCATCCGCCCGAACGCGTCTTCCAGCTGGTTGGGGCCGAGCTTGTAGCCCATCTCCTCCAGCTTGTGCACGAAGGCATGGCGCCCCGAATGCTTGCCCAGCACCAGCGACGACTTCTTCAGGCCGACCATCTCCGGGCGCATGATCTCGTAGGTCGATGCGTCCTTGAGCACGCCGTCCTGATGGATGCCGCTCTCATGCGCGAAGGCGTTCCGGCCGACGATCGCCTTGTTGTACTGCACCGGGAAAGAGGTCGCCGCCGACACCAGCTTCGAGGCCCGCGTCAGCATGGTGGTGTCGATCTTGTTCCAATAGGGAAACCGGTCGTTGCGGATGTTGATCGCCATCACGACTTCCTCAAGCGCGGCATTGCCTGCCCGTTCGCCGATGCCGTTGACGGTGCATTCGATCTGCCGGGCGCCGCCGGCCAGGCCGGCCAGCGAGTTCGCCACCGCCATGCCGAGATCGTTATGGCAGTGCACCGAGAACACCGCCTTGTCGGAATTCGGCACCCGCTCGATCAGCGTGCGCATGAAGGCCGTGTATTCCTCCGGCACGGTGTAACCGACGGTATCGGGAATATTGACCGTGGTGGCGCCGGCCTTGATCACGGCCTCGACGATGCGGCAGAGAAAATCCATTTCGCTGCGGGTGCCGTCCTCCGCCGACCATTCGACGTCGTCGATATGGTTGCGCGCGCGGGTGACGTTGGCGATCGAGGTTTCGATCACCTGCTCCGGGGTCATGTTGAGCTTGACCCGCATGTGCAGCGGCGAGGTCGCGATCACGGTGTGGACGCGGCCGCGTTTTGCAAATTTCACCGCCTCGGCGCAGCGGTCGATGTCCTTCGGATGCGCCCGCGACAGGCCGGCGATGATCGAGTTCTTGGAGCGCCGTGCGATCTCGCTGACCGCCTGGAAGTCGCCTTCGGAGGTGATCGGGAAGCCGGCCTCGATGACGTCGACGCCCATGTCGTCGAGCATCTCGGCGATCTCGAGCTTCTCCTCGAAGGTCATGGTGGCGCCGGGACATTGTTCGCCGTCGCGCAGGGTGGTGTCGAATATGATTACGCGGTCCTTGGCGGACTTGTTGACGGTGGTCATCTGCTGAATTCCTTTTGGGTCGTGCGCCATGCGAGCGCTGAAGGGTCTGGTGATCTCGCGCGAACCCCTGAGTGCCCAGGCGCAAACCGCCCAGACGGCCCTCAGGGGCCGATAAGAAGCAGAAGCCCGCCAAGAAGCAGGGTGGGCAGTGACGCAGCCGGAATCGCGCCGGGACGGACGGCAACGGCCGCTCCCCCGTGAACTCCAATTTTTTCGCTGCGAATCAGCATTGCCAGACCCTTGGGACGCGGAATCCTCGGCCAAAACCATTGACGGTTCGTTGCCGGAACGGCGCTCCCGGGCCGTTCTAGACGAGAAAGGGGCCTGATCGCAACGCCAAAAGATGGTCAGATGGGCTGACCTAATTGTCGCCGGTGCGGACCTCGCCCCCGGCGCCGGCCTCAAATTGCCGATCCCGGTCCCGTGAAGCCGCTTCATCCCGGCCGGATCTCGAAACATCCGGCGGCGCCGACGAAGCCGTTTTCTCGGGGCCGGGAAAACCGCCGGAAACGAAGCCCCCCTACAGTGAGGCCGGACGATCAAACAACGGAGTGCGATCATGTGGACGCTAATCAGCTTGATCTACCGCGAGTATTGCCGGGCGCGCCTGGCGGAGATGCGCAGGTTTCACCTCGCGACGATCGCCTGAAAATCCGGTCAGGCGCCGGTTCAACACGGCGATTTGAACGGCGCCGGCCGGGCGCAACGCGAAAGGCCCACCCACATAGGAGGGCAGAGTTTCAGCACAGAGACGTCCCATGCCCAATGCCAAGGATCTGATTGAACGGGCACGAATGTTCGAAGAACGGGCAGAAACGGCTGCCGACCCGATTACGCGACAGCACTACAGGGAAATGGCAGCGCATTATCGCTCGCTGTCGGTCGAGCATCAGGACGCAACGCCCAAGCGGGAACACGAAGCAGCGCACTGATCCCGCAAACCGCAGAGCGCCACTGTCGTTGTCGCCTGAAGGTGGCTCCATCCGGAACTGCCGTTTCAAATTCTCAAACAACACGCCGTTCCCAGACACGGCTCCCGCAGACACGGCCTCGCGATCTCGCGGCCTGAAATGCCCGAGGTTTGCCATCGAATTTCCTTTGGCCCTCCGGTCAGAGGGCGCAGGGAAGACCGGGTGCGCGCTGCACCCGCGGTCTCGTGTGCAAATATGTGCGAAAAAACGCACACGAGCATACAGGTTCAGCGGGAGCATCCCGGCCTTCCCTGCGCAATGGTTTTACGGCTTATACGTGATCTCCCCGGCGACCGGGCTTTCTTGCCACCGTCGCCCGCGCTCCCTAGCGCGAACTTGACACCAGCGTCGGGGTGTCAGGACCACACGACTTCGCCGTCCGCCAGCTGCACGCCCGTCTCGCGCGCCGCCTGCGTCCACCGCATCCCGCCCCTACGTCCGTGACGTTCGCGAAACGCCCCTCTTGATGGGACGGGATGCGATCGATATAGACCGATTTGCGATTTCGGAAAATCAGAATATTTTTGCCCAATCGGCTTGACGGACTTTCGACCGATTTGCCCGTCGGGTGGATTCGTTGAATAGATTGAACAAATCGGCCTTCACGTGCACGGCCTGTTCGACGAAAATTTCCGCGGCCGAGGCCGCGCGATGCGACGACGGGCAAATCGCCTGCAGCAAGCAAGAGCAGCGCCGCCCTCCCCGCTCAGCGCTTGCCTTCGTTCTCCAGCGCCTTGCGCACCTGCTTGAATTCCTGCAGCGACGCCTTGTCGGCGCGCGGGAATTTCAGGTCGAGCTTGTCGAGCGCGCTGACGATGATGGAGCCGATCACCACCCGCGCGAACCATTTGTGATCCGCGGGCACCACGTACCACGGGGCCAGCGACGTCGAGGTGTGCCGGACGATCTCCTGATACACCGCCATGTACCGCTTCCACAGCGCGCGCTCGGCGATGTCGCCCATCGAGAACTTCCAGTTCTTGGCGGGCTCGTCCAGCCGCTCCAGAAAGCGTTCGCGCTGCTCTTCTTTCGAGAGGTTGAGGAAGAATTTCAGGATCACCGTGCCGTTGCGCGCGAGATAACGCTCGAACGCGGAGATGTCCTCGAACCGCTCGCGCCAGATGTGCTTGGTGATCAGGCTGGGCGGGATCTTCTCCTTGGCCAGTATCTCGGGGTGCACCCGCGTCACCAGGCATTCCTCGTAGTAGGAGCGGTTGAAGATGCCGATGCGGCCGCGCTCCGGCAGCGCGATCGTGGTGCGCCACATGAAATCATGGTCGAGTTCGAGGGAGGTCGGCTGCTTGAACGAATAGACCTCGCAGCCCTGCGGATTGACGCCCTCGAAGACACTCTTGATGGCGCTGTCCTTGCCCGACGCGTCCATGCCCTGAAAGATCAGGAGCAGCGACCAGCGGTCCTGCGCGTAAAGCTTTTCCTGGAAATCGCTCAGCCGCTGGCGGTTGGCCTCGAGAATCGTTTCCGCCTTTTCCTTGTCGAGACCGCCCTTCTCGTCGGTCTTGTGCGACTTGAGATGAAACTTGCCCGATCCGTCGAAGCGAAACGGCGCAATGAAAGGCTTCAGCTGGTTGCCAAGCGATTGCGAAGAATTATTGCCCATGGCTTCGGGAGCTCCGGTTGGCTGATGCGGACTGCAAGGTACATGGCGCTCAGGCGCAGCACCAGACCAGTTCAAAACGGGGTGGCCAGCTGCTTCTCGATGAACGCGGTGACGAAGCGCGGCATCGCCGCTGACAGATCGGAAGTCGCACGCACCAGATGGATGGCGGAGAATTCGGGCTGTTCCTGCCGGGCGAGATTGGCCTCGATCCTGGCGCGCAGTTCCTCGCCCGTGAGCGCGACGTTCAATATCCTGATCAGCGCAATGGTCCCGCCGTAGCGCACGCAATCCCACTGCGGGCCGGCCTGATAGTCGTCAGGCGTCAGGCCGGTCTCCTCCTCGACTTCGCGGGCGACGCTGCCGGAAAGATCGACCGCGCCATCCCTGATGTCATGGAGATCGGGTGTTCCCGCGGGAAAGTAGATGCGCCCGGCATTCGAGGTGTGTTGCGCCATCTCGCCGAGCACGAAGGTGCCATCGGAGCAGCGCAGCGCCCCCATTCCAGGACTGTTGACGACGTCCCGATCGGGAAACCCCCAATCGCGCCAGGCCAGGAAACTGGCGAAATCGGTTTCGAAATAGTCGGCGCTGAAGCGGGTCCCGGTGAAGGCCGGGTTGCGCGCCAGCAGAACCCGGCCGTTCCAGATCTGCGGTTTCTCGCGCTGCCTGGCTTTGAAATGCGCCTCGATATCGGCGCGCCGCGCTTGCGCGAACGGCCACGACCAGGGCTGCACGTTCAGATCAAGCGTCGCGATGCGATGAAAAACCGGAAGCGTCATCGCGGAAGTCTACTTCGCATTCGTCCCCGTCGTCTTCTTTGCCTGCTCGACGAATTTGTTGGTGAAGGTCTTCGCAAGGTCGATCTTGGCCTTGGCGACCTCGGGCGAGCCTTCGCTGAACACCGCGAGCACCGCGTCCGCCCCCTTGGGATCCATCCTGCCGGTCAACGAATACATCGGGATCGTGTTCTTGAGCGCGGCCAAGTAGAGTTCCTTGTTCTTGCCGACCATCTCCGGCGGCATCTTCGCCATGATTTCCTCGGGCGAATGCGAGTGGATCCAAGCCAGCGTGTTCACGATCGCATTGGTCAGGGCCTGCGCCTCCTTCTCGTGCGAATTGACCCAGGCGGTCGTGGAATAGAGCGAACCGCCCGGATATTCGCCGCCGAACACTTCGAGCGTATCCTTCTGGGTGCGGGTATCTGCGAGGATGCGTAGGTCCGGATGGTTGCCCTGCAGCACGGTGACCGACGGATCCAGCATCACGGCAGCATCGATCTGGCCCTGCTGCATCGCCGCAACCGCGGTGGCGCCGAGGCCGACGCCGATCACCGAAGCGCTCGCGGGATCGAGGCCGTTCTTCTTCAGGAGATATTTAAGGAAGAAATCGGTCGAGGAGCCCGGCGCGCTGACGCCGACCTTCTTGCCGGCCAGGTCCTTGATCGACTTGATCTCGGCGTTATGGGAGGGCGACACCACCAGCACCAGCCCCGGATAGCGGTCGTAGACGACGAAGGCCGTCATCTCCTGCTTCTTGGCGGCGAGATTGACGCAGTGGTCGAAATAGCCGGACACCACGTCGGCGCTGCCGCCGAGCACGGCCTTCAGCGCGTCGGAACCACCCTTGAGGTCGACCAGTTCGACCGCAAGGCCCGCCTTTTCGTATTCGCCGAGCTGCTGGGCCAGCACCGTCGGCAGGTAGCACAGGCAGGCGCCGCCCCCGATCGCAACGGTGACCTTGCTCTGCGCCGCCGCAAGGCCCGATGTCAGCATCAGCGCCAACAGCGTCCCGGCCAGCCTGCCGACAATCGTTCTCATGGTTTCCTCCAGTGCTCATTCGTTGCGCGCACGATAGAGCAGCGCGCGCCGCTTGAGAAGGCGACTTACGACTCTAGCCGTGCCCTTCTACGGTTGGCCGCCAGACCAGCAGGCGCCGCTCGACGAATGTCACCACCAGATCGATCAGGATGACGAAGGCCGACAGCACGAACATGCCGGCGAAAACCGCGGCGACGTCGAACACGCCTTCGGCCTGCTGGATCAAATAGCCGAGCCCGGCCGCAGATCCCAGATATTCGCCGACCACGGCCCCGACCACGGCAAAGCCGACCGAGGTATGCAGCGAGGAGAACATCCAGGACAGCGCCGACGGCCAGTAGACGTGCCGCGTCAATTGCCGCTCGCTCATGCCGAGCATGCGGCCGTTGGCCAGCACCGTCGCAGAGACCTCCTTGACGCCCTGATAGACGTTGAAGAAGACGATGAAGAACACCAGCGTGACGCCGAGCGCGACTTTCGACCAGATGCCGAGGCCCAGCCACAGCGTGAAGATCGGCGCCAGAACCACGCGGGGCAGCGCGTTGGCCATCTTCACATAGGGATCGAATATCGCCGCCACGCGCGGCTGGCGCGCGAACCAGAAGCCGACCGCGACGCCGCCGATCGAACCGATCGCGAACGCCAGCACCGATTCCCACAGCGTGATCAAGAGATGCTTCCAGATCACGCCGCGCACGAACCAGTCGACGATCTGGGCGCCGACGTCGACCGGGTTGGAGAAGAAGAACGGCGGCAGCAGGACGCGGCCGAACACCGGCACGGTGGCGAGCAACTGCCAGAGCGCAAGGCCGACCACGGCGACCAGCAGCTGACACAGCAGCAGAACGGGCCGGCTCATCATGCAACCCCCATTGGGGCCTGCGAGGATTGCACATAGCCCTTCATCACTTCGTCCTTCAGCACGCTCCAGATTTCCCGGTGCAGCGCGTGAAACTCCTTTTCCATGCGGACTTCCGAAATGTCGCGCGGCCGGGCGAGCGGCACCCGCCAGTCGCCGATGATGCGCGCGCTCGGCCCCGCCGACATGATCACGACGCGGTCGGCCAGCGCGATCGCCTCCTCGAGATCGTGGGTGACGAACAGCACCGCCTTGCGGTCGGCGTTCCAGAGTTCGAGCAGCAGGTTGCCCATGATCTGCCGGGTCTGGGCGTCGAGCGGCCCGAACGGCTCGTCCATCAGCAGGATCTTGGGATCGCGGATCAGGACCTGGGCGAGGCCGACGCGCTTGCGCTGGCCGCCGGAGAGCATGTGCGGATAGCGGCCCGCAAAGGCGCCGAGACCGACCGCCGTCAGCCAGCCCTGCGCGCGTTCCAGCGCGTGTGCGCGCGGCGCGCCCTTGATCTCGAGTCCGATGGCGACGTTGTCGATCGCGGTCTTCCAGGGAAACAGCGCATCGGCCTGGAACAGATAGCCGGCGTCGCGGTTCAGCCCCGTCAGCGGCTGGTCGAAGATCCGCACCGCTCCGGACGCCGGCTTGAGCAGGCCGGCGGCGACGTTCAAGAGCGTCGATTTCCCGCATCCGGTGGGACCGACGATGGCGACGAACTCGCCATGCTCGATCCTGAGCCGGGCCTGCTCGACCGCGGTATAGACGCGGCTGTCGGCCAGGCGGAACGCCACCGTCGCGTCGTCAAGCGCGACCGCCGTCGGCTTCGTCGTTTCCACCCGCGTCCCTCCAAGTTTGCAGGATGCCTTAGCGCTTGCGAAGGATAAGTTCAACGCGGTGCGGCGACGTGGTAGTTGATCTTTCACCCTCCCCTGGAGGGCAAGAGGAACTTTGGGCGGGACTGGAATGCAAAATGCGCCGCTGATCGCCTTTGCGCATGTCGGCAAGAACTTTGCCGGCGGCCGCGGCGGCGAGCCGGTTCGGGCGGTCGACGACGTCTCGCTCAAGGTCGCCGCGGGCGAATTCCTCGCCATCGTCGGCGGCTCCGGCTCGGGCAAGACCACGCTGCTGCGGCTGGCGAACCGGCTGATCGACGCCGACGCGGGCACCATCACAGTCGAGGGCGAGGATATCAGCAGCGTCGATCCGATCCAGTTGCGCCGCCGCATCGGCTATGTGTTCCAGAGCGGCGGGCTGTTCCCGCATCTCAGCGTCGCCGGCAATATCGGCATCACGCCCAAGCTACAGGGCACGCCGGCGGCGGAGATTGCCGCGCGGGTGGATGAACTGCTCGATCTGGTGCGGCTCGACCGCAGGCTCTACCGCGACCGCTTTCCGCATGAACTGTCGGGCGGCCAGCGCCAGCGCGTCGGCGTCGCCCGCGCTTTGGCGGCGAAACCGCGGATCGTGCTGATGGACGAGCCGTTCGGCGCGCTCGATCCCCTCACCCGCGACGCGCTCGGCGAGGATTTTCGCGACCTGCACCGGAAGCTTGGGCTCACCACGGTCATGATCACCCACGACATGACCGAGGCGATCCTGCTCGCAGACCGTATCGCGGTGATGCGCGCCGGAAGGCTGCTGGCGCAGGGCACGCCGGCGCAACTTTCCGCCAGCGGCGACGCTTACGTCGGCGAATTGCTGCGCACGCCGCGGCGGCAGGCCGAACGGCTCAACGTGCTGCTGCCGCGGGACGGCGCGGCATGAGCACGTTCTCCGACCCACGCTGGAGCGAGGCGCTGGCGCACCTGCCGGATTATCTCGGCAACCATGTGCGCGTTTCGGTCACGGCGCTGGCGCTCGGGCTTGCGGTCAGCCTGCCGCTGGCGATTGCGGTACGCAATCGTCCAGTACCGCGCGGCGTGTTGCTCGGGCTTGCCTCCATCGTGCAGACCGTGCCGGGGCTGGCGCTGCTCGCGCTGTTCTATCCGCTGCTGCTGGCGCTGGCGGCCGTGTCGCTGTCGTGGCTCGGCGTCGGCTTTTCCGCCTTCGGCTTCCTCCCGGCGGTGCTGGCGCTGGCGCTCTATTCCATGCTGCCGGTGCTGCGCAACACCATCACCGGCCTGCAAAGCGTGGACCCTGCGATCCTCGAGGCAGCCCAGGGCGTCGGCATGACGCCGCGGCAGTCGCTGTTGCAGGTGGAATTGCCGCTGGCGCTGCCGGTGATAATGGCAGGGATCCGCACCGCGGCGGTCTGGGTGATCGGCACCGCGACGCTGTCGACCCCGATCGGGCAGACCAGCCTCGGCAATTACATCTTCGCCGGGCTGCAGACCCAGAACTGGGTGCTGGTGCTGTTCGGCTGCCTTTCCGCCGCGGTGCTGGCGCTGGCGGTCGATCAACTGCTGGCCCTGGTCGAGACCGGCATTCGCCGCCGCAGCCGCCTGCGCGCCGCGCTCGGCGGCATCGGCATCGCGGCGCTGGTCGCGTCGACGCTGGCGCCCTCGATGGCGCGCTCGCCGTCGGGCTACGTCGTCGGCGCCAAGACCTTTGCCGAGCAGTATGTGCTGTCGGCGCTGATGACGCAGCGGCTGCGGGCGGCGGGGCTGACCGCCGCCACCCGCGAGGGCCTCGGCTCCAACGTGATCTTCGACGCGCTGGCGTCGGGCGACATCGACGTCTATGTCGACTATTCCGGCACGCTGTGGGCCAATCAGTTTCACCGCACCGACAGCAAGCCGCGCCGGGCAATGCTCGCCGAACTGAAGACGATACTGGCGCAGCAGAACATCACGCTGTTGGGCGAACTCGGTTTCGAGAACGCCTATGCGCTGGTGATACCCCGGAAGCGCGCCGAAGCGCTCGGCATCCGCTCGATCGCCGATCTCGCCTCGCGCGCGCCGACGCTGTCGATTGCGGCGGATTATGAATTCTTTTCGCGGCCGGAATGGGCGAGCCTGCAAAAGGCCTACGGGCTCGGCTTTCGCGCGCAGCGGCAGATGCAGCCGGATTTCATGTATGCCGCAGTCGCCTCCGGCGAGGTCGACGTGATCGCGGGCTATACCAGCGACGGGCTGATCGCGAAATACGATCTGGCGGTGCTCGACGATCCCAGGGGCGCAATTCCGCCTTACGACGCGATCGTGCTGCTGGCGCCGAAGCGTGCGTCCGATCAGCGCCTGCGCGCGGCGCTGGCCCCGCTGCTCGGCCGGATCGACATCTCGGCGATGCGCGAGGCCAATCTGCGCGCCGCCGGCGGCGACGGCGCGTCGTCTTCGGATGCGGTGGCGCGCTGGCTGTGGGACAAGACCGGGAAGTAGGGAAGGAATCGTAGGGTGGAAAAAGCTATCGGGGCGCGTGAATGCGCGGCCGATGGCGTGCCCACCATTCTTGACGGCGCATCAGGATGGGTGGGCACGGCGCGAAGGCGCGCCTTTGCCTAACGCTTGGGCTTATGGGTCCCTGCTTTCGCAGGAACGGCGGCGGCAGGCGCGACGGGAGGAGAGTTTGCCTCAATCGAGCTTCCGATCGTCGCGATCTGGGTCTGCTGGTTCACCGGCGACCCCGGTTTCGCGCGGTCCAAGAGCTGCTCCTCGCCGAGGCCGAGGGTCACCAGACGCTTGGACGAAACCTTGAAGGTGTTGACCAGCACGTCGCGGATCACGTCGGCCCGGCGCTGGCTCAGCGTCAGGTTGAAGTCGCGGCGGCCGCCCGAGGCGGTATGGCCGACGATCAGGAATTTGTATCCCAGCATCGACGGGTGGGTGAGCGTGTCGGCGATCCGCCCCAGCGTCCGGTAAGAATCGGGCCGCACCACCGCGGCGTCTTCATCGAACAAAATTTCGGCGACGAAGTGCGGCAGCTTGTTCAATTCGGGCGCCATCGGCGGCCGCTTGTTCGGGATCGGCTCCACCCTCGCCTTGATTCGTTCCGCCGCCTGTTTCTTCAATTCCGCCAGATCGAGCTCCGGCTCGGTCGCAAGGCCGCCGAGCTTCTTGATCCATTCTTCCGAAGTGCCGCCCGCCGGAGCCTGCGCCAGGGCCGGAAGCCCCGCAAAGCCGATCAGCGCGGCCAGGAGCAAGCCGATGCCGCCCCGGTTCTTGCTGCCCGATCGCATCAGCGATACCCCGCTTCGCCGAGGGACTTGCCGCAATTGATGCCGATGCCGCGCGGCCCCGCCAGCAGGCAGTCGACTGCAGCACCTCGGTCGCCCTTCTGGACCCCGGGACAAAGCTTGACGATGTCGCGCTCGCATAGCTTGAAGACGGCCAGACGCGCGGCGACGCGCTTCTGGATCTGATCGAAAGCCCGGCTATATTCGCTCTTGCACTGCGGCGTCAGAACATCCTGGTTGCGCAACAGACAATCCTTCATGCGCGTGGGGTCGAGATTGACGCCGCGGCAGTTGGCGTCGATGTCCCTGGCGCAGGCGGCGCCCAACAGCGCCGCCGAATCCTCGAATTTGATCGTCTCCGCCACCGCGGATGACGAAGCGGCAACGACAAGCACGGCAATGATGGTCAGGAGGCGGTTCATGGTTTCATCTCACATGAACCGGACGCCCCCGGTCAAGCCTCGAGGACCGGAAACCACCGATATAGCGAGGTGGCACCGCGACGCGGACGTCGGTCGCCCCCGCATTCTCAAGCGAACGCGGTCGCCAGGAAGGCGGCGAGGATGCCGCCGATCAGCAGATATTTCACCGCGTAATAGACGCGCTTGTTCCAGGCCTTCATCCGCTTGCCCACCAACCGCACGTGGTAGACGTAGCCGAAGATCTTGTTGAGCCAGCCGACGCGCTCGCCCTCTTCGTTCTGGGTGGCGCTCTCGTTGATGATGTGCTTGGAGACCCAGCGATTGACTGCGGTCATGGCGCGGGTGTGCAACGGACGTTCGATGTCGCAGAACAGGATGATGCGGTCGTCGCTGGTGGTGTTCTCGGCGTAGTGCAGATAGGTCTCGTCGAACAGCAGGCCCTTGCCCTCGTACCAGTAGTGAGGTTCGCCGTCGATGACGATCCGGCATTCGCCCGGCGATTTCGGCACCACCAGTCCCATGTGATAGCGCAGCGAGCCGGCATAGGGATCGCGGTGCTGCACCAGTTTGCCGCCGGGCGGCAGGCTCGCGAACATCGCGCCCTTGATGTTGGGGATCGCATTCAGGAATTCGACGGTCTTCGGGCAATTGGCGAGCGCCGACGGCAGCGGCGCGTCGTACCATTTCAGGTAAAACCGCTTCCAGCCGGTCCGGAAGAACGAGTTGAAACCCCAGTCGTTGTACTTGTCGGCGGCCTTGATCTGGCCCTGCGCGAACAGCACCAGCGCCTCGTCGCGGATCACTTCCCAATTGTCGCGCAAGAGCTTGAGTTCGGGGATCGACTGCTCGTCGAGGATGGGCCGGTTCGGCACCGCCGAGAACAGGTACATCAGCACATTGTAGGGCGCCATGATGGTGGAATGGTCGGTGAACTGCCGCCAGAACCCGAGCCGCACCTTGCCGCGGAAATGCACGGCCACGGCCGAGCCGAGGAAGGCCCAGACCACGAGAAATTGCGGCGCGAAAAGACGCATCAGCATGGCGAAAGACCCCGAAAAAACCGCCTCTACTGCGAAACGTTTAGCAGGTTTGTACGGCCACACTCAAGGCGTCCGGCCACCCGCTTCCGCCGGAACCCGGACGGCCGCCGCGCCCTACAATCCCCGCACCATGCCGGCGTCGATCAGCAACCGGTTGAACCGCCGGGCTTCCGCGCCGTCCTTGCAGGCATAGAACATGCCCTTGCAGCGCAGCATGATGCTCTTCTGCTCCTCGAACGACGGATCGAGCGGAATGCCGGCGGCTTCCTGGATCACCAGCGGCAGATAGGGCCCATCGACCGTATCCATGACGGCGGCGCTCTTGACCGGCTCGAAGTTGACAGCGTCGATGGCGTAATAGGTCGCGTAATAGCGCGGGTCGTAGGCGTTCAGCTTCTTGCCGACGCCGGCCTCGCCGAGACCGGGATCGAGCACGTGCGGCGAGAATTCCGGCTGGTGATCGCCGTAGCGCACGATCAGGAACGGCTGCGCCGGAAACTTCTTCTTCAGGTTCGCAATGAACGCGGTGTAGTCGCCGGCGCTCATGGCCTGGCGGCGGATGTATTCGTCGACCACCGGCTCGTTGCCGGGCCGCTTCCAGGACGGCGTCAGGTCCGGACGAAACCGGGTCTCCCAGGGAAAGTGATTGGCGGCGAGATAGACGAACATGAACAGCGGCTTGTTCGGCGCGTTGCCCGACATCAGCTGCAGCGCCTTGTCGTAGTAGAAGCTGTCGGGCTCGACGCCCTTGGCGCCGAGATCGCGCGCGTCATAGAAGCGCTGGATCCCGGTGGAGGTCTGAAAGCTGCGCGCGCTCATGAACGCGCCATAGGCCGGATACAGCGAAATCGTCTCGTAGCCGCAGCGGCGCAGCGCCAGCGGCAGGCCGCGCTCGACACGTCCCGACGCGATCCGGGTCACGAAATAGGAAAACCGGCCGAACGAGCGCGACGACAGCCCGGCGAGCACATTGTATTCGGTGAACCAGCTCGGGCCGCCATTGCTCTCGGCCAGGAATCTGCGCTCCTTGCCGTCGAACGACTTGAAGTGGCTGCCGTACCCCGCCGGCACCTTGATGCCCTTGGCCTGGCGGATGTCGAAACTGGACTCGTCGTGGATCATGAGGATGTGGGGCCGCCGCCCGGCGGGATGGCAGGAATCCACCAGCGGCACCTTGAGCCGCTCGGCGGCGACCGCATCCGATTCCATGAAGCCGTAATTGATGAAATCCGACACCGCGGTAACGCCGGAGCGGGCGAATTTGGACAGATAGCCGTCGTCGTAATAGCCGCGCCAGGCCTCATCCGGCCAGGCAAAGGAATACCCGACCAGCGCCGCCAGACATGTCAGCTTGCCGGCCAGGGCCGGCAGGCGGCGGATCCGGAACGGATCGAGCCACCACAATGCGTACATCAAAGGAAGGGTGACGACGGCCGCGCCGATCACGGACCAGCGCAGATTGGGGAAGATCGTAAACAGGAACGCTGCGGTATCGCGGTCGATCACCATCAGGTCGACGAAGTTCGCGGTCATCTGCACGATGTCGTGCTTGAGCCGCGACAGCAGGATCAACACCACGACCAGCGTCAGCGACAGCGCGCCCGACAGCGCCGGACGCCGCAACAACGCGATAAAGAAGAAGTTCAGGATTCCCCAGGCCAGCACGAAGCCCGTGCGCGAACCGAGATCGGTTTCGGTCTGCAGCATCAGGCCGATCGCCGCCAGATGCGGGGCGGCTACCGCCAGCAGCCGCCAGATTCCGACCGCGGCAACGCTGGCGGTGGCGACGGTGGCGATTGGACCTTGGTTTGGCGCGGGCGCCATGGGTTTGGGACGCGTTTACACCGGCACTGCCCTTGAGCCTTGGCTGGCGACGACCAGGAGACAGACGGCGCAGCCGGAACCTGCGACGTGTCATGAAAATGTAAGTGAAACGTCATGAACGCGCAATGAATTTGCCGCAGCCGGCGTGAGGCCGGGTGATTGCCCGGCCTCGAGGCAGCCGACGCGGCAAGCTCAGGCCGGCCGGGGACGCCGGGCGATGCCCTCGACGAAGAGGTCGAGGATCGCCTCGGCGGTCGCCGCCGCCTCGCCTTCCGCGATGCCCCAGCGCGGAAAGTGCCCGTCGATGTTCATGCGGGCAAAGCCGTAGACCAGAGCACGGCCGGCGACCTGGACCCGTTTCAGGTCGGGCGAGTTCAGCTGCCCGCTGGCGAAGGCTTCTGCCAGCGTGGCTTCGGCCAGGCCGATCAGTTCGGCATTGTCCCGGGACAGTCCGGCTGCCCTGTCGTGATTGAAATACCGGCCGCTCGAGATGATCTCGAAATGGGCCGGGTTACGCATCGCCCAGCGCAGATAAGCGAGCCCAAGGGCCCGAAACCGTGCCAGCGGGTCGCCCGCAGGCGCTTCGGCCAGCGCGGCGTCGATCTCGGCCCGGAAACGCCGCTGCGCCTCGGCGGCCACCGCCGCCATCAGGGCGTTGCGGCTGGGAAAATGCCGGAACGGCGCCCCCGGCGAAACGCCGGCGCGGCGGGCGGCCTCGCGCACGCTGACCGCCTCCGCGCCGCCCGCCTCGGCCAGTTCGAGCGCCGCCTCGACCAGCACGCGCTTGAGATCGCCATGGTGATAGGGCTTCGGCGGTTCAACCGGGCGGCGGGCGGGCCGGCGTTTCGGCTTGGCGGGGACAGGCATGGCGAGACATCTAGCATCACCCGATCGTGAATGTAAGCACTGCATACACGGATTGACGATGCCGGCGAGCGAAATGTAACTGATGATTACATTACGCCAACGGAGGAGCTCGCCATGTCGTCACGTCGCCAACACTGGTTCGAAGGCTGGCGGCTGTTCGCCGTGCTGGCGCTGATCCTCGCCGGGCTCTGCATCTGGATCGCGGGCATGCGGCAATTCGAGGTCGATGGCGTGCGCATGGTGATCCGCTTCACCGCACGGACATCGCTGTTGTTCTTCTGCCTGGCCTTCAGCGCCGCGGCGCTGGCGCGGCTGTGGCCCAATGCCTGGACGCGATGGCAGCGCCGCAACCGGCGCTATCTCGGCGTGACCTTCGCCGCATCCCACGGCATTCATGCGATCGCCATCGCCTGTTTCGCGATCATGGATCCCGCGGGCTATGCCGCCGCCACCTCGGCCGCCTCCTATATCTTCGGCGGCATCGGCTATGCCTGCATCATCGCAATGGCGGCGACGTCGTTCGACCGCAGCGCCGCGGCGATCGGCCCGCGGGCCTGGCGCATCCTGCATCTGACCGGCGGCTATTATTTGTGGTTTCAGTTCATGGTCTCGTTCGGCAAGCGGATTCCCGACATGCCGCCCTACGCGCTGTTCCTGCTCCCGCTGCTGGCGGTGATGGCGCTGCGGCTGATCGCGATGGCGCCGAAGCAAACGCCGCGGACCGTTCAGGCAGGCTAACGGCTGATGCCTTCGCTCACGCCGGCGGCATCAGCCCGAGACGCTTGGCGATGATCCGGTCGACCATGCGCTTCGGCAGCACGGCTGTGATCAGGTGCTGCATCGGATCCGGCGTGAGCTGGTACCGCACCTTGGGACTGGATGAGGTCAGCGCACCGGCTATCGCTTCCGCGATCTTTTCCGGCGGCAATCCGGTTTCGCCGAGCTGCAGCATGAATTTGCGGATCCGTTGCAGCGCCGGAAAGAACGGCGAGTTCCTGTAGACGGAAATATCGACCTCCTCGGCCTTGCTCCAGATCGGCGTCTTCACCGGGCCCGGTGCGACGATGATGACATCGATGCCGAACAGCATCATTTCGCGGCGCAGGCTTTCCGACAGCCCCTCGATCGCGTGCTTCGACGCCGCATAGGGCGCCGTCAGCGGCGCGCCGGCTCTGCCGGAGACCGAGCTGACCATCACGATCCGGCCCTTCGGGCCCTTCAGCGAGGGATCGGATCCGAGCAGCGGCCCGAAAGCCTGCGTGGCGATAACAGGCCCGATGACGTTGACATCCATCTGGCGGCGGAATTCGTCGACCGCCAGTTCAAGCACCGGCCCTGCGACCGCGATGCCGGCATTGTTGACGAGGCCGGTCAGCGTTTCGCCATTGAGCGCCGCGCGGACCTCGCGGGCGGCGGCCAGCACCTTGGCCTCGTCGGTCACGTCGAACAGCAGCGGCGTGAAATTCGCGCCGAATTCGCTTCCGAGGCGGTCGGCATCGGCCTGCTTGCGCACGCTGCCGAACACGTGAAACCCGCGATCGAGCAACAGCTTCGCGGTGGCCCAGCCGATGCCGGTGGACGCCCCGGTGATGACGACAGATTGCATGGATAGCTCCCTTTTGGTTCAGCGAGCCTTTGTGGCCCGCACGGAACACGGCACAATCGGCTGACGATGTTGGCTTTTCTGCTCTGCTCAGTATAGCCGGGCGATAAAGCCGGGCACCCAAATCTGAAACGGCCAACAAGAGCAATATTGATCACAATGTCGGGTTCGGACGTAGCAACAGACCTTCCCAAGGAAAGGAGAATTGGGGTCGCCTTGGGGGCGCGCGTACAATTTTGACCTGATGCGCGAAACCAAGAGATGACCGGGTAGTTAGGATCACACCCCAATGGAGAAAAATCCCATGCGCGTGTTTGTCCTCGCCACGATGTTACTCGCCTCGTCGAGCCTCTGCTCATCCGCCCAGGAGCAGGGAAAGGCGCCGGCTGCAACTCCGCAAGCCGGTACTCCGGCCCAGACTGACCAGAACTCCCAACCACAACGGGAACAACGAACCGGCCGCGACCAACCGAAGACTGACGACCGCGAGATGGGCCACTGCGGGATGATGCGTCGCGGCGACAGCGACCGCACGGGCGGTAACAACCGCGAGATGGGTCGTGGCTGGATGATGTGTCACGGCGACAGCAGCCGTATGGGTGATGACGACCGTGAGATGGGTCGTGGCGGGATGATACGTCGTGGCGACAGCTACCGTATGGGCCGTGAAGACCATGAAATGGGTCGTGGCGGAATGATGCATCGCGACCGTGAGACCAGCCGCGATCGCGACCCGGACCGCGGACGATATTCAGAGCGCGAAGATCGGGACCGGGACCGCGCGGAGCGAGATAAGGATAATCGCGGTTACTCCGATGGAGACCGAGCCCGGCGCCGCGTGAAAGTCTGCTTCGAGTACGACAATGGCGACGAGTATTGCCGTTACAGGCAATAAGCCGTCAAAGCTGTTTGTGCCAAGGCCTGTGACGGATAGGCAGCATCGATAACCTTCATGGCGCCACCAGCGGCGGGCTGGTCTTCTTCGCAGTGTCTACCAGTTGTAGTGCGTCCAACATTGGACAGACAGCAAATGGTCTCGGACGACGGAATTCCCGCGACAGCCGATTTCTTTCTTTGCTCCGCGCCGAAGATTGCAGCCATCTACTGAGCGGATCCAATCCTCGCGTACGGCGATCCAATCCAAACGTCCTAACCCGGGGCCGGCTCGCTCAGCTCCTGGCAGCTCTGTTCGAATTTTATGGTCGAGATTGGCCACTTTCCATCGTGGCCCTTGATCGAAATTCGCAGGCCATGAAGCTCGTCCAGCCAAACGCTCTGAACCATTCCGGCTTTTCCGTCGGTGAGAACGACGGCTTTGCCGACAAGCTCGGATTCCACCTCCCCGAACGCGGTGAGGATCGTCGATGCGCGGACTTTTGCAGTTGTCATGATGTTCCCAAGAGTCACGCGGGCGATTCAGCGGAAGATGTTGCATCTGAAAGGTGTGCAAGCCGTGACCGGGATGGGGCAACCGAGTGTCCGATATGCGACGCCGCCAGTTGTTCGGCCTGATCGGCGGCGCGGCGGCATGACCGCTCGCCGCGCAAGCGCAAGTTGGCGTGGCGCAGGGGCGCGACTTTCTCCGTCAACAGTTGCCGCCGTCAGGGACAAGGATGGCGATACCCGTCGAAGCCAAGATAGGTCCCGGAATACGGGTCGTAGGACCTGTAGCGTTGCGCACAATAGGCAACTGCGCCGCCGACGTAGGGAGGTGCGACGACGTAGGCCGGACCGTAATAGCCGGGGTAGCCGTAATAGCCGTAATAGCCGTAGGGCTGCGTTGCGCCAATAATCGCCCCGCCGATCAGTGCGCCGGCGATGCCAAGGCCAACGGCCGGGCCATAGCCGCGGCGATATCGTACGGTCTCCACCGATGTCTCCACCGTGTTTTGCAGCATCAGCGGCGATCCGATCGGCGCCGCCGTAGCAGGCGCGACAGCCCCCATTGATGCCACCGCCAGCGCGGCAAGAAGAACTCCAGACGATTTCTTCATTACAATCCTCCCGGGAATTGGCTCAGGGACAAGCCCTGCCGAATGCAATCCTTAGGCGCCAAAGGTCCAGTGCTATTGACCTAGCTCAACCGCAGATCGGAATCGGGCATTTTTGTAACCGCCGAACGCCGCGTGCGTCGGAGGGCTAAGGCCCCAGCGGCGCCGTCGCCGACCGGCGGGAGCATTGCGCACCCGAGCGCTGATCCGGCGAGGCCGGCTGCGATACCGCAGTCAGCGAAGCCGATCGCTCAGGCCGCGCGCACCGTATCCAGGAACTTGCCGACCTCGCGCTTGAGGCGGCCGCTTTCGGACGAAAGCGACTGCGCCGACGTCAGCACCTGGGACGACGCCGAGCCGGTTTCGCTGGCGCCGCGCTGCACGTCCGTGATGTTGGACGCCACCTGCTGGGTGCCCTGCGCCGCCTGCTGGACGTTGCGGGCGACCTCCTGCGTGGCGGCGCCCTGCTCCTCGACCGCGGAGGCAATGGTCGACGAGATTTCGGAAATCCGGCCGATGGTCACGCCGATCTCCTCGATCGCATGCACGGAATCCCGCGTCGCGTTCTGGATGTCGCCGATCTGCTTGCGGATTTCCTCGGTCGCCTTCGCCGTCTGCTCGGCCAGCGCCTTGACTTCGGAGGCCACCACCGCAAAGCCGCGGCCGGCCTCTCCGGCGCGCGCCGCCTCAATCGTTGCATTGAGCGCCAGGAGGTTGGTCTGTCCGGCAACGCTATTGATCAACTCGACCACGTCGCCGATCCGGTTGGCCGCGCTCGACAGGTCACTGACGCGATCATGGGTCTTGCGGGCCTGCTCCACCGCCTCTCCTGCGATTCTCGAGGATTCCTGCACCTGCCGGCTGATCTCGCTGACCGAGGAGGCCATCTCCTCGCTCGCGGAGGCCACCGACTGGACATTGGTCGAGGCCTCCTCCGAGGCGGCGGCGACCATGGTCGTGAGCTCCTGCGCCCGCGCTGCGGTCGCCGTCAGGGTGCCGGCCGAAGCCTCGAGCTGGGTCGAGGCCGCGGTGACGGTTTCGACGATTTCTCCGACCGTGCCTTCGAAGGCGTCGGCAAGCCGGGCCATGGCGGCAACCTTTTCCTCCCGGGCGGCTTTTTCGAGAGCCTCTCGCTCGGCCTGCATGTCCCGCATCCTCAGGGCATTCTCCTTGAATACCAGCAAGGCGCGCGCCATCGAGCCCATTTCGTCGCGGCGGTCCGAGCAGGGAACCACGACCGACGTCTCGCCGCCCGCCAGCTCGCTCATCGCCTCCGTCATCTGGCCGAGCGAACGGATGATGCGGCTGATCACCATCCAGAGCGTCGCCGCGGCAAGCAGCAACGAGAAGGTCATCAGGAAACCGTTCAGCACCAGCATCTGCAGACTGTCGCGCTGTGCGGTTTCGGCCAGACGCGCGGCTTCCTGGCTTGCCAATGCGCTCAACGCGATCACTTCGTCGATGGCCGCCGTCGACTGACTGAACCATTCGGCGGAACTGACCGGATAGTTTCCGCCGCCGAGCCCCGCGGCGTAGACCGCCTTGCGCGTCCCCTCGAAGCGCTGGAATACCTGTTCGCCCAGCCGGCCGGCGCCCGCGGTTACCGGCGGCGGCGCGGAAGTTTTTGCGGCATAGGCCTGCACATAGTCCCACGCAGCCTCGACCCGGCCCCGGAAGCTGCCGAGAGTGGCGATCTCCTGGGAATTCATCGGCCGCGCGGCCGCGATCAGCGCCGCCACCGTGGCGCGCTCGCGACCGAGATACTCGCTCATGATCCAGACGAAGTGCTTGAGACTCTGCAGGCTCGACAGCCGCGCCTGGACGTTGTCTTCATCCATCGCCGCGGCGACGCGAAGATTCTGGCTCGCCACGATCAGCCCGGTGATGGCCGGCGCCCATTGCGACACGACTTGAGACTGACGCGCGCTTGCGGGCTTGACCATTTCGGCGTCGGCCTGGCGCCGAAGCGCCGCAACTTGTTCGAAGGCACGCTTCGCGCTTGCGATGAGCTGTTCGCGATTGGCAAACGCCTGCACCGCCATGCGGCCGAGCGCGCGCTCGAATGGCTGATCCGCCGATTTCCGGAAACCCGCTATCGCCGCTACCTGCGCGTCCGTTGCGGGATTGGCCGAATTCAATGCGAGGTTGGCCGCGCCGCGCTCGCGCGCCCATTGGCCGGCGCTTTCCAGCAGCAGATCGGCGGTTTCGTTGACCGATGCCGCATCGGAAGCGGTGGTGCGCTCCAGGCTTGCATTGCGCAGCACGTAACCTGAAACCGCCAGCCCGAGCAGCGACAGCAGCGCTACCGCCGTGATGAGGAGATTGCGGATATTCCAAACAGTCGCAGCCTGGGCGGACGGATTCATGGCACGAACCTTCAATCGAAAAGACCTTCAACTGGACGGGACAAGGACGCCGGAATTGCGAAGCGCGGACGCGGAAAAATCCGCGGAGATCTTGGAGTCTCGTTCGGTCGTCGCTTCAGAGATAGTCCCAACCAGCTTAATTTCAGGTGAATTCCGATAGAAGGCGCGGCCTCCGCATTCGCGCTCGCGATGAAAAACGACAACTACGAATAGCAGTTGCGCTGCACCACTCTCCTCTGCTTGAAGAATCTTGCAGCAAGCGACGGACGGGCATCACGTCACGAAACATCTCGCGCCGCTGCAAACTTCCGGAAGAATTCACAGACGATCGAGCGCCTGATCCAGCCAGCCATTCGCAGCGCCTCGCACCCATTCAAACCCCAGCCGCCGCGACAATTCAACATCGTCGGAACGAAGCATGCGGACATCAGGGTGTTCGAAGCTGTCCGGCATCAGGCAAAATCCGAGACCGGCCGCGACCATCGCGAGCGCCCTGGCGTCGCTGTCGGTCTGCGCCACCACCCGCGGCCGCACCTTCCACGCATCGAGCACGCGCGAAGCGGCCTGCAGCTGCTCACAATGCACGCGCACGATCAGCGGCTGGCCCGAGAGGATTTCCGGCGTGACCGGCCCGCGAGGGAAAGCGCGTGACGAGACGGCCAGTGCCTGTCTGTCGGTCAGCAGTTCCGCTTGCCGGTGGCCACGCGCCGGTGGACCCAGCGCGGTCAAGATCAGATCGTAGCGGCCGTTGGCCAACCGCTGGCGAAGCTTTGCCAGCGGTGCATCTTCCGTCCGCCAGGACTTGTCGGAGTCGATCGCCATCAGCCGCGACAGGCATCCGGTCACGAATGCCGGAGCCAGCGTCGGCAGTATTCCGAGCCGCCGCGGCTTGCCCGCGGGCTTGTCGCGGGAGGCCGCCTTGAGCTGTTCGGTCTGCCGCAAGATCGAATGCGCGGTAACAAGCGCCCCCTCGCCCTTTGCAGTGAGCCTTACGCCGCGCGCATGACGCTCCAGCAATGCAAATCCCAGTTCGGCCTCGAGCGCAGATATCGCGGCCGACAGCGTCGGCTGCGTGACGAAGGCGCGCCTGGCGCCGGCGCTGAAGCTGCCCGCTTCCGCCACCGCCACGAAATACCGGATCTGCTTCAGGTCCATCTATAGATCATATCTATAGCTCGGTATCGGAGCAATCGTCATTGCCGAGACCACGCGAGGGCCCGAGCATGGCCGCCGGCTGAACAGCACGGAGGGTCTCATGGATCACCACCATCGCATCCGCGAACTTGCGGAAATCGTCACCAGCGCGCCCGGGTTCACCAGGGCCATCGGCACCAGGGTCGAGAGCGCGGAACCCGGGCATGTCGTGATGTCGCTCGGCAAGAACGCCGACCTGTTGCAGGCGAACGGCTTCTTCCACGGCGGGGTGATCGCCGGCCTCGCCGACCATGCCGGCGGCGGCGCGGTCACCAGCGCCATGGCGCCCGGCCGGTTCGCGGTGACGGTGAACCTTCAGGTCAGCTTCCTCGCCCCGGCCAAGGGCGAGGAGTTGATCGCGCGGGCGCGGGCCATTCAGGTCGGGAACACGATTGGCGTCGCGCAAGTCGACGTGGCGTCAAAGGCGAAAGGCTTGGAGACACCGTGCGCGGTCGCGATCGTCACGCTGCGCGCCGTGGCGATGCCGAAATAGACGCCAGACATTATTGAGCCCCGGACGCAGCGCGTCCGGGGCTCGAAGGTTCCGTTCAGTTCGCGTACTCGCGCCTCAGTTCTTGGTCTTGTCGACCAGCGCGCCCTTCTTGATCCACGGCATCATGTCGCGGAGCTTGGCGCCGACTTCCTCGATCGGGTGCTGCGCGAGCTTGGCGCGGGTCGCCTTGAACGAGGTCTGGTTGACCTTGTTCTCCAGCATCCAGTCGCGGGCGAACTTGCCGCCCTGGATGTCGGCGAGCACCTTGCGCATCTCCTTCTTGGTCTCTTCGGTGACGATGCGCGGGCCGGTGACGTATTCGCCGTATTCGGCGGTGTTGGAGATCGAGTAGTTCATGTTGGCGATGCCGCCTTCATAGATCAGATCGACGATCAGCTTCACCTCGTGCAGGCACTCGAAATAGGCCATCTCCGGCGCGTAGCCGGCTTCGACCAGCGTCTCGTAGCCGCCCTTGATCAGTTCGACCAGGCCGCCGCACAGCACCACCTGCTCGCCGAACAGGTCGGTCTCGCATTCTTCCTTGAACGTGGTCTCGATGATGCCGGCGCGGCCGCCGCCGATCGCGGAAGCGTAGCTGAGGCCGAGGTCGTGGGCGTTGCCCGAAACATCCTTCGAGATCGCGATCAGGCAGGGCACGCCGCCGCCGCGCTGGTATTCCGAGCGCACGGTGTGGCCGGGGCCCTTCGGCGCGATCATCAGCACGTCGAGGTCGGCGCGCGGGTCGAGCAGGTTGAAGTGCACGTTGAGACCGTGCGCAAACACCAGGGCGGCGCCCTTCTTCATGTTGTCGTGCAGATGCTCACGATAGATGTCGCCCTGCAATTCGTCGGGGGTCAGCATCATGACGAGGTCGGCCCATTTGGCGGCCTCGGCGACTTCCATCACCTTGAAGCCGGCGGTCTCGGCCTTCTTGGCGGAGGCCGAGCCCTTGCGCAGCGCGATGGCGACGTCCTTGACGCCGGAATCCTTCAGGTTCAGCGCATGGGCGTGGCCCTGGCTGCCGTAGCCGACGATGACGACCTTCTTGCCCTTGATCAGGTTCAGGTCGGCGTCGCGATCGTAATAAACACGCATGGTGGTTTCCTCATCGGTGGCCAAGATCGGCCGGTTAATCAGGCTTTTGGGTGGATGGGACCGCCGGTCGCCCGCGAATTTCCGGCGTTGTCTAGAGCATTTTTCCCGTCAGGGGAAACCCGTTTCTGCATGGCGCGGTGCGGCATCATGCGTCCATGAAGACCGGCCAGAGCGAGGCCAGCAGCAGGGCGGCCATCACGATATTGAAGGCCCGCACCGCCTTCGGCGAGGTCAGGACCGGCCGCAGCGCGCTGCCGAACAGCGCCCAGGCCGAGCAGGACAACGTTCCCAGCAACAGGCTGAGCATGACCTGGATGACGATATTCCAGGGAAAGCCGGCGATGCCGGCATAGGCGGTGATGGTGCCGATCACCATGACCCAGCCCTTGGCGTTGATCCACTGGAACATGGCCGCGCCCCAGAACGTCATCGGCCCGCGCCGGTTGTCCTGATCCTGCGCGACCGGCCCGGACATCGCGATGGCTGCGGCGAGATAGACCAGATAGGCGACGCCGGCATATTTGAGGACGGTCTGCAGCACCGGATAGGTGATGAAGATGGTCCCGAGCCCGAGGCCCACCGCCCCGATCATGAAGGCAAAGCCGATCGTGATGCCCGCGACGTGCGGCAGCGTGCGGCGGAAGCCGTAGGTCAGCCCCGACGACAGCAGCATGATGTTGTTCGGCCCCGGCGTGAAGAACATCACGACGGCGAACATGACGAAGGCGATCAGCAGCGAATGGGACATGCCTGCTCTTCCCGATCAAGCCGTGGCGATCCGGCTCGCCACCAAGGCAAGGCGCCGGATCTCCGCCACCGTGACGGCCAGGAAGAGGTCGAAAGGCTTCACGTCGCTAGCCCTGCTCGCCGGATTTCGGTTTGCGCAGCAGATAGGTGCCGTGCAGCGGCGCGTGGTAGTCGGCCGAGACCAGCGTGAAGCCGACGTCGGTCAGCATGCGCTCGATCACCCAGCCAAAGGTCGAATATTCGTCGCGCATATGGGTGATGACGCTGTCGCGGTCGAAATCATGATTTTTGATGCTGAAGTCCGCCCAGCCCTCGACGTCGCGCTCGATCCCGTCGGGCATGCCGGCGAACACGATGTCGCGCAGATAGAAATTCGAACCCGGCTTCAGCGCGCCAAAGATGCGCGCCAGCGCCACCGCCTTCCAGAAATCCGGCAGATGATGCAGCGCGAATTCGCTGACGATCAGATCGTAGGAATTCGGCTGGTAGGCGAAGCTCAGAAGCCCCGCGAACTGGGTGCGGATCGCCACCTTGCGGTCGCGCGCCAGGATGTCGGCAAGCGCCAGCATCGCCGGCGAAATGTCGATGGCGTCTACCTCGGCGCCCATCGCCGCCGCCTCGCAGGCGAGCACGCCGTTGCCGCAGCCGATGTCCGCCAGCCGCCAGCCACGTTGCAGCCCCAGCATGGTCAGCGCCGCGCGGGCACGGCTGTCGCTGTCGTCATGCCGGTCGTAGATCGAAGCGACGGCGGAATCGATCCCGACCCGCCGCCGCTCGGTGTAATACCAGTCGCGCGCCAGCATGCTTTACATCCCTTCCGGCCCGCGCCCGATCGCGGCGACCCCGGTGCGCGACACCTCGACGAGGCCGAGCGGCCGCATCAGGTCGATGAACTGGTTGATCTTGGCGGAGTTGCCGGTGATCTCGAACACGAAGCTTTCGATGGTGGCGTCGATGACGCGGGCGCGAAACGCCTCGGCGAGACGCAACGCCTCGACCCGGTGATCGCCGGTGCCGCGCAGTTTGACCATCGCCAGTTCGCGCTCGATCGAGCGGCCGGTCAGCGTCATGTCGACGACGCGGTAGACCGGGACCATGCGGTCGAGCTGGTGC
This sequence comes from Bradyrhizobium sediminis, assembly GCF_018736105.1. Classification (NCBI taxonomy): domain Bacteria; kingdom Pseudomonadati; phylum Pseudomonadota; class Alphaproteobacteria; order Hyphomicrobiales; family Nitrobacteraceae; genus Bradyrhizobium; species Bradyrhizobium sediminis. The sequence goes on from NZ_CP076135.1 coordinate 4,312,796, forward strand.
TTGATCTGCTCGATTACCATCGGGGTGCCCGTGGTGACAATGGTAATGCGCGAGAGATGTTTCTGGCTCTCGGTCTCGGAGACGGTGAGGCTCTCGATGTTGTAGCCGCGCCCCGAAAACAGCCCGATCACGCGGGCGAGCACGCCAGGCTCGTTCTGCACCAGCACCGACAGCGTATGGGTCTCGATCGGGTCATGGCGGTCTTCCATGAAATAGGCGGATGCGGGCTGGTTCATTTCAATTCCCTGTCGTTCTCTTGTTCGTCATACGCCCACCGCTCGTCGTCCCCGCGAAGGCGGGGACCCAGTATTCCAGAGCAGCAGCAATTGAATCGAGACGCCGCGGCGTACTGGGTCGCCCGGTCAAGCCGGGCGATGACAGCAACATTGGTGATGCAGCGGTTGCCATCTTCACACCAGCACCTTGCCGCCGGCGACGGCGGTTTCCGGAACGACCCACCGGTTGAACAGTTCGAAATCAATATTGCCGCCGCTCAGGATGAGGCCGACCCGCTTGCCGCGGATCTTCGGCTTTTCCTGCAGGGCGGCGGCGAGCGCCGCGGCACCGGCGCCTTCGGCAAGATTGTGCGTATCGGTCCAGTAGGCGCGAATCGCGGCGGCCACCTCGTCGTCGCTGACCTGCACGATGCGCGAGGCGCCCTTGCGGATGATCGCCAGCGCGTCGGGATCGGGGACGCGCGTCGCCATGCCGTCGGCCAGCGTATTGCTGGTCTCGGTCGTCACGACCGTGCCGGCCGCAAAAGACAGCGCGTATGACGGCGCTTCGGTCGATTGCACGCCGACGATCTCGGTGGTCAGCCCGAGCAGGTCGCGCGCCATGATGCAGCCGCAGATGCCCGATCCCTGCCCGATCGGCACGTAGAGGACGTCGAGATCCGGCGCTTTTCTCAAGAGCTCCAGCGCGTAGGTCGCGACGCCCAGCACCAGGTTCGGGTGGAACGCCGGGACGATGTGAAGTCCCGTGGCCTCGGCGCGCCGATAGGCTTCCTCGCGCGCCGCCTGGAAATCCTCGCCATATTCGACGAGCTCGGCGCCGAAGGCCCGCATCGCGCGATTCTTCTCGACCGAATTGCCTGATGGCACGTAGATCATCGCCTTCATGCGGTAGCGGCTCGCCGCGTATGCGAGGCTCTGGCCGTGATTGCCCCGTGTCGCCGAGATGACTCCGACGGCGTCGGGCCGTTCGCGCTTCAGACGATCGAGGTAAACCAGCCCGCCGCGCACCTTGAAGGCGCCGATCGGCGTATGGTTCTCATGCTTGACGATGACATCAGCGCCGAGCCGCTCCGACAATAGCGGCCACGCATAGGCCGGCGTCGGGGGCATCGCCGCGCCGACCACGTCCTGCGCGCGTTCCAGTTGCCCGAGATCAAACATCGGCGCGGCCCACCCTCATACCAGCGCCTTGCCGCCGGCAAAGGCGGCAGCGGTGGCTTCGTCGTTGGCTTCCGCCGGCAGCAGCATTTCGTTGTGCGCCTTGCCGGACGGAATCATCGGGAAGCAGTTCTCCAGCGCCGCCACCCGGCAATCGAACAGCACCGGGCGCTTGATATCGATCATCTCCTTGATCGCGCCGTCGAGATCGCCGGGCTTGATCGCCTGCAGACCGACGCAGCCGAAGGCGTCGGCGAGCTTGACGAAATCCGGCAGCGCTTCCGAATAGGTGTGCGACAGCCGGTTGCCGTGCAGCAGCTGCTGCCACTGCCGGACCATGCCCATATACTGGTTGTTCAGGATGAAGATCTTGATCGGCAGTTCATACTGGATCGCCGTCGACATCTCCTGCATCGTCATCTGCACCGAGGCGTCGCCGGCGATGTCGATCACGAGGCTGTCGGGATGGGCGACCTGAACACCGACCGCCGCCGGCAGCCCGTAGCCCATGGTGCCGAGACCGCCCGAGGTCATCCAGCGATGCGGCTCCTCGAAGCCGAAGAACTGCGCCGCCCACATCTGGTGCTGGCCGACTTCAGTGGTGATGTAGGTATCGCGCCCGCGCGTCATCGCGAACAGCCGTTCGATGGCGTATTGCGGCAGGATGACGTCGTTGTTCTTCTTGTAGGACAGTGAATTGCGCGCGCGCCACTTCGCGATCTCCTGCCACCACGGCCGGATGTCGGGTTTCTTCGCTTCGGCCTTGAACACCTGCAACAGATCGCCCAGCACGTTGGCGGCGTCGCCGATGATCGGGACGTCGACGCGGATGTTCTTGTTGATTGAGGACGGATCGATGTCGATGTGGATCTTCTTGGAGCCCGGCGAGAACGCATCGGTGCGGCCGGTGATGCGGTCGTCGAAGCGCGCGCCGACGCACAGCATGACGTCGCAATCATGCATCGTCATGTTGGCTTCGTAGGTGCCGTGCATGCCGAGCATGCCGAGCCAGTTCTTGCCCGAGGCCGGATAGGCGCCGAGCCCCATCAGGGTAGAGGTGATCGGAAAGCCGGTGGCTTCGACCAGGTCGCGCAGCAGCTTCGAGGCTTCGGGGCCGGAATTGACGACGCCGCCGCCGGAGTAGATCACCGGACGCCTGGCGGAGGCCATCAGCGCCACCGCCTTGCGGATCTGCGCGGCGTCGCCCTTGATCCGCGGCGTATAGGAGACGTGAACGTCGGACTTGCGCGGCGGGTGATAGGTGCCGACCGCGAACTGCACGTCCTTTGGCACGTCGACCACCACCGGACCGGGCCGGCCGCTGGAGGCGACGTAGAACGCCTCGTGCAGCACCTTGGCGAGATCGTTGACGTCGCGCACCAGCCAGTTGTGCTTGGTGCAGGGCCGGGTGATGCCGACGGTGTCGCATTCCTGAAACGCGTCGTTGCCGATCAGGTGCGTCGGCACCTGCCCGGTGATGCAGACCAGCGGGATCGAATCCATCAGCGCATCGGCCAGCGGCGTCACCATGTTGGTGGCGCCCGGACCTGAGGTCACCAGCACTACGCCCGGTTTGCCGGTGGAGCGCGCATAGCCTTCGGCGGCGTGGCCGGCGCCCTGCTCGTGCCGCACCAGGATGTGCTCGACATCGCTCTGCTGGAACAGCTCGTCATAGATCGGAAGCACCGCGCCGCCGGGGTAGCCGAAGATATGCTTGACGCCATGATCGATCAGCGCGCGCACGATCATGGCGGCTCCCGTCATCTGGTTCGGATCGTGGCTGGTATCGCTCATGGCTTGCTCCGGATGCGCTGTTGCCAGCGGCTTGCTTCAGTTTGGGTCTGTGTTCTTCAGCTGGGTCTTGGGAAAAGAACTTGGGAAAATAAAAAGGGGCCCAAGAGGCCCCATGCACACCGCCCGAATGTGGATGGCCTTAGCCATCCCCGGCGGTGCGCCTGGGTACGACGACGATAAGGAGTTTGGTAATAATATTACGCATTCGGCGGCTCGGACTTCCCAAAGGTTGCGCGGAACATACTGCCCAAGCCTGAAAAGTCAAGCCACGGGCGGCAATCGACGCAGATTTGCAGCTTAGCGGGGTTTTTTGCCCCGGGCGAGAGCGAAAATGCGGCACGCAGCCATGCGGGCCCCTTCCCACCCCGTCATTCCGGGATGGTCCGAAGGACCAGCCCTCAGGTGCGCAATTGCGCACCGGGGAATCTCGAGATTCTCCGATGTGCAATTGCACATCGTAGTTCGCGCTATGCGCGCCCCGGAACGACTGCCGAGAGCCACTCCCCCGCCTGCTCCGGCCGCACCCACTCGAATTCCGGCAATTGGTGCCTGAACCAGGTGAATTGCCGCTTGGCATAGTGCCGGGTATCGGCGCGGCCGGTCACGGCCGCCTCTTCCAGGCTGATCTCGCCGGCCAGGTGCCGGATCAGGGCCGGCACGCCATGCGCCTTCATCGCCGGCAGCAGCGGATCGAGCTGCCGCGCCGCCAATGCCGCGACCTCCTCCAGCGCGCCCGATTTCAGCATCGCATCGAAGCGTGTATCGATCCGCGCATAGAGCTGATCGCGATCGGGCGCGAGAAACAGCGCGCGGAATTGACCCGGCGGCAACAGCGGCGGCAGACCGTCGCGATGCCAGTCGGTCAGCGAACGCGAGGTCGCCTCGACCACCTCGAGCGCGCGGGCGATGCGGGTGCGGTCGCGCGGCTTCAGGCGCTCGGCCGACGCCGGATCGCGTCGCGTCAGTTCGGCATGCAGCGCCTCGACGCCATCGCGCTGCAGCCGCGCACGCACGCTGTCGCGGATTTCGGCGGGGATCGGCGGCACCGCCGACAGCCCTGACGTCAGCGCCTTGAAATACAGGCCGGTGCCGCCGGCGAAGATCGGAAGGCGATTTTCCGCGCGCGCCTCCGCCAGCACCCTGGCGGCATCGGCTACCCAGGCGCCGGCGGAAAAATTCACCGCGGCGTCGACATGGCCATAGAGCCGGTGCGGAACCTGCGCTTCCTCTTCCGGCGTCGGACGCGCGGTGAGGATACGCAGATCGCGATACACCTGCATGGAATCGGCATTGATGACGACGCCGCCGGTTTTTTGCGCAAGCTCGAGCGCGAGCGCCGACTTGCCGCTGGCGGTCGGCCCTGCGATAAGCACGGCCTTGCTGTCGTCAGGTGAATTCACGTCAAATGTCTCTCGTCGCCACACTCATCTGCAATCCCGCCAACCCCGCGCTCGACTCCACCGTGGTCGACGGCGCGCGCGCCGTTCTGCCTTCGGCCGGCGCCCCGCAATGGCTGTCCGACGAAGTCGCCGTCGATATCCCCTTCGAAGGCCGCCACGATACCCGGGTCATCGAGAACCGCCTGCGCGAGGCCCGCGGCGATTTGCCGATCGACATTGTCGTGCAGCCTCGGACGGCCAGGCGCAAGAAGCTTTTTCTGGCCGACATGGATTCCACCATGATCGGCCAGGAATGCATCGACGAGCTGGCGGATTTCGTCGGCCTGAAGCCGCACGTCGCCGCGATCACCGAACGCGCGATGCGCGGCGAAATCGAGTTCGAGCCGGCATTGCGCGAGCGGGTCGCGCTGCTGAAGGGCATGCCCGTCAGCGTGGTCGAGGAGGTGCTGAAGAAACGCATCACGCCGACGCCGGGCGGCCGCGAGCTGGTCATGACCATGCGTGCCCACGGCGCCTGGACCTGCCTGATCTCGGGCGGCTTCACGCTGTTCACCAAAGCGGTGGCGGCGGCGATCGGGTTTCAGGAGAACCGCGCCAATCAGCTGCTGACCCGGGACGGCCAGTTGGTCGGCGAAGTCAGGGAGCCGATCCTCGGCCGCGCCGCCAAGCTCGCCACCCTGATCGAGCTGCGCGAGTCCTTCGATCTCGACGAGATCGACACCCTGGTCACCGGCGACGGCGCCAACGACCTCGGCATGATCCAGGCCGCCGGCCTCGGCGTCGCCTATCATGCCAAGCCCGCGGTCGCCGCGGCCGCGGCGGCAAGGATCGACCACGGCGATCTCACGGCGTTGTTGTATGCGCAGGGCTATCGGCGGGACGAGTTCGTGGGGGGATAGGTTCGATGCCAACCGTCCTGCGTTGGGGACCTTATCGGGGGCGCAATCCGCTCCCTCCCGCCAGCCGGGATTTCGTGCTATAATTCAATCATGAACCGTAACGAAGCTCTTGAAACCTTGCGTCGATCCGAACCTGATCTCCGTGCGCGCGGCGTGCGGCGGGCGGCCGTGTTCGGCTCGGTGGCGCGCGGCGACAGCCGTCCTGGCAGCGATGTCGACATCATGGTCGAGATCGATCCGGACGCGCATCTCACCGTGTTCGACTATGTAGGTCTCAAGGATTATATCGCGAGCCTGTTTGATGGTCCCGTCGACGTGGTGAACCGCGACGGCCTCAAACCCTACGTCCGCCCCGCTGCGACGGCTGACGCAATCTATGCCTTCTAAGTCGCTCGACACTGCCCTTCGCGATATCCTGCACCATATCCAACTCGCGGTCGATTTCTCGGCAGGATTCGACGGCGCCACCTTCAAGCTTGACCTCAAGACGGTGCGCGCGCCCCTACTGCACGCTCAGCGCCACGAACCGCAGTTCGCCTTCGGCGTTCGACACCAATAGCAGCACCGACTTCTTGCCGTCCTTCTTCAGCTGATCGACGCGCTTCTTGATGTCGGCGGCGTTGGCGACCGACTCCTGCGCGACCTCGACGATCACGTCGCCGGCGCTGAGCCGCTTTTCGGCGGCGTCGGAGGCGTTGTCGACGCCGGTGATGATGACGCCCTTGACGCTGTCCTTGATCTTGTAGCGGGTGCGCAGATCCTTGCTGAGGGTGGCAAGATCGAGGCCGAGCGCCTTCTGCGTCACCGGTTTCTCCGCCGGCTCTTCCTTGGTCTTGGCCGAGGCCTGCACCGCCTTGTCGTCCTGGAGCCGGCCGAGCGTGACCTTGCGGGTCTCTTCCTTGCCCTTGCGAATGATGACGACATCGACTTCCTTGCCGACCGCGGTGCCGGCCACCACGCGCGACAGGTCCTTCGGTTCCTTGATGTCCTTGCCGTCGAATTTGACGACGACGTCGCCGGGCTCGATGCCGGCGGGCTTTGCCGGGCCCTTTTCCTCGACGCCGGCGATCAGCGCGCCGCGCGCGGGCTTGATGTTGAGGCTTTCGGCGATCTCGTCGGTGACCTGCTGGATGCGGACGCCGAGCCAGCCGCGGCGCAGCTCGCCGAACTGCCGCAGCGAATCGACCACGCCGATCACGGTCTTCGACGGCACCGCAAAGCCGATGCCGATCGAGCCGCCCGACGGCGAGATGATCAGCGTGTTGACGCCGACCACTTCGCCGTCGAGGTTGAACAGCGGGCCGCCGGAATTGCCGCGGTTGATGGCGGCGTCGGTCTGGATGTAGCTGTCATAGGGGCCGGAGTTGATGTCGCGGTTGCGCGCCGAGACGATGCCGGCGGTGACCGTGCCGCCGAGGCTGAATGGATTGCCGATCGCGATCACCCATTCGCCGAGCCGGAGCTTTTCGGAATCGCCGAACTTGACCGCGACCAGCGGCTTCGCCGGCGGCTTGAACTTCAGCACCGCCAGATCGGTCTTCTTGTCGACGCCGACCAGCTCGGCCTTGATCTTGGTGCCGTCGTTCATGATGATGTTGATCTCGTCGGCGTCCGCGATGACGTGATTGTTGGTCACGGCAATACCCGCGGTGTCGACGATGAAGCCGGAGCCGAGCGAGTTGGTCTTGCGCGGCTGGGCCTCGCCGCCCTTGGAACCGCCTCCCGGGCCGCCGCGGCGGTTCTTGAAGAAGTCGTCGAAGAATTCCTCGAACGGCGAGCCGGGCGGCAGTTGCGGCATCGCGCCCCTGTCGCCGCCGGAAGACCCGCTCTTGGCTTCGACGGTCTGCGAGGTCGAGATGTTGACGACGGCGTCGATCACCTTCTCGGCGACGTCGGCGATGCCGTCGGGGCCCCGCGCCAAAGCCGGCGCGGAAAGAAAGCTTGCGGCGCCAAGGCAGATTGCGGCCACCAGGGGACGAAAGCGACGGCTCTGGCAACGAATCGCACCGGTCATATCAGCGTCTCTCTATAAAGCGGGTCGGGATTTGGCCGCCACAGTGCGCCCGAACCGGGCTCTGGCGCAAGCATTTGAGCCGGACATTCCGGCGAAAAACCGACGCCAATCGCTCACGATCGCGTTGTTGTGGCAGGATTTTCTGCCCGTCCCGACCGCGACAATCAGCGCCGGACGAACCAGATCAGGATCAGGCCGGCGACCGCCGATCCGATGCCGACGACGCGCAGAATGTTGTCCGGGGTCTCCAGCGCGCTCTTCATGGCCCGGCGCATCCAGGCCGGGCTGGCCGCGAACAAGAGGCCCTCAAGCACGAACAGAATGCCCAGACCGATGAGGAAGTCGGCGAACGCAATGGACCTCATCGGACTGGAACCTCCCGTTTGACGTTGTTCTTGGTTTTGGAGCCCCGGTTCCGATCGAAACGGAATCGAGGCCATCCTTGTGTTTGAAAACGCTTCGGCAGGGCGAAGCGGCATCCGCTTCGCCCTGATCTTGCTCCAGCAGCGTTACGGCTTCGGCGCGGCCGCCACCGGCGGCTTGCCCGACGAATTGCTGAAGAACTTGAAGAAGTCGGAGTCCGGACGCAGCAGGAAGCGGGTATCGTTGCTGCGCAGCCCGGTCTCGTAGGCGGTCATCGAGCGGTAGAACGCGAAGAAATCCGGGTCCTTGCCATAGGCCTCGGCGAACAGCCGGTTGCGTTCTCCGTCGCCGGCGCCGCGCACCTGCTCGGCGGTCGAATTGGCGTCGGCGATGATGACGGTGGCTTCGCGATCGGCCTTGGACCTGATCTCCTGCGCCTTCTGGCCGCCCTGGGCGCGGAACTCGGCGGCTTCGCGCTGCCGCTCGGTCTGCATGCGCTGGTAGACCGCCTGGCTGTTCTGCTCCGGCAGATCGGCGCGCCTGATCCGCACGTCGACCACCTGGATGCCGTAGCCGTCGGCCTCCTTGTCGAGCTGGTCGCGGATCCGCGCCATCAGGTTTTCGCGCTCGTCGCGCACGACATTGATGAAGGTGACCTCGCCGAGCACGCGGCGCAGCGCGGCGTTGAGCAGCGTCGTCAACTGGATGTTGGCGGCCTGGATCGAGCCGATGCTTTGATAGAACCGCAACGCGTTCTTGATGCGGTAGCGGGCGAAGGCGTCGACCACGAGCCGCTTCTGGTCCGACGCGATCACTTCCTGCGACGGGTTTTCCAGATCGAGGATCCGCTTGTCGATACTGATCACGGTATCGATGAACGGCGCCTTGAAGTTCAGCCCCGGCTCGGTGACGACCCGCACCGGCTCGCCGAGCCGCACCACCAGCACCTGTTCGGTCTGCGATACCGTGAACATCGAGCTGTAGCCGACGATCACGACGAAAAACAGCACGATCAGCGAGACAATACCTGTAATACCGGATCTCATCTTGCGGCTCCGCCCTGCTGTTGGGTTGGCGCGGCCTGACGCCGCGGCGACAGCTCGCTCAGCGGCAGATACGGCACGATGCTCTGCCCGGACGACGAATTGCCGCCGTCATAGACCAGCTTCTCGGCATTGCCGAGGATGCGCTCCATCGTCTCCAGATAGATGCGCTGCCGCGTGACGTCGGGCGCCTTCCTGTATTCGTCGTAGACCTTCAGAAAGCGCGCGCTCTGGCCCTTGGCCTCGGCGACCGCCTGCTCCTTGTAGCCTTCGGCGACCTGGATGATCTGCGCGGCACGGCCGCGCGCGTCGGGAACGACGCGGTTGGCATAAGTCTGCGCTTCGTTCTGCAGCCGCTCGAGGTCGGCGCGCGCCGCCTGCACGTCGCGGAACGCGTCGATCACCTGCGCCGGCGGATCGACCTTCTGCATCTGGACCTGCTGTATCAGGATGCCGGAGCCGTAGCTGTCGAGCGTCTTCTGCATCAGTTCCTGCACGCCGGCCTCGGTGGTGGTGCGGGCGCCGGTGAGGATCGGCTGGATGTTGGAACGGCCGATCACCTCGCGCATCGCGCTTTCGGCCACCGCCTTCACGGTGCCTTCGGGATTCTGGATGTTGAACAGGTAATTGCCGACGCCGTCCGGCTTGATCCGCCACAGCACGGTGAAGTCGACGTCGACGATGTTCTCGTCGCCGGTCAGCATCAGGCTCTCTTCCGGCACGTCGCGCATCGTCCTGCCGCGCCGCGCCGGATCCTCGATCAGGTTCATGCCGATGTTGATGGTGGAGACCCGCAGCGCCTTCGGCAGCAGCACGGTCTCGATCGGGTACGGCAGGTGATAGTTCAAGCCCGGCTGCACCGTGCGCACATGCTTGCCGAAACGCAGCACCACGCCGAGTTCTTCGGACTGGACGCGGAAGAATCCGGACAGTCCCCAGATCACCACGGCCGCGAGCAGGATGATCGCGACGCCCATGCCGCTGAAATACCCGCCCGGCAGCAGCTGCTGCAGGCGGTCCTGGCCGCGACGCAGAAGGTCCTCGAGATCGGGCGGCCTCGGCCCACCCGATTGCGGGCCGGAGCCCCATGGCCCTTTCGGACCGGAGCCCCACGGGCCTCCGCCTTGATTCTTCCACGGCATCGACGTCTCCTTCGCGGGCCTAAGGGCAAAGACGCCCGGCCCCGCAATATCTGCCCGGCTTTATAGGGGACCGCCCCGGCCCTTACAACGCGGCTTGTTGGCTCGAAGGAGCTATGCCCGGGCCGGTAATTGTCAATGCAAACATTGCCGAATGGAGTTAATGCGGCTTTCGCCGGCGATATGTCACATAGGAGGTGTCGGCGCTGTCGTCCGGCCCGGCCGGATGCCGCACGCGCGCGACCTCTTCCCAATCGGCCGGATCGATGGCTGGAAGGTACGTATCGCCTTCGGGCCGGGCATGGACTTCGGTGATTTCCAGACGGTCGGCGCACGGCATCCATTGCGCGTAGATTTCGGCGCCGCCGATCACGGCGATCTCAGTGGCTAAACGCCGCAGCGCGTCGCCGGTCGCGACCGCGCGGGCGGCGGCGAACGACGTCGTCACCACCGCGCCTTCGGCGCGAAAGCCGGCATCGCGGGTAACGACGATGTTGGTCCGTCCGGGCAGCGGCCGGCGCAGCGAGGCGAAGGTCTTGCGGCCCATCACCACCGGCTTGCCCATCGTCATCGCCTTCAAGCGCTGCATGTCGGACTTCAGCCGCCATGGCATCGCGCCATGCGCGCCGATCACGCCATTCTCGGCGACCGCGACGATGAGGACGACTTCCGGTCGGGCCGTCGCGGTCACACCGCGACCTCGGCCTTGATATGCGGGTGCGGGTCGTAGCCTTCGAGCACGAAGTCCTCGTAGCGGAAGGCGAAGATGTCCTTCACGTCGGGATTGATCTTCATGGTGGGCAGCGGCCGCGTCGGACGCGTCAGTTGCAGCCGGGCCTGATCGAGATGGTTCGAATAAAGATGAACGTCGCCGAAGCTGTGAACGAAGTCGCCGAGCTTCAGGCCCGTGACCTGCGCGACCATCATCGTCAGCAGCGCATAGGAAGCGATGTTGAAGGGCACGCCGAGAAACACGTCGGCGGAGCGCTGATAGAGCTGGCACGACAATTTGCCGTTGGCGACATAGAACTGAAACAGGCAATGACAGGGCGGCAGCGCCATCTTGTCGACGTCGGCCGGATTCCAGGCGCTGACGATCAGGCGCCGCGAATCCGGATTGCGCCGGATCATGTCGATGACATTGGAGATCTGGTCGATGCGGCGCCCGTCCGGCGCCGGCCACGATCGCCACTGCGATCCATAGACCGGGCCGAGATCGCCGTTGGCGTCGGCCCACTCGTCCCAGATCGAAACGCCGTTGTCCTTGAGGTATTTGATGTTGGTGTCGCCTTTGAGGAACCACAGCAGTTCGTGCACGATCGATTTCAGCGGCAGCTTCTTGGTGGTCAGCATCGGGAAACCGGCGGCCAGGTTGAAGCGCATCTGATGGCCGAAGATCGACAACGTACCGGTGCCGGTGCGGTCGTGCTTCTCCGCGCCGTCAGAGAGAATCCGTTCGAGCAGGTCGTGGTACTGATTCATGGCGTTGCGGATCCCGGGAAGGCCAAGTCTTAGCGGGCGGTCCGACCGGTCGACAGTGCCGACTCGGCCGGATGCTTAGATTATACCCGGAAAAATGAGGATCTGGCCGGCTTAAGGCAAGGGGAACAGGGACGCTCCGTCCCCTGCCCTCAAAACGGCTTCGCCGAGCGCAATCAGTTGGTTGCGGGCTTGAGAACCGACGTCCACTTGGCGATTTCGCTCTTCACCAGCGCCGCCAGCGCTTCCGGCGTGCGTTCGGCCGTCGCCGGGATCACGCTGCCGAGATCGAACAGGCGCTTGCGGACGTTTTCATCGTCGAGCGCCTTGACCGCCGCCGCGTTGAGCTTGGCGATCACCTCGGGAGGAGTTCCCTTCGGCGCGAAGATCGCGCTCCAGGCCTGGGCCTGGAACGCCGGCAGGCCGGCCTCCGTGGTGGTCGGAACGTCGGGCAAGGACGGATTGCGCGCAGGCGTTGCCACCGCATAGGCCTTGATGGTGCCGCCCTTGATCTGCGGCACGGCGTTGACGATCTGGTCGCACATATAATCGACCTGACCGCCGACCAGCGCATTCATAGCGGGACCTGTGCCGTTGAAGGGAACGCCGACCGGCTTGATGTCGAGGACCGAGTTCAGGAGCTGGCACGACACGTGCGAGACCGAGCCTATGCCGGCATGCGCCGCATTGATCTTTTCGACATTGGCTTTCACGTAGGTGACGAAATCCTTGAGATCCTTGGGCGGGAAATCCTTGCGTGCCAGGATCAGGATCGGGGTCCCGGCCAGCAGCGCGACCGGCTCGAAATCCTTTTCCGGATGATAGGCGAGCTTGGGATACAGCGGCACCGAAGCCGCGTGGGTGCCCATATGCCCGGTGATCAGGGTATACCCGTCGTTGGCGGCGCGCGCGGCGCGGGCGGTCGCGGTGGTGCCGCCGGCCCCGACCACGTTCTCGATGATGATGCTCTGGCCCAGCGTCTGCGCCATATGCCCGGTAACGATGCGTGAGATGACATCGCTCGGCCCGCCGGCCGCGAACGGCACGATCATGGTGATGGAACGCGTCGGGTAGCCTTGCGCCTGGGCCTGGGCGGGAAGCGCGCTGCCCCCGGCAAGCGCAATCAGTCCACCGCTTGCCAGCAACCGACCATACCAGTTCATCAATGTTCTCCGAAAAAAAAGCCCATTACCGCGATACCGGCACGAGCGACCGACACCTACATTAGACGACCCGGCATCCCGAAGTCGATTGGACTTCGGGATGCTGCGCTTTGACGCATGTCAGCTCTCGGACTCCACGAACACCTCGTCGCGCTTCTTGCGCAGCGACGGCAATACCGCCATCACCAGCAGGAACGCAGCGATCGCCATCAGCGCCGCCGAAAGCGGACGGGTTGCGAACACCGTCCAGTCGCCGCGCGAGATCAACAGCGCCCGGCGCAGGTTCTCTTCCATCAGGGGTCCGAGCACCATGCCGAGCAGCAGCGGCGCCGGCTCGAAATCGTGCTTGATCAACCAATAGCCGAGCAGCCCGAATATGCCGGCCAGCACCACGTCCATCGGCGCGTTGTTCACCGAATAGATGCCGATCGCGCAGAAGATCACGATGGACGGGAACATCAGGCGATACGGCACCCGCAGCAACCGCACCCAGATCCCGACCAGCGGCAGGTTGATGATCAGCAGCATCAGGTTGCCGACCCACATCGAGGCGATCATGCCCCAGACCAGTTCGGGCTGCTTCTGCATCACCTGCGGGCCCGGCACGATGCCGTGGATGGTCATGGCGCCGACCATTAGCGCCATCACCGCATTGGGCGGAATGCCGAGCGTCAAGAGCGGAATGAACGAGGTCTGGGCGGCGGCGTTGTTGGCGCTTTCCGGCGCCGCCACCCCCTCGATCGCGCCGCGGCCGAACCGCGACGGATTCTTGGACAGCTTCTTTTCCATGGTATAGGCCGCAAACGAGGCGATGACCGCGCCGCCGCCCGGCAGAATGCCGAGGATCGATCCCAGCACCGTGCCGCGCAGGATCGCCGGTGTGGAATCGATCATGTCTTTCTTGGTCGGCATCAGGCCCGTGACCTTCTGCTGCACCAGTTCGCGGTCGCTTTCACCGCCGGCATCGAGATTGCGGATGATCTCGGCGAAGCCGAACAGACCCATCGCGACGGTGGCAAAGCCGAGGCCGTCCGCGAGTTCCGGGATGTTGAAGGACATCCGCGACGCGCCGGTCTCGATGTCGGAGCCGACCATCGACAGCAGCAGCCCGAACACGATCATCGCGATCGCCTTCAGCACCGATCCCTTGGCGAGCACCACGGCGAAGATCAGGCCGAGCACCATCAGCGAGAAATATTCGGCGGGCCCGAACGCCAGCGCGAGCTTGGTCAGCGGCGCACCCAGCACCGCGATCAGCACGGTAGCGACGCAACCCGCAAAGAACGAGCCGATCGCGGCGATCGCCAGCGCCGGGCCTGCCCGGCCCTGCTTGGCCATCTGGAAGCCGTCGAGCGCGGTCACCACGGAGCCCGCCTCGCCCGGAATGTTGACCAGGATCGAGGTCGTCGAGCCGCCATATTGAGCGCCGTAGTAGATGCCGGCGAGCATGATCAGCGCGCCGACCGGCGGCAGACCGAAGGTGATCGGCAACAGCATGGCCACCGTGGCGATGGTGCCGATGCCCGGCAGCACGCCGACCAGTGTGCCCACCAGCGCACCGATCAGGCAGAGCAGAATGTTGACGGGGATGGGAATCGACATGCCGCCGAGGAAGGCGGGGGTCCACTGCACCAACTGGAATACGACGCCGAAGCCGAGACCAAGGTTCGAAAAGATATCTCCCATCACACCCTCACCGGATCAGAAATTTTGGCCACATCTGCAAAGGCAGACCGAGCGCGTAGGGAAACAACAGGCTGCAGAAGGTCGTCAGGCAAATGCCGACGATGATGGTCTCCTTCCATTTGGTTTCCGGCGTGCCGAGCGCCGAAATGAGGAAGCTCGCAAAGGCCGAAACCACCAGGCCCAGCGGACGAATGTTGATCGCAAAGGCGAGAATGGCCAGCGATACGAACAGCGGGCCTCGCCACGCATAGGTCGTAATATGCTCGCCATCGCTCACGAGACCGACGATCATCACCGCGACGCCGAGGCCGAGCAACAGAAACCCGAACATGCGGGGCGCGGTTCCGGCTCCGAACGAAAATCCGCGCATGCCCTGAAGATCGCTCGATGCCCACAAGGCGAATACTGCGATAGCGATCAGCGCCAGGCCACCGACGAAATCCTGCGGACCGCGTATCCATTTCGGCATGATGTATTTGACCGGCCCATAGCTCGGCGTATCACTCATCGATCTCTCTCCCCGCACAGGGCTTCTCGCCCATTCTGTTTGGCTGTCATACCGGTCCGGCGATCCTGCCTACCGATTTTCGTCAGGTAACGCCAGCAAAACCCCATCCCCCGGCCAGCAGCATCTAGAGCGGATTGAGATGGTTGGCAAAGGCCCGCACCGCGGCGGCGGCAGTGACCACGGGGCCGGCCGGCGCTCCCGCAATGCCGGCAACGGAATACCCGATCGGGGTATGATCGGCACATCCGGCCCGGCGGGATCTGCGATATCGCGAACGCGTCGACCCAACGGCATGTCCGAGATTTGGAACGGCGGTTCCGCCAGGGCCAGCCGGGGCGCATTCCCCGCCCAAATGCGGCGTTGCGGCTCTGTTTTTCCGGAGATTTGCCCCCTATATTGGACGTGCCGGTTCGCCGGCTATGGAAATAAATTGCCGTCGCAATAAACCATTCGGACCCGGGGGCAGTACCCGGCGCCTCCACCCAAGCCCGCCGCGCCAAAACGCGGGTTTCGGCGGGGGCGAAACAGGATCGACGAGGGCGTAAAGGACGTGTTTTTTCCCGGTATGGTTCCGCCGTTATCGGGCTATGCAATAGTTGCAAACGACAACTATGCTCCGGTTGCTCAGGCCGCTTAAGCGGTTTGAAAAACCAAGTCTAAAGTCCTGGTGGGTTAAGCTCCGCCAGGCGGGGTTCGGAGGCACCTGGCAACAGAAGCCTCCACTTCATTCGATTTGCCTGAAACGTGAGCCGTTTGCTGGAATTTCCGCCAGCGACGGTAACGCCTGCTGACCTCGGCCCGCTGCCGGGGTAGCATGGCCGGAACAGGCGAGTCGGGGCATTGCCGCCGATCCGCGGCAGCATTTTAGACGCGACAGGACAGACCATGGCGACCGACCACATCCGATACGACGTGCTGGCGCGTGACGCGCTGCGCGGCGTGCTGCGCCGCGTGCTGGCCGACGCCGCCGAGCACGGCCTTCCCGGGGAACACCATTTCTTCATCACCTTCCTGTCCACCGCCGAGGGCGTAAAGCTGTCGCCGCGGCTGCTGGCGCAATATCCGGAAGAAATGACCGTCATCCTTCAGCACCAGTTCTGGGACCTGGTGGTGACCGAAGACCGTTTCGAGGTCGGGCTGTCATTCGGCGGAATTCCCGAGCGGCTGGTGGTTCCGTTCAACGCGATCAAGAGCTTCTTCGACCCGTCGGTGCAGTTCGGCCTGCAGTTCGAGCCGGCGGACGCTGCGGCCGAGGCGCCGACGGCGAACCTGCCGGCCGTCGCCGCCCCCTCCGGGCTGCCGGTTGCGGCGCCTGCCGCCGAAACCAGGGACGAGCCGGCCAAGCCGAGCGAGGGCGCCGAAGTGGTGCGGCTGGATCGCTTCCGCAAGAAATAATCGGCGCGCAGGAAATCCTGCGGCCGTGTAGGATGAAGATGCCGCCGTCGCGCGGAACAGGCCGTGCGCCGGTTCCGAAAACAGCGACCTCGCGCAACGGACGCTATTTATGGCCCGATCGACATCTCCATCGCGAACCAAATCCACCCGCAGCGAGAGCGACAGTTTCGGTCCGATCGAGGTTCCCGCCGACCGCTATTGGGGCGCGCAGACCGAGCGCTCCCGGCAGAACTTTCGCATCGGCCAGGACCGGATGCCGATGGCCATCGTCCGCGCGCTCGGCATGGTCAAACTGGCCTCGGCCGAAACCAATCGCGAACTCGGGCTGATCGATGCGCGCCGCGCCGGCGCCATTGCGCGCGCCGCGCGCGAGGTGATCGACGGCAAGCTCGACGATCATTTTCCGCTGGTGGTCTGGCAGACCGGCTCCGGCACCCAGACCAACATGAACCTCAATGAGGTGATCGCCAATCGCGCCAACGAGCTGTTGGGCGGCGAGCTTGGCGCCAGGAAGCCGGTTCATCCCAACGACCACGTCAACATGAGCCAGTCGTCGAACGACTCGTTCCCGACCGCCATGCATATCGCCGCCGCCCAGCGCATCACGGCTGACCTCATCCCCGCGCTGGGCGATCTGCATCGCGCGCTGCGCAAGAAGGAAAAGGCGTTCGCCCGCATCGTCAAGATCGGAAGGACGCACACCCAGGACGCCACGCCGCTGACGCTGGGCCAGGAATTCTCCGGCTATGCGGCGCAGGTCGAGAGCGGCATCGCGCGGCTGCGCGTGGCGGTGAAAGACCTTTATCCGCTGGCCCAGGGCGGCACCGCGGTCGGCACCGGCCTCAACTCGAAACCGAAATTCGCGAGGCTGTTCGCACGGCAGGTCGCCAGGATTACAGGATTGCCGTTCACCAGCGCCGCCAACAAGTTCGAGGCGCTGGCCGCCAACGACGCTTACGTCTTCGTGCACGGCGCGATCAATTCGGTGGCGACTGCGCTGTTCAAGATCGCCAACGACATCCGCCTTTTGGGATCGGGTCCGCGCTCCGGCCTCGGCGAATTGATCCTGCCCGAGAACGAACCGGGCTCCTCGATCATGCCGGGCAAGGTCAACCCGACGCAGTGCGAAGCGATGACCATGGTGTGCTGTCAGGTGTTCGGGAACCACACCGCCATCACCGTCGCCGGCAGCCAGGGCCATTTCGAGCTGAACGTCTACAAGCCGGTCATGGCCCATTGCATGATGCAATCCATTCAATTGCTGGCCGACGTCGCGCGCTCCTTCACCGTCAACTGCGTCGAGGGAATCCGCGCCGACGAAAAGCGGATCCGGAATTTGATGGAACGCTCGCTGATGCTGGTGACCGCGCTGGCGCCGAAGATCGGCTACGACAATGCGGCCAAGGTAGCGAAGTCGGCCCACGGCCGCGGAACCACGCTGAGGGAAGAGGCGGTGCGGCTGGGGCTGGTTTCGGCAGCCGAATTCGACCGGCTGGTGCAGCCGGACAAAATGACACACCCCGGCTGACCGCCGCGGCAAGCCCCCGTGGAATTACGGGGCAACGATATTATTATAGACCATAACACCTAAAGACTGAGACCAATCGGCTATCGTCGTTGATCCACCTCATGGTAGAGCAGCGCAATATTTGGTTTGGTTTTCGCAGAGCGAAACATATTTTTTAGTGCTATCAGAAGGTACTAACGGGGATTTCCTGGGATGACGACCGAGCCGGCCGAGGCGAAAAGCCACTTACGCCCTCGCAACTATTTCTCTTGCCCTTCAGTATTTGGATAACGGAGGCAGGCATGGGGGACGTGGTCAACCTGAAGCGATTCAAGAAGCGCGCCGAGCGCGAAGCGTCGGCGAAGCAGGCCGACGCCAACCGGACGCGGTTCGGCCGAACCAAATCCGAACGCGTTCTGGACGAACAGCGCACGAGCCGTGCCAAGAATCTGCTGGACCAGCATCGCATCGACGGTGAGGACGCGCCATGAAATCGCCGGTCGTAAAGCGCTCGATCGTGGTCGCCGGCCACAAGACCAGCGTCAGCCTCGAAGAGGCATTCTGGAACGGAATGAAGGAAATCTCGGGCCTGCGCGACATGACGCTGTCCGAACTGGTCGGCGAGATCGACTCCAACCGCCAGCAGGGCAACCTGTCGTCGGCTATTCGCCTGTTCGTGCTCGACTATTTCCGTACCCGCGCCATCGCCGCCACCGCTGCTGCATCGGATCCGAAGCCGCAGGGCTAGACGCGGCGTCGAGCCGCATGTTGGTGAACTGGAGCCGATCGCAGCGGCCGACCGAGGGGCGCGGGGCGCGCACAAACATGCAGGACCGGCTGGAGACATTTTCGCGAGGTGTGAACTTCACGCGCTATCGCGGCCAATCCGAGGGTCACTACGAGAGCTTTTTCCTGCGCGCGAACCACCCGCATCGTGCGCAGGCCTTCTGGATCCGCTACACGATCTTCAGTCCCAAGGGGCGCCCGGATGAAGCGATCGGCGAACTCTGGGCGATCTTTTTCAATGCCGAACAGAATCGCCACGCGGTCGCCAAGCAGGAATACCGGTTCGCCGACTGCGACTTCGATGCCTCGTCGTTCGGTGTGCGCATCGGCAAGGCGACGCTGCTGCCGAACCGGCTCGAGGGCACCATCGAAGGCGCGCAACATAGCCTGGCCTGGAACCTGAAATTCGAAGGGGATTCGCCGCCGGCTCTCCTGCTGCCTCTGGCGTTTTACGAACGCCGCTTTCCCGCGGCCAAGAGCATCGTCAGCCTGCCGATGGCGCGGTTCAGCGGCGTGCTGACCGTCGACGGAATGCAAATCGAGATCGCCGACTGGGTCGGCAGCCAGAACCACAATTGGGGATCGCGCCACACCGATCTCTATGCGTGGGGCCAGGTTGCCGGGTTCGACAACCAGCCCGACAGCTTTCTGGAGGTGGCGACCGCGCGGCTTCGGCTCGGGCCGTTCTGGACGCCGCCGATCACGCCGATGGTGCTTCGCCACAGGCAAAAGGAATACGCGTTCACGGGATTGGGTCAGGCGATCCGGGCCAAAGGAAAGTTCGGATATTTTTCGTGGCAATTTGCGTCGCGAAACCGGGATGCCGAGATCACGGCCACGATATCGGCGCCGCGGGAGGCGTTCGTGGGATTGCGCTACTACAATCCGCCGGGTGGCGTGAAACACTGCCTCAACAGCAAGATTGCCCGCTGTACGCTGCGTCTCACGAACAGGCGCGCCGGTACGACAGAGGTGCTGGAGACGAAGAACCGCGCGGCGTTCGAAATCCTTACCGATGACGAGACACACGGCGTAGAGATGTCGGCATGAAGGCGCGCTTTAGCCGAATACGCGCCAGCCGCGGGCGCCTCCCACTGGGAGCGCGCCCGCCGAATGGCGTCCGCAAATTTCAGTAGACGAGGCCGGTGCCGGGCGGTTTTTCCAGCGCCGCGGCCAGCGACCGGTACTCGTCGCAGCCAGCGCCGCAGATCGCGGCGATCCGGCTCAGATGATATTGCGCACTTTCGCGGTTGCCCTGCTCGATCTGCCAGAGGCCGTAATACTGCCAGGTCAGCACGTGGTTCGGGTCGGCTTTCAGCGCGCGCTCGTACCAGACTTGCGAGAGCTTGTAGTCGCCGAGCTTGCGATAGGAATAGCCGATCAGGTTGGCGACGCCGGCGAAGTCGTCGTGGCCGAGCGCCTTCAGTTGCTCGATGGCGCCGGCATAGTCGTGGCGATCGTAGATCGTCGCATGGGCCGCGCGGTACCCCTGAGCAAAGGCGGGGTTGTCGAACAGGGAGGACTGCCTGTCGGTCTTCTTCTTGCCCTTGTGGGTCGTGCCGGTGGCCTTGGTACCCGTCGAGGGCGGGGTCGTCGAAGGATAGGAAGAGCCATAGGGATCGCTGCCGCCACCGCCACCGCCTCCCCCGGCGGCCAACGCCGGGATGACCGGGGCAGCCGCGACCAGCGCCGTCAGAAACACAGCCAGTGTCACAAACCTTATCGCGGAGCTGATCATGCGAGCCTCCTGATGCTGCATTGTGAGCGATCCCTCCAGCCGGAGGTGTAAACCCCGCTTTGGCCGCGGCATTCCCCGGCAACTTCACTGCCGGAGAAGGATTGCGCTGGATCAATACGGGTCCGGCTTTCAGGCGTTTAAGGAGTTGATCCGAAGGTGCCGCAGTAGCCGGGAAGGTGCGCGAATTGCTTATAATCGCTCTAAGGTGCCGCCGCATTTCGACCGCCAGCCTTGACCGGACCGCCGCCGCTTGGAAATAGAAGCCATGACTCAACGGAACGGCGCGCGTCCGCACTCGGCCACTGGAATGCCCCTGGGGCTGGCCAGGCGCGGCTATTCGGGCATGATCCAGCAGCTCGCCGCCGGCGATTCCGGCTCGGCGCTGTCGGCCCATGAGCTGGAGAGCCGGCTGATCGAACTCGGCTTCGTCGAAGGCGCCAAGGTCGAGGTCCTGCACGAAGGCATCGTCGGCCGCGATCCGATCGCGGTTCGCGTCGAGAACGTCACGATCGCGGTGCGCCGGCGCGAGGCCATGGCCATTATTGTCGCCTGACGCGACCGGATCTCGAATTCATGGAAGCTCCGCTGCTGCATCTGGCCCTGGTGGGCACGCCGAACAGCGGCAAGACCTCGTTGTTCAATGCGCTCACCGGCAGCCGCCAGAAGGTGGCGAACTATCCGGGCGTCACGGTCGAACGCAAGCAAGGCTCGTTCGTCACGCCAACAGGCCGTCAGGTGTCGCTGGTCGATCTGCCCGGCACCTATTCGCTGCGCGGCCGCAGCCCCGATGAAGAGATCACCCGCGACGTCGTGCTCGGCCGCACCGCCGGCGAGGCGCTGCCCGACCTCGTGCTCTGTGTGGCCGATTCCACCAATCTGCGGCTGACGATCCGCCTCGTGCTGGAGCTCAAGAGCACCGGCCGGCCGCTGATGCTGGTGCTCAACATGTTCGACATCGCCACCCGCCGCGGCGTCAGCGTGGACGTGCCGCGGCTGTCGGAGGCGCTCGGCATCCCGGTCGTGACCTCGATCGCCGTGCGCAAGGGCGGCACCGCCGAGCTGCTGCGCCGGACCGACGAGATCATCGCCGCGCAAACGCCTCACCCGCTGCAGCCCAATCTCTGGCAGCCGCTCACAGTGGCGCAATTGCGCGCCACCCAGCGCGAGGCCGACCGCATCATCGCCGAAACCATCAGCCTGCCAGCGAGGCCCGACACCTGGACCGCGCGGATTGACGCCGTGGTGCTGCACCCGGCCGCGGGGCTTTTGATCCTGGCGCTGATCCTGTTCGTGATGTTCCAGGCGGTGTTCGCATGGGCGCAGCCGCTGATGGAACTCCTGAGCTCGGCTTTCGCAGCACTCGGACAACTGGTTCATGACACCCTGCCCGCCGGCCTGCTGCAGAGCTTCCTGCAGAACGGCGTGATCTCCGGCGTCGGCAGCGTCGTCGTGTTCCTGCCGCAGATCATCATCATCTTCCTGTTCATCCTGCTCCTGGAAGATTTCGGCTACATGGCGCGCGCGGCGTTCCTGATGGACCGCATCATGGGCGGCGCCGGCCTGCACGGCCGCGCCTTCATTCCGCTGCTGTCGAGCTTCGCCTGCGCGATCCCCGGCATCATGGCGACACGGGTGATCGACAACCGCCGCGACCGGCTGACCACCATCCTGATCGCACCGCTGATGACCTGTTCGGCGCGGATCCCGGTCTACACGCTGATCATCTCGGCCTTCATTCCGGCAAAGCAGATCTGGGGCTTTGTCAATCTGCAGGGGCTGGTGATGTTCGGCCTCTACGCGGCCGGCATCTCCAGCGCGCTCGGCATGTCGTTCCTGATCAAGTTCTTCATGCTGCGCGACTACGCCCCGGCGCCGTTCATGCTGGAATTGCCCGACTACAAGATGCCGCGCCCGCGCAGCATCGCGATCGGCATCTACACGCGGGCGAAGATGTTCCTGCAGCGCGCCGGCACCACGATCTTCTCGATGATGGTGCTGATCTGGTTCCTGGCGTCGTTCCCGCAGCCGCCGGCCGGCGCCGCCGATCCCGCCATCAACTACAGCCTTGCGGCCGTCATCGGCAAGGCGATCGAACCCCTGCTGGCCCCGGTCGGCTTCAACTGGCAGATCGCTGTCGCGCTGATCCCGGGCATGGCGGCGCGCGAGGTCGCGGTCGCAGCACTCGGCACCGTCTATGCCATCGAGGGCGGCAAGGAAGCCGCCGAGCAGATCGGCCAGTTGCTGGCGACGAAATGGAGTCTCGCCACCGCGCTGTCGCTGTTGGTCTGGTACATCTTCGCGCCGCAATGCGCCTCCACGCTGGCGGTGATCCGCCGCGAGACCGGAAGCTGGAAATGGATGGCGATCACCTTCGCCTATATGTTCGTGCTGGCCTACGCGGCGAGTTTTGCGACCTACAACATCGCGGTCGCGCTCGGGGCCGGCTGAACCTTGCGCATGGGCCTTCTGCCTTGCCGGAATTGCTAGTCCCCGAACACCACGACGCCGCGCAGATTCCTGCCCGCCTCGAGGTCGGCATAGCCGCGGTTGATTTCGTCGAGACGATAGGTGCGCGTGATCAGTTCGCGCAGCTTCAACTCGCCGCTGCGATACAGTGCCAGCAGCTCGGGGATCTGCAGGCGGGGACTGGCAAAGCCGTACACCGCGCCCATGATCGCCTTTTGCGTCACGAACAATTCGAGCGGCGGAATCTTGATCTCGGTCACGGTGTCCGGCGTCAGCGCGGTCACCACGACGTTGCCGCCCCTGGCGGTGGCGCGGAACGCCGGCAGCAGGGTCGAGGGCGGATCGATGCAGACGAAGGCGTGATCGACGCCGATGCCGTCGGTCAGCTCATGCACCGCACGGATCAGGGCGTCGCCTTGCGCGTTGACGCCATGGGTCGCACCGAACTCGCGCGCCCAGTCGAGCTTGGCCGGTACGATATCGGCGGCGATGATCCTGGCGGCGCCGCACAGCCGCGCGCCCTGAACCACGTTCATGCCGTCGCCGCCGCAGCCCACTACCAGCACGCTTTGGCCCGGCTGCACCCGCGCACGCTGCCGCGCGGCCCCGACGCCGGCCGGTACGCCGCAGGCGACCAGGCTGGCCAGATCGAACGGAATGTCCTTGCCGATCACGACGACGGAGGCCTGATCGACGACGGCACGCTCGGCAAAGGCGCCGATCATGCAGAAGGCGCCGACCTCCGCGCCGTCGCGGTCACGCCGGCGGTAGGTGCCGTCGAGTTGCGGCCCCTGCGTGATGCGCGCGCCCTCGGCGCACAGGTGATGCAGGCCGCGCCGGCACCAGTGGCATTTGCCGCAGCCGGGGATGAAGGTTAGAACGACGTGATCGCCGGAGCTGATGCCCGTGACCGCGCCGCCGACCTGTTCGACGACGGCTGCGGCCTCATGGCCCAGCACCATCGGCTGCATGGCGACACGGCGCTCGCCGCGCATGACGTGATAGTCGGTGCGGCACAGGCCGACCGCGGCAATGCGCACGAGCACCTCGGTAGGCCCCGGCGGATCCAGCGCGATGCGCTCGATCGAGACGGGGGCGCCAACTTCACGGAAAACGGCCGCAAGCGAGTCCATGATTCATGATGCATGATCGCGCCGGATTCGCAAACCACGTCCAACACGACGGCGGGCGAGCCGGGCTGCGCCCGACCGCAGCGCCCCAAATCACCTGAAATATTCGGCGATGAGGTGGACGTCGGATGGCGGGGCGGACGTGCCATTGAGGCTCGCATCGATCACCCGCCGGCAGGCTGCGATAGCCGCCTCGTCACCGAGATCGTTCGCGGCTTCGAGAACGAGCCAGGCCATGTCCACCGAGGAGGCTTCGGGCTTCGGCTCGCTGGAGGCAACGCCGAAGCTCTTGCGCACGGAGGTTCCGAATGTGAATGCGTTCATTGCCGATGCTCCCGAGCCTGTTCTAGAGCGGTGATATCATTGCACGACGGCGGCCTGCCGCTTCGGGCTGGCATAGGTGTCCCCGATGCTCTTGCGCGACTGATAGAATTCCAGAACGCTTCGGGACGTCTCGACATTGAGGCGGCCAAAATCGCTTTCCAGGTCTCTCAGGTCTTTCGCGGTGATGCGGTGATCTTTCGCACCGAGGAAAAGCAGGGACATCGTGGTCTCCCACGAAAAGTCGAGGGCCTTGGCGAGGATCAGCAGCGTTTCCCTGTTCCTGTCGTGCAAGGCGCGCTCGATCACGTCGCTCGGCAACGAACACAACAAGGACAGCCCAATCGTGACCTCCTCGAGCCTGTGGGACCTGGCGTAGAGGGAGATGCTCTTTTCATTCAGGTTGCCTTGGCGATGCTGCGTCGTCACCACCCGTTTTGCGACAAAATGGCCTCGCGATACCGGGCCGAACTTGGATTGCAGCTCGCCCGCAACATCGGTCACCGTGGACTGAATTTGGTCGACCATGTTGGGACGCTCGCGTTCGAGCCGCTTTCTCACGTCGTCCGTCGCCTTGGCGATCAGCTGCTGGAAAAGATGCCTGGGAATGTCCTCGCGAAGGCCGAGCTGCTCGGCGAGAATGGAATCGCCTTCGGCCCGCTGAATCATGTGCAGGAAACCGAAATCCGAGAAACGCGCGCCATTGTTGGTGGCGACCGAGATCACGACCTCGCTGTTGCCGCGGGTCACCAGCACGTCCGTCACCGCTTCCTCGAGCGTCTCCCGCTTCGAGATCGCGAGCATATGCGGCTGGCCTTTGGTGCAGACGTTGGCGACCAGGGCATAAGGCTCCAGCCGTTCGGACTCCTGCAGGATCGGACCGGCGACGTCGATCGAATCGTCAAAGGCGAGTTTATGGATGATATTGACCGGGGCTTTCTCGAAGCGGGCCAGCCGCCTTGCGAGCTGGGCGCGGGCGGCGACTTCAATCTCGTCAGCGAGCCGTCCGATGACCTCGCCGAAGGTCCAGATCTCGTCCTCGCTGTAGCGGCCGGTGATCATCAGATCGGTCGTATGCCACAACGCCCGCATGCGGCTTTCAGCCGTTCCCCGCGAAACCGCCTGGTCGAGATCCCTCAGGAAGGATTTTGCCCCGCTCATTTTTCTTAGACCTTAAGTCGCAACCCACGCGCGCAAACGGCATCTGCGCGGATTGGACCCTACGCTGCAAACGCGATTTTTCGGTAAAGTCGGCGGATAAGTATTATCTCTAAGAATTCGCTCAAATGCCGGTGAATTCGACCTTTTCGTCGTGTCCCGCGTCGTAACGTCGGCAGGCAAGTCCCCGAATCGGCGGCCGCGGCGGATACGAGGCCGGCGGCATCGGCCGGTTGACCCAACTCAAGACCGGCACGCAATGGTCTGCTAACCATTCCCGATGAGTTCGAAAATCGGAAAAGTCCCGTCCGCGACCTGGCGCAACGTGCCTGCCAGCGTGTGGGCGCTCGGCTTCGTCTCCCTGCTGATGGACATCTCGTCCGAACTCATTCACAGCCTGCTGCCCATCTTTCTCGTGACCGCGGTCGGCGCCAGCGCGACCATCGTCGGTTTGATCGAGGGCGTCGCCGAAGCTACCGCATCGATCGCCAAGCTTTTCTCCGGCGCCCTTTCCGACCGCATCGGCAAGCGCAAGCTGCTGGTCGGCATCGGCTACGGGCTGGCTGCGGTCACCAAGCCGGTGTTTCCGCTGGCGAGCACGGCCTGGGAGGTTCTGGCGGCGCGCTTCGTGGATCGGATCGGCAAGGGTATTCGCGGCGCGCCGCGCGACGCGCTGATCGCGGATGTGACGCCACCCGCGATCCGCGGCGCCGCCTACGGCATCCGCCAGGCCCTCGATACGGTCGGGGCGTTCACGGGACCGCTGCTGGCGGTGGCCCTGATGGCGTTCTATGCCAACGACTTCCGCGCCGTGTTCTGGTGGGCGGCGGTACCCGCGGCGCTTGCCGTGCTCCTGATCGTCCTCGGCGTTCAGGAGCCGGACGGCGTCAAGGCCACGGCAAAGCGCGGCTGGCCGATCCACAAGCAGGACCTCAAGCGTCTGTCGCCATCGTTCTGGATGGTCATTGCGATCTGCATGGTGTTCACGCTGGCGCGGTTCAGCGAAGCCTTTCTGGTGCTGAAGGCACAGGCCGAAGGCCTCGCACTGGCGCTGATCCCCTTGGTGCTGGTGTGGATGAATGTCGTCTATTCCCTGACGGCGACGCCGGCCGGCATTCTCTCCGACCGGGTAGGCCGGGTGAAATTGCTGCTATGCGGGCTCGGCGCGCTGTTGATCGCCGATCTGACGTTGGCCTTCGTTCCGGGACTTGTCGCGGTCTTCATCGGCGTCGGTTTTTGGGGGCTGCATATGGGACTGTCCCAGGGCCTGCTATCGGCGCTCGTCGCCGATACCGCGCCTGAAGATCTCCGCGGCACCGCCTTCGGTCTGTTCAATCTCGTCGCCGGAGCGGCGCTGCTGGTCGCCAGCGTGCTTGCGGGCTGGCTCTGGCAAGCCTTCGGACCGACGGCAACGTTCGTGGCCGGCGCGGTGTTTTCGGCATTGGCGGCGCTGATCATGTCCGCCACCATGAGGACTGAAACGAAACCAGCCAGCTGATGTCTGTCGTGAGCGACCGGAGAAATTCCGAGGGACGTGGCCAGATGCACAAAGACCTTCTGACGAAACTGGAGCAGCGCCTCGGACGGGTGCATGCGAAGCAGCGGCTGGGGATCGAGACCGATCACGAGGCGCAAGTGTTCGGGCAGGGCCTGACCTTCTTTCACCTCGAGAACTGGTACTCGGTCCATTCGGTGATCCGGAACGCGCTCAGGCTGACCGGTCTCTACGGACGTGGCAGAAGAAATGCCGAACGCATCGTGCTCAGGCATAACGACGTCTGGTTCAAGGACCTGCCGCCGCAGTTCGATGGTTTCACCCTGCTTCACATCAGCGATATGCATGCCGACATGAATGAGGCTACGATGCGCCGCCTCGTCGAACTGGTCGCCGACCTCAGCTACGACGTATGCGTGCTGACCGGCGATTTTCGCGGCAAGACGTTCGGACCGTTCGAGGCTGCCCTCGACAGCGTTTCGCGGGTACGGGCACACCTGAGGGGACCGGTCTACGGGGTGCTCGGCAACCACGACACCATCCAGATGGTTCCGGGGCTCGAGGCCATGGGAATCCGAATGCTGCTCAACGAGAGCGAGGCAATCAGGCGCGATGGCCAGCAGATTTACATCGCCGGGATCGACGACGCGCACTTCTTCAGGGTCGACAACATCGAAAAGGCCGCGTCACAGATTCCGGACGGCGAGTTCTCCATTTTGCTGTCGCACACGCCGGAAATCTATCGCCAGGCCGCCCACGCCGATTTCAATCTGATATTGAGCGGGCACACCCATGGCGGCCAGATCTGCCTGCCCGGATCGATTCCGATCACGCTCGAATCCGCACTGCCGCGGCGCATGGGCTCCGGCGCCTGGCAGTATCACGACATGAAGGGCTATACCTCCGTCGGCGCCGGTTCGAGCGTCGTCGCCGTACGCTTCAACTGTCCGCCCGAAATAACCCTGCATCACCTGCGGCGCGGCTGAGGGCCGGCAAGAGCCTTTTCCGTTCCGGTTGAATCGGAACGGGGCTCCATCTTTTTGTCTTGACGCGTCTTCTTCACGCGAACCGGTATCCACCCCGGATCAAGTCCGGGGCAGGCCTTCGCTTGAAAACGCTCTAATACGGCTCGTCGCGCAGATGCGCGCGGTAGAGAACCCAGGACAGAATCAGTTCACCGACGAAGAACAGCCCGACGCCAAGGGCGATGTCGACGGCCGTCAGCGCCAGCGCGGCACGGCATGCCAGCAGCGGCAACAGCGATTCCGGCAATTGATCCAGCCCGAGCGCCTGGCTGCTCGGCGGAAAATTCAAACGGCGCTTCACGAAACTGGAGCACAGATCGCCGGCCATGGCGGCAGCCGCCGCGATCGCACCAACGCTCCAATCCAGGCCGAGCAGCGGCGCGCCCAAAGCCGTCACCAGTATGGAGAACACGATCCCGCGGATGGTTTTCGATGGTCCGAACAGGGGGCGTCCATCGAAAAACGTCAGTCCGCCATCCAGTGGAAGCGCAAAGGATGGCCCGAAGACTCTCTTGGCAACGACAGGCGTGCCGTTGGCCAGCGTCAGCAGGATCATCGCTTGCAGGATTGCAGAAATATCCATCGGGAAGATCTATCGCGGTTCGCATCATCCGTCATGCGCTCAGTCGGCGCGCCCGCCGCTCCTGCGCAGGTCCTCGAGCCAGCGTGCCCGCTTCTTCTGGTTGGCAAAGCTGAGCCCGTAAAGGCTCTCGCGGACAGGTTTGATTCCGGCGAAGCTCAGCATGCTGCGCTCGAAAGCCCGCAGTCCATAGGCGCCAAAGTACCAGCGATAGAGCAGTACCGGCATTCCCATGGTCACGACGATGCGGGCCGAACGGCCGGCGAGCAGACGTTTCGGAAAACCTTCCTTCTTGTACTCCATGGCAAAGCCGGGCCTGAAGATGTGTTCGAGAAAGCCCTTGAACAGCGCCGGCATGGTTCCATGCCAGAGCGGAAACAGAAACACCCAATGCTCCGCCCAGCGCATGTCCTCGCTCGGTTGCACCAGAGCCGGCGGCAACGCGCCGGTCTCGAAATCCGCCTGCGTGCGCAGAAGCGAAAACTCGAGCTTCGCGACTTCGATGCGGCGAACCTCGTGCCCTGCTGCAGTTGCGCCTTCGGCGTAGGCGTCGGCCATCGCGTGTAACAGGCGATGGCCCGCCGGGTCTGGATGGCCCTGGATGATCGCGATGCGCTTGGCCATGTGCTGCTCCCTGGAGGGGAACCTTGATCGCGCGTTCGCTCAGACAGCTCATTGATATTGCGCAAGGTCTGAGTGTCAAGACGCCGATCATTATGGATTGGCAACCGGCGGCGTCAGCGCCAGCGGCGGCCGCGGCTTCGGCGGCTGCCGCACCACGTTCGGCGCCGGCCTGACCTCGATCGGCGGCGGCAGCGGCGCCGCCTGCTGCTGGCTCGCCATGGGCGCATTGGAACTTGCCGGGCTCGCCGCGTTGGGAACCGGCGTGCCGGGCGGATGCGGCACGCCGGCCCTGGCCTTCGGCGCGAGCCGGCGCGGATCGCGGCCTGGAATCGGCACTTCGGAAGTTGGCAGCGGAGGCAGGGCCGCCTCCGGTGGCTCGCTCGAAGACGAGGCGGTTGCCGGCGGCGGCAGCGAAGCCGGCAATGGCGGGGACGGCTCGCCGCGCTCGATCGCTTCGAGCCTTCGGGTTTCGCGATCGATCGCCCGCACCGCCAGCCATGACGACAACGCCGCGACGTCAACCGTGCGATCGAGCGCATCGGGCGGGCCCGCGGCAAACAGCTGAATTTCCGCGCGGCTGGCCGCCGGCCCGGCCGCCGTCGAGGCCAGGTTGGCGCGGATGTCGGCCTGGTCGGCGGGAATGTCGTAGCCGCCCGACACGATGACGCGCGCGCCTTCGGCCTCCAGCGTGGTCGCGCCGACGCGGATCCGGCCATCCCTGATGTTGAACGGAACTTGCGCCGGCTTGATCGACAGCACACCCGCCGACAGCACCGGCTCCACGATCTGCCGCAGCCTGGCGTCGTCGGTCGCCTGCCCGCCGTCGCTGGCGCGGACCGCGGCCTCGAAGGCGCGCGGATCGAGCCCGGCAATGCGAGCGGATTCCAGCGTCACCGTTCCGCTTCCGGACAAGGCGCCGGTCAGCGCCGAAGCGCTGCGGCCCTGGCTCGCCAGCGTCATCTGCATCGAGGCGCGGCCTTCGGGCATCTTCAGCCCGCGATAGCGCAGCGCAGCACCTTCGACGCCGCTGAACTGGACGCGCGCATTCAAGGCAATTCCATTGGCGGTCGCTTTGGCGTCGATAGTGGCGCTCGCCTCGCCGCCGCCGATATCGCCCTTGATCGCATCGAAGCCCAGCGACTGGCCGTCGCTCCTGACCGCGCCGCTGACCGGACGCAATTCGCCGCCGCCCGGCAGCGCGCCGCGCAGCGCCTGGAACGCGATGCGGCCACGCCAGCCCTTCAAGAGCCCGGAGCCGAGCGGCTCGGCGGCATCGTGTCCCGCCGCGCCGATCGCAAGCGCGAAAGCCGGCCCGAGATCGAGCGTGTCGAGGCCGACTTCGCCCTCGACGTTCTTTTCCTCGTCAAGGACCAGCGCCATGCGGCCGCGCAGCCTCGAGCCCGATATCGTGCTGTCGAGATCGTCGAAGCTCAGCCTGTTGCCCGCAAGCGAGACGCGCGACGACAGGCTGATGTTCCGCGCCGGGCTATCGGACGGCTTGAGATCGAACAGCGGCGCAAGATCGACGCTGCGAGCCCTCAAATTGACGCTGGCCTTCGGCTCGGCCGCCCACGGCTCTGCTGTCCCCTCGGCTTCGGCGTCGAGACCGGTTCCCGACATCTTCACCTTCAGCCGCAACGGCGCACGCCACACGCCCGCCAGGGAACCTTCGAATTGCGCCGGGCCATCGCCCGCGGCGATCGCGCGATCGAGCCCCAGCGGCGCCAGCAACGAACGGCCCTGCTCTGCGGACAGTTTCGATTCGATGTTGATCTCGCTGCGCCCGAGCGCATCGAGATCGATCCCGCGCACCGCGGTGATCACCGGCCTTGCCGTGATCGTGGCGGTGCCCTTGATCTGCGGTATGTCGAAATCGAACACCGCGCGTGCGCTGGCGCGATCGGCCTGCTGAGGGTTCTTGTCGAGATCGAGCGACAGTTTGAGGCGCACCGGGCCGGGGCTTGCCGTGATCGCATTGAGCCGCGCCGCGACCGCCGGCGCCAGCGGCACGATCAGGCCGGTGATCTGTCCGAGCGACGCGGCGCTCGAATTCAGCGTCAGCTTCCCGGTGGTGTTGACGCGGTCGAAACTTCCCGTGCCCTCGACCGTCACGCCGCCGGCCTCGCCGATCTTCAGCTGATCCAGCGAGAACATCTTCGCGCCATAGCCGAGCTTCGCCATCAACGGCCGCAATTCCTGACCGGCCGATGTCGCGCGGCCGATATCGAGCGTCAGCTGCGCCTCGTCCGGCCACTCGGCTTGCGGACCCGCCAGCGAACGCGCCAAGGCGAGCGCGGCGTCGAGATCGAGACGTTCCGCCTTCAACCCAGCCTCGAACCGCGAGCCGCCGCCGCCCGTGGAAATCGCAACCCGCCCCTCGACGGTGTTGCCCTCGATCTCGGCCTTCATGGCTTCGAGCCCAACGCGATCCTGACCCACGGTCAGGTCGCCGCGCAGCCGCAGCGGCTTTTGACTGCGATGGATCACCTCGCCGCGGCCCTGCAGCCACGTCACCAGGGCATCCGGATCGGAGGAATCGACGCTGAGCGCACCGGTGAAGCTGCCGGGCTGCGGGTTGGAGCCGCTCAAGCTGACGCGGGTCGCGCCCGGCGCCCGAAACTCAAGCCGGTCGATGCTCCAGGATTTGGCGTCGGTCTGCAACCCGGCGGCAAGATTCTGCACCGGGCGCCCGCCCAGCATGATCTGTTCGGCGCTCAGTTCGATCTGCGCCGGGACCGGTGAAGTCTGCGGGATCGCGGCCATCACTGCGCGCAAGCCCGGCAGCAGCCGGGCCGGCTCACCGGCGCCATTGCCCTTGGCGACGAACCGGTCGGCGTCGAGCTGCCGCGCCGACAGCGTGGCGCGAAGCAGCGGCGAAGCGCCGAAGCGAATGTCGCCGGCGCCTGAAAATCTCAGCGCGTTGTCCTCGGTGCCGTAGCTGGCCTCGATTTGCTCAAGCCGCGCGGCGGATGGATCGGCCTTTGCCTTGGCCGATATTCGCCACGGCGTGATGGGGACATCTGTGGCGGTCTTGAGTCCGGCGGGAGTGGCCAGCGTTACCGCGCCTTCGAAACGCGGGGCGCGCGCCTCGAAAGAAAGCACGCCGTCGAGATCGGCCGATAACGCACGCGCGCCGGGATCGATATTGAGATGAACGCGGGTGCCGTTGCCGTCGGGGGTCTGACCGGACGACACCCGGAACGGATAGCGCACCCCTGACAGCACGAAATTGCCGTCGCCGCGCACCGAGCCGGCCAGCGAACGCACGTCGCCGCTGAAGGCGATGTCGTTCAGCTCCAACGTGCCGCGGCTCGAGGCGTCGTGCAGCGCGATGCGGCCGGTCAGGTTCAACCGGTCGATCGCCAGCGACCCCAGATTGAATTTCCCTGAAGATGCCGGCCAGTCGATCCTGCCTTGCGAATCCAGACCGAGATCGAGCGCCATGCCGTTGATGGTCAGTTCGGTGGCACGCCATTCGCCGCGCATCAGCGAGCCCAGGCTGAATTCGACGTCGAGCTTGTCGGCGCGAACCTTGCCGAGATCGTTGGCGCCGCCGACCGTCACCGAGCGCAGCCGCAGCGACGGCGCCGGCAGCAGACGCGCGTCCAGTTTACCGGCGACGCGTACCGGCGCGCCGATCACCCGGGTGGCCTCGGCCTCGAATTGCGGCCGGAACTGGTTCCAGTCGATGAAGTATGGCCCGATCAGCGCGGCTACCAGCGCGATGATGAAGGCAATCGCCAATCCGAGCAGCGTCGTCTGCACGGTGTCTCCCTTTGGGCACGCCCCGGCGCGATGGCGGCCCGGGACGGCCCACCCGCCGCCACGCTGACATCAACGCCGGAGCGGGACCATATATAGAGGCAATAGTGGCGAAGTCACAGCGGCGCGTGCGACGGCTCGGCGCCGGAAGCCGTTACCAGCTTGCCGGCAGCCGCTTGAGGCCGCGCAGCACGAAGGTCGGCCGCCATTCCGGATTCTCGGCATCGTCGAGCCGCAGCTCCGGCAGCCGCCGCAACAGGGTCCCGATCGCGACTTCCGCCTCGATTCGCGCCAGTTGGGCGCCGAGGCAAAGATGAATGCCCCCGCCAAAGGACAGCGGACGGATCTTGGGGCGGGTGATATCGAGACGCTCCGGCCGATCGGGATAAACCGCCGGGTCGCGATTGGCGGAACCCAGCAGGCAGAGCACGGTCTCGCCCTTCGGGATTTTCTTGCCGCCGAGGTCGTCGATGTCTTCCAGCGCCACCCGGCCGGTCATCTGCACCGAGGAATCATAACGCAGGAATTCCTCGATGGCGTTGGTGATCAGCGCGGGGTTGGCCTTGAGCAGCGCGAGCTGATCGGGGTTGCGGTAGAGCGCGAGGAGCCCGTTGCCGATCAGGTTGACGGTGGTCTCGTGGCCGGCGCCGAACAGCAGGATGATGTTGGCGGTCAGTTCCTCATTGGAGAGCTTGCTGCCGTCTTCCTCGGCCTGCACCAGCTGCGTGGTGAGATCGTCGCCGGGATTCTTCCGCCGCAGCTCGAACAGCTGCTGGAAATACATCTGGGCCATCGCGTTGCTGGCGTTGCCCTGCTCGATTTCAGCCTTGGTCAGCGGCACCGGATCGAGCAAGCGGCCGCCGTCGCGCGAGCCGTTGTAGAAGGTCTCGCGGTGCTCCTCGGGAATTCCGAGCATGTCGCAGATGATCGTGACCGGCAGCCGGAACGCGAAATCCTCGATCAGGTCCATATGCCCCTGGGCAGCGATGCGGTCGAGCGTGTCGTCGACCACCTGCTGGATGCGCGGACGCATGTCCTCGACCCGGCGCGCGGTGAAGGCTTTCACCACCAGGCCGCGCAGCCGGGTGTGGTCG
The DNA here is from genome assembly GCF_018736105.1 of Bradyrhizobium sediminis. Classification (NCBI taxonomy): domain Bacteria; kingdom Pseudomonadati; phylum Pseudomonadota; class Alphaproteobacteria; order Hyphomicrobiales; family Nitrobacteraceae; genus Bradyrhizobium; species Bradyrhizobium sediminis. The sequence goes on from NZ_CP076135.1 coordinate 4,346,759, forward strand.
GGCGGGTCCTGCTGCAGCATCCAGTGGCTCATGCTGCGGAACACCGGCTCGTCCATGATCTGCGGCCCGTAGCGCCGCTTCGAGCGCTCGACATAGTCCTTGCCGAAACGCTTGTCGCGCAGCACCAGGCTGGCCTCGGCGTGGCGGCTCGCCACGAACATGCCGAGCGGCGTCAGATGCATCGGATCGGTGGTGCGCAGCCGCTCGTAATGCGGATAGGGATCGCGAATGAACTCCGGCGCCAGGGGATTGAAAAGCGGCGCGCTGGTCGTCGTCTGAACATGCTCGTTCATGGTGACCTCAATCAGTTGCCGCGCTGAAATACCCGCACATTCGGGCGGATTGGCGCTGTCCTCAGGGCCGGACCGGTTGTCATCCGGACCATTTGAAATTGGATACACTGTTGTATCGAGTTGCATTCTGAACTAAAATTGACTGATGTCAAGAGTTCGAACCAGACCGACCAGGGACGACACCTGCGAAAAGCTGTTCGAGGCGGCGGCGCGCGTGTTCGAGGAACAGGGCATCGGGGGCGCCAGCATCGAGGCCATCGCGGCGGCGGCCGGCTTCAGCCGCGGAGCGTTCTATTCCAACTTCAAGAGCAAGGACGAACTGATCATCGCCATGCTCGAGGATCACGTCGCGCAATCCATCCGGCGCAGTCTCGATCTCCTCGCCAAGCACAGGAGCCTCGCGGATTTCATCGATGCGCTGAAGACCATGGACCGCAGCCAGCAGGATCCGCTCGGGCGTTCGCCGCTGCTGCACATGGAGATGATCCTGTTCGTGGCGCGCGCCGAAAAGCGCAGGCCCGACCTCGCCAAGCGCCTGCGCGCCCGGCGAAAACTGGTCGCGGACATCGTCGAGACCACGTTGAAGAGCAACGGCAAGAACGGATTCATCAATCCGGCGTGGACCGGCGCAATCCTGCTGGCGCTGGAGGACGGCTTCCGCCTGCACCGCCTGATCGATCCGGAGACCACACCGGCCGACAGCTTCCTGCGCGCCATCGGCGATCTGCAGCGAGGGATGGGTATTTCATCGAGCTGAACCGCGCCTGACGCGGCGCTTGGCCCACAAGCCGCCGATATCGGCAAGCCTGTAAACGGGATATCACGGCAAGCATCTCAAAATGTCACAGTCAAGCCGCCGCTTCGACCGGCGAAGGTCCAGTGGCCGCAAAATCAATTGTCGGCCGCAGCATAATGTGAACATGAATAGGACCGGACGGGACTGGAAGGCGGCGCGGCGCCGATTGCGGATATCGCAAGATTTTTTTTGAAGTCATATTGCTCCCACAGGACCACGTTATGCGTCGCTTAGGCAGCCTTCCGCGCGCGTCCCTTTACGCGCTGCTGGCCATCATCGGCTGCTTTTTCGCAAGTGCCGGGCCTGCCGTGAGCCAGCCGCTGGTGAAGTCCGCCATTCAGGTTGATGCAGGCAATACCAAGCTGGTCGGACAGACCTTCGCATTCCGGCTGACCTACAACTGCACCAGCATCTCCGGACCGTGCCTCAACGGGGAAGTCGATGATCTCCTGCCTGCCGAGGTCACTTTCATGTCGACCGTGCCGGCAGCGCCGACCGGCGATATCGCGGCGGTCAATGTGACGCCGAATTTCGGCGGGTCTGGCCGAACCCGGGTTCAATTTGTTTTTGTCAGTCCACTGACCGCCGGCAACAGCGGCGACCTGATCGTCAATGTCCAGTTCCCGGCCGGCACTGCGGCGGGCACGACGGCCTCCAACACCGCCGACGCCATCAATCTCGGAGCCTCACCGGGCACGTTCACCACGCCGGCGGTGACAGTCACGGCCAAGGCTGCGCCAACCGTGACGGCGACCGCTCCCACCACCGGCACCACACTCGGAGGCACGGCCGTCACCATTACCGGCACCAATTTCATCGGCACCCCAACCGTGACCATCGGCGGCAATCCAGCTACCGGCGTGACGGTGGTCAACGGCACCACCATCACCGCCACCACGCCGGCACATGCCGTCGGTGCGGTCGATGTCGTGGTGACGACACCGGGCGGCACCGGCACCGGATCGGGACTCTACACCTACACGACGCCGGCTCCGGGCGTGACGGCGATCACCCCCAACAGCGGCACCCGCCTTGGCGGCACAGCCGTCACCATCACCGGCACCAACTTCACCGGCACCACTGCCGTAGCCATCGGCGGAATCGCCGCGACCGCCTTCGCCGTCGTCAACGACACCACCATCACCGCGACCACGCCCGCACATGCGCCGGGCACGGTCGACGTCGCGGTGACAACGCCGAGCGGCCCCGGAATCGGAGCGGGCCTCTATGCCTTTGCCCAGACCTCAACCAGCACGACGCTGACCTCATCGCTCAATCCCGCCACCGTCGGCCAGGCAGTGACGTTCACGGCTGCCGTGAGCAGCGGGAGCGGCACACCGACCGGCAGCGTGACGTTCATGGACGGGACGACAAATATTGGGAGCGCGGCCCTGTCCGCAGGCACAGCGTCGCTCACCGTTTCGACCCTGACAGTAGGTGTGCATTCGATCACCGTAGTGTATGCGGGCAATGCGAATTTTGCATCGAGTACGTCGGCCGTGCTCGCACAATCCATCAATGTCCCGGCCGACAGCACGAATCTGCGCGCGCTTCAGATTGCCGCGACGAAAATGGTGGCACAGGGCTCCGGCCAGGCGATCTCCGGCGCCATCGATGCGGCGATCTCGGACGGATTCAGCGGCAACCAGCCGCCGGTCTCGCCGTCGGGATCCGGGCTCCGGTTCAATTTTGGCGCCGAGGTTCCGGACGGTGCCCATAGCGGCGCGACGCAATACACCCTGCGCGATCCCGCGATGTCATCAGGACCAGGCAGCGGCCGCGTCGATCACGCCTTCTCGGCGCTGGCCTCGATCGACAAGGCAGCCAAGGCACCGCCGCCGCGCGCGACACCGCGCGAGTGGCTGGCCTGGGCCGACGTGCAAACCAGCCGCGTCAACCAGCAGCATGGTGCGCTCACGGGGCCGACATTCTATGGCGGTCAAATCAATGCGCTGATCGGCCTCACCCACAAACTCGCGCCGGACGTTCTGGTGGGCGTGCTCGGCGGCTATGAGACATTCGACTACCGATCCGACGCGCTGGTCGGTCGCCTGAAGGGCGACGGCTGGACCGTCGGTTCTTACCTCGGCTGGAGAATATTGCCCGGACTGCGGTTCGACGCCGCCGCGGCCTATTCGGGCATCGGCTATGACGGCACCGCCGGCACCGCCGCCGGCACGTTCAATGGAAAGCGCCTGCTGGTGACCAGCGGACTGACGGGCAGCTACGTGGCCGGCGGTTTCACCATCGAACCATCGGCCAAGGTGTATGCGCTGTGGGAACGCCAGAACGCCTATGTCGATTCGCTGGGCACGTCGCAGGCCGAGCACAGTTTTGCGACCGGCCGCGCCTCCGGTGGCTTGAAGGTGATCTATCCGGTGGCGTGGACATCGAGCGTCGGCATTGCGCCCTACGCCGGGCTTTACGCGGACTACTATTTCACCGGCGACGATGCAGCGGTGCTGATCGCTCCCGGCTTGCTGGCGTCGCAGCCGTTCCAGACCGGCTGGTCCGCGCGCACCGTTGCGGGTATCGCGACAAGCTTTGCGAACGGCGCCGTCGTTACGCTCGGCGGAGAGTACGGCGGCATCGGCAGCCATACGCAGCTGTGGACCGTCCGCGGCCGTGCCAACGTTCCGTTCTGAAGTGCTGCTCAGGCCGGCCTATTCGCTTTATGCAATTGCCCCGCGACGGCCCGGACCTTGCCGGGCGACGCCTGCCAGATCGCGACCGCGGACAACATGCTAAGGCCAATACCGATCGCAAAGGCGACCGTATAGCTGCCCGAGAGATCGTGCAAAAAGCCGGTGAACCAGGGTCCCGCGGCGCCTCCCGCCAGCGCGGCGAGCATGATGGTGCCGAAGATGCTGCCATATTGCTTGCCCTGAAAGATCTCCAGCACGATCGCGCCGATGATCGAGGTCATGCCGTAGCCGAGCGCGCCTTGCGTCAGAATCATCAGGTAGACCAGCAGCACGTTTGGATGGAACTTCAGCGCGATCAGGGCCGCGAAGCAGATCGCAAAACCCATGCAGCTCGCCGTCCAGATCCATTCGCGCCCGATCCGGTCGGAGAGATGCCCGAGCCATATCTGGCCGGGAATGCCAAGCAGGCTGACCACGCCCAATGCCCAGACCGCGACGCCGGAGCTGAAGCCGATGTCGAGCAGGTATTTGGTCTGGTGAACCTGCACCGCGTACCAGACGTACAAGCCGCAGAAATAGCCTGATGAGAGCCACCAGAAGCGCGCGGTGCGCATCGCGCGCCGCAGGGTCCAGTCGATGCCGGCCCAGACAGGATCGACGATGTTCGATATCGGCTTCGCCGATGTCGCCGTCGGCGCGGCATCGCCGTCGGGCAACAGCCCGACGTCCTCGGGGCGCTTGCGCAGCAACAGGTTGATCGGCGCCAGCACGACCAGGATCATGATCCCCATCGCGGTGCAGGCGGTGCGCCAGCCGGTCTGCTCGATCATCAGCTGCACCCAGGGCAACAGGGTGACGGAGCCGATGCCGACGCCGGCGAAGGCAAGGCCCATGGCGAGACCGCGTCGGCGGTTGAACCAGTTGGGCAGGAACAGCGACTGGCCGGAATAGCCGAGACAGACGCTGCCGGCGCCGACCATGACGCCGATCGTCAGGTACAGATGCCAGGGTTGCGTCGTCAGCGGCGCCAGCAACAGGCCGCCCGCCATCAGCGCGACGCCTGTTTCCATCACCGCACGTGGGCCATAGCGGTCCATCATGCGGCCGATCAGCGGGCTCACCGCGCCGGAAACCACGAAGCCGAACGAGAAGGCGCCCGCGGTGACGCCGCGCTCCCACCCGAACTCGTCGATGATCGGCGGGAAGAACAGCGAAAACGCCGTGCGCGCATTGACGCCGATCGCCATGGTGACGAACGTCACGACAACGATGACCCAGCCGTAGAAGAAGGGAAGCCGCATCGGATACCTTTGCTGTCGGGATATCCGGATATGTGCAGCCGATCAATCTTTGCTTTTGGGTACCCCCTGCGCGGCGCGCTGCCCTTGACCCCAAGCGAACATCGTGCCGGCGTTGCGGCGCTATTTTATGCGGTAGCTGGCGTGACAACCGACGCATTGCGCCGTGATCTCGGCCAGCCCCGCAAACGCCGGCTTCAGGTCGCCGGTAACGACCGTATCCTGAGCCGCGATTGCAAAGCGGCTGGCCGCGCGGTGCATCGCCGTTCCGGCATCCTGCATTCCCTGCGGCATGTGTTTGGAAGCTTCCGCTGCGCCGTGCAGCCCCAGCGACGACATTCCGAGCCGCGTCTCCGCGATGCTGGCGGCCTTGTCCGCATGACCCATGCCGAGTTGCGACTGAATCTCCTGCAGCGCCTGCAGATGATCGCGCATGTTGGCGAGCGTGTCCTCGACCAATGCCGCGGGAAACTTGACGAACTGCCGAGCGTCCGGCGCGCGCGGAACGGGAGGATCATGCCGGTGCTGATGCTGGGCAACGGCGAGTGTCGCGCTGCCGCCGGCCAGAACCGCAGCAACGATGGCCACCAGAATTCGCATAAATCCCCTCTCGATCGTTCGGCACTGTAGCGCGATCCGCGCTCAGCTTGTATGATTTGGATCATACGGCCGAGCGGGTCCAGGAAAATGCTCACACCAGAGAAATTGCTGTCGGCATTGCCCGCCGAAGCGCTCAAGGCCGCTTCGGAGCGGGACCTTGCCAAGGGAACCCTGCTGTTCGCACAGGGCGCCAGGCCGAAAGCGATGCATTGCGTGCTGTACGGCGAAATCAGGCTGGTGCGCACCTCTTCTGCCGGTGCAGACATCATCCTGCAACGATCGCGCGGCGGTTTCATCGCCGAGGCCAGCCTCGACCAGGCCTCCTATCACTGCAACGCCGTGGCGATCGAACGATCGCGCGTTGTCGCCATCCCCCGGGACGCTTTTCAAAGGGCGCTGGCGACCGCGCATTTCAGGGACGCCTGGATCGGCTATGTCAGCGCGGAGTTGCGCCGTGCCCGCGCCCAGAGCGAACGTCTGATGCTCCGGACCGCGCGCGAACGCATCAGCCACTTCATCGAGACGGAGGGCCGCAATGACGCGGTCAAACTCGACTATACCAAGAAGGCGTGGGCCGCCGAGCTTGGCTTGACCCACGAGGCGCTGTATCGCGCACTCGCGTCGATGATCGCGGCAGGAGAGCTGTTCGAGCCGCGCCCCGGCCTGTTGAGCCTCGTCAAATGAAGACCCGCCGGCGGAAGGAGGACCAACCGGCCAATGCCCTTGCCAAGGCGGCGGCGGGAATGGATCATCAGAAAACGAGCAAACGGGGTGGCAATGTTATCGAGACGACGCCTGCTCTGGATCGGCGGTGGCGTCGTTGCCGGTCTGTCGCTGTTCCCAAAGAGCGCACGAAGCCACGGCCCGGCTGCAAGTCATGCCGGCAGTCCGAAACTGCAAAAATTCGTCGATCCCCTGCCCCGGCTCGATCAGGCGCTGAAACCGAGCGGCACCCACGAAGGCAGCCCACTCTACGAGATCGCGATGCGCGCCGTCCGTCAGCGCCTGCATCGTGACCTGCCGCCGACGCCGCTGTGGGCCTATGCGGGTCAATTTCCCGGACCGACGCTCGATGTCCGCACCGGGCAGAGGATCTTCGTTCGCTGGGTCAATGAAATTCCGGACGGCGATTTCTTGATTCCACAGGCGTTCGACGCGCATCTGCACGGCACCCATCACGGCGAGCCGCCGACCAAGACCGTCGTGCATCTCCACGGCGCCGTGGTGGCGCCCGACAGCGACGGCCGGCCCGACGCATGGTTCAGCAACGGGTTCGCTCAGCGCGGAGCCGAATGGACGAGGGAGATCTATGAATATCCAAACCAGCAGGATGCCTGCCTGCTCTGGTATCACGATCACGCGATCGGCCAGACGCGGCTCAACGTCCATGCCGGACTTGCCGGCGCCTACCTCATCCGTGACGACCATGAAGACGCCCTTGGCCTGCCGGGCGGCGACCACGAAGTCCTGCTCATGATTCAGGACCGCAGCTTTGCGCCCGATGGCTCGCTGACTTACCCGATGGCGGAATCGGCAGGATCGGCGGATCGTCCGGGACCGTGGGTTCCGGAGTTCTTCGGCGATACCATTCTCGTGAACGGCAAAGCGTGGCCGCATCTGGAAGTCGAGCCGCGGAAGTACCGGCTGCGCATTCTCAACGGCTCCAATGCGCGCTTCTATCAATTGCGCCTCGCCGACGGCCGCAGCTTCCTGCAGATCGGGACCGACCAGGGGCTGTTGCCGGCCCCGGTGGAAGTGCGCCGCCTGTTGCTGGCGCCGGCCGAGCGGGCGGACGTCATCGTCGACTTCCGCGGCGCGCGCGGATCGATCCGCCTGTTGAACGATGCACCGACGCCCTATCCGAACGGCGAGACCCCGGACCGCCGAACCACGGCAAATGTCATGGAATTCCGTGTCGGCAGACGTCTCGCCCGGCCGGACACGGCGCGCATTCCCGACAAGTTGCGCGCCGTCAATCCGTTATTGGAACGCGAGGCCAAGGTGCGCTACATGGCCTTCAGCGAATACAAGAACGCGAAAGGCGAGCCGACCGCAGTCCTGCTCAACGGGCGAAAGTGGGATGCGCCGGTCACGATCCAGTGCAAGGTTGGCGATACCGAAGTGTGGCACCTGATCAACCCCACGGAGGACGCCCATCCGATCCACCTGCATCTCGTCCGCTTTCAAGTGCTCGATCGCCAGAAGTTCGACGGCGACGATTACCTGAAGGCATGGAACGCGGAGATCCCCGGCGAAGGTCCCGATCCGATTTCAGCCGAGCCCTACCTGCGCGGCAGCCGCATCCCGCCGCCACCCCAGGAGCGCGGATGGAAAGATACCGTTCGGGTCGATCCCGGTGAGGTCGTCCGCATCATTGCGCGCTTCGATGGCGTTCCCGGAAAATATCCGTGGCACTGCCATGTGCTCGAGCATGAAGACAATGAGATGATGCTGCAATTCGAACTGGTGCCGTGATTCCCTGAAATTCGCCGCAGCGAACGGGCAGTCTTGAAAATTTGGTTTGACGAAGCGCGCCATTTTGCGCCCAACTCAGTCCTTACGATCTTGCAGGCCACAAATTGCGACCACCCCTTTCAAAAACCATCGCTGCCGCGGGTGCCGTTCCATCGCGCCGCCATTTTCCGTTGCGCTTCAACCGCCCGCAATGGTGGATTGTCGTCTGCGTGCTGACCGTCGCTGGCCTGACCCTGATGCGCGGGATATTCGCCGCCAATTTTCCCCTGCGGGTGGATGAAGCTTATTACTGGACCTGGTCGCGAGAGAGCGTCATTTCCTATCTCGACCATCCGCCGATGATCTCGTGGTGCGTCTATCTGGGGACGCTGATCTTCGGCGACACCAATTTCGGCGTCCGATTCAGCGGGCTGCTTGCCATGCTGGTCATGCAGCTTCTGCTCGCCGACATCGTCTGGCGAACGCTGCGGGACTGGCGGTACGTCCTGCTGGCCGTGCTGCTGCCGGAAGCCGCGTTCGACTACGGTCTGCTGATGGCGAAAGTGGTGCCGGATACGGCGCTGATCGCGTTCTCGCTCGCCATGGTGTGGGCGCTGGCGCGGCTGGCCTTGTCGGGCAATCTGCGATGGTGGCTGCTGGCCGGCGTATTCGGCGGGCTTGCCCTCTTGTCCAAATATACCGTCGTTCTGCTGTTGCCGGCGATCGCTGGATATGCGGTCGTCCCGTCGTGGCGAAGGACGCAGCTTTCGAGTCCCTATCCATGGCTGGCAGCGTTGATCGCAATCGCGATCTTCTCGCCGGTGCTCTACTGGAATGCGACCCACGACTGGGTGTCGTTCAAGTTCCAGCTCGACCGGCCGGTGCAGTTGCAGGGATGGTCGCTGAAATTCCTGGGCGAGTTCGTGGGAAATCAGTTCTTCCTGCTGGGTCCGATCCTGTTTCCGGTGGTTCTGGTCGGCGCGACCGGGCTCGGGCGGCGAGGATTTCGTGCAGGGGATCCGATCGCGATCCTGCTCTCGATGTGCGTCGCCGTTCCCTTCGGATTTTTCCTTTGGCGCTCGCTCTACGGCCGCATCGGCGATAGCTGGCCGCTGTTCGTCTGGCCGTTCGGGTTTGCCTGCGTCGCCATCAACATCAAGCGCTGGCTGCAGGAAGCGCCGCATTCATCCGTCGCGCGGATGGGACCGTGGGTTGCGGCAACGGCAATTCTGACCGGAATAGGCTTCGTCGTGCTGGCGACGGTCTACTACACCGCAGGCAGCGCAAACTACCTGGCGAAAAACGATCCGATCGGGAAAGAGGCTGGTTTCGGCCAAGTGGTCGAAGCCGCCAATCGGGAGCGCGAAAAAGCCGGCGCGACCTGGTTCGCGACCACGGACTATCGGATCTACTCGATGCTGAGATGGCACCTCAGGGACCGTTTCCCCGTCGTTCAGGTCAATGAACGAAACCGCTATATCGGTTTTGGCACTACAGAGGCGGACATCGCCGGCCCCTCCGCGCTCTATGTTGCTCCGCAGGACGAGGCCGGCGGCGCGCTTTGGAAGACCACCACCGCGGTGCTCGAGCCCCTGGGATCGGCCGATCTGACCTGGCGCGGCGTGCGCTACGATACCTACCTGATGCAGAAGCTCACCCACTGGAAGCCGGTGCTTTCACCGCCCCCGGGCGATCCGTTTTATGTAGGCAGACCGCATTAGAGCATGGAATCGTAAATCGGTAATGCAGCCATCCTTCGAGACGGCCGCTTCGCGGCCTCCTCAGGATGAGGTCTAACTTTGTTGATACACAACGACCCTCATGCTGAGGAGCGAGCATCGCGAGCGTCTCGAAGCATGGGCAACAAGCGACTCACTGGCCATTAATAGTGCGCATTAGCCCTGCACCGCCGGCAATATCTTTCCGGGGTTGAAGATGTTCTGTGGATCGAGCGCTTTCTTCAGCGCGCGCATGGCGTCGAGCGCCTCGGGGCCGAGTTCGGCTTCGAGGTATTTCTGCTTGCCCTGCCCGATTCCGTGCTCGCCGGTACAGGTGCCGCCCATCGATTGCGCGCGCTCGACCAGCCGGTGCATGAAATCCTCGCCGCGCGCCATCTCTTCCGCATCGTCGACGTCGCACAACAGCGAACAATGGAAATTGCCGTCGCCGACATGGCCGACGATCGGCGACAGGAGATTGAGGCGCTTCAGGTCCTCTTCGGTCTCGGTGACGCAATCGGCGAGCCGCGAGATCGGCACGCAGACGTCGGTCGCCACCACGCCGGCGCCGGGACGCAGCGCCTTGACCGACCAATAAGCGTCATGCCGCGCCTGCCAGAGCTTGGTGCGGTCCTCGGGCTTGGTGGTCCAGGTGAAATCGCCGCCGCCGCATTCTGCGGCGATTTCCTTGAAATTCTTCGATTGCTCGGCGACCTCGATCTCGCTGCCGTGGAATTCGAGCAGCAGCAGCGGCGTCTCCGGCAGCGACAGCTTCGAATAGGAATTGCAGGCCTTGACCTGCGCTGCATTGAGCAGCTCGATGCGCGCCACGGGAATGCCGGTCTGGATCGCCAGGATGGTGGCCTGACAGGCGCCGCGCACCGTCTCGAACGAACATGCCGCCGCCGCGATGGTCTCGGGAATGCCGCGCAGCTTGATGGTGAGTTCGGAGATGATGCCGAGCGTGCCTTCGGCGCCGACGAACAAATGCGTCAGGTCATAGCCGGCCGAGGATTTCTTGGCCCGCGTGCCCGTGGTGATGATCTCGCCGTCGCCGCGCACCACTTTGAGCGCCAGCACGTTGTCGCGCATGGTGCCGTAGCGCACCGCATTGGTGCCGGAGGCGCGCGTCGACGCCATGCCGCCGAGCGAGGCGTCGGCGCCGGGATCGATCGGGAAAAACAATCCCTGGTCGCGCAGGTGCTCGTTGAGCGCCTTGCGGGTGACGCCGGGCTGGATCACGCAATCCAGATCCTCGGTGTGGACTTCGAGGATCCGGTTCATGTCGCGCAGGTCGATGCAAATCCCGCCGGCCGGCGCATTGACCTGCCCCTCCAGCGAGGTGCCGGTGCCGAACGCGATCACGGGAACGCCATACCTGGCGCAAATCCGCACCACATCCTGGATATCCGAGGCCTCCTGCGCCATGACCACGGCGTCCGGCGGCTGCGAGGGCAACCAGGTCGTGGTATGGGCGTGCTGTTCGCGGACCGCCTGCGAGGTGATCAGACGGTTGCCGAACCGCGCGGCGAGCGCTTCGACGGTGCTGGCCAGCGCCTGCGGCTCCGGCCGCGGCAAATTATTGGTGATGATCAGGCTCACGATATCCTCCCGGCGAAAAGACCGTGGCAAAGGATATATAAGGGGTCAAGAGACCAGATCGGACAGACAGGGATGGATCGATGACGACTGCCACCGCCGCCAAGGATATGCCGCTTCCGCCCTCGCCGTTTTTGTCGTCGGTGATGCAGATCGAGCCGCAATGGATCGACTATAACGGCCATCTCAACATGGCGTATTATAATGTGATGTTCGACCGCGCGATCGACGAAATGTGGCTGCAGCTCGGGATCGGCCCGGCCTACATGAAGGAGCGCCACGGCTCGACCTTCACCGCGGAATGCCATGTGCGCTATTTGCGCGAGATCCACCTCGGCGATCCCGTGCAGATATCGGTTTTTCTGCTCGGCGCCGACGAAAAGCGGCTGCACACCTTCGAGGAATTGCGCCACGCCACCGAGGGCTGGCTGTCCGCCACCTCGGAAAACATGACCATTCACATCGACATGAACGCCCGGAAAACGGCGCCGTTTCCGCCCGACATCCGCGCCCGCATCGAGGCGGTGGCGAACGCCCACGCCGCGGTGGCGCGCCCCGAGGGCACCGGCCGCAGGATCGCGATGCCTTCGAAGTAGCGCTTCAAGTAGCGCTCCGGGCTGGGCGCGCAAGTTCCGCAGCGGTCCGGTTGCGAAACCGCTCAAAATCCCGATACCTCCGCGAACAAAATCCGCCCCGGCGGCGGGAAATGGCGCCTGTCTTGGCACGGGATAAAACCTGTCAAAACCACAGCCAAAGCCCTATACGCCTTTCAATCCTGCTATGAAGGCTCCCCTTCACGGCCCCGCGGTGCCATCGTGGGCGGAAGACGATTCGCGATATGACCGAACCGAAAAGACCGAGCCCTCACGGCGTCCCCGACCACCAGCCTGCGGCCGGCGGCATTGCCGCGCGTGCGCGGGCGGCGGCGACCCCGCAATACCTCTCCGGCCTCAATCCCGAGCAGCGCGAAGCGGTGGAAACGCTTGACGGTCCCGTGCTGGTGCTGGCGGGGGCCGGCACCGGCAAGACCCGCGTGCTGACCTGCCGGATCGCCCACATTCTCAGCCAGGGCCGCGCCCGGCCCGGCGAAATCCTCTCCGTCACCTTCACCAACAAGGCGGCGCGCGAGATGAAGCTGCGGCTGGGGCAAATGCTCGGCCAGGCCGTCGAAGGCATGCCGTGGCTCGGCACCTTCCATTCGATCGGCGGCCGCATCCTGCGCACCCATGCCGAGCTGGTGCAGCTGAAATCCAACTTCACCGTGCTCGATGTCGATGACCAGATCCGGCTGCTCAAGCAGCTGCTCGCCGCCGACAATATCGACGACAAGCGCTGGCCGGCCCGCATGCTGGCAGGATTGATCGACGGCTGGAAGAACCGCGGGCTGACGCCGTCGCAGGTGCCGCCGGGCGAAGCCGCGGTGTTCGGCAATGGCCGCGGCGGCAAGCTCTATGCGGCCTACCAGGAACGCCTGAAAATCCTCAACGCCGCCGATTTCGGCGATCTCCTGCTGGAAAACATCCGGCTGTTCCGCGAGCACCCCGACGTGCTCCGGCAATACCAGCACCGCTTCAAGTTCATCCTGGTCGACGAATACCAGGACACCAACGTCGCGCAGTATCTGTGGCTGCGGCTGCTGGCGCAGGCGCCGTCGAAGCCGGGCGTCCCCCTCTCCTCGGTCATTCCGGGGCGCATCGAAGATGCGAACCCGGAATCTCGGGCGGCACAGGATTCAACTCGGGATTCCGGGTCTGCGCTTTCAGCGCAGCCCGGAATGACGGCGCCAAATCCCCCCAGGAACATCTGCTGCGTCGGCGACGACGACCAGTCGATCTATGGCTGGCGCGGCGCCGAGGTCGACAACATCCTGCGCTTCGAGCACGATTTTCCCGGCGCCAAGGTCATTCGCCTCGAGCGCAACTACCGCTCCACCGGCCATATCCTCGCCGCCGCCTCGCACCTGATCGCGCATAATGAAGGCCGGCTCGGCAAGACGCTGCGCACCGAAGACGTCGACGGCGAAAAGGTCACCGTCACCGGCTCCTGGGATTCCGAAGAGGAAGCCCGCGCCATCGGCGAGGAGATCGAGGAACTGCAGCGCGCCGGCAACAAGCTCAACGACATCGCGATCCTGGTGCGGGCCTCGTTCCAGATGCGCGAATTCGAAGACCGCTTCGTCACGCTCGGCCTGCCCTATCGCGTGATCGGCGGGCCGAGGTTCTACGAACGCGCCGAGGTCCGCGACGCGCTGGCTTACTTGCGCACCATCAATTCGCCGGCCGACGACCTCGCCTTCGAGCGCATCGTCAACGTGCCGAAGCGCGGGCTCGGCGACGCCACCGTGCAGATGCTGCACGACCACGCCCGCAAGCGCCGGATTCCGCTGTTCGAGGCCGCCCGCGCCGTGGTCGAGACCGATGAGCTGAAGCCGAAGGCGCGCGGCTCCCTGCGCGACCTGATCGCCAGTTTCGATCGCTGGCGCGCGCAGCGCGAGGTGACCTCGCATACCGAACTGGCCGAGATCGTGCTCGACGAAAGCGGCTACACCGAGATGTGGCAGAAGGACCGCTCCGCCGACGCCGCCGGCCGGCTCGAGAACCTCAAGGAACTGGTGCGCTCGATGGAGGAATTCGAGAACCTGCAGGGGTTCCTCGAGCACATCTCGCTGGTGATGGACCGCGACGGCGGCGCCGAGGACGATGCGGTTTCGCTGATGACGCTGCATTCGGCCAAGGGGCTGGAATTCGACAACGTGTTCCTGCCCGGCTGGGAGGAAGGCCTGTTTCCGAGCCAGCGCACGCTGGACGAACAGGGCCGCGCCGGCCTCGAAGAAGAGCGCCGCCTCGCCCATGTCGGCATTACGCGCGCGCGCCGCCGCGCCAAACTCTATTTCGCCACCAACCGCCGCATTCACGGCACGTGGTCGACCACGATCCCTTCGCGCTTTCTCGATGAACTGCCGGCGCCGAATGTCGAGATCACGGAATCCAAGGGCGGCTCGGGCTGGGGCGGCAGCGGCGGCTACGGCCCCTCGCGCTTCGACAATGTGGAATCCTTCGGCTCCAGCTATTCGACGCCGGGCTGGCAGCGCGCGCAGGCCCAGCGTGCGCGCGGCCAGAACGGCGGCCGTGGCGGCGGACAGGCCGGCGGCGGTTTCAATGAAAGCCAGTCACCGTTTTCAGGTTCGCGCGGCGATACCTCAGGTTCGCGCAGCGATACCTCAGGTTCGCGCGGCGAGGGCTTCTCGCGCAACAAGCGCGCGCCCCTGACCATCGAAGGCGAGCTGATCGCGAAATCCACCGGCACCACGTCGGAATTTTCGCTGGACGACCGCGTGTTTCACCAGAAATTCGGCTACGGCAACGTGGTGAAGATCGACGGCAACAAACTCACCATCGCGTTCGAGAAGGCCGGCGAGAAGAAGGTGGTCGATAGTTTCGTCGAGCGGGTGTGAGAACCTGCATGCGCTGCCAAGCGCACGTCCGGACCCGCTCGCTTTGAGGCAAATTCTAGCTCCTGGGCATCCGTAAGCACTGTTGCCCTAAATTATCCTCGCGGAAAATCTGGACGTGCGGCACCTGCAGGCGCAAAGTTAAATCCTAGTATCCTTCGGAGAGGCCGCCATGGATCTGGAAAAATTTATTCACCAGCAGAACCTCGAACACTATCGCAAGCTCCTGGCCGACCCGAACAACGGGGATGAAGCCCGGCGCCAGATGCTGTTGAAGCTGCTCGCCGAGGAAGCGGCCAAGGACGAGCACCCTCCACCCAAAAGAAAATAAGGACCACCGCGCGAATTGATGCCGGTCAATGCCGGAGCGGCATGCCTGCGCCTCAATTAGCGCATGGCAACCTTCGTCTTTCAATGTCCGCAAACCGGCCTCAACGTTCAGCACACCTGGCCGGACGACGAGAAGCCTGCCGATGACAAGACCTACGTATTTGTCACATGCCCGTCCTGCACGCGGATGCATCTGATCAACCGATCCACCGGCCGGCCGCTGGGTAGCAAGGACGATCGCCGCTCACGCAATCAAGAGAAGTAATCGCCGGTACCCGGCCGAGTCCGGCCCGCGGCGAAAAAGCCGGTCGATAGTTCGCCCGATCGGGGTTAAGGTCTGCATGAACCCTTGATCGGGGCAGCGGATTGTTCGGCTGGTTGCATTCGAAAAGGCAGTCGTCTGAGGGCCCGGCGGCGAAGCGATCGCCGGGAGGCTTCGTCCCACCCGATGTTCTCCTCGAAGACCTCGGCAAGCGCGTTCCCCGATATCTCGCCGACGTCGACCAGGGCAAACTGATCTATCCGGCCTGCAAGCGAACGCTGTCGGACCTCGATGGCGATGTCGGCTCGGTCTGGGATCACACCCGGCTGGAAGCGATGCAGTATGTGATGGCGGTGCCCGGTCATGATTTCGGACTGCTGAGCGCCGCTTCCCGTCAGATCGAAATGATCGATGCCTATCTTTTCCAGCGTCCCCATGCCGACACCGTGATCGATTTCACCGGCACGGCGACGGCGGATTTCTCCATTGCCATCGTGGCCGGCCTGAACTGGCTGACCCACTGCGCCGAACTGGCCGGCGTCCCTCCGGCGCAACAATCCGGCACGCTGCGCAATTTCAGGAAGCTGGTGACGCTGTCGCAGCGCTGGTGGCTCACGGAAGGCGCCGTCGAGCGCTGCGGGCGCCTGCTGGCAAACGGAGAGCAGCCGCCCCTGATGCTTTACCTGATCTGGTCCGAATACACCCGGCTCGCCAAACAGATTGCCGCCGCCGCAATTTTCGGCGATTCGATCGATCGCTCGGCGAAACTGGTGTCGCTTCCCGCCGACCTGATCCCCCGTTTCGAAGCCGCCAGGAATCCCGGCGATTTATCGGGCCGTTGAACCGAATAGTTTCAGCGCGAGCACCGATTGCAATCCGGTTTCTCCGTTCCTATCTGTTGCTGCTCGCCCCTCCCTGCCCGAAGCGCGCCGCGATGCCGCTCCAGGCCTCCCGCAATTTTCAATTCAAACCATCAAGCCCGCATGACGCCCATCATATCTGTTGCAAATTTGTCGAAGACCTACGGCTCCGGTTTCAAGGCGCTGAACGGCATCAACCTCGAGATCAATCGCGGCGAGATTTTTGCCCTGCTGGGACCGAACGGCGCCGGCAAGACCACGCTGATCAGCATCGTCTGCGGCATTGCCAATCCGAGCGAGGGCCGCGTCCGCGTCGACGGCCATGACATCAACGCAGATTATCGCGCCGCGCGCTCGCTGATCGGGCTGGTGCCGCAGGAGCTGCACACCGACGCGTTCGAAACGGTGTGGGCGACCGTCAGCTTCAGCCGCGGCCTGTTCGGCAAGCCGAAGAACCCCGCCCATATCGAAAAGGTGCTGAAGGACCTGTCGCTGTGGGACAAGAAGGATTCCAAGATCGTCACGCTGTCCGGCGGCATGAAGCGCCGCGTGATGATCGCGAAGGCGCTGTCGCACGAGCCGCAGGTCCTGTTTCTCGACGAGCCGACCGCGGGCGTCGACGTCGAATTGCGCAAGGGCATGTGGGAGGTGGTGCGGGCGCTGCAGGCGTCGGGCGTCACCATCATCCTCACCACGCATTACATCGAAGAGGCCGAGGAGATGGCCGACCGGATCGGCGTCATCAACAAGGGCGAAATCATCCTGGTCGAGGACAAGGCCGGCCTGATGCAGAAGCTCGGCAAGAAAGAGTTGAAGCTGCACCTGCAGGTCAAACTCGATGCGATCCCCGCCTCGCTCGCCGCCTATAACCTCGAACTGTCGGACGATGGCCGCGCGGTGACCTACGACTACGACACCAAGGGTGACCGCACCGGCATCACCAGCCTGCTCAGCGACCTCCGTAACGCTGGTATCCGCATCTCGGATCTCGATACCAGGCAGAGTTCGCTGGAAGACATCTTCGTCAGCCTGGTGAGGGCGCCATGAATTTCCGGGCCGTCCGCGCGATCTATCTTTTCGAAATGGCGCGCACCTGGCGCACGCTGCTGCAAAGCATCGTCTCGCCGGTGGTTTCCACCTCGCTGTATTTCGTGGTGTTTGGCGCCGCGATCGGCTCGCGCATCACCTCGGTCGAGGGCGTCAGCTACGGCACCTTCATCGTGCCGGGGCTGGTGATGCTGTCGGTGCTGACGCAGAGCATCGCCAACGCGTCATTCGGCATCTACTTTCCGAAATTCGTCGGCACCATTTACGAAATATTGTCGGCGCCGGTGTCGTCTTTCGAGATCGTGCTCGGCTATGTCGGCGCCGCCGCAACCAAGTCGATCATCCTCGGCCTGATCATCCTCGCCACCGCTGCGCTGTTCGTGCCGCTGCACATCCTGCATCCCTGGTGGATGCTGACCTTCCTGGTGCTGACCGCCGTCACCTTCAGCCTGTTCGGCTTCATCATCGGCATCTGGGCCGACGGCTTCGAGAAGCTGCAGATGATCCCGATGCTGGTGGTGACGCCGCTGACCTTCCTCGGCGGCAGCTTCTACTCGGTCAACATGCTGCCGTCGGGCTGGCGCACCATCACGCTGCTCAATCCGGTGGTCTATCTGATCAGCGGCTTCCGCTGGAGCTTTTACGAAATCTCCGACGTCAGCGTGGGTCTCAGCGTCGGTATCACGCTGGCATTCCTCGGCCTCTGCATGGTCGCGGTGTGGTGGATCTTCCGGACCGGGTACCGGCTGAAGAATTGACGCCTGAAGACTTTGCACTCGCGAAAACGCCCACACCGACGGCTGGATTGCGCCCCGCCTCCGCCTTGTTTGCGCCGCGCGCCGCATTAACGATGCTGTGAGGGCCACTGGAACCAAAACCGGAATCCGGGCATATTGGTTGCCGGGGGACGGAGAGCCGCGGCGCTGCAAGCGGACCTGGAGGCCAAAGTAAAATGCGTTCCTTCCTCATTGCTTTCACCGGCCTGCTGCTGTTCGCCACCGGCACAGCGCAAGCCAAAATCGCCATCACCGTCGACAAGAATGCGCAGCTGATGACCGTCGCGGTCGACGGCGTCGAGCGCTACCAGTGGCCGGTGTCGACCGGGCTGCCCTCCTACGAGACGCCGAACGGCAGCTTCAGGACCTTCCGCATGGAAGAAGACCACTACTCCAAGGAATTTGACGACGCGCCGATGCCTCATTCGATCTTCTTCACCAAGATCGGCCACGCCATTCATGGCACCGACTCGGTGAGCCGCCTCGGCAGCCCGGCTTCGCACGGCTGCGTACGGCTGTCGCGCGCCAACGCCGCGACGCTGTATGCACTGGTGGAAAAGGACGGCGTGCTCAACACCACCGTGAGCCTGACCGGTTCCTCGCAGATCGCCCTGGCGCGAAACCCGCGGGGCCGCGGCAACGCCGCGGTGGCGCGCCGCGACGCCGCGCCGCAATACAACGCCGCCGGCGATCCGATCGTGCTGACGCCGCAGCCGGGCGAGGTCGCGCCGCAGGTCGGGTCCCGGGCGCAGGTCGATGACGGCTATATCTATCCGGCCGACGGCTCTTCGAACGAGGCCCGCTATCCGGCGCCGAGCAACCGTCGCCTCTATGGCGCACAGGTCTATCCGCGGGAGCAATATTACTACGACCGCGGCTATGCCCCGCAATACGCACCGCCGGGCTACTATCAGCCGCGCCCGTATTATCAGCCGCGCGGATCCTTCACCTATCAGGACTGACGCGCGCCCTCATCGTTCGAGCCTGCCGCAGCACGTCCATGCGAGGCGCCGGCAGGCTGTTGCTCGTCAATTGATCCTCAAGGTTAACGGCGGCATACTTGGCGGCTTCCTTGGGCGCTTCGGAGCCGGGCTTCCATCATGCCGTTATGCCTGCTGACCATGTTTACCGACAACTTGAACGATCGCCGCAACCGGAAGTCGACGGCTGCCCGCTATCATTTGAAACAATTGCATTGAAGGGCGTTCGCGCGGGCGCTCCCACCTTCCGGTGACGTCGTGGTCGACAAGCTGAAAACACAATCCCAGTCGGAGGCATCGGATCGCGCGCGGCTGGCCAATTCTCCCGCGACGCCGGAAACCCATCGGCGCGACCTGCTGCTTGAAGCCATCGCCAGAAGCGCCAAGGAATTGCTGCGCGCAAGCGACCTGACGCGCTCGATTCCGAAGGTGCTCGAGCATGTCGGTCTCGCTACCAGCGTCGGCCGGGTGCACATGCTCGAAGTCGATCCGGCCGGACCCATCGACGAGGGCCGCATCATCGGCCACTACCTGTGGAGTGCAGCCGGCGTATCTACGCCTGCCTTCTTCAGCGATGCGCGGGGCCGCACCTTGGTCGATGTCGGCCTTCAGTCATGGGTGCCGAAGCTCATGCGGGGCGAGTCCGTCGCGGGACTCGTCCGGGAATTCGAGGATCCCGTGCGCCGATTCTTCGAACTTGGCAGCGTCAAATCGACGGTGGCGGTTCCCGTGTTTGCCGAGGACCAATGGTGGGGTCTGATCGGTTTCGATGATTGCCGCAGCGAACGCAAATGGTCACCGCGCGAGATCGATGCACTGAGGACGCTGGCGGAACTGGTTGGCGCGGCGGTCACCCAAACGCGCCGCCTGCAGAAATTCTCCGATGCCAACCGCATCGTCGAAAACAGTCCGACGATGCTTTACCGGCTGAGCGCGCAGCCCCCGTTCGGGCTGATCTACCTGTCGCAAAACGTCCGGCGATACGGCTACGACGCCGAAGAACTGCTGGCGTCGCCGAGCAGATGGATGCAGCTCATCGAAAGCGAATACCATCCTGCTATCGCGGCCGACATCAAGTCCATCATAGAAGGAAGAGTGGATTCCACCCTGCTCGAATTCCGCCTGAAGAAGTCGGATGGCTCCCTCGTCTGGCTCGAAGGACGCGGATACGCAGTGCGCGACGAGGAGCACCGGCTCGTCGCTATCGAGGGCGTCCTCAACGATATCACCGAGCGGAAATCGGCAGACGAGAAGATCGCGGCCATGGTGCGAACCGATCTTCTGACCGGGCTCGCCAATCGGGCGGCCTTTATCGAACGGCTGCAACTGGCGTTCGCTCGCTCCCAACGCGGCGCCAATCCGTTCGCCGTCCACTATCTCGATCTCGATCATTTCAAGGATGTCAACGACACGCTGGGACATCCGGCCGGGGACACGCTGCTGCGGGCGGTCGCCGATCGCCTCCGGGGCTGCGTGCGCGAAACCGACCTGGTCGCCCGCTTCGGCGGTGACGAGTTCGCGGTGCTGCAGGACGATATTTCGGACGTGGTCGGCGTCGAGGCGATGGCCACCAAGATCGGCGCCAGCCTTGCCGCACCCTTTTTGATCGATGGCAATCAGGTGCATACGACCGCCAGCATCGGGATCGTCCCCTATGATTCGGACGCGGGCGGGCCCGAGGCGATGATGAGGAAGGCCGACCTCGCGCTCTACCGGGCGAAGGACGAGGGGCGCAACCAGTTTCGCTTCCATATGGCCGAACTCGATCGGCAGTTGCGCGAGCGGATGATGATCGCCGCCGACCTGCATCTGGCGATCGAACGCCAGGAGTTCGAATTATACTACCAGCCGCAAGTGGAGCTCGAATCCGGAAGGATCGTCGGACTGGAGGCGCTGATCCGCTGGAACCATCCGACGCGCGGCTTGCTGCTGCCGACGGTCTTCATTCCAAT
Source organism: Bradyrhizobium sediminis (assembly GCF_018736105.1). Classification (NCBI taxonomy): domain Bacteria; kingdom Pseudomonadati; phylum Pseudomonadota; class Alphaproteobacteria; order Hyphomicrobiales; family Nitrobacteraceae; genus Bradyrhizobium; species Bradyrhizobium sediminis. The sequence goes on from NZ_CP076135.1 coordinate 4,367,820, forward strand.
CGCGGAAACCACCGGGAGCATTCTGCCGATCGGAGAATGGGCGATCGAGCAGGCCTGTCGGCAGATCAGACTCTGGCGAGACCAGGGGGTGGTGCCGCCGCTGGTGGCGGTGAACATCTCCGCCGCACAGTTCAGGGGGACGTCCGACCTCGATCGGATCGTCGCGAACAGCCTCGCCAGGTTTGGCGTTGCCCCATCCGCGCTGGAACTCGAGCTGACCGAATCGGTCCTGATGGAAACGTCGCAGAAGCACAAGGGATCGCTTGAACGACTACGGCAGCTCGGAGTCCGGCTCGCCATCGACGATTTCGGTACCGGATATTCGTCGATGAGCTACCTGCGACGATTCCCCTTCGACAGGATCAAGATCGACAAGTCGTTCATCGACGATGTGGCGACGCAAAACGAGAGCATCAAGATCGTTCGGGCGATCGTGACCCTCGCGGAGGGGCTAGGCATGTCCACGATCGCCGAGGGCGTGGAAAGCGCAGACCAGGTCGACAAACTACGCGAGCTCGGCTGCGACCAGATCCAGGGTTTCTTTTTCGCGAATCCGCACCCGGCGGGCGAGATCGCCGGATTGCTGGCGCAGCGGCTGGAAGGCGCGGATGCCGCGGCCGGATATCCGCCTCCCAACGACGGCGCAGCGTCCGGCTGACCAAACGGCCGCCGCGCGGACCGTGCCGCGATCGGAACCGAACCTCACTCTTCCCCGTTCTTGAGCCGCCGCCACACCGCACCGAGCACGTTGGAGTAATCGTCGGTCCAGACCCGCTGCTTTTCGTCGGCTTCCTCAAGCGCCCAGTCCTCCGACGACGCCAGCTTGCCGACATCCGCTTCCTCGCGCGCCGAAACCACCACCGAGGTCGAAAAGATATATTCGTTGTCACGCCCGGAATCCTCGTTGTAGACCCAGCTCTTGAGGTCGTTGGCATCGGCGATGCCGACCACGACGCTGGACAGCTCCAGGTGCCGGTTGGAGACGTGCATCACGACGGCACCCTGCGGCGCCAGCTTGTCCTTGTAGATCTTCATCGCCTCTTCGGTGGCAAGATGGATCGGGATCGCGTCCGATGAATAGGCGTCGACGATGATCAGGTCGTAGATGCCGTCGGGCTCCCTGGCGAAGGTCAACCGCGCATCGCCGATCACGGGCTTCAGGTCCGGCTCGCATTTCCGGATGTAGGTGAAGTATTTCGGGTCCTTTGCGGTATCGACCATCGACTGGTCGATCTCGAAGAACTTCCAGTTCTCGCCCGGTTCGGAAGCGCAGGTCAGGGTGCCGGAGCCGAGACCGATCACTGCGGCCCGCAGCGGCGCGCCTTTGCGTTGGCGCACCGCCGCGATCGCCTGACCGATGCCGCCGTCCTTGTGGTAATAGGTGATCGGCTCGGGCCGGCCGGTCACCGGGGTGCCGTCGTCGTTCTGGAATTTCTCGGCGCCGTGGATCGTGGTGCCGTGCATCAGCACGTGATACTGGCCGTTCGGCGTCACCACGATCTTGTGGACGCCGAAGAAGCTGCGCACGGTTTCCACCCGCCCGTCGTCGGACGGATAGGCCCGCAGCAGCACCAGCGCCACCGCGACGGTCGCGAAAATCTTCCAGCGGTTGGCATTCAAGCCGAGCGCCAGCAAGGCTGAGAGCACGCCGACGGCGCCGATCACCCAGACCCGATGTTCATCGAGCCAGGTGAACATCTTGCCCGTGTAGTAGGCCGGCAGGATCAGCCCTACCGCCAGCGCGGCGAGGAACGGCCAGTACCACAGGCTCCAGCGCGGCAGCCTCTCGTTGCCGCCGGACGGCCGGCACAGCGCCGCCAGCGCCAGCAGGATCGGATATTCGGCGATCCATGAGAACGTGAACGGCGCGATCAACCCGGCGAACAGGCCGCCGACCATGCCGCCGAACGACAGCGCGACATAGAAGCCGGTGAGATATTTCGCGGCCGGGCGGGTACGCGCCAGCTCGCCATGGCACGCCATCGCGATGACGAAGAAACATAGCTGATGCCCGCCGAGCGTCAGCAGCAGGTTCTGCTCGCCGCCGAAGGCGAGCAGCACGATCACGCCCGCAATCGCCAGCGGCTGCAGCAACAGCATCCATTTGTGCGGCAGCAGCGGGCGCGACTGGAACACCAGCACCCAGGTCAAGAGATACAGCGACAGCGGCAGCACCCACAGAAGCGGCGCGGCGGCGACGTCGGTGGAGATATGCGCGGTCACCGCGATCAGGAGGCCCGACGGCACTGCGGCGAGAAAGATCCAGCGCGCCCGCAGGATCCAGGGTGGCGCCGGCGAGTGGGTGTCCTCGGCACGGATATCGGCCGCGGCCATGACCGGCGAGCGCAGCATCAGTACGGCGCAAGCCGCGATCAGCAGGATCAGCAGGCCGTAGCCGCCGGTCCAGATCAGGTTCTGCATGCGCAGCGTGAACATCGGCTCCAGCAGCACCGGATAGGACAACAGCGCCAGGAAACTGCCGATATTCGAGGAGGCATAGAGGAAGTATGGATCGGGGCCGTTGGGATGGCCGGTGCGCACGAACCAGGCCTGCAGCAGCGGATTGTTGGCGGCGAGCGCGAAGAACGGCAGCCCGATCGACACCGCGAACAGGCCCAGCAGCCACAGAGCATAGCCCGAGGTCGGCGGCTCGCCCCACCCGCCCGCGATCGACAGCGGCAGCGACAGCAATGCGATCGCGAGCAGCACCAGATGGATCGCCACCGGAATGGTCCGGTTTCGTATCTGCATCAGGTAATGCGCATAGGCATAGCCGCCGAGCAGCAGCGACTGGAAGAACACCATCGCCACCGACCACACCGCCGGCGAGCCGCCGAGCCGCGGCAGCACCATCTTGGTGAACAGCGGCTGCACCGAGAACAACAGCAGCGCGCTGACGAAAATCGCAGCGGTATAGGCCACCAGGACCAGCCGGTTACGGGCAATGGACGGCTGGCCCGCGATGACGGACGGCTCGGAAAGAATCATGAAAGCTCCGGCTTGAACCCGGCTGAAAGCCGGAGGCGGAAATCCGGCAGGGGTGCCGGTTGGGTCGGATAGAGCATACGGCAAGATCGCGAGCAATGCAGGACGCAGGAACCTATTTGGCGCTGTGCTGACATTCACATCTTCGCTAATGATTGGAAACGTCATTCCGGGATGGTCCGAAGGACCAGACCCGGAATCCCGAGATTCCGGGTTCGATGCTTCGCATCGCCCGGGAATGACAAGGCAGATAATTCCTGAAGCGGACATGAACGAAACCGACGTCGTCATCATCGGAGCGGGACATAACGGCCTCACCTGCGCCGCCTATCTGGCGATGGCCGGCTTGCGGGTGAAGGTGGTCGAACGCCGCAAGGTGGTCGGCGGCGCCGCGGTGACCGAGGAATTCCATCCGGGCTTCCGCAATTCGGTCGCGGCCTACACCGTCAGCCTGCTCAACCCGCAGATCATCTCGGACCTGAAACTGGCCGATCACGGCCTGCGGATCGTCGAACGCCGCGCCCAGAATTTCCTGCCCGCCCCCGGCGGCAGCTATCTGCTGACCGGCGAAGGCCGCACTCACGCGTCCGTGGCAAAACTCAGCGAGCGCGACGCCGGACGCATCGATGCGTTCAACCGCGAACTCGAGACCATTGCCGACGTGCTGCGCGCCTTCGTGTTGCGCGCGCCGCCGAACCTCGTCGAAGGATTCGGCATCGGGGCAATCCGCGAGGCCTTCAATGCGCTGGGCACCGCCAACATCCTGCGCCGGCTCTCGCTGGAGCAGCAGCGTTCCCTGCTCGACCTGTTCACGCGCTCGGCCGGCGACATGCTGGATGACGCCTTCGAGAACGACCTGGTCAAGGCGCTTTACGGCTTCGACGCCATCGTCGGCAATTACGCCAGCCCCTACGCGGCGGGTTCGGCCTATGTGATGCTGCACCACGCCTTCGGCGAGGTGAACGGCAAGAAGGGAGTCTGGGGCCACGCCATCGGCGGCATGGGCGCGATCACGCAGGCGATGGCGAAAGCGGCGCGCGGCCATGGCGCCGGGATCGAAACCGAGGCCGGCGTGCGCGAAGTGATCGTCGAGCGCGACCGCGCGGTCGGCGTGATCCTCGACAATGGCGAAACCATCCGCGCCAAATACGTCGCCTCCGGCGTCAATCCGAAATTGCTGTATACGCGCCTCGTTCCGGCGGACGCCCTACCCGCAGCGTTCCTCAACCGCATCCAACACTGGCGCAACGGCTCCGGCACCTTCCGGATCAACGTTGCGCTCAGCACCCTGCCCTCGTTCACCGCGCTGCCCGGCGAAGGCGATCACCTCTCGGCCGGCATCATCATCGCCCCCAGCCTCGGCTACATGGATCGCGCCTGGCAGGACGCCCGCGAGCACGGCTGGAGCCGCGCGCCGGTGGTCGAGGTCCTGATCCCCTCGACGCTGGACGATACGCTGTGTCCGCCCGGCCAGCATGTCGCCAGCCTGTTCTGCCAGCACGTCGCGCCGGAATTGCCCGACGGAAAATCGTGGGACGACTATCGCGAGGAGGTCGCTGACCTCATGATCGCGACGGTGGACCAATACGCGCCCGGTTTTGCCGCAAGCGTGATCGGCCGGCAGATGCTGTCGCCGCTCGACCTGGAGCGCCAGTTCGGGCTGCTCGGCGGCGACATCTTTCATGGCGCGCTGACGCTCAATCAACTGTTCTCGGCCCGGCCGATGCTCGGCCACGCCGATTATCGCGGGCCGCTGAAGGGTCTCTATCATTGCGGCAGCGGCGCCCATCCCGGCGGCGGCGTCACCGGCGCCCCCGGCCACAACGCCGCGCGCGCGATCCTCGGGGATCACCGGGCGCTGTTCGGGCAAACGGACGGGAGCAGACGATGATGCGCGCCCTGTCAGCGTGTCTGTTGCTGGCCGCAGCAATGCTGACAGCGGCTGGTGCCAAGGCGGACGCCGCCGACCAGACGCTCCAGCTGACGGTCGGTCAGGAAGCCGCCATCGAGCTCGAGGAGAATCCATCGACCGGATACCAGTGGACGATCGACGCCAGGGCGGGCGTCAACGCCTCGATCCTGCGCATCACTGACCGCGGATTCTCGCGAAATGCGGACGGCAAGCGCCTGCTCGGCGCACCCGGCATCCATCGCTGGAGCATCGCGGCCACCAGCGCCGGCAGTGCGAGCGTCACCTTCGTCTACCGGAGGTCCTGGGAAGCAACCCCCGTCCGCCGGCATCAGGTGACGGTACAGGCCGTTGCGCGGTGAATGGCGGGCGGCCCCTGACTACAAAATACGGCACACTCGGTATTGCCGGTGTTGCGCAAACAGCGCAGCTTGGGAAAATCGCCCGGACCGGGTCCAAAAGATGAATTGATCGGCCCTCGACCCCGCCGACGGGAGTAACCTTCATCCACTCGCATATCGGGACGGAAGGAAATTCAGATGCAAAGGGTCGCTTTTGCGCTTCTGGCCGGGTTCGCATTCATCATTGCCGGCAACAGCGGCGCGTCCGCCGCACCCGCGGCACCTTTCGCATGGACCGGCTGCTATCTCGGCGCCAACGTCGGCTATGGCTGGGCTCCGACGAAGTGGAATGACAACGGCATCGAATTCACCTCACACAGCGCCAACGGCGTGATCGGCGGCGGACAGTTTGGCTGCGATTACCAGAGCGGTGCCTGGGTGTTTGGCATTCAGGGGATGATTGACGCTGCGGGAATGAAGGGCAGCAGCGCCAATTTGTTACTCGATCCGGGCGGTGCTGTGATCGACTCCACCAATATCTCCAGCTTTGCGACCCTCACAGGCCGCTTCGGTTACACCGTCGAGCCTGCGACACTGCTCTACGTGAAAGGTGGTGCAGCCTGGGTGCGCTCAAGTTTCAGGGAATGCTGTGAGCCGACGGTCGTCATTTTGGATACCTTGGGACCGCTCAACGACGGCATTGCAGACGTGACGCGGACCGGCTGGACCATCGGCGCAGGCTTGGAGCGCATGTTCGCGCCCAATTGGTCGGCCTTCGTCGAATATGGTTACATCGGGCTCGGCAGTTCGTCGGTTAGATTCAGCCCGATCAATGGCTCGCCGGGACCGTTCATTTACCACATCGACCAGAACGTTCACACGGTCCTGCTGGGCCTCAATTACCGGTTTGGCGGATTTGGCAGCCGGTAATGGCCGGCTGTTGATGCCGCCATCGAAGATTCCAGACCGCGCACTTCGCGCCACCCGTCGGCACCTCGCAATGACTGGCACAACCGGTTGAAAACCCGGTGGATCCGCTGTGGAAAACCTGTTGATGACTACGCGGAAAAGGCGGTGGATTTGTTGTGCGGGACGGGTCCCCCGGCTGTGGGTAATGCCGGTATGTTTCAGTGTATAACGCTGTCAACAAGCCTTGCTTTGAGCGCCGACAGGCGGTGAACAAAACGACCATCTGCTTCAATCGCCCGGACTCCCTGATGACCTCCACCCTCACCCCCGCCACCACCCGCGCCAGCTTTGCGATCGGCAGCGAACAGACCGCAAGACGCGTGGTCGATCTGTTGACCGAAAGCTTTTTCGAGGGCCAGGCCGCGATCGCCGCGTTCGAGGGCGCCGGCGGGCGCTGGGACATCACCGTGCATTTCGCCGAGCCGCCGGATCAGGCCTCGATCCGCGAACTGATCCGTCTCGCCGCCGGCGACGAGGTCGCGGGGGATATCGCCTTCGACACCGTCGAGGCCAAGGATTGGGTCAAGGCGACGCTGGAGGAACTGGTCCCGGTCCGCGCCGGCCGCTTCATCGTGCACGGCCACCATGACCGCTCAAAAGTGCCGGCCAACAAGCTCGGCATCGAGATCGAGGCGGCGCTGGCGTTCGGCACCGGCCATCACGGCACCACCCGCGGCTGCCTGTTGCTGCTCGACGAGGTGCTGAAGGCCTGGCGTCCGCGGCGCGTGCTCGACCTCGGCACCGGCACCGGCGTGCTGGCCATCGCGGCGGCGAAGGCGCTGCAAATCAATGTGCTGGCGAGCGACATCGATCCGCTGTCGGTGCGCGTGGCCGCGGAGAACGCCCGGCTCAACGGGGCAGGCGACCTGGTGGAGACGATCCGGGCGACCGGGTTTTCGGCGCCGCAATTCGCGCAGCGCGGGCCGTTCGATCTGGTGCTGGCGAATATTCTCGCCAATCCGTTGCGGCAAATGGCAACGCCGATGGCGCGGCATCTCGCACCATCGGCGCTGGTCATTCTCTCAGGACTGCTGCCGCCTCAGGCCAGCGGCGTCGTTGCCGCCTATCGCGCGCGCGGCCTGGTATTGGTGCGTCAACTCAGGATCGAAGGCTGGAGCAGCCTGCTGATGCGCAAAGTAGCGTAAAGGCTCAATCCGATGGCCGGTGCTTGCTGCGGGCGATCACGCCCTTTTCATCGCGCGATGTCCGCTTGACCCGCGCCTCGACGAAGCGATCCAGAATCTGGACGATGACACCCCGTTGCTTCTTTTCGATGGATGGAATCGGGCCGCGGCGAACCGGGGGCGAAATCTTCTCAAACGTAAAAGCAGGCATTGTGTATCCCCTCGTCGTTGAGTTGAAACACTCCTGGAATTCCCCCCGGATATCGTTGGAACAACTGCCTGTGAGAGCAAATCATTCCATCACGTCTGACGCCAGCATATAATTTAAGCACATTCCATGCCAGATCGGGTTGATGATTGCGGAGGCCTCTCCGCAATCCTAAGATGAGCAAGCAATGTTCGAAGCCCATTTCCAGACATTCGAAGACCCTGAAGCCGGCGTGGCGCTGACGGCGCGGCTGTCGGCGTTTCGCGAGGAGCTGGCGCGGCGCAAGCTGACCGGATTCGTGATTCCCCGCGCCGATCAGCAACAGAATGAGTATGTCGCCCCCTCGGAGGAGCGGCTGGCCTGGCTGACCGGCTTTACCGGATCCGCCGGCATGGCGGTCGTGCTGACCCGGCAGGCCGCGGTGTTCGTCGACGGCCGCTACACGCTGCAGGCAGCGAAACAGGTCGATACCAGGGCCTGGCAGGTCGAGCCGCTGGCCGATCCGCCGCCGGAAAGCTGGCTGGCGCAGCATCTTGCCGCCGGCGACCGCCTCGGATTTGACCCGTGGCTGCACACTTCGGCGGCAGCCGAACGGCTGGCCGCGGCCTGCGCCCGGGCCGGCGCGGAACTGGTCGCGGTCGACAGCAACCCGCTCGATTCGGTGTGGACCGAGCGCCCGCCCCCGCCGCTCGGCCCGGTCGCCATTCACGGCCCGCAATTTTCCGGCGAAGCCGAAAGCGAAAAGCTGAAGCGGATTCGCCTCGAGATCGTGCGTCTCGGCGTCGACGCGCTGGTGCTGTCGGATTCGCACGCGGTGGCCTGGACCTTCAATATCCGCGGCGCTGACGTCTCGCACACGCCGCTGCCCCTGTCCTATGCGCTGGTGCCGAAGGACGGCCGGCCCACGGTCTTCATCGATCACCGCAAGCTCTCCAACAGCGCCCGCGATCATCTCGAACAGTCGGCCGATGTCGAGGAGCCGGATGCGCTGGCGCCGAGGCTCACCGCGCTGGCGCAAGCGCAGGCGTCGATCGCGCTCGACAGCGCCACCGCCGCCGACGCGCTGAGCCGGCTGATAGCGGCCGCCGGCGGCAAGCCGGTGCGCGGCAGCGATCCCGTCAGCCTGCTCAAGGCCGTCAAGAATTCGACCGAGATCGAGGGCACGCGAACCGCGCACCGGCGTGACGCGGTGGCGCTGACGCGTTTCCTCGCCTGGATCGACCGCGAAGCGCCGAAGGGCGCGCTGACCGAGATCGACACCGTCGAGGCGCTGGAGACCTTCCGCCGCGACACCGGCGCGCTCAAGGACGTCTCGTTCCCGACCATCGCCGGCACCGGGCCGAACGGCGCCATCGTGCATTACCGCGTCACCCGCATGACCAACCGGCGGATCGCGCCCGGCGACCTCTTGCTGATCGATTCCGGCGCGCAATACGAGGACGGCACCACCGACGTCACCCGCACCGTCGCGATCGGCGAGCCGACGGACGAAATGCGCGACCGCTTCACCCGCGTGCTGCGCGGCCATATCGCGATTGCGCGGGCGGTATTTCCCGACGGCACCACCGGCGCGCAGCTCGACACGCTGGCGCGGCAGTTCCTGTGGCAGGCCGGCATCGACTTCGAGCACGGCACCGGCCATGGCGTCGGCAGCTATCTTTCCGTACACGAGGGTCCGGCGCGGATCTCGAAACTCGGCGCCACGCCGCTGAAACGCGGCATGATCCTGTCCAACGAGCCCGGCTACTACAAGACCGACGGCTTCGGCATCCGGATCGAGAATCTCGAACTGGTGATCGCCGCCGACATTGCCGGCGCCGAGAAGCCGGTTAACGCCTTCGAGACGCTGACGCTGGCGCCGATCGACCGGCGATTGATCGACCTCGACATGCTTGATGGTGAGGAGCTGGGCTGGCTCAACGACTATCACGCGAGGGTGCGCCGCGAGGTGCGGCCACATGTCGACGAGGCCACCAAGGTGTGGCTCGATGCAGCGACCGCGCCGCTGACGCTGTGATCGTCATTCGGGGCGCGTCGAAGACGCGAACCCGGAATGACGAAGTCATCTCCGCCTCGGCGAAAACGGAATAGCCGCATTCCGAAACGTCCGTATTCCCCCTGAGGGATAACGCTACAGTTCGATTGACACGATCGGAATTGGACCAGCATGCACGGAGTGATGGGCAAGCCGCCCGGTACGGCGAACGACGGCGGCGTCGCGACGTCCAGGATCACGCTGCTGCTGCTCGTCGCCATGACCGGCGTCGCGCCGATTTCGCTCTATATGCTGGTGCCGGCCCTGCCGGTGCTGGCCACCACGTTCGGGCGCGACATCTCCATCGCGCAGATGACGGTGTCGCTCTACATGGTCGGCATCGCCTGCTCGCAGATCATCATGGGGCCGCTGTCGGACAAGTTCGGGCGCCGCCCGGTGCTGCTGGCAGGCCTCGGCCTGATGGTGGCGGCGAGCGCGGCCTGCATCTTCGCCGAGACTTTGCCGCAACTGATCGCCGCGCGCTTCCTGCAGGCGCTCGGCGGCGCCACCGGCATGGTGGTGAGCCGCGCCATCATCCGCGACCTCTACAGCCGCGACCGCGTCGGCGCCATGATCAGCCTGGTGGTCGCCGTCATGATGATCGCGCAGATGCTGAGCCCGCTCACCGGCGGCCTGCTGGAGATCGCCTTCGGCTGGCGCGCCATCTTCTATCTTATCACCGCCGCCTCGCTCGTCATTACGGTCGCCATCGCCGTCGCGCTGCCGGAGACGCGGCGCGACCGCATCGAGGCCGGTGGATTTCGCGGCGATGTCGGCAGCCTGCTCACCAGCCGCGCCTTCATCGGCTACATGCTGTGCCAGGTGCTGGCCTCGCAGATCATCTTCATCTTCGCCGGCGGCGGCCCCTATATCGTGGTCACGCAGATGGGCCGCTCCAGCGCCGAATATGGCGCGTGGTTCGCGACCACGGGCCTGGCGTTCCTGGTCGGCAACCTGTTCTCCGCGCGGTTCTCGCCGCGCCACCAGCTGGAGAAACTGATCTGGTTCGGGCTGGCGCTGCAATTGGCCGGCAGCCTGCTCAACCTCGTCTGGGGCGTCACCGGGCTCAATCAGGCGCCGTCATGGCTGTTCGGCACCCAGATGATCGTGATGTTCGCCAACGCCTTCGTGATGTCGAACTCGGCGGCCGGCGCCATCAGCATCCGCCCGGAGGCCGCCGGCACCGCATCGGGCGCGATGGGATTCCTGCAGATGGGGCTCGGCTCGCTGGTCTCGCAATTCGGCGCCTGGCTCGGCGGCCATTTTGCCACGCCGGTGCCGCTCAATATCGCCATCGTCGTGCTGTCGATCGCCTGCGCCTCGACGATGGTGTTCCTGATCCCCCGCCGCGACGTGGTGGTCAGCGAGGAGCTGATCGAGAAGGCGGAGGAGGAAGAGTCGGGGATGCTGTGAGGAGAGCGTAAACTGGCATAACAAAACCGGTGTCATCGCCCGGCTTGACCGGGCGACCCAGTACGCCGCGGCTTCTCGGCCTATCGCTGACGTCTCTGGAATACTGGGTCACCCGCTTTCGCGGGTGATGACGACTGAGTATATGACGAGCAACGAATCCTTACTGCCCGATCAATTTCAGCCACTCGTCCTCGGTCAGCACCTCGACGCCGTGCTTTTTGGCTTCGGCGAGCTTCGAGCCAGCGCCGGGACCGGCGACCACGTAATCGGTCTTCTTCGACACCGAGCCCGCGGCCTTGGCCCCCAGCCGCTCGGCCATGGCCTTGGCTTCGTCGCGCGTCATCTTTTCCAGGGAGCCTGTGAACACCACGGTCTTGCCTGCTATCGCCGAGTTGCTCTTCGGCTTTTCGGCATCGAGGATGGTGACTTCTTTTGTCAGCCGTTCGACGATGCCGCGGTTATGGCTCTCGCCGAAATAGGCCTTGATGCTGGCGATCACGGTGTCGCCGATCTGGTCGAGCGCATCCATCTCGGCGATCGCCTCCTCGTCGTCCCTGGCGACCTTGAGGCAGGCGTCGTGAAACGCTTTCCATGAGCCGTAGCCGCGCGCCAGCGCCAGCGCCGTGGTCTCTCCGACATGGCGCATGCCGAGCGCGAAGATGAAGCGCTCCAGCGAAATCCGCCGCCGCTCCTCGATCGCGGCGAACAAATTGCGCACCGAGGTCTCGCCGTAGCCTTCGATTTGCTCCAGCTTGAGCTTGGCGTTGCGCGCCTGCAGCGTGAAGATGTCGGCGGGCTCCTTCACCCATTCCTGCTCGAAGAAGAACTGGATCTGCTTCTCGCCCAGCCCCTCAATGTCGAAGGCGCGGCGCGAGGCGAACAGTTTCAGGTGCTCGATCTTCTGGTAGGGACAGGCGAATTCGCCGGTGCAGCGGGCACGCGCCCCCTCCTCACCGGTCGCGGTCTCCTCGCGCACCACGTCGGTATGCAGCGGGCACGGGCATTTCTTCGGAAACTGGAAGGCCTTGGCGCCTCGCGGCCGCTTGTCGAGCACCACGTCGACCACCTGCGGGATGACGTCGCCGGCGCGCTGGATGATGACGGTGTCGCCGATCCTGATATCGCGGCCCTCGCGCAATGGCTCGCCGTCGCCGCCGATGCCCTTGATGTAGTCCTCATTGTGCAGCGTGACGTTCTGCACGATGACGCCGCCGACGCCGACCGGCTCGAGCTTGCCGACCGGCGTGAACGAGCCGGTGCGCCCGACCTGGATCTCGATATCCCGGAGCACGGTCATGGCGCGCTCGGCCGGGAATTTGTGCGCGATCCCCCAGCGCGGCGTGCGCGACACGAAGCCGAGCCGCTCCTGCCAGTCCAGCCGATCGACCTTGTAGACGACGCCGTCGATATCGTAATCGAGCCCGGCGCGCTGTTCCTCGATCTTGCGGTGAAACGCGATCAGCTGCTCGACCGAGTGGCACAGTTTGGTCAGCGGATTGGTCTTGAAGCCGCAGCGCTCGAACCATTCGATCATGCCGGTTTGCGTCTCCGCCGGCATCTCCGCCATCTGCCCCCAGGCATAGGCGAAGAAGCCGAGCGGCCGCGAGGCGGTGATCGAGGAATCCTTCTGGCGCAACGAGCCCGCCGCCGAATTGCGCGGATTGGCGAACGGGGCTTCTCCGGCCGCAACCTGCTTCTTGTTGAGCGCGAGGAACGCCTGCTTGGTCATATAGACCTCGCCGCGCACTTCGCAGATATCGGGCACGTTGCGGCCCTTCAGTTTCTGCGGCACGTCCTTGAGGGTGCGGATATTGGCGGTGACGTCCTCGCCTTCCGCGCCGTCGCCGCGGGTGGCTGCGGTGACGAGCTCGCCGCCCTCATAGCGCAGCGACATCGACAGCCCGTCGATCTTCGGTTCGGCGCTGAAGTCGATCCTGTCGTCGTCGCCGAGCTTGAGGAAGCGGCGGATGCGGCCGACGAAATCGAGCACGTCCTCTTCGGCAAAGGCGTTGTCGAGCGAGAGCATCGGCACCGCATGCCGGACCTTCTTGAATTTCCCTGACGGCGCCGCGCCGATCTTCTGCGACGGCGATTCGCCGGTGACGAGTTCGGGAAACCTCGCCTCGATGGCGTTGAAGCGCTTGCGCAGCGCGTCGTATTCGGCGTCCGAGATGACAGGCGCGTCTTGCTGATAGTAGGCCTGGTCGTGGCGCTCGATCTCCAACGCCAGCCGCATATGCTCGACCTTGGCCTGCGCCTTGGTGAGGCTTGCGACGTCGGCGGGCGCTTTCTTCGCTTTGACGGCCATGGTCGCGCGCCGTGTCTACGCCGTCGCCGCGCGCAGCAGCCGCTCGGCGGCGGCGCGGGCCTCGGCGGTGATCTCGGCCCCCGCCAGCATGCGGGCGATTTCCTCGCGGCGGTGATCGGCGGCGAGCGCGTTGACGCGGGTGGCGACGCGCTTGCCCTTGTCGAGCGCGTCCTTGGAAATCAGAAGATGCTGGTTGGCCCTTGCGGCGACCTGCGGCGCATGGGTCACCGCCATCACCTGCACCTTGGAGGCCAAGCGCGCCAGCCGCGCGCCGATCGCATCCGCCACCGCGCCGCCGACGCCGGTGTCGATTTCGTCGAACACCAGAGTGGGCGCCGAACCCTTGTCCGACAGCACCACCTTGAGCGCCAGCAGGAACCGCGACAGCTCGCCGCCGGAGGCGACCTTCATCAGCGGTCCCGGCTTGGTGCCGGGATTGGTCTGGACCCAGAACTCGACGCGATCGAAGCCCTGCGGGCCCGGCGACTTCGGATCCGAATCGATCTGGGTCATGAACCTGGCGCGTTCCAGCTTCAGCGGCGCGAGCTCGGCATTGACTGATTTGTTGAGCTTCTCGGCCGACTTGGTTCGCGCCGCGGAGAGCTTGGCAGCTGCCGCGCCGTAGCGCTTGTCGGCCTCGTCGGCCGCCGCCTCCAGCTTCTTCAATTGATCGGCGCCGGCGTCGATCAGCGCCACGTCTGCGGCGTATTTCGCGGCCAGCGCCGCCAGGCCGTCGACCGGCGTCGAGTATTTGCGCGATGCGGCGCGCAGGGCGAACAGCCGTTCCTCGATGCGCTCGAGTTCGGCAGGATCGAAATCGGCCGCGACCAGCGCCGCCGTCAGATGCTGGTCGGCTTCTTCCAGCGCATTGATGGCGGCATCGATCGCCTTCACCGCGGGCTCGACCAAGGCCGGCGCGTTGCCGGCCCGCCGTTCCAGCCGGCGCACCGCCGCCGACAATGCCGCGACCGGCGAATGATGGCCGCTGACGGCGTCCTGGGCCTCGCGCAGGTCGGAGGCGATCTTCTCGCCCTGCATCATGGTGGTGCGGCGTTCGGCAAGCGCGGTCTCTTCGCCGTCCTTCGGCTTCAGCTTCTTCAGTTCATCGGAGGCATGGCGCAGATAGTCCGCCTCGCGGGCGGCGCGCTCCATGCCGGCGCGATGCTCGTCGAGCGCGGCACAGGCGGCGCGCCTGGCATCCCACAGCGCCTCCAGCGCCGCGACGTCCTTCTCCAGTCCGGCGAAGGCGTCGAGCAGCCGCCGGTGGGTCGAGGCGTCGACCAGCGCGCGCTCGTCATGCTGGCCGTGGATCTCGACCAGTGCGGAGCCGACCGCCTTCAGGGTCTGCACGCTGATCGCCTGATCGTTGATGAAGGCACGGGTGCGGCCGTCGGCGAGCTGCACCCGGCGCAGGATCATCTCGCAGGAATTTTCAGAAACCGTATCCTCGAGCCCGTTGTCGCGGAGGATGGCCGCGGCCGGATGGCCCTTCGGCACGTCGAACACCGCGGTGACCTGGCCCTGTTCGGCGCCATGACGGACCAAGCCGGCATCGCCGCGGCCGCCGAGCGCCAGCGCGAAGGCATCGAGCAGGATGGATTTGCCCGCGCCGGTTTCGCCGGTCAGCACCGCGAGGCCACGGGAAAACTCGATATCGAGCCGTTCGATCAGGACGATGTCACGGATCGACAGACGCGCCAGCATGCCAGGTAATTTCCTAAACCAAATTCCTAGCCGAGACCCAGTTTCTTGAAGGCCCTGGAAATATAGGAACCCTTGTTCTCGCTCGGCTCGAGACCGCCGGACTTTACAAGATTATAGGCGTCCTTGTACCAGCGGCTGTCAGGAAAGTTGTGGCCAAGCACGGCGGCGGCGGTTTGCGCCTCGCCGACGATACCTATCGCCATATAGGCCTCGGTCAGGCGCGCCAGCGCTTCCTCGACATGCCGCGTGGTCTGGTACTGGGTCACGACCGTCTTGAAGCGGTTGATGGCGGCGGTGTAGTCGCGCTTTTGCATGTAATAGCGGCCGACATTCATTTCCTTGCCGGCGAGCTGATCGCGGGCGCCTTCGAGCTTGGCCTTGGCGCTGTTGGCGTATTCCGACGTCGGATATTTGCGGATCACTTCCTCGAGCGCGGCAATCGCCTTCTCGGTCCGGGTCTGGTCGCGGGAAATGTCCGGAATCTGGTCGTAATGCGAGGCCGCGATCAGATATTGCGCGTAGGCGGCATCGGAGCTGCCGGGATGCAGGGTGACGTAGCGGGTCGCGGCGCCGATACAGTTGTCGTAGTCGCCGGCGCTGTAGAAAGAGTAGGCCGACATCAGCAGCGATTTGCGCGCCCAGTCGGAATAAGGATGCTGGCGGTCGACTTCCTCGAACTTCTTCGACGCCGCCTTCGGATCCTTGCGCTGGTTCATCAGGTACAAGCCCTCATTGTAGAGCTTGTCCGCCGGTTCTTCGACGAAGGTGTCGTCCTTGGCGAGGAACTTGTCCCACATCGCGCCGGTGCCGCATCCGCTCAGGGGGATCGCCAAGGCCACCAGGCCCGCGGCCATCAGCAGCTGCCGCCCGCGGCGCCTGAGGACCGAACGAGCCGAAAGCCTGCGTAGTTCGAGCGTCATACGCTGTGCCGACATAGAATTAAGACCTGACGCCTGTGATGCGGTGCCCGCCACGCCTGGGCGTGGTCATGGACGCAATGATCGCCGTGCCCGTAGCGCCTTGTCGCGCAACCGCGGGCCTATTTAGCTGAAAAACATCCGTTAACCAACCGAATACGCAGGCATTTCGCCCGGATTAAGGCGGCCGGGCCGGATTGCGGCCGATCATGGTTACTGCGGAAAATCCGGGCATTGGCCAGGCGTATCCGCCGGAACTTACTTACGTGAGTCGCTTGCTGCCCATGCTTCGAGACGCTCGCGTCGCTCGCTCCTCCCGAGTGAGCGCGAAGCGCTCATCCGGGCATGAGGTTGTTGTGCTTCAACAGGTTAAACCTCATCCTGAGGAGGTCACCAACGGGTCGCGCGAACGCGCGCGCCCGATGACAGGCTCCGTGACCGCCTCGAAGGATGGGCTGCAATGTGGCTGTCTGATTTCAGGTGTCAGGAAACGTCGGGGCCGTAGGCCGGGGCGACCATGCCGCCCACCATTCCGCTGCCGACTTCCGCATAGGCCCGCGTGCGGCGAGCGGTTTCGGCCTCGATCACCCGCCAGGCGCTGCGATCGGCCATCAGGGCGGTCAGCACCGCGTGATTGAGCTTGTGGCCGCCGCGCACCGAACGAAAGGCGCCGAGCAGCGGCAGCCCTGCCAGCGCGAGATCGCCGACCGCGTCGAGAACCTTGTGGCGCGCGCATTCGTCGCTGTAACGCAGCCCCTCGGCGTTGAGCAGGCGCTCATCGTCGAATACCACCGAATTCTCGAAGGACGCGCCGAGTGCAAACCCGGCGCTCCACAGCTTCGCCACGTCGCTCATGCAGCCGAAGGTACGGGCGCGACAAATCTCGCGGCGGAACCGTTCGGGGCTGAGATCGAGCATGTAGCTCTGACGGCCGATCACCGGATTGGCGAAGTCGATCTCGACCTCGGCGCGGAACCCGGCCGCTTGGGGGCGCAATTCACCGAACGATTTGCCCATCGTTACCTGCACCGGCTTCAAGACCTGGATGAAGCGGCGGGAAGCGGATTGGGTGAAGATACCGGCCTGATCGATCGCGGCGACGAAAGCTGCGGCGCTGCCGTCCATGATTGGAACTTCGGGACCATCGACTTCGATCACGGCGTTATCGACGCCCATGCCCCGCAGCGCAGCAAGCACGTGCTCGGCGGTCGAGACCAGCGGGCCGTCACGATCGCCCAGCGTGGTGGCGAATTCGGTGGCGATCACGGATTCGGCTGACGCCCGAACTTCGCGGTCGCAGCCATCCAGTCCGGTGCGGACAAAAATAAAACCTGCATCGATGGGTGCAGGTCCGAGGGTCAGGTTGACGGGTAAACCGGAATGAACGCCGACGCCCGTCACGGTGGCTTGCGACCGAAGCGTTGTCTGCCGGCTGAATTTCATTCTTAACTGCCCACTACCGACTTACTTAAAGACTCTGACTCGATTGAACGCGCCGATTCGTCTTTAGGTGTCCCCAAGTCACGGCAGACAATAATCACCGCCTGAAAGAGCGCCAACTCACGCTTTTTTACCGATTGTTACCCCATCTCTGCCGTATTCATGCCAAAGCTTAACCAAATTGCGGCACGGCCGGTGACGATTTCCGCCCCATTACCTCACCACGGAATACATAATTAATCATTGAATATCAGTTGCTTGGCGGATGCGCTTTTGACCTTCCCGGCGCAAAAGCAAAGGTCCCGGCCTGGGAGGCCGGGACCTTTTTCGTCGTCAGAATTGTAACAAACTTCAGTTCGACTGGCGGCGCAGGAAGGCCGGGATATCCAAATGATCGTCGCCCTGTGGCGCTGCCGCAACAGGCGCCGGGCGGCCGTGGACGTCCAATCCCTGGGGCGCCGGGCGGCGAGCGTATTCCGATACCGGTTCGTGGGCCGCGATCTGCTGCGCCACCGAGCGCTGGGGCTTGCGGTCCGGCAGCGGCGGCATCGGTGCCATGGACGGACCGGAGGCGCGGGCCGCGATCGGCGGCTCGGTCTCTTCGTCGCGGCGGCCGAGGCCGACATTGGCCAGGCGCTGCAGCAGCGACATCCGGGTCTTTTGCGGATGCTCCTCCTCGACTTCGCCGCGGGCCTGCCGGATCTCGTTTTGCGCGGGCATCGGCAGGTCTTCGAATTTCGGCATCCTGGGGGCGCGAACCGGCGGACGCTCGGCTGCCTGCGGGATGAAGGTTTCGGGCGTCGCCGGTTCAGGGGTCTCGACGCGCGCGACCTCGTGATCCGGGAACAAGGTCGGCTTCTGCGCGATCGGGCGAACCGTGACATCGCCGTAGTTCGCCGGCTGCAGCGGCGCGGCAACCGGCTGCGGCACTTCCGGGGCGACCGCCGCGGCGATGGCGGCGAGCGCCGCGCGTTCGACGCTGCTGGAGGCGCGCTGTTGCGGCGCGGCGGGAGCCGCCGGCGCCGGACTGGCGGATTCGAGCTTCTGGGCGCGCTCGGCCAGGCGCGCATTGTCGGCGCGCAGCCGCGCCGTCAGGTCGGCGAGGCGGGTGTCCGGGGTGGTGGCGGCCGGGGCGGACGGCGCCGCCGCATTGGTGGAGGTCGCGGCAGGCGCCGTGGCGTTGCGCGCGATCATCGCCTGCTCGATGCCGGTGGCGACCACGGAGACGCGGATGATGCCGTCGAGGCTCTCGTCGAAGGTGGCGCCGACGATGATGTTGGCGTCCTGATCGACTTCCTCGCGAATCCGGGTTGCGGCTTCGTCGACCTCGAACAGGGTCAGGTCCTTGCCGCCGGTGATCGAGATCAAGAGCCCGCGGGCGCCCTTCATCGAGGAGTCGTCGATCAAGGGATTGGCGATCGCGGCCTCGGCCGCGGTCAGGGCGCGCTTGTCGCCGGAGGCTTCGCCGGTGCCCATCATCGCCTTGCCCATTTCCCTCATCACCGCCCTCACGTCGGCGAAGTCGAGGTTGATCAGGCCTTCCTTGACCATCAGGTCGGTGATGCAGGCGACGCCCGAATAGAGCACCTGGTCGGCCATCGCGAAGGCGTCGGCGAAGGTGGTCTTTTCGTTGGCGACCCGGAACAGGTTCTGGTTCGGGATGATCAGGAGCGTATCGACCACCTTGTGGAGTTCGGCGATGCCGGACTCCGCGGTGCGCATGCGGCGCTGGCCTTCGAAGTGGAACGGCTTGGTCACCACGCCGACGGTGAGGATGCCCATCTCGCGCGCGGTCTTGGCGATGACGGGGGCGGCTCCGGTGCCAGTGCCGCCGCCCATGCCGGCGGTGACGAACACCATGTTGGCGCCCGAGAGATGGTCGCGGATTTCGTCGAGCACTTCCTGGGCCGCGGCCGCGCCGACGTCCGGCTGCGAACCGGCCCCCAGGCCCTGGGTGACCTGGGTGCCCATCTGGATGATGCGCTGCGCCTTCGACATGGTCAGCGCCTGCGCGTCGGTGTTGGCGACGACGAAATCGACACCCTGAAGCCCGGCGGTGATCATGTTGTTGACGGCATTGCCGCCAGCTCCGCCGACGCCGAAGACGGTGATCCGCGGTTTCAGCTCGCTGATGTCAGGGGGGGTAAGATTGAGTGCCATGGTTGCCTCTCGATTACGACGCGCGCGTTGGTTCGCCCCGGCCGGCGGCCGCGGGAGTTGGTGAAAGCCGTGGGTTGCGGAAAAAATTCATCAGAAGCCCTCGCGAAGCCATCGTCCGACCTTTCCGAAATAACCGTCAGTCCCTGTCCTGAGCTGCCGCGTATGCCGCGGTTCGACATGTTCAAGGTGAGCGTATTGCGGATAGACCAGCAGGCCCGAAGGCACCGCGAACGACGCGCTCTTGGCCTCGTTGGGCAGCCGGCCGAAGCCGAGCGGACGGCCGATGCGCACCGGCCGGCCGAGGATCTGGGTCGCGAGTTCCGGAAGGCCGGTGAGCTGCGAAGCGCCGCCGCTCAAGACAACTCGCGCCCTCGGCTCTGCCGCAAAGGGGGAATCCGCGAGCCGGTCCCTGACCATTTCAAAAATCTCCTCGGCGCGGTGCCGGACGATGTTCGCGATCGTGGCTCGAGACACGATCTGCGGTGCATCCCGCTCGTTGTCGCCGGCCGCCGGCACGGACATCAACTCACGCGCGTCGGACCCGCCGGTCAGCACGGTGCCATATAACGTCTTGATTCGCTCGGCATCCGCAATGCATGCCGAGAGGCCGCGCGCAAGATCCATGGTGATGTGTTGCCCGCCGACCGCAAATCCGCCGGCATGCACGAAGCGCCCGCCGGAATAGGTGGCGATGGTGGTGGTGCCGGCCCCCATTTCGACCACCGCGGCGCCGATATCGGCCTCGTCGTCGGTCAAGACCGAAAGGCCTGCGACATAAGGACTCGCCGCCATGGCTTCGACGTTGAGATGGCAGCGCTCGACCACCAGCATCAGGTTCTTGGCCACGGTCGCATCGGACGTGACCACGTTCATGTCGACGCCGAACTGCCGCGCCACCATGCCCCTGGGGTCGCGAATGCCCTTGACGCCGTCGAGGGCGTAATCGACCGGCAGCGCATGCAGCACGGTGCGGCCCTCGCCGGTGGCATGGCGCATGCCGGCGGAGGTGATGCGGCTGACGTCGGCCTGCGTGACCGCGCCGCCCTTGATGTCGGCCGCGGCTTCGACCAGATGACCCTGCAGCCGGCCGCCCGAGACCGAGAGCAGCACCGACTCGACCCGGACCTTGGCCATGCGTTCGGCCAGCGCCACCGCCTGGCGCACCGCCTGCTCGCATTCGGCAAGATCGACCACCGCGGCGGCCTTGACGCCGCGCGACTGGATCTGGCTGTAGCCGATCAGCTCGACGGCATGGCTGCGGCCGCGCAGCGCCTCGTTCGGCGGGCACGGCTTCAACCGCGCGATCATGCAGGCGATCTTGCTGGTGCCGATATCGAGGGACGCCACCAGCGCGGTGCGCTTCTGCGGCATCGGGCGCGTCTTCGGGGTCTGATAGCGGTCAAGGCCGGTCATGCGTCACCGGCCTTCTTCTTCGACTTCTTGTCCTTGAACAGCTCCTCGCGGGCCTTGGCCGCGTCTTCCGACAGCTGCACCGTCAGCCGGTCAGGCAGGCGCATGTCGACGGCGACGATGTCGCGCGAGAACAGCCGTTCTTCCTTGTCGAGTTTCGACAGCGCCGCCAGCGCATTGCCGACGTTGTTTTCCGGCAGGCGGATATCGAGACCGTCCCTGAGACGCAGGTTCCAGCGCCGCTCGCCGACGAAGATCGCGGCCTTGGTGAGGTTCCTCACCTGCGGATAGCGCGCCAGCAGCGCCAGGAAATCGCGCGCATGGGTTTCGGCGCCCTTGCCGACCACCAGCGGCAGCGAGATGAAGCGCCGCGACAGATAGGGCTCGAGCACCGCGCCGTCGTCGGAAATCACCGCCAGCCGGCCGTCATGCTGCCACAGCGCGAACGCCGAGCGTTCGACGATGTCGATCTGGAGCCGGCCGGGATAGAGCTTCAGCACCGTGGCTTCGGCGATCCAGGGATTGGCTTTCAGCTTGTCGCGCACGGTGGCGGCGTCGAGAAACAGCAGCGACGAGCGGCCGTTGACGCCGCCGATCCCGAGCACCTCGTCCTGGGTCAGCTGCTTGCGACCGTTGATGGCGACCGTGGTGATGCGAAAGCCGGCGGAATTGGCGATCGCATTGCGGGTGTCGCTCAGCGCCGCGGTGAACGCTTCGAGATGCCCGCCCTTGACGACGCCGAGTCCGGCGCTGCCGAGCAGCAGCAGCACGGTGGCGGCAAGGCCGGCGCGGCGCGGCAGATGCTGCTCGATAAATCCGATCAGGCGGGGCGGCGGCTGGCGTTCGAGGTGCGGCCTGGCCTTTGCCCGCGGCAGGCCCAGCCGCTCGCGCAGCAGCACGACCGCGCCAATGGCGGCCGCTTTCAGGTCAGCTTGGGGCCCCAGCGATCTCAGCGATCGGGCGAGGCGTCCTGCACCATCCATTGCACGAGCTCGTCAAATGTTATCCCCGCAAACGCTTGCGAGATCTGGCACAAATGACGTCTCGGACATGCCGGGCTGGGGTACTGGCCTCAAGGCAGCAGAGGCCACTTTTCCCTCGATGCGGTCGTCGAAGCGGAAATCCGCAACAGCTCACGCCCCGGCAGCCAAGCGCCACATGCGCCGCCAGCGTTAACCTTCGGACTTCCTGGTAAACAAAGGGTAAACCGGGTGCAGGCTGGAGCCGTTTTGGTCCGCCTTCTCCGTACTTTGCCCGGCAATCGTAACATTTTTATCAATGGAACTATTCAAGCCAGCCCGGCGCCCGGGCGCGCCCGAGGCGACCGCGCGGAGCCGGCTACTTTTGCGTGTGCCGTGTCGCCAGAACGATCTGATCGTGCAAGAAATCGGCAAACCCGATGCCCTGGGCCTTGAGCGCCTTCGGATAGAGCGAAGCCTTGGTCAGCCCCGGCAGGGTGTTGGTTTCGAGGAAGACCGGTCCCCTCTCCGAGATGATGAAGTCCGACCGGGAGTAGCCGCTGCATGAAAGTGCTTTATGGGCTTTCAGCGCCTCGTCCATGATTTGCCTGGTGATTTCGGGCGTGAAGCGCCCGGGGCAGATCTCCTGGGTCGATTTGAGCAGGTATTTGGCAGTGTAGTCGAAGCCGCCCTCGGCCGGAACGATCTCGATCGGCGGCAGTGAGAACACCGAACCGTCGGACTGTTCCAGCACGCCGCAGGTCGCCTCCACGCCCGAGACGAACGGCTCGATCAGATAATCTTCGGTCCTGGCGGCGTTGCGGACGGCGGCGAGATCCTGCTTCGCGTTGACGAAGATCAGCCCATAGCTCGAGCCGTCGCGCGCCGGCTTGGCAATCAGCTTGCCGTATTCGGCAAACGCCGCGTCGATATCTGCCAGGGCAATGCCGGCCGGCGCCTTCACCCCCGCGATCGCGGCGAAGCGCTTGGCCGCCACCTTGTCGAAGGCCAGATGCGACGACGCCGAGCCGGAGCCGGTGAACGGGATGCCGCGCATCTCGCACATCGCCTGAAGCTCGCCGTTCTCCGCCCTGCCGCCGTGCAGGCCGAGCACCAGCACGCGGCCCTCCGCCTTCGCCTTGTCGAGCGCCTGTTCGAGCCCGACGCCACGGTTTCCGGGCTTGAAATCATCCTCGAACGGCCGCGCATGGCCAAGCAGCGCCTCGGAGCGGACGTCATGCACGGTGTCGTCGACATCCCAGAACCACAGGTCGGCTTCAGGCAAGGCCTGATGCAGCGCCTGGGCGGAAGCGACCGAAACCAGGCGCTCCTTGTTGGTGCCGCCGAAAAGGATGGTAGCCCGCATCAGTTTTGCTCGATTCCGATCCGCTTGATTTCCCAGTGTAGCTCAATTCCTGAATTTTCCTTCACCCGGGCGCGGACCGTCTCACCGAGGGTCTCGATATCGTGGCCGGTGGCGGCGCCGGTGTTGATCAGGAAATTGCAGTGCATCTCCGATACCTGCGCGCCGCCGACGCGCAGGCCGCGGCAACCGGCGGCGTCGATCAGCTTCCAGGCGCTGTTGCCGGGCGGATTCTGGAAGGTCGATCCGCCGGTCTTTTCGCGGATCGGCTGCGCGGTTTCGCGGTGGTTCTGCACCTCGTTCATCCGGGCGCGGATCGCTTCCGGCGCGGCGATGGTGCCGCGAAAGCGCGCCGAGGTGAAGATGATGGAGGGATCGACGCCGCTGCCCCGGTAGACGAATTTCATGTCGGCATTGCTGAAGGTATGCTTGGTGCCGTCGCGGCCGATGCCGGTGGCCTCGATCAACACGTCCCTGGTCTCGCTGCCGTTGGCGCCGCCGTTCATCCGCAGCGCGCCGCCGATGGTGCCGGGAATGCCGAAGTAGAATTCCAGCCCGCTGATATTGGCCGCCGCCGCTGTCTCGGCCACGCGCTTGTCGAGCGCGGCGGCGCCGGCGCTGACGATGTCGCCTTCGGCGCGGACGTCGCCGAAACCGCGCGGCGACAACCGGATCACCACACCCGGAATGCCGCCATCGCGCACGATCAGATTGGAGCCGACGCCGACGACGATGACCGGAAGCTCGCGCGGCAGATGCTTCAGGAAATAGGCCAGATCGTCTTCATCCATTGGGGTGAACAGCACCTGCGCCGGGCCGCCGACCCGAAACCAGGTCAGCTCGGCCAGCGACTGGTTCGCCAACAGCCGTCCGCGCAAACCAGGCATCGCGGCTTTGAGTTCGGGCGTGATGTCGGGAAAGTCCGTCACCTCTGGCCCAAGGCCTTCAATTCGCCGGGCAGCGCGTAGGCCCATTGCGTGATGTTGCCGGCGCCGAGGCAGACCACGAGATCGCCGCTCTTCGCCACCCCGGCAACGATGCCGGCGAGATCGGCCGCATTCTGCAGCGGAATCACTTCGCGGTGGCCATGCGCGCGCAGGCCGAGCACGAAGTGATCGCGGTCGATGCCCGCAATCGGCGCCTCGCCCGCCGGATAGACCTCGGCGACCACGACGGTGTCGGCATCGTTGAAGCAGGTGCAGAATTCCTCGAACAGCGACTGCAGCCGGGTGAAGCGATGCGGCTGCACCACGGCGACGATCTTGCCCACGGTGGATTCCCGCGCCGCCTTCAGCACCGCCGCGATCTCGACCGGGTGATGGCCGTAATCGTCGATGATGGTGACGCCGTTCCACTCGCCGGTCCTGGTGAAGCGCCGCTTGACGCCGCCGAAGCCGGCGAGCGCCTTGCGGATGGTGTCATCGGCCAGTCCGAGTTCGTGCGCCACCGCAATCGCCGAGGTGGCGTTGAGCGCATTGTGCCTTCCGGGCATCGGCAGCACGAGGTCGGCGATCTCGTGCGAGGTGCCGGCCTTGCGATCGCGGAATGCGACCTTGAATTTCGAGCCGCCGCCCATTGGAGCAAGATCGACCAGCCGCGCATCGGCCTGCGGATTCTCGCCATAGGTGATGATGCGGCGGTCCTCGATCTTGCCGACCAGGGTCTGCACCACCGGATGGTCGATGCACATCACGGCAAAGCCGTAGAACGGCACGTTCTCGACGAAATTGCGGAACGCCTCCTGCACGGCATCGAAGGTCTTGAAGTGATCGAGATGCTCGGGGTCGACATTGGTGACGATAGCGACGTCGGCCGGCAGCTTGAGGAAAGTGCCGTCGCTCTCATCGGCCTCCACCACCATCCAATCGCCGGCCCCGAGCCGGGCGTTGGTGCCGTAGGCGTTGATGATGCCGCCATTGATCACGGTCGGATCGAGATCGCCGGCATCGAGCAGGGCTGCGACCATCGAGGTCGTGGTGGTCTTGCCATGGGTGCCCGCGATAGCGACGCAGCTCTTCAGCCGCATCAGCTCGGCGAGCATTTCGGCGCGCCGCACCACCGGGATGCGCTGCGCGCGGGCCGCCATCAGTTCGGGATTGTCGCGCTTGATCGCGGTCGAGACCACCAGCACATCGGCGCCGGCGACGTTCTCGGCCTTGTGGCCGACGGTGACCTTGATGCCCTTGTCGCGCAGCCGGTTGACGTTGGCGCCTTCGGAAGCGTCGGAACCCTGCACGGTGTAGCCGAGATTGCACAAGACCTCGGCGATGCCGCTCATGCCGATGCCGCCGATCCCGACGAAGTGGATGGGTCCGATCTCGCGCGGCAGTCTCATGAGGTTGTCCCTGTCATTGAGCCTACTGGATGCCTTGCTTCGGCACGGCATGACAAGGGCAATTTTGCCCGCAATCGCCTAGATTCCGGCGACTTTCTCGACCAGATCGGCCAGCCGCTCGGCGGCGTCCAGCCGGCCCACGGTGCGGGCGGCCGCCGCCATCGCGGTCAGCCGTTCCGGTTCGGCGGCCAGCGCGGAGATCTCGGCGGCCAGCCGGTCGGGCGTGAAATCCGTTTGCGGAATCCGGAGCGCGCCACCCACCTGCACCAGCACGCCGGCATTGGCGAACTGATCCTGATCGATCGAGCCGGGCAGCGGCACCAGGATCGACGGCCGGCCGATGGCGCCGAGTTCGGCCACCGTGCCGGCGCCGGAACGCGAGATCACCAGATGGTTCGATGCCAGCCGCGCCGGCAGATCGGTGAAGAACGGCGCCAGCTCGGCTGATAAATTGAGCCGGTCATAGACCGCGCGCACCCGCGCCATGTCCTCTTCGCGCACCTGCTGGGTGAGGATCAGCCGGTTCCACAGCGCCGGCTCCAGCCGCTCGATCGCCGGCGGCACGATGTCCGCCATCACCCGCGCGCCCTGGCTGCCGCCGACCACCAGCAGGCGCAGTGGGCCGGTTGCTTCGGGGGAAGCATATTTCACCGCGGCCGCCGCCAGAACCGCCGGACGCATCGGCGTGCCGACCGTGGTGGTCTTGCCCGAAAGCTGCGGATCGCGATCGAGCACGCCGGGCAGCGAGGTCGCAATCGCGCTGACGCGACTCGACAGAAAGCGGTTGGCGCGGCCGAGCACCGCATTGGCGTCGTGGATGATGCCGGGCACGCCGAACAGCCGCGCCGCGAGCAGCGGTGGCAATGTCGGATAGCCGCCGAAACCGACCACGGCTTTGGGCTTCAGCTTGCGCATCAGGTTGAGCGACACCACAGTGCCGGCGGCGAGCAGTACAACCGTCCGGGCCAGCGACCAGGGCGAGCGGCCGCGCAGGGTCTCGCTCGGCACCACGTCGATAATGTCCCTGGTGAACAGGCCGCTGTAGCGCAGCGCGCGGGAATCGGTGGCGAGGCGCACGCGATAGCCGCGCCGGATCAATTCGACGCCCAGCGCCTCGGCGGGAAACAGATGGCCGCCGGTGCCGCCCGCGGCCAGCAGAATCAGGGGCGAAGAGTTGTCCATGAGATAGCCCAGTACTTGGAATCACAAATCGGTGTTGCTGCCCATCCTTCGAGACGGCCACTTCGTGGCCTCCTCAGGATGAGGTTTAACCTGCTGAAACACAACAACCTCATGCTGAGGAGCGAGCAACGCGAGCGTCTCGAAGCATGGGCCGCAAGCGGCTCACCAAGCTCACATAGTCAGTACTAGCGCGCGGCGTTGGTCATCAAGCGTAGTTGGGCGCGGCGTTGGCGTTGCCGATCGATTCCATCTCGGTGCGCGGCCGGTGCCGGGTCAGCGCCAGCATCATGCCGACGCCGTAAGCCAGCGAGATGATCGACGAGCCGCCATAGGAAATGAACGGCAGCGTCATGCCCTTGGCCGGGATCAGCTGCAAATTGACCGACATGTTGATGGCGGCCTGCACCCCGAACAGGATCGCCAGGCCGGAGGCTGCGAACCGCGAGAAAATGTCCTCGGTGGCATAGGCGCGCGTCAGCGTGCGGATCACGACGAAGGCGAACAGCGCCAGCAGCGCCAGGCAAAGGATGATGCCGAATTCCTCCGCCGCCACCGCAAACACGAAATCGGTGTGGCTGTCCGGCAGGCTGCGTTTGGCGATGCCCTCGCCCGGCCCGAGCCCGAACCAGCCGCCGTTGGAGAAGGCTTCCATCGCGGTATCGACCTGGAAGGTGTCGCCCGAGGCCGGATTCATGAAGCGCTTGATGCGGCCGGCGACGTGCGGCACGAACAGATAGGCGCCGAACAGCCCGGCGCTTGCGACGCCCGCCAGTCCCAGCACCCAGATCATCCGCATGCCCGCGATGAAGAACAGCGCACCCCACACCATCAGGATCAGCATGGTCTGGCCGAAATCGGGTTCCATCACCAACAGCGCCACCAGCGTCAGCAGCAGCGCCATCGCCATCGAGGTGGCCGGCATCTCCGGCCGCCGCGCCGATTCCGCAAACAGCCACGCCGCCAGCACCACGAAGGCGGGCTTGGCGGATTCGGACGCCTGGATGTTGACGCCGATCAGGGTGATCCAGCGCCGCGATCCCTTGACCTCCGGCCCTATCAAGAGCGTCGCCACGATCAGCACCACGGAGACCGTGAACACGATCAGCGCGGCGCGCCGGATCTGCCGCGGCGACAGGAAGGAGACGCCGATCAACACGATGAAGGACGGCAGCAGAAACAGCACGTGGCGGTTGAAGAAGTGGAACGGATCGAGCCCGATCCTTGTCGCCACCGGCGGACTGGCCGCCAGCGACAGGATCACGCCGCCCAGTATCAACGCGATGATCGCCGCCAGCAGCAGGCGGTCGACGGTCCACCACCATTCGCTGAGGGGGGTGCGTTCTTCACGGGAGATCATGGGCGTCCCCAAAAGGCAGAGGTAACGCCCATTGGTGGCCGAGGATGGTTTCCAAGGGGTTAATGGGACGGGTCAACTTTTGAGATTGGGCACGAGAGCTGCACCACAAAAAAGTCGTCATCCCCGCGAAAGCGGGGATCCAGTACGCCGCGGCCCATCGCTTCTATCATTGGCGCCTCTGGAATACTGGGTCACCCGCTTTCGCGGGCGACGACAGTTGTAGGCGACGCGGCCGTCAGCCCTCACACCACCGGCTTGACGCCCGGCAGCGCGGTGACGAGGTCGCGGAAGGCCGCGCCGCGGATTTCGAAATTGCGGTACTGGTCGAACGACGCGCAGGCCGGCGACAGCAGCACCACGGGATCGGCCAGCCCCGAGGCTTCGGCGTCGCGGGCGGCGTTGGCGACCGCGACATCCAGCGTCTCGCTGATCTCATGCGGCACCCGGTCGCCCAGCGTGCCGGCAAACTCCTGTGCGGCTTCGCCGATCAGATAGGCCTTGCGGATGCGCGGGAAGAATTCGGCGAGGCCCGTGATGCCGCCGAGTTTTGGTTTGCCGCCGGCGATCCAGAAGATATCGGCGAACGACGACAGCGCATGCGCCGCGGCGTCCGCATTGGTGCCCTTGGAGTCGTTGACGAACAGCACCTTGCCGCGGCGGCCGACCTGCTCCATGCGATGCGCGAGGCCGGGAAAACTGCGCAGGCCGTTCTGCAGCACCTCGGTGGAGACGCCGAGCGCCAGCGCGCAGGCTGCGGCGCAGGCGGCATTCTGCGCGTTGTGCAGGCCGCGCAGCGAGCCGATGCCGCCGATCCGCGCGATCTCGCTGCGGGCGCCGCCGGCAGCGCGCAGGATGGTTTCACGCTCGACATAGATGCCGTCGGCCAGCGGATTTTTCACGGAGATGCGAACCACGCGCTTGCCGGACTGTTCGATGCGGTCGGCAGTATTGCGGCTCCAGCCGTCGTCGACGCCGACGATCGCGGTGCCCTGCGGCTGCACGCCGGCGACCAGGCGCTCCTTCACGGCGGCGTAATGCTCGACCGTGCCATGGCGGTCGATGTGATCTTCGCTGACATTGAGCAGGATGCCGACGCTAGGGTCGAGCGACGGACACAGGTCGATCTGGTACGACGACATCTCGATGACATGGACCCGCCCCATGCGCGGCGGCTCCAGCGACAGGATGGCGGTACCGATATTGCCGCCCATCTGGGTGTCGTAACCCGCCACCCGCATCAGGTGCGCGATCAGCGCTGTAGTGGTCGATTTGCCGTTGGTGCCGGTGATGGCGACGAACGGCGCATCCGGCGCGTGCCGCCGCCGCTCGCGGCAGAACAATTCGATATCGCCGATCACCTCGACGCCGGCCTCGCGCGCCGCCAGCACCGACCAGTGCGGCGCCGGATGGGTCAGCGGCGCGCCGGGCGTCAGCACCAGGGCCGCGAAATTCGCCCACGACACTTTGCGCAGATCCGCTGTCATGAAACCGGCTTGCGCGGCCTTGGCGACATTGTCGGCACTGTCATCGCCGGCGATCACCTCCGCCCCGCCCGCCTTCAGCGCGTGACAGCTCGCAAGGCCCGATCCGCCGAGGCCGAACACCGCGACCGTCTTGCCCGCGAAGGAGGTGACGGGAATCAATTGATCACCGCAGCTTGAGCGTGGAGAGGCCGGCCAGCGCCAGCATCACCGAGATGATCCAGAACCGGATCACGATCTGCGGTTCGGTCCAGCCCTTCTGCTCGAAGTGATGATGCAGCGGCGCCATCCGGAACACCCGCTTGCCGGTCAGCTTGAACGAGGCCACCTGCACGATCACCGAAATCGCTTCCAGCACGAACAGGCCGCCGATTACGGCAAGCACGATCTCATGCTTGACCGCCACCGCGATCGCGCCGAGCATGCCGCCGAGCGCCAGCGAGCCGGTGTCGCCCATGAAGATCGACGCCGGCGGCGCGTTGAACCACAGAAATCCCAGCCCCGCGCCGAGCACCGCGCCGCACAGCACCGCGAGCTCGCCGGTGCCGGCGACGTAATTGATCTGCAGGTAATCCGAGAACACCGCGTTGCCGGTGAGGTAGGCGATCATGCCGAAGCTCGCCGCCGCGATCATGACCGGCACGATGGCGAGGCCGTCGAGACCGTCGGTCAGGTTGACGGCGTTGCCGGCGCCGACCATGACGAAGGCGCCGAAGATCACGAAGAACCAGCCGAAGTTCAGCACGATGTCCTTGAAGAAGGGAATCACCAACGAGGTCGAGAACGGGACGCGGCCGAGCCGGGTCAGCGCGTAACAGGCGGCGAGCGCGATCGCCGCCTCGATCAAGAGCCGGATCCTGCCGGCGAAACCGCTATGGGTCTGCTTCGTCACCTTCAGATAGTCGTCATAGAAGCCGACCAAGCCGAAGCCGAGCGTCACCGCCAGCACGATCCAGACATAGGGGTTGAGCGGATTGGCCCACAGCACCGTCGAAACCACCAGCCCGGAAAGGATCATCAGCCCGCCCATGGTCGGCGTGCCCTTCTTGCTGATGAGGTGCGATTGCGGTCCGTCGGTGCGGATCGGCTGGCCCTTGCCCTGGCGAAGCCTCAGGTGATCGATGATCCAGGGGCCGAACAGGAAAACGAACAGGGCGCCGGTCACCATCGCGCCGCCGGTGCGGAAGGTGATGTAGCGAAACACGTTGAGGAATGTACGGAACACGCCCAGACCGGGAACCGTATTGGAAAGGTCAATCAGCCAATAGAACATTCAATCCGCCCTGTACCGCGGCTTCGTCGTGCGCGACCTTGCCGGGAAAGCGCTTTTCGAGCGCGGTTGCAATCATTTTCATTTTCGCCAGCGCGAATCGCGGAAACTGGCTGCGGTCCACTTTATCGGCATACAAGCCCCCTTTACCCCTGGGAAGAGCGTCTCACAAAGCCGTGAGATATCGACCGATTTAGGCCCTCGCCTGCAGGGCCGCCGCAAGCCGTGGCACGAACTTGTTGACCCAGAACATTTTTTTACTGCCCTTGACCACCACGACGTCGCCTTCCCTGAGCAAGCCGGCGATTTGCCGCGGCTCGAGCGTGGCCGGGTCTTCATGCCAGCCGAGCGCCTGGCCCGCCGGCAGCAGCCTGTACAAATGGCGCATCAAGGCACCGACGCAGTACACACCATCGATTCCCGCCAGATGTTCGGCCAGGCCCTCGTGATAGGCAGGCGCCTCGACGCCGAGTTCCAGCATGTCGCCCAGGATCGCGATGCGCCGGCCGCTCTTGACCGGCCGCGCCTTCAGGCTGTCCAGCGCCGCCGCCATGCTGGCCGGATTGCCGTTGAAGCTGTCGTCGATCAGAACGGCGCCGCCGGCGGTTTGCTCCACCCCGCGTCCGGTCATGATACCGACGTCGTCGAGTTCGGCGGCAAGCGCCGTCGCATCCAGACCCGCGGCGTGAACCGCCGCCAGCGCCGCCAATGCATTCTGCAGCCGGTGCGGCGCACCTGGCGTCAGGCCGAACCCGATCTGCCTGCCGCCGACTTCGGCCGATACGTCCCAGCTCTCGCCGCGCGCCGAATGCTTCAGCTCCCGCACCTCCGAAGCGCCGCCGAAGCGGATGATCTTGCCGCGCCATTCCGGCGCATCGATTCCCGCCGGCAATACCAGGACGCCGTCGCTGGGCAGGCCGCGGGCAATGCTGACCTTCTCCTGCCGGATCGCGTCCAGGCTGCCGAGCTTTTCCAGATGCACCGGCTGCACGTTGACGACCAGCGCCACGGTCGGGCGCGTCAGATCGCTCAGCCGCGCAATCTCGCCCGCCTGATTCATGCCCATTTCGACCACCCACACGGCCGCAGCCGGGTTGGCGTTGCACAGGGTCAGCGGTACGCCCCAGAAATTGTTGAAGCTGCTCGGACTGGCATAGGCCCCCGGATAGGCCGCGATGAATTCCTTGGTGCTGGTCTTGCCGGCGCTGCCGGTCAGGCCGATCACCGGGCCCTTGAAGCGCGCGCGCGCCGCGCGGCCGAGCGCCCACAGGCCGTCGATCAGCGTGTCCTTCACCACCAGTTGAGGCACACTCACGCCGTCGATCCGGTGCGGAACGATCATCGCCACCGCGCCGGCCTTCTCGGCATTTGCGGCGAACTCCCATCCGTCGCGCGCGCTGGCGAAACTCGAGACGAAGCCGCCGCTCGGCGTTCCGCTCAGCGCCACGAACAAACTTCCGGGCTTCACCAGCCGGCTGTCCTGGGTGACGAAGTCAATGCTGGCTTCGGGAAAGGTGCCGGACACGCCCAGTGCCCGGGCCACTTCGGCAATCGTCCATAACGGCGCTGCGCTCATGCCACCCTCGAGGCCAGCGCGGATGCAACCGCGTCGTGGTCGTTGAACGGCAAGGTATTGTCGCCGACGATCTGTCCGGTCTCGTGGCCCTTGCCGGCGATCAGCAGCGCATCGCCCGGCTGCAGCGCCGCTATCGCTGATCGGATCGCCTCGGCGCGGTCGCCGATTTCGCTGGCGCCCGTGGCGGCGCTCAAGATAGCGGCGCGGATCGCCGCCGGATTTTCGCTGCGCGGGTTGTCGTCGGTGACGATGACGCTGTCGGCATTGCCGGCGGCTATCGCACCCATCAAGGGCCGCTTGCCGGCGTCGCGGTCACCGCCGGCGCCGAACACCACCACCAGCCGGCGTTTGGCATAGGGCCGCAGCGCCTGCAGCGCCTTGGCCAATGCATCCGGCTTGTGCGCGTAATCGACGAAGATCGGCGCGCCGTTGCGCTCGGCGACCCGCTCCAGCCGGCCTTTTGCGCCTTCGAGCAGTTCGAGCGAGGCGAATACCGCTTTGGGCTCGCTGCCGGTGCCGATCGCGAGCCCGGCGGACACCAGCGCGTTCTCGATCTGGAATGCGCCGACCAGCGGCAGCCGCACCGGATATCGGCGCCCGCGATGTTCGAGTATCAGCTGCTGCGCAAAGCCGTCGATGTCAGCCCCGGCCAGGCGAATGCCATCGCTTGCGCCGTCGCCCTTGCTGCCGACCGCGACGATGCGCAAGCCCCGCGCGCGCGCGGCGTCGATGACGTCCTGCGAGCAATCATGATCAGCCGAGATCACCGCGGCGCCGCCGGGCGCGACCAGATCGCGGAACAGCCGCAGCTTGGCATTGAGGTAATGGGCGACGTCGGGATGATAATCCATGTGGTCGCGCGAGAGATTGGTGAAGCCGCCGGCGGCGATGCGCACGCCGTCGAGCCGGTATTGATCGAGCCCGTGCGAGGAGGCCTCGAACGCCAGATGGGTGACGCCGTCGCCCGCGATTTCGTCGAGCTGGCGATGCAGCGCAATCGGATCCGGCGTCGTCAGCGAGCCGTAGACGGTGCGCTTCGGCGACACCAGCCCGATGGTGCCGATGCTGGCGGATTCATGACCGAGCCGCTGCCAGATCTGCCGGGTGAAGGCGGCCACCGACGTCTTGCCGCTGGTGCCGGTGACCGCGGCGATGGTCGCAGGCTGCCGGGAAAAGAATTTCGCCGCTGATAGCGCCAGCGCACGGCGCGGGTTCGGCGTCATGACGAAGGGCACACCGATGCCATCCGGCGGCGGATGATCGCCCGCGACCGCCACGGCGCCGGCAGAGATCGCCGCATCGATGAAACGCGCGCCGTCGGTCTTGCTGCCGGCGAGCGCAAAGAACAGGTCGCCGGGCTTGACCGCGCGGCTGTCCACCGCAAGCCCCGACACCGCGACCGCGTCCGCCTGCGGGGGAAGCGTGGCGTCGTCGCTGAACAAGTCGCGAAGTCTCATGATGTTCCAGTCCGGCCGGCCTTGGCGCCGCTTATCGGTTTGAAGTCTCTAAAGGAATTCGCGGCACCCACGGCAGGAACTTCAAACCGGCGACAATGATATACGCCTTACTGGCTTCCCCTGGATGCCGCAAGAATAAGGCGCTCGGACGGCGGCAGATCGAACCGCGGCTCGACCCCCAGCAGCGGCGCAATGCGGGCGATCACCTTGCCGCCGGTCGGCACTGCGTTCCAGCCCGAGGTGATGAAGCCGTGGGTTTCCGGCAGCGGCTTCGGCTCGTCCAGCATCACCAGCACCTGGAACTGCGGATTGTCGGCCGGCATGATCGCGGTGAAGGAGTTCAGCACCTGCTTCTTGGAATAACGGCCGCCAACGACCTTTTCCGAGGTGCCGGTCTTGCCGCCGATATAGTAGCCCTTGACGTCGGCCTGCTTGGCCGTTCCGATTTCGGCGTTGAGCCGCATCAGATAGCGCATCTTGTCTGATGTCTCCGACTTGAGCACCTTCTTGGCGATCGCCCTGGCTTCCGCTTCCGACCGCTTGAGGAAGGTCGGCGGGATCAAATAGCCGCCGTTCATGACGGCATTGATGCCCATCACCGCCTGCAGCGGCGCGACCGCGATGCCGTGACCGAAGGCGATGGTGATGGTGTTGAGTTCGCTCCAGCGCTTCGGCACGATCGGCGAAGCGCTTTCGGGCAGTTCGGTGCGCAGCCGGTCGAGCTGGCCGAGTTTCTTCAGGAACGCCTTGTGCGCCTCGACGCCCTGCGCCAGCGCGATCCGCGCCGCGCCGACGTTGGAGGAGAAGGTGAACACTTCCGACAGCGAGATCGAGCGGCCCAGCGGATGGGTGTCGTGAATGGTGAATTTGCCGTAGTGCAGCGCGCCGCGCGCATCGAACGGCGTATTCAGGTTGGCCTTGCCGGAATCCAGCGCCATCGCCAGCGTCAGCGCCTTGAAGGTCGAGCCCATCTCATAGACGCCGGTGGTCAGCCGGTTGATGCGATCGGGGTCATGCGCTTCCTTCGGATTGTTCGGATCGAAGTCGGGCAGCGACACCATCGCCACGATCTCGCCGGTCTTGACGTTGGAGACGAGGCCGGAGGCCGCCTTGGCCTTGTATTTGTCCTTGGCCTTCAGGAGTTCGTCGCGCAGCGCGTGCTCGACGCGCAGGTCGATCGACAATTCCACCGGCCGCTGCAGCCGGTCGGTGGCGAAGCCGGCGCGATGCAGATCGGCCAGGCCGTTGTTGTCGAGCCATTTCTCCATCCCGGCGATGCCCTGGTTGTCGATGTTGACCAGGCCGATCAGATGCGCCACCTCGGCGCCGGTGGGGTACACCCGCTTGTTCTCGCGCAGGAAGCCGATGCCGGGAATGCCGAGGCGGTGAATTTGCTGCTGCTGCTTCGGCGTGATTTCGCGCTTCAGCCAGACGAAGCCCTTTTTCGACGACAGCCGTTCACGCACTTCGCCGGTGTCGAGATCCGGCAGCGTCGCGGTGAGGAGTTCGATCGCCTCGTCCTTGTCGATGATCCGGCGCGGCTCGCCGAACAGGCTCGGCGACTTGACGTCGGTGGCGAGCACCTCGCCGTTGCGGTCGACGATGTCCGGCCGCGCGGTGGCGATGGCGTCCTGCGCCGCGGTGCGGCGCGCGGCGTGATTGTCGGCGCCGATCGCGAACATGACGAGCCGGCCGCCGATGACGGCGTAGATCGCCGCGAACGCCAGGATGGCCAGTCCGACACGGGCGCGCGCCTTGGCGGCGCGGTCGACATTGCGCCCGTACAGCAGGCTGCGGATCAGCCGTTGCCGCCACGGTTCCGTGGGCTTGACGGTGTTGGGCGCGGAACCGGTCATCGCCGATCCTCCGGCGCCGGCACCGAACCCGTCACTACGGAAGCATCGGCCGCGGCATCGATGGTCTCGAGCATCGCCCCGATCGGATCGGGATCGCCCGGCTTGAAGAAGCGCGGCGGCCGCTCGGGCAGGTTCTTCAATGAATCGTATTGGGTTGCGGTGACCGGTTTCAGTCCCAGGTGACGCTCGGCGAGGCCCTGCAGCCGCAGCGGCGAGTCCAGCTTGGCCCATTCCGCCCGCAAGCCTGCGATGGCGTCGCGCTGCTCGCGGATTTCCGCATGCAGCCGCAGCACGCGCTCGGTACGCGAAGTCGATTCCATCTTGATCCGGTAGACATAGGCGGCGGCGAACACCAGAGCGGCGATCACGAGGAGATGGATGATCCGCATGGTCAGCCTCCCCTCATCACGTCATCGAGAACAGGCCATGCCGGCAATGCCGCGCCGGCATGCGCAGGTGCGGCGGTGCGCTCGGCCGCGCGCAGCTTTGCCGAGCGCGCGCGCGGGTTGGCGGCAATCTCCTCGTCGTCGGCCGTGACCGGACGCTTGGTCAGAATGACGAAGCTCGGCGCGGCCTGGTTGACCTCGGGCAGATGCCGCGATCCGCCGCCGGCCCTGGCACGCTCGACCAGGAAGTTCTTGACGATGCGGTCTTCCAGCGAATGGAACGACACCACCACCAGCCGGCCGCCCGGCTTCAGTACCTGCTCGGCCGCCGACAGCGCCAGATGCAGTTCGTCGAGCTCCTCGTTGACGAAAATCCGCAGCGCCTGGAATGTCCGGGTGGCCGGGTGGATTTCGCCCGGCTTCGACCGCACCACCTTCGAGACGACGTCGGCCAGCGCGCGGGTGGTCGTAATCGGCGCTTCCTTGCGCGCGGCGACGATGGCCCTGGCGACGGCGCGGGAGTGACGCTCTTCGCCGAAGATGTAGATGATATTGGCGAGATCGGCCTCGGACGCTTTGGCGACCACGTCGGCCGCGCTCGGCCCGTCATGGCCCATCCGCATGTCGAGCGGGCCGCCGAGGCGAAACGAAAAGCCGCGCTCGGCCTGGTCGAGCTGCATCGAGGACACCCCGACGTCCATCACCACGCCGTCGACCGCGGCGGCGCCCTGCGCGGCGCAGATTTCGGCGAGATTGGAGAAGCGGTCCTCGACCAGCGTGAGCCGGCCGTCGGATCGATCCACCAGATCGAAGCCGCCCGCAATGGCCGTGCGGTCGCGATCGATGCCGATGACGCGGGTTCCGGCGACGTCGAGGATCGCCCGGCTATAGCCGCCGGCCCCGAAGGTGGCGTCGACATAGATGCCGCCGTCGCGCGGGGCGAGCATCTCGATCGCCTGGCGGCCGAGCACGGGGATATGACGCGGGCCAGCCGGATTCATGCCCCGGCTCCGGGCACGATCCGGGGGAAGTTGCGGAAACTGGACGCGAACAGGCCCATTGCGCCTCAAATCCCTGCGCTTCGCCGGACTTTTCGTCTCGAAAGGCGGCGTTCGATCAAAAAGCCCGTGCGAGGCACGATTGCCGATCCCGCGTGTCCCCCATCGCAAGCCCGGATTTCCCGATGGAATTTGCTGGGCTGCCATGGGATTTCGAGCGTCAAAGAGGGCCTCGGCCGTCCCCCAAAACCGGTTCGGCTCTTCACCACTTAGTAACGTCAGCTAGCGTTAAGAAAGCGTTGAAGGATTGGGGAGGATTTGGGTCGCGGGCAAGCCGCGCGTCCGCCCCTCGCCGCGACAACAGTCCATTGCCGGGAACCGGACGGCCGGTGATGCTTCCCGCACACACTCGGCCAAAATGCGAAGCGGCGAGGCGCTGCCCGATTGCGCTGAGGACATCGTAAAGGAATAGTAAACGAGGTCGTCCTGAAAACGCGCCATTGCCGTTCTCCTGCCCGGTTTGAGCCTTCCTATGTCGCTCGGTTCGTTCGCACCGCCTGTTGGAATTGATTCGAGGCGTCGCGCCGTCCCGTTGCCCAAGGCCAACGCCAGTATGAAGACATTCACCCCGGATTCCTCGATCGCCTCCGACGTGATCCCGTCGGCGAATTACGGCGAGCGGAACAAGGGCCGCCTGCCCGACATGATCGTGCTGCACTACACCGGCATGCCCGATGTCGAAGGCGCGATCGCGCAGCTGTGCACGGCGGGCACCGACGTATCGGCGCACTATATCGTGCTGGAAGACGGCCGCATCGTGCAGTGCGTGCCGGAGGCCAAGCGCGCCTGGCATGCCGGCGCGGCGTCCTGGGCCGGCGAAGAAGACATCAATTCCTGTTCGATCGGCGTCGAGATCGTCAATCGCGGCCACGACTGGGGCTACCCGGATTTTCCGCTGCGCCAGATCGCCGCCGTGATCGCGCTGTGCCGGGGCATCATGCTCCGCCGCAAGGTGCCGTCGCATCGCGTGCTCGCCCATTCCGATGTCGCCCCCTCCCGCAAGAAAGACCCGGGCGAGAAATTTCCCTGGCATTCGCTGGCCAATTCGGGCGTCGGGCACTGGGTGCAGCCGGCGCCGATCGTGCGCGGCGAAGCGATGAAACTCGGCAGCATCGGCGACGACGTGCTCGGCCTGCAGCGGGCGCTGGCCAAATACGGCTACGGCATCCCGACCCATGGAAAATACGACGGCGCCACCATGGAAGTGGTCGCCGCGTTCCAGCGCCATTTCCGCCCTGCCCGCGTCGACGGCGTCGCCGATCATTCGACGCTGGTTACCTTGCAGGCGCTGCTCGAGAGCCTGCCGGCCGAGGCCGTGGCCGTCGCGGCACGGTAACATCGGGACAATTCGGCCCGGCCATTGACTTTCATCAAGTGCGACCGGCGCGTTTTCGGCGACAAGCCGCCATGGCTTGAGCAGGAAATGGATCGATGTCGTTTGAGCGCGTTCTGCGATCGGCGCTGGTTGCGATCGCCATCGCGGGCCTGACGGCGGGAATTCTCGCCGCGCTGGCCGGCCGCACCGACCTTGCCGATCTCTGCTGGACGCTGGCGACCGTACCCGTGGTGGCGGGACTGGCGGTCTCGATCGTGCGAGATTTTCTGGCGGGCCGGTTCGGCGTCGATGCCATCGCGCTGGTGTCGATGAGCGCCGCGCTGGCGCTCGGCCAGCCGCTGGCCGGCGCCGTGGTCGCGCTGATGTATTCCGGCGGCAATGTGCTCGAGGATATCGCGGTTGCCCGCGCCGAGCATGATCTGCGTTCGCTGGTCGATCGCGCGCCGCGCGAGGCCCACCGCTGCGTCGATGGCCGAATCGAGGAAGTGGCGGTCGGCACGGTGGCGGTCGGCGACCGGCTGCTGGTGCGGGCTGGCGAAGTCGTTCCGGTCGACGGCGTCGTCAGTTCGGTCACCGCTGTCGTCGACGAGTCGGCGCTGACCGGCGAGCCGATCCCGGTGGCCAAAACGCGTAGCGCGGCCATCCTCTCCGGCGCGCTGAACGCCGGCGAGACCTTTGAAATGACGGTCACGGCGGTCGCCGGCGACAGCACCTATGCCGGCATCGTGAGGCTGGTGACCGCGGCGCAGACCGCGAAAGCGCCGTTCGTGCGGCTGGCCGACCGCTATGCGCTGGTATTCCTGCCGGTAACGCTGGCGCTGGCGCTCGTCGCCTGGCTGATCTCGGGCGATCTGCTGCGCAGCCTCGCAGTGCTGGTGGCGGCGACGCCGTGTCCGCTGATTCTGGCGGCTCCCGTCGCCTTCATCGCCGGCGTGGCCCGGGCGGCGCGGCGCGGCATCCTGGTCAAGGGCGGCGGCCCGCTGGAGGCGCTGGCGCGCTCCCACACCGTATTGTTCGACAAGACCGGGACGCTGACGGTCGGCGGCGCGCGATTGCTTTCCGTCGAAGTCGCGCCGGGCGAAACCGCCGAAGAGGTATTGCTGCTCGGCGCCTCGCTCGAACAGGCGTCGCATCATGTGATCGCGGGCGCCATCGTGCAGGCCGGCACCGAGCGCGGCCTGCATCTCAAGCTGCCCGAACAGGTCAGGGAGGCCATGGGCTCGGGCCTGCACGGCGTGATCGAGGGACGGCGCGTCAGCGCGGGTTCGCGCGAAATGATCCTTGCAGGCTCGCAAGTCGCCGAATGGGCAACGCGCGCGATCCGGCGCGCCTCGTGGCGATCGGCGCTGATCGTTTTCGTCGCGGTCGAGGGACGGCCGATCGGCGCATTGCTGCTCGCCGACGAACTGCGTTCCGACACGCCGCGGGCGATCCGGCTGCTGCGCGAGGCCGGCATTGCCCGCATCGTCATGGTCACCGGCGACCGCGCCGGCGCCGCGCAGGCGATCGGCGCAGCGCTCGATCTCGACTCGGTGCTGGCCGAGCGCGTGCCCTCCGACAAGGTCGACGCGGTGCGCTCCGAGCAGCGACTCAATCCGACCATCATGGTCGGCGATGGCATCAACGACGCGCCGGCGCTGGCCGCGGCCGACGTCGGGATCGCACTCGGCGCCCGCGGCGCCAGCGCGTCGTCGGAAGCCGCCGACGTGGTGATCCTGGCCGACCGGCTCGACCGGGTCGGCGAGGCGATCGAGATCGCGCAACGCGCGCGGCGGATCGCCATCGAAAGCATCGTCGCAGGCATGGCGCTGTCGACGCTCGCCATGCTGGCGGCGACCTTGGGCTGGCTGCTGCCGGTTCCGGCCGCCATCGTCCAGGAGGTGATCGATGTCGCCGTGATCCTCAACGCGCTGCGCGCCCTCAACCCGGGTCGCGGCCGCGCCGGCGGAAGCATGACCGCTGCGGCCGGACACGAGCTGCATCGCAGTCACCTCGAGCTGATCGGCAATCTCGACCGGCTGCGATCGATCGTCGACGAGCTCGACGATGCCAGCCCGGAGCGCGCCGCCGTCATCATCGCCGAGGCCAACAAACTGGTTCAGGACCAGGTGGTCGCCCACGAGCGCGACGACGAGGGCCAAGTCTATCCGCAGCTCGCCACGGTCTTGCGGGAAAGCCACGGCCTCTCGGCGATGAGCCGCGCGCACCGCGAGATCCTGCATCTCGCCCGCCTGCTCGCCCGCGTCGCCGAGGACCTGCCGACCGAGAAGGTCGACCGCTATCTCGTCCGCGACGCCCAGCGCCTGATCGAGGCGGTGGAGACGCTGGTGCGCCTGCACACCGCGCAGGAAGAAGACATCTACGAGGCGGTCGCGGCGCGCTAGGCAACCCCAAACCAAAAATATCGAAAACAACCCCATGCAAAGTAACCGGCAGCATCGCGCAGGGCATGGCTGGAGCAAAGACGGCGGACTACGTTACCGCCGGTCCGCCCTACACCCCAATAAAGAGTGAACTCTAGGCCTCCCGGCATCCCTGACAACGGCGAAAGCACCGAGCAACATCTTCAGGATGGAATATTTTGACCGCCACCGGGGCCGCTATGAGCTTGACGCGGCGGCCTCGAGCCCCCATCACAAGGGTGTCAGTCGGCCGGACGGCCGCTCCTGCTACGGTCGAAAGGCTGCGGGAGAGGAAAGTCCGGGCTCCATCGACATACGGTGCCGGATAACGTCCGGCGGGGGCGACCCCAGGGACAGTGCCACAGAGAACGAACCGCCTCCTCTCCGGAGGAGGTAAGGGTGAAAAGGTGCGGTAAGAGCGCACCGCGGGTCCGGCAACGGAACCGGCATGGCAAACCACACCGGGAGCAAAACCGAATAGGGACGGCAACGCGGGATGTTCGCGAAAGCGATAACTCCGCAGGGCGATGTCAGGCTCGCCGTCCGGGTAGGTTGCTCGAGGCAACGTGCAAACGTTGTCCCAGAGGAATGGCCGTCACGTACCGCTTGCGCAAGCAGGCGGTGCCCTACAGAACCCGGCTTACAGGCTGGCTGATGCTTCTAACGAAAGCGTTTTCGAAGAAAACGCGTCTGCTGAGAATGAGGGGTTCGGCGTAACGCGCCGGACCCCTCGCCATTTATGCGTGGTTTGAGTTTCCGGGAACCTCATCCTGAGGAGCCCGCCGCAGGCGGGCGTCTCGAAGGATGGCGGCACGGTATGGACTCGCGGCCGTCCTTCGAGACGCTTGCTTCGCAAGCTCCTCAGGATGAGGTCTGTATCGCTGCAGCGCCTGCACTAATCCCGCTTGAACCGGTAGTCGAACCGCGTTCCATCCGCCTTCAGCCATCCCGCCGTCGGCGCCGGGAAGTGGACCGGCAGGATCAGCGTATCGGTGTCGGCCACCTCGGCGAAAAATTTGCGGCGCGAGACCGCCGACTGCTTCGCATCCCAGTCCACGCCCGGCGACCAGTCGGGCTCGCGACACTGGATCGCGTGGTGCATCAGGTCGCCCGCCACCACCGCGCGCTGGCCGCGGGAGAAGATGTTGACGCAGCAA
This sequence comes from Bradyrhizobium sediminis, assembly GCF_018736105.1. Lineage (NCBI taxonomy): Bacteria > Pseudomonadati > Pseudomonadota > Alphaproteobacteria > Hyphomicrobiales > Nitrobacteraceae > Bradyrhizobium > Bradyrhizobium sediminis. Next base: position 4,409,918 of record NZ_CP076135.1, read on the forward strand.
TGGCAGGGCGAGTGCCCCGGCGTCGGCGTCAGCGTGATGGTGTCGTCGAGCGCGTAATCGTCGTCGACCAGCAGCGCCTGGCCGGCTTCCACGACGGGCAGGCAGTTGTCGCGGAACACGGTGCCGGGCGGATTGGCGCCGCGCGCATGCTCCGCCTCCCAGGCCGCATACTCCTTCTTGTGAAAGACGTATTTCGCGTTCGGGAACGTCGGCACCCAGCGCCCGTCGCGCAGGATGGTGTTCCAGCCGGTATGATCGATGTGAAGATGGGTGCAGAACACATAGTCCACATCATCGTAACTCACCCCGAGCGCGAACAGCTCGTTGCGCCAGCGCTCCTTGCCCGGAAAGTCGAACGGCGGCGGATGCCCCTTGTCCTCGCCGGTGCAGGTGTCGACCAGGATGGTGTGGCGCGGCGTGCGGACCACGAAGGTCTGGTAGGTGATGACCATCCTTCCCGACGCCGCGTCGAACACCTCCGGCTCCATGGAAGACAGATGGCGCTTGAAGACGGCGTCATCATAGGCCGGGAAGAAATCCTGCGGCCGCCGCCACGGGCCTTCACGTTCGATCACCGCGTCGATGGTGATGTCGCCGATCCGGATCTGCTTCATTTACCTCTGCCCCTCGACGATCTTCTGCAGCAGCGACATCAGCGCTTCCGGCGCGGTGACGTTGGGCGAATGGCTGGCATCGATCTCCTCATAGCGCCAGGCGGGATCGGCCTTGGCCATCTTCGCAAACCGGCCGAAAGTATCCGCCGGCGTGATCCGCGTGGCGTAGATGTAACTGCGGGGCAACGTCAGCGCGCCGCCATGCAGCTTGAGTTTCGTCTCGAAACATTTGACCGGCATATTGACGCGGCGCTCGGTCAGCCATTCGAGATCGGCTTGCGGCGTATCCGGCGGCGTCGGATTGGGCGGCACCCGCCAGCCGTCGCCGGATTTCGCAAGCTCCGTCATCGGCGCCCGCGCCACTTCGTTCAGGTCGAGCAGCGATTGCCCGTCGCCGGGCACGAAGGCATCGATGTAGATCAGCTGCGTGACGCGGTCGCGCGCGCGGTCGGCGACGCCGGTGGCGACCATGCCGCCATAGCTGTGGCCGACCAGCACGATGTCGCGCAGGTCTTCATACTTGATGACGTTCAGGACGTCCTGAATGTGGGTTTCGAGATCGATCGACGGGTTGGCCAGATGCGCGCGCTCGCCAAGGCCGGTATAGGTCGGCGTCAGCAGGCGATGACCTGCCGCGGCCATCAATGGATGCATCTTCTTCCACGCCCATCCTGCCGACCACGCGCCGTGGCAGACGAGAAAAGTTGCTCCCATGATGTTTTTCCTTGTTGGGCAGTGCGGCAATGGCGGTTTGGCGATACTAGCGAGCCCTCGCGTGATGTAAACGTCACCCGCAAATTCGGAAAATAATCATTCCGGGGCGCGATCGCCGCGATGCATGCCCGCCATGCGGGCGCGCCCGGGCGCTGTACGCGCGCCGTCAAACTCGCTACCTCTCGCAGATGTCCTCCACCTCACGCACCCTCACCTCTCCTGCGCTGCCGCGCGAGCATCTCGGCCTGGTGCTGGGCTTTGTCGGCATGGCGATCTTCGGCGGCACGCTGCCCGCGACCCGCATCGCGGTGTCCGCGATCGATCCGCTCGCCATGACCGCGCTGCGCACCGCGATTGCCGGATTGTGTTCGCTGGCGCTGCTGGTCGTGTTGCGCCGGCCGCCGCCGCCGCGCCGGCTGTGGCCGCAACTGGCGATCGCGATGATTTGCGTCAGCATCGCCTTTCCGTTCCTGATGGCGCTCGGGGTGCAGACCGTCGACGCCTCGCATGGCGGGGTGGTGCTGGGGATTCTCCCGATTGCCACCGCGCTGGTCGCCGTCGTCATTACCCACGAGCGCCCAAGGCCGCTGTTCTGGATCGCGTCGATGGCGGGTGCTGCGCTGGTGATTGCGTTCGCGTTGCGCCAGGGCGGCGGCACGTTCTCGGCCGGCGACCTCTTTCTGTTCGCGGCGGTGGCCGTATCCGCGATCGGTTACGCCTTCTCCGGCAGGCTGACGGCGCAGATGCCGGGCTGGGAGGTCATCAGCTGGGTGCTGGTGATGGCGCTGCCGATCTCGCTGCCGGCGGCGGCGCTGACGATGCCCGCCGATATCGGCCAGATCGCGCTGAAACCATGGCTGTCGCTGCTGTACGTCGCGCTGTTCTCGCAATGGATCGGGTTCTTCGCCTGGAATGCCGGCATGGCGATGGGCGGCATCGCGCGGGTGTCGCAGGTGCAATTGCTGCAGCCGTTCGTCACCTTCGCGCTGGCGGCGTTCTTCAACGACGAGACCATCACGCTGCAGATCCTGCTGTTCGCAGCCGCCGTGGTGGCGACGGTGGCGATCAGCACGCGCACCCGAAGCCGCCCGGCCCCGGTCGTTCAGGGCTGACCCGGGGCCCTGGTTGCGGCTTCGCGCCGCGCGCCGAGCACCATGCCGCCGGCGACGCCGACGCCCAGCACATATATCCAGCCTTCGCTGAAATCGAAAAGATGTGAATTGAACAGCGAGGTGAAGATATTCTGCACCACCACCAGGAGGCCGATCCACGCCGCCAGGCCCTCGCCGCGGAACAGCAGCAAATGGACCAGCCACATCGCGTAGAGCACGGCGACACCGACCGCTCCCCATTGCACCGCCACGTTCAGGGTCTGGTTGTGCGGGTTGGCGACGATGATGGCACGCGCGCCGACCTCGCCGATCGCGGCCTGCTCGAACAGCCCGCGCGTCGAGCCGGTGCCATGGCCGATCACGGGGGCCGCGGCGAAGAACTGCAGCGATCTCTGCCAGTACAGTAGCCGCGAACCGATGCCGGACTCGTCATTCTGGATCGCCGTGAGCCGGTAATCGGTAAAGAACTTCGAGACGGTCGCGCGCAGCTGGGGAGATATGTTCCAGACCACGGCTGCAAGCAGTGCAACGGCGCACAAGGCGGCAACCGCCGTTCGCCATCTCAGATGCAGCAGCGCGAATATCGCCAGCATGACCGGCATCGTCACCAGCGCCGTTCGCGAAATCACCACGAACATCATGTTGGCGAGGAAGCTCAGGGCGATCGCCGCTACCACCGCCGCCAGCCAAATTCGGTTGGTTCGCAGCAAAGTCAGGACCGGATAGGCTAGCGCCAGCGCGCACAGCACGAATTCCTGGCTCTGGGCGATGTAGTTCTTGACGACAATCCCGCTGGCGGGGGCATAGGGGCCGCGTGAAAAATAGGGCTTGAGCGAGAGATCCGGATCGAAGGCGACCAGCCACGACCCCAGCATCAACAGCGCGCACGATGCCAGAAAGGCAATGAAAACCCATGCGCCACGGGGCGAGCGTTCGAAATGATAGAACAGTAACGGCAGCACCAGCAGTTTCACGGTCGGGCCGACCGCATACAGCCGCGCACTCCAGGATGCCTCCGACCACAGCGTGCCGGCGAGCGCCAGCGCAAACATCGCGATCGGCAGCACGGAGACCGGACGCAGCAGCGACCGCAGCAGGGCGCGCGGTTCGATGGTGGGAACCAGCGCGGCGATCCAGAGCGCCGCAGCGATCACCACACCGGTGGTCGACCAGGGCAACAGGATCGCGATCAGAACCGTCAGCAGATCGATGTTGAAGATCCGCGCCGCCGGATCGTGCCATGCGGAAAGAACCAGCGAAAGGCCGGACCGGCCGGGCTGTGTTCTTGCGGCTTCAGCCATCCCTGGTTCCTTGCGGGCCGGAGACAGCGGCGAAGGCCGTCGTTCCGGCATCGCGCCGCGCGCCGAGCACCATGCCGCCGGCGACGCCGACGCCCAGCACGTACATCCAGCCTTCGTGAAAATCGAACAGATGCGAATTGAACAGCGAGGTGAAGATGTTCTGCACCACCACCAGCAGGCCGATCCATGCCGCCAGGCCCTCGCCGCGAAACAGCACGAAGTGCCGCCACCACATCGCATAGAGCACGATGACCCCGAGCATGCCCCATTGGATCGCGACGTGCAGGGTCTGATTGTGCGGATTGCTGACGACCTGACTGCCGGCCAGCACCTTGGGTCCGGTCGCGGCCTGCTCGAACAGCCCCCGCGTCGATCCGGTCCCGTGCCCGATCACCGGGGCCTCGGCGATGAAGCGCAGCGACTTCTGCCAGAATTCAAGCCGCAACCCGATCGAGGTCGGCTGATCCAGTTCCTTGTAGATCCGGTAATCCCTCAGGAACGTCGTGGTGGTCCACTGCAACTGGGGCGACATCGTCCACGCCAGGCCGACGATGGCGACAGCGGCGCCTGATATCGCGAGGCTGGTGCGCCATTTCAAATGCAGCAGCGCGAATACCGCGAGCATGATCGGCATGGTCACCAGCGCGGTGCGCGAAACCACGACGAACATCATGTTCGCCAGCAGGCTGAGCGAAACCGCCGCGAGCAGCACCGCAAGCCGGATCCGGTTGGCTCGCAGCAAGGTCATGATCGGATAGGCCAGCGCCACCGCGCACAGCGCGAATTCCTGGCTTTGATCGATGTAGTTCTTGACGAAGATCCCCCGCATCTCGGCGTTGGGCTTGAGCGTGAGGCTGGGCTCGAAAGCGACCGCCCAGGACACCAGCATCAGAAGCGTGCAGGAGACGAGGAAGGCGATGAACACCCATGCGCCGCGGGACGAGCGTTCGAAATGATAGAGCAGCAGCGGCAGCACCAGCAGTTTTGCGGCGGGGCCGACCGCATAGAGGCGCGCGCCCCAGGCTGCTTCCGACCACAGGGTTCCGGCGAGCGCCAGCGCAAAGATCGCGATCGGCAGCGCGGAGACCGGCCGCATCAGCGAGCGCCAGAAGGCGCGCAACTCGATGGCGGGAACCAGCGCGATCAGCCAGAGCACCGCGGCAATCGCCACGCCGGAGGTCGACCACGGCAGCAGCACCGCGATCAGCACCGTCAGCAGATCGACGCTGAGGATCCACGCCGCCGGGCTGAACCGGGCGGGAAGAACCAGCGCAAGCCTGGACCGGCCCGGCTCTCGTCTTGCAGCTTCAATCATCCCCGGTTCCCTGGCGCGCCCGACACGGCTCACGCATACCTAGCTCATGCGGTCGACGCGCCGCAATGGCGCAGCAACCCTATTCCGCGGCCGAAACGCGGGTGAAGTCATTGCAGTACCGGTCCCAGCCGCTTCCTGAACTCCAGGCGCAGCAACCACAAACTCAACCCCGCCTGAAGCGTCGTCGTGGCAATCGACAAATACCAGGCGTGCTCGATCCGGAAACCGGGCATCGCGGACAGCCAGATCAGCGGCAGCGTATTGGTCAGCAGCCGTGCGCCGGAGCTGAACAGCACCGGCCTGGTGTTGCCCAGTCCCTGAAACATGCTCGAGCAAACGAAATTCACCCCTTGCGCGACATTGTTCAGCGAGACCATGCGCAGGAACAGCGCACCGACCGCGATCGTCGCCGCGTCTTCGGTAAAGCCGCCGAGGAAGAACTCCGGCCGCCATTGCGCAATCATCATGAAGCCGATCATCACAGCGGTGACCAATAGCAAGACCGTCTTGAACGTCCTTCTCACACGCTCACCGTTACCAGCGCCAAAATTCTGTCCGGCGATGGCGCCAGCCGCCAAGGCAATCGATATCCCCGGCATATGAATGAGGCCCAACAGGCGTGAGCCAATGCTGAAGCCCGCCTGAGCCGCGGCGCCGAAATGCCGCAACGCAAAATAGATCACCGCCATATTGAGGAATATGATGGCGAACTCGCCTCCGGCAGGCAGCCCGATGCCCAGTATGCGCTTCCATTGCGCCAATTGCGGACGCCATAACGCGCTGTTGATGGCAACGTAGTGCTCGTAGCGGTGGAAATAGATCCACATCATCGCCACGCCGATCGCGACCGCGATCGTGCTCGCCAGACCGGCGCCGGCAACGCCCAACGCCAGACCTGTGCCCCAGCCCGAGATCAGAATCGGCGCAAGCAGCATATTGATGATCACCGTGACGGCCTGCACGATCACGGTGGGACGCACGATGCCGGTGCCGCGCAACGCAGAGCCCATCACCAGCGCGACAAATTGCAGCGCCAGCGCCGGCACGAACCAGACCAGATAGGTGGTGCCCGCCTCGATCACGGCCTCGTCAACGGCAACCGACCGCATGTAGCTGCGCGCCAGCATGCATCCTGCAACCATCGTAAACAGGGCCCCTGCCGCCGATAGCCCCAGCGACTGATTGAATATCAGATTGGCATCGGCCCGGTCCTTGCGTCCGACGGCCTGCGAAATCAGCGACACGGCGCCGACGCTCAGAATTTGAGTCAGCGCGTTGATCAGGAAGCCGACATTGCCTGCGGCGCCGACGCCTGCAATCGCAGCGTCACCGAGGCCCGCGACAAAATACAAATCGATCAACCCGCACAGCATCATCAAGATCATGCCGACGAAAATCTGCGGAGCCATCACCGCGATGTGGCTCACGATCGAGCCCTGGCTCAAGTCCTTCATGGGGTCGGCCTCATCCGGCTGCGCGCGGGCGCGGGCCGGCTCCGTTTTGGCGCGCGACGGCACCGGGCCGAACGCGCGTCGTTGAAAAAAGTCGGTACAGACGGGGAAGTTAGCGGAACCGGGTGGTCAGGCCCGATCGATGCTGGCGGCGTTGGCCCTCAGAGGGCCACGCGGGCATCCGGAAAACGCTTCGGACGCGAGGACGCGATCTGCGAATACATCGAAATCATGCAAATCCTCCCCGGTTCGAGCGACAATGTGCTGCATATAAATGCATCCTGTGGTTTTGGCAACATGACAAGCGCGCGATCGCGCTCAATGCCCGGGCTCCGACAGAACGCCGGCAGGCTTGTTCAGGAATGCGACCATCACGGTGAGACCGAAATAGAACACCGTCAGCATCAGGAAGGCGTCGCCGAATCCCATCACCACGGCCTGGCGATGCACGATCTGTGACAGTTGTTTCATCGCCATCAGCGAGGCGTCGCCCATGCCCTGCAGGCGCTGGGTGAACATGTTGAGGGTTTCGGTCGCGGTGGCATTGCCCCAGGTCACCCTCTCGTGCAATCGCGCGATGTGCAGGTCGGTGCGCTGGTTCAGCACCGAGTTGATGACCGCCAGGCCCACCGCGCCGCCGAGGTTGCGCGTCAGGTTGAACAGGCCCGAGGCGTTCTTCACCCGCTCCGGCGCCAGCGTCCCCAGCGAGATGGTGTTGGTCGGCACCATCGCGAACATCATGCCGATGCCGCGCAGGACCTGCGGCACCAGGAGCTCGTAGAAATCGTAGTCGCGGGTGATCCAGGTCATCTGAAAGGAACCGAGCGCGAAGATGACGAGGCCGATGGCGATGATCAGGCGCATGTCGATCCGCTGCATCAGCCGGCCGACGATCGGCGCGGTCAGGAACATGGCGGCGCCGGACACGAACATGGTCTCGCCGATCATCAGCGCGCTGTAGCCGCGCACCTCGGCGAGATAACGCGGATACATGTAAGTCAGGCCGTAAAGGCCGATGCCGACGCAGAACGAGATCAGGCAGCCGATACCGAAATTGCGGTCGCCGAACGTCCTGATATCGACGATCGGCTCGTCGACCGTCAGCACGCGCCAGAAGAAGGCGATCGCGGAGACCGCGCAGATCGTGGCGCAGACCGCGACCGAGGTATCCTGCAGCCACTCATATTGCGGACCCTCCTCCAGCACGTATTCGAGCGAGCCGAGAAAGCCCGCCATGAAGACCAGGCCCCACCAGTCGAACCGCTCCAGCAGCTTGAAGTTCGGCTGGTCGAAATCGACCAGCGCCAGCACGCCGACGGTGATGCCGATGCCCGGCACGATGTTGATGAAGAACAGCCAGTGCCAGGACAGCCAGTCGGTGATGATGCCGCCGACCGTCGGGCCGACGGTCGGCGCCAGCGTGGCGACCAGGCCGATGATCGGGCCGACGATGTAGAATTTGGCGCGCGGAAACACCGTATAGGCCGAGGCGAACACGGTCGGGATCATGCCGGCGCCGAGAAAGCCCTGGATCGCGCGCCACAGGATCATCTGTTCGATGGTCGAGGCGAAGCCGCACAGGAAGCTCGCGATGGTGAAGCCGGAGGCGGAAATCGCAAACAGCAGCCTGGTGCCGAACGCCCGCGACAGGAATCCGGACAGGGGAATCGCGATCACCTCGGCGATCAGATACGAGGTCTGGACCCACGACACTTCGGATGAGCTGGCCGACAGGCCGGCCTGGATTTCGGCGAGCGAGGCCGAGACGATCTGGATGTCCAGGATCGACATAAACATCCCGAACACCATGATGAGAAACGCAAACAGCCGCCGCGGCGGGATGCGCTCGTCCGGCACCGCGGGGGCGCTCATCATCGAAGGCGGGGCGGTGGTGGCGTCAGCCATGGTCTAACCGGGTCAGGGACGGGCTCGTTCGGATCGGGCAAGCCGCCCGAAACGAAAGGAAATCATTTCGGATGAACCATGGCCGGCGCATCGAGATCGGCCTCGCTGTCGGCGTCCACCGCGCCCTCGCGGGTATCGACGGTCGTGTAGACCGACATGCCCGCGCGCAACAGGTTCTGTCTTGCGACGTCCTTCGGCACCCGAATGCGCACCGGCAGCCGCTGCACGATCTTGGTGAAGTTGCCGGTGGCGTTGTCCGGCGGCAGCAGCGTGAACACCGAGCCCGCCGCGGGCGAGATGCTGTCGACGAAGCCTGCGAACTTGCGATGGCCGTAGGCGTCGACCGAGATCCTGACCGGCTGGCCCGGACGAATGCGCTTGAGCTGCGTCTCCTTGTAATTGGCATCGATGAAGACGTCGTTGAGCGGCACCAGATTGCCGAGCCGCTGTCCGGCCTGGACGAAGTCGCCGGTGTTGACGAGACGGTTGGAGAAGGTGCCGTCGACCGGCGCGCGCACATTGGTGAAGTCGAGATCGCGCTGGGCCTTGGCGAGCGACGCCTGCAATTCCATGAGCTGCGCGCGGGCCTCGGCCTGCTGCGCCCTGGTGACCTCGACATTGTCGCGCGCCGCGTCATAGGCGGCCTGCGCCGACTTAACCGCCGCCACGCCCTGGTCGCGTCCGGCTTCCGACACTTCGAAGGTGGCGCGCGAGGCGAAGCCCTTCGTGCTCAGCGCCTGCTGGCGCTCGAAATCGAGACCGGCCCGCTTCAGCACGGCTTCGGCCGAGGCGAGCTGCGCCTTGGACTGTTCGGCGGCGCTTTCCAGTGCCGTGACCTGGCGGCCGATGCGGTCGATGGTGGCCTGCTGGGTCGCTATCCTGGAACGCGCGGCGTCAACCGCGATGCGATAATCGCCGTCGTCGATCCTGAAGATCACATCGCCGGTCCGCACCACCACATTGTCGCCGGGAAGGATCGCCGCGATGTGTCCGGACACCCGTGCGCCGAGCATGGTGTTGTTGGCGCGCACATAGGCGTCGTCGGTCGAGACGTAGAAGCGTCCGACCAGGACGAAATAGACGCCGTAGCCGGCCGCGGCGAGCGCAAGCAGCGCGAGCACGCCCATCAGCACCAGCTTGCGCTTGCCCGATGGCGGCGCTGCTGCTTCCGGCGCGCCGGCCGGCTTTGCGCCGGCAGGACTCGTGGTGGCAGGACTCGTGGTGGCAGGGCTTGTGATGGAAGGACTCGCGGGCGCTTCCGCGGGGCGGCGCGCCACAGGCTCTCCTGGAATATGAGACCGATGCGGTTCGGCCGGAGCGGCAGAGGCGTCGCGCGCGAATTCGTCTTCCGCCACGTCCGGCTCGGAACGAAGGATGCGTGCGGCCTGGTCTCTCGCTGCGGCCATGAAGGCCTCCCCAACTGCAATGCTGCGATGCGGGCACGGCAAAAAAACCGGCCCTGCCGTCCCGCCACCGTTCAAGTATCATTGACCGAACGGTTCGGTCAAGGTATATAATTCCTCAGACCATACAATGCGGTTCCCCTCCCCGGCCCAATCTGGGCGAGAATCTTTCCGGAAAAGCTAAACCAATGGTTGCAGCAAAGCCCACTCCGCTCCACCCCGTCGGCGACGAGGACTCCTCGAAGCGGCGCCAGATTGTCGACGGCGCGCGCAAGGTGTTCCTGGATCTCGGCTTCGACGGCGCCAGCATGGGCGAAATCGCCCGCTCGGCCGGCGTGTCCAAGGGCACGCTCTATGTCTACTTCGCCGACAAGAGCCGGCTGTTCGAAGCCATCGTCGAGGAGGAATCGCTCGCGCAGGGCAGGATCGCGTTCAACTTCGACCCCGAACGGGACGTCACCACCACGCTGATGGATTTCGGCCAGGCCTACATCCAGTTGCTGTGCCGGCCCGGCGGCGGATCGGCCACGCGCACGGTGATGGCGATCGCCGAGCGGATGCCGGAGGTCGGCCGGCGCTTCTACGACAACGTGGTGTCGCTCACCATCGCCAAACTCGCCGCCTATCTCGAGGTTCACGTCACATCCGGCGATCTCGAAATCGGGGACTGCCAGCTCGCGGCGACGCAGTTCATGCAGCTGTGCCAGGCCTCGCTGTTCATGCCGTTCCTGTTTCAGGCGGCGCCGGCGCCTACCGCCGAGCGCATCGCCGAAGTGGTCGGCAGCGCGACGCGGATGTTCCTGGCGGGGTATCAGAAGAAGCGGGATTGAGTTTTTCGGCACGACGCAACGCCGCCCCTACACAAATCCGTTATTTGACACTTCGTCTCATTTTGTCAAAATCGTCAAATGAAGCCGCGCGACCGCATTCTCGATGCCGCCATGGCCGTGTTCCGCCGGCACGGGTTCCGGCGTTCGTCGATCGAGCAGGCGGCCGAGGCCGCGGGGCTGACGCGGCAGGCGCTCTACCACCACTTCGAATCCAAGGAAGCGCTGTTCCGCGCCGTAATCGAGCGGGTGCATGAGGATGCGCTGGCTGCCGAGATCGCGGCGGTAAACGCTGCGGAAAAGGCCGGCGGCAGCCTTGCCGACGTTCTCTTCGCCGGGATCAGCGCCCGATTGCAGCAGTTCATCGCCTCGTTCGACGGCTCGCCGCATATCGAGGAGCTGTTTTCCGAACACCTCTTGCAGGCGCGCGATCTCTATCAGAAATATGCCGGGCTTTACGTCGCGCAGGGTGCGGCGACGATTGAACGGGTTTGCCGCAGGCAACGCCTCGCGCTGGCCAAGGGCATGACGCCCGAGGGGCTTGCCCGCTGCGTCGAGATGGCGATCAACGGCGCCAAATCCGCCAATCCCGGGATGCAGCCGGCCGACGCTTTCTTGCGCGATCTCACCGTCATGGCGCGGACGCTGATCGCCGGCGCCGTCGTGTCCTTGCCGAAATCGCGGCCGGCAAGGCCTGCCGCGAAGAAAGCACCGCCAAAGAAAGCACTGCCGAAAAAATCCGCGCCGAAAAGACCTGGAGGTCGAACATGAGCACCATGACCATCAATGGCCGCCTCGCCGCCCTGCCCGACGATCCCGACGCGCTGCTGGTCGACGTCATCCGGGACGATCTCGATCTCACCGGCACCAAGCTGGCATGCGGGTCCGGGGTTTGCGGCGCCTGCACCGTGCTGGTCGACGGCGCGCCGGTCGCGAGCTGCCTGTTGCCGGCGCGATCAGCGGCGGGCAAGGCGGTGACGACGGTAGAGGCAATCGGCGCAGGTACGCTGCACCCGGTGCAGAAAGCCTTCATGGCGCACGACGCCCTGCAATGCGGGTTCTGCACGCCGGGCTTCATCGTCGAGGCCGCCGCGTTTTGCGACCGCTGGCGCGCGGCGAAGGGAACCGCGGAGCCGTCGCGCGAGGAAATCGGCGCGGCGCTGTCGGGGCATCTGTGCCGCTGCGGCGCCTATGAAGGCATTTTCAACGCGGTGGCCGCGGCCTGCATGGGCCAGTTCGACGGCAATGAATTCGCTTCGCCGCGCGTCGAGGCGCGCGCCAAGGTGACGGGAACAGCCAAATACACCGTCGATATCCGCCATGACGGGCAGCAGGAGGGCGTCATCCTTCGTTCGCAGCTCGCGCATGCCCGCATCGCCGAACTCGATCTCGCGCCGGCGCGCGCGCTCGCAGGCGTCAGCGCCGCGGTTTCGCTGCTCGGCGACGACCGCATCGTCCGCTATGTCGGCGCTCCCATCGCCGCGGTCGCCGCGAAGGATCGCAAGACCGCGCTCGCCGCCATCGCCGCCATCCGGCTCACGAGCGAAGCGCTGCCGTCGGTGATCGGGCTCGATGCCGCGCGCCAGAGCGACGCGCCGGTGGTGTTCGAAAAATCGGCCCGCAAGAAAGCCGGCGACGTTTCCGAAGGCGCCGGAGGACCGGCGCCCTGGAACCGCAACATTCGCGGACCGTCCGCGGCGTTCTCGAACAAGGCCGGCAAGGCGCGGAGCTGGATCGCGGCCGCGCGCGAGGACGAGAACCCGCTGCTGGTCGAAGCAACCTTCCGCACCGGCACGCAGTCGCATGCCTGCCTCGAGCCTCACGCCGCCGTCGCGCGTTTCGACGGCGACAGCCTCACCGTGCACGTTTCCACGCAAGCGGTATTCCATCTGATGGAGATGATCGCCAAACGCTACAAGCTCTCCAACGACAAGGTCCGCGTCATCGCCGATCATGTCGGCGGCGGGTTCGGGTCGAAGGCGAGCCTCGGCACCGAAACCATTGCCGCGATCGAGCTGGCGCGCGAGGCCAAGGCGCCGGTCAGGATCGCCTATGACCGCCACGAAGAACTCTCCGTCACCGGCTACCGGCCGGCGGCGGAACTGAAGATCGCGTTGCTGCCCTCCGAGCAAGGCGGCCTCAAGGCGCTGTCGCTCACCGCCTATGCCGATACGGGTGCGGCGACCAATTCGACGATGGCCGCACTCGCCCGCCTGATCTACCCGGCGGAAGCCAAGGCGCTTTCCGACTACGACGTCATCAGCAACCTGCCGCCCGGCTCGCCGTTTCGCGGTCCCGGCGGGCCGCCGATGGCGTTCGCGCTGGAACAGGCGATTGATGAGGCGGCGTTGCGGATGAAGGTCGATCCGATCGCATTGCGCCAACGCTGGGATCCGAATCCGAATCGCCAGCGACTTTATGATTGGGCGGCCGAGCTCGACGTCTGGCGCGGCATGAAGAGCGCGCCACCGCAGACCGGCCGCTACCGCCGCGGCGTCGGCGTCGCGAGCGGCTACTGGCTCTATCTCTGGCAGCCCGGCGTGAAGATCGAGGTCGCGGTCCAAAGCGGGCGCATCGTCGCCAGCACGTCGACGCAGGACATCGGCCAGGGCAGCCGCACCGTGATCGCCAACGCGGTCGCGGATGCGTTCGGGCTCGAGCCGCATGAGGTCGAGGTCAGAATCGGCGATTCCAAACTGCCGGAAGGCCCCGGCGCCGGCGGCAGCCGCTCGACGGCTTCGGTGATTCCGCCGACGCTGCTCGCGGTGCAGAAGCTGAAGGAGGCGATCGAGCGCAGCGCGACGCGCAAGCCGGTCCGCGGCTCCAACGCGCCGTGGCGGGAAATGATCGCGGCCGCGCCCGATCTCAGCGCCTCGGCGGTGCGCCCCGAGGATTCCAGGCCGACGGCTCCCGGGGTGCGCTCGCCGCTGAAGGACGCCGGCTTCATGGGCCTGGTGTTCAGCTGGATGATGCGGCGCTTTTCCAACATCGCAGTCGGCGCCGGCGTGCCGAGTTCGGTGCAGGTGATCGAGGTGGAGGTCGACACCTGGCTCGGCCATGTCCGCGTGCTCAACGTCCATACCGGCATCGCGGTCGGCAAGATCGCCGCCCCGGCGCTGGCGCGCAGCCAGGCGGCGGGCTCGGTGATCCAGGGCCTCGGCTATGCGCTCTATGAAGCGCGCGAGACCGACCCGCGCAGCGGCAACATCCTCTCCGCCGGGATGGAGGACTACCGCATCCCCGGTATATCAGACACGCCCGGGATCGACGTGCACTTCGACGAGCATGGCTTCGACCACGTGCTCGGCGGCAGCGTCGGCATCGGCGAGGTCGCCACCGTGCCGACATCGCCGGCGCTGGCCAACGCCATCCGCAACGCCACCGGCGTCCGGCTGACGGAGATTCCGATCCGGCCCGATCGTCTGATCGCCGCATTGAAAGGGAGGGCCGCCGCATGACCACCGCAGCCATCACCGTCTCCGGCGCGGCCGAATTCCGCGCCGCCGGCACCGACCTTTCCGAACGGCGGCGCAGCGGCGTCTCGACCGGACCGCTGATCGATATCGCCGCCTCGCCCGATACGATCGGAATCGACTGGGGCGCCGACGGCGCCGCGCGCATCGGCGCGTTCACCACCATCGCCGCGATCGCCGCCGACGCACGGCTTGCGCAGGCCTATCCGGGCATCGCGGCTGCAGCACTCGGTCTTGCCACGCCGCAGATCCGCCACCTCGCCACGCTCGGCGGCAATCTCGCCCAGCGCTCGCGCTGCTGGTATTTCCGCGATCCGCATATCGCCTGCCTCAAGAAGGGCGGCAGCGATTGCCCGGCGCGATCGGGCAATCACCTCTACGGCGTCGCCTTCGATCTCGGCCCCTGCGTGGCGCCGCATCCCTCGACCATGGCGGCCGCCCTGCTCGCCTATGACGCAAGGATCGTCACCGATCAGAGAAACTTGCTTTCGATCGCCGATCTATTGGGTGACGGCTCCAATGGCGCTGCCGATCATGCACTCGCGTCGGGCGAAATGATCCGCAATGTCGAGCTTGCGCCGCCGGTCAGCGGCGAACGCGCGTTCTACAAGCGCGCCATCAGCCGCAGCCATGCGGAGTGGCCGCTGGCCGAAGTGTGCGCCCGCGCCGTCGTCACCGGCGGCGCGTTCCAGTTGATCCGCATCAGTGCCGGCGGCATCGCACCGGTGCCGCTTCGCCTCGCGGCGGCGGAGGCCGCGCTGCAGGGCCAACCGGCGACTGCGGCCGTGATCGCGGAGGCGGCCAGGCAGGCGACATCAGGCGCCAGACCGTTGCCGATGACCGCATACAAGCTCGATCTGCTGGAAGGCGTCGTGCACGACCTGCTGCAGCGGCTGGCGGCGTAGAGGAAACGGCGCGCAACGGACGACCCCGCCGGATCACCCGATCCGGTGCATGGCGCAGATCTTGTTGCCGTCGAGATCGCGCAGATAGGCGAGATAGAGTTTGCCGGCGGGACCTTCGCGCACGCCCGGCGGGTCCTCGCAGGTCTTGCCGCCATTGGCGATACCGGCGGCGTGGAAGGCGTCGGCCTGCTCGGGCGAGCCGGCGGCAAAGCCGATGGTGCCGCCATTGGCCGGGGTCGCAGGCTTGCCGTCGATCGGCAACGACACCGAAAACACGCCGGTCTTGGTGCGGTAGAAAACGCGATGGCGGTCGACCCGTCCCGGTGGAACGCCGAGGGTGCCGAGCAGGGCGTCATAGAACGACTTGGCCTTTTCCAGGTCGTTGGTGCCGATCATCACATGCGAAAACATACCGCTACTTTCCTCCCGATGTTGGCCGAACGATCGAAGCCGCCGGCCCTTGATTGTCTCTGGGGAATGAACGCTAGCAGCGCCGGCCGGGATACGGAAGCGCCGCGGTCCGGTTTTTCCCGCCGGCGGCGCGAGTTTCGCCTGTTGCGATTGCGCCGGATCGAAAGTCCCGTTATCGGACGTGGGTACGAAGAAAAAGAAAAGTGCCGGGAGGGCGACGACAGATGAGCGAGCTTGACGAATTCCGCCGCACGGTAGAGGCGTGGTTTCGCGACAACCGGCCGCCGGAGCCGGATTTCCTGCTGCCTGAATCCTTCATGGAAGTCGGCTCCGACGCGCAGTTCGAATTCCTGCGCAACTGGCAACGCAAGATCTATGACGCGGGCTACCTCGGCATGGCCTGGCCGCGCGAATATGGCGGCGGCGGCAAGCCGCAAATCTATCAGGACATCGTCAACGCCGAGATGGCGCGGCAGAAGGTGCCGTTCGTGCCCAACACCATCGGCCTCAACTGGGCCGGCCCGCTGATCCTGGCGATGGGCACCGAGGAGGCAAAGAAGCGCTACATCAAGGGCATCCTCAACGCCGACGACATCTGGTGCCAGGGATTTTCCGAGCCGGACCAGGGCTCCGACCTCGCCAACAGCCAGCTCGCGGCCAAACGCGACGGCAACGACTACGTGCTGAACGGTTCGAAGATCTGGACCAGCCTCGGCAGCTACGCCAAATACATGATCCTGCTGGCGCGGACCAATCCGCAGCAGCCGCGCTACGACGGCCTCTCGTTCTTCCTGGTGCCGATGCAGACGCCAGGCATCGAGCCGCGGCCGATCAAGAAGCTGACCGGCGAGTACGGTTTCACCCAGACCTTCTTCACCGACGCGCGGATTCCAGCCGAGTGCCTGATGGGCAAGGAAGGCGAAGGCTGGAAGATCGCGATGCTGACGCTGACCTTCGAGCGTGGCGTCACCGGCGGGCAGGCCGGCGGCATCAGCCGGGTCGCGCCCGGCCTCAATGACGTGGTCGAGCTGGCGCGCCGCTCCCGGCGCGACGGCGCCCCGGCGCTGCAGGATCCCGCGATCCGCGACCAGATCGTCCGCTTCATGATCGAGGACCAGGGCGACCGGCTGTGCGCCAAACGCGGCGAGATCGCGGCGTTGTGCAGCGAGCGGCCGAACGCGATCGGGCTTTCCGTCAAGCTGCGCGTCAGCGAGCACCGGCGGCGGCTGATGCAATTCGCGCTGTCGCTGCAGGGGGCGAACGCGGTGCGCTTCGTCGGCGACAGCAGCGCGATCGACGGCGGTAAGTGGCAGCGCGGCTATTTCAACGCGTTCTCGTCCACGATCGGCGGCGGCACCAGCCAGATCCAGGCCAACATCGTCGGCGAGCGAGTGCTCGGCCTGCCCAAGGATTGATGAGGATTGATGCGATGGCGCAGCTGAGCAACACCATCACCTTCACCGACGAGCAGGCCATGCTGCTCGACATCGCGACCAATTTCTTCCGCGAGAAAAGCTCGATCGCGACCGTGCGCCGGCAAATCGCCTCGGAGTCCGGGTTCGACCGCGAACTCTGGGGCGAGATCGCCGAACTCGGCTGGCTCGGCATTGCGGTGCCGGAGCGCTTCGGCGGCAGCGAGCTCTCGCTCGCTGACGTCACGGCGATCGCCGAGCCGATGGGCCGTCACCTCGCCGGCACGCCGTTGATCTCCACGCAGCTGTTCATTCAGGCGCTGCTGGCCGGCGGCAGCGAACAACAGCAGCGCGAGCTGCTGCCGAAGATCTGCAGTGGTGCGATCGGCACGGTGGCGTTGTTCGAAAGCGACGGCGACTGGAACCTCGAACATATCGGGAGCCAGGCCGTGATCGCGGCCGATGCGGCGCGGTTGAGCGGCGCCAAGACGCTGGTCTGCGACGCTGCGGTGGCGGATTTCGTTCTGGTGTCGGTCGCGCTGGATGGCGCGCCCGCGCTCGCAATCGTGAAGGCAGCCGATCTGCCGCGCGAGCGCAGGACACGCGAGACGGTGATCGACGAGACCCGCCGCGCCTGGCGCCTCGAGCTCGACGGCGTCAGCGTTGCCGTCTCCTCGCTGATGACTGGCGACAAGGCGCGCGCCGCGCTCAAGGCTATCCGCGATGCGGCGCTGCTGTTCGCAGCGGCCGAGGCCGCAGGCGGCATTGCCGGCGCGCTGGAGACGACCGTCGAATATCTCAACACGCGATCGGCGTTCGGGCGAAAGATCGGCAGCTATCAGTCGCTCAAGCACACCTGCGCCGAGATCCTGGTCGGACTGGAGCGCACGCGCTCGCACGTCTATCACGCAGCCTCCCTGCTCGCCGCCGGCGAGGACGCCGAGGTCGCGCTGCGGATGGCGAAGGTCGAGGCGGGAGACAGTTTCGTTTTCGCCGGCGACCGGGCCGTGCAGTTTCACGGCGGCTTCGGCTTCACCTACGATTGCGACGCGCAGCTCTATCTGCGCCGCGCGCTCTGGCTGCAATATGCCTTCGGCGACGCGACCCATCACCGGCGGCGGCTCGCCGAGCTGCTGCTGCCGGCCGGCTAGAGCCCTTTCCTTTCCGTTCCGATTGAATCGGAACGGGGCTCTATCTTTTGTTTTGACGCGTTTTCTTCACGCGAACCGGTATCTTCGCTTGAAAACGCTCTAGGTACGGGCCTCGAGGCGATCGACACGAAAGCCGCTCCTTGGGGGCGGCTTCGCGATTCAACCCTGACGTTTGCGGACCGGGCGGAGACCACCAATGCTGGCTTTGCGCTCCGGCCATCGGCGCTCCCGTAGTTCTACGGGCTCACCAAAAGATCTTCCCGGGCGCAGAATTCCGCCCCAATCCCTCTCTCTCTAGCGGGCTCTAGCGGGCGAGTAAGCGTATGAGGGGATTGCACATGGCTTCCAAACGAACCGACATCGTTATCGAGAGAATCATCGCATCCTGCGATGGCAACTTGCATGGCGCGCTCGAGGCTCTGTTGCTGGTCAACGAGCATCTGGAAGCCGAGCTCTATCGGCTCTATGCGGCTGTTTCGCTCGCCGATCAGATGGACCGCCAACCCAAGACTGTTCATTAGGATCAGGCGCATCCCTTCGGCATCGGCCCCCGGGCCCCGAATGGCTAAGATCGTACGCCCTCGAATGCACGGCGCATCAGTGCCCACAGGCTGCCGCCGGTGATCATGCCGAGCAGATAGATGATCGCGACCAGGAACGCGTGAGGAGCGCTGATCCTGAAGCTGAGAAAAGAAACCGTCACGCTCTGAAAATTCTGTACGGCAAAAATCAGCGCTGCGACGACGAGGATAGTTATCACAGCCATATTGACCCAACGCATGTCGAACCTCCTCCTTGAAGTCACCCCTTGAAGGTCGGTTGCCGCGGGTGCACGCAGTCCTTGAAGCTGTCGAAGCCCTTCCACGCGGGCTCGGGCGGATCGCATCCCGATCGCGGCGCGTAGATCGAAGGATCGATCAACTGCATGTCCGGGATATAGCGCGGACAATTCGGAAAGATCACGCGCGCCATGACACGGACGATCAGCTGGGCGCCGACAGTGCGGGCGAGCAGCGGATCCTGGCGGCTCACCGTCGCCGTGCCGTTGACGCGCAGCCGCTGCGGCTTTCCATGCATGGCGATGAACAGCAGGCCGACGTCGGCATTGACCAGAATGTTGCCCAGGCTCTTGAACATGCCGTTACCGTCGTAGTCGGGGAACGCGAGTTCGGACGGCCCCGTGACGGCGACGAACCCCGGCATGCCGCCCTTGAAGGAGCAATCGGGCCGCCCCCCGGCGTCTGCGGTGGCAAGAAAGAAATACGGCGCGCTCTCGATAAACGCGCGGTCGTCGGGCGTGAATTCCTTGCGGGCGAACTGTTCCAGGCGGTCGGAAATGCGGCGGCTGTCGAATTGATCCTGCAGTCGGCGATTGCCCTCGTGAAACATGATGCTGTCGGCCATCATCCCACTCCTCGGTCACGATGCGGTTGGGCTGCGTATTCGTAATCTCCCTGGCGCGAGTGTAGCACGGATTGCGGCGCGACGGACCTCGCGCGCCTAGTCGTCCATGAACTCGTCTTCTTCGTTGACCTTTTCGCTGGCCTTGCGCCGGTGCGTCAGGGTCTTGCGGCCGCCGAGCGAGCCGGTCACGTAGGGTTCGCGCGACGCGTAGGGGTTGCGCATCCCGGCCCGGCCCGCGATCTCCTCGCCGGAGACAGCGGCCGGCTGGCAAATGATGCGGCGGCTGGCGCGGCGCATCAGGTCGACGTGGATGTGATCGTAGTGATAGACGTTGGAGCCCGGCGCCAGCACGGTGTTGAATTGCTGGCAGGCGGCGGCCTGGATGTCGCGCAGAAAGCCCTGCTCTTCCGGCATGCCCTTCCAGCCGTTCTTCACCGTCACCGTCCGCCCGTCGGCGAGCGTGAAGGCGGCGATATCGAGCGCATTGCCGAAGGCGTGCTCGGAAATATGCGCGCGCGAATTGCCGTTCATGCCGCGGCAGGAATAGGCGGAGATCTGCTTGATCTCGACCACGCGGGTGCCGAACCAGCGCAATGCCGCGGGCTGCACGGAATCGGCGAGCCAGCGGTCGAGCGCCGAGACGATCGGGCAGGCCAGCGTCGCGGCAGGCTTCATCGAGACGGGGCCGAAACCGGCAACGGAATTGCCCTGCGCCGGCCCGAGCCGCGGCAGAGCCGGCGGCGCGCCGGAGCGTTCCGAGTAAGGCGCCGAATAGCGATCGCGCTGCGGATAGGCCCGCCCCGGCGCGCCCTCGGCCGGCAGGTCGATATCGTCCTCCTCGCGCGCGACGCCGGGAGGGGCGAGCGAAATCGGTCCGCCTGCAGCCGCGCCATAGCCCGGCTGCCGCATCGGTTCAACGGGATAAGAGGAGGCGCGGGCCGGCGGGAGCGGCTGCTGCGCGACCGGTTGCTGCGAGACCGGCCAGCGCGGCTGGTTTCCGATACTGCCGGGCGGCCGCAGGTCGTCGGCGAAACCGAAGCTGCCGCTGCTTTCGCCGAGCGCGGCCACCTTGAGCGGATATTCCGCCCCGCAAGCGCCTGGGCCGGAAATCGGGCTGATCCGGACCAGTTCGGGGGTTTCCTTCACTGCGCCTGACTTCAGGCACGCGATTTCGGCCTCGGCCCGCCACGGTTCACGCTCCGCGGAAAAAAATCCACGGCCGCAGCCCGCCAACGAAACAAGGACGAAGGAGCCGACGAGATACAAACGAACTCCGCGCGTCATGCGGCGAACTTCAACGAATTTATTTAAGGACTCTTCAATGCGTTGTTTTTACGAGTCTTTAACCACGTTGACGGCGGTGCAGCATCGCAGCGGATGACGCGAGCGACAGCAAAGCTGACTTTTTCCATCCGGAACGGTTTGCTAGCTTGCTCGCTAGAGCGGGCAGTGACGTGAAACAGGGAGATTTCTCGTGACTCTGGTCAACCGAATGAGCGTTGTGACCGCATATGTCGTAATCGCCTTCGTCGGCGCCATCGTGCTTGGGATGTTCTAGGGCCCGGCACCACACCGGAATTTCGAGCGCCCGGCGGCCTGGATCGATCCAGCCGCCGGGCGTTTTCATGGGCGGCCGATCACCGCCGATCGAGCATGGCCGTTACGACCGCGGCTGCGGCGCTATCTGCCGTGAGGTCATCAGCCGTTCCGTGTTGCCGCCGATCCGGGTCCAGACGTTGCCGGAACAGTAGAACCGCCCCAGCGCGCAGGCTTCGACCCGAAGCGAGTTCGCGCCCTTCAAGGCCATGGTGCCGTAATAGGTATCGCCGCTGTCATGGCTGTAGACGCTGCCGGTCCATTGCGAGTCGGTCTTCGGCTTCATGTTGACCAGCACCGCTTCGCCCTTATCGTTCGACGGTGAATGGATCGCATAGCCGCACAGCGCGCGGCCGCAGCGTTCGATGCGAATGGTTCCCTTGCTGCCTTCGCTCTGCCAGTCGCCGAGCGGCGTATCGGCCGGTTCGTCTTCCATCCGATGCGAGGCTTTCTGAACCTGCGGCGCGGGTTCCGGTCTGGGCGGTGCGGCCTCGGCCGGCCGCTCGACCGGCGGCAGCGGCGGCAGCGCGGCCGGCGGAAGCACCGTTGCCGGCGCACCGGCCGGAGGCGGCGCGGCGACTGGCTGTGTCGCGGCGGCGGCCGGTTTGAAAACCGCCGGCGGCGGCGCGGCAGCGGCGGGTGCAACAGGGGAATTGCTCGCAGGCGGAACGGCCTGCGCCGGTACCGGTGCCGCCGCGGTGACCGTCGTGACCGGCGCGGCAGCCTCGCGCTCGTCGTCATCGAGGTCGCGCCAGCGGCGCGTTTCCTGGATGCCGGGGATCGAGAGCGTGACGCATGAGGTGGAATGGCAATGCCGGGGCGCCTCGATGCGGATGCGGTGTCCGCCGACGACGAAGGACAGCGAATTGCCGGCATCCGCGGATGAACTCAGCGCCATCAGCACAACGAGAAACCAGAATCGTTTCATCGGAGCCTCCCGGGTTTGGCGCGAAACTTAATCGCCGGGAAGCGGCGCTGAATGTGACTTGAATCACCGTGCCGCAGCGCAC
Organism: Bradyrhizobium sediminis; assembly: GCF_018736105.1. Classification (NCBI taxonomy): domain Bacteria; kingdom Pseudomonadati; phylum Pseudomonadota; class Alphaproteobacteria; order Hyphomicrobiales; family Nitrobacteraceae; genus Bradyrhizobium; species Bradyrhizobium sediminis. The sequence goes on from NZ_CP076135.1 coordinate 4,431,922, forward strand.
CGCGTAACCGCCTCGTTGGGTGACCCGCATCACAGAACCGCGCCCCCGGCCCGGCATAGGGTCCACGGCAAGTTCACCAGCCCGCTTTCAGGAGGCTCACATGAAGAAGCTTTATGTTCTCGCCGCGCTGCTGATGGCCACCAGCTCGGCCCATGCCGGCAATTCGATTTCCTTCCAGATCGAGGGACACCGCATCCGCATCGAGGCGCCGCGCAATTGCGACTCGCTGTCCTGCATCCAGATCTCGGCGCCGAGCCTTTCCGGCTCCTCCTTCGGCGGCTTCAAGGGCTTCAAGTCGAAGAACTCCAGCGATGACGATGTCGTCGCCGAGCCGGCACCGAAGGCGGCGCCCGCCCCTGCTCCCGCCGTTCAGGCGATTGCGCCCCAGTCCGCGGCGCCCGTGACCAACTCCGCCGCCGCCGTCAGCCCCGCGCCCGCCGCGCCGACGACGGTTGCGACCGCTTCGCCCGCGCCGTCGGTCGGCTTCGATACGCCCGCTCCGGCAGCGGCCCCGGCCGCAGCGCCGCAGCCCGCTCCCGTCGCCGCCGCGCCGGCTGCCGCCCCGACCACGCCGCTCGGCATCTGGGCGACCGAAGAAAACAAGGGCAACGTCCGCATCGAGGAATGCGGGCAGAATCTGTGCGGCTATGCCGTGAAGACCGGCGAGAAGATCCTGATCAACATGAAGCCGTCGAACTCGAAATGGACCGGCAAGATCCACGACCCCGACAGCGGCCGCAATTACGACTCGACGATCGCGATGAAGGGAACCAACGCATTGCGGGTTCAGGGCTGCGCCTTTGGCGGCATGTTCTGCGGCGGCCAGACTTGGAAGCGCGTCAGCTGAAGCCATCGTTACTCGTCATTCCGGGGCGCGCGAAAGCGCGAACCCGGAATGACGGTTAACGGTTAACGGACGCGATGAAACAAATCTCAAGGCGACGAAACCAATTTGTGCGTTCGACGCAAACGTCCTGAAACGGTCGCCGTGTAGCTTCTTCACAACGAGGCGCCCGGGACCGGCGCGTGACTCGGGGCGCAGACCAAGGGGACATTCAATGACTTTCACGGGTTCGAATACGCGCGGCTGCAAATTGCTGATCGCGACCACACTGGCGTTCGGCATGCTGACCACGGCGTCGCTTGCCCACACGCCGGAGCAGGAACAGATGTGCACCGGCGACGCGATGCGGCTGTGCAACTCGGAAATTCCCGACGTCGGCCGCATCACCGCCTGCATGATCCGGCAGCGCGCCTTGCTCAGCGAAGGCTGCAAGGCGGTGTTCCAGAAGGAGACGCCCGCGGCGGCCACTCCCGTGAAATATACGACGTCAAAACCCGCCAAGCCGGTCAATCTGGTGCCGGCCCGGGTGAAGTAGCCGGCGCCATCGAATCGCAAAATCAATCAGAGAGCCCGCCGGTTGCTCCGGCGGGCTCTTGCTCGTGGCCATTCATCCACGATCGTTCACCCGCCATTCAGCCGCGCCGGTCTTTCAATGAGCCGGCTGTTCAATCGACAGACGTCCTGTATCCTTCTTCTGCATCTCCCGCCGGAATCCATCGTGATCGTGCATCGTTTCCTGGTTGCCAGCTGGCTGCTCTGTTGTCTCGCGCCGGCCGCCACGCCGGCTGCCGCAGCCGAAACCGGATCGATCAGGCTGGCGCAGGCGGCGCAACCGGCGCAGGTACAGCCGGCACAAACACCCGCCGCTGCCGCGCCCGGTGCCGCCGCCGACGCGCAAGCCGTGGAGGAGCCGATCGGCAATGTCGCAACGGTGACCGGCAACGCCTCCGTGACGCGGAACGACAAGGCGATCCCGCTGAAGGTCAAGGACGACATTTATCTCAACGACGTGGTGCAGACCGCGGCGAATTCCTCGCTCGGCATCACCTTCAACGACGCCACCACCTTCAATCTCACCGCCAATGCAAAGATCACGATCGACGGCTTCGTCTTTGAAGACGGCGGCAAGAACAACGCCGCGCTGTTCGACGTCGCCAGGGGCACGGTGGCGTTCGTCGCCGCCTCCGTCGCCAAGACCGGCGACATGAAAATATCGACGCCATCAGCGACGCTCGGCATTCGCGGCACCACGGGACTGGTCGAGGTGCCGGAAGGTGCAGCCGCCAGCAGCCCAAACAACGTCGCGGTCAAGCTCTATCCCGATGCCGACGGCAGGGTCGGACGCATCGAGGTCAATGACCGCGCCGGCCTCCGGCTCGGCTTTCTGACCCAAGGCGCCAGCGGCTTCACCATCCGCCCGGGTTCAGGCGGCGCGCGCTTTGCCGCCGTGCCGCTGGTGATTTCGTCGCAGCAGCTGCTGCGCGATCAAGGCTTCGTGCGTCAGGTCCACTCGACGCAGAATTTCGGCCGCCGGGTCATCACCGAGCAGCGCGCCTTCCGCCGCGCCAATCCGGGACTGCTCAATCCGAACCGGCCCAACCGTTTCGGTCAGCCCGGAGTGCTGCGGCCGAACGGGCCGCAACGCCAGAACAACCTGAACCGCCCCGGACTGCAGCAACAGCCGGGCCTGCCGAACCGGCAAGGATTGCGGCAGCGGACGGGTTCGCCGGCGCAGCCGGGCGTGCAGGGTCAACCCGGATTGCTGAACCGGCCCTTGCTGCAGCAGCGCCGGCCGGCCGCATTGCCGCCGAAGCGGCTCCCGAGGCAGATCATCCGCTAGGATCGAACCGCAATTGGAGCAGACCGCTTTACGACCGGATCAGGCCGCGCGCCGCAGCCAGTCCCGCAGCTTCTGCACCAGGCTTCGCCGCCCCTGCGTTGGCATCCTGGCTTCAGCGACATCGCACGCGACAATCGGGCGCTGCTCCTGCCCGATCGCCGGGGTCGCCGGATCGGGCGGCGGCGGAGCCGATACCGGTATCGCAAGCGAAGGCCGGGGCACCGCAACCTGCCGGGCGCTGCGCTTTTCGAGCACCGGCTGCTTTGGCTTGGGCCGCCGGGCGATCCGGGCCAGCGCGGCCGCCTCCAGCGCGAGCGGACCGACATTGGCAAGGAATGCGCGTTCATAGCCGCGCGAGAGGCGCTCGACGGCGGCGTCGAGCGGCAGCCAGTCGACCGCCTTCACATCGTTCATCAGCTCGTGGACCTGCCCGCCGTCCGCTTCCATGCGCCAGTAGTGCACGACCTTGGAACGACCGCCGGACTCATAGACCAGCGTGCCCAGAAATTCGTGCACGGCAACGTCATGCCCGGTTTCTTCCAGCACCTCGCGCTCGGCGGCGGCGCGCGCCGTTTCACCGTCGTCGAGCTTGCCCTTGGGAAGCACCCATTCGTTACGCTTGCGCAGACGCACTACCGCGACCAGCGGCGTTTCCTCCTGCCGCAGCACAATGCCTCCCGCCGCCAGCACCGGCGCCCGCGCCATTCCACATCCCCTGCCACGACCCTTGCCGCGTCCCCTGCAATCTCGAATCGGGTTTCGACCGCCCTACATAGAGGCGCACGGCGTCAAAATCGAGATCGCACGGACGGCTTTCGAAACAGCGGCTGACCGGCGAAAATCCGCGCCGACTCCACGACATCATCGCAAAACTCGAAATCGCCGGGCGCCAGCACGATGATCGTCGATCCGTGCTCGAACCAGCCGAGTTCGTCGCCCTTGCGAACGCTTGCATCGCAGGAGAACGCGGCCGGCCCCTTGGTCCGGGCGTTGAGGGTGACGTCGAGGAAATGCAGGCGGATACTGGCGACCAGGATGGCCGCCACCGGCACCAGCGTCAGGGCCTCTCCGGTCGCCAGCCGCGCCTGAAGCACCGCGCGTTCGTTCTTGCAAAACAGCCGTTCAAGGCGCTTCAGCGCAATCGGATTGACGTTCCATACGTCGCCATGGATGAAGGTGACCCGCTCGATCCGGCAATCGTGCGGCGCGTGGAAGCGATGGTACATGCTGGACATCAGACGCAGGGTGACGAAGCGCCCGTTGCGGTGCTGCTCCACCAGCGCAGGATCGCCGAGCAGGTCCAGAAGCGAGTAAGGCGCGCCCTTGATCTGAAACAGCTCGGCATCCTGAATCCGGCCGTGCGCGCCGATAATGGCGTCGCAGGGGCTGACCACGACCGACGGGTCGGGATCGGGCGGCCGCAGCCCGGGGCGCAGCTCGCGGGTAAAGCAATCGTGCAGGCTCTTGAAGTGGGTCTTGCGCGCCTCGCTCAGATCGAGATCGGAAAACAGCCGCCAGCATGCAATCGAGAGATCGCGGATCTGCGGCTGTTCGATCTTGCTGAACCAACCCATGAACCGGGTCAGCGCCGCCCGCGGGATGCGATTGGTCAAGAGGAAATTCAGGTCTTCCTGCTGTGTCAGGGCGGAGATCAGGCCCCGGATTGTCATGAATCTGTCAGCGGGACTGGTTAGCGCTGGTGGCATGGATTCGCCTCTTCCGATTCTGGCCTTGTCCGCCGCCGCGATCACCGGCGCTGCGACCATCTTTCCCAAATTGCACGCCCGGCTGGCGTTGTCGCGGGCCAAGCATCGCTCGCTGACCGGACACTCCAAAATGTCCCGCCTGGTCGCGCGGCTGGTGCCGTTCTACGAATTCGACATCGACGACTTCTTTCGTTCCGATGGCGCCCCGTCCGAAATCGCGCTGCAGCGGCAGGACGGCTTCTTCAAACTCGCGGCGCTTTACAAGGAACGCTTCCCCAAGGGCCGGCAGATGACGCTGCAGGCATCGGAAAGAATCTCCGATCTGCAATTCACCGAGGCCTACCGGGTGCCGTTCCAGTACAGCCGGCTGGTCCGGGAGCATCTCGGCAGCGGCGCCTTCATGGCGTCCTCGGCGGGGGTGACGCTCACCGACCTCGACGGCAATGTGTTCTACGACCTGACCGGTTCGTACGGCGTCAATATCTTCGGCAACGACTTCTACAAGGAATGCATTGCCGGGGCCGAGGCGCGCGCCCATGCGCTCGGCCCGGTGCTCGGTTCCTATCATCCCGTCATTACCGACAACGTCGCGCGGCTGTGCGCGATTTCGGGGCTCGACGAGGTCTCGTTCCACATGTCCGGCACCGAAGCTGTGATGCAGGCGGTGCGGCTTGCCCGCTATCACACCGGCCGCTCGCATCTGGTGCGCTTTGCCGGGGCCTATCACGGCTGGTGGGGCGACGTGCAGCCCGGCGTCGGCAATCCGATTTCGCCGCACGAGACCTATACGCTCGCCGACATGTCGGAACGAACGCTGCATGTGCTGAAGACGCGGCGCGATATCGCCTGCGTGCTGGTCAATCCGCTGCAGGCGCTTCACCCCAACGCCAATGCGCACGCCGATTCCGCGCTGGTCGACAGCTCGCGAGCCGGTCATTTCGATCGTGCCGCCTATGGACAGTGGCTGAAAGCGCTGCGCGAAGTCTGCGCCGAGCGCGGCATTGTCCTTATCTTCGACGAGGTGTTCGTCGGCTTCAGGCTGGCCGCCGGCGGCGCGCAGGAATATTTCGGCGTGCGCGCCGACATGGTGACCTACGGCAAGAGTCTGGCGGGTGGGCTTCCCGTCGGCGTGGTCTGCGGCCGCAGGGACCTGATGCGGCGCTTCCGCGAGGATCGCCCGGTCGATGTCTGCTTCGCGCGCGGCACCTTCAATTCGCACCCCTACGTCATGACGGCGATGGACGAATTCCTCAACCGGCTCGCCGATCCAGCGTTCCGTTCGGTCTATGACGGGCTCGACGACACCTGGGACGGGAGGGCGCGGCAGCTCAACGAAAGGCTGGCCGCGCAGGATCTGCCGGTCCGCCTCTCCAACCTGTCGTCGATCTGGATGGTGCAATATACCGAGCCGTCGCGCTATAACTGGATGCTTCAATACTATCTGCGGGCGGAAGGGCTCGCCCTGAGCTGGGTCGGGACCGGTCGCCTGATTTTCAGCCTGAATTATACCGATGCGGATTTTGCGGAAGTGGCCGACCGGTTTGTTGCTGCGGCATCGAAGATGAAGCAGGACGGCTGGTGGCGGCATGCCGCCTCGCTCACCAACAAGAACATCCGCCGGCAGATCCTGAAGGAGATGATCACGCGAAGACGGCCGCAGTGAAGGCGAGAGGCGGGATCTGTTGTCCTCCGTCACGGCCGGGCATAGCCGTCCAAAGGACGGCGTCGCTTCCGCTCGCCTATGACCCGGCCATCCACGTCTTCCTTGCCGCAATGCTGCCAAGACGTGGATGCCCGGCACGAGGCCGGGCATGGCGAAGTCTTGTTGCACCGCAGCCTATCCCCTTGTCCGAATCAAGCACTCAAGCGTGCTTTTCGACACCGTGATCAATTAGATCGTGGCCGGGATCGATCAACTCGCCCTTCATCAAGTACAGCGGCGACTTGTAATACAGCTTGAGGTCGCTGAACGGGTCGGTCAGGATCTTGGTCATCCAGACCAGGCCGGTCTCGACGTCGCGGATGAAGAACAGGTGCACGGTCCGGAACAGGAGGCCGCCGATCCCGATTGCCAGCCAGACCTTGGCGACCTGCCGCATGAAGTCAGCCGGCGAATTCCATGGCGTAAAGACTCCGAACAGGGTCGGGTCGAGGAACAGCACCAGCGGCGAAAGCGCCCAGATCGCCATCAACACGATCTTCCGGTTCAGATTGTAGCCGACCTTGATTTCCTCTTTGTAATCGTGGGTCGCCTGGTTGATATGATCGTAGCCCTTGGGCTCGAAGAAGAAATGCCCCGCCTGCCGGGTGGTCATCGAGACCAGCCAGCCGATCAGCGCGGCGGCGAGCGGATCGACGAACAGCATCGCATAGGCGATCAGAAAGCTGGCGGCGCTGACAAAGTGCAGGCTCTGATTGATGCGGCTGTGATGGTAGTAGCGATGGTCATCCCAGCGTTGCGTGCGCAATTGTTCGCGGAAGTTCTTCATCTTCTTCTCCCCCAAAATCAGTCGAGATATCGTTTACCGAGATTCGATGTCCGGGGCGTGACGACATCATAATGACATGTGACGTTTCGCCGGGCGGCGGTCGTTGGATGCCTGCCGACGCGCCTAGGCGGCGGCCGCAACCTCGGTCTTGCGAAAGCGGATCAGCGAGAAATGGCCGAGCGGCGGCACCGGGCGGCGTTCGACCAGTTCCATGCCGCGCGCGCCCGCCAGCCACTGCGCGTAGCGCGACCACGCGAATTCGGTGCGCCAGCCCAGTTGACGCACCACCGGCTGCAGCTGCTGCTCGATGAAGCGGCGTATCCCGGCATCGGCGCTGACGCGGCTCAGCAGGATGAGTTCGCCGCCGGGCCGCAGAACCCGGGCGAATTCGTCGAGCGCGGCTTCCGGGTTGGGCACCGCCGTCACGACATATTGCGCCATCACCACATCGAACGAGCAATCCGGAAATTCCAGCTTCTCGGCGTCCATGACCGCAAGACCCTCGACATTCTCGAGGCGGAGATCGGCTACCCGCGCCTTCGCCTTGCGCAGCATGGCTTCCGAAATATCGGTGCCGAAGATACGAAGGTGAGAGGCATATTGCGGCAACGAGATGCCGGTTCCGACGCCGACCTCGAGCACGCGGCCGCCGATGCCGTTGGTGGCGAGAATGGCGGCGCGCCGGCCCTTGCTGAACACCCCGCCAAACACGAGGTCATAGATCGGCGCCCAGCGGTCATAGGCCTGCTCGACCATCTCGCGGTCGAAGTCCAACTGCCTTGCACCGTCAAGCTTGATTATTTCTGCCATCGCTACTCTGCCTTTTTTCCGATTAGCCCTGCACTGCGCTTCTGCTCGCCATGCGGCGGGCGGGCCGCAGCGAACGGCTCGGCTGCAATGCGCTCAGATTGCCGATGAACTGTCGCACGCTGTTTTCCCAGGAACGCTCCAGCGCAAAACGCCGGCATGCTTCGCGGGAAATGCTCAGCGCCCCGATGCAGGCGCGGCGAAGGTCGCTATCCAGAACGCCGACGGGGTGATCCGCGATCACGTCCAGCGGTCCTGTGACCGGAAACGCCGCAACCGGAGTGCCGCAGGCCAGCGCCTCGAGCTGAACGACGCCGAAGGTGTCGGTGAGGCTCGGAAAGACAAAGACGTCCGCCGCCGCCATATGCGAGGTCAAATCCGCGCCGGTCTTTTCGCCGAGAAACTTGGCCTTCGGATATCTGCGCTCCAGCACCGCCTTCTGCGGTCCGTCCCCGATCACCACCTTCGATCCGGGCAGGTTCAGCGCGAGAAACGCCTCGAGGTTCTTCTCGACCGCGACGCGGCCGACGGTCATGAAAATGGGCCTCGGCAAATCAAGCTCGGCCGGATCGTCGGGTTTGAAGAGATCGGTGTCGACCCCGCGCGTCCAGTTGCCCAATTTCCGGAAACCTCTGGCGCCGAGTTCCTGCCTGAGCGACGAGGTCGCGACCATCGTCATCGACGCCGACGCGTGGAAGTGCCGCAGCACGGCGTAGCTGAGCCAAGCCGGAATGATCGAGCGCACCGCGATGTATTCCGGAAAGCGTGTCGTGTAAGAGGTCGTGAATGCCAGCCTGCGGCGCCGGCAATAGGCGCGGACCGCCCATCCGATCGGCCCCTCGGTCGCGATATGGATGGCGTCCGGCGATGCCGCCTCTATTCTGCGGGCAATCTCGCGCCGGTTCGGCACCGCTACCCGCAACCCCGGATAGGTCGGGACGGCAACGGACGGAAACCCGTCGGGGGTCAGGAAGTCGATTTCGGCGCCGAGCGCGGAAGCGCTGCGGGCCAATGAGGTCAGCGTCCTGACAACGCCGTTCACCTGCGGATGCCAAGCGTCGGTCGCAACTAGAATCCGCATGAAGGGAACCTGAGAGCTAATGATTCTCAGTTGCGGACGTTCGGCCAAGGATATTTCAGGCGTGTGACGTCACCCCTTCAAGAGTATGACGTCACCCGGCGCGGGGCCGTCTTTTTCGAGCCGCTCGCGGGTTTTTCGTGTAGCGTGGCACAACGATGTCGTCATCAGAACTTGACAAAACGCCGGCCGCGGCTCCCCGGCGCCGCAAACGGCGCGATTATTCGCTGCTGGTGCTGGCGGCGGGCATCTTCCTGTTCGGCGCGGCCGCGGGCGGACTGTATTACGTGCTGCGCCCGGTCACCTTGCGCATCGCCGTCGGCCCGCCCGGCAGCGACGACCAGAAACTGGTGCAGGCGCTGGCGCAGACCTTCGCCCGCGACGCAAGTCCGGTGCGGCTGACGCCGATCACGACGGAAGGCGCGGTCGAGAGCATCGCGCTGATGGCGGCGAAGAAGGCCGACCTCGCGGTCGCGCGCGGCGACCTGGACTTGCCGGCCGACGCCCAGTCGGTCGCCATCCTGCGCAAGAACGTGGTGGTGCTGTGGTCGGTTGCCGGCCATCCGCCCAAGGGCTCGAAGAAACCGCCGGCGCCGAAGATCAAGGAGATCGGCGATCTCGCCGGACACCGCGTCGGCGTCATCGGCCGGACCAAGGCCAACGTCAACTTGCTGCGCGTGATCCTGACCGAATCCGGCGTCAACCCCGACAAGGTGACGGTCACCCAGTTCGCGACCAGCCAGATCGCCGAGATGGCGCGCGATCCCGCCATCGACGCGTTCATGGCGGTGGGGCCGCTCAACAGCAAGATCACCACCGAAGCCATCGCCGCCACCGCGAAAGCGCGGGGCGAGCCGAAATTCCTGCCGATCGAGGTGTCGGAAGCGCTCGCCCAGAAACATCCGCTCTACGAAGCCGAGGAAATTCCCGGCAGCACCTTCAATACGTCGCCCGCGCGCCCCGAGGACAAGGTCGACACCGTCAGCGTCAACCATCTGATCGTCGCGCCGAAGGCGCTGTCGGAAACCGCGGTCGCCGCCTTCGTCCGGCAATTGTTCACGGTGCGCTCCTCGCTCGCCAGGGAAGTGCCGAGCGCTGCCAAGATCGAGAAGCCGGATACCGACAAGGACGCGGCCCTGCCCGCGCACCAGGGCGCGGCGGCCTTTATCGACGGCACCGAACGCACCTTCCTCGAGAAATATACCGACTACATCTGGGGCGCGATTCTGGTGCTCTCGGGGCTCGGCTCGGCCGGCGCCTGGCTGCGGCACTATCTGAAGCGGGACGAGAGGGAGCAGTACGACGAGCATCGCGATCATCTGCTCGCCATCATTTCGAGGGTGCGGCTGGCGGATACACCCGACGAACTGGCGGCGCTGCAATCCGAGGCGGACCGCCTGCTGCGGGAAACGCTGGATTGCTACGACGACGGGGCGATCGAGGAAGGCGATCTGGCGGCCATCGGCCTCGTGCTCGACCAGTTCAACCATGCGGTGGCCGACCGCCGCGCCGCCATCGGCCCGGCTTCCGAAGGCGCCGAACCGGCGCGCATGCGGGCGCTGTAGCCCGGCACTCGCCACCCCTAATAAATGCCTGAAACCAATCGATAAAAACTTACCGCTTGGGGTCGGGAAGGAATAACCCCAAGCCGGATTATGTCGTCGAAAGGCCGGCGATGAAACAATTCTTACCGCGATGAAACCATTTTGGCGACATTGTGCAAACGTCTTGAAACGGTTGATCGGTACTGGTTTCCCCAACGACGCGCCAAAATGGCGCGCAAGGCGCAAACAGGGGACGACCGATGTTCAACTCATTCAGGCTGAATTCCCGCCTCGCAGCCGCCGTCGGCGCGCTGACGATCGGTGCTTTCGCATTTTCCGGCTCCGCCGCGGCCGCGCCGCTGCAGCTGTTTCCCTTCATCATGACCCCGCCGGTGCAAGCAGCGCCGCCGCCGGTGCAGGCCGCACCTTCCGACGATGAAGGCACCGTGGCCGAGTTGCCGGCGCGCCTGAAGCGCCAGATCGTCAGCTACGCCAGCCGCGAGGCGCCCGGCACCATCATCATCGATACCCCCAACACCTATCTCTATTACGTGCTGGGCGGCGGACGGGCGATCCGCTACGGCATCGGCGTCGGCCGCGACGGCTTCACCTGGTCCGGCGTGCAGACCATCAGCAAGAAGGCGGAATGGCCGGATTGGACTCCGCCCCCGGAGATGATCGCGCGCCAGCCCTACCTGCCGCGTCACATGGCCGGCGGCCCCGGCAATCCGCTCGGCGCCCGCGCCATGTATCTCGGCGGCACCATCTATCGCATCCACGGCACCAACGCGCCGCACACGATCGGCACCCACGTCTCCTCCGGCTGCCTGCGGCTGACCAATGAAGACGTCACCGACCTCTATTCGCGCGTCAACGTCGGCACCAAGGTGATCGTGCTGCCGATGGACCGCCGCGCCGACAATTCGATCGGCAAGCGGGGATGAATCATTCAGCAACGATAGAGTTGATGATTTGAAAAATGGCGCGGTCCCCGCGCCATTTTTGTTTTCGCACACATCCCCTCATCCTTCGAGACGCCCGCCTGCGGGCGGGCTCCTCAGGATGAGGCCGCGATGGTCTGGCGGGCATCCTTTGAGAGCTGCCAACTCACTTCTTGAATTTGACACACCGGCAGTTAGCCTCATCCTGAGGAGCGGCGTCTTCGCCGCGTCTCGAAGGATGGGGCGTGTACGGGAATGACCGAGGGAGCGTGGCTCTACATTCTCAGATGTTCCGATGGAAGTTACTACATCGGCACCACCCGGACGTCGCTCGAGATCAGAATAGCCCAGCACAATAGCGGCACGTTCGAAGGCTACACTGCATCGCGCAGGCCGGTGGAACTGATTTTCTCGCAATGGTTCGATCGGATCACGGATGCCATCGAGAATGAGCGCAAGCTGAAGAAATGGAGCCGCGCCAAGAAGGAAGCGTTCATCCGCGGCGACTTCGAATCGCTGCAGCAACTGGCAAAGCGCAAGTCAACTCATCCTTCGAGACGCCCGCCTGCGGCGGGCTCCTCAGGATGAGGGCTGGAGTGTCTGGCCGCCTATCCCCCCGCTCTGGCGCCTCCCCCGCCCGCCCTGTAGAATTATCAGCTGATTTGGTCCGGGGGGACGATGCGGCTGCCGATAAGTCTGAAGACGATCCTGCTCGGGGTCGCGGTGGTCGCGGTCTCGTTTTTCGTCAGCCTGAAGATCATGGACTGGGTGGCGCCGCGCGGCACCTTCCGCCCGCCGGTGCTGGTCGAATTGCCGCCGCTGCCGCCGGCCCCGCGCTCCTCCCGCATCATCGCGCCGGTAGCGATCGCGCTGTCGGCGATTCGCGAAGCCGCCGATCGCGGCGCGCCGCGCAGCTTCGCCGGCAAGGCCGATAATCCGGTGTCGCAGATCCTGCAGAACGCCGATATCGGCTGGACCGCCTCGCGCGGGCCGATCACCGCGACCGGCGCCCAGGACCTGCTGTCGCTGGCCACGCCGCTGACGGGAACGCTGAATGTGACGGGCTCGCTGTCGGCGAAAGCGACCGGCGCAGTCGGCGACGCGCTCGGCGGCCTGCTCGGCGGCAATGTCGCGAAGCAGATCGGCAGCGTGAACATCAAGAACCTCAACGCCAGCGCCGAGATCAAAGGCAACGTCACCATCACCGCAAGGCCGAAGCTCGCCGCCGCCTGGCGGCTCGAGCCGAACCTCGCCGCGCAGGTCAATCTCGGCGACACCAGCCTCGTGGTGGCGGGCGCGCGCGTCAACGTTCCGGCACAGGTCAAGCCGCTGATCGACAAGACGGTAGCCGACCAGATCGCCGCGACCCAGGCGCGGATCCGCAACGATCCGGCGCTGGAGCAGAACGCGCGGGCGCAATGGGCCAAGGCCTGCCGCTCGATCCCGCTGCAAGGCACCGGCGCCACCTCGTCGCTGCCGGCGCTGTGGCTGGAGCTGCGGCCGACCCGGGCGATCGCCGCGCAGCCGCGCGTCGATGCCTCCGCGGTCACGCTGACGCTCGGCATCGAGGCGGAGACCCGCATCACCCCGGTGCAGACCAAGCCCAATTGTCCGTTCCCGGCGACCATCGCCATCATCCCGGCGACGCCCGGCGGGGTCAGCATCGGCGTGCCGATCGACATGCCGTTCACCGATCTCAACAAGCTGCTGGAGGCGCAGTTCGCCGGCAAGACCTTTCCCGAGGACGGCTCGGGCGCGGTCGACGTCACCGTCAAGCGCGCCAACGTCGCCGCCTCGGGCGACCGGCTCCTGATCTCGCTCCTGGTCAACGCCAGGGAGAAGAAAAGCTTCTTCGGCTTCGGCGGCGAGGCCAACGTGCATATCTGGGGCAAGCCCGTGCTCGATCAGGCCAGGCAGACGCTGCGGCTGACCGACATCGAACTTGCGGTCGAATCCGAAGCGGCGTTCGGGCTGCTCGGCGCCGCGGCGCGCGCGGCCATGCCGCATCTGCAGAAGGCGCTGGCCGACAAGGCGACGATCGACCTCAAGCCGTTCGCCAGCAATGCGCAGAAGAAGATCGCCGCCGTGATCGCGGACTTCCAGAAGAACGAGGACGGCGTGCGAGTGGCGGCCGAGATCTCGAGCCTGCGGCTCGCCGACATCGCCTTCGATTCCAAAACGCTGCGCGTGATCGCGGAGGCCGAAGGCGCAATCAACGTCTATCTCACGGCGCTGCCGGGACTGTGACGGGGCTGGCGCCGGGCGCCAGATTGACCTGTCTCAAACAGGGTACGGCGCAAGGCGCTACCTATCTTCGGCCGCTCGTTGAAGCGCGCACTGGCAGTAGCAGGACATCGTGGCGCTGAACCAACCCCGGCAGCAAGGCGAACCCCGTCGCTTGGTCTTTCAGGCCCGCGATCTGTCCAAGACCTATGTCATGGGCGAAGTCGAGGTCCACGCCCTCAGGGACGTCAATCTCGACATCTATGAAGGCGAATTCGTCGTGCTGCTCGGGCCGTCCGGTTCGGGCAAGTCGACCTTGCTCAACATCCTCGGCGGGCTCGACGCCCCGACCGGCGGCCAGGCGCGCTGGCGCGACCATGACCTGGTCGGCGCCGACGACGCCGAACTGACGCGCTACCGGCGCGAGCATGTCGGGTTCGTGTTTCAGTTCTACAATCTGATTCCGAGCCTGACCGTGCTCGAGAACGTGGCGCTGGTGAACGAGATCGCCGACAAACCGCTCGATCCCCGGGAGGCACTGGCGCTGGTCGGCCTCGACAAAAGGCTCGATCATTTTCCCTCGCAGCTCTCCGGCGGCGAGCAGCAGCGTGTCGCGGTCGCCCGCGCCATCGTCAAATCGCCCGATGTGCTGTTGTGCGACGAGCCGACCGGCGCGCTCGATTTCGAGACCGGAAAGGTCGTGCTGGCCGCCATCGCGCGGGTCAACGAGCAACTCGGCACCACGACGATCATCATCACCCACAACGCGGCGATCGCAGGCATGGCGGATCGCGTTCTCCGTCTCGGCGGCGGACGCATCGTCGGCGAAGAGCGCAACGCGCGCCGGCTTTCGCCGGAAGAGGTGCGCTGGTGACCCTGCTCGATCGCAAATTGCTGCGGGATATCCTGGCCATGCGCGGGCAGGTGACGACCATTGCGCTGGTGGTCGCCGCCGGCACGGCCGTCTTCATCGCCTCGATCTCGACCTACGATTCGCTGCGCGCCGGGCGCGACCGCTTCTACGCCGCCACGCGGTTTCCGCAGGTTTTCGTAACCCTCAAGCGGGCGCCGCTTTCGGTGGTGGCGCAGCTCAGGGAAATTCCGGGCGTGGCCGCGATCGAACCGCGGATCGTGCGCGACGTCATTCTGGACTGGCCCTCCGCCATCCTGCCGGTTTCGGCGCGGATGGTTTCGCTGACGCATGCCGGCGACGAGCCGCTGGCGCGGTTGCATGTGCGCCGAGGCACCCCGCCGGAGCCGGGCGACACCAGAACCGTCGCCATCAACGAGGCCTTTGCCGAGGCGAATTCGGTCAAGCTCGGCACCGACGTGCCGGTCGTGCTGAACGGGCGTATCCAGAATTTTCGCGTCGCCGGCGTGGCGCTGTCGCCCGAATATGTCTATGCGGTGAAACCGGGGGTGCCGATCCCCGACGACCGCTTCTACGCCGTGCTCTGGGTCGACCGCAGCGCCGCCGAGGCCGCCTTCGACATGAAAGGCGCGTTCAACGACGCCATCGTGTCGCTGACCCCGGGCAGCGACCCCAGGCAGGTGATCGACCAGCTCGACCGCCTGCTCGAGCCCTATGGTTCGGTCGGCGCCATCGCCAGGCGGGATCAGCCGTCCAATCGTTTCCTGGACGACGAGCTCAACCAGCAGAAGGTGATGTCGATCACCATCCCCATCATCTTCTTCGGGGTCGCCGCGTTCCTGCTCAACGTGGTGCTCGGAAGGCTGGTGACCGCGCAGCGCGAGCAGATCGCAGCCTTGAAGGCGCTCGGCTTTCCGACGACGCCGCTGGTGTTGCACTATCTCAAGCTGGTCGCGGTCGTCGTTCTCTTCGGATCGGCGCTCGGCCTCGCCGGCGGCTACCTGTTCGGCGAGGCGATGGTGGCAAGCTATCACGGCTTCTTTCGCCTGCCGGCGCTGGTGTTCGAACCGACGCCATGGTCCGCGCTCGCCGGCTTCCTGATCAGCCTTGCGGCGGCGACGCTCGGCGTGGTGACGGCGCTGCGAAACGTCGTCGCGCTGGCGCCGGCGGTGGCGATGCGGCCGGCCGCACCGCGGCGTTTTCGCCGTTCGTGGATCGAGGCATTGCTGTCGGCGAAGGCGCTGACGCCGCGGCGGGTGCTGGCGATCCGCAATTTTGCCGGCCGTCCGCTGCGCAGCACATTCACGATCGTCGGCATCGCGCTCGCGGTGCCGATGGTGGTGCTCGGCCTGTTCTGGCGCGACGCGATCGACCAGATGATTGAAGTCCAGTTCAACCTGGTCGAACGCGGCAACGCCGTGGTCACGTTCCCCCATCCGCTCAACCGCACCGTGATCGGCGACCTCGCGCGCGAGCCCGGCGTGCTCGTCGCCGAAGGTCTGCGATTTGTCCCGGTCCGCCTGCGCGCGGGACATCGCAGCTACCTGACGTCGGTGATCGGCCTGCCGTTCAACGCCGGCCTGCGGCGCCCGCACGATGCGGCATTGCGTCCGATCGACGTGCCGCCCGATGGCATCACCCTCACCCGCCGGCTGGCCGAACGGATCGAGGTCCGCCCCGGCGAAATCGTGACGATCGAGGTCATGGAGGGCCAGCGCCGCAAGATCGACCTGCCGGTCAGCGCCATCGTCGACGAGACGATCGGGATGTCGTCGTACATGGAGATCGACACGCTCAACCGCCTGACCGGTGAAGGCGCGGTGGTGTCGGCAGCGTCCCTGTTCGTGGAGCCGTCGGCGCTTCCGGCCCTGTCGCGGCGCTTCAAGGAACTGCCCGTCATCGAGTCGGTGGCGGTGAAGGCCTACACGCTGAGTTCGTTCCTGGAAAAGATCGCGGGCATCGTTCTCGTCAGCGCCGGCATCCTCACCGCCTTTGCGGTGATCGTCGCGGTGGGCGTGGTCTATAACAGCGCCCGCATCGCCTTGCAGGAGCGCGCCTGGGAGCTCGCCAGCCTGCGCGTGCTCGGCTTCACCCGCGCCGAGGTGGCGCAGATCCTGTTCAGTCAATTCGCCGCCGAAATCGCGCTGGCGATTCCGATCGGGCTGGTGCTCTCCCAGAGCATCGTCACGCTGATCGCGCGGTTTCATTCCAACGAGAGCTTCCAGATTCCGGGCGTGGTGGGCGCGCGAACCTATGTGGTGGCGGTCGCCATTGTCGTGGCCACCGCCGCAGCCAGCGCATACATCGTACGCCGCCGGGTCGATCGTCTCGATCTGGTTGCGGTACTGAAGACGAGGGATTGACGATGCAGATCACGGCCGGTCGTGTGGGGTTGGCGCTGGGCGCACTGGCTGCGGCCGCGGGCATCGCCTGGTTTGTGATGCCGCAGCCGATCCCGGTCGAGACGGCGACCGTCAGCAAGGGACGCTTTGTCGCCAGTGTCGATGACGACGGCAAGACCCGCATCCGCCAGCGTTATGTGGTGGCAGCCCCGCTCGGCGGGCGCCTGACGCGCGTCCGATTGAAGGCGGGAGACCCGGTTGCCGCCGACGATGTCGTGGCCGCGATCCTGCCGCCGCCGGCGCCGCTGCTCGACCCGCGCAGCCGCCGCGAGGCCGAGGAACGGCTGGGCACCGCCGAGGCCGCGCTGGAGCGCAGCAAGGCTGCCGTCGAGCGCACGCAGGCCCAGGCCGAGCAGGCCAGGACCGAGCTCGATCGCACCCGCACGCTTGCCGGTCGCGGCGCATCGACCGTGCAGGCGCTGGAGCGCGCCGAACTCGCGCAGCGGATCGCCGATCGCGACCTGCGGGCCGCGGAATTCCAGGATCATGCGGCGGGCCATGAAGTCGCCCAGGCCAAGGCGCTGCTCGGCCGCTACAGGGATGGCGTGGACGCACCGACCGAACCCTGGAACGTCACGGCGCCGGTATCGGGCGTGGTGCTGAAGGTCTTGCAGGAGAGCGAGACGGTGGTGCAGTCGGGAATGCCGCTGATGGAAATCGGCGATCCGCGCGACCTCGAAATCGTGACCGACGTTCTCAGCACCGATGCGGTCGAAATTCGTCCCGGCGCCGAGGTTACGATCGAGCATTGGGGCGGGCCCGGCGTGCTTTCGGGGCGGGTGCGCCGGGTCGAGCCCGCGGCGTTCACCAAGGTGTCGACGCTCGGCGTCGAAGAGCAGCGGGTCAATGTGCTGATCGACGTGTTGTCGCCGCCGCAGCAATGGAACGGCCTCGGCGACGGCTATCAGGTGGACACGCGGATCACCGTGTTCACGCAGGACGACATCGAGATCATCCCGGCCGGCGCCCTGTTCCGCCGCGGCGACAGCTGGAGCGTCTACGTCGCCGACGATGGACGCGCGCAACCGCGAACCATCGAACTCGTGCGCCGCTCCCGCGGTTTTGCCGCAGTCAGGAAGGGGCTCGCCCAGGGCGAACGCGTGATCGTCTATCCCAGCGATCAGGTCAGCCCCGGCGTCCGGATCAGTTTGAAATGAGAAACCTCGCCCCGCTTGCGGGACGAGGTCGGGCAAGCGGGCTCGCAGCTTGATCGCTGCATCAGCCCTCGAACTTGAACGAGACTTTCAGCTTGGCGCGGTAGGCTTCGACCTTGCCCTTGGCGTCCAGTTGCAGATCGAGCTGGACGATTTCGGCAACACGGAGATCGCGCAGGGATTTGCCGGCCCGGTTGACGGCCGCGGTGGCGGCCTTCTCCCAGGATTCCTTGCTGGTGCCGATCAGCTCGATGACCTTGTAGACGCTCTCAGCCATGTCGTCCTCCCGTTGATGTCAGGCAGGACGAAAGGGTGCTCCTGCCGCGCAGGCAGCCTAACATCGGGATACCGGCGCCGAAAGGATGCGCCGCACCATGCTTCCGTGCGCCGAGGCCGGCGCATCGAACCGCTGCAGAACAAGGCCGGGCGGCAGCGCTGCCGTCCGGCCATTTCGGATCATCGGCTCAAGGCGTTAAGGCGAGGGCCTTAAGGCATGGGCCTTGCCCGCTCAGATCGCATATTTGAACTCGGGCATCGCCTTCAGCGCATCTTTGGTGGCGCTGAACACGGCGTGATCCGGATACCACGGGTTGGGCTTCGATGCGATCGGCGGAGGCGCGGTGCCGGTGGCGGCGCCCGTGGTCGTGGTCGACGACGGGCGGCTGCCCGGTGCGTTCGCGGCGCCGGTGTAGGCGACCGGCTCGTTGACGAACCTGATCTTGTCGAAGGGAACGGCGACCAGATGCTCGCCGACGCCGAGGAAGCCGCCGACGCCGAGCACCACCGCCTTGATGTTCCCGCTCTTGTCGGTCAGGAGATCGTTGATCGAGCCGAGACTTTCATTGGCGTCGTTGTAGACCCTGAGCCCGACGAGCTTCGAGGCACGCCAGTTGCCCTGCATCGAAGTGTCCGACACCATCGACGGCGACGACTTGGCGCTGTCGGTGGTGGCGGTCGGGGTCTGCGCGAAAGCAACCGTCGCAAGCAATGCGGATCCGACCAGACCCGCCGTCATGAATCTTGCCAACATCTGGGGTTCTCCCTGATTTGAAATCGATCGGGAGAAAACCCGCTACGCCTCCGGCCGTTCCGGAGGCCGGGCACATTTTCAACATCCACGATTGCAACATCCACGATGAAGGGCGATCGGTTCCGCGGAACACGTCACCACGGGCGCGGACAGCTCGCGCTGCTGCGTTGCGGTTTTCAAGACACCAGGCTGCGAATGCGATCAGAACGCGCCCCAGTACGGCGGTGTGCGATAATAGCGATGCAGCTCGGCTTCCTGCGAGCGGTCGCCCCAGTCGAAATCCTTGTCGGCGCGGAACGACGGCGCGCGCTTCAGCTCCTCGTCGTCGATATCGAGCTGGTAGGCCTCGAACGTCGTATTGTAGGTGAGACGCTCCCACGGCAGCGGCAAGAGGCTGGTTCCCATGCCGAGGAACCCGCCGAAACTGAGGATGGCGTAGGCCACCTTGCCGGAAACCTTGTCGATCATCAGCCGCTCGATGTGGCCGATCCTGTCGCCGTTGGGCCGCCGCACCGCGGTGCCTTCGACCCGGTCGCTCGCAATCAACTGATGTTGTTTGGTCATGACGTCGGTCATCATCGTCCCTCCTTGGGTTGATGAAGGAGGAAACTAACGCAATGCCCTTCAACGAGTTCCGTCAGGCCGCCAGCGGGGTTTCCCGGTCCGACTGCGACGCATCGTAGAACGCCACCGCCTCGAAGCGGTAATTACAGGCCTTGCAGCGCCACAGATAGGAAATGCGGCGCGGACCGTTTTCGATCCAGTCCGGGGCGGCGATCGGCTCGCCGCATTGGGCACAAGGATTTTCACGGGGCAGATAGCCGAACTCTCTTCGGGCCATGCGCGTCTCCCTTGTCGTCTCTTGGTTTTGAGCTGGTGGTGGTGCTGGAAGTTGGACAGGATTGCTGCCGGATATTGACGCAAGCGGATTATAATTCTTGCCGCGCATTGCGTCTATTGCACGGCGAGACGCCGGAAATAATTTGAAGATTTATTTCGCCTTCGGATCGACCGCCGGTTGCCTGCTGTGCACCGCACCTGATTTGCGGAGATGAATCGTGGCGATATCATCGCTGTAAATCTTCTGCCAGCCGTCGACATGGTCGAGCAATTTGCTCGCCGCACTTTGCGTACGCATCAGCGTCGCCTCGATGTTGTACGCTTCCAGCAGCCGGAACAGGTTTTCCGGTTCCATCAGGCCGGACGCCGCATTGTGGTCGACGAAAAATTTCTCGCCGTAGAGTTCGGTGCGGCCGTCGATGAAGGGCGCGACGCCGTTGGCGATCAGATAGCCGCCGAAATCGTAATCGTTGAACACGCGCGACAGTTTCAGTTGCTTCAGCGCAGCCACCGCCGCGACCGGCGAGCCGCGGGTATGCGGCTCGAAGCGATGCACTGACGTCCAGGCGATCGTTGCCGCCAAGAGCGCGGCCGCGACACCGGCGAACAATAGTCCGCGCATCGGCGCGGCGGTGGAAGGGGCCGTCGCCGCGCCGCCGATCTGCTTGCCCAGCGGCGCGGCGAGAACGAGCGGCGCCAGCAGCGCCAGGATTTCGCTGGCGCGGCCTTGCGCGAGCGCCATGTGCACCAGTCCCAGCAGCAGCACGATGCGCACCGGCGGCAGTTTGATGCCGCGATAGAGTGCGAGCCCGGTGCCGAGCAGCAGGCAGACCTCGAGCGCGCCGAGGCTGCCGAAATCCGCCGGCTTCCATTCCATGATCAACGGCAGTGCGGCGCCGAGGCCGAGGATCTTTTGCGACGCCAGCAGCGCATTCCAGCCATAGGGCGTGACGAAACTCGTCAGCAGCGCCGCCGCGCCGAACGCTGCCCAGCGCAGCGCCAGCGATTTGCGCAAGCGCGCTTCCGCGCTCCACACCGCGTCAAGCGCGATCGGCGCGATCAAGACCAGACCGAACACGAAGCCGCCATGCAGGTTGGCCCACAGCGCCATCAGCGGCAGCAGCCGCAACGACGGCGCCGCGCGGCGGTCCGCCGCCGATATCATGCCGCAGACCCATGCCACCATGACCGGCAGCGCCAGCACATGCGGCCGCGCCAACAGATGCGGCACCGCCAGCGCCAGGCCTGCGGCGATGAACACCAGGGTGGTGCTTTCGCTCAAATGCCGGTTGAGGAATTTCGTTGATAGCGCGAAAGTCGCCGATATCGCTGATGCCGCCAGCACCACCGGCCCGCTCCAGCCGAACATCGCGAAGGCCTTGGCGTACATCACCTGCGCCAGCCACTGCGTCGAGATCCAGGGCTGGCCGCGCATGGTGAAGGAATAGACGTCGGTCTCCGGCACCGCGCGGTAGTCTGATATCCACTGCCCGACGGTGATCTGCCACATCGTGTCGGGATCGATCAGCAGCCGGTTTCCGGCCAAAAGAAACAGCGCGTAGATGGCGACGCCGACCCATAACGGCAGCAAGCCGCGCAGGGGGTGCGCGGCCTCCGTGGTGTGGGCGACGGATAGGGTCATTGGCGCGGCCGGATTTTCGGACTTTTCCGGTCAATCGAAGCACGCCAGGGCATAATTCTTGGTAAATCCGGCCCGCCAAAGCATGGGCAATACGCCCGAGAAAGCCGGGATTTGGCCACATCCCTGCCCGGCGATTGCGGCAATGGAGGTGCCCAGCCCCCCATAACAGCACCGAGGCCCTTTTCCCGATGAAACGTTTGCTGTCGCTCGCTTGCTTCGCCGCCATCGCCACACTGCCATTTTCGGAAAGCGCGCTGGCGCAGCGCGCCGAATACGATGCGCTGGTCGCGACCCACGCCAGCGCCAATGCGGTGCCGGAAGCGCTGGTGCATCGCGTGATCAAGCATGAGAGCCGCTACCAGCCGCAGCTGGTCGGGCGCGGCGGCACCATCGGGCTGATGCAGATCAAGCTCGCGACCGCGCGCGGCCTCGGCTACGGCGGCGACGCCGAAGGGCTGCGCGATCCCGCCACCAATCTGACCTATGGCGTGAAGTATCTCGCCGGCGCCTTTCGCGCCGCCAACGGCGACCACAACCGCGCCATGGCCTATTACGCCAGCGGCTATTACCACGCCGCCAAGCGCCAGCGGCTGGAGCGCATCGCGGTTCAGGGGCAGGAGCCTTCCGGCAGTCCGATCGAGGTATCAGCCGGTCCGCCGCGGAAACACGCGACCGGGAACTCCGCCGACGCCAAGGCACAGCGGGTTCCCGCGCGCTAGACCGGTGCAAACCGGCTGCGCAGCGTTGACACTCCCTGCCATCGGCCTACATTAGCCCCGTTCCGAGGGGAGCTCCGACGAGGAGCTGAGATACCGCACGCTCGAACCTGTTTTCAGGCGAGAGACCGCGGTGACCCTTTGAACCTGATCCGGGTCATGCCGGCGAAGGGACAGGGATGTACCAGAGTTCGAAAGCACAGCGCGGGCCGTCGCCCGTCGCGCCCGGGGGGGAATCCCCGGTTTCCATCATCGGCGCCGGCATTGCCGGCGCCTGGCAGGCGCTGTTGTTCGCGCAGGCCGGCCACGACGTCACGCTGCACGAGCGCAGCGACGAGGCGATGATGCTCTCCACCAGCCACTGGGCCGGCGGCATGCTGGCGCCCTATTGCGAGAGCGAGGTCGCCGAACCCATCATCAGCCGGCTCGGCCTGAAATCGCTCGATCTGTGGCGCCGCGAATTGCCGGATACCCCGTTCAACGGCTCGCTGGTGGTGGCGCTGCCGCGCGAGCGCAACGATTTCGAACGCTTTGCCAGGCTCACGACAGGCCACCAGCGGCTCGATGCGCGCGGCCTCGCCGAACTCGAACCCTCGCTGGAAGGCCGCTTCCGCGAAGCGCTGTACTTTGCCGACGAGGGCCATGTCGAGCCGCGCCGCGTGCTGCCGAAACTGCACGAGCGCATCATCGCCGCCGGCGGCACCATCAAGTTCAACAGCGAGCCTGAGCCCGCCGAGCTCGACGGTATCGTGATCGATTGCCGCGGGCTTTCCGCGCGCGACACCCAGCCCGAGCTGCGCGGCGTCAAGGGCGAGCTGATCCTGATCGAAACCAGCGAGGTTCAACTGGCGCGCCCGGTGCGGCTGATCCATCCGCGCTGGCCGCTCTACGTGATCCCGCGCGAGGACAACCTGTTCATGCTGGGCGCGACCTCGATCGAGGCTGAGGACACCGGCGTCAGCGTCCGCTCCGCGCTGGAATTGCTCGGCGCGGCCTATGCGGTGCACCCGGCGTTCGCCGAAGCGCGGATTCTCGAATTCGGCTCGGGCCTGCGCCCGGCGTTTCCCGACAATTTGCCGCGCATCGCGATCGACAAGAAGCATATCGCGGTCAACGGGCTCTATCGCCACGGCTTCCTGATCGCGCCGGCGCTGGCGGAACTGACGCTCAACTTCGTCGAACGCGGCCAGATCGACAACGAGGTGATGCGATGCGTGTGATCGTCAACGGCGAGGCGCGGGAAATTTCCTCGTCAAGCGTCGACGCGCTGCTCGCCGAACTCGAATATGAGGGCACCCATTTCGCGATCGCGCTGAACTACGACGTACTGCCGAAGAGCCGCTGGGCCGAGACGCCGCTCAAGCACGGCGACGAAATCGAGATCATCACGCCGCGGCAGGGAGGGTGAGGATGGGTGCGCATCACACTCTACACCTGTCGTCCCTGCGAACGCAGGGACCCATAACCACAGGCCTTCGTGGTTACGAAAGGTTTCTACCACACTGCCACATTGAGAAGACACGGCGTATGGGTCCCCGCGTTCGCGGGGACGACAGCTGCGTGTTGGGACGGCGATCATGCTGAAATTCTACGACCGCGAATTCACCTCCCGCCTCCTGATCGGCAGCGCGCTGTATCCGTCGCCGGCGATCATGCAGCAGGCGATCCGCAGCTCCGGCGCCAACATCGTCACGGTGTCGCTGCGGCGCGAATCCGCCGGCGGCAAGACCGGCGATGCGTTCTGGTCGCTGATCCGCGAGCTCGATGTGACGGTGTTGCCGAACACCGCCGGCTGCCGCAGCGTGCGCGAGGCGGTGACCACGGCGAAGCTGGCGCGCGAACTGTTTGCGACATCATGGATCAAGCTGGAAGTGATCGCCGACAACGACACGCTGCAGCCCGACGTGGTTGGCCTGGTCGAGGCCGCCTCCATCCTGATCAAGGACGGCTTCGAGGTGTTTCCCTATTGCACCGAGGATCTCGGCGTCGCGATGCGGTTGGTCGATGCCGGCTGCAAGGTTGTGATGCCGTGGGCGGCGCCGATCGGCAGCGCCAGGGGCATCGTCAACCGCGATGCCTTAAAACTGCTGCGCGACCGCCTGCCCGACATCACGCTGGTGGTCGATGCCGGTTTGGGCGCGCCGTCGCATGCGGCGCAGGCGCTGGAACTCGGCTACGACGCCGTGCTCCTGAACACCGCGATTGCCAAAGCCGCCGACCCCGTCGCGATGGCGAACGCGTTTCGGCTCAGCATCGAGGCAGGCCGCACTGCCTATCAAGCCGGGCTGATGGAAGCCCGCGACTTCGCCTCCCCTTCCACTCCTGTCGTTGGGACCCCGTTCTGGCATGCCGTATCCTGATCGATTTTATCCCGTCGTCGACAGCGTCGCCTGGGTGGCGCGGCTGGCGCTGCTCGGCGTCGGCACCATTCAACTGCGCGCCAAGGAGCTGAACGATGCCGACGCGCTGCAGATCGTGCGCGACGCGCTGGAGGTGATCAAGGGCACGCCGGCGAGGCTGGTGGTCAACGACTACTGGCGCGCGGCGATCACGGCGGGCGCCAGGCATCTGCATCTCGGCCAGGAGGACCTTGTCGATGCCGACCTCAAGGCGATCCGCGCAGCCGGCCTGACGCTCGGCATCTCCACCCATGACGACGAGGAACTCGAAACCGCGCTGCGCGCCAAACCCGATTACGTCGCGCTCGGGCCGATCTTCCCGACCACGCTGAAATCGATGCGCTTCGCGCCGCAGGGCATTCCGAAAATCACCGAATGGAAGAAACGCATCGGCAACATCCCGCTGGTCGCGATCGGCGGCATCAAGCTCGAACACGCCGCCGAGATTTTCAAAGCCGGCGCTGACTCCATCGCCGTCGTCAGCGACGTCACCCAGAACGCCGACCCCGACGCCCGGGTGCGCGCGTGGCTCGGACTGAACGCGGAGGCGGCGTGATGAGACTTACGAAATCGCCCACTGCCGAAACAAACACCGTTGTCATCGCCCGGCTTGACCGGGCGACCCAGTATTCCAGAGACGGTCGTGTTCAACCGAGAAGCCGCGGCGTACTGGATCGCCCGGTCAAGCCGGGCGACGACACTCTTATTGGGGTGGGCGCCTTGGCTGCGCTCGCAATAACGAAAACGACAACAAGAATCACAGGAGGATAGGCCATGAACATCCGCTCCAATCCCGACACCACGCTGCCCGCCGTCACGACAGGCCCGCTGCCGTCCTCGCGCAAGATCTTCGTCACGCCCGACGAGGCGCCCGACCTGCGGGTGCCGCTGCGCGAGATCATTTTGAGCAAGGGCGCCGGCGAGCCTGACCTGCCGGTCTACGATACCTCGGGCCCCTACACCGATCCGGCCGTGACCATCGACGTCAACGCCGGTCTCGCGCGCGGCCGCATCGCCTGGGTCAAGGAGCGCGGCGGCGTCGAGGAATATCAGGGCCGCGACATCAAGCCGGAGGACAACGGCAATGTCGGCGCCGCGCATGCCGCGAAATCCTTCATTGCGCATCACAAGCCGCTGCGCGGGCTCGACGGCCACATGATCACCCAGCTCGAATTCGCCCGCGCCGGCATCATCACCAAGGAGATGATCTATGTCGCCACCCGTGAGAACCTTGGCCGCAAAATGCAGCTCGAGCGCGCCGAAGCCGCCATTGCCGACGGCGAAAGTTTCGGCGCGTCGGTGCCGGCCTTCGTCACCCCGGAATTCGTCCGCAGCGAGATCGCGCGCGGCCGCGCCATCATCCCCTGCAACATCAACCACGGCGAACTCGAGCCGATGATCATCGGCCGCAACTTCCTGACCAAGATCAACGCCAATATCGGCAACTCCGCGGTCACCTCGTCGGTCGAGGAAGAAGTCGACAAGATGGTGTGGGCGATCCGCTGGGGCGCCGACACCGTGATGGACCTCTCCACGGGGCGCAACATCCACACCACGCGGGAATGGATCCTGCGCAACGCGCCGATCCCGATTGGCACCGTTCCGATCTACCAGGCGCTGGAGAAGTGCGACGGCGATCCGGTCAAGCTGACCTGGGAGCTCTACAAGGACACGCTGATCGAGCAGTGCGAACAGGGCGTCGATTATTTCACGATCCACGCGGGCGTGCGGCTGCCCTACATCCACCTCACCGCCAACCGCGTCACCGGCATCGTCTCGCGCGGCGGCTCGATCATGGCGAAGTGGTGCCTGGCGCATCACAAGGAAAGCTTCCTCTACACGCATTTCGAGGAAATCTGCGACTTGATGCGCAAATACGACGTGTCGTTCTCGCTCGGCGACGGCCTGCGGCCGGGCTCGATCGCTGATGCCAACGACCGCGCGCAATTCGCCGAACTGGAGACGCTCGGCGAGCTCACGCAGATCGCGTGGAAGAAGGGCTGCCAGGTGATGATCGAAGGCCCCGGCCACGTGCCGCTGCACAAGATCAAGATCAACATGGACAAGCAGCTCAAGGAGTGCGGCGAGGCGCCGTTCTACACGCTGGGGCCGCTGACCACCGACATCGCGCCGGGCTACGACCACATCACCTCAGGCATTGGTGCGGCCATGATCGGCTGGTTCGGCTGCGCCATGCTGTGCTATGTCACGCCGAAGGAGCATCTGGGTCTCCCCAACCGCGACGACGTCAAGGTCGGCGTCATCACCTACAAGATCGCCGCCCACGCCTCCGATCTCGGCAAGGGCCACCCCGCCGCGCAACTGCGCGACGACGCGCTGAGCCGCGCCCGCTTCGACTTCCGCTGGGAGGACCAGTTCAACCTCGGCCTCGACCCGGAAACCGCCCGGCTCTACCACGACGAGACGCTGCCGAAGGAAGCCCACAAGGTCGCGCATTTCTGCTCGATGTGCGGCCCGAAATTCTGCTCGATGAAGATCACCCAGGACGTGCGGGACTACGCCGCGACGCTGAACGATCCCGACAAGCGCGCGGTGGCGGGCGGCAGTGTTGGCATGTCGGTGTCGGGTGTACTTGAGGACGGCTTGCCCGCCGAAGCCTTGGCGAAGGCGGGCATGGCGCAGATGTCGCAGAAGTTCAAGGAGATGGGGAGCAGCGTGTATCTGGATGCGGAGAAGGTGAAGGAGAGTAATCGGGTGTTGTGACCTACCACACTCTCCTCGTCATTGCCGGGCTTGACCCGGGCATCCATCGGAAATGCGAAAGGCCGGGCGAAAGCTCGGCCTTTGTTGTTTGGTGACTCGCAACAGCACCACACCTCTCGGACGCATGTCTGCTGTTTGAAATTCGAAACAAAACTGCCACGACGTCATTGCCTGCGACAAACGCAGAGCGTTTGCGCAAGGGAGCGCTTGCGACGAAGCAATCCATGTCTCAGCAAGCGGTGAAATGGATTGCTTCGCTTCGCTCGCAATGACGTTGATAGAGTCTGGTAGCCCGGATGGAGCGCTTGCGAAATCCGGAGCGGCTCAACACGCCATCCCGGAGTACGCCATCAAGCGGCGCTTCTCAACGCCCCAAACGTCCGCCTACTCGCCCCACGCCGCGAACGCCTCGTTGAAGGCGCGTTCGCCGGGGGCGCCCTTTTCGATGGCGATGATGGCGCGGCGCTGGTTGACGTAGACCAGCGGCACGTCGAACCAGGAGCGCTCCTTCAGGAGCTGCAGGTTGCGCGAGCGCTCGGAATCGACGTTGGACAGGCCGACCAGGAAGAAGCCGTCGGTGACCTTGACGGCCAGCGCCGACAGCGGCGTGCCGCGCGCCTGCTCGTTGGATTTCATCAGGATGCCCGGCACGTTGCCGACGCCGCCGCCGGTGAAATCCTGCGGCAGGATGAACGTCAGCTCCGCGGTATGGCTGGCCGGCAGCGAGGTGTCGGTGTTGCGGCGGAACGACATCGTCATCTTGAACTTGCGGTCGGGGATTTCGATGTCGGCGCGCACCGCGATATCGGCCTTCTGATTGCCGGAC
This sequence comes from Bradyrhizobium sediminis, assembly GCF_018736105.1. NCBI lineage: Bacteria > Pseudomonadati > Pseudomonadota > Alphaproteobacteria > Hyphomicrobiales > Nitrobacteraceae > Bradyrhizobium > Bradyrhizobium sediminis. The sequence continues at coordinate 4,459,998 of NZ_CP076135.1, forward strand.
GCCTTGATCGGTTCGGTGCGCCAGATCACCGAGCCGACATATTGCTTGCCCTTGGGATCGGACGGATCCTCGTCATACAGCACCACCCGCTGCGCCACCGGGGCGAGCTGATCCGATGACGACGGCTGGCCGACACGATCGGGAATCTTCGGCTTCGACAGCGACGTCGAGGGATCCTTCGGGGCTTCGACCACGGCGGGCTGCGACTTGAACAGTCCGCTGACCGCCGTCACCAGCGACTTGCCCCACAGGATGCCGGCGCCGACCAGGATCAGGACCACGCCGACCGCGATCGCGCTCTTGAACGGAAACACCGTGCCTGACCGGACGCGCCTCTTCGGCTCGCGATCCTGGCCGATCCGGGTGCGCGCGGCGGGCGCCTGCGGCGGCGGCGCGTAGCGCTCGGCCTCCTCGACGGATTCGTCATAGGAATAGGGCGCGTCGGGATCGGCGCCGCGGTTCTCCATGCTCGGCTCGAGCCGGTCGAATTCCGGCGAGGGCGAAGGCACGTTGGCATAGGTCTTTCGCGCGGCGCGGCTGGCCTGCGCGGCGGCGCGGCCGAGATCGTCGGCATCGGCGGCGATGTCGCGGAAGCCGCGCATGCCCGGCGCCTGCGGGATGGCGCTGTCGGAACCGCGGCGCGGCGCGCCCGGCCGTTCCCGGGTCGGCGGCAGCTGCGGGTCCTGCATCGAGACCTGCGGTTGCGGCGGCTGCGGACGCGGCAGCGGCGGGGCGGCGTCGGGGCGCGAGCCGCGCGGGGCGCGGTCGTCCTGGCCGAGCGGCGGCCGTTCGTTGCGGGCCGGCGGCTGCCCGGGGGGACGCGGCCGCGGCGGTGGCTGCTGCGGCTGGGCGGTGGCCGGTGGCGCCGGTTCGGCCGGCCGCGCTGCGGGGCGGGTGGTGGCGCGGAAGGAATCGCCGGCGCGGCCCCCGTCGCCGCCGCGGGCGCTGCGCGAGGCGTCGCGGGCGCGCTGGGCGGCTTCGGATTCGACCTTGCGCACGGCCTCTTCCAGCGACAGCCGCTCGCGGGTGATTTCGGATTCGCTCAACGGCGGCTGCACGCTGCGCAGCTGCGCGATCAGCGCGGTGCGCGCCCGCTCATACAGCGCGCGGCGGCTCTCGCCGGGAGCACTGGGATCCAGTCCGGCGATGGCGCGGGCGATCAGCGGGTAGTAATCAGCCATTTGTACTCAACAATGCGGACTTCCCGGTAATATCTCGTTAAGCCTCGAACGGGTTCTGTACCAGAATAGTATCTTCGCGTTCCGGGCTGGTGGAAAGCAAGGCGATTGGACAACCCACCAATTCCTCGACCCGGCGGACATATTTGATGGCCTGGGCCGGCAAATCCGCCCAGGAACGGGCATTGGCGGTCGGTTCCTTCCAGCCTTCGATGGTCTCGTAGACCGGCACCACCCGGGCCTGGGCGCCCTCGCCCGCCGGCAGATGGTCGATCTCCTTACCATCCAGCATATAACCGGTGCAGACCTCGATGGCGTCGAAACCGTCGAGAATATCCAGCTTGGTCAGCGCCAGTCCGTTGATGCCGCAGGTCCGCACGGTCTGGCGCACCAGCACCGCGTCGAACCAGCCGCAGCGCCGCGGCCGGCCGGTATTGGTGCCGAACTCGCGGCCGCGCTCGCCGATCCGGCGGCCGATCTCGTTGTCCTGTTCGGTCGGAAACGGCCCCTGCCCGACCCGGGTCGTATAGGCCTTGCAGATCCCGAGCACGTAGCCGACCGCCGACGGCCCCATACCGGTACCGGTCGCCGCCTGCGCCGCCACGGTGTTGGACGAGGTGACGTAGGGGTAGGTGCCGTGATCGACGTCCAGCAGCGCACCCTGCGCGCCCTCGAACAGGATGCGCTTGCCCTCGCGGCGTTTCTGGTCGAGCAGCCGCCACACCGTCTCGGCATAGGGCAGAAGCTGCGGCGCCAGCGCGCTCAACTCCTTCAGGATGCCGGCTCCGTCGATCTCTTCCAGCTTGAGCCCGCGGCGCAGCGCGTTGTGATGCGCCAGGAGCCGGTCGATCTTGTGCGGCAGCGTATCGAGATCGGCGAGGTCCATCAGCCGGATGGCGCGGCGCCCGACCTTGTCTTCATAGGCCGGACCGATGCCGCGCCGCGTGGTGCCGATCGCGGTCAGGGCCGAAGCGGATTCGCGGATCGAATCGAGGTCGCGATGCAGCGGCAGGATCAGCGTGACGTTCTCGGCGATGCGCAGATTGTCCGGGCTGATGGCGACGCCCTGGCCCTTGAGTTTCGTCACTTCATCGAGGAAGGCCTGCGGGTCGAACACCACGCCGTTGCCGATCACCGCGAGCTTCGACGGCCGCAGCACGCCGGAGGGCAACAGCGCCAGCTTGTAGGTGATGCCGTTGATGACGAGGGTATGGCCGGCATTGTGGCCGCCCTGGAAGCGCACGACGATATCGGCCTGCTCCGACAACCAGTCGACAATCTTGCCCTTCCCTTCGTCACCCCATTGGGCGCCGACGACGACGACATTGGCCATTTCGTAAGTTATCCCTCTGCAACTCGCTTCGTTGGAGCACGATCTCCGGGCAACCGGCCGGCTTGTCCCGAAGGAAACCGGTCCCGCTTTTCCGGATCATGCTCGCGCGTACGCCCCCAGCTAAAACACGGCCGGGGCCGCTCGCATGCGAGGCACCCCATCGGATAAAGGAAGCAGGTGATCTAGGCAAGCAAGAACGGGCCCTCGGGGCCGGGTTAGAAGGGCCTCAACCCATTGATATCCCCTGAAAATTTGTGGCCGCACGATGGCGGCCGTCCAGCGCGGCGACGGCCGGGTGCGGCACGCCTCTAACGCAGCATGAAAAACCCCAGTGACGCCGCGGCCATCACCGCGGTCGCGGCCCAGCCCCAGACCGCCATCGACCGCGATACCGTCAACCGCCCCATCACCCGCGGGTTGCGGACGATCAGCATCATCACCGCCATCAGGGGTGCTGCCAGCACGCCATTGACGACCGCCGCCCAATACAGCGCCTTCACCGGATCGAGTCCGACGAAATTGAGCGCGGCGCCGAGCAGCGTGGCCACCGCGATGGTCGCATAGAAGGCGCGGGCGTCGTTGGGGCGGGCATCGAGGCTTTCGGTCCAGCCGAACACCTCGCTGACCGCATAGGCCGCCGAACCCGCCAGTACCGGCACCGCCAAGAGGCCGGTGCCGATGATCCCCAGAGCGAACAGCGCGAAGGCGAATTCGCCGGCGATCGGGCGCAGCGCCTCGGCGGCCTGCGCCGAGGTGGCGATATCGGTAATTCCGTGCGCGTGCAGCGTCGCGGCGGTGGCGAACACGATCGCCAGCGACACCAGCGAACTGAACGCCATCCCGGTGATGGTATCGATGCGGATGCGGGCGAGCTCCGGCCCCGCCGTCTTCGGCGCCACGCACAGCGGCTTGGCGTGGTGGCGGTGCTGCTCCTCGACTTCCTGCCCGGCCTGCCAGAAAAACAGATAGGGGCTGATGGTGGTGCCGAGAATCGCCACCATCGCCATCGCGGAAGCGCCGGTGAGGTCGATGGCCGGAATGAGCAGCGATTTCACCGCAGCCATCCACGGCACGTCGGCCACGAACACGACGGCGACATAGGAGAACAGCGAAAGCGTTCCCCATTTCAGCACCGCGGCATAGCGCGGATAGCTGAGCCAGACCTCGAGCACGATGCAGACGACGCCGAACAGCAGGGTGTAGAGGTGCTCCGGCCCGCCGATCAGCAGCTGAAGCGCCGCCCCCATCGCGCCGAGATCGGCGCCGAGGTTGATGATGTTGGCGACCAGCAGCAGCGTCACGACCAGCCGCAACAGCCACGGCGGGTAATGTCGCCGCAGATTGTGCGCGATGCCGCGTCCGCTGACGCTGCCGATCCGGGCGGCGACCTCCTGGATCACCACCATCAGCGGAAAACTGAGCACGAACGTCCACGCCAGCCCGAAGCCGAACTGCGCGCCGATCTGGCTGTGGGTGGCGATCCCGCTGGGATCGTCATCCGCCGCGCCGGTCACGAGCCCGGGGCCGAGCCGGCTCCAGATGCGCCCGAGCAGGCTGCCGGCCGGCTTATCGGGTGATTCGTTCATGCCGCCAGCTTAGCCGGTGAGCTGCGCACCCGTTTACCAGCGGTCGCGCCAGCGCCCGAACCGGCCGCGGCCGTAATTGGAATTGAGCTTGGCTTTTTGCTCATCGCTCAGCGTCGCGTAGAACGCCTCCAGCGCGGGCCGCATGGTGCGGATGGCCTGCAGCATGGTGTCCATGCGCTTTTCCATGGCCTCGGTTCGCCCGACAATGGTCTCGGGAACATCGGTCTGGCAGGCGTTGCGCATCACCTCGGCCGACTTGATCGACGCCGCCTTGAATTCATCGAACTTGCCGCGCTGCGCGTCGGTCAGCTTGACCAGTTCGGCGATCCTGTCGGCCCGCCACTCCGCAAATCCGGTTGCACCCGGATTGCACATCGCGCCGAAACCGCGGCGGCCCATCATCCCCGACCCCATCATGCCGGGACCCGACATCATGCCCGGGCCCATGAATCCGGGCCCCGGACCCGGCTGTGCAGCGGCGGTCGCCAGCAGCGCGCTGACACCCAAGGCTGCGGAAGCAACCAGCACGATCCCGAATCTTGCCGCCATGGTATTCTCTCCGGTTCAGGGGCACGAGGCCCAGATCGATTGGACGATGCGCGCCGTCAGCTCTGCTGTTTGAGCGGGCAGGTGGACATGCCGAACAGCGAGTAGGCCGGGCAATAGCCAAAGACAGCGGTCAGCAGCGGCACCACGCCGATCCAGCCGACCCAATTCCAGCCGGTCTGCGAGAAGCCGATGGGAATGGCGTATGCGATCAGCAGAAGCCCCACCACGACACGTATGATCCGATCGACCGATCCAACGTTCCTGCTCATGATGTGCGATCCTTTCGAGATTGCGGGAAAATCCAACAATATCGGGCCACCGCCGCCGGACATTGACGTGAGTCAAACCCGCTCGCCGGATACGGGCAAAGTTGCAGCGCAATCAACCGCAGCGACCGTTCGATCCGTCATGCATCCGTCATCCGCGGAAGCTTCAAGACCGCGAGCAGCGTGACGGGAAACGTCAGCACCCACATCAAACGGCCGGCGGTAGAATCCACCGCCGCTACTCCGATCGAAGCCGCAAATACCGCCGCCGACAGCAGGGGAACGAGAATCAACTCGCGCCCGATATCGCGAGGCGCGGTCTTGGCGATCAGATCGGCATGACGCGCCGCGTACCAGCCGGTTGCAGCCAGAAGCAACAGCGTCGTCATCATGCTCGCCGCATAGGCCATGGTGGCGACCTTGTTGGAGTACTCGCTGACGAGGCTTGTCACAATCGGCACCAGGCCGACCGACATCAGGAACAGCAGATTGAGCTGCATCAGCCGGCGATCGACGCGTTCGATATAGGAGAACTTCTGGTGGTGGGCGAGCCAGATCGACCCGACCACGACGAAGCTCAACGCGTACATCCCGAGCTTGGGAAGGATTCCAACCAAAGCGTCCGCGAGTTGGGATTCGTCGACACTGCCGCTCATTGCGGGAAGCCTGACATCGAGAACCAGCAGCGTCATCGCAACGGCAATCACCCCGTCGCTGAATGCAAGCATTCGCTCCGGACTGAAAATTCTGCGTTGTGCCGCTTGAGCCATTTGGCCCCTCCCTCGCCTCGCAACCTAGCAAAAGGTTCTGCCGGTTTTTCCGGCCCTCGCTTGATGCAGGTCAAGGGCGTAGCAGCATTGCATTGACAGTGTCTTCAACAGTGCGATCATGCGGCGCTGAGAGTCTGGTGGAGGCCAACATGCGTTTGCATATCGGTGCGGTGATCCTGATCCTGCTTGGCGTGATCTTCCTCCTGATCAATCTCGATGTTGCTCCGGCGGCGGAAATCAGGAAGCTGCTGGCGCAATGGTGGCCCCTGCTGCTCATCGTCGTCGGCGTCACGGTGATGCTGCGGCCCCGTCGCGCCAGGTAGCGGACCGGCCGCGAGGTACCCTGCCTCGCCTGCTGCATGCGCATTGCGGTCATGATCCGGGCAGGCGTGACGGCCCGCCCGAAACTCTGCTATCTGAACTTCCGGGATATCTGACGAGGAGCGGCGGCGCCATGTCGAAGACCACGCCTGCGACCCTTGCGCTGCGGAAGCTTGGCTGCGCCTTCAAGCTGCACACCTATGTCTACGATTCCAACGTGGACAACAAGATCGGCCTGCAGGCCGCCGAGGCGCTCGGCGTCGAACCAGGGCGCATGCTGAAGACCCTGATGGCCGAGGTCGACGGCAGGCCGGTCTGCGTGATCGTGCCGTCGGATCGCGAAGTCAGCATGAAAAAGCTCGCCGCGGCGTTCGACGGCAAGGCGGCGAACATGATGCGCCCGGCCGATGCCGAGCGGCTGACCGGCTATCATGTCGGCGGTATCAGCCCGTTCGGGCAGAGGAGGCTTGTGCCGGTCGCGATCGAACAGGCGGCGCTCAGCCATCTGACCGTGTACGTCAATGGCGGTCAGCGCGGACTGCAGATCGAGATCGATCCCAATGACGCCGCCATCGCCGCAGGCGCCGTCGCACACGAACTGACGATGTAAAATCGCGCCAAGGATACCATCCGGCAGCACCGTCCCCGCCACGCAACGGGCGCCAAGCGCCGCCGGTCCCACTTCGAGGCGCGCAATCGCTCAGGCCGCGAGCGACGTCCGTTCGACAGATTTGAGCCGGGCCGGCTTCCCCCCCGGCGGATTTCTCGGTGGCTGGTCCAGGCTGGACAACGCTTCGAGGATCTCGTCGATCGAGACCGTCCGCCTGGCTCCGGGGATGACGCGCAACGAGGGGCAGGACGTCACCGCTGCGGCATCGGATGCCCAGGAGGCCAGGATGGCCCGTTTCTCTGCCCGCGACAGCGTTGCGTCGGCCAGCACATCCCGGGGATGATCGAATACCGAACCGGGATGCAAAATGGCGTTCAGATCGTAGACATTTTCATCAAAGTTTCGGTCGAGATCGGTCATGTCGTCCTCCTGAACTCCTTTCGTTTCGGGACGGAAAACGACTTAGAAAAACCGGGACCGACTTCAAGACCCCTGCGAAAATTTTTGACCGTCGGCCTGGAGCCTACGGGCCGCCCGCGATCAGGTTTACCAAAAAATTGTGCGGTCTCTTGAAACTGCAAAGGCGTTTGCTAGTTTTTTGACTGCCGCGACCTGCGGCCCGGGCGCCTCTCGGGGGCCCGGATGAGGCGGGCATCGGTGATGTCCGGTGCCTGCTCGTACCCAACTTGCTCAACGGAGGATTTGGCTATGAGAACCTACGACTTCACTCCGCTCTGGCGGTCGACGATCGGCTTTGACCGCTTTTTCGATCTCGTCGATGCAGCGCAGCATGCCGGCAGCGACGACAACTACCCGCCCTGTAACGTCGAGCGGCTCGGCGAGGACCGCTATCAGATATCGCTGGCGCTCGCCGGCTTCGCGCCCGATGAGATCACCGTCACCGCCGAGCAGAACGTGCTGACGGTCGAAGGCCGCAAGGCCGAGAAGACGCAGCGCGAATTCCTCTACCAAGGCATCTCTTCGCGGCCGTTCAAGCGTCAGTTCAACTTGGCCGACTATGTCCAGGTCAGGGGCGCGACGTTCGACAACGGCTTGCTGCAGATCGAACTGACCCGCGAAATCCCGGAAGCGATGAAGCCGCGCCGGATCGCGATCAATGGTTCGCCTGCCTCCGGCCTCCGCGAGATCGAGACCAAGGTAGCCTGACCGGCAGCATTCGTCGGTAGTAGGGCCTTCGCGGCGGCCGCCGCCGCGAAGTTCCCCGTGCGCGCGAACCGTGACCCGGCCTGTCCGGCGCATGGTCGAGATGCATCCTGCGCCATTGATGTCGACGACAAATCCGTGTCTTTGAGGTGTGCCGGGCGAACATTCCGGCCCGGCTGTCCGCGCCGGGCGGGCGCGGCGTCATCAACCGAGCTCAGCGAATGTCTGCTTCCGATCCGACTACCGATGCCGCCCCTTCCGGGAACTGGATCGCCAACCAGCCCTATCTGCTGCTGTCCATCACCTCGCTGTGCTGGGCCGGCAACGCCATCGTCGGCCGGCTCGCCGCCGGGCATATTCCCCCGGTGACGCTGTCGTTCCTGCGCTGGTCGCTGGCGTTCCTCATCATCCTGCCGTTCGCCTGGAACCATCTGGTGCGCGACTGGGCCGCGATACGCCGCCACCTCGGCACCATGGTGATTCTGTCCATCACCGGGATCGGCGCCTTCAATACCATGCAATACTGGGCGCTCGAGCATACCCAGGCGCTGAACACGCTGTTGCTGCAATCGGCCGGACCGCTGTTCGTCGCGGCATGGTCGCTGGTCCTGCTCGGCGTCCGGCTGACGCTGGCGCAGGCCGGCGGGCTCGCGCTGTCGCTGGTCGGCGTGCTGGTGATCCTGCTGCACGGCGACCTGACCACGCTGAAGAATATCGAGTTCAACGCCGGCGATATCATCTTCGTCGCCGCGCTGGCGATCTTCGGGCTGTATTCGGCGCTGTCCTACAAGCGCCCGCGGATTCACGGCCTGTCGTTCGTCGGCTTCACCTTCGGCTGCGGCGCTGCCGTGCTGATTCCGCTGCTGATCTGGGAACTGCTCGCCCGGCCGGTGATGCGGATCGACACCGCCAACCTCCTGTCGCTGTTCTACGTCGCGGTGTTTCCCTCGACGCTGGCCTATCTGTGCTTCAATCGCGGCGTGCAGCTGATCGGCGCCAACCGCGCGGCCCCCTTCTTTCACGTCATCCCGGTGTTCGGAGCGGCGATGGCCATCGTGTTTCTCGGCGAGCAGCCGCAACTTTTCCACGTGATCGGCTTCGCGCTGGTGCTGACCGGCGTTTTCGTCGCCTCGCGAAGGCCCGCGGCGGCGGACTGACCCGCCGCAGACCGTCCGGAAAGCGGTGACGCGGGACGGCAAGTGCGCTATCTCTTGCCGCTGTTTGCAGCTGGATACTTCGAACATGAGATGGCGGGCGAGCAGCCTGATGATCGGATCCCTGTTCCTGGCGTTGATCGCCGGGGGATTCGGCACGTTCCTCGGGGTCAAGAAGTTCGCCGGCATCCGGGGGCAGGTGCCGCTGCGGGTCATTTTCGAAGGTGCCGCCTCCGGCCTGCACAAGGGCGGCAGCGTCAATTTCGACGGCATCAGGGTCGGCGAAGTGGTTTCGCTGAAGCTGGATCACCCGCGCCGGGTGGTCGCGATGGCGATGATCGACAGCAGCGCGCCGGTGCGCAAGGACACCGAGGTCGGACTGGAGTTTCAGGGGCTGACCGGCGTGGCGGCGATATCGCTGATCGGCGGCTCGATCGACGGTCCGCCGGTCCCGCTGGACAAGGACGGGGTGCCGGTGCTGACCGCCGATCCGGACGCGCTGCTCGATGTCCAGGAAAAGATCCGGGTGGCGCTGCGCAACGTCGACAAGATCATCGCCGACAATCAGGTGGCGGTGAAGGATACGCTGCGGAATTTCGAGACCTTCACCGCGACGCTCGCGGGTAATGGCGAGCGGATCACCGAGATCGTCTCTGCCGCCGACAACGCCATGGCAGGCGTCGACAGCGGTCTTGCCAAAACCGACAAGTTTCTGGCGAGCCTCGGCAGCGCCAAATATGGCGGCGACCTGCTGCCGACCGTGATTTCGCTTCGCGAACTGATCGAAAGTTTCGACAAGCGCTCCGGCGCCTTGATGGCGGACACCCGCCGCATGCTCCACGATGTCAGCCAGTCCGTCGGCAAGGCGGACCAGAAGCCTGGCGGCCGCCCCGCCAGACGCTAGAGCATGATCCGGAAAAGCGGGAACCGGTTTTCCCTCGGGACAAACGCGAAGCGTTTGCCCGGAGATCATGCTCCAACAAAAAGATGCGATCATGATCCGATTCGATCTAATCGGATCATGATCTTGCGTGCCGGGGCCTGTAGCGGAGGTTGACGCTCGCTCCGCTCTGTCACACCATGATGGCCAAGACCCCCGAAAGAAGGTTCGCCGACGTGCACGACAAGACCGCGCCCACAACTCCCCCGCCGCCGACCGTGAATCGCGAGAAGCGCCCGGTGCCGCGCGCCCTGCGGCGCTATCTGTCGCTCGATGATTTCGAGGCGACCGCCCGCCGCCGGCTGCCGAAATTCCTCTACGGCTACATCTCTGGCGGCGCCGAGACCGATGCCGCGGTGCGCGACAATCGAAAAGCCTTGGACGAATACGGCTTCGTGCCGCGCGTGCTCAACGACGTCTCCGGCCGCGATCAGACCACGACGCTGTTCGGCAAGACCTATGCCTCGCCGTTCGGCATTCCGCCGATGGGCTCGTCGGCGCTGTGCGCCTATCGCGGCGACATCGTGCTGACGCGCGCGGCCGCTGCCATGAACCTGCCGATGATCCTGAGCGCATCGTCGCTGATCACGCTCGAGGACGTCAAGCGCGCCAATCCCGATGCCTGGTACCAGGCTTATCTCGCCGGCGTCCCCTCGCGCATCGAGCCGATGGTCGACCGCGTCGCCGCCGCCGGTTACGATACCTTCGTCGTTACCGCCGACGTGCCGGTGCCGCCCAACCGCGAGAACAACATCCGCAACGGCTTCCAAGTCCCGCTGGCGATCACGCCGCGCGTCGTCTGGGACACGGTCACGCATCCGCACTGGCTGTTCGGCACCTGGGCGCGCACGCTGATGAATCACGGCATGCCGCATTTCGAGAACATGGACGCCAAGCAGGGTCCGCCGGTGCTCTCCAAGAACCTGATGCGCAACATCGGTCACCGCGACCAGCTCTCCTGGAAGCATGTCGAGCTGATCCGCAAGCGCTGGAAGGGCAAGCTCGTCGTCAAGGGCCTGATCTCGCCGGCGGATGCGCGGATCGCGCGCGAGAGCGGCGTCGACGGCGTGATGGTCTCCAACCATGGCGGCCGCCAGCTCGACTGCACCGTGTCGGCGCTGCGCATGCTGCCGGAGATATCAGCCGAAGCCCACGGCATGACCGTGATGCTCGACGGCGGTATCCGGCGCGGCACCGACGTGATCAAGGCCCTGGCGCTCGGCGCCGACTTCGTCTTCGTCGGCCGGCCGCTGCTCTACGCCGCCGTCGCCGGCGGCGAAGCCGGGGTAAGCCGCGCGCTGACGCTGCTCAAGGACGAGATCGACCGCGATCTGGCGCTGCTCGGCATCCGCAAGATCAGCGAAATCACGCCGGACCTGGTGCGGCGGTTTTAGCCGATCTTGAACTTGCTGTAGGCCTCCTTCGTGCAGATGATGACATGCTCGGCGCAGCCGTTGCGGCGGTGCGGGTCGCAGCGGTTTTCGTAATCGGCCGAGGTCATCATATCGGTGAAGGCGGCCACCGACGGGTAATACACCAGCGCCAGATAGTCCCACTGATTGCCGTCGGGCGCGCCCAGCGCGACCGCCTTGGCGTCGCCGGTCCACAGCAGCGTGCCGCCGCGCGCCTTGATCATCGGCACGGTGAGCGCGCTGTAGCGCAGATACGCATCCCAGCCCGTGCCGTCGCCGTCGAGAGAGTGCGGGTGGAACCGCATCAGGTTCACCATCACGACCGGCCCCTGATGCTCCAGCTGCTTCAGACCTCTGATATTCAACAGATCCACGCCCATGGCCGCTCCTCGTTCGCTTTGATTCCGGCATTGTAGCATTGCGGACGCAGGACTTGTCGCGGGCACAAAACCGGCACAACTTCTCCCTGAAGCACATGACAATTCCCGCGCCGGCGCCGTCTGCCCCCGATCCGGTCAGGTGGCTCAACAACCAGCCCTATCTGCTCTTGAGCCTGACCTCGCTGTTCTGGGCCGGCAACATCGTGCTCGCGCGCTATGTCGCCGGACACGTGCCGCCGATGACGCTGTCCTGCGTCCGCTGGATCGGCGCCTTCCTGATGCTGATGCCGTTTGCCTGGCCGCATCTGAAGCGGGACTGGCCGGCGATGCGCGCCCGCCTGCCCCTGATGGTGGCGCTGTCGGCGACCGGGTTCGCCTTCAACAATGCGATTTCCTACTGGGCGCTGCAATACACCGAGGCGCTGAATGCGCTGCTGATCCAGTCCTCCGGACCGCTGTTCGTGGCGTTGTGGGCGCTGACGCTGTTCGGGGTGCGGCTGACCTGGGCGCAACTCGCCGGCATCATGATCTCGCTCGCCGGCGTGCTCACCATCCTCCTGCGCGGCGACGTCGCGGCGCTGGTCAGCATCCGTTTCAACCGGGGCGACGTGATGTTCGCCGGCGCGGTGGTGAGCTTCGGGCTGTATTCGGCGCTGATGACGCGGCGGCCGAAGACGCATCAGCTGTCGCTGATTTCATTCACCATCGGCTGCGGCGCGCTGCTGCTGCTGCCGTTCTCGATCTTTGAATTTTCCTCCGGCGCCAGGCTGCAACCCGATCTGCTGACGGCCGCGACGCTGAGTTACGTCGTGATCTTTCCCTCCACGCTGGCATACCTGTTCTTCAACCGCGGCATCGCGCTGATCGGGCCGAACCGCGCCGCGCCGTTTCTCCACCTGGTGCCGGTGTTCGGCTCGGCGATGGCGATCCTGCTGCTCGGCGAGCAGCCGCGGCTGTTTCATCTGATCGGCTATCTGCTGGTGCTGGCGGGCGTGGTGATCGCGTCGCGGCGGGCGTCGGTCGCGGCCTGATCCGCGGCTGCCGCATGGCACAGGCTTTTGTTTTTGTCTCCGGCAGGCTAACGTGCCCGGCATAGCCAGAAAGCCCCATGGGAGACGAAACGGAATGATTTCGCTATCGACACAATGCCTGCGTGCAGCCGGCGCCTTCGCGCTGATCTTCGCCGGACTGACCTCCGCCGTTTCCGCGCAGGCACCCTATCCGAACCGTAACATCACCCTGGTGTTGCCGTTCGCCGCCGGCAGCGGCACCGACAGCACAACCCGGATCATCTCCAAGGAACTTGGCACCGCGCTCGGCGTCGGCATCGTGATCGAAAACAAGCCGGGCGCCAACGGCTCGCTCGCGGCGAGCTATGTCGCCCGCTCCGAGCCGGACGGCTACACGCTGATGGTGTCGACGAATACACCGCATTCGGCAAATCCGTATTTGCTGAAGAACATGACTTACGATCCGATCAAGGACTTCACGCCGATCGCGCGGACCGGCGATCTGCCGTTCATGCTGGTGATCAATCCGGAAATTCCGGCGAATTCGGTGGCCGAGCTGATCGCGCTGGCCAAGAAGGAACCGGGCAAGTTCTCCTATGCCAGCGGCAGTTCGGCGGCGATCGTGTCAGGCGCGACGTTTGCCCGCCTTGCCGGCATCGATCTGCTTCACGTTCCCTACAAGAGCTCGCCGCCGGCCCTCACCGACCTGATCGCCGGCCGCGTCTCCATGATGTTCATCGATGTCCTTACCGGCCTGCCCCATGTCAAAGGCAAGGCGCTGAAGGCGCTTGCGGTCACCACCAAGCAGCCCTCGGCCCTGCTGCCCGACCTTCCCACCATGGATGCCACGGTGAAAGGCTTCGACATCACGTCGTGGCAGGGTTACCTCGGCCCGGCCAATATGCCGAAGGATATCGTCACCAGGCTGAACGCGGAAATCCGCAAGGTGGTCGAGCGGCCGGACGTCAAGAGCCAGCTCGCCGAGCGCGGCATGGAGGCGTTCTCGGGCCCACCCGAAGAGTTTGATGCCTTCCTGAAAGAGCAGCTGCTGGTGTGGGAAAAGCTGATCGCGAACGCGGGAATCGAGAAGCAGTGAGATGCGGCTCGCCTAGATAGTTGCCGTCATGGCCGGGCTAAAGCGCGAAGCGCTTCTGCCCGGGCATGAAGAGTGCAATCCTGCAAGGCCTACGCCGCGCGGACCTTGGCCAGGAATCCGTCGACCGCGCTGCGCAGCATGCCGGACTGATTGTCGAGCTCGCGGGCGTTCGAGAGCACCTCCGTGGCGGCGGTGCCGGTGGCTGCCGCCGCTGACGTGACGCCGCCGATATGGGCGCTGATCTCGTTCGAGCCGGCCGCGACCGACTGGATGTTGCGGGCGATCTCGCGGGTCGCGTCGCCCTGCTGCTCGATCGACGTCGAGATGCCGTTCGTGATCTCGCTCATCTGCGCAATGGTCTCGCTGATGCCGCTGATCGCGGTCACCGCCTCGCCGGTGGACGCCTGCATGGCGGCGACCTGGGCCGAGATTTCCTCGGTGGCCTTGGCGGTCTGGTTGGCGAGCGCCTTCACCTCGGAAGCCACCACCGCGAAGCCGCGGCCGGATTCGCCGGCGCGCGCCGCCTCGATGGTGGCGTTGAGCGCCAGGAGATTGGTTTGCGCGGCGATCGAGTAGATCAGCTTGACCACCTCGCCGATCTTCTCGGCGCCGGTCGACAGCGCCTGCACGGTGGCGTTGGTGCGCTCGGCGTCCCCCACCGCCTTGCTGGCGATTTCGCTGGAGCGGCTCACCTGCCGGGAAATCTCGCTGACCGAGCTGGACAGCTCTTCCGCGGCGGCCGCGACCGTTCCGACATTGTTCGAAGAGCTCTGCGACGCCGCCCCGACGGTAGCCGCACGCGCGCTGGCGTCGCTCGCGGTGGCGGTCATGGACTGCGCCGTGGTCTGCATGTCTGCCGCCGCCGTCGACACCGAGCGGACGATGCCGTTGACGCTGCGCTCGAAGTCGCCCGCGAGGCTCTCCATGGCCGCCCGGCGCTCGGCCGCGGCGTGGGCCTGGGTTTCGGCCTCGGCCTTTTCCAGCCCGCGAATCCGTAGCGCGTTGTCCTTGAATATCTGCACGGTCGCGGCCATCGCGCCGACCTCGTCGCCGCGACCGATGCCGGGAATGTCGCCTTCCAGCGAACCATGGGCCAGCGCCTGCATGCGGTCGCCGAGCTGACCGAGCGGCCGGCTGATGCTGCGGCCGATCATCCAGGCAATGCCGCCCGCGATCACGCCGATGCCGAGAATGGCGAGACCGAGCATCCACATGATCGGCCTCAGCTTGGCGTCGATATCGTCGATATAGGCCCCGGTGCCGATAAACATGTTCCAGCCGGGAACTGCGACGGCATACGATATCTTGCGCGTGATGTCCTCCTGGCCTGGCTTCCGGTATTCATAGGTCAGGGTGACCTCGCCCTTTGCAGCCACGCCGTCACGCAATTCGCGCGCAAGCTTTCTGCCATTGGTCTCGACATCGAGGCGGTTCTGGCCGTGCTGCTTGGAGTCGGGCGTCATCAGCGCAATGCCTTCCATCGTATAACCGAACAGATAGCCGGCCCCCTTGTCGAAGGTCATCGAATTCCCGCGGCGCGCAAATTCGGCGATCGCGGCTTCCTTGGTCAGCTTGCCGGCCTCGACTTCCTTCTGCAGCCCGGCCGCCAGGTTACGCCCGGCCTCGACGATGGCCTTGGTCTGTTCGATGCGGGCGTTGAGCATCTCGCGCTGCATCAGATAGCTTGCGAGAGCGCCGGCGATGCAAAGGCCGAACAATGCCACCCCCACCAAAATGCCGAGTTTGGGGGCAATCTTCAGATTGTTCAGCTTCACAGTGTTTCTCCAGGGATTTTGGCGCGGGGTGGCGCGCGATTCGCGGAATGAGTCCCAACACGCTATAGTGAAACCCTTTAGCGCTTTGTTACTCGGCCGCCCGTAGAAGCCCGGACGCAAATGCCGCTTTCTTCCGCAGGTCGCCGGAATTGTGCGAGGCTGAGAATGCTGGAAACGCGAGGCAGCGGCGACGTGTCGCCGTCATAACCAACACCGAAGCGTCAAATCGGGGAGAACAAAATGCCGAAATTCAGGGTGGTGACGCCGAAAGGCGCGAGCTTCACGGTCACCGGCGGCGGTTATGCGCTCGAAAGGGAGGCGCTCGATCCGATCGACGCCGAGATCGTCGAGGCTCCGGCCAATGAGGCGGAGTTCATCGCCGCCGCCCGGACCGCCGACGCGATCTACGCCAAGGGCATCCGGATCACCAAGACCATCATCGACGCCCTGGAAAACTGCAAGGTCATCACGCTCGGCACCGTCGGCGTCGACAGCGTCGACGTCAAGGCCGCCACCGCGCGCGGCATCCCCGTCACCAACGTTCCCGACACTTTCATCGAGGAGGTCGCCGACCACGCCATGATGCTGCTGCTGGCGGGCTTTCGCCGGCTGGTCGCACAGGACCGGATGGTCCGGGAGGGCCGATGGTCCGAGGGCCGCCCGGCGCTGCTGAAGATTCCCCGGCTGATGGGGCAAACGCTGGGTTTCATTTCGTTCGGCCGGGTGGCGCGCGCCGTGGCCAAGCGCGCGGCGCCGTTCGGGTTGCGGATGATGGCCTATGATCCCTTCATTCAGGAGACCCTGATTTCCGACCATGGCGTGATGCCGGCAACCTTGTCGGAAGTGCTGTCGCAATCGGATTTCCTGTCGATGCATGCCCCGGCGCGGCCCGAGGTCCACCACATGCTCGGCGAAGAGCATTTTCGGCAGATGAAGCCGGGCGCCGTGTTCATCAATACCGGCCGCGGCGCGACCGTGGACGAAGAGGCGCTGGTCAAGGCGCTGCAGGAAGGCTGGATCGCGCACGCCGCCCTCGACGTGCTGGAGACGGAACCGCCCTCCTACAACAATCCGATGCTGGGTATGGAAAACGTAACCCTGACGGCCCATGTCGCTTCCGCCTCGGCACGCTTCGACGAAGCGCGCAAGCGCCGCGTCGGCCACGAATTGTCATTGGTCCTGCAAGGGATGTGGCCGGCAAGCTGCGTCAATCCGTCGGTGCTGCAGGATACCTCGCTTCGGCGTTGGCAACCCGTCAGCATGGACCGCGGCCCCAACAGCTAGCTACTGCCAAAGGCCATCAGGGTTACTGACCGAACTGGTGTCGGACGGCCCCTATCGGCGCGTTGACGGCCGCCTCCCGCCAGCGTGACGTTCCAGTCGCCGTTCGTCGGGCGGTGAAGGACGAGCATGGCGGCCCATGCCGCAGGTTCCAGCGCCTGCATCGTCAGCGCTTCGAGGCGGAGCCGGACGCGGACATCCTGGCGGGAAAAGGTCGTCCACGAGGCCTCGACAGCCTGTTCCAAGCATTTCCAAAATACGCTAGTATTGCAGGCAAAATTCGAAGAAGACTGGGAGGTTCATGAATTCCAGTTTGGACCATCGACTGCATCGGCGCGCGTTTCTGCGCGCGGGCGGATGTGCGCTATTGGCACCGGGTTTAGGCGCGCAGGCGGCAGCGCAGGCATCCGGACGCATTCGATTTGGTCTTACGCCGGTATTTCTTACCAATGACCTTGAGCTTCTCGGGCGCTTGCAGTCATATCTTCAGCGCGCAACGGGGCATCCGGTTGAGCTGGTTACCCGGCGCACATATCAGGAAATCACCACTCTCCTGACCACGGGCCAACTCGATGCCGCCTGGATTTGCGGATTTCCGTATGTTGCGCATCGCTCCGAACTCCAGCTTGTTGCGGTCCCACTCTGGCACCACAAGCCACTTTATCGCTCGTATCTGATTGTCGATCGCGACCGTGGGGGCAGCGGACTTCTTGATCTCCGAGGCGACATCCATGCGTTTTCGGATCCTGACTCCAATTCCGGATTTCTCGTCACGCGAGCGGCCCTCGCCGAGCGCGGTCTCAGGCCAGAAACGTTCTTCGCGAAAACCTTCTTCACTTACGGCCACCGCGATGTGATCCGGGCAGTCTCGTCCGGACTTGCCGGGTCAGGCTCGGTGGATGGCTACATCTATGACGTCGTTGGCGAGATCGAACCCGATTTGACGGCCGGCACCCGCGTTCTGACGGCATCGGAGTTGCTTGGCTTTCCTCCCATCGCCGCGCCAAGGGTTCCGCTCAATCAGGTTCGCCTGAATGCACTCGTCAAGGCACTGTGGGAGATGAACAAGGACGACGAAGGTCGAGCCGTCCTGAAGATGCTGCGCCTGGATGGTTTCGGCGCGGAGGACCCCGCCTCTTTCGATGCAATCGCGTCGAAGGCGGCGCTTGTCGCAGCTGCGGGATAACGTACATGCGTATGCCTCTCGTGCACTCCTGGCCAATCACGGTGAAGGTCCCCGTTGCGGTTGCTTCGCTGATGTTGCTGGTTGGGCTCGTCTTGTCGGAGCGTGTACTTTCGCGTCTTGGCAACACGCAGGAAAGCCATCTCATCGAATTATCGCAAAGCTATCTCGATGGGCTATCATCGGCGATAACTCCTTCGATCCTGCGCGAAGACAATTGGGAGATATTCGACGCGATTACCCGGATGCAAACGATCAACAAGAGTCTGCATCCGATGGCAACGATCGTGACAAACGCGGAGGGCGCAGTCATCGCGGCATCCGATCCCAGGCAGCATCCGGTCGGATCCATCATCAAGCCGGCCCGGACCGGCAACGAAACGTCTGCAAGCTTCAGCTTCAGTGCGGGCGCGGACAGCGCCAGCGCCATCCGGGTGTTGTCCTATCCGGGTCGGGTGGCGGGCATCATCTATGCGACATTCGATACACGGCACCTCGCGGCCGAGCGGCGTGACGTGGTCATCGCGCTGGCCTTCACCAACGGGATACTGACGTTATCGCTGGCCGTAGCGGGCTGGATTCTGGTGGCTTTCATGATGCGCCCGGTGCGCATCCTTTCGGAACATCTCGGCGTGGCGCAGGAAACACTTGCAGTACCCATTCCCGAAGACGTCGTTTCGAGAACGAGAGGCGAATTCGGTCGTTTGTTTCGAGGCTATAACGCTCTCGTTCGATCGATGAGAGAGCGCGAGGATTTGGGAAAACGTCTCGCCGAGGAAAAGCGTCTTGGAAGCCTGGGACGACTTGCCTCGACGGTCGCGCACGAAATCAACAATCCGCTCGGAGGGATGTTCAATGCCCTCGCCACACTCAGGTCCCACGGTCACCTCGACAATATTCGCGACGGCAGCCTGGGTTTGCTGGAGCGCGGCCTGGTCGGCATACGCGACGTCGTCCGCACGACGCTGACCATCTATCGGAACGATGGCGCAACAAGGGAGCTGGCCCCCACGGATATCGAGGATCTGGGTCTCCTGATCGCCCCGGAAGCTCACAGAAAAGGCGTCCAGATCAAGACGGAGAATGCGCTGGAGGAAATCGTTCCGCTGTCGAGCACACCGATAAGACAGGCGGTCCTCAATCTGCTCCTGAACGCCGTCGCAGCGACTCCGGACGGATCCCAAGTCAATATGTCGGCTGTGGCAGGTCTCCACGAACTCGAAATTACCGTTGCGGATCGGGGACCGGGGTTGCCGGACGCCGCAGCCGACATCCTCACCGGCCGGCGCGCTGCCCCCCCGCCGCCGGATGGCGGAGGTTTGGGACTCTGGACCACGAGTCGACTTATCACCGACATCGGCGGCCGAATTGAGGTAGGATATCCCGCACATGGTGGCACCGCCATCACACTGAAGATCCCAATCGTGCGCATGGAGTTGTCCAATGTCGCATAGCGAGCGTGTGATCGGTCTTGTCGAAGACGACCAGATCATGGGTGAAAGCATCGTCCAAAGGCTCGCCCTGGAGGGTGTGACTGTCAAATGGTGGCAGTGCGGACGGGATGCGATAAGGGAAATCCCGGTCAGCAAGCTGGAGGCGATCGTCTGCGATATCAGATTGCCCGACCTCAACGGAGAAGACGTGTTTCGAGAGTCGGCGCGTTCATCGAACGTGCCCCCGTTCCTTTTCATCACGGGTCACGGCGACATCGACCAGGCGGTGCGACTGATGCGGGCCGGCGCAGCCGACTATTTCATGAAGCCATTCGAGCTCGACGATTTCCTGATCCGGATCGGAGAGTTGATGGGTCCGCCTCCGGCGTCAGGAACACATGTTCTCGGATTTGCGCCGAAGATGAAGGAACTGGAACGTCTGCTGACGCGGGTGGCCAGGCTTAACTCCACGGTGCTGATCGCCGGAGAGACCGGGAGCGGCAAGGAGGTCGCCGCCAGATTTCTCCATGCCATGTCGGCCAGCGACGGCCGCCCATTTATGGCAGTCAATTGCGCCGCCATTCCGGGCGACCTTCTGGAAAGCGAACTGCTGGGCCACGAAAAAGGAGCGTTCACGGGAGCGTCGCAGCGACACCTCGGCTATGCGGAGCGTGCCGGTGAAGGCATCCTGTTCCTGGACGAGATTGGCGAACTCAGATCCGAGCTTCAGGCGAAGCTGTTGCGCCTGATCGAAGACAGATCGTTCTATCGCGTTGGCGGTGAGCGGCCGATCCCATTCAATGGGCGCCTCGTCGTGGCCACGAACGCAGATCTTCCGAAACTGGTCGAGGCCGGGCGGTTTCGTGAAGATCTCTACTACCGGATCAACGTCGTATCCGTAAGGATCCCGCCGTTGCGCGAGCGGCAGCAGGACATCCCGTGGCTGATGGAACGCTTCTTCGCCGAGAGCGCGGGCCGCATGGAAACGTCGTTGAAGGGCATCAGCAGTCTCGCGGAAGAGGCGGCCCTCTCCTATGCGTGGCCGGGCAATATCCGGGAACTCCGCAACCGCATGGAACGCGCCGTCGCGCTCGGACTTGGACAATGGGTGATGCCCGGCGACATGTTTCCGGAACAAAGCGAGGGGATGGCCACGGCGATGCAAATGGGATCGCTCGAGGACGTCCGGCAAAGCGCCGAAAAGCGTCACATCATCCGCGCGCTGCTGGCGACCAATGGGGAGGTCGGCGCCGCATCGAAGTTGCTCGGCATCGGCCGGACCACGCTTTGGGAAAAGATGCGCCGCCTGGGTCTGAACGACGGCGATCCGGATTTGTAATTTCATGTCGGTCGCGTTGCCGACCTGCCTCCGGAATTTCGAACCGACGGCATCGCAATATGTTCGGATTTCCGAACATCGGCCCCGCTGTTTTAGCCAGAGTTTTCCGCGGGACATTTGATTTCCCACATGATTCTGCTTTGGCCCGGCTCCTGCAATGAGGGGTGGGCGTCCATTCGGACACGCCAAAATCCGGGAGCGAAACCAGATGAAAAGGTGCAACAACCTTGTCGACGCCGGCCGCCGCCGGTTCCTCAGCGGAGCCGGGCTCGCCGCAGCCGGCGCTGCTGCAACCACCCTTCTTCCCACGGAAGCCAACGCAGCGCCCACCACGGCGCGGGTGAATTATCCCTCGAACCGGCTGGCGAACGTATCGCAGCTCAAGGTCAATGAGCCGTTCGATGTGTCCTATCCGGACAAGGACGCGCCGGGCGTCCTTCTCAAACTCGGGACACGGGTCCCGGGCGGCATCGGCCCCGACGGCGACATCGTCGGCTTCTCGACTGCATGCCCCCACAAGGGATTCCCCCTGAGCTACTCGAAGGAGGACAAGACGCTGAGCTGCCCGGGACACTACGGTCGCTACGACTGCGAAAAGGGCGGTCAGCAGATTTGGGGCCACGCAACGCAGAACCTCGCGCAGTATGAACTTCGCGTGGACGGCAAGGGAGACGTCTACGCCGAAGGCGTCGATGAGCTTCTTTATGGCCGGCTATCCAACGTACTTTGACGGGAGGACTCCATGACCCACAAGCGACAGACTGATCGCCTGCCGATCGTCCCGGCGGATGCGAAGGAGCACAACGTCACGTGCCACTATTGTATCGTCGGCTGCGGCTACAAGGCCTACACATGGCCGATCAACAAGCAGGGCGGATTTGACGCGAAGTCAAACAAGTTCGGTATCGACCTATCGAAGCAGCAAGCTGCGGAAACCGCCGCCTGGTATTCGCCGTCGATGTACAATGTGGTCAAGCAGAATGGCCAGGACGTCCAGCTCGTCATCAAACCGGACGTCAACTGCGTCGTAAACTCGGGCCTCGGCTCGATCCGCGGCGCCCGGATGGCCGAGAACCACACTTCGCAACAGCGCGGCACCCAACTACAGCGACTTACCGACCCGATGGTGTGGCGCTACGGTTCGATGCAGCCGACGAGCTGGGATGACGCGCTGGACCTGGTTTCGCGCGTGACTTCGGCGGTCATCAACGAGCAGGGCGAGGATGGACTTTTCGTATCGATGTTCGATCACGGTGGTTCTGCCGGCGGCTACGAAAACACCTGGGGCACCGGAAAGCTCTACTTCGGCGCGATGAAGATCAAGAACGTCCGCATCCATAACCGTCCGGCCTATAATTCGGAGGTTCATGGCACGCGTGACATGGGCGTCGGCGAACTCAACAACTGCTACGAGGACGCTGAACTGGCCGACACGATCGTCGCCATCGGCACCAATCCGCTCGAGACCCAGACCAATTACTTCCTGAATCACTGGGTGCCGAATTTGCGCGGCACGTCGCTTGAGAAGAAAAAGAAGGAATTTCCCGGCGAAGCCGTCGAGGCCGGCCGCATCATCATCATCGATCCGCGGAGGACGGTGACCGTTGCCGCCTGCGAGGCGGAAGCGGGCAAGGACAAGGTGCTGCACCTCGCGCTCGAACCGGGCACGGACCTGGTTCTGTTCAATGCGCTGCTGACTTACATCGCCGACAAGGGATGGGTCGACAAGGCATTCATCACAGCCAGCACGCTGGCTGCCGAGCAAGGGGCGGCATTGATCTCGCGGCCAGGCGGCGCCCCCAACGATCAGCCCCTCACCGACTTTGCCGCGGCCCTGGCGGCCAACCGGACCTCAATTGCCGATGCGGTGCGGATTACCGGCCTCAAGGGCGAGGACATCGTCAAGGCGGCCCAGTGGATCGCCGAGCCGAAGTCCGGCAACAAACGCCGGCGCACGATGTTCGGATATGAAAAGGGCATCATCTGGGGCAACGACAATTACCGCACCAACGGCGCGATTGTGAACCTGGCGCTTGCGACCGGCAATGTCGGGCGCCCTGGCGGCGGCGCTGTCCGGCTCGGAGGCCATCAGGAGGGCTACTCACGCCCCTCCGACGCTCACGTCGGGCGCCCCGCTGCCTATGTCGACAAGCTCCTGATCGAGGGTCGCGGCGGCGTCCATCACATCTGGGCCTGCGATCACTACAAGACGACATTGAACGCCCTCAAGCTCAAGCAAATCTACAAGCGGCGCACGGATATGGTAAAGGATGCCATGAACACCGTGCCTTGGGGCGACCGCAAGGCCATGGTCGACGCCATCATGGTGGCGGTCAGGCAAGGCGGGTTGTTCTCGGTCGATGTCGACATCGTGCCGACGCAGATCGGCCAGGCTTCCCATGTCTGGCTGCCCGCGGCGGTGTCGGGCGAAATGAACCTGACATCCATGAATGGCGAGCGGCGCATGCGGCTCACCGAGCGTTACATGGACCCGCCGGGGAACGCGCTGCCCGACTGCCTGATCGCCGCACGTCTCGCCAACAACATGGAGCGTGTTCTCCGCGAGCAGGGCAAGGCCGCCTATGCCGACCAGTTCAAGGGCTTCGACTGGAAAACGGAGGAGGACGCCTTCAAGGACGGCTATGCCAAACACGAGAAAGGCGGCGAGCACGTCAGCTATGCCAGGCTGAAAGCAATGGGCAACAATGGCTTCCAGGAACCTGCAACCGCGTTCGCAGACCAGAAGATCGTCGGAACGAAGCGTCTCTATACCGACGGCAAGTTCTCGACCAAGGACGGCAAAGCCTTCTTCATGGCGACGCCGTGGCGCGGCCTGCAGGCGCCAGGCAAGGCCGAGCAGAAGGCCAAATACAAATTCCTCGTCAATAACGGACGGACCAACCTGGTCTGGCAAAACGCATTCATGGATCAATACAACGACTTCGTGATGGATCGGATGCCCTATCCCTTCATCGAAATGAACCCCGAGGACATGAAGGCGCTGAATGTGGCCGCCGGAGATATCGTCGAAATCTTCAACGACTCCGGCTCAACGCAAGCCATGGCGCAGCCCACGCCTTCGGCAAAACGGAACCAGACTTTCATGCTCTTCGCGTTCCCGACCGGCGTCCAGGGCAACGTCGTCAACGCGGGTGTGAACGAGTTGATCATTCCAAATTACAAGCAGACCTGGGCCGATATCCGAAAAATCGCCTCGGCGTCGGAGACGACAAAACGGGTATCTTTCAAGTCGCCTGAATACAAGGTCTGATCTCTCGGGCGAGATCCTCCGGGCGGCAACGGCCGCCCGGCGGTGTCTGAAAACAGGCCGCCCATTTGCGCGAAGATTCGCCCGCCGTAACATGGATCAAACCGCCAGTCCCAAAGGCATTTGAAATGAACCACGCGCCCGACCCGCCCCCGATCCTGGCAATCGTCTATTCAGACGGCCTCGCGGCCGATCGATTCATTTCTGATCTCGGTTACAGGATCCGTGACGCGGGTATCGCGGTGGCGGGTATCGTTCAGCACAATAAATTCATCCGCGACCGGGCCAAGTGCAACATGGAGGTTGAGGAACTCGGCTCGGAAACCGTCCTGCAACTTTCTGAAGATCGCGGAAAGGAAGCACGAGGTTGCCGGTTGGATCGGGGGGCCCTGTCCGAAGCCGCCGCCCTGCTCTCCGCATCGCTCGGAAACGGGCCGGAAATTGTGATCCTCAACAAATTCGGCAAGCTCGAGGCCGAGGGCCGAGGGTTGCGTGATGCGCTCGCCGACGCCGTGCAACTCGGCGTGCCAATCGTCGTCGGCGTTCCCTACCGCAACATTGAACAATGGCGCATCTTTGCTGAAGGCCTCGCCGAGGAATGCCCAATCGATTGCTCCCGGCTGCATGAATGGCTCTCGCGGCACGGAATTGACGTGGATCGGGAGGCTATCGGCACTGTGGCCACGGCGAATACCGCGAGTATCGATTGAGCGAGAACGCATGTGTCGTCGACTACGTCCCGTCGTCGGCCCGACGCGTGGCGAGGAATTGACACCGCTGCCGGCGACGTAACGCCGCAGCTCCGCCCACAGGCGTCACGCCGGCTTCATGGAACCGTCAGCGTGCCGTAACGCCCGTTCCGCAAAACACCGCATGGTCAACTGAAGGAGACTAACCATGCGGATGTCATTGCTTTGCTCCGTTGCATCGATTCTTCTGGCTACTGGCGCCGCCTTCGCGCAAGGCGAAGGCGAGTTTCCCGCAACCCTGAAGGGGCATGCGGTGCTGCCGGCGCAGTCCTTCGTCGAAGCGCCCACCGACGCGCCTGACGATCTCAAGACCGCGGGCAAATACACCACCGGCCGCAGGGTCGATGCCATCGGCAGCGTGATGGGGAAATCCTACGAGCGGCCGACCGGCGTGTCGCTGCCATTCAAGGGCCAGCCGCTGCAGGGCCATTCCGGCATCAAGGTGATGCCCGACGGTTCGTTCTGGGTGCTCACCGACAACGGCATGGGCTCGCGTTACAACTCGCCGGATTCCATGCTGTACCTGAACCGGCACAAGATCGACTGGGCGACCGGCAAGATCGACCGCCAGGAAACCGTGTTCCTGCACGATCCCGACAGGAAGGTGCCGTTCCGCATCCTGCATGAGAGCACCGCCAAGCGCTATCTCACCGGCGCCGACTTCGACACCGAAGGCTTTCAGATCGTCGGCGACACCTTCTGGATCGGCGACGAGTTCGGCCCCTACATCCTGAAGGCCGACAAGAGCGGCAAGGTGCTGGCGGTGTTCGAAACCGTGGCCGACGGCAAGCCGGTGCGCTCGCCGGACCATTGGTCGGTGCAGTCGCCGGGCGCCCCGGGCGCAAGCTACACCACCGTCAATCTGCGCCGCTCCAAGGGCTATGAAGGCTTTGGCGGATCGAAGGACGGCAAGTTCCTCTTCGGCCTGCTGGAAGGCCCGCTGTGGGACGCCGAAAAGAAGGATTGGGAAAAGGTTGACGGCAAGGAAGCCGCGCGGATCCTCGAATTCGACGTCGCGGCGGAAAAGTTCACCGGACGCTACTGGCATTACGTGTTCGAGCACAACGGCCATGCGATCGGCGACTTCAACATGATCGACGCATCGAGCGGCCTGATCATCGAACGCGACAACGGCGAAGGCACCGCGGACAAGGCCTGCCCGCAAGGGACCCGCGGCGACAACTGCTTCCCGGACCTTGCCAAGTTCAAGCGCATCTACAAGATCGAACTCACCGACGCCAACGTTGGCAAGCCGGTGCGCAAGATCGCCTATATCGACCTGATGAAGATCAGGGATCCCGACAAGAAGGCGAAGAAGCCGCTCAACGACGGCGCGCTGACGTTCCCGTTCTTCACCATCGAGAACGTCGACCGCGTCGACGAGACCCATATCATCGTGGGCAACGACAACAACCTGCCGTTCTCCTCGAGCCGCGATCCCAACAAGGCCGACGACAACGAGTTCGTGCTGCTGGAAGTCGGTGAGTTCCTGAAAGCGAAGTGAGACGCGGCTTCCGTGGCTTCATCGCAAATTCATGTCATGCCCCGCCTGAAGCGGGGCATGACGGCGTTGTCGCGCCGTCTCACCCCGACGGGGTCATGACGACGCCCTTGTCCTTGGGCCAGCGCACGCGCCAGGCGAACGCGATGTCTTTCGCCTCGCCGGGCTTCGCTTCGTAAGCCCATTCGAGCACGCCGCGCTTGTCGCGTACATTGGTCGCGGTCGGCGGGGTCGTCGAGGGCAGCATTTCGACCTGGATCTCCTCGTTTTCGCTCACCGGCAACTGATCCTCGATCGCGATCCGGATCGGGAAGTCGTGTCCGTTGCGCACGCTGGTCTTGAAGCTGCGCTCGTCGGTCTTCGACGTCGTCACGATCAGGCCGGCCGAGCCCTCGTTGCGCCTGACCACGGAGCGTTCGATCTTGACCTTGTCGTCGGCGCCGAAGCCGAGCCGCACCGTTTCGTCCTTGCTTGCGGCGGCCATTTGACCGCGGCCGACGAACACGCCGTCGCGATAAATCGCCACGCGCCCCGGCAGCAGCGGCGCGTCCTCGCCTTGCTTGAAGCTGGCCTCGAGAAACGCCGTGGGATCCCTGACCGGCACCGAACGCACCGCGAGAACCGGCGTAATGCTGGCGGTCGACACCCGCAGGCTCTTGGCGCCTTCATTGGCGCCCAGGCTGACGCGGCCGGGAATCCTGAACGTCACCTGAAAGCCGCCGACTTCCGCCGTCGCCTGCTGCTCTTCGGCGGCTTTTGCGCGCGCTTCGGCCGCCTGGGGCGCCGGCATCGCGCGCGGCCTGGCCATATCCGAGGAGACGCTGCCCGCGGCCAGCGGGCGTGGCACTTGCGGATACTGCACGATCAGCGAACCCAGCTCGGGCGCACTGCCGCCGCGCGCGGTCCGCACCGTCGAGACGGCCAGCGCGACGTTCGACCAATCCTCTCCCGTGGTCTGGGTGATCTCGGCGCGGCGCACCAGCTCGAGCGCGGGCTTGCGGTCCTTTGCGCCGGTGTCGAGCCGGGCGTCGTAGATCGGCGCCCAGCGCGCGTTGCGCACGGCGTAGGTCACCCGCAGCATCGCCCTGGTCGCAGCGGCGGTAGCGACATCGATCCGGACCTCGAGCTTGCTCGGCGGCTTGGCCGCACGGTCGGATTCGAGCCGGGCGATCTCGCGGTCGATGTCGCGCTGCTTGCGTTCGGCGTCGCGGATCGCGGTGTCCGCGCTGGCGACTTCCTCCGCGACCGCCGCAAAGGCGGCGCGCCACTCGGAAATCGGACGCGCCTCACCCTTCTCGCCGAGCCCGGCGGGAGAGGCCTCCGCAAAGCGCTCGGCAAATTTGCGGCGCGCGGCGGCCGCATTGATCGCACCTGCGAGGTTGGCGCGCTCGTCCTTGAGCGCTTCGATGCGCTTGTCGAGTTCCGGCAGATTGACCGGCGGCGCCGCGCGCGGCGGCCTGGTGTCGATGGCGCCGATCGTAAGCTTCGCGCCGGCTTCACCCTCGACCCGCAGCGAGGACGGATCCAGCGTTAGCGGAAAATCCTTCGCCACCAGGGTGTGGTCGCCGGCCGGCATATCCAGCGTCATGACGCGCATGATGCTGGCGCCGTCGGGATAGACCGTGACGGCATCGACGGCAGAGCTGGCGTCGATATCGGCCGCCCTCGCCTCCATGGCGGCAAAGGCCGTAACCGCGACCAGGCTGGTCGTGACGAGGATGTTGGCAATCGTTGGCATGAATTCCCTCCCGCAAATCTGGCGCGCGACCACCCTGCCCCTGTCCAGCGGCGCCGGACGGGTCGAGGTCACATCACCGCATGTGATGAGACGCGGCGACGAAGGAACCGGTTCGATTGAGGTAACCGTAAGGCGGCGTCGGGGCGGCGTCAGGGCCAGAGGATGCGGTTCGCGCTTTCCGAAGAATTTCTGCAGCGCAGTGGGACGGCCTGCCGAGATGACCGAGCCCGTCGAAAGCATTAGCACCGATGATCCGGCACCTACCCCGATGCGCATTCGTCATGGCGCCGTTCGATGCTAGGCTTCTTTTCTCCAAGAGACGATAAATTTTCTCTCCATCAACTCAGCTTCGGCGAACAGCCCCCCACCGAAAGCGCCCCGGCCACAGTCCCCCCTGTCACCGGGGCGTCTGTTTGCGATCAGTCCGGCCATTTCCAACGGCTGCAAACCTGAAGAGACAGCATGAATTCACCTCTAATGACGAGGTTCCGAAGATTTGACCAGCGTCAGTGGATCCTGGGGAACGAGTTCAGCCTCGGAATCCGGGATGATGCAGTTGAGGCTGGCAGCAATGGCTACCTGCGTACGGTTGCTTACGCCCAACTTGCGCATGATCTCCCGGACATGGACCTTCACGGTCGTTTCCGTCATTCCGAGCTTGCGACCGATAACCTTGTTGGGATCACCACGGCAGAGACAAGAAAGCACCGCCTGCTGCCGCACCGTCAATTCGGGCCTGGAGATGGCGTCGTCGCACTGGATACTCGCGAAACGGTCGCCGGGCTGGACGAGTGCCCTCTCATCAAAGAGTGAACCCTGCTGTTGGAAGAGGCTTACCGGTTGTCCTCCGGCCGGCGTGTGACCTAGTTGCTCGGAACCCGGAGGCGGTTGCCCATGCGACGTGTCCGGGGAAGAATGCTGATGAGTGTATTCGACCATCGGCGCTCCGTTGGCCACATGAGCGGCCAGTATGGCAGGCGGGAAGTAGGTACCTCCGTGCAGAACGAATGAAAGCGCCTGCAGTGCGAGAGCCGGCACCATGGAATTGGTGAAGTAACCCTGGGCTCCGCAATTGATCGCGGAGATAACGCTTACCGGGCTTTCATCGTCGGAGAGGATCACCAGCGCAGCCTCTCGACGGAGGGTATGCAGCACCTGCAACTCGGCGAGCATTTCGTGAATGGAGGCAGCCGTGCCGACATTGTAAATCAGCATGTCGCACTCGATGTGCTCGACGAGCTTCGTGTGCGCTTCCTCGGGCTGCAGAGAAATCAGCTCAACATTCTCTTCCTTGGCCCAGGGACCCAGGAAGCTCTCCATCACCGCCCTTCGAAAGGGCATCGCATCAATAACGATAACTGTCTTCTTGGATGGTGGGACTAACATAACGCGCCCCCGACTCTGTTTTTATATTAAAGTATTTTCAACAGGATCTTTCCGAGACGACCAAGGCTGCGCTTGAATTACGCTGTCGGCAACCAAAGGGACCAAAGGGGTTGCTCCTGTGCCAATAGAGACAATCTTAGTATAATAAGCAATTAGTTGCCAACAAATTCCGGGTTCCATCGGACTGGCGGTCGTTGCGCGTAAGCAGGATGCGGGCGTTATTGTCACTCTCTAGATGCAACGTCGCTCTAGACAACCTCTGTAATGTATCTTTCGATATATACTTCCTCGTAGGCGAACCAGTTACAATTAATACTAGGCTGCCCAGCGGACAAGAACGCGATGTTTGTCAGCAAGCTACCGCCAAAACCGGACTTCGACCTGCTGGCCGCCGCCGCTCCGGCTTCGGCGGACCGCCGTACTTTCGTACTCGCCCTGATCGGAAACCTGATCTGCAGCTGGTCGAACAACGAAAGTCTCTTCATCTATGTCCTGATGATTTTGCTGCGGACCGACGAGGCCTCCGCCGCCGTCGTGTTCGCCACCTTGAACACGACCCGCGCGAGGCTCGACCTGATCCAGCGGATGGCCAAGATCAGAGTCACGGACAAGGCTCTCGCCAGGAACCTGACGGCTCTCGTCGAGCGCTTCGGAGAACTGACAAAGGTCCGCAACGAGCTCAATCATTGCATGTTCATCTACGATGCCTCAGGCGCCATCACCCACACCCAGTCGATGCGGCTGGTGGAAACGAAGTCCAGCCTCAGGTTCGGCGAGATAAAGGCGCTGGACGACAGCCGCCTGCAGGACATGCTCAAGACCACGAACGAAATGACGAAGATCAACCGCGACATCTGGGATCTGCTGCCGCGGCTTGAAGCACATGTCTGCGACACGCAGCCGCAGCGACAGTTGGCGTAGGCCCGAAGCAGACAGCCATACAGCGGCGACGCCGCCGTCATCTCGATCCCCCAACCGAATGCCAGGCCTATCGAATGCGCCAACCGGAACGTCGATCGGCTGATATCGCAAGATATCGCGGCTGACCGGATGCATCCATGTTGCGAACGCGTCCGTTGCGCGATGTTGCGCCGCCGGCGTTCGCAATAAGGCGGATGCGGGCAGTCGGAGGAACCGACGTTCAAGAGCACCGCCGCGCTTCGAAGATCGCAGACACAGAAGATCAGCGATCTCGTTTCGTCCTGCGATGCTCCAACCACAGGAGCCCGCCATGAGTGGCAGGTCACACCGGAGACACGACCAGGACCAAGACCAGAAGCAAGACCAGATCCAAGCCAATCTTCAGGGCCAGTTGCAGGGCCAGGGTCAGTTGCAGGGCCAGGGTCAAGGCCAAGGCCAGGGTCAGGGCCAGTACCAGACCGCTGTGCAGTCGCTGGATTCCAGCAGCAGCAATGACAACTGGAATGCCAACGGCAACCTGAACGGCAATGGCAACCTTAACGGCAACCTGAACTTCAACGACAACAAGAACGAGAACCAGGTCGACAACAAGCTCGACAACAAGGTCGAAAACGGCGTCGACAACAAGGTCGACAACAGCGTCGACAACAAGATCGAAAACACCATCGACAACAAGGTCAACGTCGATGTGGATGTGAAGGTCGACCTCGACCTGAGCGCCGACGGCCTGAGCAGTCCCGTGATCGATCTTCATGGACTGACACACATCAACGACTCGCTGATCATGCCCGACGTGGTGACCCAGACCATGGGGAACGGCAACCAGTTCAATATCGATCAGGTGAACAACCTGGTTGACAACGACACCCTGTACGATCCGAAGGTATCGTTCGGCGGCTGGGATGTGGAATTCCACATGGATGCCAAGGCCGAGGGCGGCGACTCCAAGGTCGACTCCAAGATGGGAGACGTTGTCGGTGCCGCGGCCAGCGGTGTGGCGTCACATGCCGACGCATCGCTGACACAGGAGGCGTTCAACCAGACCATCACCCAGGGTGCGAACATCCAGTTCAACAGCATCACGATACAAGCTGCAGGCCACGATCTTGCGGATGACCATTCACTGGGCAGCTAGTCACGCGCTTTGCCCGCGCGGCATCCGCCGCGCGGGCTTCCTCCGTCAACCCGCTTCATCGCTTGGTTTCACCACTGCCGCCGCAATTTGCCAATGAGAAGCTGGATGGCCGATGCATGGCCATAATGGCTCAGAGGAGGGTCTCCCATGGCGTCAGCGAGCTTCGTCGAAGTCATCTCGCACTTTGCAGGGTACCTCCAGATCTTTCATGATATCGCCCGCGACCGAGTCCACTACGATGAGAGCCTCGCGCCCCGTCCGCCGGACGACTACATCACCCTACGACCCGATTACGATCATCCCTTCACGCCCGATGACCTGGAAACCAGAGTGGGCCCGGCGCCTGACCTGATCCCGGACGACCCCGCTCATTTCAACCGCATCCATTCGATCAGGTCTTTGAGCGATACGCCGGATCTCGATCTCGGTTTCTTTCCGCCTTCACGGGGACCGAACATCCAACTTCCGACATCCGCCGGCGGCGGCGGATCGAGCGGCGTCGACTTTCATATCAAGGTGGAATACCAGCCCGGCGGTGAGCAAAGCCAGGTCGAGGTTCATCAACGCAACATTCTCCATGACGACGATACTCTTCTGCAGCTCAACGGCGGGCTTGCTCCGAGCGATCTGACCTTGAGTCTCGCGACGAACATCGCCGCGACGATCGAACGGATGGCGGACGCTGCCAACGGCGAGATCCCGCAGGAATGGTGGATCCCGCAAAATGGAACCGGCGCGACCGACTTTCTGACCGCCCATGACGCAGACTGGGCGGCGAACGGCGGAACACCGGACGCGCATTCGGTGCAGCCCGGCTACTACCTCAATGGCGTGTTGCAGGACCCGGCCCCGATCGCCCCGGACCAGACACTGATAGTCGAGCCGGCGCCTTTGCCGGATACGGGCCAGGGTCTCGGGCAATGGGCCGTCCTCGGCAACAACAGCAGCCTGAACGCGGCGCTGATTATCGATCTTGGCGAGTCCGGCCGCACCATGATCGTCAATGGCGACTATTTCCACACCGATGCGATCTTTCAGACCAACACGATTGTTGACCACGATCACATCAACGTTTCCGATGGTCCGACGCCGCTCGCGGCCACCGGTGACGACGTGACGACCAACATCGCCGACTTCGTGCAGCATCCCGGCGTCTACGCTTCGATCCAAGCGACGTTCGCCGGACCGCATTGGAACGTCGACGTGGTGGACGGCAACTATTACAACGTCCACGTCCTGCTTCAGACCAATTACCTGTTCGACAACGACGTCGTGGTTCAGTCCAGTGCGGACACGCACTACGACCTGGTGGACGGCCACAATCAGCTCGGCAACCTCGCACAGCTATTCAACGGCGAGATTCACTATGACCTGATTGTCATCGAAGGCGCCTACCACGGCATGAATGTCATCTTCCAGAATAATCTGTTGCTCAACAACGACCAGATCCACGTGGCCGCGGACGGCGCCGATCCGACGCAGTCGGTCGAATCCGGGCAGAACAACCTTCTCAACGACGCGACGATCGAGAATTACGGCGGAGACAATTTCGGCGAGATGACCGACGGGATGAAGGCCATCCTCAGCGCGCTGGAAGCCGGAGCAACGTCGCTCGACCCGAGTCTTGGCACCGCGGTGGACGGATCCGGCGGCGTATTCAATGTGCTGTACGTCACGGGTGACTATTACGACATCAACGCTGTGTGGCAGACCAATGTCATATCCGACGTCAACGTGATCTATCAGTTGCAGAACCAGCCGTCGTCCAGCGCACTGACATATTTCCCCGACGGACCCGGGACCCAGTCGGTGACAACCGGCAGCAACAGTCTGGTCAATGATGCCGCGATCATCGATGTCGGCCCGACCAACACCTACGTCACCGGTCAGGTCTACACCGATACGATTCTGGTGCAGGCCAATCTTCTGCCATCGGATCAGGATCAGGCGGTGAACGCCGATACCCAGGCACTGATTCCCGAACTGATCGCCTTCGTCGACGACAGCCAGGACGATACCTGCACGACCCCCGCCACGATCCCCGCTTCGGTGCAAGCAGATCCGATCGCGAGCGTACTGCAATAGACGCAAGGACAGGGTTCCGCTTGATTGTCATCGGTAGTGGAGTTTCGAAATGTCGCTGGGCGGGGACGATCGTTTGAACGGCGGCGGCAGTTCGCATCCAATTCCACCCGGCGAAGGGACTCCGAGGACGGCCAAGATCATTCCGCTTCGGACGGTGCCTGATGCATCTGCGATGCCGGCTGACGATTCCCCCGTCAAATTTGCGGACGAGGAAGCGCCTCAGGCCAAAGCCAAAATCACTGATCCGCCGGTCGAACCGGCGCAGCGGGAGGAAGCAAAGACCCCGGCGCCGGGATCCACCGTCTTGATCGAGCAGCCCGCTACTCCTCCGCCGTCGACCGGCCACGGCGACGGGGGCGGCGGCGGAGCCTCCGGCGGCGGCGGAGGAGGTGGCGGCACGCCGCCGCTGCACAAGAAATCCCGCGACCATGAATTCCGGGATGTGCTCGGCAAGGGCCTTTCGAAAGCACGCCGCAGCCTGGTGACCGTGGGAATCTTCTCGATTGCGGTCAACCTGCTGGTGCTCGCAATTCCGATCTACCTGTTCAATATGTCCGATCGCGTGCTGACCAGCCGCAGCACCGACACGCTGGTGATGCTGACCATAATCGTCATCATTGCGATCGCGGCGCATGTGCTGATGGACATGATGCGCCGCATCATCCTGATGCGCGTTGCGGTCGAGACCGAGGCGAGATTGGGGGGCCCCGTGCTGAGCGCCGCCGCCAAGGCCGCACAAGGCGGATCCAGCCGGGAATTCCAGACGTTGGCGGACCTGCAGCATCTGCGGTCATTCATCACCGGTCCGGTATTGCTGACAATGTTCGATACGCCGGTTTCGCCGGTCTACTTTGCCGTGGTGTTTCTCATTCATCCGCATCTCGGGTTCATCGTGCTGTCGACCGGCGCTGCCCTCGTCGCGGTGGCGCTGTTGAACCAGCGGGTGACCGCGGTGCCGTTCACCCAGGCCAACAACTACGGCACCAGGGCAAACCTGCAGGCGGAATCGATGGCCCGCAATGCCCAGGTCATCAACGCCATGGGAATGATTCCGGAAGGCGTCCAGGTCTGGGGCCGCGAAACGGTCGAGTCCCTGAAGGCGCAGGTGATCGGCCAGGACCGCAACATCCTGATGACGGGGCTGTCGAAGTTCCTGCGGCTGTGCACCCAGATCGCCATCCTCGGATGGGGGGCATGGCTGGCGCTGGAAGGCCAAATGACCAGCGGCATGGTCATTGCGGCTTCGATCGTCGCAAGCCGGGCGCTGTCGCCACTGGAAGGGACCATCGAAGGCTGGCGCAGCTTCGTCCAGGCGCGTTCGGCCTATGCCCGGGTCAAGACCCTGCTGCTGAACTCGCCGCTCAATATGGAGCGGCTGCGGTTGCCGCGGCCGGCTGGATATCTCAACGTCGAGCGGATTCTCTACGTGCCGCCGCCGAACAAGAAGGTAATCCTGAACGGAATCAGCTTTCAGCTGAAGCCCGGGGAATCGCTCGCCATTGTCGGGGATTCCGGAACCGGGAAAACCATGCTGGCGCGCATGCTGGTCGGATCCATCATCCCGACCGCCGGCAGCGTAAGGCTCGACATGATGGATCTGCGCAACTGGGACCCACGACAATTCGGCGAGAGCGTCGGTTACCTGCCGCAGGATGTGCAATTGTTCCCCGCATCGATCAAGGCCAACATCGGCCGGATGCGCGAGGATGCCCGCGACGAGGACGTCTTCGACGCGGCGGAGACCGCCGACGTGCACGAGATGATCTCGGGCTTTGCACAAGGCTATGAGACCATCGTCGGCATGGACGGCAGTCCGTTGTCCGGCGGCCAGCGGCAGCGGATCGGGCTGGCGCGCGCGTTCTACGGCAACCCGCGCCTGATCGTGCTCGACGAGCCAAACTCGAATCTGGATGCGAATGGCGAGCGGGCGCTCGCAAAGGCTTTGCTGCGCGCCAAGGAAAAGAAGATGACGGTGGTCACGATCACCCAGCGCGCCGCACTGCTGCAGAGCGTCGACAAAATCATGATTCTGCATCAGGGAGCGGTGCAGGCATTCGGCACCCGCGACGAGATCATTCCAATCATCACCGGGCGCAAGCCGACGAACATCCCGGGCGGGCCCGGCGATCCCCCGCCACTGGATTCGTAGCGGCCGCAGACGGAAGGGAACGAGGCGCGCCATGGCCAACAGGAAAATTGCAGTCCGAACCGCGGCAGCAGACGGCACCTGGTACGATACGCTGCCGCGATCGACGAAATTTCCGACTATCGCCGGCATGCTGGTCATGGCCGCAGTGCTGATGGGGTTCGGCGTCTGGGGCAACATGGCGCCGATCGCGGGCGCAGTGGTCGCGTCCGGCGTGTTCGTCGCCACCGGGCAGAACAAGATCATCCAGCATTTCGAAGGCGGCGTGATCCGCGAGATCTATGTACGCGAAGGCGACATCGTCGAGCCGGGCCAGATCCTGCTCGAGCTTGATGAGACCTCCGCTCGAGCGGAATTGCAGCGTCTGTTTCTGCGTCGCATCAGGTTGTCGGCCATCGATGCAAGGCTGCAGGCCGAAATGAGGGAAGAGCCGGAAATCACGTTTCCGTCGGAAGTCGCCAATGCGCCGGCGAATTCGCCCGAGGTGAAGGAAATCATCGACAGTCAGAAGATGACGTTCACGGCGCGCCGCAACAATATGAACAGCGACATCAAGAGCATCAATGAGAGCATCAGGGCGCTGGAGGAACGGGTCCAGGGATCGCGCGTTCAACTGGACGCGGTCAAGCGCCAGATCGTCCTGCTCGACGAGGAAATCGAAACCAAGGATCGTCTGGTGCAGGCCGGGCTTGTACGCAAGCCGGAACTGATGGTGCTGCAGAGGTCGAAAGCCAACCTGGAAGGCGAAGTCGGCCGCATCATGGGCGACATCGGCGACGCCAAGGAACGGATCGCCCGTGCCTTCGAGCAGATCAACGGCGTGCGCAAGACGGCGATCAAGGCCGCGGTCGAGCAAATGCACGAGGTGCGGGGCGAGCTGGCCGACGTCCGCGAGCGGATGCTGAGCGCCAAGGGCGTGCTCGATCGGGTCCGCATCACCGCGCCGGTCAGCGGCGTCGTGGTGAAGCTGCGTTACCACACCCGGGGCGGAGTGGTGGAGGCTGGCAAGAACATCATGGAGCTGTTGCCGCTGAAGGACGAGCTGATCATCGAGGCCCGGTTGCGGCCGCAAGACATCGACAGCGTCAAGCGCGGGCACAAGGCGATGGTGCGACTGACGGCCCTCAACCAGCGCATCTCGCCCATGGTTTCTGGGGACGTGATCTATCTGTCGGCCGACACGCTGGCCGACGAAAAGAAGTCGCAGCAGGTCGGACCGACCGACATCTACCTCGTCCGCGTCAAACTCAACAACGAGGAAGCCATGGCGCTTCCCGACTTCAGTCCCACTCCCGGCATGCCGGCCGAGGTCTACATCAAGACGTCGGAACGCACGTTCTTCCAGTACATCGTCAGGCCCATCCACGACAGCATGTCGAGGGCATTCAGGGAGCGCTAGGCAAGCAACCAGGCAGGCATTTCGGAAAGGCGTCAGCCGTGCATATCGACATCATCGAAACGTTGCCGTCGCTGGCCAGGCTCCAGGACAACTGGAACGCGGTCTACGATGCGGATCCCGAAGCCCAGATCTTCCTGTCATGGAAATGGCTTGGCGGATGGCTGGCTCACATCGAAGGCCCCTGGTTCATCCTGGCGGCAAGGGCCAGCGACGCCGCCGACGCCCCCTACGCTGCGTTCTTTCCCTTGCGGCTTCAGACCACGATCGAGAACGCCGACGTGCGCAGCGAGATCAGGATGGCCGGCAATTTTTCGGCCGACTACACCGGCATCGTCTGCACGCCGGAGACGGAGCACACGGTCATTCCCGCCTTTGCCCGATGCATCAAGCAGATGAACTGGGCACGCCTCAACCTCGAAAATGTCCGGATGTCGGAGCGACGCTTCCGGTTGCTCATGGCCTGTTTTCCGAAGGCCGGTTTTCAGATGACTGAGGTGGACAGGATCGCCAAGATCGACGGCATCGATAACAGTCTCTGCCCGTACGCAGCCTTGCCGGCGGACTGGAATTCCTATCTGGAGTCGCTGAGCACCAATACGAGGCAGAAGATCCGCCGCCTCCTGAAAATGGTCAACGCGGGAGGTGAATACCGGATCACCGTTGCGACCCCCGAGACTTTCGCGCAGGACCTCAAATCCCTGCTTCGGTTCTGGGAGATCAAATGGCGCCCCCGCAAGGGCACGATGACCGACAGCCTGGTTCGCTCCAACGGCAACATGCTGACGCGCAGTTTTCAGTCCGGGCTGGTATTCCTGCCGACCTTCTGGCAGGGCGACCGGCCGGTCGCGGCGCTGGCCACGCTGGTCGATCCGCGCAAGCGGACCTTCTCCTTCTACATGGCCGGACGCGACGAGACCTTCGATGGGCCGCCGCCGGGAATGATCCTGCATGCCTTCAGCATCCGGCACGCGATCGAGAACGGCTTTGCCGAGTACGATTTCCTGCGCGGCAACGAACCCTACAAATATTCGTTCCATTGTACGGAGCGCAAGATTCGCTGTACCGTGGTCGAGACAAGGAACGGCAGGAATCTCGGCAACAGGATCGACCTGCGAAGCATTCCCGACGTGCTGGAGCAAGCGACCGACCTTCACAAGAAGGGACAGACCGCCGACGCGGAATGCGGCTACCGGCGGATTCTGGAGGTCCAGCCAAGGCA
The DNA here is from genome assembly GCF_018736105.1 of Bradyrhizobium sediminis. NCBI lineage: Bacteria > Pseudomonadati > Pseudomonadota > Alphaproteobacteria > Hyphomicrobiales > Nitrobacteraceae > Bradyrhizobium > Bradyrhizobium sediminis. The sequence goes on from NZ_CP076135.1 coordinate 4,498,325, forward strand.
TGCCGACGCGCTGCACCGGCTGGGCCAGTTGCTGACCGCGAAGGGCGACCTGGCTTCGGCCAAGAAGCTATTCCGCACCTTGACGACGGTCCGCCCCGAAGCCGCCAAGGCGTGGCTGTGCCTGGGCCAGGCCTGCGAAGGGCTCGGCCAGCATCAGGAAGCGCTCTACCACTATCTCGAGTTCATGCGGCTGCAGCCGAACCTTCCGGACGGGTTCGTCGGCACGGCCAGGTGCCTGGTTAAACTCGGGCGGATTGCGGAAGTCAGCGCCGCGTTGCTGGCGACGATAGGACCAGCGCCCCGACCGGCGGTCAGGATTGGGCGCGACGGACCGGCCATAGCGCATGACAGGCCGGCGCAGGACGCCTCGGTCGCGCTGTAGAAGCAAGACTGCCGTAACCGCGTCCGCTCGAACGTCGGGCCGGTCAGTTGCACGCTTCCGCAGGGAGGTTTCGCGACGCCGGTTCCCCTCTCCCATACCGGGAAAGGGGAAAACTCAAGTCACCGGCGCCTCAGAACAGCCGCGCCTTGGAAGACCAAGGCCTCTTAGAACACCAGCGCCTTGGCCTGTTTGACCTGCGGCAGCCCCTGCACCTTGGCGAGCACTTCCGCAGGCACCGCGCCATCGACCTCGACCAGCGCAATGGCGTCGCCGCCCTGCTTGGTGCGGCCGAGATGGAAGGTCGCGATGTTGAGCTTGGCGTCGCCGAGGAGGCTGGCGAAGCGGCCGATGAAGCCGGGCTTGTCCTCATTGGTGACGTAGATCATCGACTTGCCGAATTCGGCGTCGACCCGGATGCCCTTGATGTCGACCAGCCGCGGCTTGCCGTCGGCATAGACCGTACCCGACACCGAGCGCTCCTGCCGCTCGGTGGTCACGGTGACCGTAATCAGGCTTTCATAATCGCTCTGCGCCGCGCGCACGATCTCGTCGACCACCATGCCGCGTTCCTTGGCGATCACCGGCGCCGAGACCACGTTGATGTCGCCCAGCATCGGCCGCAGCAAGCCTGACAGCACCGCCGAGGTAAGCGCCTTGATCTTCATTTCGGCGACGTGGCCCTCATAGGTGATTTGCACCTTCGCGATGCCTGTCTCAGTGAGCTGGCCGGCGAACGAGCCGAGCTTTTCGGCAAGCTCGATGAACGGCTTCAGTTTTGGCGCTTCTTCCGCCGTAATCGAGGGGAAATTGACCGCGTTGGAAATCGCTCCGCTCAGAAGATAGTCCGACATCTGCTCGGCAACTTGCAGCGCGACGTTCTCCTGCGCCTCGGTAGTGGCCGCGCCGAGATGCGGAGTGCAGATCACGTTGGGATGGCCGAACAACACGTTTGACGTGGCCGGCTCCTCGACGAACACATCGAAGGCGGCGCCTGCGACATGCTTGGAATTCAGCGCATCGACCAGCGCCTGCTCGTCGACCAGGCCGCCGCGCGCGCAATTGACGATGCGCACACCCTTTTTCATCTTGGCAAGCGCGCCGGCGTCGATGATGTTCTTGGTCTTCTCGGTCAGCGGCGTATGCAGGGTGACGAAGTCGGCGCGCTTGAACAGCTCGTCGAGCTCGACCTTCTCGACGCCGATGTCCTTGGCACGCTCCGGCGACAGGAACGGATCGAACGCGATCACCTTCATGCGCAGGCCGAGCGCGCGGTCGGCGACGATCGAGCCAATGTTGCCGCAGCCGATCACGCCCAGCGTCTTGCCGGTGATCTCGACCCCCATGAAGCGGTTCTTCTCCCACTTGCCGGCCTGGGTGGAGGCGTCGGCCTGCGGGATTTCGCGCGCCAGCGCCAGCATCAGGGTGATCGCGTGTTCGGCGGTCGTGATCGAATTGCCGAACGGCGTGTTCATCACGATGATGCCCTTGGCCGTGGCGGCCGGGATTTCGACATTGTCGACGCCGATGCCGGCGCGGCCGATCACTTTCAGCCGCTTCGCCTTTTCGAGGATCTTCGCGGTGGCCTTGGTGGCGGAGCGGATCGCGAGGCCGTCATAATGACCGATGATCTCGGCGAGCTTTTCCTTGTCCTTGCCGAGATTGGGCTGGAAATCGACCTCGATGCCGCGATCCTTGAAGATCTGCACGGCGGCGGGCGACAACGCGTCGGAAATGAGAACCTTGGGTTTGTGCATCTGAATGTTCCTTCGCCCTTCCCTGAAAGGAAGGATCGGCCTGCGAGGGCCGGGATGGGTGAATTTCTCTCGGACGTTGTCTTCTCCCTCTCCCCGTTCTTACGGGGAGAGGGTCGAGGTGAGGGGCAGCCACGAACACCAGCGCGAGTGGTGAGAGCCCCTCACCCGGATTGCTACGCAAATCCGACCTCTCCCCGTAAGAACGGGGAGAGGCGAAAGAAGTTACGCCGCCTTCGGCAGCGCAGCCTTGGTCTCGGCGAACGCCCAGTCGATCCACTGCGTCAGCAGCGCGACGTCCCTGGCTTCGACGGTGGCGCCGCACCAGATGCGCAGCCCCGCCGGCGCATCGCGATAATGCGCGAAATCGTAGCCGGCGCCTTCCTTCTCCACCAGCGCCACCAGCTTCTTGGCGAAGTCGGCTTGCGCGTCGGCGGTGAGAGCGGTGATCGCGGGATCGATCACCTTCATGCACACCGAGGTGTTGGAACGGATCGCCGGATCGTTGGCCAGGAAATCGATCCACGGCGTCTTCGCCTTCCAGTCGGCGAGCACTTTCGTGTTCGCGTCGGCGCGGGCGATCAGGGCCTTCAGGCCGCCGACCGATTTTGCCCAGTTCAGCGCGTCGAGATAATCCTCGACGCACAGCATCGACGGCGTGTTGATGGTCTCGCCCTCGAAGATGCCCTCGTTGAGCTTGCCGCCCTTGGTCATGCGGAAGATCTTCGGCAGCGGCCAGGCCGGCTTGTAGGTCTCGAGGCGCTGCACCGCCCGCGGCGACAGCACCAGCATGCCGTGCGCGGCCTCGCCGCCGAGCGCCTTCTGCCAGGAGAAGGTCACGACATCGAGCTTGGCCCAGTCGAGCGGCTGCGCGAACGCCGCCGAGGTGGCGTCGCAGATGGTCAGGCCTTCGCGGTCAGCCTTGATCCAGTCGGCGTTGGGCACGCGCACGCCCGACGTGGTGCCGTTCCAGGTGAAGACGATGTCGGAAGCGGGATCGGCCTTGCTGAGATCGGGGATTTCGCCATAGCCGGCATGCAGCTTGGTGACGTCCTTGAGCTTCAATTCCTTGACGATGTCGCTGACCCAGCCCTCGCCGAAGGATTCCCAGGCGATCGTGGTCACGGGCCGCGCGCCGAGCAGCGACCACAGCGCCATTTCGACCGCACCGGTGTCGGACGCCGGCACGATCCCGATCTTGTAGCCGGCGGGCACCTCGAGCACTTCACGCGTCAACTCGATCGCGAGCTTGAGCTTGGCCTTGCCAATTTTCGCTCGATGCGAGCGGCCGAGGGCGGCGTCTTTGAGATTTTGGGGGTTCCAGCCGGGGCGCTTCGCACAGGGGCCGGAGGAGAAATGCGGCACATTGGGCCGCAAAGCGGGCTTCGCTGCAGTCATAATCTATCCTTCCAGATAGCTAGCCTCCCGTTGGGGGGAGGTGTCCCGCCGCGGTGCATAAGGGAAACGCCTGGAATCGTCAAGGAACTTTCGAGGGGGCGGATATGCACTTTCGGATCAGGTGTAACCCAGGGATCAAGTGCGCCCCTTGGGATCAGGTATCATGCTGGAATCGCAACCGATTGATGGCCCGTCGTCCACATCGGGCGGGACCACCGCAGCCGCCTGCGACTGAAGCAGTTCGTCAGCATCCGTGACGGTTCTTGCCGCCCTTCGCCTGCTCGAGGTTTTCAACACGCTCTTTTCGCCCGCCTGCACGACGTACTCGTTGCCGACCCTGACGATCGAATAGTTTTTCATGTGCGGATCCCCAACCTGCCCGAGCCCGGCGGGATACACCACAATGCCACGCATCGTTGCGCGGAAATAATTACGAACCGCTGGCTGGTTTATCGCGCGTTAACCAGAACGAATGGCAAAGCCCGTTTCGCAATCGGCGCAAGGCCCCATCGATCGGGAGCAATTGGGTTGTATCAAAATCGCCAGATCATGCCGACATGGCTCGGCTGAAACCCGATCCGCCTGTAAAACCGCTGCGCGTCGACGCGGCTGTTATGCGTGAACAGTTCGACCAGCTTGCAACCGTTGACACGAGCCTCGTCGAGCGCCCATTGCACCAGCTGCTCCCCTACGCCGTGGCTGCGGCAATCGGTGGCGACACGGACATCCTCGATCAGGCCGCGCACGGAGCCCTGCGAGCTCAGTCCCGGCAGGATGCAGAGCTGCAGGCAGGCCGATCACGGTGCCCTCGCCGTCCTCGGCGACCACGAGATGAATGTTCGGATCGGCCTCGACCCGATCGAATGCTCGGAAATAGGACGGCGGCAGCGGGTTTTCGATCCGTTCACGCGCGCTGCCGAGCGGATCGTCCGCCAGCATCGCCACCATGGCGCCGACGTCGTCGCGGCGGGCGCGCCGGATGGTGACGTTGGAAATTGCGGCCATGGCGGTAATCCCGGGAATTCAGCGCGCCGGAGGCAACCCGAGATAACGTTCGGTCTCGCCGATCCAGCGCCGCACCGCGGCATAGCCGTCGAGGTGGAAGCCGCCCTCATGCGCCACCCGCGTATAGGCCAATAGCGCGACGTCGGCGAGCGAAACAGCCTCGCCGACCAGGAACCGCGTCTCGGCGAGCTGATGCTCCATCCGCGCCAGCGCCGCATAGCCGCGCTTGATCTTGTCGGGATCGAGGTCGGAGGCCGGCTTGCCGAGATAGACCATCTGGAAGCGGCATACCGCAATATAGGGCTCGTGGCTGTACTGCTCCCAGAACAGCCACTCGTCCATCTTCGCCGCGGCAAAGTCATCCGCGGGAATGAGATCGCTGCCGCGGGCGAGATAACGGATGATGGCGTTGGACTGCGCCAGCGCGCGGCCGTCGTCGAACACCACCGTCGGCACCTGCCCGGCGCCGTTGAGCTTGAGAAATTCCGTGGTGCGGGTCTCGCCCTTGAGCGTATCGACGCTGATCCATTCGTAGGGCAGCGCCAGGCGATCGCAGACCCATTTCACCTTCAGGCAATTGCCCGAATTGGTATCGCCGTAGATTTTCATGGCCGGCCACCGTTCTCAGGACAGAGCGACAGACCAGCAGCCGGCAGCACTTCTGTCAACAGCATCGGGCGGCGCCCGGAATCTCGCAGCCGCGCCGGGTTTCAGAACTTGTAGCCCAGGCCGGCACGCACCGTGTTGATGCTGGTATCCGTGCTGGCGGAAAAACGCAGATACTCCCACTCTGCACGCATGAAGAGACCGCCAATCAGATTGACGTCCACGCCGAGGCCTGCGGAGTAGCCATATACCAGATGATTATGCTGGGCCTGCGTTGCGCTCAACGTGGCGCAGAATGCAACGGCACAGGAAGCTACTGCGTTTGCAAAAGTAAGCGCATAGTGGTCGTTGACAGTCACGGAGCGCGTGATATCGGCATTTCCGAGTGCGACTCCGCCGAACAAATATGGCAGGAAGCTCCCGTAGGCATAGCCCGCGCGCGCGCGGAGTGTGGCCATGTCCTTGACCGCGATCGCGGAGGACGACGTTGCCGTCACAGCATGATAGAAGCCGTCGGATAGCGGTGTGGAGCTGACGAGGGATTGGCTCGCCGAGGTCGACCCGCCAAATGCGCCGTGGAGATAGCTCGCTTCAACACCGATGACCACGTCGTCCCATTGCGAATTATATCCGACGAACCCGCCGAAGCCAGAGCTTCGTGCTGACTGCTTGCCGAGCCCGAGGTTCCAGCGCGAAACCTGCATTTCGCTTTCAATGGTGGTATTGGCCAGCAAGGCCGCGGTCATGTTCGAGGTCGAACCGTTGAAATTCTCGTCGGAAGACCCGTAGCCTGCCTGTCCTCCGATATAGTAGCCCTGCCAGTTGACTCTCGCGGTGGTCAGCCCGTCGGTGAAGGAGCCGCGAAGAAACGGAAGGTCGGCCGCTTCCGCACCGGAGGCCGCCCCGAAAATCATCGCCGCCAGCAAAAATCTACGCATCGCAACGCTCCCTCGAACTCTGACTGGCGCTGATCATCGCCTGTTAACCTTAACCAATCGTTGTCGCAGGCCGCGATCGGCACGATCCTGTGCGAAAACCCGAGATCATTTCCGCAACGGACCCTTGCGCAAGCGTATCGGCCCACGCCAAACGAGAACGGCGCGGGAAGATCCCGCGCCGTTAATACTCGTTAAGAGGAATGAGGCTCGATCAGCCCTTGCGCATCAGCGGCGGCGCGTAGACCGGTGGGCTCGAGAGATCCCAGCGCACGCCCAGCTTGAGGTCATGCGAGGTGATGCTCTTGAACGTCATCGGATTGTTGATGCCGTTGGTGCCGTCGAAAGCCCTGAGATCGCCGGTCACGCCGTCGCCCATGTCGAGATAGCGATAGGCGAGTTCGACCGTGAAGTTCGGCGTGACCTTGTAGCCGACACCGGCATGCAGCGCCCAGGCGAGATTCCATTTCGATGCGCTGTCGCCGAAGGCGAGGCCCGGCAACGCGGGACCAACGCCGCCATTGAGAGCGATGCTCTGGTCGGTGAAGTTGTTGATCGAAACCCGCGCGCCGCCGACACCGGCGCCGATGAACGGCGTCATGCACCACCAGGTGCCGAGATCGACATAGGCGTTGGCGAGAACCACCCATTCGGACTTGGTGGCATGATAGGTGTCGGTACCGACACCGCCGACGTAGCTGATGTTGTCCTTGCCGAAGAAATGCGAATTGCCGCGATACTCACCGGTGACGTCGGCGCGGAACCAGTTGTTGACCTTGTAACCGACGCCGAGGCCGAAGATGCCAGCGGTGTTGAAGTTGAGGCTCTGGCTCTGGGTGGTGAGGCCGGCATCGAGCGCGTTGTTCAGGCGATCGACCCGCTGATTGCTGAATCCGATGTCGCCACGCAGATACCAGCCGCCGAAGTCCTCGACCACCGGAGGCGGTGCGTATGCCGGCGGCGGCATGATGGCCATGTCGGCGGCAGAAGCCATCGACGACAACATTGATGCCGCTCCGGCGGCAACGAGAAACTTAACGCTACGCATTGGCTTCGTCCTTTTGTCCGGTGAGGCAGACAACGGAGGCCTCACATCAAAAACTCACGGTCGGACGATGCCATCAAATGTTTAAGCGGCACTTAACCCTAATTATTAAGGTTGATAATCTGTTGCGCACGCCCCTCGGGCGCGTGCGGTCCGGCAACGAGACCGTGCGGAATTTCAATATTTTGCCGTGCAACCGCCGGCGAAAAACGCCGGCTGCGTCTTCCCAATCGCGCCATGGGAAATTTCTGCAGCGGTGAAATCGGCAGCACGGAAATGGCGGGAACCGCCACAATCGCTAACAATGTGTTGATGGAAATCCGGCGGTTGCAGCGCCAACGGTTGCCGCGTCAGCGCGCGGCGTTTGGCATCTTCGGCAGGAACACCGCGAGCAATCCGATCGCCGGCAGCAACGCGCAGACCTGATAGACGAAGGCGATGCCGGTGTGGTCGGCGACCTTGCCGAGCACCGCGGCCCCGAGCCCGCCGATGCCGAAGGCAAATCCGAAGAACACCCCGGAGATCATCCCGAGCCGGTGCGGCATCAGTTCCTGCGCGAACACGATGATCGACGAAGTCGCCGACGAAATGATGAAGCCGATGAAGATGGTCAGCACGGCGCTGGCGAACAGCCCGGCATAAGGCAGCGCCAGTGTGAACGGCAGCGCGCCGAGGATCGAAAACCAGATCACGTATTTGCGGCCGAAACGGTCGCCGAGCGGACCGCCGAAAAAGGCGCCGGCGGCGTTGGCGGCAAGGAAGATGAACAGATAGAACTGTGCGGTCTGGGTCGAGACCGCGAACTTGTCGATCAGATAGAAGATGTAATAGCTCGACAGGCTGGAGACGTAGAGCTGCTTGGAGAACAACAGCGCGACCAACACCACCAGCGCGACCTTGACCCGGAGGGAACTCGGCGCGTCCAGATGCGCCGGCGGCGGCGCCTTCTTCGTCGCGATCTGCGGCTTGTACCAATGCCCTATCCGCCACAGGATGACGATGGCGAGAAATGCGATCGAGGAAAACCAGGCGATGCTGGGCTGACCGAACGGCACCACGATCAACGCCGCCAGCAGCGGGCCCATCGAGGTTCCGAAACTGCCGCCGAGCTGGAACACCGATTGGGCGAAGCCGTAGCGTCCGCCGGAAGCAAGGCGGGCGATCCGCGCCGACTCCGGATGAAACACCGCCGAACCCAGTCCGACCAATGCTGCCGCGACCAGGATGACGGGATATTGCTGCGCCACGCTGAGCAGCAGCAAACCGAAGAACGTGAAGCCCATGCCGATGGCCAGCGAGAACGGCTGCGCCTTCCTGTCGGTGACATATCCGATCACCGGCTGCAGCAGCGAGGCGGTGAACTGGAACGCCAGCGTGATCATGCCGATCTGCGCGAAGTCGAGTGCGTAGCTGTCCTTCAGAATCGGATAGACCGAGGCGATCAGCGACTGCATGGTGTCGTTGAGGAAATGCGACAGGCTGATGCCCGCGAGCACGACATAGGCCGGCCCCGCCACGGCGGCGGGCGCCACGACATCGGGCACCACCACCGGCGCAACCAGCGCCTCCTCACTGACGACGACGGGCTTGTTCAAGACCTGAAATCCGGATTCGGAGCGCAATAGCTCCTCCTACGACGGCGGCGCCGCACCGACCAGCGCCATTAGATAATGGCTGCGATGCGATCATAGCGTTTTCGAGCGAAGTGGATCCCGGTTCGCATAAAGAAAACGCGTCAAAACAAAAGTCTAGCGCGCTCAGGCGGCCGCGGCCTGACCGAGCGCGGTGACGATGTGATCGACCACTTCCTCGACCAGGATGCGGTCGTCGCCCTCGCCCATCACCCGGATCACGGGCTCGGTGCCGGAGGAGCGGACCAGCAGCCGGCCATGGCCGTTGAGCCGTTTTTCGCCGTCCACGATCGCCGATTTGACCTCGGCATCGTCGAGCGGCTTGCCGCTGCGATAGCGGACGTTCTTCAGGATCTGCGGCAGCGGGTCGAAGCGGTGGCAGACCTCCGATACCGGGCGGCGCAGCTTTTGCACCACGGCGAGCACCTGAAGTGCGGCGACAAAGCCGTCGCCGGTGGTGGCGTAGTCCGACAGGATGATGTGACCGGACGGTTCGCCGCCGACATTGTAGCCACGGCTCAGCATCTGTTCGAGCACGTAGCGGTCGCCGACCGGCGTGCGGATCAGCTCGATGCCCTGGCCTTCGAGGAAACGCTCCAGCCCGAGATTCGACATCACGGTGGCGACGACGCCGGGCTTGGCGAGCCGGCCGTCTTCCTTCCAGCTTTGCGCGATCACCGCGAGCAGCTGGTCGCCATCGACCAGATGGCCGCGTTCGTCGACCAGGATGACCCGGTCGGCGTCGCCATCGAGCGCGATGCCAATATCGGCGCGCATCTCACGCACCTTGCGGCTCAGCGTTTCCGGCGAGGTGGAGCCGCATTCCTTGTTGATATTGAAGCCGTCCGGCTCGACCCCGATGGAAATGACGTCGGCGCCGAGTTCCCACAGCGCTTCCGGCACCACCTTGTAGGCGGCGCCGTTGGCGCAATCGATCACCACCCGCAGGCCGTCGAGGCTGAGATCGCGCGGCAGCGTGCGCTTGGCGAATTCGATATAGCGGTCATGGACGCCGTCGATGCGGCGGGCCCGGCCGAGACTGGCGCTCTGCGCCAGTTTCTTGTCGAGCGATTCGTCGAGCAACTGTTCGATCTGTTTTTCGACGTCGTCGGACAGTTTGAAGCCCTGCGGGCCGAACAGCTTGATGCCGTTGTCCTCGAACAGATTGTGCGAAGCCGAAATCATCACGCCGAGATCGGCGCGCATCGACTTGGTCAGCATTGCCACCGCCGGCGTCGGTATCGGGCCGAGCAGCAGCACGTCCATGCCGACCGAGGTAAAGCCGGCCACCATCGCGTATTCGATCATGTAGCCGGAAAGCCGCGTGTCCTTGCCGATGACGACGCGATGGCGATAGTCGCCGCGCTGAAACACCAGTCCGGCCGCCTGCCCGACCTTGAGCGCCAGCTCCGGCGTGATCAGACCGTTGGCACGGCCCCGGATCCCGTCCGTCCCGAAATATTTGCGGCTCATGTGACCCCCAGCTCCGTCCCGGCTCCTGCAACCACCCTGCGAGAAGCCCCGAACGCCCGCCTATCATAGCGTGCAGCGGGTTATAATGCCTGCAGCGCTAAAATGGCTTCAAAAAATATGATGAATCATTACCGGCGGCCGATTGACCCGCCGGCGGCTAACACATTGTTAATGCGGGTATTATGCCGCCGGCACACCTGCCGGCGGGCCCGCTAGTCGCGGCGCTTGACGTGATGGTCGGCCTTCGAGGGCGGTGGCTGGGTGACATTGACCGGATCGGAACCCGGAAAGGTCTCCTCCAGCCCCTCCTCCAGCGCCCTATCCAGCTGGCGCTTCTCGGCGACTTTGTCGGCGACCTCGCCGACTTTGGTGCGTGATCCGGTCATGGATGGCCTCCCTGGCTGGCAGCCTCCCGTGGGGCGATTTTGCAGGGGCCCCAACCATGCTAGATGAATAGTCAAAGCGACGAATGCAAGAAGGGCCGGGAGCGCATATGAAACACATCACCTGCATCGAGGATCTGCGCCAGGTCCATATGCGCAAAGTGCCGAAGGCGTTCTTCGATTACGCCGATCGCGGCTCCTATTCCGAGGACACGCTGCGCGCCAACGTCGATGACCTGCAGCAGATCAAGTTCCGCCAGCGCATTCTGGTCGACGTGTCGAAGCGCGACCTCTCGACCACGATCCTCGGCGAGCCCGCCGCGCTGCCGCTGATCCTCGCCCCGGTCGGGCTGACCGGCATGCAATACGGCGACGGCGAAATCCACGCCTGCCGCGCCGCGCAGGCCGCCGGCATTCCCTATACATTGAGCACGATGTCGATCTGCTCGATCGAGGATGTCGCCGCCAATGTCGACAAGCCGTTCTGGTTCCAGCTCTACGTCATGAAGGACCGCGGCTTCATCAAGGCGCTGATCGAGCGCGCCATCGCCGCGAAATGCAGCGCGCTGGTGCTGACCGTCGACCTGCAGGTGATCGGGCAGCGCCATGCCGACATCAAGAACGGCATGACGGTGCCGCCGGAATGGTCGCTGTCGAAGCTGGTCGATTTCGCCACCAAGCCGGCCTGGGTCGCGGGCGTGCTGCGCGGCAAGCGCCGCACCTTCGGCAATCTGGTCGGCCATCTCAAAGGCACCGACGATATCACCGCGCTGGGGACCTGGATCGCGACGCAGTTCGACACAACGCTGAACTGGAAGGACGTCGAGTGGATCCGCAGCATCTGGCCCGGCAAGCTGATCCTGAAGGGCATTCTCGACGTCGAGGACGCCGAGGAAGCGGCCAAGACCGGCGCGCAGGCGCTGGTGGTGTCGAACCATGGCGGCCGCCAGCTCGACGGCGCGCCATCGTCGATCGAGGTGCTGCCTGAGGTCGTCGACGCGGTCGGCACGCAGATGGAGATCCTGTTCGACGGCGGCATCCGCTCGGGCCAGGACGTGATGCGGGCGCTGGCGCTCGGCGCCAAGTCCTGCATGATCGGCCGGGCCTATATCCACGGCCTCGGCGCCTATGGCGGCCCCGGCGTCGCCAAGGCGCTCGACATCATCCGCAACGAACTCAGCGTGACCATGGGCCTGTGCGGCGTCAACACCATCGCCGAGATCGACGACCACGTGCTGGCGATTTAGGATCGGCGTGGCCGTCTTCCTTCTCCCCTTGCGGGAGAGGGGAAGGCATCGGCGGCGTCATCCGGTCGTGCCTGACGTTGGCATGAGATCGGCCTCGACCAGTTCGCGAAGTTCCGGCGTGACCTTCGGCCGCTGCCCGAACCACAATTCAAAGCCGCGCACGGCCTGGTGCAGCAGCATGCCGAGCCCGTCGGCGACCTTCAGTCCGCGCGCGCGGGCGGCCGCCAGCAACGGCGTTTCCAGCGGCACATAGACGAGATCGGCGACCACGGCGTTATCAGGCAACAGGCCGACGTCGATCTCAAGCGGCGGCTGGCCGTGCATGCCGAGCGAGGTCGTATTCACCAAAAGGCCCGCGCGCGGCAGCAGCTCCTCGACGGTCTCCCACGCGACCGGATGCACATGAGCGCCGAATTGCCCGGCCAGCGCACGGGCGCGCTCGATGGTCCGGTTGGCCAGATGCACGCTCTTGATGCCGCGCTCGAGCAGGCCGAACACCACCGCGCGTGACGAGCCGCCGGCGCCCAGCACCAGCGCTTCCTCGGCACGGTCCCATCCGGGCGCGCAGGCGTCGAGATTGTTGATGAAGCCCTCGATGTCGGTGTTGGTCGAGCGCAACTCGCCGCCCTCGTACCACAGCGTATTGGCCGCGCCGACGGCACTGGCGCGCTCGTCCGGCTTCGACAGCGCCAGCGCGCGCTCCTTGTGCGGAATGGTGACGTTGGCGCCGACGAAGCCGTGGGTCGAGAGGTGCAGCACGAATTCGGCAAAGCCTTCGGGCGGGATCGCCTCGATGCTGTAGCCGCCCTCGATGCCGAGCGAGCGCAGCCAGTAATGATGAATCAGCGGCGAACGCGAATGCGCCGCCGGCCATCCGATCAGGCATGCGGCGGGGGGTTTGGTCACGGACAGATCTCCTTGTCATACCCGGCCAAAAGCGCGAAGCGCGCCTTCGCGCGAGACGTGCTTCGCACTTTTGCCCGGCCATGACGATCAATTTATCTTCCGCTTGCTGCTGTCAAGAACGCGACCAGAAACAACTCCTACGCCGCGACGCCGTGCGCGGCGATGATCTGGTCGGCGGCGCGGCCGGTGACTTCGGCCATGCGGTCGAAAGCCCTCGTGAAACTGCCGGCGCCGGCGGTCGCCGACCGCAGCTCCACGATCAGTTCGCCGATTTCGGCCTCCGGCATCATGGCGCGGACGCGGTCCCATCCCGGCCAGCCGTCGCGGGTGTCGAAGCCGAGAATCTGCCCGCGCCGTCCCGACAGGATGGCGTTGATCCTGGCGGTGGCGTCGGTCGGACAGACGATCTCGACCACATGAATCGGCTCCAGCAGCACCGGCTGGCACTGCGGCAGCGCCTCTGAGACGCCGATCCGCGCCGCGGTGCGGAAAGCGAGATCGGAGGAGTCGACGCTGTGGTAGGAGCCGTCGGTCAGCGTCACCTGGACGTCGATCACGGGAAAGCCGAGCGGCCCGCGCAGCAGCCCGTCGACTACGCCCTCTTCCACCGCGCCAATATAATTTCGCGGCACCGCGCCGCCGACCACACGTTCATGAAACTCGAAGCCGCCGCCGCGCGGCATCGGCTTGATCTCCAGCACCACGTCGCCGAACTGGCCGTGGCCGCCGGACTGCTTCTTGTGCCGGCCGCGCTGGGTGATCGATTTGCGGATGGTCTCCTGATAGCCGATCGAAGGCGGCTGCGATTTGACGTTGACGCCGAAGCGCTCGCGCAGCCGCTCCAGCGCCACCCGCAAATGCATCTCGCCCTGCCCCCACAAGACGATGTCGTGGGTGCGCGGATTGTGAATCATCGTCAGCGAAGGATCCTCCTCGTTGAGCCGCAGCAATGCCTGGCCGAGCTTGACGTCGTCCTTGCGGTCGGTGGCCGACAAAGACAACGCCAGCACCGGCGGCGTCGGCTCGACGCTCACCAGCGCTTTCGGCGCGGTCTTGCCGCTCGACAGCGTGTCGCCGGTCTTGATGGTGTCGAGCTTGCCGAGCGCCACGGTGTCGCCGGCGTTGGCGGAGGCGCGCTTGCTGTCGTGCGCGCCGTTGACGGAAAGAATTCCGGAGACCCGGCCGGTCTCGCCCGATGACGATTGCAGCGTGGCGCCGTCGTCGAGATGTCCGGCGAGGATGCGCGCCAGCGACAGCTTGCCGCCGTGCTGCAGATGCAGGGTCTTGAACACATAGGCCAATGCGTCCTTCGCCGAAGCCGCGCCGAGCCGTTTGGCGGTGTCGGCGACCCCGGGCGACTCATGGCGCAACGCCTTCATCAGCCGCAGCACGCCGTTCTCGCGGAGCGCAGAACCGAGCAGCACCGGACAGATCAGGCCTTCGCGCAATTCGCGGGCGAGATCGTCGAAGATGGCATCGCGCGGCGGCGTAATGTCCTCGAGCAGTTGCTCCATCAGCGCGTCGTCGTGATCGGCGAGCTTTTCCAGCATCGAGAAGCGGGCTTCCTTCTCGCGGTCGAGGTCGCCGCCTTGCAGCGCCACCACTTCGGACGCCTTGTGTTCGCGGTAGACGAAGGCGCGTTCCAGCGCGAGGTCGACGAAGCCCGCGATCAGGTCGCCGTTCCAGATCGGAATCTGCCGCAGCACCAGCGGGATCCTTGAGGCCGGCTGCAGGGTCGCCAGCGTCTCGCGGATGCGCTTGTTGGCGCGGTCGATCTTGTTGAGAAACAAAAAGCGCGGAATGCCGAGATCCTCGAGTTCGCGCAGGATGATCTGAAGCTGCGGCAGCTTCTTCTCGTCCGCCTCGCAGACCACGACAGCGGCATCGACCGCCGGGATCGCGGCGCGCATGTCGTGCGCGAATTCGATCGAACCGGGACAATCGAGGAAGGTGTAGCTGTCGCCCATGAAGTCAGTGGTGGCGGCGGTGAGGCCGGTGCCCATCTTGTGACGGCGGGCCTCCGGGCTGGCGTCGCCGACCGAGGTTCCGGCGTCGACGCTGCCGGCGTTACGAATGGCGCCGGTGCGCGCCAATATCGCTTCGAGGAGTGTGGTTTTACCGCTTTGGAAAGGGCCCACCAGCGCAATGCACCGTGGACCGCGGGGACTTCTGACGTCTTGTCCCATTGCCGCCTCCTTGGTTGGAGCTCGGCCCTTGATTGGGTCGGCATGGGGATCGTCCGCCCGTCCCGGGATTTTGGCAAGCGAGAAAAACGTCGATGGGGTGGATTGCGCAACGCCCGATCGTTGCCGCTGACTGGCGTTTGCAGGAAGCGCGCGCCCTTGTTCCCCTCCGGGATCGAGTCGAGCCGCCCGCCACAACAAGACTGTCGTCGCCCGGCTTGACCGGGCGATCCAGTACGCCGCGGCTTCTCGATTGAACATGACCGTCTCTGGAATACTGGGTCGCCCGGTCAAGCCGGGCGATGACAGCGGTAGGTGTGCGAACAGCGTGGCCGCTCCTGACTTGCGGACTCAAATTTCAGCCAGATACACGTCCGCCTTCTCGCGGCGGGAGGCACCCGAGCTTTGCCTGTCGTTGTCCCCCTCAAATGAGGGAGCAGGGAATGCCGGATGCGCGCTGCACCCGCGGTCTCGCATGCAAAAGGGTAGAAAGAAAAGCGCACACGAGCATACAGGGCAGCGGAGAACATCCGACATTCCCTGCGCAATGGCTTTACGGCTTATATCGCGCTCACCCCGGAGTATCGGGCTCTTCTCGCCTCCGTCGCCTCCCGGAATTTGGCACGCCGGCCCGGTTGAGCCCTTGCGCCTCCGAAAGACTTGACGCCGACCACTGAGGCGTCAGGTCCACACGACTTTGCCGTACGCTTCGACACCGCTCGTCAGCACGTCCTAAAGACCGCTCACGGAGTTTATCCCGCCCTGCAATCCTTTTCCGCGCACGATGCCGTCGCGTCCACCGCATCCCATCCCAACGTTCGGTGACGATGGCCAACGCCCCTCCTAAGGGGACAGGATGGCGGGAGTCGTAACGGTGATTTGCCCGACGGCGGAAGGGAAATTTTGCCCGCCGGGTTGATTTGTCGCAAGCGGTCGCGCCGAAGTAAAAATCGCGAAAACAACCCCATGCAAAGTACCATGGGGCATGGATGCTGTGAGTAAACATTTTGACACGTCGGGCAAATCACCGGCACTATTCTATCATCCCGCCAGTGGCGTCTTTTTCGGCGGACACACCCTCCCGGAAGCGGCCCTTGATGCATGCTGTATGATTGCAACATGAAGCAAGGAGCTCGCGTAGGGCGGGTTCACTTCAACCCGCCGATCCATACGAGATAGCGGATTAAAGGGAATCCGCCCTACGGCCTATATGTGCACTGAAGCAACATACGTCATGTCACCGCCCATATGAGCAGGCACCATTTCGGGACCAGACAAGAGATGAAAGTCCGGAGATCCCGGATAGGGATCAATGACGCCAACCGCTGTAGGGTTCGGTCCCATTGGAGTGGCAATATATTCGATCGCCACAACGACCATCGCATGGGTCCGGTTGCAGTAAAGCAGCGGACGGTTCTGCGTTAGCTCGTTGATGATGAAGTTGTTGTTGATCGCGTTGATGCTCCTGTACGCGTCGTACGCGGCAACTATATGCGGACTAAATGTGGTTCCGCTGATATTCGTCCATGGCGAAGAGAGCGTAGCTGTGATTGTCCCCGTAGGACCTAGTGGATGCATGCCTGAAGATGCGCAAACTGTTTCACCAAAGAGTTTCTGGACAATTTGCTGTTGCGGTACCTGGTGCCCGTGAGACGCAAAGATCATTGACGATGAAGCGGCCCAACACCAAAGCTGGCAATTCTGCTTTATGACTGTTGGATGATCGACATAAGCTCGTCGGAGCGGTCCCATCGGTGTGTTGTTGACAAACGTTTCCGCGGCTTTCAAAGGTGATAGTGTTGCGGCAGCTACCCCGCCCAAAATCATAGATCGCCTGTGCATCATCTCCCCTCCGATGAATGATGTGAAATTTCCAACTTCTGAATTCTCCGAAGTTGACAACCGCTTATTGAGTGATCCGATTGATTGTCATTTCCAGACAGACGGATGATGATGCCTCGCGCGTCCCAAACAAATAAACTGCATTACGAAAAGGGACATAGCTTCCCCATGACTACGACGCTTGCGCTCCCCCTTGGTCCTTGACCTGGCATACTCGACTAAATCATGCATACCTAGGTTGCATTTTCAAAGCACTTTATGGCGGTTACTGCACCGCAACTAATCCCAAAACTTTTGATGTAGAATTCAACGGCGCCAGCTCGCTTAGGGCGGATTCACTTTAACCCGCCGATCCATACGCGATGGCGGATTAAAGTGAATCCGCCCTACGGCCCCAATGGCGGTGCGGCGTGCGCGGCAATCGTTCGACAGAATGGATTTAGCAAACTCGATGTTCCCTTGACTGCTATTTGAAGATGAGCAGACATGGCGGCTTGCGACAGCGCATTCGCGTCAAGGGAGAGAAGCGATGGACCTGAAGGGCGCGGTTGCACTGGTGACGGGCGGCAATGGCGGGCTGGGGCAGCGCATCTGCCATGCGCTCGCGCAGGAGGGCGCCCATGTGGCCGTCATGTACGCCCGCAGCCGCGAGCAGGCGGAAAGCGTCGCCGGCGAACTGACGTCGAGCTATCAGGTCAACGCCCGGGCTTTCGCCTGTGACATCACCGACGGCGCGGCGGTGGATCGGCTGGTGGGCGAGGTCACCCGGGCTTTCGGCCGCCTCGATGTTCTGGTCAATGACGCCGCCTACAACGTCTCGATCCCGTTCGGCGATCTCGACGATCTGACGCTGGAGGCATGGGACAAGATCATGGCCATCAACCTGACGGGGCCGATGCGCCTGACCAAGGCGGTGGCCCCTGTCATGAAGGCCCAGGGGCGAGGCCGCATCGTCAACATCGCTTCGGTGGCAGGGCTCAGCCCGACCGGCTCTTCCATCGCCTACGCCGTGTCGAAGGCGGGGCTGATTCATCTGACGCGTTGCATGGCGGTGGCGCTGGCGCCGGAGACGCTCGTCAACTGCGTGGCGCCGGGTCTGCTGGAAGGCACGCGCGCAACGGCGAATCTCCTGATAGAGCAGATCGAGCGCTCCGCATCGGGCGCGCTGCTGAAGAAGCCCGCCGACAAGGACGACTGCGCCGACATGGTGGTCGCCATGTGCCGCACCGAGACCATGACCGGCCAGACCGTCGTCATCGATTCCGGACGCATCTTCCACTGAGACGACGGGCTTATGGAGTTGCAAATCGGTGTTGCGGTCCATCCTTCGAGACGCATCGCTTCGCGACGCTCCTCAGGATGAGGTTGAACCTGCTGAAACACAACAACCTCATGCCCGGATGAGCGCTTCGCGCTCACTCGGGAGGAGCGAGCGGCGCGAGCGTCTCGAAGCATGGGCAGCTCGTAGGATGCGTTGAGCTTTTCGCGAAACCCATCACCACTCGTGCAAAACATGATGGGTATCGCTTTCGCTCCACCCATCCTGCGTGCTATCGGCGCCAATCCATCAACCCCCTCACCTTCCCGGCCGCAATTCCAGGCTTTCCAGTCCGGCCGCGATGCTGAGGCCGACCTGGCCCTGCACGCTGAGCGGTTGCAGGGCGATGGTGTTGTTGGAGCCGCCGACCAGCACGTTGCCGCCGACCCCGACGCCGATCGCGGCACTGCCCTGCGCGCCGGCGTAATTGCCGGCGAGATCGCCGGGGCCGAGCCGCGCGACCGGCGCGAACACGCCCCAGGCCAGCGCGGATTCCTGGGTGATGCCGAGGTCGAGCCCGACCTTGCGGATGGTCGCGACGTAGCGGTCTTCCGGCAGGCCGTCGGCGCGCAGCACACAGCCGAGATTGGTCACCGATCCCACGATGAAGCCGATGCTGGCGCCGCCGCGGCATTCGAGAATACCGACCTGCACGCGCTGCATCGGCTGCTGCGCCTGGGCGGCGCCAAACGATGCAAGCAGCAGGTTAACGGCGATACCGGCAAGGATGAGTGAGCGGCGCATGAAGAAATCTCCGGCTGAAGGGATGTGATGCGAGCAGGGAATCGGAACAGCGCCACGCCTTGGCGCCTGATTCTCTATGACACAATGGCGGTGGCGTTGTCATTCCGGGATGGTGCGCAAGCACCAGACCCGGAATCTCGATGCGGGGGTTTCGGTGCCCATCACATCGAGATTCCGGGTTCAGCCCTGCGGGCTGCCCCGGAATGACGGACTCGCAAAAAAGGCCCGCTTGCGCGGGCCTCTCTCGTTAACCTCGTTGGCGCTTCAGCCGTGACGGCGATGGTGGTGATGGCGGCGATGCACCCGGTAAGTGCCGCCGCGCCCGAAGCGGACCGGCTGCAGCTCGATGTCGGCAATGCCGGCCGCGACATTCAACCCGGTCTGGCCCTGCACGCTGAGCGGTTGCAGCGCGTAGGAATTGGCAGATCCCCCGACCAGGAAATTGCCGCCGAAGCCGACGCCGACCGAGGCATTGGCGCCGACGCCGCCGTAATTGCCGGCGAGCTCGCCGCGCCCGAGCCTGCTGGTCGGCGCGTTCACCGCCCAGGCCAGCCGGGTCTGCTCGGTGAAGCCGAGATCGACGCCGTAGCGGCGCACCGTCGCGATATAGGGTTCGGGACGGCGGCCTTCGCTCTGGAACACGCATTCGAATGACGTGACCGAGCCGACCACGAAACCGACATTCTGGCCGCCCTGGCATTGCAGGATGCCGGCGCGCATCGGCGGCATCGCGTTTGCCCCGGCGATCGAGGCGCCGAGCGCCGCGATGGCGATAGTGAGTGTCGAGAGTCGCATGTTGGTCTCCGCATGAAATAATGAACTTGCGGAGCGACAGAAAGAAAACGCCTTGTCGAAAACAAGAAAGCGCCTTGTCCAAAACAAGGCGCTTCCAAATGTCACCCTCGAAACTTCAAATGTTCGACGGCCGGATATCGAAGACGTGATTTGACACGCCTTTCTTCTGACGCGTTTTCTTAACGCGAACCGGGAAGCCATCCCGCATCACGTGCGGGACATGCTTCGCTCGAAAACGCTCTATCGCAAATTGCCGCAAAAGCGCTGGATGCGTTTGCAGGCGTCCTCGAGATCGGAGTTCTTGGTGGCGTAGGAAATCCGGAACGCCGGGCCGAGCCCGAATGCCGAACCCTGCACCACCGCGACGCCTTCCTGCTCGAGCAGTTCGGTGACGAAGTCCTCGTCATTGGCGATCACCTTGCCGGACGGCGAGGTCTTGCCGATGGTGCCGGCGCAGGACGGATAGACGTAGAATGCGCCCTGCGGCCGCGGGCAGTCGATGCCCTTGGCCTGGTTCAGCATCGCCACCACGAGATCGCGGCGTTCCTTGAACGCCTTGTTGTTGACGGGGATGAAGTCCTGCGGACCGTTGAGCGCTTCGACCGAGGCCCATTGCGAGATCGAGCACGGGTTCGAGGTCGACTGCGACTGGATGGTCGCCATCGCCTTGATCAGTTCGGCCGGGCCGCCGGCATAACCGATGCGCCAGCCGGTCATGCAATAGGCCTTCGACACGCCGTTCACCGTCAGCGTGCGGTCGTACAGCTTCGGCTCGATCTGCGCCGGCGTCGTGAATACGAAATCGTCGTAGACCAGATGCTCGTACATGTCGTCGGTCATCACCCAGACATGCGGATGCTTCACCAGTACGTCGGTGATGGCCTTCAGCTCGGCGCGCGAATAGGCGGCGCCGGTCGGGTTCGACGGCGAGCACAGGATGATCCACTTGGTCTTCGGCGTGATCGCCTTCTCCAGCGCGTCGGGCTGCAGCTTGAAGCCGTGCTCCGCCGTGCACACCACCGGCACCGGGTCGCCGCCGGCCAGCGCCACCATTTCCGGGTAGCTCACCCAGTACGGCGCGGGAATGATGACCTCGTCGCCCGGATTGATGGTGGCCATCAGCGCGTTGTAGAGCACCTGCTTGCCGCCGGTGCCGACGATGATCTGGTTCGGCTTGTAGGTCAGGCCGTTCTCGCGCTGGAACTTGGCGATGATCGCCTCCTTCAGCTCGGGAATGCCGCCGACGTCGGTGTATTTGGTCTTGCCGGCCTCGATGGCGCGGATCGCCGCCAGCTTGATGTTGGCGGGCGTGTCGAAATCCGGCTCGCCGGCGCCGAGGCCGATGACGTTGCGGCCTGCCGCTTTCAGCGCGCGTGCTTTATCCGTGACCGCGATGGTCGCGGACGGCTTCACACGGTCGAGCGCAGCGGACAGGAACGGCATCATCGTCTCCTTGCAAACGTCGTGGACATGCGGGTGTTGGCACACCGATCCACGACTCTTCCTGATGGGATCGAGGCACCCTAAAGCGGGCCACGCTGCATCGCAAGAAGCTTGGCCGGATGCGGCCAAACTTTAGGGAACGTTAAAACGGCCCCGCTACGGTTGCGCAATATTCATAAAATTCTGCGGCGAAATGACTCATATCTGGCAAGGGATACGGCATGGGTTGCGATCCGGCGGCTGGCTGACCCCGGCGCGCATCCGCGGCTACAGCCTGATCCTGCTCGGCATCTGCGCGCTGGCGGTGGCCGGCTGGATCGCGCTGTCGGACGGCCTGATCGACCGCAACGGCAAGCCGGTCGGCACCGATTTTTCCAACG
This sequence comes from Bradyrhizobium sediminis, assembly GCF_018736105.1. Lineage (NCBI taxonomy): Bacteria > Pseudomonadati > Pseudomonadota > Alphaproteobacteria > Hyphomicrobiales > Nitrobacteraceae > Bradyrhizobium > Bradyrhizobium sediminis. The sequence continues at coordinate 4,519,792 of NZ_CP076135.1, forward strand.
TCTACGCCGCCGGCCGCCTGACCTGGCAGGGCAACCCCGCCGAGGCCTACCAGCCGGCGCTGCAGCATGCCGCCGAAAAGGCCGTGTTCGGCGGCCGCGAGGTGCCGTTCTATGGCTGGCATTATCCGCCGTTCTTCTTCGCGGTCGCCGTTCTCGTATCGGCGGTTCCCTATGCCTGGGGGCTGGCGATCTGGCTCGCCGCCAGTTTCGCGGCCTATCTGGCGGTGATGCGCGCGATCCTGCCGCGCCCCGAAACGCTGCTGGTCGCGGCGGCCTTTCCGGCCGTGTTCGTCAATATCGGCCACGGCCAGAACGGATTTCTCACCGCTTCATTGCTCGGCGGCGCGCTGCACCTGCTCGACCGCCGGCCCTGGCTCGCGGGCGTGCTGATCGGCGCCCTCGCCTACAAGCCGCAATTCGGCGTGCTGATTCCGGTGGCGCTCTTGGCGGGCGCACGGTGGAACACGATCGGCGCGGCGGCGGCCACGGTAGCCGCGCTGGTCGCGGTCAGTTTTGCAGCGCTCGGCGGCGGCGTCTGGCAGGCGTTCATCGATTCCATGAATTTCACGCAAGTCGTGGTGCTCGAACAGGGCGGCACCGGCTGGGAGAAGATCCAGTCGGTGTTTTCGGCGGCGCGGATGTGGGGCGCCGGCGTGCAGTCGGCCTATGCGATACAGATCGCGCTGGCGCTGGCGCTCGCCGCGGCTCTGGCATGGCTCTGGCAGAGCGATGCCGCCTTCGAGCTCAAGGCCTCGGCGCTGGCGAGCGGCAGCCTGCTCGCGACGCCCTATGTGCTCGACTACGACCTGGTGGTGCTGGCGGTCGCGATCGCGTTTCTCGCGCGCCATGGACTGAACCGCGGGTTCCACCCTTACGAGATCAGCCTGCTGGCTGCGGCGTGGATGGTGCCGCTGCTGTCGCGCGGCGTCGCCGGAGCGACCGGACTGCCGCTGGGCCTGACGCTGTTGCTGCTGACTTTCGTTTTCACCCTGCGGCGCGCGGTGCGGGATCGCCAGGCGCCGGCGCTGAAAGTGCATCGCGCAAGCGTGATCTGAATTGTTGACGCCTGCTGGCACATTGTTCTGCGCGGTTGCAGTGCGGTAGAGGTTTTGCAGCTTTTCCATCTCGCGGGCCTTGCGGCCTACCTGCAACGGCATCATTGTTTAGCCGCGTTGCGGCGCGACAAGGCGGGCTCACTCGGCGCACCCGCCGTTTTCACCGAGAATGAAATTCAAGATGTACAAGCTCTATTCGATGCAGCGCTCCGGCAACAGCTACAAGGTCCGCCTTGCGCTGGCGCTGCTGAACGCGCCCTACCGCGCCATCGAAATCGACATTCTGCGCGGCGAGAGCCGAACGCCGGACTTTCTCGCGAAGAATCCCAGCGGTCAGGTGCCGCTTCTGGAAGTCGGGGATGGCCGCTACCTCGCCGAGTCCAACGCCATCCTCTGGTATGTCGCGGGCGGCACGCCGCTGGCGCCGGAATCGCGGATCGAGCGCGCCGAGGCGCTGCAGTGGATGTTCTTCGAACAGCACGCGCTGGAGCCGAACATCGGCGCCGCCTATTTCTGGCTGGCGCTGGTCAAGGGCGGCCGCGACCTGCAGACCCACGCGCTGGAAGACTGGATGGAACGCGGCTACGGCGCGTTGCAGGTGATGGAAAACCACCTCAAGACCCACGAGAATTTCGCCGCGGGCCAGATGACCGTCGCCGACATCGCGCTGTACGGCTACACCCATGTCGCCGAGCAGTGCGACTACGACCTTTCGACCTTCCCGGCGATCCGCGCCTGGCTGCGGCGGGTCGAACGGACACCGGGATTCGTCCCGATGGACTGGCAGCCCGGCAGCGAGGTCGACGATACCCCCGGCATCGCCGCCGAGGCGTGAGGCCGGGAAACAGCAGGCATAACCGCCCGCGCCGCCGTCATTTTGCCATCTTCGAGCCACGCCCCGCCGCAATCCTGCCCGCGATTCCTGCGAGATTTTGCGGGCGTGCGGGTGATTCGCCCGCGCAGTGAAGGATTTCGGCCATGATCCGGTCGTTCGGCGCCTTGGGCTTTCACGGCCGCCCGGCGCCTGTTGCTTCGTCCCGGCTGACCCACGCCGTCGCGGCCTCGCTCGCGGTCGGCGCGCTGTCGCTGTGCCTGATCGTCACCCTCACGGTGTTCTCGATCAAGGTTTCCATGGCGATGCCAATTCCGGCGTAACGCTGAAGACCTGTCGTATCGCACAACTGCCAGCGGTGATGTCATCGCGAACGGGCAACCATGACCAAGACACCAGTAGTCCTCGTGACGGCTTCGTTGACGGTTGCGACCGCGCTGACGGCGACGTTCCTGATCGTCACCTCGACGCGCGGCGAAAACACCTCGTTCGCGTCGTCGGCGGGGCAGCTCGAGGTCCAGACCATCGCCGGCGGTCTCACCAATCCGTGGTCGCTGGCGTTCCTGCCCGATGGCCGCATGCTGGTGACCGAGCGTCCCGGCCGCATGCGCCTCGTCACCTCGGAAGGACAGTTGTCGCCGCCGCTGAAAGGCGTGCCGGAGGTGTGGGCCTCCGGCCAGGGCGGGTTGCTCGACGTCGTCACCGACAGAGCCTTCGCGCAGAACAGGACGATCTTCTTCTGCTACGCCGAGCGCGCCAGCGGCGGCGGCCGCACCGCGGTGGCGCGGGCCAGGCTGAACGACGGCAGCGGCCGGCTCGACGAAGTCAAGGTCATCTTCCGGCAGGAGGGGCCGCTGTCGGGAGGCAATCATTATGGCTGCCGCATCGTGCAGGCCAATGACGGCAATTTGTTCGTCACGCTGGGCGATCATTTCACCTGGCGCGACGAGGCGCAGAATCTCGGCAACCATCTCGGCAAGATCATCCGCATCGCGCCCGACGGCTCGGCGCCATCGGACAATCCTTATCTCGGCCGCACTGACGCAAAACCGGAGATCTGGAGCTACGGCCACCGCAACGAGCAGGGCCTCGCGATCAATCCGGCGTCGGGCGAACTCTGGGAAATCGAGCACGGCCCGCGCGGCGGCGACGAGGTCAACATCATCGGCAAGGGCAGGAACTACGGCTGGCCGGTGATCGGCTACGGCATCGATTATAGCGGCGCCAAGCGCCGCCAGGGACGGCATGGAGCAGCCGGTCAAATACTGGGTGCCGTCGATCGCCCCGTCCGGCATGACATTCTATACCGGAAAGCTGTTCAAGAAGTGGACCGGCAGCCTGTTCACCGGCGCGCTCAAGGACAAGATGCTGGTGCGGCTCTCGCTCAACGGCAACAGCGTGACATCAGAGGAACGCCTGCTGCAAAACCTCAACGAACGCATTCGCGACGTGCGGCAGGGCCCGGACGGCGCGCTGTGGCTACTCACCGACAGCTCGGCGGGACGGATCCTGCGGGTGTCGCCGGCGGCGAAATGACGAAGCCGGCATGAACGCGTGAGCCACCGTCAGCAACGCAGCGCACCGCCGCTCACTGCCCGCGGAACACCGGCTTGCGCTTTTCGTTGAACGCCAGCACGCCTTCGCGGCGGTCTGCGGTGGGGACCAGCCGATTGTAGGCCTCGATCTCGAACGCCAGGCCGTCCCCCACCGACATCTGCAGGCCGCGATGAATGGCCTGCTTGGCCTGACGCACTGCAATCGGCCCGTTGGCGGCGATGCGCCGGGCGATTGCGAGGGTGGTCTCCAGCAGTTCGGCGGGTTCGACCACGCGATTGACCAGGCCCCAGGCCTCCGCCTCCGCGGCGGTAAAGGGAAGGCCCGACAGGATCAGTTCCTTCGCCCGGCGTTCGCCGACGGCGCGGGCCAGGTTCTGGGTGCCGCCGGCGCCGGGCATGATGCCGAGCGTCACCTCGGTCAGGGCAAAGCGCGCGTGGCTGGCGGCGTAGACGAAATCCGACGCCGCCGCGATCTCGCAGCCGCCGCCATAGGCCGCGCCATTGACGGCCGATATCAGCGGGATCGGGCATCCCATCATCGCCCGCACCATCCGCTCGAAGATCAGATGCTGCGACTGCCAGCTGGCGTCGGTCATGCCGTTGCGCTCCTTCAGATCGCCGCCGGCGCAAAACGCCTTGGCGCCGCTGCCGGTGACGATCACCGCGCGCAGGCCCGCCAGGTCGGTCGAGAGCGTCTCGAACAGTTCCACCAGATCGAGCCCCATCCGCGTATTCAGCGCGTTCGACGCCTCGGGCCGGTTGAGCGTGACCAGCAAGATGTGATCTTCGTCGCGGGAAACCGTGATCGTCTCGAAATCAGTTCGCATTCAATTCTCCATTCGCGATACAAGCCTGATCTTCGGCCCATGCGCGATCGGAGACAACCGGCAAAGAACCGGACGGATCGAGATGGCATGCCCGCTCGCTTCGTCATGCCGCCTCTGCGCCAGCGCCGGAGCTTGCCGCGCGATCGCGGCTTGACCCGAACCGGGCGATCTCTAGTCTGGCCGAAGCTCGATTGATGATCCGACGGTGCAAGCGCAGGAGAGACACGACCATGCCAGGCTCGCTCGATGACCAACTTGGCTTTGCGCCCGACTACGATTCCCCGATCCCCTATATGCAGCGCACCCGCGACTATTACGCCGCGATCGGCTACACCACGCCCTATCGCTGGGCGCACCATGTCGATGCGCCGTTCCAGCCGCTGAAAAAGCCGCTGGCGCAATCGCGCGTGACGATCGTCACCACCGCCGCCCCTTACGATCCGGCGAAGGGCGATCAGGGCCCCGGTGCGGCCTATAACGGCGGCGCCAAGTTCTACCAAGTCTATGACGGCGACACCTCGAAGCCGCACGACCTGCGCATCTCGCATATCGGCTACGACCGCAAGCATACGTCGGCGACCGACAGCGGCACCTGGTTTCCGCTGCCGCAGCTCCTGAAGGCTAAAGCCTCGGGGCGGATCGGCGAGGTCGCGCCGCGCTTCTTCGGCGCGCCGACCAACCGCAGCCACCGGGTCACCATCGACGTCGATGCTCCCGATATCCTCGCCCGCTGCCTCGCCGACAAGGTCGATGTCGCGGTGCTGGTGCCGAACTGCCCGGTCTGCCACCAGACTTCCGCGCTGGTGGCCCGCCACCTCGAAGCCAACGGCATCTCCACCGTGGTGATGGGCTGCGCCAAGGACATCGTCGAACACGCGGCCGTGCCGCGCTTCCTGTTCTCCGACTTCCCGCTCGGCAATTCCGCCGGCAGGCCGCACGACGTCGAGTCGCAGGCGCTGACGCTGGAGCTGGCGCTGAGCCTGCTCGAGCGGGCCTTCGGCGCGCGCACCACGATGCAGTCGCCGCTGCGCTGGAGCGAGGATGCCTCCTGGAAGCTCGACTACAACAACGTCGCGCAGATGAGCCCGGAAGAACTGGCGCGGCGCCGGGCCGAATTCGACAAGCAAAAGGAGATCGCGCGCGGCAACCGGGCCGCCTGAGGCGACGGCTTCCCTTCACCCCTTGTGGGAGAAGGTGGCGTAGACGGCCTCCGGCCGCCGTCTCTTAGAACGCCGATGCCTTGCATCGGCTATGGCGCCGGATGAGGGATATCTCACAGCGCATTCGGTGTTCGCGGCGACAGACCCCTCACCCGTCTTCGCTTCGCGAAGCCACCCTCTCCCACAAGGGGAGAGGGAAGAATCAGGAGGACGCCCGAGTGACCCGACCGTTCGAAGGCGTGAAGATTCTCGACTTCACGCAGGTGCTGGCCGGCCCCTATGCGAGCTACCAGCTCGCGTTGCTCGGCGCCGACGTCATCAAGGTGGAGCGCCGCGAGGGCGAGGACATGCGCCGCACCCCGCTCAGCCGCGAATGGGCCGAGCGCGGCCTCGCCCCGGGCTGGCAGGCGATCAACGGCAACAAGCGCAGCCTGACGCTCGACCTGCAGAAGCCGGAAGCGATCACCATCGTCAAGCAGCTCGCAGCAGGGGTCGACGTGGTGATGGAGAATTTCCGGCCCGGCGTGATGGACAAGCTCGGGATCGGCTACGCCGCGCTGTCGGCGATCAATCCGCGGCTGATCTATTGCGCCATCTCCGGCTTCGGCCAGACCGGCCCGGAACGATCCGGCGCGGGCTACGACGGCAAGATCCAGGCGCTGTCGGGCATCATGGCGATCACGGGTCACGAGGAGACCGGGCCGACCCGCGCCGGCTTCGCGGTATGCGACGTGCTGTCCGGCGCCACCGCCGCGTTCGGCGTATCGAGCGCGCTGTTCCAGCGCACCCACACCGGCAAGGGGCAGATGGTCGACGTCTCCATGCTCGAGGCCTCGCTGGCGTTTCTGTCGGGACAGGTGGCGGACTACACCGTCGCCGGCCATCGCCAGCAACTGTCCGGCAATCAGGCGGTGAGCCGCAGGCCGACCGCCAACCTGTTCAGGGCGGGCGAAGGCTATCTGCTGCTCGCGGTGAACAGCGAGAAGCAATACCGCGCGCTGATGACCGCGCTCGGCCGCGCCGACGCGCTGGAAGACCCGCGCTTTTCCGACTGGTTCGCGCGGCAGCAAAACGAGCCGGCGCTGCGCGCCATCATCGAGCAAGCGCTCGCGAACAGGGACCCGCGCGAGTGGGAGAAGATCCTCGAGGCGGCAGGCGCGCCCTGCGCCAGCATCTGGAAGATCGAGGAGGTGATCGATCACCCGCAGATCTCGGCGCGCGGCGCCATTCAGGAGATCGACACGCCCTATGGCCGCCTGCGCTTCGCCGGCAGCGGCTTCCAGCTCGCCCATGGCGCCGGCAGGCTCGATTCGATGGCGCCCGAACTCAGCGCCCACACCGAGGAAGTGCTGATCTCGCTCGGCTATGGCGCGGATGCGATTGCGGACCTGCGCGCGCGCGACGTCGTCTGAGCGGCGGCGCTCATAGGATTGCATTCATGGCTTCGCGTCACGCCAGATGGCAGGCCACGAAATGCCCGTCGCTTCCTTGCTTCAGTTCGGGTGCAGTCTGCCTGCAGCGAGCCTCGGCGACCGGGCAGCGCGTATGGAAGTGGCAGCCTTGCGGCGGGTTCATCGGGCTTGGCACATCGCCTTGCAGGCGGATCCGCTTGCGCTTCACCTTCGGGTCCGGCACCGGCACGGCGGATAGCAGCGCCTGCGTGTAGGGGTGCTGCGGATGGCGATAGAGGTCGCTGGCGCTGGCGAGCTCGACGATGCGGCCGAGATACATCACCGCCACGCGGTCGGAAATATGCTCCACCACCGAAAGATCGTGGGCCACGAACAGGTAGGTGAGGTTCAGCTCTGCCTGCAGATCTTCCAGCAGGTTGATCACCTGCGCCTGAATGGAAACGTCGAGCGCCGAAACCGGCTCGTCGCAGACGATGAATTTGGGCTCCACCGCAAGCGCCCGGGCAATCACGATGCGCTGGCGCTGGCCGCCGGAAAATTCGTGCGGGTAGCGGCGCATGTGCTCGGCCTTCAGCCCGACCTTGACGAGCAGGCTCGCCACTCGCGCTTCACGTTCGCTGGCGGAGGAACCGAGCTGGTGGATGGTGAGAGCTTCGCCGAGGATGGCGCCGACGGTCATGCGCGGATTGAGCGAGGCGAACGGGTCCTGGAACACGATCTGCATGTTGCGCCGCATCGCGCGCAAATCGGTGCCGCCGAGCTTCAGCACGTCCTGCCCGTCGAACATCACCTCACCGGCGGAAGGCTCCAACAGCCGCAGCACGCAGCGCGCCGTGGTGGATTTGCCGCAGCCGGACTCGCCGACCAGGCCCAGCGTTTCGCCGCGCCTGACTTCGAACGACACGTCGTCCACCGCATGTATGCGTCCGAGCTCGCGCGACAGCAATCCGCCCTTGACCGAGAAATACTTCTTCAGGTCGGTGACCCGCAGCAAAGGTTCGCTGGTTTGAACTTCGCTCATGGCGCCGCTCCGAGATGACAGGCCATACGGTGACCGGGCGCGATCTCGCGCAGCACCGGTTCCTGTTCGGAGCAAATCTGCATGGCGTGGCGGCAGCGCGGCGCGAAGCGGCAGCCCGGCGCGGGATTGATCAGGATCGGCACCGTGCCGCCGATCGCCTCGAGCCGGGTCTTGTGCTCGCTGGCGAGGTCGATGCGCGGGATCGAGCGGATCAGGCCTTGGGTATAGGGATGGCCGGGACTGGCAAACAGGCTGTCGACATCGGCCTCTTCCACCACCTTGCCGGCATACATGACCACGACACGCTGCGCGGTTTCGGCCACTACGCCCATCGCATGGGTGATCAGCATGACGGCCATGCCGAAGCGTTCCTTCATGTCCTGCAGCAGATCGAGGATCTGTGCCTGGATGGTGACGTCGAGCGCGGTGGTCGGCTCGTCGGCGATGACGAGCTTGGGCTTGCAGGCTAGCGCCATCGCGATCATCACGCGCTGGCGCATGCCGCCGGAGAACTGGTGCGGGTAATCGTGCAGCCGGCCCGCGGCATTGGGGATCTGCACCAGCTTGAACATCTCGACCGTGCGCTCGAGCGCGTCCTTGTTCGACAGGCCTTCGTGACGGCGCAGGCTCTCGGCGACCTGTTCGCCGACGGTCAGCACCGGATTGAGCGAGGTCATCGGCTCCTGGAAGATGAAGCCGATCTCCTTGGCCCTGATGTCGTCGAGCTGGCTGCTGGTCAGCGGCACCAGATCGCGGCCCTCGAACAGGATTTCGCCCTGCACGATGCGGCCCGGCGGCATCGCGATCAGCTTCAGGATCGACATCGCCGTGACCGTCTTGCCGCAGCCGGACTCACCGACCACGCAGAGCGTCTCGCCCTTGTTGAGCGTGAGGTCGACACCGTCGACCGCCTGCAGCATGCCGTCGTCGGTGGCGAAGTGGGTTTTCAGGCCCTTGATCTCGAGCAGGGGCGGCATCAGATCACCTGCCGCGCATCGAGCGCGTCGCGCAAGCCGTCGCCGATGAAATTAATGGCGACGACCGCGATGAAGATGGCGCCACCCGGAAACAGCGCCCAGTGCGGGCCGATGTCGAGGAAGTCCTTGGCATCGTAAAGCAGCCGTCCCCAGGTCGGGGTATCCGGCGGAAAGCCGAGCCCGAGAAAGGACAGCGTCGATTCCGCGATGATGGCCGCGGCCACGTCGATCGTGCCCGCGATGATCACCGGTCCGACGGCGTTCGGCAGGATGTGACGCACCACCTGCCGCACCGGACTGGCGCCGAGCGCGCGCGCGGCCTCGACGAACTCCTTCTCGCGCAGCGATAGGAACTGGGAGCGCACCAGGCAGGCGACCGGCATCCAGCGCAGGCCGCCGATCACCAGCACGATCAAGATGAAGATGCCGCCCTCCGGGCCGAACACGGCTTTCAGCCCGTCGCGGAACAGGTAGATCAGCAGCAGCAGCAGCGGCAATTGCGGCATCGAGAGGAATAGATCGGTGAGCCACATCAGCGCATGCCCCAACGCGCCGCGCGACATGCCGGCGAGCGCGCCGATCAGCGTGCCGACGATGACGGCGACCATCATCGCCGCGAGGCCGACGGCGAGCGAGATGCGCCCGCCATAGATCATGCGGGCGAGGATATCTTGTCCCAGATCGTCGGTGCCGAACGGATGTGCCAGCGACGGACCCTGCAGGCCGGCGGTGATGTCGATCTCGTTGATGGCGACGCGCCAGACGAACGGGCCGAGCACGACGGCCAGGATCAGCACCAGCAGCAGCACGGCGCTGACGGTTGCCGGCCGGTGCCGGCGATAACGCCGCCAGGTCTCCCGCCACGGCGAATAGGTGCGCCGCTCAGCGGAAGGAGATGCGAGGGTCAAGCCAGCCATACAGCACATCCGCGATCAGGTTGAAGAACACTACGAGACAGGCGAACACGAAGGTCACGGCCATGATGACCGGCGTGTCGTTGGAGAGAATGGAGGAGATCAGCAGCGAGCCGATGCCCGGAATGCGAAAGATCTGCTCGGTGACGATGGCGCCGCCGAAAATCGCCGGCATCTGCAGTGCGATCAGGGTGACGACCGGGATCATGGCATTGCGCATCGCGTGCTTGACGATGACCCTGGCCTGCCCGAGTCCCTTGGCGCGGGCCGTCGTGACATAGTCGAGCCGGATCACGTCCAGCATCGCCGAGCGCACGAAGCGGGTCATGGACGCGCCCTGAAACAGGCCGAGCACCATGACCGGCATGATGGCCTGCCGGATTTGCCCGAACAGCCAGCTAATCCCGGTGCCCTTGACGTCGGTCGAATACACGAACGGCAGCCAGTCGAGCGTCACCGAAAAGATCAGGATGAACAGGAGCCCCGTAAAGAAGGTCGGCAACGAGAAGCCGATGAAGGCCAGCGTATTGGCGATCTGGTCGAAGATCGAATAGGGCCGTGTGGCGGCGAATACGCCGACCGGGATCGCCACCAGCAGCGCCAGGATTTGCGCCGAGCCGATCACGTAGAGCGTGGTCGGCAGCCGCTGCAGGATCAGCGTGTCGACATTCATCCGGCTGACAAAGGAAAAGCCCCAATCGCCCTGCGCCATCGCCGCCAGCCAGCGCAGGTAACGAATGTAGATAGGATCATCGAGGCCGAACTTGGCCCGAAGCGCCGCGCCGACTTCGGGCGGCACGTTCGGGTTGGTCGCAAGCTCGCTGAAGGGATCGCCAGGCGCCAGCGCCAGCACGATGAACAGCACGAGCGAGATGCCGAGCAAGCTCGGCACCGCGATCAGGAGGCGACGCAGGACATACTGACCCATGAGGGAAAAATCCCTTCGCGGCTATCCCGTCGCCTCGCGGTACCAGTCCTGGATGTTGTCGGTTTCGTTGGACCAGCCGGAGAGCACCGGGCGCAGCGAGTTGGACGTGGCTTCCACCTTCAGGCGGTGCATCACCGGGATCACCATCGTGTCCTGCCACATGATATCATTGGCCTTGATGTAAAGGCTGGCGCGCTTGATCGGATCGATCTCGCCCTCGGCTTGTTCAATCGCCGCATCGAACTCCTTGTTGACCCAGCGCGGGAAGTTCTGGCCTTGCCACTTGTTCTCCTTGGTCGCGACGTTCTTGGACAGATAGCGCCGCATATGGAGCGCCGGATCCGGCTGCGTCATCGGGATCTGGAACATCTCGAGGTCGGCGTAGAACTTGGAGTAAGTGTCGGGATTGGCGACGTCGGAGGAGAAGAACACGGACGCCACCACCGACTTCAGTTCGACGTCGATGCCGGCCTTCTGGCACGCCTGCTTGACGATCGCCTGGGTCTTCTGACGCGGGCCGTTGATCGAGGTCTGGTAGACCAGCTTCAGCTTCTTGCCGTCCTTTTCGCGGACGCCGTCCGCTCCCAATTTCCAGCCGGCCTCGTCGAGCAGCTTGTTCGCCTTCTCGATGCTGAATTCCCACGAGGTGTTTTTCGAGACGTATTGCGCCGGCCCGTTCAGGTAGTTGGCGGTGATGCGTCCGGCGCGGCCGTAGATGACCTTCTGCACGGCTTCGCGGTCGACCAGCAGGCTGAGCGCCTTGCGCACCTTGGCATCGGACAGGATCGGGTGCTTCGTCTTCATCGAGGACCGCTCGCCGTCCACCTCGGTGTTGGGGTCGGTGAAGTTGATCATGATGAATTCGATGTCGCCGCCCACGGCGTAGCTGGTCTTGCCCTTGCCGCCCTTTTCGAGCCGCAGCAGGACTTCGTCTTCCACCTGCATGTTCCAGGCGAAATCATATTCGCCGGTCTGGATCACGGCACGCGCCGCCGAGACGGCGTCGCCGCCGCCCTTCATCTCGACCGTGTCGAAATGCGGCCGGTTCGGCATGTGATAGTCCATATTGATCTCGCCGCGCACGACGTCGCCCGGCTTGAACTCGACGAATTTGTAGGGACCGGTGCCGATGGGCTTCAGATTGTTCGGCGCCTCGCGGGATTTCGCGCCCTTGTACTCGGCGAACAAATGTTTCGGCAGGATACAGCCATAGGCGCCGACAAAGGCGTTGGCCCAGAACGGGGTCGGCGCCTTGAACAGAACGCGGACCGTGAGGTCGTCGACCTTCTCGACCTTGATGTCGCCGTAGACGCCTTTGCTCACGGCAGCCGTGGCGGGATCGTTGGAATATTCCCAGGTGAACACCAGATCGTCGGCCGTCAGCGGCTTGCCGTCATGCCATTTGACGCCGGGCTTGATTTTCCAGGTCACCGACTTCGCGTCGGCGGCGAGGCCGCCATTCTTGATCGACGGAATTTCGGCGGCGAGGATCGGGTTGAGATTGCCGTCGCCATCCCAGCTGGCGAGCGGTTCGTAGAACAGGCGCGAGCCATCCTGGTCCTTGGTGCCGGTGGCGAAATGCGGATTGAGCAGCGTCGCGCCCTGCCACCACAGCAGCTTCAGCGGGCCGCCACCGCCGCGCTTGGTCGGCTTGTAGGGGGCCGGGCTCTGGGCCATGGCCACGCCACCGATGGCGAGCAGCTGCGTCGCCATCGGCGCGGTGAGACCGAAGGCCAGCATACGCTGGACGAAGCCGCGGCGATCCATGCGCCCGTCCTTCACCTCGTCGATCATGGTTCGCAGTTCGGTGTCCAGCATCGTTGTCCCCGTATGGTTCTGGTTTTGTTGCGGTGCGCCGCCGGGCGGCAGCGTCGGGTGTTCGCCGGTAAGATGGCACACCAAATGCCCCGGAGGTCAACATCCCGTGATCGACAACCCGGAGGATGGCGAAGCGGCCATGATTTTTGCTTGGGCAGAAACATGCGGCGCCGCACATCGCTTCGGCAATCCGGCGGCCTTGACACGCCAAAGCGCGGTTAAATGCACCCCGGAGTGCAATAAATTTGTTCACCCAGTCTGGTTGAGGATCAGGTCAGGGACATGTCCAGCGGCGGTGCAACATCGTCCGGCAGCGGGCTGACATAGGGCGTGCGGGCCGTGCGTTTCTTGAGGTCGGCCTTGGCGGCGGCGATCAGATCCGGTTCCGTCAGTGCCTTGACGCCGAGCCCCGCCATGGCCTTGGCGGCCTGCACCATGGCCTTGTGGGCGGCCGGGCTCTTGCCCTGCGCCACGACCTGCCAGGTGTGGAGCGGGGTGCCGATGGCGATCGTCGGGGCATGGACCTGAACGGTCGGGACCACCCAGCTGACGTCGCCCACATCGGTCGAACCAATGAGGGGGTTGCGCTTGGCGTCGAGCGGCACGAGGAAATCGGCCAGCGGGCGGTCGGTGGGATCCATGCCGATGGCGTAATAGACGGTGGCGATGTCCTCGTCGGTCAGCGTCGCGCGGATTTTTGCGGCGAAATCCTCGTCCGCCGCGTCGAAATGCGGAGGACCCAGTTCCTCCATGACCCGGTGCAGCGTTTCCTCGAGAGGGGTGTTGGGCAACAGGTTGGAGACGGCGGAAATGATCCGCATCTCGACCCTGGTTTCGGTCATCAGCGCCGCCCCCTGCGCGATCTTGTGGACGCGCTCCACCAGTTCGTTCATGCCGGGCAGGTCGCGGGCGCGGATGGAATAGCGCACGCGGGCATGGGCCTGCACCACATTGGGGGCAATGCCGCCGGTGTCCAGCAAGGCATAGTGTACGCGGGCGTCGCTGGGCATGTGCTCGCGCATGTAGTTCACGCCAACATTCATCAGTTCCACCGCGTCGAGCGCGCTGCGGCCGAGATGGGGCGAGGCCGCGGCGTGCGAGGTGCGCCCGGTGAAGATGAAATCGGCCCGCGTGTTGGCCAGCGAAGGAGTTACCGCCACCTCCCAAAAGCTGTTGGGGTGCCAGGTAATGGCGACGTCGGCGTCTTCAAAGGCCCCGCAGCGCACCATGAAGGCCTTCGCTGCGCCGCCCTCCTCCGCTGGGCAGCCGTAATAGCGCACGCGTCCGGGCACCTTGTGGGCGGCAAGCCAATCCTTCACCGCCGTGGCGGCAAGCAAGGCGGCCGAGCCGAGCAAATTGTGGCCGCAGCCATGGCCATGCCCTCCCGCCTCCACCGGCCGGGCCTCCGCCACGCCCGCCTCCTGACTTAGGCCGGGCAGCGCGTCGTATTCACCGAGGAAGGCGATGATGGGCCCCCCCTCGCCCCATTCGCCCATCAGGGCGGTGGGAATGCCTGCGACATTCTCTGCGATGCGGAAACCCTGATGGCGCAGCTCGGCCAGATGTTCGGCGGCGGAGCGCGCCTCGGTGTAGCAAACTTCGGGCATCGCCCAGACGTTGTCGCTCAGGGCGATGAAACGCGCCTTGATGGCGTCGATGCCACGCCAGATGTCACTGCGGTTATCCATCGTCCGATCCTTGATCCCTGTGAGACTGGAATCGCTATCAGCTTCGGCAAATCTCGCCTAGCGCCGGCCCGGGCACCAGCCATGCGAATGAAAACGCGTCAAGATCAAGAGACCCGGTTCTGATTCAATCAGAACCGGGCTCCATGGTCTGCTTCTCGCCGCCGCTATCGCCTCCCTGGCAGCGCCGAGCGCGCGCCGGGCGCGAGCCTTCGCATCCGCCGTCATGACAAGCTCGGCGGTCGGAACTTCGATGCTGACGGCGATATCCGACGGCATCGCACGTATCAGCGAGACCAGGTCGATGCCGCCCTCCCCGGGAAACATCCGCTAGGCATGGATCATTTCTTCCGTGGTCGCCGGCCGTTCGGCCGGGCCGTCGCATGCGGCCAGTAGTGAAGCCGGTGCGCGGGAATTGCAGCAATTTCGCCGATCGAACTGTTCGATCTGTCGAAGTGTAACGCATCCACCAGGACCCCTGGCATTTGCCTGTCCGGTTTGCGCGACAATAGCGCTGGCCGTCGCAAGAGCGCCGGACGAACCTGGCTTAACGAATCAACGGGCTTTCCCAGACGAGAGACAGGAGCTCTTTGAGCTGTGCGAAACGCCTGGGCCCGAGCTCGGCGCTCCACTCGCGCTCGACGTCGCGGAGAATGTCGTGGATTTTTGAATATGCGGCACGTCCACGTTTGGTGAAGTGGACGACGCGCGCGCTGCCCTCGTCCGGCACGTCGGACCGGACGATATAACCAAGGCCTTCGAGGCTCCCGAGCAGCTGGTTGATGGCTTGCTTGCTCATGCCGGAGCGCTCGGCGAGCGTTCCTGGGCGAACCCCATCCGGACCGGGAAAATTCAGCACCGCCATATGTGGCAGGCGCAGCTCGTCAAAACCGGCCGCGTTGAGTTCCTTGATAAGGCGGCGCTGGATTGCCTGGGCCGGGACGCGGAGTAGTGCGCCGATGAGCATATCCCTCGTTTCGACTGGTGAACTTTTTGGCGATGACGTCATTGACAATTGACAGCCTAAGTAAATTGCATTTACAGTTCAAGTCAATGCAATTTACCGCAGGAGACGCTCATGCTGCAAGAGGCCATCGATCTCCGCGTCAATCCTTCCGACGAGACCATCCATCTCGGGCCGCTCGCGGTGCGCTTCCTGCTCACCGCAGACAACTCGGGCGGCAGCATCGCGGCCTTTGAGCTCATTGTCCCCGGCGCGTCGCGCCTGGCGGCTCCAACGCATAGCCACGACCATTATGAAGAGACGATCTACGGCATCGACGGAGTGTTGACCTGGACCGTCGCCGGAAAACAAATCGACGTCGGGCCGGGGCAGGCGCTATGCATTCCGCGAGGCGCCATTCACCGGTTCGATAATAACGGAAGCCGGGACGTGAAGGCACTCTGCGTGATCACACCAGCCGCGATAGGTCCGCAGTATTTCCGCGAGTCTGCCGAGGTGATCGACGCGGCGGCTGGCGGTCCACCGGACCGAGCAAAGATGGCGGAGATCATGCGCCGACACGGCCTCACGCCGGCTCCGCCTCAGGCGTAGCGCTCGGGAGCGGGCATTCCGGCCGCGAAGTTCTCGCAGATGCAAGTACCGCGCTCATTTGAATTGCGAGCGCGTGAGTGAATGTCTGCCACCACGCAGCTCGGACCACCAAACGATTATTCCCGCCCTTCTGAAGGAATTTGCAATGTTCTATCGCTCATCCAGGCGACCAGCAAACAAGCGGCGGCCTCCTTTGCCTGCGCCCCCGGGTGAAGTGAGAAATCACGACCACTTGTGAAAAATGAAGAACGCCCCCGCCGCGATCAGCGCGAAACCCAATCCGTGATTCCAGCCCAGTGGCTCCTTCAGATACAGCACCGAGAAGCCGGCGAACACCACCAGCGTGATCACCTCCTGCATGGTCTTGAGCTGCGCCGCGGAATAGACCGCGTTGCCCCAGCGGTTGGCCGGCACCGCGAGCCAGTATTCGAAGAACGCGATGCCCCAGCTCGCCACCACCGCGAGCGGCAGCCAGCTCCCCTTGAACTTGAGATGGCCGTACCACGCAAAGGTCATGAAGACGTTGGAGGCAAACAGCATGAGAACCGGCAACACGGCGGGCGAAGTGGTGGGCATGAACGTCCTTTCGAAAGGTCCGCGGCTGAACGGATCAGCATGGAACCCGGTTCCATCGGCAATCGGGTATCATTTGATGCAACAGATCGGAAATCCGCCTCGATCGAGTCAACCGCCTTTTAGGGCTGGCGCAGGAAATCCTTCCGATGTTGCAACCATGCGTCATGCTGCGGCCCTTACTCTCGTCACGCAACGAGGCCAGACATGCAGTTCGACTGGCGCGCAATCTCCGGGCCGGCCCTGACGACAGCGACGGCGCTGCTCGCCTTCCTGGTCGATCGCAATCTCGTTGCGGTGCCCAACCCCGCGCCGCTGTTCGTCTGCATCGTGGCGTTCGCGGCTTCGCTGAGCGGCATCGCCTCCGGGCTCACCAGCGCCGCCATTGCGGTGGTTTCGTCCGCGCTGTTCTTCCTCAACCATCGCGCGACGCCGGGCTACGACATATCCGACCTGGTGCGCATGGTGCTGCTGGCGCTGACCGCGGCCGGCACCGCCGTCATCACCGGCCTGCTGCGCCAGAAATGGGTCGACGCCTTCGCCTGGCAGCACCGGCATTACGCCACCGCGGAGCGGCTGCGGGCGGCGCTGGACCAGGTCGACATCGGCATCGTGCTGCTCGATTCCGACACCCGCGCCGAATTCATCAACCGCGCCTTCCGCAGCTATTTCTCGCTTCCCGATGCGAAGGCCGACAGCAAGCCGCCCTTCATCGCGCTGATGTATCACGGCCGCGATACCGGCGCGTTCGAGCTGCCGGAGGACGAGTTGAGCGCCTTCATCGCCCGGCGCACCGAGATGATACGGTCGGGCGATTCGACGCCGATCAACATCAACCTCAGGGATGGACAGGTGCTGCGCTTCAGCTGCACGGCGTTGCCCGACGGCGGACGCATGCTGAGCTACACGCCGGTGACCGACCTGGTGCGCCACACCGACGACCCCGCCAGCGCCGACTACTACCGGTCGCTGCGCGGCGGCGGCGAACGCAGCCTCGCCCGGCACCTGCGCGCCGCCGAATAGCAGGCCGATCCAGCATCGAACCGAGATTGATCCTCTCCGGCGCTGTCTCTAATAAGGGCGCACCGTCATCGGCCGGCGCGCGCCGATGACGCTTCCTCCATCCATGCAGGATCACCAATGCCCAGCGACCTCTCGATCCGTTTCGTCACCCGGCGGGACTACGACCAATGGCTGCCCTTGTGGGACGGATACAACGCGTTTTACGGGCGCTCGGGCGCGACCGCGCTTTCCCCCGACATCACGCGAATGACGTGGGCACGCTTCTTCGATGCCTATGAGCCGGTGCACGGGCTGGTCGCCGAGAGTGGCGGAGAATTGCTCGGCCTCACGCACTATCTCTTCCACCGCAGCACCACGGCCATCGAGCCGAGTTGTTATCTGCAGGATCTGTTCACCAGCGAGGCCGCGCGCGGCAAAGGCGTCGGACGAGCGCTGATCAACGGCGTCTATGAGCAGGCGAAACTTGCCGGATTATCGCGGGTCTACTGGCAAACCCACGAAACCAACCTCACCGCGATGCAGCTTTACGACAAGGTGGCGGAGCGCTCCGGATTTGTCGTCTACCGCAAGCTGTTTTGACGGGCTTCGGCCGGGCAAGGCCTGTGGATAAGTCCGCCTGTCATGCCGGCGTAACAAAGCAAGGTTAGGTTGCGCTCGCGTCTGATCAGGCCCCCCGTCACAGATCACGCGCCCCAAGCGGTCCCCGTCAGTCGCCGCGTCTGACCGGGGCCGCATTTTTTTGCGGTGCCGTTTGTTGCGTTGCGTATAACCCCCGCGGCGCGATCGCCGCGCCAGCGTCCAGGTTCGACCGCCGCATGATCCGCGTCACAGCCATCGCCCTTGCCTTCGTCGCCCTCACGCTGGTGCTGCTGCCGTTCCAGCTGATCGGCCTCGCCTTCGACCTGCGGCTGCAGCGGAGCATTCCCCACCTGTATCACCGCATGCTGTGCGCGCTGATCGGGGTGCGGATCCGCGAGGTCGGCCTGCGAACGGCCGATAGCCCGGCGCTGATCCTGTCCAACCACGCATCGTGGCTGGACATCTGCGTCATTTCGGCGCTCGGGCCGGTGGTGTTCGTCGCCAAGAGCGAGGTCGCGGGCTGGCCGCTGCTGGGCTGGCTGGCGAAACTGCAGCGAACCATCTTCATCAACCGGCAGGCGCGGCATCAGACCGGGGCGGCGACACGCGAGATCGCCGGCCGGCTGCTCGGCGGCGACGCGGTGGTGCTGTTTGCCGAGGGCACCTCGAGCGACGGCATCCGCGTGCTGCCGTTCCGCTCCTCGCTGGTCGGCGCGGTGCATCACGCGCTCGGCACTTCGGCGCACCACACCCACGTCACCGTGCAGCCGATGTCGCTGGCCTATGTCAGCTTCAGCGGCGTGCCGTTGGGCCGGGCCTTGCGCGAGCGGGTGGCGTGGTACGGCGACGCCGACCTGATTCCGCATCTGGCCCGCGTGCTGGCGTCGGGCGCCGTCGACGTCACCGTGAGCTGGGGCGAGGCGGTCGCCTACGACATCAGCGCGGATCGCAAGGCGATCGCGCGCGACGCCGAACGATCGGTGCGCCGCATGACCGCAGCGGCGCTGCGAAATGCGCCGGCCGCGCCGGCTCCGGCCTCCGGACGGTTGCAGCCGCTGCCCGCGCAGGCCTGACCCGCGCGGCAGCGCCGCGCCTTGCGGCTGCAGCGCGGCCGGGCCACAATATCGTCCCGTCTCGCGCCTCCATCCGCACAGGATCGATCCATGCAAATTCGCAATCTCGGCGGCTCCGGCCTGCGCGTTTCCGCCGTCGGCCTCGGCTGCAACAATTTCGGCCAGCGCACCGACCTCGAGACCTCGCGCAAGGTGATTCACAGGGCGATCGACCTCGGCATCACTTTGTTCGACACCGCCGACATCTACGCGGGGATGGGCGGTTCGGAGACCGTGCTGGGCGAAGTGCTCGGCGACCGCCGCAAGGACATCGTGCTGGCGACCAAATACTCCAAGCCGATGGCGACCGACGGCACCAGGCAGGGCGCGTCGCGGCGCTACATCATGTCGGCGGTCGAGGCCAGCCTGAAGCGGCTGAAGACCGACTACATCGATCTCTACCAGCAGCACGAATACGATCCCTTGACGCCGATCGAGGAAAGCTTGCGGGCGCTGGACGACCTGATCCGGCAGGGCAAGGTGCGCTACATCGGCAATTCGAACTTTCCGGCCTGGCGCATCGCCGAGGCCGAACTCACCGCGCGGCAGATGAACGTCAACCGGTTCGTATCGTGTCAGGACGAATACAGCCTGGTCGTGCGCGACATCGAAAAGGATCTGCTGCCGGCGGCGCAGGAATACAGGCTCGGGCTGCTGCCGTTCTTCCCGCTGGCGAGCGGCCTGCTGACCGGCAAATACCGGCGCGGCGCCGCAGCACCCGCCGACACCCGCTTTGCCAAGGCGCCCGCGCTGCGCGACCGCTACGTCACGCCGCGCAACGAGGACATCGTCGAGAAGCTGCAGGCCTTCGCGCAAGCGCGCGGCCACAGCATGCTCGAGCTGGCGTTCTCCTGGCTGGCGTCGCAACCGCAGGTGTCGAGCGTGATCGCCGGCGCCACCCGCGTCGAGCAGGTCGAGCAGAACGTCAAGGCGATCGGCTGGACGCTGAGCGCGGAGGAGCTTGCGGAGATCGACGGGATTACGAAGGGGTGAAGATGGATTGAGACGGCGACGGCCTGCTCCCTCTCCCCGCTCTTCGCGGGGAGAGGGTTGGGGTGAGGGGCTCTCTCCGCGCATTCACCTTATTGATGCTCCTGTACCCCCTCACCCGGATCGCATCTGCGATGCGATCCGACCTCTCCCCGCAAGCGGGGCGAGGCTAAGAGGCAGCAGGGCCTTACTGCAATAGCTCGGCTTGAATCGTCATCAGGACGCCTTCGAGATTACCAAGCACTTCGTTGTTCCAGAATCGAAGGGACTTTGTAACCTTCCTCGGTCAACCGACGATCACGGATGGCATCCGCAACAGATTCATTATGCTGCCCGCCGTCGACCTCAACAACAAGACGTCTTTCCCGACAGACGAAATCACAGACGTAGCCGCTTATCGGTTGCTGGCGGACGAACTTATGTCCGTCGACCTGCCGATTGCGAATACGATTCCAGAGAACAGTCTCCGCGTCGGTTTGATTGACGCGTAGCTTTCTTGCGATTCGGATCGTCTTGCGATCTGGCCCGCGCATCGCCTTGCCCCTCACCCGGAGGCGGCGCTACGCACCGCCTCCGACCTCTCCCCGCCAAGAGCGGGGAGAGGTTAAACGAGAACCTACCCCACCAGCCCCTTGATCGGCTTCACCGGCGCGCTGTCGGGAAATACCGCCTCCGCCAGCACACGCTCGGCGAGGCCGAGATGGTCGTGCAGCACGCCCTTGATGACCGCGCGCAGGTCGGTGGTCGGCGCGAGGTCGCGGCCCTGGTAGAGACTGGCGGGCTTCAGCCCCGGCCAGTCGGAGATCACCCGCCCGCCTTTCACCGCGCCGCCGGCCAGCAGCGCCACGGTGCCGGTGCCGTGGTCGGTGCCCTCGGTGCCGTTGATGCGCGCGGTGCGGCCGAACTCGGTGGCGACCACCACCACGGTGTCGCGCCAGCGCGCAGCCAGGCCGCTTTCGAATTCCGCCAGCGCGCCGTCGAGGCCCGACAGCAACTGCGCCAGCCGGCCGACCGCGCCGCCTTCATTGGCATGGGTATCCCAGCCGTCGAACGCCAGCGCCGCGATCCGCGGGCCGTCGTCCGCCGACATCAGCTTGGCGGCGCCGCGCGCCACCAGCTTCATCGCAGCAGCACCGCCCGCGCCCGGCTTCGGCTTCATGTCGTCGCCTTGCGCCGCCTTGTCGAGCTGCAGGCCTTGCGTCAGCGCCGTCGCCAGCGCGGGATCGCGATGCCGGTAGAGTTCGACCAGGCGGGCTGCGGTATCGTCGGCGGCTTGCGGCAAGTTGGCGGGCGCCCAGGCGACCGTAGGCGCCGCGCCGCGCAGCACCAGCGGCGTGGTCGGACCGATGGCGAGGCCGCCCATCACCCGCTCGCCTCTCGGCAAGGCTTCCAGCGCGCGGTTGAGCCAGCCGGATTGCACCCGGCCCGGCCCGGCAAAGCCGCTTTCGAGCACGTCCTGTCCGTCGAAATGCGAACGCTCGCGATACGGCGTCGCCACCGCATGGACCACCGCGGCATGCTTCTCGCGATACATCCGCGCGAATTCCGGCATCGACGGATGCAGCGCGAAGAATGAATCCAGCGCGGTCGCGGCGCGCGGGCCGCTCGAGGCCAACGCGATCGAGCCGTGCAGGCCGGCATAGTCGGGATCGCCTGTTGGCGCCACGGTGGCAAGGCCGTCCAGCGCGCCGCGCAGGATGACGATGACCAGCCGCGGATCGCGGCCGTCGGCGGCGCACGCGAATTTCGGCAGATAGGCCCAGGCCGCGAACGATGCGCCGCCGAGCAGCAGCGCGCGGCGCGAGGTTGCCGCCGATGTCGGGCATACGCTGCAATCCATCGTCATCTCCTCTGGAATTCCGGCGACATCAACAACAGCGCCAGCGCCTGCTGCCGCGATTCGGCGCGCTCGACCGCCCGCCGGGTTTCCTGCGAGGCGGCGTCGGCCAGCGCGAATTCAAGCAGTGTGCTGGGATCGATGCTGTCGCCGAGACGCGAGGCAATCTGCGCCGAGATGTCGAGCCGCAGTTTCATCCCCTCGGGGGCCGCCCATGCCGCGTTGCTATCGGGAAATCCGTTGGGTCCGGCGGGAGACCACAGCGGCTGGCCCAGCACGTTGAGACCGCCGAGATAGCGGCCGGGCTCTTCCGGAATGCGCGCCAGCAGCCGGCCGGCCGCTACCAGGAATTCATAGGGACTGCGCACCTTCGTCAGCGGCGCGGACCACGCCTCATTGGACTCCAGCAGTGCGGTCGCCAGCGCCATCAGGTCGCCGTCGGATCTGGCGAACGCCTGCTGCAGCTGCGCCACCAGGGCCGGCGGAGGATCGTCGGCCACGAAGTGACGCGCGAACTTGGTGGCGATGAATTTCGCGGTGGAGGGATGCCGGGCGATATCCGCCAGCGCCGCCTCGCCCTGCGCAACGCCATTGTTCTCGTAGATTTTTCCCAGCAGCCTCTGGGCGCCCGGCTGATGCGCATTGGCGTTGAAGACAAAACTGCCGGGCGCGCCGAGCTGTCCCTGCCGTCCGGCATAGGTCCAGCCGGTGATGATGCGCGCCAGCGACGTCACGTCGTCCTGCGAATAACCGCCATCGACGCCGAGCGTGTGCAGCTCCATGATCTCGCGGGCGAGATTCTCGTTCAAACCCCGCTTGCGATTTTGCCCGGCGCGGGATTCCGGGCCGAGCGACTGCTGGTTGTCGAGAAAGAACAGCATGGCCGGATGCTGCTCGACCGCCTTCAGCATGTCGCCGAAACGGCCGAGCACGTGAGGCCGGATCGCCTCGCGCTCGAACGAGCCGGCCCACATCCGCGCCAGCCCTCCCTTGTTGGCGGAAATGCAGAAGTGATTGGACCAGAACACCACCAGCCGCTCGACGAAGCCGCAATCGGCCAGCGTCGCGCGCTGCAGCCGCGCCAGCGCCTCGGCGCGGTAGGTCTTCTGGATGATATTGAGGGGCTGAGGCGGCGGCTTCGGCGCATTGGGCTGCATCGCCTCCGGCGAAACCATCGCCGCACCGGCGCTGCCGCTTTCCGGTTGCATCGCCGGCTTCGTTGCGGCCGGATCTTTTCCGGCAAGGTCCTGGGCGATGCGGCTGAGCGAAAGATTTCGCCGCTGCGCCTTGGCGTCATCGACCGGATTGGCTTCGGAAGCCGGCATCTTCGCGGCGGCGTCCCGCGCCTGCTGGATCTCGAACTGATAGGCGAACACCGCGCTGCCCAATGCCGGGGTCGACAGCAATCCGGGCACCTCGAGCAGCCCGCCGTTCGGCCGGGCCAGTTCCGCCTTGACGAAGCCGCGCGGATCGGAAGCCGCGTTGATGAAATCGCCGGAGGCGCCGCCGCGCGCGCCGAACCCGAAACGATTGAGCGCGACGAGAGCGGCTTTCGAATCGCGGGCCATCGGATTTCCCTGGACTGTCTGTTCGGCTTCTTTAGGCGTATGCTTTGCGCCGATCATAGACACCTTCGGGATGAACCCCGAATTAAAACCAGCTCACGAAGCGCTTCGATTCATGACAAATCGGTTAGAAATTCCGGCCCCGCGCCGCCTCACCTGCTCCGGCTGCGGAACCGAATTCACCTGCACCCTGTCGGGGCCCTGCTGGTGCGCCGAAGAGACCATTCGCCTGCCGATGCCGGTCGATGGCGGCGATTGCCTGTGCCGGGATTGTCTGCGGAAAGCGGCGGCGCAGGCGGCCGCAAGCCCGTAGTCTCAGGCATCGCCGTGAACGGTGCCGGATTCCCGTCCGGATCAAATTCGACGAGAATGCCGCGGCTGCGATTTACGCTTCGATTACCTTGCCCCGCACGACGACAAGGCGTCGACGGATGCGTTAACCCGCCAGGGTATATTTTGCCGCGGCAATCTCCGCGAGCATTCTCGATGACCCGCTTCATTCTTTATGTGTGCATGGCCTTCGTTACCGCCTTCGTCGGCGTGTCCTGGGCCTCGCGCGGCTTTCCGATGCGCTTCCCCAGCCCGGTCGGCGCCCAACCGCTGGAGCCGACCGTTAGTGCGACGTTTGGCGATAATAGCAGCGAGAAGAAACGCGAACGACTGGCTGAGCAACAGTTGCAGGATCCGGAAAACGCCAAACGTAACCCCTTGCGGGCGGATACTCTCCAGGCGGCCACCGGATATGCCCTGTCGCCGTGTGACAAGACAATGAAAGCCAACCTGGTCGCCGCCACACGGGCCTACGCAATGGCATATTCCGAAATCGGGAAATGCAACCCGATGTTCCGAAACTGCGATCCCGTATACGACAAGGCCAATGCAACTTATTCGACGCCGCTCGACTTGAGAGTGCGCGAGGCCTTGCACGAAGCGTTTGAGAAAGGCGGCGTCAGCAAGGCCGATTTCCCGCCCGGGCTGCAAATGGCGGTGATGTCGCTCGCGAACAGCCAGGGCAACCCGATGTCCGCATGCGAGGGGCCAGCCGAGCAGGTCCGCCGGTGAGATTGTTCTTCATCGTCTGGGCTCTCGCGATCTCGCTGGTCGCCAGCTGGGCATTCGCGCCGGCGGCGCCTCCGCCGCCGCCGATATTGGAGGTGAATCGCGGCAAGGCTTTCGGCTCCAATGAGTACATCACGGTCGAAGGCCGGGCCTCGCAGCGAAAGGATGCTTTCAGGGCTCTGGACCTGCCGTGGGCCAGCCGCTGTGCCGGCGAGGATCGCAAGCGTTTTATCAGCGGCCTCAATGAATATTATTATCACCGCCAGAACCAGACCGAGCGCTACCCCGAGACCTACGGCCAACTCGGCGCCGACTACATCGCGAAGCAATGGTCGACCACCGACGACCAGCGGATCGACCGCCTGACGCAGGACGCCTATGCCAGAGGCTATTTGAAACCGGCGGATTTTGAAGCCGTCGCAGCCAGGATGGTCGCGACCGTGGTCAAGAACGAGCGCGTGACCGGCAAGGCTTGCGCGGGCTGAGGCTTTTCGCTCGCGGCAGGACCGGCCGTTTTCTTGATCTAGAGCAAGACGCGCCCGCCGATTTCGGCGCTTCATTATTCTATCGTCGTTGCGACGCCCGTTGACTGCGGAGGTCAGCATGTTCGTGGTCCGCCTTAAACGGCCCAATGAGGATTTCGATTTCAAGACGTTTGACTCGGCGAAGGCGGCGCTCGCCCGATTCAGGGCCGCCCAGAAGCTGCTGATCGACGGCGGGCTGGAAGGATGCGCGCTGTTCGAGGCCAGGGCGGGCGACGCCGAGAGCGCCGTGGCCATGGTCAACCAGGGCACGGCCGTGCTGATCGATTCAAATCTCGGTTCCGGTGCCCCGCCGCAGACCTCCGCACGGACGGCTTGACCGGCCCGTAGCTGCAGCACCGCGAACTGCAATTCAACAACAGGAGACCGGCGCGATGAGTACACTGACAAAACTGGCGCTCGGCGCGATGGGACGATTGCGTCCCAGGCCGGCGCAAGGCGATGCGACGCCGAAGATCGCGCTGCCCGCCCCCGACAAGGCCGGCGGCATGCCGCTGATGGAGGCCATTTCGAAGCGGCGCTCGGAGCGCGAATTCGCGCGCACGGAATTGCCGCTGGCCATGCTCTCCAGCCTGCTATGGGCCGCCAACGGCATCAACCGTCCAGACGGCGGACGCACCGCGCCCTCGGCGATGCACGCGCAGGAGATCGACATCTATGTGGCGTTACCATCAGGGGCGTATCTGTACAACGCCGAGGCCAACGCATTGCAGCTCGTTGCGGGCACCGATCTGCGGCGGGTGACCGGCTATCAGGATTTCGTCGACGAGGCGCCGCTCGACCTCGTCTACGTCGCGGACCACAGCCGCATGCGGCTGGTGCCGGTCGCAAGCCGCGAGAGTTTTGCCTCCGCCGCAGCCGGCGCGGTCGCGCAAAATGTGTACCTGTTCGCCGCCGGCAACGGGCTTTCGACCGTGATCCGCGCCTGGATCGATCGCGACGCGATCGCCAATGCGCTGGGGCTGGGCCACGACCAGCAGGTGCTGCTGTCGCAGACCGTGGGTTTTCCCAAGAGCTGATCGCTACGTCATCACGCGCGTCCCGCGGCAATCGTCATCGACCGGCGGAGCCGCGCTTGCGCCGCGCCGGCAGTGCGGCCTTCGTCAACGAAGCTGCCGCCTCGCCGGCCGTCTCCATATAGGAGGGGTCGCGGTGCAGCAGCACGACGGCGAACGAGCCATCCAGCAGCAGCAGGATCTGGCGGGCTAGCTGTGTGGCCTGCGCGATTCCCTCGGTCTCGAACGCAGCGCGCAGCCAGCCCTCGAACTTTTTCTTGTGGGCGGCGCCGATCCGGATCGCCGGATGCCCGGGCATGTTGGCAAGTTCGGCCGAGGTACGCAGGAAGCCGCAGCCCTTCCATTTGGGATGCCGCGCCGAACGGGCGAGATTGCGGAAGATCCCTTCCACCTTGTCCGGCAATCCGCCCTCGGTCTCGGCGAACCAGCGCTTGAACAAGGCAAGATTGGGCTGATCGCGGGCGGCGAGATAGGCCGCCACCAGATCGTCCTTGCTCTTGAAATGATAATAGAGGGTGCGTTTGGTGAGCCCGGCTTTCGCCGCCACCGCGTCGACGCTCACGCCCCGGATGCCATCATCGTAGAACAGCTTGCTCGCCGCTGCGATGATTCGTTCACGGGTATCGGTAACGGGCCGCGCCATGTCCCCGCATGTATACTAACCAGTGAATATACACAACGGCCTGTGCCCCATAGGGTGCCCGCAGCATTTTGGGAGATGGAACATGTCCGAAGTTGTACTGCTCGACGTCACCGGCGGGATCGCCCTGGTCACGCTGAACCGGCCGGAAAAACTCAACGCGCTGAATTACCATCTGATCGACCGCCTGATGGCGCTGCTGGACAGCATCGAGGTCGACCCCGGCATTCGCACCGTCATCCTGACCGGCGCGGGCGAGCGCGCCTTTTCCGCCGGCGCCGACATCCATGAATTTTCCGCAAGCGTGCGCCGCGGGACCAATACGGCGATCCGCGACTTCGTCCGGCGCGGACAGGCCATGACCGCGCGGCTCGAGGCTTTCCGAAAGCCCGTGATCGCCGCGATCAACGGCATCGCGTTCGGCGGCGGCTGCGAGATCACCGAGGCCGTGCATCTGGCCGTGGCCAGCGACAAGGCGCTGTTCGCCAAGCCAGAGATCAATCTGGGCATGCCACCGACCTTCGGCGGCACCCAGCGGCTGCCGCGGCTCGCCGGGCGAAAGCGCGCGCTCGAACTGCTGCTCACGGGCGACCCGTTCCCGCCGTCGCGCGCATTGGAGGTCGGGCTGGTCAACATGGTGGTGCCGCACAGCGAACTGTTGTCAGCCGCGCGCGAACTGGCGGCGCGGATCACCCGCCATTCGCCGCTGGCGATCGGCGGCATCATCACCGCCGTGACCCGCGGGTTGAACATGGGCATCGCCGAAGGGCTGCAGATCGAGAGCGAGCAATTCGCCGCCATGGTGCCCAGCCATGATCTCGGCGAAGGCCTCGCCGCATGGATCGCGGACCGGCGGCCGGTCTACAGCGGCCGATGACGTTAGGCCGAGCCGGCGTTTCCTTCTCGTCATTGCCGGGCTTGACCCGGCAATCCATCCCTCTTGAAACGATGGATACGCGGATCAAGCCCGCGTATGACGAGTTGGAGTTGTCAACTACCTCACCACCGCCGCGGTCTGCCCGAACAGCAGCTTGCGCTCTTCCTCGGTGCGGATCGCCGGCTGGCCGAAATTCGGATTGACCTCCTTGGCCATGGCGTAGGCGCGCACCGTCGCCGGCCGCTCGCGGATGGTCTCGAGCCAGCGCTTGAGATGCGGGAAGTCGTCGAT
The DNA here is from genome assembly GCF_018736105.1 of Bradyrhizobium sediminis. NCBI lineage: Bacteria > Pseudomonadati > Pseudomonadota > Alphaproteobacteria > Hyphomicrobiales > Nitrobacteraceae > Bradyrhizobium > Bradyrhizobium sediminis. Next base: position 4,547,636 of record NZ_CP076135.1, read on the forward strand.
GTTCTGGCTCTGATTCTTGTAGGGCACGATCCAGGGATAGCTCGCCATGTCCGCGATCGAATAGTCGCCGGCGATGAACTCGCGATCGGAAAGCCGCTTGTTGAGCACCCCGTAGAGCCGGTTGGTCTCGTTCACATAGCGGTCGATGGCATATTTGATCTTTTCCTGGGCGTAGTTCGAGAAGTGATGGTTCTGCCCGGCCATCGGCCCGAGCCCGCCCATCTGCCAGAACGTCCATTGGATCGCGTCGTAGCGGCCATAGAGGTCGGCGGGCAGGAACTTTCCGGTTTTCTCGGCGAGATAGAGCAGCATCGCGCCGGATTCGAAGATCGAGATCGGCTTAGCCCCGCCTTTCGGCTCGTGATCGACCATCGCCGGGATGCGGTTGTTCGGCGCGATCGCCAAAAACTCCGGCTTGAACTGGTCGCCCTTGCCGATGTTGATCGGGAAGACCTTGTATTTCAGCCCGGTCTCTTCGAGGAACATCGTGATCTTGTGGCCGTTCGGCGTGGTCCAGTAATAGAGATCGATCATGGGCGTTGCTGTCCTGCTGGGGATGACCTGTCATCCAATTTGGATGCGTTTGCATGAATGTTGCCGGAAGGCGGCGGCAAGTCAATGGCATTGGCGCCGCGCGCGGGATTGTGATCAGGCGGCTGCCGCCCGCACGATTTGACGATATTCGCAGAAGCCGGTCGGCGCGGCCGTGGTCAGCCGACGCGGCCGTTATCCCGCAGGAATTTCTCGCCGGCCTCGGTGAGCCTCACTTTGACGGCGGCGCCCACGATCGCCTCGCGCGTGACATAACCGCAGTCGACCGCGTCTTCCCAGATCGTCAGCCGCGGGCATGAGGTTCGCCACGCCTCGATCGCTTCGGAGTAGGTTCTCGGTTCGCGGGCGATCCATTCGACGAGATCGAGCACCAGCGGATCTGTGCTGTCGGCCATCCGGTTTCTCCTTTCGTCAAAAGGCGAACGCGTTGCTGCGCGCCAGCAAGAGCCAGCTTCCGTAGATGATGTAATAGCAGGCCACCGTCGTGATCAGCCGTCCCGCCCAGGTGCGGAATTGCAGGTCGGTCATGGCCTCGAGGAAACGCCGCGCCAGCGTGGTGCCGGTCATCGACGCCGCGACGGCGATAATCGCCAGCACCGGATCGAGCGTGGCGGCCTGATCGATGATGCCGCCGAAATAGACCAGCTTGACGAAATGGCTGGCGACCTGACAGGCAGCCTTGGTCGCTACCACCTCGCGGCGGCCGAAATTGCCGCCGAGAAAGAAGGTGTCCATCAGGGGCCCGGAGACGCCGGTCATCAGCATCAGACCCATGCAGATGAAGCCATAGAAGCTGCCCTGCCAGATGCTGTCGGGGTTGGGCTTCAGGTTCCGCGGCGTCAGCCGCGCCATGAACGGGGTCACTCCCAGCAGCAGCAGCGCGATCGGCTTGTCCGGCACGTAGCGGGTGATCGACCATGCGCCGAGCGCCAGGGCGCATCCGATCAGGTAGATCGCGACCGGCCGCCACCTGATGTGGCCGCGCCACAGAAAGGCGCGCCAGCCGTTCGACGCCATCTGCGTGATCGCATGCAGCACCATCGCCGACGGCAGCGGCAGGATGGTCAGGAGCACGCCGATCAGGATCAGGCCGCCGGCCATGCCGAACAGACCGGACAGGAACGCTGTCGCGACCATCAGCAAGCCGAGGGCGGCAATCAGAAGCGGGCTCATCTCGAATCTCCGGCGTTATTTGTGCCTCGCCTGTACCGGCGGTGCAAACTGAGTTACCTTGCCCTGGCATCAGTTTTGCTGAGGGTGGCAAGTTTTTGGGGTGAAATGCGGCGGCTGCTCTTTCTCAACGGCATCAAGGCGTTCGAGGCCGCCGCGCGCACCGGCAGTTTCGCGGGCGCCGGCGCCGAGCTCAACGTGTCGGCGGCGGCGGTCAGCCGGATGGTGCATCTGTTGGAAGACCGGCTCGGCGTCGCGCTGTTCGAGCGCAAGGCCAACCGGCTGGCGATGACGCCGGCCGGGCGCGCCTATCAGAGCGGGCTGACGCCGATCTTCGACGCGCTGGCGAGCCTGACCGCGCAGGTGACCGCGCCGTCGAACGTCCGGGTGCTGACCATCGGCGTCGGCCCGACCTTCGCGATGCGATGGCTGATCCCGCGGCTGGCGGATTTTCGCAAACACGCGCCTGACATCGAGGTGCGCATCACCACCGGCGGTGCCGCGGCGCCGTTCGGCGACGACTGGAGCTGCGGCATCAAGCTCGGCGACGGCAAATGGCCCGGCCTGGTCGCCGAGCCGCTGTTCGCGGCCGACCTGGTGCCGGTATGCGCGCCGAAGCTCGCGCAACAGCTGAAACGGCCCGGCGACCTCAGGGGACCGAGCCTGCTCCGCGTCGCACATTCGCCCGGCGACTGGCCGTCATGGCTGAAGGCATCAGGGGTAGCGCGGATCACGGCGCGCGGGCCCGAGTTTCAGTTCTACGGCCAGGCCTTGCAGGCCGCCGCCGACGGGCTCGGCATCGCCATGGGCATCCGGCCCTACATCGACGACGACATCGCCGCGGGACGGCTGGTCGCGCCGTTTGCGCTGACGGTGCCGAAGGGCATGCAATGGTATCTGGTCTATCGCAGCTTCCGGACCGAGCAACGCGATTTCGCCGCGTTCCGGCGCTGGATCATGCGATCAGCCGCGGGACCGGCGGCCCGGGACAAGGGGCGAAAAAAAATCGCCGAAATGTGAACCGGATCACGTTCGGTCTTATCGGCTCGTGCTTCCTTGGTTCCAGGAATATCTGGAGCCGCGGCATGACCTACGAGGGCTTTGCGATCGAATCCTTCGAAGCCGGCAAGGGCCTCTGGCACGCCAGGCTCAGGCGGGCGGATCTCGAGCCTGTGTCGATCGGCGGCGTCGCGTTTGCGGCCCTCGAAATCGGCTTCGCCTGGCCCGATCCGGATGCCGCCATAGCCGACGCCAAGAATCAGATCGACCGCCTCAACCTCAGGCGATACGCGGCGGCCGGGCAGTCGCCGCAGACCGAGCGGTCGGCCGCCTATGCTTGAATCCGAGTCCAAACGCGCCGCACCCGCTACCGCGACGGTGCTGTCCGACTGCCCGCAGTGCGATGCCCCGCTGGCGGTGCTGCGCGTGATCGGCGGGCGGGCGGGGTCCGAATACTGGACCCTTCGATGCACGCGATGCGGCGGCATCCATCTCGATATCGTCAAACCCTCGCCGACCTCCCGCGCCGTCTAGCCTTCCGCGCAAGCTCTCGCTCAAGCGCTCGCCCCAAATGCGCGTGCGATGGCGCGCTGGGCGTCGTCCTGAATCTGCCGCAAGTGCGCCTCGCTGCGGAAACTCTCGGCATAGATCTTGTAGACGTCTTCGGTGCCTGACGGCCGCGCGGCAAACCATCCATTGTCCGACGAGACCTTGATGCCGCCGAACGGTTGACCGTTGCCGGGCGCCGCGGTCAGTACCGATCGAACCGGATCTCCGGCCAGTTCCGCCATCGCAAGCTTTGCGGGCGACAGCGCCTTCAGCAGATTCTTCTGCGCCGAAGTCGCCGGCGCGTCGATCCGACCGTAGAACGGCACGCCCAGTTCGCTGGTCAATTTGTCGAACAACTGGCTCGGGTCGGATCTGGTCCGCGCGGTCATTTCGGCGGCCAGCAGTCCCAGGATCATGCCGTCCTTGTCGGTGGTCCACACCGATCCGTCCTTTCGCAGGAACGAGGCGCCGGCGCTTTCCTCGCCGGCGAAGCCGAACGAGCCGTCGTTGAGGCCGTCGACGAACCACTTGAAGCCGACCGGGGTTTCGACCAGCCGGCGGCCGAGCTTGTTCGCGACGCGGTCGATGATCGCGCTGGAGACGATGGTCTTGCCCACCGCGCTGTCCTTGCGCCATTGCGGACGGTTCTCGAACAGATAGGCAATGGCGGCGGCGAGGTAATGGTTCGGATTCATCAGCCCGTTCGAGCCGGTGACGATGCCGTGCCGGTCGGCGTCGGTGTCGTTGGCAAAGGCGACTTCGAACCTGTCGCGCATCCCGATCAGCCGCGCCATCGCATAGGGCGACGAGCAATCCATCCGGATCTTGCCGTCCCAATCCACCGTCATGAAGCGAAAGGTCGGATCGACCGCATCGCTGACGACGGTCGCCGTCAGGCGATAACGCTCGATGATCGGCTGCCAGTAGCGCACGCCGGCTCCCCCCAAGGGATCGATCCCGATCCTGACGCCGGAGCCGCGGATCGCCTCCATGTCGAGGACATTGGCAAGGTCGGCGACATAGGGCCCGATATAGTCATGGCGGTGAACGCAGGACGATTTGCGCGCGCGGTCGTAGGGAATGCGTTTGACGCTTCTGAGCCCGTCCTCGAGAAAGCCGTTGGCGGCGCGCTCGATCCCTGACGTGATGTCGGTGTCCGCCGGCCCGCCGTTGGGTGGATTGTATTTGAAGCCGCCATCCTCGGGCGGATTGTGCGACGGCGTCATCACGACGCCGTCGGCAAGACCGCGCTCGCGGCCCTTGTTGTAGCTGAGGATCGCGCGCGAGATCACCGGCGTCGGCGTATAGCCGTCGTGCTCGTCGATCATCACCTCGACGCCGTTGGCCGCGAACACCTCGAGCGCGCTCGCCAGCGCCGGTTCCGCCAGCGCGTGGGTGTCGATGCCGACGAACATCGGCCCATCGATCCCGCTACGCTTGCGATGGTCGCACAGCGCCTGGCTGACGGCGAGGATGTGCGCCTCATTGAAAGCATTGTTGAGCGCGGAACCGCGATGCCCCGAGGTGCCGAACGCCACCCGCTGCGCCGACACCGACGGGTCGGGCCTGCCTGCGAAATAGGCGGTCACCAGCCGCGGCACATTCGCCAGCATCGACGGCTCGACGATCTTGCCGGCAAGCGGATTGATTTCAGCAGCCACGTGGTCTCCTCAGGCGTTTCAGGGGGATACGATGGCGGCATTTTAGATAGATTTTGCAGTTGCGAACAAGAGACCGATACTGGACTCTCTCGCGGTCGAGCGATGAAGCGCCTTTGGAATGACAATATCCGGGCTCAGCCGCCCGGTCCGGAAGGCGGCGTTGCTTCCGCGAAGATTCCGGCGGCCGTCAGCGCCACGCGGAGCATGTGCGCCAGCTCGAGTTTTCGATAGGGCTTGGCGAGCAGCAGCACGCCGGGATCCAGCCTGCCATGATGGATGACGGCGTTTTCGGTGTAACCCGACGTGAACAGTACTTTGAGCGACGGGCGCAGCGATGCCATCTCCGCGGCGAGCTGCCGGCCATTCAACCGTCCGGGCATGATGATATCGGTGAACAGGAGATCGAAGGCTGCGCCGCTGTCGGCAATGGCGAGGGCTTCGACGCTGTTTGCGGCCGACAGGGTCTTGTAGCCGAGGCTCTGGAGCTGGGTGTTGACATAGGCGCGCACCAGCGGGTCGTCCTCGACCACCAGGATCGTCTCGTTGCCGCCCACCATCTCGGGCGTGGACGTTTCCGCCGCGACCGGCTCGGGCTCGGCGTCTGCCTGCGGCAGATAGATCTTGAACGTCGTACCGTGGCCCTCTTCGCTGTAGACCTTGATGTGTCCGCCGGATTGCTTGACGAAGCCGTAGACCATGCTCAATCCCAGCCCGGTCCCCTTGCCGGTCTGCTTCGTCGAAAAGAACGGATCGAATACCCGGTCGCGGATCGCCTCCGGAATCCCGCTGCCGGTATCGCTCACCGCGATCATGACGTAGTTGCCCGCCTTGACGTCGCCGTTGGCGGCGGCATAGCTCTCGTCGAGGGTGACGTTGCTGGTTTCGAGCATGAGCTTGCCGCCGCCCGGCATCGCATCGCGGGCATTGATCGCAAGATTGAGCAGGGCCGAACTGAGCTGGCCCGGGTCGACCAGCGCCGTCCAGACCGAATCCATCAGCATCGTTTCGATTTCGATGCGCGCGCCCAAGGTCGGCCGCAGCAGCCTCGCCGATTCGACGATCAGGCGGTTGACGTCGGTCTCGCGCGGCCGCAGCGGTTGCTTGCGGGCGAAAGCGAGCAGATGCGCGGTGAGTTCCGCGCCGCGGTCGGCCGCCTCGCTGATCAGTTTGGCGATCGCCGCGGCTTCCGGCTTGTCGGCGACCTCCTCGGCCAGAATTTCGATGGTGCCGGAGATGACGGTGAGCACGTTGTTGAAGTCATGCGCGATGCCGCCGGTCAGCTGGCCGAGGGCTTCCATCTTCTGGGCCTGTCTCAACTGCTCCTCGGCCGCGATCTTTTCGGTCAGGTCCCGCGCGAAGATATTGAACAGGTAGCCGCTGCGACGGCGAAGCGCGTTCATGGATGCTTCGATCCTGACGGAATGTCCGTCTTTGCGCTTGACCTGGACTTCAAAACGCGCGCCGGCGGCCGCGTTCTCCTCGTTCTGCAGCAGCCGCTTCTTCATGCTCTGGCAGTACGGCTGAAGCGTTTCCGACAGCAGCAGGCTGGGCAGGTGCTTGCCCAGCGCCTCCTGCCGCGACCAGCCGAAGATCGCCTCGGCCTGCGGATTCCATTCGAGGACATAACTGGAATCGTCGGTCTGAATGAACGCCTCGAACGCATTGGCGATGACTTCCCGCGCCATCTGCTCGCTTTCCAACAGCGCTTCCTGCGCCTTCTTTCGCGCGGTGATGTCGCGTGACACCTTGGTGGCGCCGATGATCGTTCCCGATTGCGACCTGATCGGCGAGACGCCGAGCGACACGTCGATCCGCCGTCCGTGCTTGCCGGTGCGCACGGTTTCGTGGTCATCGACTTTCTCGCCGCTCCGGATCCTGTCCAGCGTGGCGCTGGCCTCGCTGCGCAGGTCGGCCGGCACGATGATGTCGATGCTGTTGCCGATCGCCTCCTGCGCGGTGAAGCCGAACAGGCGTTCGGCGGCGGGATTCCAGCCGGTGATGATCCCATCGAGGGTTTCGGTGACGATCGCATCGTTCGACGATTCCACCGCGGCGACCAACAATTGCTGGCGCTCGACGGTGCGGCGGCGCTCCTCGATCTCCTGATTGAGCGCCGCGGTCTTCGCCCGCGACTCGGCCGCCATATGCGCAAACGCATCGGCCAGCGCCCTGATCTCCTGGCCTCCTCCGGTCGGCAGCGCGATCGTCTCGCCGCGGGCAAAGCCATCCACCACCCCGGTGATCTGCACCAATGGCCGCGTCAGCGAGCGGGCGACGATGACGGCGAGCAGGAATGCAAGAAAGCCCGCACCCAATCCGACCAGCAGGCTGGAATCGCGCACCGCTGTCGTGGCCGCCATCAGGATGGAATACGGCACCGCCTGGATCACCGCGACCAGCGGACCTTCGGCCAGCCGCAGCATATCCATGCCGAGCCCGAAGGAATTGCCGGCCCGGTCCTGCATGACGCGGGGGGCGCCGTCGCCGGCCGCGAGTATTGCCGCGAAGTCCGGAAAGTCGTCCTGGATATGAACGGGCTTGCCGAGCACGAAGCCGAACTCGCGGCCCGGATCGGGATGAACGAGATAGTCGCCCTGAGCGTTGACGACATAGCTCAGGCCGCCTTCGGTCGGGGACGAGCGGATCCGGTTGAATGTCGGCCGCAAATCGACGTTGATGATCACGATCGCAACGGGTTGCCCGGCCGGGTTGTGCAGCGGCGTTGCGATCCGCACCACCGGCACATGCGGGATTTCGATCACGCCGTCGTCCTGATTGAGATCGACCGGCGAGACATAGACCTCGCCGGCGGGCAGCCGGATCGTTTCGGCAAAGGCCGTGCTGTCGCCCTTGCGCCGCAATTCATGGTCCGGAACGATGCGTATGGCGCCGGCGGGGCCGGAACGGTCGACCCGCACGATTTCGCGCCCGCCGTCGTCGACCCCGATGATACGAAACGCGTGATAGTTGGGCTTGGAGGCAAGCTCCGCCGCGAAGCGCTGGCCGAGGCGCCGCCGCAACTCCGCCTCGGTGGCGGCGGCGGCCGGATCGATCCCGCGATTGAGACGCACAGTCATGATGTCGTTGACAGCGACGGCGGAGCGAAATCCCATCACGTCGGCGCGGGCGCCGCGGACCGAGGCGGCAAGCTCGCTGCCGAGCAGATGAGCGTGGGTATCGACCCGATCCAATGCCCGGGGCAGCGCAATCGACGCGATCTTGCGATAGGTCAACACCCCTACCGCAGTCGTCGCCAGCAACACCAGCGCGACCATCGCAATCGTCAACCGAGTCGACAACCTCATGGATTGCCCTCTGGCAGCGCCTCGATGGTCGGCCCCAATAGGACCCCCGGTCAATCCCAAATCGTCCGGCCGCCGCAGAATTACCGGCGCCGCCGCGCAGGCGCGATACGGTGCCGGCGCGGCGAGCAACCCGCGACAGGCAGCCGGGCGCCGCGTCGTTCCACGGTGCTGCCACCTGCTGACAATGCAGCGTGACGGCGCACCGGGAACGACAGCCGATGTCGATGTCCCGAGACGACCAATTCACGCGCGTATCCTCACGGGCTTTTTGCCCTTTTATGTCCGCCGGACTCATCCCATATTCCCGCCATGGCGAAGAACCCAGACAATCCCAAAAAGCCCGGCAAAACCCCGAAATCGAAAGCGCACCGCCCCGACGTGCAGCCGATTGGCCCCGCGCTGGCGGAACTGCTCAATCCCGCGATCAATCGCGGCGATGCCGGTCTCGGCTCGGGCACCGGACTGCAGCCGCCGCCGGACAATTCGAAAGACCGCCGCTCCGGCGGTGAAGCCGCGCTGCATCGCGCGCGGGCCTCGACGCGCGGCACGAGCGACGATGCGGCGAAGCGGGATGCTGTTTCTTCCTCCCCTCCCCCCGCGCGCAACGCGCGTGGCGGGGTCCGAGGCGAGCGAAGCTCGCTCTCGAGGGGAGCAGAAGGCCTCGACGAAGCCCCGCAAGCCAATTACGGCACCTCGGCGACGATCCCCACGCTCGATCCGGAACTGGCAAGACAACTCGGCTTCACCACCGAGGAGGAAGACCTCGCCGCGATGGCGCGGCCGCCGCGCAACAAGATGGAGGCGCTCGGCGTCGCTGCCACCGCGGATGCGCTGGAAGCGCTGATCCGCGAGGGCCGGCCCGAATTCAAGGGCGACGACGGCCAGGTCAAGGTCTGGACCCCGCATCGGCCGCCGCGCCCGGAGAAGTCCGAAGGCGGCGTGCGCTTCGTCATCAAGTCCGAATACGAGCCGAAGGGCGACCAGCCGACCGCGATCAGGGAGCTGGTCGAGGGCATCGCGCGCAACGACCGCACGCAGGTCTTGCTCGGCGTCACCGGAAGCGGCAAGACCTACACCATGGCCAAGGTGATCGAGGCCACGCAGCGCCCCGCCATCATCCTGGCGCCGAACAAGACGCTGGCCGCGCAGCTCTACGGCGAGTTCAAGAGCTTCTTCCCCGACAATGCGGTCGAATATTTCGTTTCCTATTACGACTACTACCAGCCCGAGGCCTATGTGCCGCGGACCGACACCTATATTGAAAAAGATTCCTCCATCAACGAGCAGATCGACCGCATGCGCCACTCGGCGACGCGGGCGCTGCTGGAGCGCGACGACGTCATCATCGTCGCCTCGGTGTCGTGCATCTACGGTATCGGTTCGGTCGAGACCTACACCGCGATGACGTTCGCGCTGAAGAAGGGCGAGCGCATCGACCAGCGGCAGTTGATCGCCGATCTCGTCGCGCTGCAATACAAGCGCACCCAGGCCGATTTCACCCGCGGCACCTTCCGGGTGCGCGGCGACGTCATCGACATCTTTCCGGCGCACTATGAAGACCGCGCCTGGCGCGTGAACCTGTTCGGCGACACGGTCGAGAATATCGAGGAGTTCGACCCGCTCACCGGTCACCGGCAGGACGATCTCGAATTCATCAAGATCTACGCCAATTCGCACTATGTGACGCCGCGACCGACGCTGGTACAGGCGATCAAGTCGATCAAATCGGAATTGAAATGGCGGCTCGACCAGCTGCACGACCAGGGCCGGCTGCTGGAAGCGCAAAGGCTGGAGCAGCGCACCACCTTCGATCTCGAGATGATGGAAGCCACCGGAAGCTGCGCCGGCATCGAAAACTATTCGCGCTACCTCACCGGACGCCGCCCCGGCGAGCCGCCGCCGACGCTGTTCGAATATGTCCCCGACAATGCGCTGGTGTTCGCCGACGAAAGCCATGTCACGGTGCCGCAGATCGGCGGCATGTTCAAAGGCGACTTCCGCCGCAAGGCGACGCTGGCCGAATACGGTTTCCGCCTGCCCTCCTGCATGGACAACCGGCCGCTGCGCTTTGAAGAGTGGGATATGATGCGCCCGCAATCGGTCGCGGTGTCGGCGACGCCGGGCGGCTGGGAGCTGAACGAAAGCGGCGGCGTGTTCGTCGAGCAGGTGATCCGCCCCACCGGGCTTATTGATCCTCCCGTCAACATTCGCCCCGCCCGCACCCAGGTCGACGATCTCGTCGGCGAGGTCCGCGCCACCGCGCAGGCCGGCTATCGCTCGCTCGTCACCGTATTGACAAAACGGATGGCGGAAGACCTCACCGAATATCTGCACGAGCAGGGCATCCGCGTGCGCTACATGCACTCGGACATCGACACCATCGAGCGCATCGAGATCATCCGCGACCTCAGGCTCGGCGCCTTCGACGCGCTGGTCGGCATCAACCTGTTGCGCGAAGGCCTCGACATTCCCGAATGCGCGCTGGTCGCGATCCTCGACGCCGACAAGGAAGGCTTCCTGCGCAGCGAGACTTCGCTGATCCAGACCATCGGCCGCGCCGCGCGCAACGTCGACGGCAAGGTGATCCTCTATGCCGACCAGATCACCGGCTCGATGCAGCGCGCCATCGCCGAGACCGACCGCCGCAGGGAGAAGCAGGTCGAATACAATACCGCCAACAACATCACGCCGGAGAGCATCAAGAAGTCCATCGGCGACATCATGAACAGCGTCTACGAGCGCGACCATGTGCTGGTGGAGATCGGCGACGGCGGCATGGCCGACGACGTCATCTCGATCGGGCATAATTTCGAAACGGTGCTGGCCGACCTCGAAACCCGGATGCGCGAAGCCGCCGCCGACCTCAATTTCGAGGAAGCCGCAAGGCTGCGCGACGAAGTCAAACGCCTGCGCGCCACCGAACTCGCCGTGGTCGACGACCCCACCGCCAAGCAGCGCACGGTGCAGAACAAGGCCGGCGCCTACGCCGGCGCCAAGAAATACGGCGACGCCGCTAACTTGCCGGCGGGCGCGATGAAGAAGCGCGGCGCGGCGGGACGCGGAAGCGCCTCTCCTCCCTCGCCCCGCTTGCGGGGAGAGGGTCGGGGTGAGGGGCATCCCTCCACGAGTCATGACGCTTCAAGAGTCCACAAACCCCACCTCGACGAAATGCACGGCCCGGAATCCCTGCCCTACCGCCCCGAGCGCGCCCTTCCCGCAAAACCCTTCGGCAGCACCAGCAAGGTGATCCAGCCCACCGACTCCCGCCAGTCCGGCCCCGAATTCGGCCCCTCCCCCCGCTCCAGCGGCGGCGCGCCGGGGCATCGCGGCGGATGGAAGAGGCGGTAGGCGCCATTGTCCGATATCGGCATTCTGAACGACCCTGTCAGCCAGATGTTCATCGCGCTGGTCTTTGGGGGCCCGGGCCTCCTGCTCGGAATTCCGGGCGCGCTGCTGTGGAAGAAGCATCGTATCGCCGGCGCCTTCCTCGGCGCCGTCGGCGGCTTCATCATATGTCTGGTGGGGTGGATGATTTCCAAAGACATCATCTGATGCCTTTGGTTCGCGGGAAGCCCATCGGGACGAGATGCACGGCCGGGAATCCCTGCCCTATCGCCCCACCCTCGCCCGGCAAACTGGCGCGCGGTGAAGCCTATGTCCCCGACGGTTCCGAGAAGCAGACACGGTTCGTCGTCGACCTCGGAGACAGGAAAGACCGCGGCACCACGGTAGCGGCGCGGCACACCCACAGCCGTCATCGCCCGGCTTGACCGGGCGACCCAGTATTCCAGAGACGGTCGTGACCAACCGAGAAGCCGCGGCGCACTGGGTCACCCGCTTCGCGGGTGATGACGAGTGACTATGAAGCGACTGCCGGTGATTTGCCCGACAGGCTCCCAAGGGCCTTTGAGCACGAACGGGCTCAGATCCAGCGACGGGCAGTTTGCGGACACAAGAGCGCGGACTAAACCGTAAAACCATTGCGCGGGGAAGGCCGGATTGCCTCCGCTGAACCTGTATTGCTCGTGTGCGTTTCCTTCGCAGATATTTGCACACGAGACCGCGGGTGCAGCGCGCACCCGGTCTTCCCTGCGCCCAGAGGGTGACCATCGACGCAAAGCGCGGACGCATCGCGCCGCTTGCATACAATCCCCGCCCGATTTGCTATTGTTCGGCCGCGCCACAGTCTTTCAACCCGGCGCTGGGAGAAATGCCATGGCCAAGGGTCAGATGCGCAGCAACAAGGAAAAGAAGAAACCGAAGGCCGACAAGAACCTCAAGAAGGGCGGTGCGACGCAGTCGCCGTTCTCGTCCGGCAAGACGCCGGCCGGCCAGAGCCCCAACAGCAAGAAGTGACCGGTTTCATCGTCATGCCCGGGACAAGGGCCGGGCATGACGAGATTTCCGGACATCGATCGCGATGTGAGCGACCCGGGCAGCGATGCCCGCGCCGGCGAAAATGCTTCGCAGGGCATTATTTCAAACTACACCCCATGGTTGCATGAACTGTTTCCGATCTGTCCGCGTCTAATGGTGCGGAACTTTTTGCCGATTGATCACAGTGCGATTCCGTCGACAATGGAATCGACAATGCGATTCAGGCCAGACACCGGCGGAGAAGAATGGTCGAGCATCTCAACCGGCAGCGCCTGCTGAACCTGCTCGACGGCTATTACTCCGGCGACATCGAGGGCTCGCTGGCCCGCCTGAGCGACGACATCGATTACATCGCGGCCGCGCCGATCGATATCCTGCCGCATCTCGGCCACCGCCGCGGCAAGGCTGAAATCAGGAAGATGTGGCAGACCGTCCACGCCCGCTATTCCAGCATGCGCTACGAACTGCCCTTCATCGTCGCCGAAGGCGACAAGGTCGCGACGCTCATTCGCGCATTCTTCCGCAAGAGCGACAGCGACCGGGTCGTGCAATTCGACATCGCGGTCTTCTTCACCTTTCGTGACGGTCTGATCACGCATATCCGCGAAGTGATCGATTCCTTCGACCTGGTTCAACAGGTGCTGGAACGCGACGTCGCTGCCGTGCTGGCTGAAACCAAGCCCAAGAAGACCTGAGCGCGTGCATCTCGTCATTCCGGGATGGTCCGGAGGACCCAGACCGCAGGTGCGCACCGGGGAAGCACGGCGCGAGGCAACTCGCGTTGAACCTCGCGGCGCCCTGCCGCGACCAAACACGAGTTTTTGCGGCCACCGACACAAAGAAACCACATCCATGAAAATTGCGTTGCTCGTCCTGCTCGGTCTGCTGTTGGGAGCTTTGGGCGGCGCAGCGCTCGGGATCGGCGCCGGACTCGCTTGGGTCGAAATCTTCAAGACCACCAGTTTTGAAGGCTATAGCGCCATGCTGGTGTTCTTCACCTTCATGCCGCTGGGTGCGGCGATCGGCGGGATCGGCGGCGGCTTGCTGTTCGGGGTGATCGCGATTCGCGACGCCGAAATCGCCATCGAGCGGGAGCCTGCGCGGCGGCGCGACAGGTAAACGGGCAGGCCCCGCCGCATTTTGTGCAATGCAAAAATATCCGTTGAGTTCTAGTCAAAATCTGGTATTTTTAATACCAACAATGACGTGCAGCATCCAGGCCCAAGCGTCGCGAATGACGCTCATTGTGGCCGTTTGCTGATTTTGTCGATTCAGATCAGGACGATACAGAAAATGACAGAGCACAGCCTCTGGCGTTTTTCGCGTGCGTTGCATCGCGCGATCAATGAACGCCGGTACGAAGACCTCGAGGCCTTGATCGACGAAGATGTCGACTGGGCGATCTATGGCCCGATCGACATGTTTCCCTTTCTCGGCGCGCGCCGCGGCAGGGAAGCCGTGATCGAGGTCATCAGGCAGATCGCGGAAAACGTCCGGGTCCACCGCTTCGATCGCGAGACGATCATGCTCGGGGAAGAATCGGCGTCCTCGATGCTGCGCTATTCGCTGACGATGCTGGATTCGCTCAAACCGATCAGCCTGCGGATCGCGCATTTCGCGCAATTCAGGGCCGGCCGGCTGTTCAACCTCCGGGTTCTCGTCGACACCTTCGACCTGGTGGAGCAGGCGCTCGGCCGTCCGATCCATCTGCCGAAGATGGCGTCGTTCGCCTGAGTTTATCGAACGAAATTGAACCGTTGAAGTTCATCATGCCCGGCCTTGTGCCGGGCATCCGCGTCTTGACGGTCTGGCTGCAAGTAAGACGTGGATGGCCGGGTCAAGCCCGGCCATGACGAACGACTCGCTCAGACTCCGAGAACAGCCCCGCCACAATTTTGCGCCGATCTGTCCGCATCAATGGCGCTCTGCAGTGCAGGCGGGGTTTTCCATGACACGACACAGGCTGGCGTTGCTGCTGATGCTGGCGGCGGCTGTCGGCATGGCGCCGGTGCTGCCGGCACACGCGCAGGCGCTGCCGTCGGACGACAATCCGGACGCGGCGGCGGAAACCGACGCCTCCGAATCAACCGACGCCGAAATCAGGGAGCTCGAGCCGGACTGGAGCCAGCTCAATGTCGATGCCTCCACCCTGCCGCCGGGCCCGGCCGCGAAGGCGCGCCTTCCGAAAGCGGCCGGCGGCACCGACATGTCGTGGACCGCGAAGGACAAGTCGAATGGCGCGGCCGAAGTGTCGGTGAAGCAGCCGCTGTCGCCGTTCTGGGATACCCGGATCGGCGCCGACATGACCGTGGTCGACCAGCCGCAGACGCAGACGGGCGCGGATCTGCTGCGGCAGAAATTTTCCAGCGACGGCCAGCCGTCGCAATCCTCCGGGACCGCCTGGGCGGCGATCACCGCCCCCGGCGTCGGCTCGATCTGGGACAAGACCGCGGTCGAGGCCCGGGTCGATCCCTCGCAGGAGCAGGGCAAGCTCGGCACCTCCCTGACCAAGTCGCTGCCGCTCGGCGAGCAATATTCGCTCACTTTGCAGAACGGCTACAACGTGATCCAGCAGGGCATCGTGCCGATGCCCGGGATCGCCGCGCACCCGGTGCGAAGCTATCAGACCGAGCAATCGGCCAGGCTCTCCATCGCCGACACCGGCACCAGCCTGACCGCCGGCCAGTCGCTGTCGTCGACCGAGGACAAATGGCTTCGCAAGATCGGCGCCGAGCAGAAACTGCCCGGCGGCGTCACCATCAACGGCTCGATCGGCGAAACCGCGCTCGGCACCTCGAACAAGAGCCTCACCGCGGGATTCAAGCACAGCTGGTGAGGGCCGGCACCGCCGTGCCCGCGCCGATCCCGGGAAAGATCGAGCATTGCCGCATATTGGCCGCGATGCGGTCAAAATCAGCAGCCCTGATGGCATCGTGAATTTCGTCGTGCGGGGGACAACCGCGCTCGGTACACACGCGAAACAGGGGACTAACCGATGAACGCCAGCGTTCGTTCTGAAGCAATTGAATCAACTGAAGTCGATTCCAATCTCGCCGCCGTCTCGGAAGTCGAGGCCGGGATCCGCGACTTCGTCCGCAACGACGTCGCCTATCTGCGCCGTCCGCCGACACTCACGCCCGACGCCGCGCTCGAGCCGAGCACCGAGGCGACCGTCAACAACGTCAACTCGCTGATCCAGCGCGTCGCCGGCACGTCGCTTTCGGAAATCGAAAACCTGATCGCCGAACTCGAAAGCCTGCGCGACCTGTTGCACGCCGAAGGTCAGCGCGTGCAGCGCGAGATTTCCGGCTATGCGCAGCTCAGCCAGGCTGCGATGAAGTCCACGCGCATGATCGCCGACAATGTGACGCAGTGGAAGCGCGCCGCCGACGGGCTTCGCAACAGCTGATCCCCTGATATCCCGCACCTGATTGCCGCCGCCTCCCGCCCCCGGGAGCGCGGCGGTTTCATTTTGCCCGCACCGGATTTGAACTTGCCGGGCCCCGGCCGCGACCAAGGTCCGGCACCATATTGCGGCGGGGACAAACCTTCATGAAGAGCATTCGGCCCGACACCACCGATCCGATTCCGCTGCGGAATTCTCCGCACCGGATGGGCAACATCATGATCCGGTTTGTCGGGCTTTTGTTCCTGGCGGTAGTGGTGCTGGCGCTGGCCTGGCGCTGATCAAGTCGCGTGGCGGGGTTTCCTGGTTCAGGAATTCGCATTGCGGCGCGGCACGAAGGCGGTCGCCAGCAGCGAATACACCAGTTCGCCGCGCTGGTTGGTGCCGGTGTGGCGGGCCTGCACGATGCCCCATTCCGGCCGCTTCTCGGAGGTCCGCAGCGATTCGATCTCGCTGGAGAAGCTGACGGTATCGCCGGCCAGCACCGGCCTGATCCAGCGCAGTTCGCGAAAGCCCGGCGACGGTCCCCACACCGCGATCGTCTCGCCGCGCGCGGCGGCTTCCCTCGCCTGACTCTGGCCGTCGGTCACCAGCAGCTTCATGCACACCGATCCGACGTGCCAGCCCGACGCGGCCAGCCCGCCGAACAGCGACTTCCTGCCTTCCTCCTCGTCGAGATGAAAGCGCTGCGGATCGAACTGCGCGGCGAATTTCTTGATTGCATCGGCGGTGAAGGTGAACGATCCCACCTCGCGCCGCTGCCCGACCTCCATGTCCTCGAAGAAGCGCATCAGTCCGTCTGCCCCGCCGCGGAGTCGCGCCGACGCACGATGATCGGCGATATCCATTCGCACAATTGCAGCCCGGTCGCGTTGCGCGCCACGGCCTTGAACGTCACGATGCCGGTCTCCGGCCGGCTCTTGGAAACCCTGGCCTCCGCGACCTCGACATCCAGCGTGATGTCGTCGCCCGGCCGGAGCGGCGCCAGCCAGCGCAGTTCATTGACGCCGGGCGAGCCCAGCGACGCGGTGCGGCCGATGAAGCCGTCGAACATCATGCGCATGGTGATCGAGCACAGGTGCCAGCCCGAGGCCGAGAGGCCCTTGAGCATCGAGCGCGAGGCGGCCTCTTCGTCCAGGTGCATGGGCTGCGGGTCGAATTCCGCGGCAAAGGCAAGGACCTCCTCGCGCGTAACGTGGCGCGGGCCGAATGTCCCGAAATGGCCGGGCGGGAAATCTTCGAAGCTGAGTGTCATGATGGGGGATTGCTGTGAGGGAAGCCTGATTGTGGCCGTTATTTGCGGCAATCTCAACCCGCCCACCCGCATGCCTCGTGTTCTGCGGGCGAAGGCCGTATTTCGCCGCTGGTCCCTGATCTTGCCCCTGGCAACATTCGGGGCTAGCCCTATGCGGCAGGTTTGGACGTAGCTCATACTCGACGCGCCGGGAGAACGACCGATGTTTGAATTTCGGGATCTGTTTCAGTGGGACCGCTTCATCACGCCCACGATCATCAAGACCTTCTACTGGCTGGTGATCGGCTTGATTGCGCTGTTCGGCATTTCCGGCATTTTCTCAGGCCTGGCCGCGATGGCGATCAGCCCGTTCGGCGGCTTCATCGTGCTGTTGTCCTCGATCGCCAGCGTCGTCGTCGGGGTGATCTTTTCGCGCATCGCCGCGGAATTCATCCTGATCGTATTCCGCATCAACGAGCACCTCGGCGCGATCCGCGATCAGGGCCAGATGCATTAGGGCTGGCGAAGACGTTGAGTAGTAGCCCGGATCAGGTATTGAACCGGAAATGCATGACGTCGCCGTCGGCGACCACGTATTCCTTGCCTTCCAGCCGCAACTTGCCGGCGTCGCGGGCGCCGGCCTCACCGCCATACGTCACATAGTCGGTATAGGCGATGGTTTCGGCGCGGATAAAACCCTTTTCGAAGTCGGTATGGATCACGGCAGCCGCGGCGGGCGCCTTGGTGCCGCGGTGGATGGTCCAGGCCCGGGTCTCCTTCGGGCCCACGGTGAAATAGGTAATGAGGTCGAGCAACTGGTAGCCGGCGCGGATCAGCCGGTCGAGACCGGCTTCCTCGAGGCCCAGCGTCTCGAGAAACTCCGCGCGTTCCTCGCGCGACAGCGTCGCAATTTCCGACTCGATCTTGGCGGAGATGGTGACGGCGACCGCGCCCTCCTTCTTGGCGTGTTCGGCAACGGCTTGCGAGAACTTGTTGCCCTTGGCCGCGGAGCCTTCCTCGACGTTGCAGACGTAGAGCACCGGCTTTGAAGTCAGCAATCCCAGCATGCCGAAGGCGCGCTCTTCCTCCGGCTTGCGCTCGAGAAACCGCGCCGGCTTGCCTTCGCGCAGCAGCACCAGCGCGCGGTTGACGAGATCGAGCTGTTCCTTGGCGTCCTTGTCGTTGCCCTTGGCCTTCTTGGTGAGGTTGTCGATCCGCTTTTCCAGGCTGTCGAGGTCGGCGAGCATCAATTCGGTCTCGATGGTCTCGATGTCAGCCAGCGGCGCGATCTTGCCTTCGACATGGGTAATGTCGGAATCCTCGAAACAGCGCACCACATGCGCGATCGCGTCGACCTCGCGGATGGTGGCGAGAAACTGGTTGCCGAGGCCCTCGCCCTTCGACGCGCCGCGCACCAGGCCTGCGATATCGACAAAGGTCAGCCGGGTCGGAATGATCTGCGCCGACTTGCCGGCCTCGGCGAGCTTCTCGAGCCTGGGATCGGGCACCGCGACCTCTCCGACATTCGGCTCGATGGTGCAGAACGGATAGTTCGCCGCCTGCGCCGCCGCCGTCTCCGTCAGCGCATTGAACAGCGTCGATTTGCCGACATTGGGCAAGCCGACGATACCGCATTTGAATCCCATAGTAGCTTCCGATCTTTCGCGCGACATCCGCAGCGGGTGAATGATTTGAGGTCGTCATACGCGGGCTTGACCCGCGTATCCGTCTTCTTTGAAAGATGGATCGCCGGATCAAGTCCGGCGATGACGAGCGTTACTTTTCGCCTTCTTCCTTGCCGAAAAATCCCTTGGCTTGCAGCGCAAGATGCACCCGGTTCTGGAACGTCGAGTCCTTTTCTGTCGCGAGCAGTCCGGCGTTGTCGGCAATCGCCTGGCAGAGCGCCTCGACCCAGGGACGGTCGCTCTTGGCGAAATCCGACAGCACGTGGCCGTGTACCAGTTCCTTGATGCCGGGGTGGCCGATCCCGATCCGCACCCGGCGATAATCGTTGCCGATATGCGAGGAGATCGAGCGCAGGCCGTTGTGGCCGGCAATGCCGCCCCCGACCTTGACCCGCACCTTGCCGTCCGGCAGTTCGAGTTCATCCTGGAATACGACGATCTCGCCGGCCGCGATCTTGAAGAAATTCGCAGCCTCCTGAACCGCCCGTCCCGACTCGTTCATGAAGGTTGTGGGCTTGAGCAGGACGACGCGTTCGTGATCGAGCGTGCCTTCCGCGCTCTCGCCCTGAAAACGGCGGCGCCATGGTGCAAAACCATGACGCCGCGCGATTTCATCGACGACTGCGAAGCCGATGTTGTGCCGGTTATGCGCGTATTTCGCGCCGGGATTGCCGAGCCCAACAAACAGTCGCATGACGCGGCATCCCGCGTCCGGTTACTTCTTCTTGTCGCCGCCGCCGGCAGGCGCCTTCGCGCCGGCCGCCGGAGCCTTGGCACCCGCCGCGGGAGCGGCACCCGCCGCCGGGGCAGCGGCAGCGCCGGCCGCCGGAGCGGCACCTGGGGCAGCCGCAGCCGCCGGACCGGCCGCAGCGGCAGCCGCGGCCTTGAGTTCTTCGGCGTAGCCGGACGGCGGCACGATGGTCACCAGCGTCACGTCCTCGCGCGACAGCGACTTTACACCGGTCGGCAGCTTGACGTCGGACAGATGCAGCGAGTGGCTGATTTCCAGCTTGCTGACATCGGCTTCGATATATTGCGGGATGTTATCGACCGAGCATTCCAGGTCGATGGAGTGGGTGACGATGTTGACGGTGCCGCCGCGCTTCACGCCCGGCGCCGTTTCGGCGTTCTGGATGTGCAGGGGAACGCTGACGCGGATGGTGGCGCCTTCGCCGAGCCGCATGAAATCGACATGAACAGGAAAATCGCGCACCGGATCGAGATGGAAGTCGCGCGGAATCACGCGGTGCTTCTTGCCCTCGAGCTCGATGTCGTAAATCGTGGTGAGGAACCGGCCGGCCAGGATGCGCTGGCGCAGTTCGGCGTCTTCGACCGAAATGGTCACGGGGGGCTGGTTGTTGCCATAGATCACTCCGGGCACTCTCCCGGCGCGACGCTCTGCCCGTGCGGCCCCCTTGCCGCCTGCCGGACGCGTGGTCGCCTTCAATTCCTTGACGGTCGCCATTTGGTGTAAGTCCTTGTTTTATAAAAAGTTAAAGGCCGCATCGCGGCCCGGTTGCCGCCGCAGCAAGCCTCCAGGGGTGCGGGGGCTGCGGACGTGGCGGCGTTCTAGCCCCAAAGGGGTGAAATGACAAGGAAATGCGGGGATTTTTCTGCTGGTTTTGGGGGCCGGCCCACAAACTCGTCATTGCCGGGCTCGACCCGGCGATCCATCCCTCACGAAGATTGATGGATGCCCGGATCAGGTCCGGACATGACACCGAATAGAGTGAAACGCCTACCCGTCCGTATTCAGGCTGCCGACACCCGCCGCCTACTGGGAGACGCCGAGCTTGGCTTCCAGCACGGCGATGCGGGCCTTCAGCACCTCGTTTTCCTCGCGCGCCAGCCGGGCCATGTCCTTGACCGCCTCGAACTCCTCGCGCTTGACGATGTCGAGGTCGCGCAGGATTTTCTCGGCCTGATTGCGGACCACGGTGTCGACCTCGCGCTTGACGCCCTGGGCGGCGCCGGCAGCGTCGTTCATCAGACGCCCGATCTCGTCGAAGAACCGATTGCTGGTCTGGGTCATCTCAAAATTCTCCGGTCGGCTGCAAAGGATACTGTCGAACCTGACAATGGCGATCCTGAGGGCGCGGTTCAAGGCCGGCATGGTTGCCTAACGCCAAGTCCCAAGGCAAAGCCCTAAGCCCAGGTCGCCTTGTCATGATCTGGTTTCCTTGCAATCGTATCCCATTGCCGGAACAACAAAACCGCCAGCCGGAAACGAGAATAGACGTCCCATGATCGACCAGCAGATCGAGATTCCGACCAAAGATGGCCACACCACCACCTTCATCAGCCATCCCGAACGCGGCGGCCCGTTTCCCGTCATCATCTTCTACATGGACGCCCCGGCGATCCGCGAGGAACTGCGCGACATGGCGCGCCGGCTGGCCACGTCGGGTTATTACGTGATGCTGCCGAACCTGTATTACCGCTCCGGCGTCATGGAAATCGGGCCGATACCGCCGGACCCCGACGCGCCCGAGCGCAAGCGCATGTTCGGGTTCATGAACTCGATCAACATTCCCCTGGTCATGGAAGATACCGCCGCGCTGCTCGCCTACGCCGACAAGCAGCCGGCCGCGAACGCGAAGATCGTCGGCACCGTCGGCTACTGCATGAGCGGCCGCTATTCCATCAACGCCGCGACGCATTTCCCGGACCGGGTCAAGGCGGCGGCCTCGATCTACGGAACGCATCTGGCCACCGACCAGCCCGACAGCCCGCATCTCGCCGCCAGCAAGACCAAGGCCGAGCTTTATTTCGGCTGCGCCGAAACCGACATCTACGCGCCGCAGGAGATCATCGACAAGGTGATGGCATCGATGAAGGGCGCCAATGCCGAGGTCGAAATCTATCCCGGCACCCATCATGGTTTCGCGTTTCCGAAGCGGCCGGTCTATAATCGCGACGCGGCCGAACGGCACTGGGAACGGCTGCTGGCGCTGTATCGCCGCAACCTCTCAAAGTAAGCCGCAGGCGCAATGCCCTTTCTCACCATCGCATTCCCGGTGTTCGATCCGATCGCCATCGCGATCGGGCCGATCGCGATCCGCTGGTATGCGCTGGCCTATATCGGCGGCATCGTGCTGGGCTGGCTCTACGCCCGCGCGCTGATCAAAAACGAGAAATTGTGGGGCGGGCCGGCGCCGATCACGCTGCCGCAGATGGACGATTTCATCCTCTGGGTCACGGTCGGCATCATCCTCGGCGGCCGCACCGGCTACGTGCTGTTCTACAACCTGCCGTTCTTCATCCAGCATCCGGCCGAGATCTTCGAATTGTGGAAGGGCGGCATGTCGTTCCACGGCGGCTTCCTCGGCTGCGTTGCCGCGGTGATGCTGTTCTGCCGCAGGAACGGCCTTCCGATCCTGTCGCTCGGCGACATCACCACCGCGGTCGGACCGATCGGGCTGTTCCTCGGGCGGCTCGCCAATTTCATCAACAGCGAGTTGTGGGGCCGGCCGGCGGACGCCAGCGTGCCCTGGGCGATGGTGTTTCCCAATGGCGGGCCGCTGCCGCGCCATCCGAGCCAGCTCTACGAGGCCGGGCTCGAGGGAATCGTGCTGTTTACAGTGCTGGCGGTGATGATTCGCTTCGGCGCCCTGAAGCGGCCGGGCCTGATCCTCGGCAGCTTCATTGCGATCTACGCCTTGGCCCGCATCACCGGCGAGTTTTTCCGCGAACCCGACCCGCAGCTCGGATTTTTGTGGGGCGGGCTGACAATGGGTATGCTGCTGTCGGTGCCGATGATCATTGCCGGAGCGATCCTGATCGTGGTGGCATGGCGCCGTACGCCGCCGGCTCGAGCGTTGAAATCCAACCAGGCAACACCGTGACCGAATATTCGCCGCTGCAGTCCGAGATCAAAAAGCTGATCAAGTCGTCGGGGCCGATGCCGGTCTGGCGCTACATGGAACTGTGCCTGACGCATCCCAAGCACGGCTACTATGTTTCGCGCGATCCGCTCGGACGCGAGGGCGATTTCACCACCGCCCCCGAGGTGAGCCAGATGTTCGGCGAACTGCTCGGGCTGTGGGCGGCTTCGGTTTGGAAGGCGATCGGGTCGCCGCCGCTGCTGCGGCTGATCGAACTCGGGCCCGGCCGCGGCACCATGATGGCGGATGCGCTGCGCGCGCTGCGGGTTCTGCCGCCGCTCTATCAGTCGCTCAGCATCCATCTGGTCGAGATCAATCCGGTGCTGCGCGACAAGCAGAAGTCGACGCTGTCGGGCGTGCGCAACATCGCCTGGCACGAGAGCATCGACGAGGTGCCGGAAGGGCCCGCGGTGATCTTCGCCAACGAATATTTCGACGTGCTGCCGATCCACCAGGTGGTGAAGCGCGAGACCGGCTGGCACGAGCGCACCGTCGAAATCGACGACACCGGCAAACTGGGATTCGGCGCCGCGCCGGAGCCGATGCCGCGCTTCGAAGTCCTGCTGCCGCCGCTGGTGCGCGCCGCGCCGGTCGGCGCGGTGTTCGAGTGGCGGCCGGACGCCGAGATCATGAAAATCGCGACACGGATGCGCGACCAGGGCGGCGCCGCCCTGATCATCGACTACGGTCACCTGCGCAGCGACGCCGGCGATACCTTCCAGGCCATCGCCCGCCACAGCTTCACCGATCCCTTGAAGAATCCAGGCCAGGCCGACGTCACCGCCCATGTCGATTTCCAGGCGCTGGTGCGCGCCGCCGAGGACCTCGGCGCACGCGTCCACGGCCCGGTGCCGCAGGGCGATTTCCTGAAGCGGCTCGGCATCGAAACCCGCGCGGTGACCCTGATGGCGAAGGCCTCTCATGAGGTCTCCGAGGACATCTCCGGCGCGCTGAAGCGGCTGGTCGGCGGCGGCCGCGGCGGCATGGGATCGATGTTCAAGGTGCTCGCGGTATCGGAACCCCACCTCACCGATCTCGCGGGATTCAAGGACGAGCCGGACGCCAGGCCCGACGCCAGGGCGGCGCAGCCATGACGCTGGAATCGCCGCTGCTCTCGGCCATTCCCGGCCTGCGCCACGCCTTCTTCACCCGCGAGGGCGGGGTGTCCGGCGGCATCTACGGCAGCCTCAACGGCGGCGTCGGCTCCAACGACGATCCCGCTCACGTCGAAGAAAATCGCCGCCGGATGGCGGAGCGATTGGGCGTCACGCCCCAACATTTTCTCAGCGTCTGGCAGACCCATTCGCCCGACGTCGTGGTCACCACAGGACCATGGCAGGGAGAGGAGCGGCCGCGCGCCGACGCCATCGTCACCCGCACCGAAGGCGTCGCCATCGGCGCCACCGCGGCCGACTGCGGACCGGTCCTGTTCGTCGACCCCGGCGCGCGCGTGATCGGTGCGGCGCATGCGGGGTGGAAGGGCGCGCTGACCGGCGTGCTGGAATCCACCATCGAGGCGATGGAAAAACTCGGCGCCGAGCGCGGCCGCCTGATCGCCGCCATAGGCCCGATGATCCGCCAGCCCTCTTACGAAGTCGGCGGCGAGTTCGTCGAGCGCTTCATCGAGGCCGACGCCGACCACGCGCTGTTCTTCATTCCCTCGGTACGCGCCGGCCATTCGATGTTCGACCTCGCCGGCTTCATCCGGATGCGGCTCGAAAATGCCGGCGTGCCTATGATCGACGACACCGGCATCGACACCTATTCCGACCAACGCTTCTTCAGCTACCGCCGCTCGGTGCATCGGGGCGAGCCGGACTACGGCCGGCATGTCCATTCGATCGCGCTGGAGCGGGAGTAGCTCCCGATCGCGCAGATTGCGGCCCGGCCTTGCGGAACCCGACAGCGCCGCTGCCCTAGACCTTAACGCGTTTTAACGATATCGCTGGGCGCAATGAGGGACGCGTCAACGAACCTGCTCCGGACCGGCACGACCGGCCGGACCGCATTGCGCGCGGCGATCGCCGCAGCGTTGATTGCGTTCGCCTGCGGACTCGGCGGCTGCGCCAGCAGCGGCGGCGCGGGCAGCGGCGCGTTCGCGATGGCCGGCAGCGGTCCCACCGTCGCCTTCGAATCGATCGACGGCCCGCCGCCGCAGGTGTTCGAGCGGATGGTGAGCGTGCTCGACAGCGAATCCAAGCTGCGCAACCTTCAGGTCGTGTCCCGCGAGGGCTCGGCCGCCTACCGGGTGCGCAGCTATCTCGCCGCCCAGGTCAGCCGCGGCCGCACCACCATCGCCTGGGTCTGGGACGTTTATGACCGCGACCAGCAGCGCGCGCTGCGGCTTTCCGGCGAGGAGCCCGCCGGCAAGGCCGGACGCGACGCCTGGGCCGCGGCCGATGACCTCCTGTTGCGAAAAATCGCCCAGGCCGGGCTGAGCGGCCTTGCCGCCATGATCAATGGAACCGCGCCGGCGGAAGCGCCGCAGCCTGCCCCCGCACCGGGCCGGCGCGGCCCCGCGGTCGCCAGCGCGGAACTGCCCTGGCTGGTTTCGGACGGTTTTGCGGCCAGCGCCCCCGGCAGCGACAGCGCCCTCGGCGGCGAGGGTGCTTTGGGTTACAGTGCCCGTTAACGAAAACGCCCCGGGACCTGATTTTGCGCAGGAAAACGTAGTTCCACGGGTTGCCAGCCGGACTGCCTCCTTGATATCACCTCGCTCGTCGAAACGCGCCGGTTCCATGGGTATTCCGAGATGCTGAACATTGTATCCAGCAAGGCGCGGGGAGAAGCCTCGATGTCGGCCAAGAACGGCTCCATCAAGCTCGTCGCCGGCAATTCCAATCCTGCGCTGGCCCAGGAAATCGCCAACTGGCTGCACCTGCCGCTGACCAAGGCCACTGTCCGCCGCTTCGCCGACATGGAAATCTTCGTCGAGATCCAGGAAAACGTCCGCGGCTCCGACGTCTTCATCATCCAGTCGACGTCGTTTCCCGCCAACGACCATCTGATGGAACTCCTGATCATCACCGACGCGCTGCGCCGGGCTTCCGCGCGCCGCATCACCGCCGTGATCCCCTATTTCGGCTATGCCAGGCAGGACCGCAAAGTCGGTTCGCGTTCGCCGATCTCGGCCAAGCTGGTGGCCAATCTGATCACCCGCGCCGGCGTCGACCGCGTCATGACGCTCGACCTGCACGCCGGCCAGATCCAGGGCTTCTTCGACATTCCGACCGACAACCTCTACGCCTCGCCGGTGATGGTGCGCGACATCAAGGAACGCTTCGACCTCGCCAACGTCATGGTGGTGTCGCCCGACGTCGGCGGCGTGGTGCGCGCCCGCGGCCTCGCCAAGCGCATCAACACGCCGCTCGCCATCATCGACAAGCGCCGCGAGCGCGCCGGCGAATCCGAAGTCATGAACGTGATCGGCGATGCCGCAGGCTTCACCTGCATCCTGATCGACGACATCGTGGATTCCGGCGGCACGCTGGTGAACGCCGCCGATGCGCTGCTCGCCAACGGCGCCAAGGATGTCTACGCCTACATCTCCCATGGCGTGCTGTCGGGCGGCGCCGCCGCCCGCATCGCCGGCTCCCGGCTGAAGGAGCTCGTGATCACCGACTCGATCCTGCCGACCGAGGCGGTCACCAAGGCGCCCAACATCCGCACACTGTCGATCGCCCCGCTGATCGCGGAAGCCATCGCCCGCACCGCGTCGGAAGAGTCGGTGTCGAGCCTGTTCGACTAGGCCGTCCCGGCGGCGGATATCGCTGCGCTTCATCGGGGCGGCTGTGCTTCATCTGGGTTACGGATCACTTTGCAACCGGTCGTCATCCCCCGCGCATGCGGGGGATCCAGTACGCCGCGGCTTATCGGTTCAATCACTGACGTCTCTGGGATACTGGGTCACCCGCTTTCGCGGGTGATGACAGGTGAGGATGTGGCGTGCGTTCGCACACAACCACGCCTTCACGATCTCGCGCGAGGGGCTGGACAGAAAATCGGATGAGGCAACTGATTTGCCCGCACCAGCCCGTAAAATGAAAACTGATCCGATAATCAGACCTTAACGAGAGCCCGCTTAGCTGCACCCTGTCCGCCAACGCGTTGCGGCCCGGAGCGCCAAGCCATGATGTCAGATCCGATCGATCGGGATTTCGCTGATGACGACCACGCCAGGACAGAGATCAGTGCGGCGGTGAGATATCTGCTCAAGGACACAACCGGCGGCGCGCGCGGCGATATCGTCCGGGAGATCATCGAGTCCATTCGCAGCATCGCCAACGGGCCGCTGCTGCCTCAACCGCAGAATCCACCGGAGGTTCGCGCGGTGAAGCAGCCCGCCATGAGCGGCGTGACCTACAAGGCCTATGTCATCGACGCCTTCCGGCGCGATACCGACAGATGGCGCTCGACCATCCGTCGGCTCGACGGCAAGAAAATCCGGGTCGCGATCCCGCCCTCGGTGGTCGACGAAGCCACCACCTCGGCCGATGCGCTCACCGCCGAGAAGGCCGTCGAGCTTGCCAGAAAAGCCATCGACGCCGGCGGGCTGATTTAAGCCGCACCACCTCCCGAGCCTTGGTGGGAGATGCGTGTTCCTCCCCGCTATTCCTAGTGGCGTTGCCTAGCGCCGCAAGACTGGCTGTAATCGCCTGACCATGAGCACCAAGTCGCGCGAGTCCATCTGGGGCGGCCGCATCCGGGGCGCGAAAATCCGCGCCGACGGCGCGCGGGAAGCCGCCGCGAAAGCCATTCGCGAGGCCGACCGCGCCGAGGCGGAAGCCTGGTCGATCCGGATGGAAGGCTATGGCGGGCCGGCGCAGCCCGCGCCCTCGATCGGGCAATGCCTCAACGGCGGCCTCGGCTGGCTCGAGGTCGAATGCAACCGCTGCAAGACCCGCGCGAGCCTGCCGCTGACAGCCATCCGAAGGCCGCGCGATACGCCGCTGTGGAAACTGGAAGCGTCGCTGAAATGCCGCTCCTGCCGCAAGGGCCGCTACGCGCCGCCGGTGCACATGATCAAGCTGACGGCGACGCGGGAGATCACGCCGTACAAGTGGGTGCATCCGGAGGAAGAGGATCGGTAGCTGTCGGGCGACCTCCTGTCCGCCGCAAGGGCCGGATCAAAAACTGCGATTAAACTTGTACGTATTCATCATAACCCAACGTCGGGTTTGCCATCTGCATGAGGTCGCCGGAAATTGATCCGTCGATGTGTCAGGTACACCACTGGTTTCTCGCAGGGGTTACTCCGATGAAGGAAATTGCCCGGTTACGAGGACTGGAAGCCGATTGCCGCCGGCGGGCGCAGAGCGAGTCTGAAAGAAAATGGTATTGGCTCGCGCAGGCCGCCAGGTATCGAACACAGGCCGCTCTTGAAGCCGCCGAAATCTCCACCGAAGCGAACGCGCCTGAAGTCAAACTGGCAAGCTGGCCAATGGTCAGGGATGAAAGACGGCTGCATTAGCCGTCCACGCTGCAACGGCGGGCTCGCCTTCCTTGTCGGTGTCGCGCGCCACGATCTGTGACGCGTCATTCGGCAACCGTCGCTGCAGCGCTTTCGCTTCGTCGCCGACGGTATCAAAGACATCGTGCCGATGAGGCTTGCGAGGCGAAGATCCGATAGCGCAGAGCGATCTGGAAAAGTATCGCAAAGAAATGGCCAAGCGGCAGTCAGCCCCCTCCTTGATCCCCCCACCCGTCCCGCCTAGGCTCCGCACCTGCGAAACGCCTGCCCATCAAACCAACAAGAAGCGGGACAACCCCCAGCGATGCAGCCCGCCGAGCGGCGCCCATTCCCCCACCGCCGGGGCCTGATCATCGTCACGACCATGGCCACGGCCTATATGGCCAGCCATTTCTTCCGCGCCTCCAACGTCACCATCGGGCTCGACCTGATGCGCGACCTCGCCATCGGGCCGGAAGCGCTGGGCGCGCTGACCGGCGCCTTCTTCTTCGGCTTCGCCGCGATGCAGATCCCCTGCGGCTTCCTGTTCGATCATTTCGGCCCGCGCCGCACCGTGACCGGCCTGCTGGTCCTCGCCACGATCGGCGGCGCCATCTTCACGCTGGCGCCGAGCTGGCCGGTGCTGCTGACCGGCCGGGTGCTGATGGGCGCCGGCTTCGGCGTCATGCTGATCGGCACCATGGTGGTGGTCACCCGCTGGTTTCCGCCGGACCGCTTCTCCACCCTGATCGCCATGGTGATGTCGATCGGCCTGCTCGGCAACCTCGCCGCCACGACGCCGCTGGCCTGGGCCTCGGAGGCGATCGGCTGGCGCGGCGTGTTCGGCGTCGCCGTGGTGTTCACCGCGCTCGCCGCCGTCGCGGTCTGGCTGGTGGTGCGCGACGCTCCATCAGGCCACCCGTTCCTGGACCGCACCGCGGAGCCGCCGCGCCAGATGCTGCAAGGCCTGATGGAGGTGCTGCGCAACCCGCGCCTGAAGCCGATCCTGGCGCTGAATTTCTGCAGCTATGCCTGCACCTTCACGGTGCAGGGCCTGTGGGGCGGCCCGTTCCTGCGCGAGGTGCACGGGATGAGCGCGATCGAGGCCGGCAACGTGCTGCTCGCCGCCGTCGTCACCTACCAGTTCGGCATGCTCGCCTTCGGCCCGCTCGACCGCATGCTGGACACCCGCAAATGGATCGCCATCGGAGGCTCCTTGGTGGTGATCGCCCTGCTCGCCACGCTGGCGCTGGCGTCGCAGCCGCCGGCCTGGGTGCCGGTCGGCGCCATCCTCGGCATCGGCTTCTTCTCGGCTTCCTCGACCATGGTGCTGACCCATGGCCGCGGCATCATCCCGGACCGGCTGATCGGGCGCGGCATGTCGACGCTCAACACCTCCGTGATGCTCGGCGTCGCCTGCATGCAGTCGCTGTCCGGCGTCATCGTCGGCGCGTTCGAACCGCTGGCCGGCGGCGCCCGCAGCGAGACCGCCTACCGCGCTCTGTTCGGCGTGCTCACATTGGTGCTGATCGTCGCCCTCGCGATCTACAGCCGCTCCAAAGACGTCAGGCCCAGCGACGAAATGCGCGCCCGGCTGAAAGCGCACGAGGCTTGAGATTCCACCGCATCCCGCGCCCAGGATCAGGCCTAGTAGACGCGAGGATGCCGCCGATAACGTCGTTCCCGGGGCACTTGCGCTCTCGCAAAATAGGGATTGGTGACGCACCAGGCGGCGCGGCCCGATGCCGACTGAGCGCACTGCGCTAGCGAGGTATAACCGCATTCGATGTACTCGCCGTCGATGGAGACGACATGGAGGCAGACCGGATAATCCGGACTATACGTCTGGGCGCGAGCCGACGGCGCTGCCGAAACCGTCGCGATCGTCAAAATCGCCAAAGCCAGAATGCGCATCAGAATCTCCCTCGGGATTGACGGGGCGGCATCAACGCATCGAAGAGACCAACCCCATCGATCCCGGTCAATTCACATTCGCGCGCGAGCCCGCGATGGGTGCTTTGTTGGCGCCTTACTTGGGCGCAGCGCCGCTCTGCCTTTTGGCGTGCTCGGCCCGGATCGGGGAAAATGGTCCGTACCTGTGTTGCTCCCGATCGAAACCGTCGGCATACGGGCCGTAGGGCGCATCGACGGGCTTGGCCAGAAGGTCGGGATAGTCCTTGTCGAGGCCGGCTTTTGCCGGACGCGGTTGGGAGATCATATAGGCAGCGACGTCCCATGCCTGCTCGACCGTGAGCTGCGGATTCAGGTAGTCGGTGCCGTGCGGCATGTTGAAGTGCACGAAATTCGCCGCGGTAATCAGCCGCGCCATGCCGGCGCCGTCGTTGAAACTGTCCGGGCCCCACAGCGGCGGCACCATGTAGCCGAGATCGGTGGTCGGCAGGCTGCGGCGGATTCCGGAGCCGTCGGTATTGTGACAGGCCAGGCAGGCATTGGCGTAGATCGCCTTGCCGCGAACCGGATCGGCGGCGCGATCAAGTTCAGGCATCGACCCGGCGCCGAGTCCCGACAGCACCTTGCCGGCCGGAACCCCCGACGACAGAAACCGGATGTAGGCCACGAAGGCTCGCATCTCCGGACTGTCCGATGGCAGCGCGCGGCCGTTCATGCTGCGCGACATGCACGCGTTGACCCGGTCCTCGATGGTGATCTCGGCGCCGAGGCGGGCGCTGTATTGCGGAAACAGCTCGACCAGCCCGAAGACCGGGAGGCCGAATTTCCTGGTGCCGGCTTCGAGATGGCAGTTGCTGCAGGCGAGATTGTTGCCGGCAAACCGTTTGGCCGAATCCGGCACCTGCGGCCCGATATGGGCGTAGGTCGCGGTGATCAGGTCGCGCCCGCGCCGCACCAGGCGGCCATGATCGTCATCGGGCAGCGCGCCGACTTCGGGCACCGTCCAGACCGGAGGAGAGACCGTCTGTGCGCGCCCCGCATTGGTCGCTGATATCGCGATGGCAACGGCCGCAACCGCACGCATTGTCCACGAGCAGAGCAGTACAAAAGGATTGCGGTAAACCATCGGTCTCTCGTCACCAAAGCCGGATTTCGGACATGCGCCCGGTCGACAGCATTGTCCGCCGCCTGAAGTTAACGCCGGGTTCAGCGCGACCGAACCCGCCCGCGAGATCGGCTTCGATGCCGCGGCCTCAGGCAGCTCATTCGGAGATCGCCTCGTCGGGGTTGGCGTCTTCCCTGAACAGCGACCTCAGCAGGCGCCACAGTTCGCGGTGTCCGGAGGTTTGACCGCCCTGCTTGAGATAGTCCGCAATATCCATTGTCGCGGTTTGAAAATCGACGGTGCCGCCGAAGCCGGCGTCCAGATGCGCCACCTCGCGCTCGACATACAAACTCTTGCTGTCGGCATCGAAAACAAGCGTGCAGCGATCCGCATGGGTAATCTCGGGGCCGCTTACCCGGCGATACAGTTCCCGTTTCAGAAGGGCCATTTTCCGCTCCCGATGTTGGCGGTGCGATGGATAAATCTCCAAAACTCAATAGGGTTCAGACCTTCCCACCGCCGAGTTTACAGGCCCGGCGGCGGGAATGACAATCGAGCCGTGTCTTCTCCCTCGTCCCCCTCTTGCGGGGTCGAGACGAGCGAATCTCGCTCTTAGAGGGTCGGGGTGAGGGGCTCTCTCAACGAGTACGACTCGCGGATAGTCCCCCTCACCCGGCGCTACGCGCCGACCTCTCCCCGCAAGCGGGGAGAGGTGAGTAAAACTCCGCCTAGGTAATCCCTGCCGCGACCTGACCGCGCAGCCGTTCGAGGCTGAGCAGCGTGTTGGCGCAGGCTTCCGCCACCTCGATGCCCTTGATGGCGAAATGCTTGCGGAAGAATTCGAAATGCGCGGCGCTTTCGTGGAACTGCTGCGGCGTCAGCACCGCGGAGAATACCGGCACCTCGGTGCGCAGCTGCACATCCATCAGCGCCTTGATCACGGTGTCGGCGACGAATTCGTGGCGGTAGATGCCGCCGTCCACCACGAGCCCCGCCGCGACGATCGCGGTATAGCGCCGCGTCTTGGCGAGAATCTGCGCATGCAGCGGGATCTCGAACGAGCCGGGCACCTCGAACACGTCGACATTGGTGATGTGGCGCGCCGCGATCTCGGCGAGGAAGGCGATCCGGCATTCCTCCACCACGTCGCGATGCCAGGACGACTGCACGAAGGCGACCCGCTGCGGCTTGGCAAACCGCGGATGGGCCGGCGCCGGCGGACGCTCGGGCGCTTCGGGCGACCGGGATTCCCTGGCTTCGGATTCTTTGACTTGGGATTCTTGAGCTTGGGATTCTTGGACTTCGGCTTCTTGCAACATCTGATTCATGGCTTTCCTCTTTCAGGACCAGAATCAGGGCACACGGATCGACGCCAGCCGCGCGCAAGGGCGCAGCCGCCGCAACCGTTCTCTTTCATCCGGACTTTAACCGTCGGCTTCGGATTCACACCGAATCTGCTGACCCTTCCCGCCCGAGGAAATCCCAAGGGAAATTCCAGGGAGAAGAAGGCGCTCGCGGGCTTGGGTGACGTCACCCTTACCGCCGGTGGGGAGTTTCACCCCGCCCTGAGAACATCGGCCGTCCGGGATGAACGGCCTTAAGCGGAACTATGGCGGGTCGCCCGGACCGGGGCAAGCGCCTTCCCCATCGCCTTTTCGCATGTCCCCATGCCCTCCCGGCCGCGGCTTGCAGGCGGCGGAGTCGAAACCGGCCGGCGCAAAAGTTAACGATTTGGGTACAAGGCGAATCCGATTCCGGTTTGTTCTCAAATTAATAATTGTGGCCGCGATCAGCTGTGGACGAGCAGCGCTTTGGCTGTGGAAGGACTCGGGGTGCGGTTGCGCGGATTCCGCAAATCACATCACTTGATCCCGGCAGGCCCCGGGGTGTTCGGGCAGACATTTGGGGATTGCAGTCGGCGGCGACGCATTGCGAAGGGCGCGCGCCGGTCCCCGCGTGCGTATCAACCGAGATCAACCGAGCAAGAAAATAGGGTCGAGACGGCATGTCCCTCCTCGAAGGCATTATCGATTCCCGGAACAACCCGCTCGCGGTGGTCGAAGACATCGCCGCCGATAACAACTGGTCGTTCGAACGTTCCGGCGAAGACGAAGTCACGATCGTCTCCAGGGGCGACTGGACCGACTACCAGCTGTCCTTCACCTGGATGGCCGAGATCGAGGCGCTGCATCTGGCCTGCGCCTTCGACATGAAGATTCCCGCCGCGCGCCGGCCCGAGGTGCAGCGGCTGATCGCCGCCATCAACGAGCAATTGTGGGTCGGGCATTTCGACATCTGGACCCATACCGGCATGATCATGTACCGGCAGGCGCTGGTGCTGCCGGGCGGACTCACCGCCTCCACCGCACAATGCGAAAGCATGCTGGTCGGCGCCATCCACGCCTGCGAGCGCTACTACCCGGCGTTCCAGTTCGTGGTCTGGGCCGGCAAGACCGCAGCGGAAGCCATGAGTGCCGCGATGTTCGACACCGCAGGCGAAGCGTAGTTCAAATTCTACGTCGTCCCGGCGAACGCCGGGACCCATACTCCGTGACGCCGGCGTTCGGGCAAAATGCTTGTGGTGGCCCGCCCTTCGCTTTACTAGAACCACCTGTGGTTATGGGTCCCCGCGTTCGCGGGGACGACGGCGGACAGTGTGGTGGCATCCTTGAACACGAGTAACGCCTTGCAAGACATCGCCGGCACCATCGTGCTGGCCGGCGCCGGCAAGATGGGCGGCGCGATGCTGACGGGCTGGCTGGCGCGGGGACTCGATCCGAAGCGCGTGGCGGTGATCGAGCCCCATCCCTCCCCCGGGATCGGCGCGCTGGCGACCAAGGGCGTTCGGATCAATCCGTCGCCTGATGATATCGGCAGCGCCGCCACGCTGGTGATGGCGCTGAAGCCGCAGATGTTCCGCGAGGCCGGCCCGTCGCTGAAGCCGTTCGTCGGGCCATCGACGCTGCTGATCTCGATCATGGCGGGCACGACCATATCGGCGCTGCAGGAGGTTTGCGGCGGCAGCGTGGTGCGCGCGATGCCGAACACGCCGGCGGCGATCGGCCGCGGCATCACGGTGGCGGTGGCGGCAAACAATGTCAGCGCCGCGCAGCGCGCGGTCGCCGACGCGCTGCTGCGCGCCACCGGATCGGTGGAATGGGTCGACGACGAGGGCCTGATGGACGCGGTGACCGCGGTGTCCGGTTCCGGCCCGGCCTATATCTTCCTGCTCGCCGAGGAGTTGGCGCGCGCCGGCGTCGAAGCCGGCCTGCCGCAAGAGCTTGCCACCAAACTGGCGCGCGAAACCGTCGCCGGCTCCGGCGAGTTATTGCATCGCTCGGAAGATTCCTCCGCCACGCTGCGCAAGAACGTCACCTCGCCCGGCGGCACCACGGCGGCGGCGCTGGAAGTGCTGATGGGGCCTGACGGCCTGTGGCAGTTGATGATCCGCGCGGTCGCCGCGGCGACCAAGCGGTCGAAGGAGCTGGCGAAGTAATCTTCTGCCGGTCCTCATCCTGAGGAGCGCGGTGGATGCGGCTACTTCGCGCCCAAACGCTTATTAAAACTCTCGACATTGACGAGGCCGCGGGCGTGGCGGCCCTCGCCGATCTTGCGCTCGCCTTCGAAGGCTGCGACCTCGAAGCGGATGATGCGGCGCTCGACCGCGACCACCTTCGCCGTGGTCCGCACCGTGGCGCCGACCAGCGAAGCGGCAAGATGCCTGATATCGACCTCGGTGCCGACCGTGACCCAGCCCGGCTGAAGATGCCCGCGGATCGCGTCGCCCGAGGCCATTTCCATTTCCAGGATCATCATCGGGGTCGCATAGACCATCGGCATGTTAGGAACAAAATGCCCGACGGTGCGTTCCGGCGGCACCACGAGCGTGCGCTCGGCGCTCATGCCGATCCTGATGATGTCGCGTGCATCCATGGGGGAACTTTCCTTCCCCCTCTCCCCTTGTGGGAGAGGGTGGCTTCGCGAAGCGAAGACGGGTGAGGGGTCTGTCTCCGCGGATAGAGACCCCTCATCCGGCTCGCATCTAGCGATGCGAGCCACCTTCTCCCACAAGGGGAGAAGGAAGAGAGAGACAGCCCTACTTCTTCGCAGCAGCCGCGCGCTCGACGAAGGTCTTGCCGCCCTTCATCTTGTGGGCCAGCGGGGCTTCGTTGATCTGGATCACGACGGCGTCGGCGTCGACGCCGAGGTTCTTCACCAGCGCCTGGGTGATGTCGCGCATCATGCCGGCCTTCTGTTCGTCGGTGCGGCCGGCGGCCATGCTCACGGTGATCTCAGGCATTTGTTGTCTCTCCCTTTGTTTTTGCTATTCGCCAGACCGTCATTGCCGGGCATAGCCGTCCGAAGGACGGCGTCGCTTCCGCTCGCCTATGACCCGGCAATCCATCATTTGGAAGATGGATACGCGGGTCAAGCCCGCGTATGACGAAATCAGTTTCCCCACTTCACCTCGTGCCGCGCCAGCACTTCGCGCACCCTGGCGACGATGTCGCCTTCGGCGCAGGAAAACTGCGCCGGGCGGGTCTCGCGCCATTCCTGGTTGGAGGCGATCGCGGCGGCCGCCTTGGCGCCCTCGATCAGATCCTTGATCTGCACCTCGTCGCGCGCCTTCTCGTCCGAGCCCTGGATGATCACGCAAGGCGAGTTGCGCCGGTCGGCATATTTGAGCTGGTTGCCCATGTT
Source organism: Bradyrhizobium sediminis (assembly GCF_018736105.1). Lineage (NCBI taxonomy): Bacteria > Pseudomonadati > Pseudomonadota > Alphaproteobacteria > Hyphomicrobiales > Nitrobacteraceae > Bradyrhizobium > Bradyrhizobium sediminis. The sequence goes on from NZ_CP076135.1 coordinate 4,583,624, forward strand.
CTTGGGGTTGCCGAGATAGAGCTCGGCGCGGATGCCGGCGTTGCGCAGCGTTGCAGCCATCTTCTGGTAATCGGCGACGCGGTCGCGGTCGAACACGGTGACGACCACCGGGCCGAACTCCGGCGCGGTGTCGAGCTTGCCCAGCATGGTGAGCGCGGCCTGCAGCCGCGACACCCCGATGGAAAAGCCGGTCGCCGGCACCGGCTCGCCGCGAAAGCGCGAGACGAGGCCATCATAACGGCCGCCGCCGCCGACCGAACCGAAGCGAACGGGACGGCCTTTTTCGTCGCGGGTGTCGAGCGTGAGTTCGGCCTCGTAGACCGGGCCGGTGTAATATTCGAGACCGCGGACCACGGAGGGATCGATGCGGATACGATCCGGACCGTAGCCCGAGGCGACGATGAGATTCGAAATATCGGTCAGTTCCGCGCGCGCCTTCTGAACCGTCTCCGACTCGAACAGATAACGAAAAGCGGTATCTTCCGCCTTGCCCGGATCGCCGAAGCAGGTCGCGATCGCGTGTGCATCGGACTCACTCAGGCCAGCGCCCTTGGTGAAGTCACCCTTGCCTTCCTCGCCTCCGTCCCATCGCCCGGGGCCGAGCAGCTTTTCCACTTCCGCGATCGGAAACTTGTCGAGCTTGTCGACGGCGCGCAGCACGATCAGCCGCCGCCCCGCATGCTCGTCGCCGCCGAGCCCGATCGACTCCATCACGCCGTCGAGCACCTTGCGGTTGTTCACCCGCACCACATAGCTGCCGCGGGGAATGCCGAGCGCTTCCATGGTGTCGGCGGCCATCATGCACATTTCGGCGTCGGCCGCCGGAGATGCGCTGCCCACCGTGTCGGCGTCGAACTGCATGAACTGGCGGAAGCGGCCGGGGCCAGGCTTCTCGTTGCGATAGACGTAGCCCTCGCGGTAGCTGCGATAGGGTTTCGGCAGCGAATCAAAATTCTCGGCGACGTAGCGCGCCAGCGGCGCGGTCAGGTCGTAGCGGAGCGAGATCCATTGTTCGTCGTCGTCCTGGAACGAGAACACGCCCTCGTTCGGGCGGTCCTGGTCGGGCAGGAATTTGCCGAGCGCGTCGGTGAACTCCATCGCCGGGGTTTCCACCGGCTCGAAGCCGTAGCGCTCATAGACGTCGCGGATCTTGGCGAGCATCGCCCGCGTCGCTGCCATCTCGGCAGGGCCGCGATCGGCGAGCCCCCGGGGCAGGCGGGCTCTCAATTTCTGGGGTTTTTTGGGTTTTTCGGCCATGGGCGGGTTGGTACCAGCCGAGGCGCGATGCGGCAACCGTGGCTTCTTCCCTTCTTCCCTTGTGGGAGAAGGTGGCCATAGGCGGCCTTCGGCCGCCGTTCCTCAGGGAAGACGCCGATGCTTCGCATCGGGTATGCGCAGTCCGCGACGGATGAGGGGTTTGCGTCCGCGGAGAGGGGCACCCTCTCCCACAAGGGGAGAGGGGTAGAAAGCTCAGGCCGGCCCTCCCCCGAGCGGGAGAGGGAGAAGGAAACCGCCCGTCACAGCACCTTTCTGATCCAGTTGTGCGGATCGGCCGCGCGACCGTACTGGATGTCGACCAGCTGCTTGCGCAGCCCCATGGCGACGGGGCCGGCCGCGCCGCCGCTGATGAGAAAATCGCCGCTCGCGGAACACACCTTGCCGATCGGCGAGATGACAGCCGCTGTGCCGCAGGCGAAGGCCTCTTTCAGCTTGCCGCTGGCGGCATCAGCGCGCCACTGCTCGATCGTGTAGGCCTCCTCGCGCACGCGCGTGCCGGAATCCTTCGCGAGCGCGATAATCGAATCGCGGGTGATGCCCGGCAGGATCGTGCCGAGCGGCGGCGTCAGCAGCGAACCGTCGTCGAACACGAAGAAGACGTTCATGCCGCCGAGTTCCTCGATGTAGCGGCGCTCGACCGCATCGAGGAAAACCACCTGATCGCAGCCGTGATCGATGGCCTCGGCCTGCGCGCGCAGGCTCGCGGCGTAATTGCCGCCGCATTTGACGGCGCCGGTGCCGCCGATCGCGGCGCGCGTGTAGTTCTCCGACACCCAGATCGACACCGGCGCAGGTCCGCCCTTGAAATAGGACCCGACCGGCGAGGCGATGACGGCGAAGATGTATTCCTCGGAAGGCTTCACACCGAGGAAGACTTCACTCGCGATCATGAAGGGCCGCAGGTAGAGACTGCCCTCGCCGCCTGGGATCCAGGCGCGGTCGATGCGCACGAGCTGCTCGACCGCTTCGATGAACACAGGTTCGGGCAGCAGCGCCATCGCCATGCGCTCAGCCGAACTCCGGAAGCGCCGGGCATTGGCGTCGGGGCGGAACAGGTTCACGCCGCCGTCGTCGCGCTTGTAGGCCTTGAGGCCTTCGAAAATCTCCTGCGCATAGTGCACGACGGCTACGGCCGGATCGAGCGGGAAATGCGCACGTGCTTCGACGCACGCGTCATGCCAGCCCTTCGCGCGATTGTAGCGGACCACAGCCATGTGATCGGTGAAAACCCGGCCAAAGCCCGGGTCCGCGAGCTTTGCCGCGCGCTCCTTCTCGGACGCCGGATTCGTCGCAGGATGGATTTCGAACTTCAAACTCATTCCCTCGTTTCCCGCTGTCGGAACCGACGCTATTTCTGGCGTCGGCCTGGCTCTCCGGGCCTGCTCAAACGAAACTCCCATGGGCTCTCTCCCGGATTGACGCTGGTCTCGCGTCTGCGCCGTGGCGCTGTTAGTGACGCCTGGCCTCGAGCTGGCCGGCCTTGCGGCCGGCTCCCCGCCGGCACGTCCTTAGGACATGCTTTTGTGGAATGCGGAAGTCCAGTATGTTTGCCGAAATGCCGCTCGACAATCGTACGGTCAACAATTCACGGCCTTGTTCGCACTCGACCGCCACTTCAGGCCTTGTCCGGCCCCTTGGAACTGTACCGCGCACGATACGACTTAATATTTCGTCGCGGCTGACAGTTTTGTAACATTGAACCCAAGATACGTCAATATGGCTGACATAAATTTCTCAGCATCCTCTACCGACCCTGATTCGAGGGCCGGCGAAGCGCGGTCCCCCGCCCCGGGCCACGCCGATTTGCGCTGGGATATCATCGAGCTATTGTTCTTCGCCTACCGGGATTTCGTCGGCGACGCCGATCACGAATTGGAGGCGTTCGGTTTCGGGCGGGCGCATCACCGGGTGCTTCACTTTGTCCACCGCTATCCCGGGCTCAAGGTCGCCGATCTCCTCGACGTGCTGCGCATCACCAAGCAGTCGCTGGGGCGGGTTCTCAAGCAGCTGCTCGACGAAGGCTATATCGTGCAGCGGACCGGCAACAACGACCGGCGGCAGCGCCTGCTTTACGCCACCGCCAAGGGCGAGGCGCTGGTCGGCAAGCTCGCGGGATTGCAGACCGACCGCATCAACCGCGCGCTGCGGGACGTCACGCCCGAGGCCGCCGATGAGGTCCGCAAATTCCTGCGCGCGATGATCGATCGCGACGATCCCGACAAGGTGCTGGCGACGATTCTCGGCACCGGCAACGCAATTGCAAAGGACCAGGCGTGATCCAGGCTGCCACCCTCGCGCGGACACCGCCGAAACCGGCTGACGACGCCCCGCATCTGTTGCTGGTCGACGACGACCGCCGCATCCGCGATCTGTTGTCGCGCTTCCTCTGCGGCGAAGGCTACCGCGTCACCACGGCGATGAGCGCCAGCGACGCCCGCGCCAAGCTGCTCGGCCTGCATTTCGACCTGTTGATCCTCGACGTGATGATGCCCGGCGAAACCGGGTTCGATCTCGCCCGCTTCATCCGCACCTCGTCCTCGGTGCCGATCATCATGCTGACGGCGCGCCACGAGGCGGAAGCCCGCATCGAGGGCCTGCAGATCGGCGCCGACGATTACGTCGCCAAGCCGTTCGAGCCGCGCGAGCTGGTCCTGCGGATCGGCAATATCCTCAAGCGCACCGCGCCGCCGCCGGTGGAAACGCTGGAGCAGGTCGCGTTCGGACCCTACGTCTACCACCTCGACCGCGGCGAACTGCGCCAGGGCGAGGAGATCGTCCATCTCACCGATCGCGAACGCGAGATGCTGCGCATTCTCGCCAGCGCCCCGGGCGAGACCGTGCCGCGCAGCGCGCTCACCGGCGACGGCTCCGTCAACGAGCGCGCGGTCGACGTGCAGATCAACCGTCTCAGGCGCAAGATCGAAAAGGATCCGGCCAATCCCCTGTTCCTGCAGGCGGTGCGCGGCGTCGGCTATCGCCTGGTCGCTTCCCCTTGAGCCCTTTGCAGTGAAACCAGCCCGATGAGCACGCTCGACACCGGCCTGACGCTGATCCGCACCGCTTCGCGGCGCGTCTCCGCGGCCAATGGCTGGATGGGCAACGCGTTCAAGAGCTGGATGCCGACCGGGCTCTACGCCCGCGCGCTGCTGATCATGATCGTGCCGATGGTGGTGCTGCAGTCGGTGGTGGCGTTCGTGTTCATGGAGCGGCACTGGAACACGGTGACGCGGCGGCTCTCCGCCGCCGTCGTGGCCGATGTCGCCACGCTGATCGATGTCTACAAGGTCTATCCGCAGGACAAGGACCGCGCGCAGCTGCGGCGCATCGCCCAGCAACGGCTCGGGCTGGTGGTCGATTTCCTCCCGGTCGGCGACATGCCGCCGCCCGGCCCAAAACCGTTCTTCTCGCTGCTCGACCAGACGCTGTCGGTACAGCTCGGCCGGCAGATCGCAAAGCCGTTCTGGATCGACACCGTCGGCCGCTCCAACCTGGTAGAAATCCGCATTCAGCTCGACGACGCGGTGATGCGGATCTTTGCGCAGCGCAGCGCCGCCTATGCGTCAAATTCGGAGATCTTCATCTTCTGGATGCTGGGGACCTCGTCGATCCTGCTGATCGTCATGGTCTTGTTCCTGCGCAACCAGATCAAGCCGATCCTGCGGCTGGCGGATGCCGCCGAAAGTTTCGGCAAGGGCCGCGAGGCGCCGAACTTCCGGCCCCGCGGCGCGCGCGAAGTGCGCCGCGCGGCGCACGCCTTCCTGGAAATGAAAGCGCGCGTCGAGCGCTCGATTGAACAGCGCACCGCGATGCTGGCCGGCGTCAGCCACGACCTGCGCACCATCCTGACCCGCTTCAAACTGGAGCTGGCGCTGATCGGCGACAGTCCCGAGGTCGATGGCATGCGCAAGGATGTCGACGAGATGTCCGGCATGCTGGAGGCCTATCTGGCGTTCGCGCGCGGCGACAGCGGCGAACACGCGCAACCGACCGACATGGCGATGGCGCTGGAGGAATTGCGCAGCGACGCCGAGCGCAACGGCCACACCGCGACGGTATCGTTTCACGGCCTGCCTGTGGTGACGGTGAAGCCGGCGTCGTTCAAGCGCTGCCTCGCCAACCTTGTCTCCAACGCGGCAAGGCACGCCAGGACGATCGCGATCACCGGCCATCGCGACCACCGTTATCTCACCGTGACGATCGACGACGACGGGCCGGGCATTCCACCTGACATGCGCGAGGAGGTGTTCAAGCCGTTCCTGCGGCTCGACGACGCCCGCAACCAGGACGAGGGCGGCACCGGCTTGGGGCTGGCGATCGCCCGCGACATAGCGCGCTCGCATGGCGGCGACATCACCCTCGGCGACAGCCCGCTGGGCGGGTTACGCGCCACGGTGCGGGTGCCGGTTTAGTCCTCTTCTCCTTCTCCCCGCTTGCGGGGAGTCAGTTCCGGATTATTTCGGCAGCTGCTTCGGGATCATGCCCTTCAGCTTTTCCATGTCCGTGATGTTCATCTTGATGCCGCCGGGCATCACGATGTCGCCGGGCTTCTGGTCGGGCTTGCAGGCGCCCAGCCACTTCGCCTCGATCGTCGCGGTCGAATCGCGCGGCACGGCGGCGGGACCGCGATCGGTATGCGAGGTGGACTTGACGGTGTAGGCGGAATTGAAGTCGCCCGATATCTCGGCATGCGAGGTGATCGTCACGCCGGCGACGCTACAGACGGAATCGGTGACATAGCCGGTCGCGGTCTTCTGGATGTCCTGCTTCGAACACATCTCCTTCGACGCCGGCGAGAACGACGAACTCATTTCCTTGTCGGTGGCCGCGTCGGTGCAGTGCTGGATCGTCATCTCCGGCATCGGCGAGCCGGTCCGCAACGTCTTCATCTCCCACAGGCCCGCCTTGCGCACCGGCAATTCCGCCGCGCGCGCCTCGAACGCCGGCAGTGCGGCCAGCAGGCAGGAGCCCAGACAGAAGGCAAGCAGCTGTCGCGTCATGCTCCGCGCTCCCCGGCAGGTTTTGTCAGATCGGTAGTCCGGTTCAGTAGTTGGCGCGCACCGGCCCTCCGGCCGCGCCATATGGCAACCAGCGGCAGGCGAAGGAGATGTAGCCGCCCTCATCAGGCTGCACGGCGAGGAATTTCACCACCTTGCCGTAAAAGGCGCAGTGGTCGATCGCCCGCGCGCGAACATCCATCTGCGACGCCAGCGAATAGGCAACGATACCGCCGGTGTCGTTGCCCTTGATCGGCGGCACCCATTGGGCCTGCGCCGGCGCGCACGCCAGCATCCCGCACATGGCAATCCCGCACATGGCAACCAGGCTCGCGGCCCCGAACTTTCGCATCGCAGACTCCATTTGGCTGGAAGACACCTTAAGGCGCATCGGCCGCCATGAAAAGAACGGGTAACGGCCGAAGGCGCACTAATCGGCAGGTGTTGCCGCGTTGCACTTGACCTCGTGCGGGCTTCGCGGCACCGTCCCAGGCGTTGGAACATCCGGCGGATAGCCCATGCGCGACTTCTTCACATCCCTGAAACGACCCGCTCTCGGCACCGCGTTCGGCGTCATGCTGGGACTGTTGTCGTTTGGCCAGGCGGCCGAAGCCGCCAATCCGCTGGAGCTGAATTTCGGACTGTTCGGGCCGCGCTACGACGGACGGGTCAAGGAATGCACTGCCGCACTTGGTACCATCACCAACCAGTTCTGGGAGAAGGAAAGCACCTACTGGAACTCGTCGCTGCGGATCACCGCCTACGGCCAGGTCCATGAAACCGCGTTCCGGCCCTGGCAGTCCGACAACATTCCGCGCCGCTATTGCAGCGCCGACGTGATGCTGAGCGACGGCAAGATGCGGCAGGTGCACTACTCGATCATCGAAGACGGCGGCTTTGCCGGCTTCGGCCAGGGCGTCGAATGGTGCGTCACCGGGCTCGACCGCAACTGGGCCTATAATCCCAGCTGCAAGGCCGCCAAGCCCTGAGTCGGGCGCCCTTTCCGGGCCAACCTGACCTTCGCGAACAGCCTCGAAGCCGTCCTTCCTTATTTTGTTCTTGAAATGTTCCGATCGCCTGCTAGGCTCCCGGGCGGTTTCGGGTATGGGAGCGTCGCCATGTTTCGTCCTTCGCGGATTTGGATTTCGCAGGCATTGATCTCATTGGGCCTGTTCGCCGTGGCCGCCGCGATCGGCATCGCGGGACCGGCTTCGGCGCAGGATCGCCGTCAGAATGCCCCCGGCGAGTTCGATTTCTACGTGCTGTCGCTGTCCTGGTCGCCCTCCTACTGCGAGGAAGCGGCCGAGCGCGGCAACAGCGGGCGTTCGCAGCAAATCCAGTGCGGCCGGCCCTACGCCTTCGTGGTCCACGGGTTGTGGCCGCAATATGAGCGCGGCTTTCCCAACTACTGCCTGCGGCCGTCGCCGCGGCTCGATCGCAATATCATGAGGTCGATGCTGGATGTGATGCCGGCGCCCGGGCTGATCTTTGCCGAATGGGACAAGCACGGCACCTGCTCCGGGCTCGGCGCGCGGGCCTATTTCGAGACCATCCGCAAGGCCCGGGCCGCGGTGAAGATCCCGCCGGAATATCTCGAATTGGCCGCCGAGAAGACCCTGGCACCGGCCGAGGTCGAGGAAGCCTTCATCAAGGTCAATCCGGGCCTGAGCGCTTCGGCGATTGCGGTGGTCTGCGGCAAGAAGCGGCTCAGCGAGGTGCGCATCTGCATGAGCAAGGACCTGCAGTTCCGCGCCTGCGAGGAGACCGATCGCCGCGCCTGCCGCCGCGACGAGGTGGTGATGCCGCCGATGCGGGGCGGCTGATTTTCAACCGTCATGCCCGGCCATAGTAGTCTGCCTTGCGCAGACTGCGTAAACTTGTCTGCGACCCGGGCATCCACGTCTTCTTCTTTGGTCTTGTCAGCCAAAGGTGTGGATGGCCGGGACAAGCCCGGCCATGACGCGTAGAAGACGCCTGCATCTCCTCTCAGCGGGCGCCAGGTTTTCCCCCATGAACTACCGTCACGCCTTTCATGCCGGCTCGTTCGCCGACGTCATCAAGCACATCGTGCTGGTGCGGATGCTGACCTATCTGCAGGAAAAGCCGGCCGCGTTTCGCGTCATCGACACCCATGCCGGCGCCGGGGTCTACGATCTCACCTCCGAGGAAGCGCGCCGCGGCGGCGAGTGGACCACGGGAATTGCGCGCATCATGCAGGCGCGGTTCTCGGAAACGACCGCGCCGCTGATCAAGCCCTATCTCGACATCGTCAGGGCGTTCAACCCGCAGCGTGACCTCGTGGCCTATCCCGGCTCGCCGCTGATCGCGCGGGCGCTGCTGCGGCCGCAGGATCGGCTGACCGCCTGCGAGGTCGAACCGAAGGCGCGCAAGCGCCTGATCGAGGCGCTGCGGCGCGACACCCAGGCCCGGGTGGTCGACCTCGACGGCTGGATGGCGCTGCCGGCCTTCGTGCCGCCGAAGGAGCGGCGCGGGCTGATCTTGATCGACCCGCCCTTCGAGGCAAAGGACGAGTTCGAACGGCTGGCCGACGGCTTCGCCGGGGCCTTCGCGAAGTGGCCGACCGGCAGCTACCTGCTGTGGTATCCGGTGAAAAGCCGGCGCGCCACCGATGAGCTGGCGCGGCATGTCGCCGGGGTGGCCGCTTCTACCGCCCCGCCGGGAAAATGCCTGCGGCTGGAATTCAGCGTGGCGCCGCAGGTCGCGGGCGGCGGCCTGACCTCGACCGGCCTGTTGATGGTCAACCCGCCATGGACGCTGATGGGCGAGTTGAAGGCGATCCTTCCCGAGTTGGAAAAGCCGCTCGGCCAGGGCGGCGCCGGCCGCTTCCGGCTGGAGGTACCCAAACCGTAGTAAGCCCGAGGCCCCCGGGGCTGCGGCGGACGGCCACCCGCAATAGTCCGATCAGAACGGTAGGCAATTTGCCGGGAACTATATTATGCTCGCTCCTACAGGGACTGGCTTACGTTCCGCTTTCGCATATGGGAGCGGCGGAGTGACAAGGCCTCGTAGAATGCCAAGACGGATCGGCGTGACGGCCTAATCCGCAAGTGGCCAAGCTCTCCGGCAGCGAATGTCCGGTCGGGCCGTTGCGCGCGGGACGCGCCCAGCGGCGGGAGCAATGCGGGGGAGGAGTTTCCCGATGGCCATGACGGGTACGGTCAAGTTCTTCAACGGGGAACGTGGCTATGGCTTCATCAAGCCCGATGACGGCGGACGCGATGTATTCGTGCACATCACCGCAGTGGAGCGGGCCGGGTTGAAGGATCTGACCGAAGGACAGCGCATCACCTTCGAGGTCGAGCCGGACAAGAAGGGCAAGGGCCCGAAGGCGGTCAACCTCGTGATTTCCTAGCGCCGCGTTCAAAATCATTTTGACGAAATCGGGCGTGCCCGGGCCAAAGCGCCAACGGGTCCGCGCGTAGCGCGGCCCGATGACAGGCTCCGCGCGTCTTCGCGCAGATGACACGGGCAGCCAAACGCGCATTTTGAGACCGCAAAAAAATCCCGGCCGCTGCAAGCGGCCGGGAGGTTAAGGTGGTCCAGTTTTCTTGTTTAGAAGTGATAGTTCACGCCGGCGCGCACCAGGCCGAAGCGATAGCCGTTCGACGCCCCGGTGATGGTGAAGTTGGAGTTGGCGAGATCGACGTAGAGATATTCGATCTTGGCGCTCCAGTGCTGGGCGAGGCCGAACTCGGCGCCGGCGCCCACGGTCCAGCCGGCGTTGGTATGGGTCTCCGACAGCCCGAAGGTCTCGCCGCGCAATTCGCCGAACGCCAGACCGCCGGTGCCGAAGAACAGGATGTTGTTGAAGGCGTAGCCGACCCGGCCGCGCACGGTGCCGAACCATGGATTCGAGAATTTCCACGGCGCGAAGGTTTCATCGGCGCCGGTCGCCTGGATGTCGGCTTCGGCGCCGAACACCCATGGCCCGTTCTGCCAGTTGTAGCCGCCCTGCACGCCGCCCACGAAACCCGACGGCTTGGTCGGGTTGTTGTCGACCTTGCCCCAGGCATAGCCGATGTTGCCGCCGAGATAGGGGCCGGCCCAGCTATAGGCATTGAGCGGCTGGTTGACGGTATAGGGAGCCCGCGTTCCGTAATTCATGTCGGCCGCCTGCGCCGCCATGGTCCAGCCTGCGGCGACCAGCGCCACCGCGCCCGATACGAACTTCTTCATCGCACTCTCCCAACGCAACTGCCGTGACCTTCCGCTTCGAAAGGCGCCCGGCGGGGGCGCGATGCGAAGCCGCATGGTTACGGAACTCGATCTTTTTCTGATAAGATTTATCGAGAGTTTTAAGTTAAAGGCTTGTTAAGGCCGGTTACCGCCCGCTCATCATTCTTAACAAAGCGTTAGGCGGCGGATCCGGCGCGCCGGATCGCAGCAGCGGTGGCTGCGCCTTCCGTCCCCGCCGCGACGCTGGCGATGCCCGGCCCCAGCGCTTAAGTATTCGGCCGATGGACAACGATTCTACCGACAATCCCAAGGTTTCCGGCCCGCGGACGGCGCGGCGCGGCTCCGGTCCGGCCTCCCGGCCCGCGGATCTGCCGCCGCCGGACCCGGCGCTGGAGGATATCGACCCGGCGACGGCGGGCATCGAAGAGGACGACGAGGCGCGGCTGCCGGAGGCCCCGGACGAATCAGCCGACGTGCTGCCGGAAGGCCGGCTCGCGGTCGGCCATGCCGCGATCGAGCAGGCGGTGCGGCTCGCGCCGACCTCGCCCGGCGTCTACCGCATGCTCAACGCCGGAAACGACGTGCTCTATGTCGGCAAGGCGAAAAACGTCCGCAAGCGGCTCTCCTCCTATGCGCGGGTTTCGGCGCCGCAGCCGGCGCGCATCCTGCGCATGATCGCCGCCACGGTTTCGGTCGAGATCGTGTCGACCTCGACCGAAACCGAGGCGCTGCTGCTGGAAGCCAATCTGATCAAGCAGTTGCGGCCGCGCTTCAACGTGCAGCTGCGCGACGACAAATCGTTTCCCTATATCCTGATCACCGGCGACCACTGGGCGCCGCAGATCCTCAAGCATCGCGGCGCGCAGTCGCGGCCCGGACGGTACTTCGGTCCGTTCGCCTCTGCAGGCGCGGTCAATCGCACCATCACCGCCCTGCAGCGCGCCTTTCTGGTGCGCTCCTGCACCGACGCGTTCTTCGAAAGCCGCACCCGGCCCTGCCTGCTCTATCAAATCCGCCGCTGTGCCGGGCCTTGCACCGGCGAGATCGATTTTCCCGGCTATACCGAACTGGTGCGCGAGGCGACGGATTTCCTTTCCGGCCGCAGCCGCGCGGTGAAGCAGGAACTCGCCGGCGAGATGGAGAAGGCTTCGGCCAATCTCGCCTTCGAGACCGCGGCACTTTACCGCGACCGGCTCGCCGCCCTGTCCGCGATCCAGTCGCAGCAGGGCATCAATCCGCACACCGTCGAGGAAGCCGATGTCTTCGCCATCCATCAGGAGGGCGGCTATTCCTGCATCGAGGTCTTCTTCTTCCGCACCGGGCAGAACTGGGGCAACCGCGCCTATTTTCCCCGCGCGGAGAAATCCTTCACCCCGGAAGAGGTGCTGTCCTCGTTCCTCGCCCAGTTCTACGACGACAAGCCGCCGCCGAAGCTCATCCTGCTGTCGCATGCGATCGAGGAGACCGGGCTGTTGGCCGACGCGCTTTCGATCAAGGCCGGCTTCAAGGTGGAGATCGCCACGCCCCGGCGCGGCGAAAAGAAGGAGCTGATCAGCCACGCGCTCACCAATGCGCGCGAGGCGCTGGGCCGCAAGCTGGCCGATACCGCGACGCAAGGCCGGCTGCTGCAGGGGCTGGTCACCACGCTCAGGCTGGCGCATCCGCCGAAGCGGATCGAGGTCTACGACAACAGCCACATCCAGGGCACCAACGCGGTCGGCGCCATGATCGTGGCGGGGCCGGATGGCTTCATCAAGAACCAGTACCGCAAGTTCAACATCAAGTCCGAAGGCCTGACGCCGGGCGACGACTACGCGATGATGCGCGAGGTGCTGCAGCGCCGCTTCAAGCGGCTGATGACTCAGGCCGCCGAAGGTGACGCCGCCAAACAGAAGGCGGACGACGATTCGTTTCCGCAATGGCCCGACCTCGTCATCATCGACGGCGGCCGCGGCCAGCTCAACGCCGTCCGGGAGATCTTCGCCGGCCTCGGACTGACCGGGGTGGCGCTGCTGGCGGTGGCCAAGGGGCCGGACCGCGACGCCGGCCGCGAGACCCTGTTCATGCCGGACAAGGAGCCGCTGAAGCTCGAGCCGCGCGACCCCGTGCTGTATTTCATCCAGCGGCTGCGCGACGAGGCGCACCGATTCGTGATCGGCTCGCACCGCAAGCTGCGCAAGAAGGACATTCGCGAAGCCGGCCTGCAGGAGATCCCGGGCATCGGCCCGTCCCGCAAACGGGCCTTGCTGCACCATTTCGGAACGTTGAAGGAGATCGAGCGGGCCTCGATCGCCGATCTCGGCAAGGTTCCGGGCGTCAGCGCCGAAAGCGCCCGCAAGATTTTCGAATTTTTCCACGCGCAGCCGGGATAGGGGCGGTTTCGCGTGCCAGATTTGCGTCGTCTGCAAGGGATCACGGGCGCCGCACAGTTGACCTCTGGGCTTGGGCGGTATTGGTAAGACAGATGAACATCGCGACCACAAAGGGGACGGCCAGGAATTCGCTGTCCCTGCCGAATATCCTGACCTACGGCCGGATCGCCGCGATTCCGGTGGTAGTCGGCTGCGTCTTCGCCCAATCCGTGATGGACGGCCCGTTGTGGCTGCGCTGGGTGGCGCTGGCGGTATTCATTGCGGCCGGGATTACCGATTATCTCGACGGCTATTATGCGCGGATCTGGGATCAGCAGTCGGCCTTCGGCCGGATGCTCGATCCGATCGCCGACAAGCTTCTGGTCGCATCCTGCCTGTTGATGCTGGCGGCGGACTCCAGCATCCACGGCTGGACGCTGTGGGCCGCCATCGTGATCCTGTGCCGCGAAATCCTGGTGTCGGGCCTGCGCGAATATCTCGCCGCCCTGCGGGTCAGCGTTCCCGTCACCCGGCTTGCGAAATGGAAGACCACCATCCAGCTGGTCGCGATCGGCTTTTTGATCGCCGGCGAAGCCGGCGAGATGGTATTGCCCGCGACCACGCTGATCGGCATCGCCCTTTTGTGGTTGTCGGCGATCTTCACCATCTACACCGGCTGGGATTATTTCCGCTCCGGCATCCATCATCTCATCGAGGAGGATGGAGGATGAAGGTCAAGTATTTCGCCTGGGTGCGCGAACGGATCGGCAAGACCGAGGAAACGATCGAACCGCCAGCCGATGTGCGCACGGTGGACGATCTGATCGCCTGGCTGGCGGGCCGCGGCGAGACCTACGCATACGCCTTCGAGAAGCCCAAGGTGATTCGCGCCGCGATCGACCACGCCCACGTCAAGCCGGACGCCGTCATCGCCGGCGCCCGCGAGATCGCCTTTTTTCCGCCGATGACCGGCGGCTGACCCGATGACCGCGATCGCCACCGTCCGCATCCAGGAGGCCGATTTCGACATCGGCCGCGAGATCGCGGCGATGACGAGCGGGCGCACCGACATCGGCGCCGTCGTCAGTTTCTCCGGGATCTGCCGCGGCAGCGAGAACGGCGAGAGCATCGCCGCGCTGACGCTCGAACATTATCCGGGCATGGCGGAAGCCGAGATCATGCGGCACGCCGAGACCGCGATGGCGCGCTGGCCGCTGACCGGGCTGACCGTGATCCATCGCGTCGGCCGCATCGCGCCCGGTGAAAATATCGTGCTGGTGCTGACGGCTTCCGCGCACCGGCAGGCGGCGTTCCAGGCGGCGGAGTTCCTGATGGATTACCTGAAGGCCAATGCGCCGTTCTGGAAGCGCGAGGAAAGCGCCGCAGGCACGAATTGGGTCGAAGCGCGCAGCCATGACGACGACGCCGCTGCGCGCTGGACCAAATCCTGATGGCCAGGCGCTCGAAACCGGCAGCGAAGCGGCCTGCCGCCGCCAAGCTCCCCAAGGTCGCATCCGGCGAATTGCTGACGCTGCTCGATTTCGTGCGCTATGCGACGAGCCGCTTCGTCGAGGCCAGACTGGCGTTCGCGCATGGCACCACCGATCCGGTGGCGGAAGCCGCCTTCCTGGTCTGCGAAACGCTGCATCTGCATCCCGACCAGTTCGAGGCCTTCGCGACCGCGCGGGTCACGGCGCAGGAGGCCAAGGCGATCCTCGACGTGATCGCGCGCCGCGTCGCCACGCGGAAACCGGCCGCCTATCTCGTCAACAAGATCTACATGCGCGGCCTGCCGTTCTATGTCGACGAACGCACCATCGTGCCGCGCTCCTTCATCGGCGAGTTGCTGGACTCCCATTTCGGCGGCGAGGATGACGACGCCGGCGGCTCGCTGATCGACGATCCGCTGGCAATGGAAAGCGTGCTCGACCTCTGCACCGGCTCGGGCTGTCTTGCGATCCTCGCGAGCCGGCGATTCCCCAATGCCCGGATCGACGCGGTCGATATCTCCAGGGACGCGCTCGCCGTCGCCGCGCGCAATGTCGCCGATTACGGCCTGCAGGACCGGGTGACGCTGCACCGGGGCGACCTGTTCGAGCCGGTCGGCGGCAAGCGTTACGACCTGATCATTTCCAATCCGCCCTATGTCGACGCCGAAGGCATGGCCGGTTTGCCGCGCGAATGCCGCGCCGAGCCGAAGCTCGCCTTCGACGGCGGCCCCGACGGGCTCGACATTGTCAGGCGCATCCTCGATGAGGCCGGGCGGCACCTGACGCCGCAGGGCGGGCTGTTGTGCGAGATCGGCCGTTGCCGGCCGGCGCTGGAGGCCGCCTACCCGCAACTGCCGCTGCTGTGGCTCGACACCGAGGAATCCGACGGCGAAGTGTTCTGGATCGCCGCCGCCGACCTCTGAGCGCGCAAAACCATCGTCAATCCGCCCGATCGAGCGGAAATATTGCGGTGCATTGGCGTTCCCGTGGCGCGACGAAGCTGATAGCCTGTTTGAATAGCGCCACGCCCCAAAATTGAAGAGGCCCCCATGCTGGACAAGAGCCCGAAGCCCGCCGCCGTCAACGTCCCCAACGACCTTGCCGCGCACTGGATGCCGTTCACCGCCAACCGTGCGTTCAAGAAGAACCCGCGGCTGCTCGCCGGCGCCAAGGACATGCATTATCTCACCGTCGACGGCCGCAAGATCATCGACGCCGCCGCCGGCATGTGGTGCTGCAATGCCGGCCACGGCCGCAGCCAGATCGCCGAAGCGATCGGCAAGCAGGCCGCCGCGCTGGATTATGCGCCGCCGTTTCAGTTCGGCATCCCGCAGGCCTTCGAACTCGCCAGCCGGATCGCCGATCTCGCGCCCAAGGGCCTCGATCACGTGTTCTTCTGCAACTCCGGATCGGAGGCTGCCGATACCGCGCTCAAGATCGCGCTGGCCTATCACCAGACTCAGGGTCAGGGCACCCGCACCCGGCTGATCGGCCGCGAGCGCGGCTATCACGGCGTCGGCTTCGGCGGTACTTCCGTCGGCGGCATCGTCAATAACCGCAAGATGTTCGGCACGCTGCTCGCCGGCGTCGATCACCTGCCCCACACCTATGACCGCGACAAGCAGGCCTTCACCAAGGGCGAGCCGGAATATGGCGCGCACTTTGCCGAGGAGCTGGAGCGGCTGGTCAATTTGCACGGTGCTTCCACCATCGCCGCCGTCATCGTCGAGCCGATGGCGGGATCGACCGGCGTGCTGCCGGCGCCGAAGGGCTATCTGAAGCGGCTGCGCGAGATCACCCAGAAGCACGGCATTCTCCTGATCTTCGACGAAGTCATCACCGGCTACGGCCGGCTCGGCTTCGCCTTCGCGGCGGAACGCTACGGCGTATTGCCTGACATGCTGACGTTTGCCAAAGGCATCACCAACGGTGCGGCGCCGATGGGCGGCGTGCTGGTGCGCGACACCATCCACGACGCCTTCATGAGCGGCCCGGAACACATGGTCGAACTGACCCACGGCTACACCTATTCGGCGCACCCGATCGCCTGCGCCGCGGCGCTCGCGACCCTCGATATCTACCGCGACGAGAAGCTGTTCGAGCGCGCCAACAAGCTCGAGCCGAAATTCGCCGACGCGGTGATGTCGCTGAAGAACGAGCCCAATGTGGTGGATATCCGCACCGTCGGCCTGACCGCCGGCATCGATCTCGCGTCGCGCCCGGATATGCCAGGCAAGCGCGGCTTCGACGGGCTGAACAGCGCCTTCCACGACAACGACCTGATGCTGCGGGTCGCCGGCGACACCCTGGCGCTGACGCCGCCCTTGATCGTCAGCGAAGACCAGATCGGCGAAATCGTCGCCAAGGTCGCCAAGGTGATCCGCGCGGTAGCGTAGCGCCGCCGCGGCCTCTTCACCTCGCCCCGCTTGCGGGGCGAGGGAGAGCTGAACCAGAATACGCTTGAGCCGGAGGACAGTTCGGCGCCGCTCAAAAGAACACTAGCCCTGCGAATCAACATTGATGCTAAGCTTGCGCCGCTTGGGGGAGCGCACGATACGACCGATTCCTGAAGGTTGCGCGTTTTCCGGAAGCGGGGGCAGTCTGGTCTTGAGGGCGTTGCGCGCGACATGATCCGCATTTCCACGATTTTCATCGCCATCTGCATGGTGCTGGTCGCAGCCTCCCTCGGCCTGATCCTGTATTCGGTGGCAGGCATCAGCGGATCGGAATCCGCGATCGTGGCGCTGACCGCGCTGACCTTCCTGATCCTCTACAATGCCGTGTCGATGCGGCTACGCGACCGCACCGACGTCGGCGGCCAGATCGCCGACCTGTCGCGCGGCACCGCCGACCTCGCCCGCCAGGTCGCCGAATTCGGGCGCCGCCTCGCCGCCGTCGAGGGCCGGGTGGCGTCGGCCAATTCAGCCGGAGCCGACCGCATCCAGAACGTGGTTGGCGAAATCAACGAGCTCGGGATGCTGGTCAAGCAGCTTGCGGTCTCCGTCGCCGGCCATGACGACCTGCTGGCCTCGGGCGCCGCAGTTCAGCCGCCGGACAGGCAAGCGCAGAACGAGTTGACGTTTGCCGCCGAGGAAACCGGCACTGCGGCCGAGGCCCCTGCCGTAGCGCCCGCCGCCACGGCAGCGCCCACTCCCGCCGCCGCGGCTGCTGCCCCCGCCGCCCAGACCGCGCCTTCGCGCAGCCAGGCGCAGCTGCTCGCCGCGGTCAAAAGCGCGGTCGAGGAAAACCGCATCGATATCTATCTGCAGCCAATGGTGACGCTGCCGCAGCGCAAGGTGCGCTTCTACGAGGCGGTGACGCGGCTGCGCGACGACAAGGACCAGATTCTCGCCGCCGAGGATTTCATCGCGGTCGCCGAAGCCGGCGGGCTGATCGGGCGGATCGACAACATGGTGATGCTGCGCTGCGTGCAGGTGCTGCGCCGGCTGATGGTGCGCAACAAGGATGTCGGGATCTTCTGCAACGTCGCCGCGGCGACGCTGGGCAATCCCGCCACCTTCGCGCAATGCCTCGATTTCCTCGAAGCCAATCGCGCGCTGGCGCCGTCCTTCGTGCTCGAATTCAAGCAGGCGACGTTCCGCAACCTCGGTCTGACCGAGACCGAGCATCTCGCGGCGCTGGCGCAGCGCGGCTTCCGTTTCTCGATCGATCACGTCACCGACCTGCGGATCGAGCCGCGGGAACTCGCCGACCGCGGGGTCCGCTTCATCAAGGTGCCGGCAGCGCTGCTCTTGGACCCGAAGCAGACCTCCACATCCGACATTCACCCCTCGGACCTTTCCGACCTGCTCGGCCGCTTCGGCATCGACCTGATCGCCGAAAAGATCGAGGGGGAACGCGCCGTGGTCGATCTGCTCGACTATGACGTGCGGTTCGGGCAGGGATTTCTGTTTGCACCGCCGCGGCCGTTGCGGCCCGAGGGGGCATCTGCTACCGGCGGGGCCACTCCAGACAAGGCGCAGGAACCCCATGGCTCCAGCAATACGGCTCCACTCAACAGTCCGGCCATCGAGCCCCCGCCGCGGGCAACCGGCAATGCCGCGCTGGCGCGCCGCGCCGCCGGACCGGGCTGACCGGCGTTCCCCGTCATGACGGCGCTGACGTTCGTCGAGAAGCTGCGCGACCTCGTCGATGGCGTCGACGTCGTGCTCTCCGATATCTGGGGCGTGGTTCACAACGGGCTCGAGGCCTTTCCCGAAGCCTGCGAGGCGCTGCATACGTTTCGTGCCCGGGGCGGCGCGGTCATTCTGATCACCAACGCGCCAAGGCCCGCGGACTCCGTGCAGCGGCAATTGCGCAAGATGGGCATCGCCGACGAGACCTATGACGCCATCGTCAGTTCAGGCGACCTGACCCGGCATTTCGTCGCCGGCCATCCCGGCAAGAAGATGTTCTGGCTCGGCCCGGAGCGCGACAACTCGATCTATCGCGGCCTGGATCCGGTGCTCGCGCCGCTGGAGCAGGCCGACTACATCGTCTGCACCGGCCTGTTCGACGACGAAACCGAATCCGCCGAGGACTATCGCGGCATGATGCTCAAGGCCCGCGAGCGCAAGCTGACGCTGATCTGCGCCAATCCCGACATCGTCGTCGAGCGCGGCGACCGGCTGATCTATTGCGCCGGCGCGATCGCCGAACTCTACCGCGAACTCGGCGGCGAGGTGATCTTCTACGGCAAACCGCACCGGCCGATCTACGAACGCGCCATGGAGCTCGCCGCCGAGCGCCACAGCCATCCGATCGAGCTCAACCGCGTGCTGGCGATCGGGGATTCCGTGCGGACTGACCTGGCCGGCGCGCACGGCTTCGGCATCGATTGCCTGTTCGTGACCCGCGGCATCCACTCCGAGGAGTTCGAGGGCATCGACCAGCTCGACCCGGCGTCGGTGAAGGAATTGTTCGGCCACCCGCCAAAGGCGCTGACGCGGGAGCTGAGGTGGTAGTGGGTTCTGGAGCGTTTTCCAGCTTGCCCGAACCAGTACGCTTCACGCGGGGCCTCATGGTTCGAGACGCGCGAAGACGCGCTCCTCACCATGAGGGACTGAGACCTCATCCTGAGGAGCATCGCCAACGGGTCGCGCGAATGCGCGCCCGATGACAGGCTCCGCGATGCGTCTCGAAGGATGGAGCATCTGAGGTGGAAATGGCGCTAGCCGTTAACCTGGATGCATCGTCCCGAGGGGGTGTAGCGCGCCTTACGCGTTCGCCATGTCCGGGAATACCGCCTCGATCTTGGTCTTCAGCGTGGCGGCGTTGAACGGCTTGACGATGTAATTGTTCACGCCGGCCTTCTTGGCGGCGATGACGTTTTCGGTCTTGGATTCGGCCGTGATCATGATGAACGGGGTGGTGGCGAGATTGGGGTCGGCCCGGACTTCCCGGAGCAGGTCGTAGCCGGTCATCGGCTCCATGTTCCAGTCGGAGATCACCAGCCCGTACTTCTTGCCGCGCATCTTGTTGAGCGCCGCCGATCCATCGTTGGCGTCATCGATATTCTCGAAGCCGAGCTGCTTCAGAAGATTTCGGATGATGCGGATCATGGTGCTGTAGTCATCCACCACCAGAACCGGCATCGACAGATCAACCGCCATCTTCACTCCCCCGCAACGCTACAAACCATCAACGAGCCTGCATCGGGCCGAAAAGCCCCGCAGTTCGCCCCCATCAGTAGCATCAGCCGTTAAACAGCCCGTTAACCGACCTCCGCGGGAAAGACCGGCAAGACACCCGTTCTACGGTCGATCGGGCCCCGCTTGACTTCATTGGGGCCGCCACGTCACGGTCCCGTCCCCATCCGATTTGAGCAAGAATCCCCGAAAATGACGCCTGGCTTCATTGTTATCCGCGACACCACGCCCACGACCGCGATTCCCCGGGGCGCGGTGGTGGCGATGGGCAATTTCGACGGCGTCCACCTCGGCCACCGCGCGGTGATTGAAGCCGCCCTGCAGATGGGGCGCGCCCATGGCCGGCCGGCGCTGGCGGTGACCTTCGAGCCCCACCCGCGCCGCTATTTCAGCCCGAACACCCCCCAGTTCCGGCTGACCGACGAGGCCGCCAAGCTCAGGCTGCTGGCCGGGACCGGGCTTTCCGGCGCCGTGGTGATGACCTTCGACAAGGGGCGCGCCGGGACCACGGCGCAGGATTTCATTCACCATGACCTGATCGAACGGCTCGGAATCAGCGGGATTGCGGTCGGCTACGACTTCCATTTCGGCAAGGGCCGGGTCGGCTCGCCGAGCCTTCTGGTTTCTGAAGCCCCCCGGCTCGGCATCGAGGTCGACGTCCAGGCCCATATCGATATCGAGGAACGGCCGGTCTCCTCCAGCGCGATCCGGATGGCGCTGGCGGAGGGGCAGATCGGCGACGCCACCACGATGCTCGGCGGCCCGTGGTTCATCACCGGCGAGGTGATCCACGGCGAGAAACGCGGCCGCGATCTCGGCTATCCCACCGCCAATATCCGCCTCGACAAGAATTGCGGGCTCAAGCACGGCATCTATGCGGTGCGGGTCGGCCGCGGCCAGGGAAAGGACCAGGTGCGGATCAATGGCGTGGCGAGCTTCGGCCGCCGCCCGACCTTCGACAATGGCGCGCCGCTGCTGGAAGTATTCCTGTTCGACTTCAAGGGCGACCTCTATGGGGAGACGCTGGACGTCGCCTTCATCGCCTTCATTCGCGAGGAATTGAAGTTCGACTCGGTCGAGGCGCTGGTGACCCGGATGGACGATGACAGCGCCATCGCCCGCGCGGCCCTGGCCGCCGCACCCGACGCCTTCCCGAAGCTCGGGGTGGTCGGTTGATCGCCTGCCGGATCGCCGGACGGCGGGGCTTTGCGATTCCCCCGGCCGGCTGCTATGGAAAGCCCATGTTTGCGCGGCGCACCATCCCCATTAGCGGCCCGGCTTCCGCCTGAGTTCCGGCTCGGCGCAAGACCGGGATTTCCCTCGTTCATCCGCGAATGAATCGCGTTTCCAGCGCCCTTCGAGCCAAACCAGAGTATTCATGTCCGAAAAGCCGCAGAAGTCCGACGCATCAGATTATTCCAAAACCCTGTTCCTGCCGCAGACGGAATTCCCGATGCGCGCCGGGCTGCCGCAGCGAGAGCCGGAAATCCTGGCCCGCTGGAACGAGATCGGCCTCTACGATCAATTGCGAAAGTCCGCCGCCGGCCGGGCGAAATTCGTGCTGCACGATGGCCCGCCCTATGCCAACGGCAACATCCATATCGGGCATGCGCTGAACAAGATCCTCAAGGATGTCGTGACCAAGAGCCAGCAGATGCTGGGCTTCGATTCCAACTACGTGCCGGGCTGGGACTGCCACGGCCTGCCGATCGAATGGAAGATCGAGGAAGAGAACTACCGCTCCAAGGGTAAGCAGAAGCCGGATTTCAAGGACTCTGCCGCCATGGTGGCGTTCCGCAGGGAGTGCCGCGCCTATGCGACGCACTGGCTCAACGTGCAGCGCGAGGAATTCAAAAGGCTCGGCATCATCGGCGACTGGGATCATCCCTACGCCACCATGAGCTATCCCGCCGAGGCGCAGATCGCACGCGAACTGATGAAGTTCGCCGCCAACGGCACGCTCTATCGCGGCTCCAAGCCGGTGATGTGGAGCGTGGTGGAAAAGACCGCGCTGGCCGAGGCCGAAGTCGAATACGAGGACTACACCTCGGATACCGTGTGGGTGAAATTTCCGGTGACGTCGCCGGCGCATGGCGCGCTGGCCACCGCCAGCGTCGTGATCTGGACCACGACGCCGTGGACGCTGCCCGGCAACCGCGCCATCAGCTTCTCGCCGAAGATCGCCTATGGCCTCTACAAGGTCACCGACGCGCCGGCCGACAACTGGGCCAGGAACGGCGATCTCCTGATCCTGGCGGATGCGCTGGCAGACAGCGTGTTCAAGCAGGCGCGCGTCGCGGCCTATGAGAAGGTACGCGATATTGCGGCCGACACGCTGGACGCAGTGGAATGCGCCCATCCGCTGAAGGGCGCCGGCGGCGGCTACGGGTTCACCGTGCCGCTGCTCGCAGGCGAGCACGTCACCGACGACACCGGCACCGGCTTCGTCCACACCGCGCCCGGCCACGGCCGCGAGGACTTCGACGTCTGGATGGCGAATGCGCGCGAGCTGGAGCCGCGGGGCATCAACACCACCATCCCCTACACCGTCGACGAGAACGGCGCCTTCACCGATCACGCGCCGGGCTTCACGGGAAAACGCGTCATCAACGACAAGGGCGAAAAGGGCGACGCCAACGAGGCCGTGATCAAGGCGCTGGTCGAGGCCGGCATGCTCTTGGCGCGCGGCCGGCTCAAGCATCAATATCCGCATTCCTGGCGCTCGAAGAAGCCGGTGATCTTCCGCAACACGCCGCAATGGTTCATTGCGATGGACAAGGACATTGTCGACGGCGGCAAGGCCAAGCCCGGCGACACGCTACGCGCCCGCGCGCTGCGTGCGATCTCGGTGACGCAATGGGTGCCGCCGGCAGGCCAGAACCGCATCAACGGCATGATCGCCGGCCGGCCCGACTGGGTGATCTCGCGCCAGCGCGCCTGGGGCGTGCCGATCGCGGTGTTCGTGCGCGAAAAGGGCGACGGCTCCGCCGAAATCCTGCAGGACGAAGTGGTCAATCAGCGCATCGCCGAAGCCTTCATGGAGGAAGGCGCCGACGCCTGGTACATGGACGGCGCCCGCGAACGCTTTCTCGGGGATCGCGCGGCCGAGGACTGGAAAAAGGTCGACGATATCTGCGACGTCTGGTTCGATTCCGGATCGACCCACGCCTTCGTGCTGGAAGACCGCCAGAATTTCCCCAGCCTCGGCAATATCGTCCGCAAGGTCGATGGCGGCCGGGACACCGTGATGTATCTGGAAGGTTCGGACCAGCATCGCGGCTGGTTTCATTCCTCGCTGCTGGAAAGCTGCGGCACCCGCGGCCGCGCGCCCTATGACGTGGTGCTGACCCACGGCTTCACGCTGGACGAGAACGGCCGCAAGATGTCGAAGTCGCTCGGCAACACCGTCGAGCCGCAGAAGGTGATGAAGGATTCCGGCGCCGACATCCTGCGGCTCTGGGTCTGCGCCACCGATTATGCCGACGACCAGCGCATCGGCCCGGAGATCCTGAAGAACACCATCGAGACCTACCGCAAGCTGCGCAACTCGATCCGCTGGATGCTCGGCACGCTGGCGCATCTCAAGCCCGGCGACGTGGTCGATCGCGCCGAGATGCCCGAACTCGAACGGCTGATCCTGCATCGCCTGGCCGAAGTCGACGCCATCGTGCGCAAGGCCTATGCCGAATTCGACTACAAGACGGTGGTGGCGACGCTGGCGGCATTCATGAACACCGAGCTGTCGGCGTTCTATTTCGATATCCGCAAGGATACGCTGTATTGCGATCCGCCGTCTTCGCTGGCGCGCAAGGCCGCGCTCACCACGGTCGATATCCTGTGTGACGCGATTCTGAAATGGCTGGCGCCCGTGCTCAGCTTCACGGCTGACGAGGCCTGGGTAAACTACCGGCCCGAAGGCACCCGGTCGGTGCACCTCCTCACCTTCCCGACGGACCTCGGCGCCTATCGCGACGATGCGCTGGCGGCGAAATGGGAGATCATCCGCAACGTCCGCCGCGTCGTCACCGGCGCGCTGGAAGTCGAACGCGCCGCCAAGCGCATCGGCTCCTCGCTGGAGGCCTCGCCGCTGGTCTATGTCTCGGACCGGAAGATTTTCGAGACGCTGTTCGATATCGATCTGGCCGAGGTCTGCATCACCTCGAACGCGATGGCGACCAATGACGCGGCGCCGGCGGCTGCGTTCCGCCTCAACGAGGTGCCCGGCGTCGCCGTCGTGGTCGAGAAGGCGGTCGGCACCAAGTGCGCGCGGTCGTGGAAGATCCTGCCCACCGTCGGCGAGGATGCCGAATATCCCGACGTCTCGCCGCGCGACGCAAAGGCGCTGCGCGAATGGAAGGCGCTGGGAGTGACCGTGTAATTCCTGTCGTCCCCGCCTGGTGCGCAATTGCGCACTCGGCGCGGGGACCCATAACCACCGGCGTCAGCGATAGACAAAGGAAGATGGCGAGCAGTCTTTCCAAACAGGACCGACACGGCGTATGGGTCCCGGCGTTCGCCGGGACGACATCTTATTTTGCGGCGGCGGGGGCGCCATGAACTCCCACCTCCGCGCCGGGGTGATGGCCGCCATGGTCGCGCTTGCGCTCGATCAGGCGTCGAAACTCTGGCTGCTGTTCGTGTTCGACATCGCCCGCCGCGGCGCGGTGAAGGTCACGCCGTTCTTCGACCTGGTGCTGGCCTGGAATACCGGCATCAGTTACGGCTGGTTCCAGAGCGAAAGCCAGTTCACCCAGATCGTGCTGATGATCGTCAAGGCGGTGGCGGTGGTGGTTCTGGCGGTCTGGATGGCGCGGTCGCGGACCGTGCTGGCGACCATCGCCCTCGGCCTGATCATCGGCGGCGCCATCGGCAACGCCATCGACCGCTTCGCCTATGGCGCGGTGGTCGATTTCGCCCTATTTCACCTCCAGATCGGGGGAAAAACCTTCAATTGGTACGTGTTTAACCTGGCCGACGTGGCGATTGTTGCCGGGGTAGCGGCCCTGCTGTATGATTCCTTCCTAGGGGTGCCGGCCGCAAAAGCGCCCTGATCCCGGCTGATACGAGCCCTCCAGGCAGGAACGGAGCTGCGCCTCACAGCGGCGCCCCCTCGCGAAGATTTTTGAACAGGAACAACGCGATGCGCGACACCGAAGCCAGCGGTTGGATTGTGCAAAACCCGTGGAGAGCGCTGAAGCTCTCCGCCGTCGCGCTGGGCATCGGCCTCGTGATGGCATCCGGCCCTGTGCGCGCCCAGGACGATGAAGAGGACGACAAGACCTTCGAGGAGAAGATCGTCGAAGGTATCATGGCCGGCATCGGCGGCACCAACATGGAGAACCGGGGTATCGAGTACCGCGAGCGGTCGCCGCTGGTGGTGCCTCCCAAGCTCGCCCTGCCGCCGCCGGCTTCCACGTCGGCCGAGGTGAAGGCGCCGAACTGGCCGAAGGATCCGGATGAAGCCCGGCGCAAGGCCGCCATCGCGGCCCGCAAGAAAGAGAACAAGGATCCTCAGCAATCGGCCCGCATCCTGACGCCGAGTGAACTCAATGTCGGCCGAACCGCGGCGCCGGCTCGCAAGGACAATGACCCGATCCAGCCGGGCGCTTCGTCCAATCCGATGCTCAGCCCATCGCAGCTTGGTTACGATGGCGGATTGTTCAGGAACATGTTCGGCGGCAACGCCACCGAGACCGCGCCCTTCCAGGGCGAGCCGACGCGGGACTCCCTGACCCAGCCACCGACCGGCTACCAGACCCCATCGCCGAATTTCGCCTACGGCACCGGACCGAAGCAATCGCTCGACAAGCAATACGACGTAATGACGGGTAAAGAGCGTTGAACCTGGGCGCCAGCCGCATCGGCGGCCGCGCCAGTCTCAGGACGCGCCGGTTCCCGCCCGGTATCGTGCGTCGGAAGGACGAGCGGCAACGCGTCGAACCGAAAGCCGGCGGCGCGGCTTTGCACCATCGAATTTTCTCGAGCGAGGAAGGACCGGCCGCAATCAGCGAATATCCAGGCTGACTGCCGTCAACACACGTCATGACTTCACGACTTCGAATGGCGATCCGTCTCGCCTCGGCGCTGACGTTGCTCATTGTGCCGCCGCTGGCCCTGCAGAGCGCCAGTGCCCAGACCACCGTAACCTCCGAGCGTCCCGCCACCTTCACGCTCCCGAACGGCCTGCAGGTGCTGGTGATCCCGGACCACCGCACTCCCGTCGTCACCCAGATGATCTGGTACAAGGTCGGCTCCGCCGACGAGACACCCGGCAAATCCGGCCTCGCCCACTTTCTCGAACATCTGATGTTCAAGGGCACCGCCAAGCATCCGGCCGGCGAGTTTTCAAAGACCGTGCTTCGGATCGGCGGCAACGAGAACGCCTTCACCTCCACCGACTACACCGGCTATTTCCAGCGCGTGCCGCGCGAGCAGTTGGCCAAGATGATGGAGTTCGAGGCCGATCGCATGACCGGCCTGATCCTGAAGGACGAAAACGTGCTGCCGGAACGCGACGTCGTGCTGGAAGAATTCAACATGCGGGTCGCCAACAACCCCGACGCGCGGCTGACCGAGCAGATCATGGCGGCGCTGTATCTCAATCATCCCTACGGCCGCCCGGTGATCGGCTGGCGCCAGGAGATCGAAAAGCTCGACCGCGAAGACGCGCTCGCCTTCTACAAGCGCTTCTATGCGCCGAACAATGCGATCCTGGTGATCGCCGGCGACGTCGACGCCAAGGATATCCGCCCGATGGTGGAGCGGACGTTCGGCGAGATCCCGGCGCAGCCGGCGATCCCGGCGCAGCGGCTGCGGCCGCAGGAGCCGGTGCCTGCAGCGCCGCGCACCGTGACGCTGTCCGACCCTCGCGTCGAACAGACCAGCGTGCGCCGCTATTATCTCGTTCCTTCCGCCAACACCGCCGCCGCGGGCGAAAGCCCGGCGCTCGACGTGCTCGCGCAACTGATGGGCAGCGGCGCCAACTCCTATCTTTACCGCGCGCTGGTGATCGACCGGCAGCTCGCCGTCAGCGCCGGCGCCGGCTATCAGGGCACCTCGCTCGATGCGACGCAGTTCATGATCTCGGTCTCGCCGAAGCCCGGCGTCGAATTTTCGCAGATCGAGCAGGTGATCGACAGCGTGATTGCGGAAATCGGACAGAACCCGATCCGCGCCGAGGACCTCGAGCGCGTCAAGACCCAGCTCATTGCGGAAGCGATCTACGCCCAGGACAACCAGGCGACGCTGGCGCGCTGGTACGGCGGTGCGCTGACCTCCGGCCTGAGCGTCGACGATATCCGAAGCTGGCCGGATCGCATTCGCGCCGTGACCGCCGAACAGGTCCGCGACGCCGCGCAAAAATGGCTCGACAAGAAGCGATCGGTGACGGGCTATCTGATCAAGGATGCCGCGCCGAAACGCGAGGAGAAGCGTTCGTGAATTTTGCCAAGGCCTTTTTCAGCGCTCGCGCGCGGCGCTTCGCATTCGTCCTGGCGGCCTGCCTGACCCTGATGCCGCCGGCGATAACGCCTTCGCACGCCGCGGCCAGGATCCAGCACCTGATTTCGCCCGGCGGCATCGAAGCCTGGTTCGTGCAGGACGCCACCGTGCCCCTGATCGCGATGGAATATGCCTTCGGCGGCGGCGCGACGCAGGACCCAGCCGACAAGCCCGGCGTCGGCCATATGGTTGCCAGCCTGATCGACGAAGGTTCGGGCGACCTGGATTCCAAGACGTTTCACGAACGCCTCGACCGCCGCGCCATCGAGCTGAGCTTCGCCTCGAACCGGGACTATTTCCGCGGTAGCTTGCGCATGCTCAAGGACAATCGGGACGAGGCCTTCGACCTGTTGCGGATGGCGCTGACATCGCCGCATTTCGACGGCGCCGATGTCGAGCGTATTCGCGCCCAGGTGATCTCGGGCCTGCGGCGCGAAAGCTCCAATCCGACTGCACTGGCCAGCCGCAAATTCCTGGAAGTCGCCTTCGGCGACCACGCCTACGGCCGGCCGGCCAACGGCACGCTGAAAAGCGTGCCGACGATCAATACCGCCGACATGAAGGACTATGTCCGCCGCGTGCTGGCAAAGGACACGCTCCGGATAGCCGTGGTCGGCGATGTCGACCCGGCCACGCTCGGCGCCTTGCTCGACAAGACCTTCGGCGGATTGCCGGCCAAGGCCGGCCTGACGCCGGTCGCCGACGTCGAAGCCGCCAGGCCGCCGCAGCGCGCTTTCATTCCGCTCGACGTGCCGCAGACCGTGGTGACGTTCGGCGGCCCCGGCATGAAACGCCACGAACCGGATTTCATGGCCGGCTATATCGTCAACCACATTCTCGGCGGCGGCGGGCTGTCGTCGCGGCTCTACAAAGAGGTGCGCGAGAAGCGCGGCCTCGCCTATTCGGTCTATGAATCGCTGTTGTGGATGGATCGCTCCGCGATCTTCATCGGCAATACCGGCACCCGCGCCGACCGCGCCGGCGAGACCGTCGACGCCATCGAAAAGGAAATCCGCCGCATCGCCGAGGATGGCCCGACCCAGCAGGAGCTGGACGAGGCCAAGTCCTACCTCAAGGGCTCGCAGATGCTGGCGCTCGACACCTCCTCGAAGCTGGCTTCGGCGCTGCTGCAGTACCAGCTCGACAAGTTGCCGATCGATTACATCGAGAAGCGCAACGCCATCGTCGATGCCGTGACGCTCGACGACGCCAGGAAGGCCGCCAGGCGGTTGTGGGGGCAGGGCCTGCTCACCGTGATCGTCGGCCGCGCCCCGCAGGCCGCCGCGCAGCCGGCCGCGGCGACGCCGCCTACGGCGAAGAACTGACCCCCGCGCGGGGAGACAAAGGCTCGGCAAACCCGGTATCCTGTTTGCCACCCGATTCCATCACGGTAATGTCGGGCCTTCCGGTGACGCCATGCTGCGGATTTCCCGCGACCTTTCGATCGACGAGAACGACATCGAGATCTCTTTCGTCCGCGCCTCCGGCCCGGGCGGGCAGAACGTCAACAAGCTTTCGACCGCCGCGCAATTGCGTTTCGACACCCGCCGGATCGCGCTGCCGGAAGATGCCGCGTTGCGGCTGAACCGGCTGGCCGGCCAGCGCATGACCAAGGACGGCGTAATCGTGATTCATGCGCAGCGCTTCCGCACTCAGGAGCGCAACCGCGCCGACGCCATCGACCGCCTGCTCGAACTGTTGCGCGAGGCGATGACGCGCCCGATCCCGCGGCGGGCCACCAAGCCGACGCTGGGCTCGAAAACCCGCCGGCTGGAAGGCAAGAAGCGCCGCAGCGACATCAAGGCGAAACGCGGCTCGGCCCGGTTCGACGATTGACGACTGAGAACAGCGGGGAGAGTCCGGGGTTTTCCGCGTGCGGCCTCCCCTCGACCGGCAAAACTCCCTAAATTGGGGCCTCATATCCTTGAGTCGCCCATATGCCCGTCCGCCAGCTCCCCGAACAGATCGTCAACCGCATCGCCGCCGGCGAAGTGGTCGAACGCCCCGCCAGCGTGGTCAAGGAACTGGTGGAAAACGCCATCGACGCCGGCGCCAGCCGGATCGACATCTTCACCGACGGCGGCGGCAGGCGGCGGATCGGCATCACCGACGACGGCAGCGGCATGACCCATGGCGATCTGGCGCTTGCGGTCGATCGCCACGCCACCTCCAAGCTCGACGACGAGGACCTGTTGCGGATCCGCACGCTGGGATTTCGCGGCGAGGCGCTGCCTTCGATCGGCGCGGTGGCGAAGCTCGGCATCACCACGCGCCACGCATCGGAACCGCATGCCTGGTCGCTGTCGGTCGAAGGCGGCGTCAAATCCGGCATCATGCCGGCGGCGCTGAGCCAGGGCACCCGGGTCGAGGTCAGCGATCTCTTCTATGCGACGCCGGCGCGGCTGAAGTTCCTCAAGACCGACCGCACCGAAGCCGAAGCGATCCGCGAAGTCGTGCGCCGCCTCGCCATGGCGCGGCCCGACATCGCCTTCACGCTGGCCGGCGAGGAGCGCGCGCCGGTGACCTGGGCCGCGGCCCTGCCCGGCTCTGCCGGTCGGCTGACGAGGCTCGGCGATATCCTGGGCGCCGATTTTCGAAGCTGCGCCATCGAGGTGCGCAGCGAGCGCGAAGGCGTGGTGGTCGAAGGCTTTGCCGCCGCCCCCTCGCTGACCCGCGCCAACGCGCTCGGGCAATATCTGTTCGTCAACGGCCGCCCGGTGCGCGACAAGCTCATTATCGGCGCGGTACGCGCGGCCTATTCCGACTATCTGCCGCGCGACCGCCATCCGGTCGTGGCGCTGTTCGTGACGCTGGAACCGCAGGAGGTCGACGCCAATGTGCATCCGGCCAAGACCGAAGTCCGGTTCCGCAATGCCGGCTTGGTCCGCGCGCTGATCGTGCACGCGCTGAAGGAAGGGCTTGCCCGCGAAGGCAGGCGCACCGCCGCCAACAGCGATGGCGCGGCGCTGGCCTCGTTCCGCCCGTCGTTCGCGCCGCGTCCCGGCAATTGGGACTGGCGTCGCTCGCCGGCCTATCCGGTCCGCCCGGTGCCGGGCTTCGAAGGCTCGGCGGCGCCCGCGTTCGCCGAACCGGGACAGGCCGCGTTCGATGTCGGCACGCCGATGGCGGACGTGCGCTTTCAGGAGCAGCCGTCCGCCGATCTGCTCGACCGTCCGCTGGGCGCGGCGCGGACGCAGATTCACGAGACCTATATCGTGTCGCAGACCCGCGACGGCCTCGTGGTGGTGGATCAGCATGCCGCGCATGAACGCATCGTCTATGAAAGGCTCAAGGCGTCGCTGGCGCGCAGCGGCGTGCAGCGCCAGATCCTCTTGATCCCGGAAATCGTCGAACTCGACGAAGCGACCGTCGAGCGGCTGCTCAATCGCGCCGACGAACTGGCGTCGTTCGGGTTGGCGATCGAATCCTTCGGGCCCGGCGCGGTCGCGGTGCGCGAGACGCCATCGCTGCTCGGCAAGACCAATGCCGCAGCCTTGCTGCGCGATCTCGCCGAACACATGGCCGAATGGGACGAGTCGCTGCCGCTGGAGCGTCGGCTGATGCACGTCGCCGCCACCATGGCCTGCCATGGCTCGGTGCGCGCCGGCCGCATCCTCAAGCCGGAGGAGATGAACGCGCTGTTGCGCGAGATGGAAGACACGCCGAATTCCGGCCAGTGCAATCACGGCCGGCCGACTTACGTGGAATTGAAACTTTCGGATATCGAGAAGCTGTTCGGGAGGAGATGAGGCGGGACGCTGCCGCATTCTCCGCCGTCATCGCCCGGCTTGACCGGGCGACCCAGTACGCCGCGCCGTTCTTGATAAACCATCGATGCCTCTGGAATACTGGATCCCCCGCCTTCGCGGGGGACGACGAGTTAGGGTTGGGCGGGCCACGTAATCACTGCGCCCGCAAAAACGTAAACTCGGTATCGTCATACGCCCGCCGCTCCAGCTCCTCGAAGCCATCCGGCGCTGCGAACGCGGCATCCCTGGCCTCTTCCACCACCAGGAGCGCACCCGGCGTCAGCCAGCCGCCGTCGCGCAGTGAGGCCAGCGCCTTCTCGGCCAGTTTCATGCGATAGGGCGGATCGACGAATACCAGCGAGAACGGTTCCATGGGATGCGCGGGGCCGAGATTGCTGGCGTCGCGGCGGTAGACCTTGGTGACGCCGCCCAGGCCCAGCGCCTCGACATTGTTGCGCAGCAGCGCCCTCGCCTCGGCGCCGTTGTCGACGAACAGCGCGAACTTCGCCCCGCGCGAGATCGCCTCGATGCCGAGCGCGCCGGTGCCGGCGAACAGGTCGAGCACGCGCGCGTCCGCGATCGGGTCGTCATAGGCGTGGATCAGGATGTTGAACAGCGACTCGCGCAAGCGGTCCGCCGTGGGGCGGATGTCGCGCGAGGCCGGCGACGCGAGATTGCGGCCCTTCAATCGCCCACCGACGACGCGCATCGAGCGTCACTCGTCCAGCGGCTTGATGTCGCGCTTGCCGTGATAGCCGCGCTTCGGACGGCGCGGCGGACCATAGCCGCTGGCTTCTTCCTCGTTGCGGGCGCGGGCTTCCTCGCTGCCGGTGCGCTGCACCAGCACGCGGCGGCCCTTGCGGTCGGCGATCAGGGCGCTCTTGCCGGCCGGCTTGAACGGCTTCTTGCCGCGCGGCGCGCTATCGCCGCCGGCATCTTCGATCGCTTCACCCGGCATCGGCCGGTTGAAATCCGCGCCTGCGAGTTCGGCAATCTTTTCGCCGAGCTGTTCGCGCAGCACGCGGGTCTTGACCTCCTCGACCTGGCCTTCCTCGAGTTCGCCGAGCTGGAACGGACCGTAGGACACCCGGATCAGCCGGTTCACCTCGAGCCCGAGATGCGCCATGACGTTGCGCACTTCACGGTTCTTGCCTTCGCGGATCGCGAACACCAGCCAGACATTGGCGCCCTGGTCGCGCTCCAGCGTCGCATCGATCGGGCCATACTTGACGCCGTCGACCTCGACACCCTTTTTCAGTTCGTCGAGCTGCGCCTGCGTTACTTCGCCATGGGCGCGGACACGATAGCGCCGCAGCCAGCCGGTGTCGGGCAGTTCGAGCGCACGCGCCAGCCCGCCGTCATTGGTCAGCAGCAACAGGCCCTCGGTGTTGAAATCGAGCCGGCCGATCGAGATCAGCCGCGGCAGCCCTTCCGGCAGATGGTCGAACACCGTCGGCCGTCCTTCGGGGTCGGCATGGGTGGTCATCAAGCCGCGCGGCTTGTGATACAGGAACAGCCGGGTGCGCTCGCGCGGCGGCAATGGCTTGCCGTCGACGGTGATGACGTCGTTGGCGGTGACGTCCAGCGCCGGCGAATTGATGATGCGGCCGTTGACGGTGACGCGGCCCTGCACGATCCACTCCTCGGCGTCGCGGCGCGAGGCAAGGCCGGCGCGCGACAACACCTTGGCGATGCGCTCGCCGGATTTCTTTTCGCGCGGCGGCCGGGCGGCGCGTTTCTCGAACTCGGGCTTGCGCTCACGATAGGCGCCGCGGCCGCCGAAGGCCGGGCGCTTGGCAAACACCTTGCTGTCGTCCTCGTTGTCGCGGCGCGGCCTTTCGCCTGAGGTCTCGCTGCGCGGATGCTCCTGCCAGGAACTGCCGCCCTCGCGATCCCGACGCGGCCGATCGAATTTCGGCCGGTCCTCGCGGGGACGGTCGAATTTCGGACGCTCGCGAAACGGACGATCGCCCTGGGGACGATCCCCGTGGGGGCGATCCTCGCGCGGACGCGAAAACCGCGGACGTTCATCGCCGCCACGATCCTCGCGCGGCTTGTCGTAACGGGGCTTGTCGAATTTCGGTCGATCGAAATTGCGCGCGCCATCGCGGGGCGGACGGGAATTGCGGCCGGCATGGTCGGGCGAACTGGCGTCGCGCTTCTGCCAGGGCTTGGACTCGCCATGCGCCGGACGGTCGCCAAAATCCTTGCGCGGACCGCGATCACCAGGGCCGCTATGGCGGTCCCGGGGCGCACCGCGGGAGAATTTCTTGTCGCCGCCGAATTTCCGCTCGGGCCGGTCGCCGCGGGGACGATCGCCATCGCGCGACGGACGCGCGCTGTAGGGGCGATCGCCCTGCGGTCTGTCGCCACGCGGCGTGTAGGGTCGCTTCTCGCCGCCTCCCTCTCGCGGAGTATAGGGCTTCTTGTCGCCGAATTTGCGGTCGGAAAAACGTCCAGCCGGACGCGCATCGCCGCGTTCGCTGCGGGGGGTATAGGGACGCTTCTCGCCACCGCGGTCGTCGCTGCGGGGACGGTCATCCCGGTTGAAACGCTGCGGACGATCGCCGAACGGCCGGTCGCCGCGGGGACGCGGGGCGTCACCGTAGTCGCGGCGCGGAGCGTCGCCGTCGCGCTTGCCGGCGTAGGGTTTGCCGGCCCCCGCATAGGGCTTCTTGCCGTAGGATTTCTCACCGTCGGACTTGCCGGCATAGGGGCGCCGCTCGCCCTCGCTCTTGCCGGCAAAGCCGCGCTTGGCGAACTTCTTCTCGGGTCCCCGGGCGGCGCCGGAGCGGCCCTTGCCGCCGGAGGGACGATCGCGCCGACCGCGGGAATCGTTGTTTTTATCGTTGTCGCGGGGCATGAATGTCTCTCGTGTCCAAATGAAATGGCGATCAGGCGGATGTGGACGGGCTGTCATAGCGATCACGCGCGCGCACTTGGCTCAAGGCGCATTCTCACGCAAAACCGGCATCCACTTTTGCTGAATGTGCATCTAGTAGCAGGTTTCTTCCAATGATACGAGGCATGACCGCCCCTTCTTTCATGGATTTGGCGCTTAAAACGGCCAAAAACGCCGGAAAAGCCGGCGAAGTCCCGATCGGATGCGTGATCGTGCGGGGTTTCGAGGTCATCGCCGCCGCCGGCAACCGCACCCTGACCGACCGCGATCCGACCGCGCATGCCGAAATACTGGCGCTCCGGCAAGCCGCCGAGGCGATCGGCACCGAGCGGCTGGTCGATTGCGACCTCTACGTCACGCTGGAGCCCTGCACGATGTGCGCGGCCGCGATCTCGTTTGCGCGGATCCGGCGGCTCTATTACGGCGCGGCCGATCCCAAGGGCGGCGCGGTCGACTCCGGCGTGCGGTTCTTCTCGTCTCCGACCTGTCATCATGTGCCGCAGGTTTATTCCGCCGTCGGCGAGACCGAAGCAGCGGCGTTGTTGAAGGAGTTCTTCAAGGTACGAAGGTGATAACCCTCATCCTGAGGAGCGCGCACCGCGCGCGTCTCGAAGGATGAACGCCCGCCCTCGCCCTTCGAGACGCATCGCGGAGCCTGTCATCGGGCGCGCATTCGCGCGACCCGTTGGCGATGCTCCTCAGGGTGAGGGCTCTAGCCTACCCCCGCCAGAAAAAACTCCCGCAGCGCCCTCGCCGTCGCGTCCGGATTCT
Organism: Bradyrhizobium sediminis; assembly: GCF_018736105.1. Taxonomy (NCBI): domain Bacteria; kingdom Pseudomonadati; phylum Pseudomonadota; class Alphaproteobacteria; order Hyphomicrobiales; family Nitrobacteraceae; genus Bradyrhizobium; species Bradyrhizobium sediminis. Next base: position 4,618,504 of record NZ_CP076135.1, read on the forward strand.
CCTCCGTCAAAAAATGCCCGCTGTCGACCGGCGCGCCCGACACATCGGTCGCCCAGGTCCTCCAGGTGTCGAGCGGCGTCGCGGCCGCGCTGGCGACGCCAGCATCGCCCCACAGCGCCAGCATCGGGATGGTAATCTTCTTGCCGGCGTCGCGATCTCTCTTGTCGATCTCGAAATCGGCATAGGCCCCGGCGCGGTAATCCTCGCACATCGCATGCACGCGCGAGGGATCGCGGAACGGCGCGAGATAGTGCTGCAGCGCGCGCGGATCGATGGCGTCGAGATCCTTCGACTTGGTCTGGCTCGCCATCTTCTGCCTGAGGAAGAAATCCGGATTGCCGCCGATCAAGGTCTCCGGCAGCGGAAACGGCTGCGCCAGGAAGGTCCAGTGATAGATCTTCAGCGCATAGAGCCGGTTCATCCGTTCCCAGTAGTTGAAGGTCGGCAGGATATCGAGCACCGCCAGCCGCGACAGCCGGCCGGGATGATCGAGCGCGAGACGATAGGCGACGCGGCCGCCGCGATCATGCCCCGCCAGCGCAAAATGCACATGGCCGAGCTGCTCCATCGCCTCGACCATGGTCTGCGCCATCGTACGTTTGGTGTAGGGCGTGTGGTCCTTGTCGCTCTCGGGCATGTCCGACCAGCCATAGCCCGGCAGGTCGGCGATGATCAGCGTGAATTTGTCCGCAAGCTGCGGCGCGACGCGGTGCCACATCACATGCGTTTCGGAGAAGCCGTGCAGCAACAGCAGCGGCGGCCCCTTGCCGCCGACGCGCGCAAAGATGCGGCCCGCGCTGGTGTTGATCCATTCGGAAGCATAGCCGGGAAACAGATCGGCGAGATCGGGCATCAGGCTGGCACTCCTTCGCGGCTGACGACGGCACCTGCTTCAAACTTTGTTTGCCGTTGCCGCTGGCTGCCCCGGGATATATGCCATCGCCCAAGCCCGACCAACAATAAACCAGCACGAGGAAACTTCCGATGTCGATCGATTTCGAAATCCCGGCAGAAGCCAAGGCGATCCGCGAGAAAGTCCGTAAATGGGTGCAGGACGAATGCATCCCCGCGGAAAAGGAACTGGACACCAAGCCGCTCGCCGAAGTGCTGGGCCCGCTGCGGGCAAAGGCACGCGCGCAGGGCTTGTGGTGTCCGTGGGTGCCGAAGGAATATGGCGGCATGGGTCTCGGCCCGCTCGCCAACGCGCTGGTACAGATGGAGCTCGGTGAGAGCATGCTCGGCGCGCTCTCGATGAACACGCAGGGGCCCGACGACGCCTCGATGATGACGATCCTCGCCCACGGCACGGAATATCAGAAGGAAAAGTTCCTCAAGCCGCTGCTCAACGGCGACAAGCGCATCTGCTTCTCGATGACGGAAAAAGCCGCCGGCGCCGACGCCACGGGCATGCAGACCACGGCGGTGAAGGACGGCAACGAGAACTACATCCTCAACGGCGAAAAATGGTTCTCGTCCTCCGCCAGCGTTGCCGACATGGCGCTGGTGATAGCCAGAACCGATCCGAACGCGCCGCGCCACAAGCAACATTCGACCTTCATCGTCGAACTGCCGAATCCCGGCTACAAGATCAAGCGCAACGTGGCGAACATGGCGATCGAGGGTCCGCATGACGACATCCTGCACGGCGGCCACTCCGAGATCGAAATCAGGGATCTGAAGGTGCCGGCCGACAATTTGCTCGGCGGCGAAGGCAACGGCTTCAACATGGGCCAGCACCGCCTCGCCTACGGCAGGCTTCGCCATGGCATGCACAACGTCGCCAAGGCGCAGCGCGCGCTCGACATGGCGGCCGCGCATGTGACGAAGCGCTCGACCTTCGGCCAGCTGCTGGCCGACCGCCAGGCGGTGCAGTTCATGCTCGCCGATTGCGCCAGCGAACTCTATATCGGGCGGCTGATGCTGCTGCACATCGCCTATAAGGCGGAAAAGGGCCTGGACATCAGGCAGGAAAACTCGATCGCGAAGATCTTCCATGCCCATATGGTGCACAAGGTGATCGACACCGCGATCCAGCTCCACGGCGCCCTCGGCTTCAGCCAGGATACGCCGCTGGCCAAATGGTACACCCAGGTGCGCTCGCAGCGGCTGGTCGACGGTCCGGACGAAGTGCACAAGTGGAAGATCGGCAAGAACGTCATCAAGGCGTTCCGCGAGCACGGCACCACGGCGAGCGCCGCGGGCGGCGACTTGCTCTGAACGCAATGACGGCCGCATCCTGAGGAGCGCGCTCTCGAAGGATGGGGCCGCCTCGCCCTTCGAGACGCATCGCTGCGCGATGCTCCTCAGGGTGAGGGCGAAAGCCCGCGCGTGACAAATTTGCTAGTATCGGCATCTTGTTTCGCAAACACGGGTTCGCGTTCTCGCCGCATGATTGGCGCGAGGTTTTCGGTAAACGTCACGCCCGCCTGAAATCGGAGGGCGCAGGGAAGACCGGGTGCGCGCTGCACCCGCGGTCTCGCATGCAAATGCACATAGAGAACACGCACACGAGCATACAGGTTCAGCGGAGGCAATCCGGCCTTCCCTGCGCAATGGTTTTACGGCTTATAGCGCGCTCTCCCCGGTGACCGGGCTTTCTTGCCACCGTCGCCCGCGCTCCTTAGCGCGAACTTGACACCAGCGTCGGGGTGTCAGGACCACACGACTTCACCGTCCGCGTCCACACCGTTCGTCAAAGGCGCATCCGCGTCCATCGCATCCCACCGCGCGTTTCGTGACGATCGCGAGCCGCCCCTCTTGTCGGGTGAGACGGGCGAATCGTTAGTGCTGATTTGCCCGACGGGTTAAGCGAAATCTTGCCCGTCGGGTTGTTTTGCCGCACCAGCAACCACCGACCTCATCCTGAGGAGCCGCGCGTCTTCGCGGCGTCTCGAAGGATGGGGCCGCCCTCGCCCGACGCGCGCAAGAGCGCGCTCCTCAGCGTGAGGACGGAAGATAGAGCGCGCTAGCTTTTCGCCTTCTCTCTTGCCACCGCCTGCCAGCCAATGTCGCGGCGGCAAAAGCCCTCCGGCCATCGGATGCGGTCGACCGCGGCATAGGCGCGGCTCTGCGCTTCGCTGACGGTTTTGCCGGACGCGCAGACGTTCAGCACGCGGCCGCCACTGGCGAGAATCCTGCCGTCGCCGGCCTTGGTCCCGGCATGGAAGATTTCGACACCCTCGACCTTGGCGGCGTCATCGAGGCCCTCGATCACCGAACCCTTGCCGTAGTCGCCGGGATAGCCCTTCGCCGCCATCACCACCGTCAGCGCGGGATCGGGAAACCAGCGCAGGTCGAAGTTCTTCAATTGGCCGTCGCACGACGCCAGCATGGCCGGCACGATGTCCGACATCATCCGCAGCATCAAGACCTGGCATTCCGGATCGCCGAAGCGAACATTGTATTCGAACAGTTTTGGGCCGTCCGGCGTCAGCATGACACCGGCATAGAGCACGCCGCGAAACGGCGTGCCGCGCGCCTTCATGCCGGCGACGGTCGGCAGGATGATCCGGGACATGATCTGGTCGTGGATTTCCGGCGTCACGAACGGCGTCGGGGAATAGGCGCCCATGCCGCCGGTGTTCGGGCCCTCGTCATGGTCGAACACGCGCTTGTGGTCCTGGGCGGATGCGAGCGCGATCGCGGTCTCGCCGTCGGACAGCGCGAAGAAGCTGATCTCGCGGCCGGACAGGAATTCCTCGATCACCACTTCGGCGCCCGCTGCGCCGAACCCGCCATCGAACATCATGGCGATGGCAGCCTCCGCTTCGGCCAGCGTCATCGCCACGACGACGCCCTTGCCCGCTGCAAGTCCGTCGGCCTTGACCACGATCGGCGCGCCCTGCGCGCGGACGTAAGCCAGCGCTTCGGCCGCATTGGTGAAGCGGCCGTAGGCGCCGGTTGGAATATTGAACTCGGTGCAGAGCGCCTTGGTGAATCCCTTCGAGCCCTCGAGCTGCGCCGCCTGCTTGCTTGGCCCGAACGCCTTGATGCCGGCGACGGCGAGATCGTCGACGATCCCGGCGGCCAGCGGTGTTTCCGGGCCGACCACGACGAAATCGACGGCATGGGCGCGGCAGAAATCGATCACCGCGGCGTGGTTGGCTACATCGACCGCCACGCACTCGGCTTCCCGGGCGATGCCGGCATTGCCCGGCGCGCACCAGAGTTTCGTCACCAACGGGGAGGCTGCGATCTTCCACGCGAGAGCGTGTTCGCGGCCGCCGGAACCGAGCAGGAGGATGTTCATGAAATGCAGCCAGATCGGGGTTGGCGCGTGACGAGGCGCACGGTTTAGCACGGCGCCGGGGCGCTGCAACACACCCTGACGCGGATGTGGATATGTGGCTGCGAGCCTTAGGGCTGCCGCGCCGAGGCGGCGATGATTTCCTGCAGCGTCGCGACATGGCGGGCGAAGGCGCCGCGCCCGGCCGCGGTGGCGGTCACCGTGGTCTGCGGCTTCTTGCCGACGAACGCCTTGTCGACCGCTACATAGCCGGCCTTCGCCAGCGTCTCGATATGGGCGCCGAGATTGCCGTCGGTGGCGCCGGTGAGCTTCTTCAGCCGGGAGAATTCCAGCCCCGAGGCGGCCGGCAGCGCGTTCAGCGCCGCCATGATTTTGAGCCGCAGCGGCTGGTGGATGATATCGTCGAGTTCGGCCATCGCTTTCAGTTCCGGCGCATCCAGAGCCCGCCCAGCATCAGCCCGCCGCCATTGACCACCGCCATCCATGGCTCGAACCACGGTCCGACGAAGAAATAGCCGATCAGCGTCAGCGCGCTGATGGAAAGACCGATCACGACAAAGGCCAGGCCGACCCACAGCCCGGCGATGGTGTAGAACAGCATGAAATAGATCGGCCAGAAGGTCCCGAGTTCCCGCGGCCCGAAATGGCCGAGCGCGCAGGTCGCGAAACCGAAGGCGAAGAACAGCAGGAACGCCGCCAGCATCCGCAGATCGAAGGTGCGGACTCCGGTCCGGGAGTAGGTGAAGGCGCTGACCGCGAAGGAACCCGCGACCCCCATTGCGTTGGCGGCGATCCAGATAAAGCCGGCATGGCGCGGCCAGGCGAACGAGGCGGCGTTGGCAGCAAAGACCAGCCCGCCCCACATGATCATCAACAGGCTCGCGAGGTTGTAGATCCGCGACTGGCGGACGCGGCGCGCGATCTCGTTGATTTCGGCGAGCGCCTTTGAAGCTTGCTGGCTGTCGATCATCTCGCCCTCTTCCCCGGTCGCGGTTACGACCCGGCTGTTGCACGCGTGGCGACGTCGTCGGCAATGACCGATACCGCCTTTGGGGTGCTGACGATGCCCATGTGATTGACGCCATCGATCAGCTTGACGTCAACCGCGGGCGCGACCGCGTGCACAGCTTGGGCATATTTGTCCGCGAGCATCAGTTCGTCATCGGCGCCGGAAATGATCGTCACCGGCTTCCTTGCCGCAGCGAGGTCGCGGCGAAAATCGCCGTCGCGGACCGCGAAGTTGCGCATCAGCCGGTCGCTGTAGGTTCCGACCAAATTCTTCTCGGAATTCGGCGGGACCGCGAAAGCCAGCACCGGCAGCGCCTCGCAGCAACGGATGCCGATGGCGCGCAACGCCGCCAGCCCCACGATGCGTGGAATGTCGGCACGGGCCCAGCCGCCGGAGTTCGGCAGGTTGGTCGGCGCGTTGTAGCCGAGATAGGGCGCCAGCAGCACGGTGCGCTCGAACAGAACCTGGATCGGCGAGCCGGCGACGCGAAGCGCGAAGCCGCCGCCGGAGGAGTGGCCGACCAGGGTCAGCGGCACGGTCGGGCTGGTCTTGCGAACCATGGCGACGAGATCGGCCAGATCGTCCTCGAGCTGGCCGACATAGCCAATGTCGCCGCGGGTGCCCGAGGTGCCGTGGCCGCGAATGTCCACCGCCCAGGTTTCCACGCCGCGCGCGGCCAGGGCCCCGGACAGTGCGTGGATGGTGCCGCCGCTGGACCCGGACGAGCCGTGAATCACGATGGCCGCACGGCCCACGCCGGGACCATTCGCCGGGTAGTAGCGGAAGCCGAGCCAGGTGCCGTCCCGCGCCTGAAACCGCTCGACGGCGGGCAGGGCGCTGAAATCGACCGTGCCGCGCGCAGCCGAGATGGAGGCGAGTTCAGGCGGGCGCGTCAGCGGCGCGGCGACCAACGCTGCGATCAGCAGCGCGGCCGCGCCCACCGCGCACAGCGCCCATTTGAGGGTGCTCAAGGAGCCGCGTAGCAGCGATTTCGACATGACGTTCCTCACCGGATTTCAATAATATAGAGTGCTCTGTAATACAGAGCAGATGCCCTGGCAAGGTCCGATTGGCGGTGCGGGCGGAAAATCCCTAACTTGCGGGCCTGTCTGAAACGCCCGAATCGATGGTCCGAATGGCTGCAGCCGAGCCCCTTCTCAACGCGCCGGAATTCACCGTCTCCGAGCTGTCGTCCGCGCTGAAGCGGACGGTGGAGGACGCCTATGGGCATGTCAGGGTGCGCGGCGAAATCTCCGGTTTCCGCGGGCCGCATTCCTCCGGCCACTGCTATTTCGCGCTGAAGGACGAGAGCGCCAAGATCGAGGCGGTGATCTGGAAGGGCGTGCATGCGAGGATGCGGTTCAAGCCGCAGGAGGGCCTCGAGGTCATCGCCACCGGCAAGCTCACCACCTATCCCGGCTCGTCGAAGTACCAGATCGTCATCGAAGCGATCGAGCCTGCCGGGGTCGGCGCGCTGATGGCGCTGATGGAAGAGCGCAAGAGGAAGCTTGCCGCCGAAGGCCTGTTCGACGCGGCGCGCAAGCAACTCTTGCCATGGCTGCCGGAAGTGATCGGTGTGGTCACCTCGCCGACCGGAGCCGTGATCCGCGACATCCTGCACCGGCTGGAAGACCGCTTTCCGCGCCGCGTGCTGGTATGGCCGGTCAAGGTGCAGGGCGAAGGCTCGGCCGAACAGGTCGCAGCCGCGATCCGCGGCTTCAATGCCTTGCCCGAGGGCGGCCGGATTCCGCGGCCGGATCTGTTGATCGTCGCACGCGGCGGCGGCTCGCTGGAGGACCTGTGGTCGTTCAACGAGGAGATCGTGGTCCGCGCCGCCGCCGACAGCATGATCCCGCTGATCTCGGCGGTCGGGCACGAGACCGACATCACGCTGATCGACTTTGCGGCCGACAAGCGCGCGCCGACGCCGACCGCGGCGGCCGAAATGGCGGTGCCGGTGCGCGCCGAACTGTTCGTCGAGGTCACCGCGCTGGCGCGGCGCACCATGCTGTGCTGGCAGCGCGCCCAGGAAGGCCGCCGCAACGAGTTGCGCGCGGCCGCTCGGGCGCTGCCCGCGGCCGGCGAATTGCTGGCGATCCCGCGGCAGCGGCTCGATGGCGCCGGCGCCGCCCTGCCCCGCGGCCTGAAAGCCAACACCCATGCGCATTTCCGCCGCTTCGCGGCCACCAGCGCAAAACTGACGTTGCGCGTTCTGCACGCGCAGGTCAGCCACGCCGCGCAGCGGCTCACCATCGATAGCGAACGGCTGACCAACGGCGCGCGGTCGCTGGTGCGCCGCCGCCGCGACCGCTTCGCGGGCCTGGAAGTCCGGCTGAAGGCCTCGAAACTCTCCAACGTCCAGGCGCAGCGCCAGAGCATTGCGCGCGACCGCGAACGCGCGCTGCGGCTGGCCGAGCGCGCCCGCCGCGCCCTCGTCACCGCGCTGCAGCGCCATCAGGCGCGCATCGCCCATAGCGGCCAATTGCTGGCCGCGCTGTCCTATCGCAGCGTGCTGGCGCGCGGCTTCGCACTGGTGCGCGACGAGCAAGGCCACCCCGTGCACGCCGCGGCCCAGATCGGCCCGGGGGCGCGGCTCGATCTGGAATTTTCCGACGGCAAGGTCGGCGCCACGGCCGATGCCGACCGGCCGGCGGCGACCCGTCCGGCAAAGCCGGCCGCCAGCGAGCCGAAGACGTCAGCGCCGAAGCGCGTGGTCAAGCCGGCCGGCCAGGGCAGTCTGTTTTAGAGACCGCCGCCTTACCCTCCCCTGGAGGGTAAGAAAGCATACCACTCTCACCGCGCCAGCCATTCCGCGACGCGCTTGATCGAGTCGGCGCGGGCTTCGGCGTCGGTGCCGACATGACCGTGCTCCGGCAAGGCCGGATCGGCCGCGCCGCCGATCGCATGCGGCGGAAAATTCGCGCGGTCGAAATCGTGCCAGGCGCCGGGATACACCACGATCCGCGCCAGCGCGCTGCGTCCGCGCGCGCCGTCGATCATCTGTCGGCAGGCGGGCGGCGAACTGACGTCGTCCCTGGCGCCGATCAACAGCAGCGTCGGAATCCGTGCGCTCCATCCGAGGCGCGACGAGATGCGGCAGTCCGGATAGAACGCAATCGCCGAGCGGAAGTCGGGCCCGGCCTTGCGCGAGGCGGATTGCGGACGCACCGCCCACAGCAATGCGCTGGCGCCGTCCGCCCATCCCAACAGGCTGATGCGATCTTGCCTGGCCCATGGCTGCTGCGCCAGCCACTGCCGGGACGCCATGATGTCGGCGACCCGTTCGCGGCGGGCGAGAATTCGGCGCTCCTTGACCCGGCATTGCGGCCCCAATTCGCGCGAGCCGTAGCTGTCCGGCAGCAACACCGCCCTGCCGCCCTTCAGCAATTGTTCGGCCCAGTCGCGGTAGCGGCGCTGCACCGGTTCGGAACGGCCGCCGAGGCCGCCACAGCCGTGCAACGCGATCACCACGGGGAACGGGCCGTCGCCGTCGGGCTTGTAAAGCTGTGCGTGCAACGTCCCGTTGTCGGAGGGAACCTCGACCTGACGCGGCGACGGCAACGGCGAGGCATCGGCGGCAAACGCCACGGCAAAGAGCGTCAGGAATATGGCTGCTGACAGAAGGCGCATCGGGTTTGCCGGATAGCTCGGGTGCCGGGAGAGCGGCGGTCCATGGGCCGCAAGGCTATCATGCGGCAAAAGCCAAAAATCATCACAAATCGGTGGGTTTAACCGGCGGACACCACTACCTATTTATGATAGATCGGTTCGCGAAAAGCATATACCTCGGCTCCAATCGCCGGGAACTGGTCGGAGAGCTCAACCTTGCTGAATAAATTCGCTCCCTCGGGAAGCGGCGAAGCGCAGCTGCAATATCTGGACGGCGATTTCCGCGTGATCTCGCCGGGAACCTATGTGCGCTGCGCAGTGACCGATGCGCGGATACCGCTCGACGAGCTGAAATACTGGAGCGTCGATCTGCAGGAGGCCTACGCCATCCCCACCGCGGTGCTGCAGCGGCATTTTCCCGCCGCGGTGAAGACGCAAGGCTAATTGCCTCTGCGAAACTTCTTCTCGCGCGCCTGAAACAGGCGTTCCGCCACGAACTTCCGCAATCCGGCGGCGTCATCGAATTCGAGCGTCACCGCGAACGGCACGATATCTTCGGCCCAAGACGGCAACCCCTCGCCGCTGCGCAGCCGCGCCAGATCCTTTTCCGTGGTCACCAGCGTCAGCCCGTCGCGCCTGGCTTCGGCGATCAGGGTTTCAATCTCACCTATCGAAAACGGATGGTGATCGGCGAAGGCCCGTTCCGCGACGACCTCGATTCGGTTTGCGCGCAGCGTCCGGAAGAAACGCGCGGGATCGCCGATCCCGGCAAAGGCCAGCACGCGCTTGCCGACGAGCGCTGCCACCGCGGCATCGCTGGCCTTCAGATGCGCCGACAGCACCGGCCGGCCCCGGGCGGCGACCGCGGCGGCAACCGCCTTGGCCGCGGCGCCATTGCCGATCACGATCAAGGCATCGGTGCGGTCGAGTTGCCGATCCAGCGGCGCGCGCAACGGCCCTGCGGGAAACACGCAGGCATTGCCGAGGCCGCGGCTGCCGTCGATCACGATCAGGGACGCATCCTTGACGATGGCGGGATTCTGGAAGCCGTCGTCCATCAGGATCACGCTGGCGCCCTGCGAGCGCGCCAGTGCGACGCCGCCGATGCGGTCGCGCGCGACCGCTACCGGAACCGTCCGCGCCAGCATCAGCGGTTCATCGCCGACGTCGGCGGCGGCGTGCCGCTGTGCATCGACCATGATCGGGCCGCGCAATTTTCCGCCATAGCCGCGGCTGAGCACGACCGGCGTCTCGCCGAGATCGCGCAGCAGTTCGGCGAGGGCGAGCACGGTCGGGGTCTTGCCGGCGCCGCCGAGATGATAATTGCCGACGCAAAGCACGGGAATGCCGGCATCGAAACCCTGGCGTTGCATGCGCCGGGCCGTTACCGCGCCGTAGAGCGCGCCAAGCGGCATCAGAAATCGCGAAGTCCATGACGGGGGCCGGTGCCAGAAGGCCGGCTCACGCATTGGCCGCTCCCATTTCGAGCCGCAGCTGCAGGAGATAGGGTTCGAGCGCCGTGAGCGTGCGCTCGAGCGCGCCGCCGAGCTGTTCGACCACGCGGGTCGAGGCAGCGACCAGCGCGTCGCGCGCCGCCGGATCCGCCAGCAACTGGCCGAGCTGCTTCACCAGCGCTTCCTGCGTGTCGGCCTGCCGGGCGCCGGAGGCACCATCGAGCGCCTCGTAGACATCGGTGAAATTGAACACGTGAGGGCCATGGACGATCGACGCGCCGAGCTTGACCGCCTCGATCGGATTCTGCCCGCCGTGCGGAACCAGCGAGCCACCCATGAACACGATCGGCGCGAGGCGATAGAACAATCCGAGTTCGCCCATGGTGTCCGCGACATAGATGTCGGTGGCCGCGACCGGCAATTCCTCGCGCGAGCGCAAGGTCCCGTGCAGGCCGGCGGCCGCGATCGCGCGCGCGATCGCCTCGCCGCGATCGGGATGCCGCGGCACGATCACGGTCAGCAGCGACGGAAAGAATCCCGCCAGCGTCCGATGCGCCTCCAGCAGGATTTCCTCCTCGCCGGGATGGGTCGACGCCGCGACGACGATCGGGCGGCCGCGCGTTACCGCCATCAGCCGCTCCAGCCTGGCGGGATCGGCGGGCGGCGCCGGCACGTCCAGCTTCAGGTTTCCGGTGGTGACGACGTTGCGGCTGCCGAGCGCCGCAAAACGCTCCGCATCGGTCTGCGACTGGGCGAGGCAGACGTCGAACCTGCCGAGCAGCGCCGCGATCGTGGCGGCCATCCGGCGCCAGCGCGGAAACGAGCGCTGCGACATCCGGCCGTTGATCAGCACCATCGGCAGCCGTCGCGCCGCGCTCGCCAGAATAAGGTTTGGCCACAGATCGGACTCGATGAACAGCGCCAGCGAAGGCCGCCAGTGATCGAGAAAGCGCGCGACATAGCGCGGCGAATCGTAAGGCACGTATTGATGGATGATGTCGGCGGGAAACCGCTTGGCGACGATCGCCGCGGAGGTCACCGTGCCCGAGGTGAGCAGGATGCGGATATTCAGCGCGCGCAATCTTTCGATCAAAGCTGCGGCGGCCAGCACCTCGCCGACACTGGCGCCGTGGATCCAGACCAGCGGCCCGTGCGGCCGGACATCCTTGCTCATGCCGCGGCGCTCGCCGATCCGCGCCGGATCCTCCTTGCCCTGCTTCAGCCGCCGCTTGATCAACGCCGGCGCCAACGGCACCACGGCGGACGACAGCTTCCGGTAGACGCGCAACGTGATCGGCAGGGAGCTAGTCAATGCCTGCCTCCGGACGCCCGACCAGGGCATAGGCGCGGCGGGCCGCTTCGTTCAGATAGGACTCGAGCTGGAGGCGGCACTTTTCCATGGTCTCGGCGTCGGCGTCCGGCGGCACGATAACCGCATCGACGCCGGTCACTGCACCGCGCCCGAATGGCAAATTGATGGTGGTGCGGTCCCAATTGTTCAACCGGATGAAGCGGCTGGTCACCATGGCGAACGGCACGATCGGCCGTCCCGATTCCCGCGCCAGCATGATGATACCGAGGCCTGCGACCCGCGAGCGTTTCGGCACGTCGGCGGTCGATGCGACATTATAGCCTTGCTCGAGCGCCTGCACCATTTCCCTGAATGCGCCGACGCCGCCCTTGCGGTGAAACGCGCCGCCATGGTCGCCGGAGCCGCGGATGGTCTCGATGCCGAGCCGTTCGGCCGCGATGGCGTTGAATTCGCCGTCGCGATGCCGCGAGATCAGGACCTTGGCGCGGTGGCTCTCCTTGGTCTTGATGAACGGGGTCAGGAAATGCTGGCCGTGCCAGAACGCGAAGATCAGCGGCTGATGCGGCTCCGCCATTTCGTAGACATTGGGCGGATCGAAAGTGAATTTGTTGGTCAGCCAGACCAGCCGCAGGTATTCGGCCGCGAGAAATCCCACGGTGCGCTGAACCCATCTGCTGCGCAGCACATTGCGAATTGGCTTTTTCAACGGGCGGGCTTCGCGTCTTGACCTGGATCGAGCAGCCGGTGGAGATGGACGACGAAGTAGCGCATGTGGGCGTTGTCCACGGTCTGCTGCGCCTTCGCCTTCCAGGCGGCGTAGGCGGTCGCGTAATTGGGAAATACGCCGACGATCTCGACCTGATTGAGATCCTTGAACGTGGTGTGTTCGAGGTCGGTCAACTCGCCCCCGATCACGAGATGCAGCAACTGCTGCTGGGCACTATCTGGCATGCTTCTTCTTCCTATTGCGGTGCCCGGCAAGTGGCAGTCGCGACGCGTAGCGAGGACGTCTCAGGGCAACGGGCGGTTGCGGAAATGCTCGACGATGCGCGCATGACGATCGCGACCCGCTGCCACCAGCACCCCGTGCGTCACCTCCCGGCGATTGTAGAGGATCGTGTCCCCCGAGAGAGCGGTCATGTTACCATTCGCTTCCTGCACGATCAAATTGGCCGCGGCAAGGTCCCAGTCGCGGCTTTGACCGCCGGCGAAAGCCGCCTCCAGGCTGCCCTGCGCGACCCGGCACAGCCGCAGCGCCAGCGATCCGATCCGGGGATGCAGCACGATTTCCTGAGGTGACCGGCTGAGCCGTTCGACCAGCGGTTTCGGACCCGCCACACGCGTGAAATCCAGTTCGCCGCCGGGCGCCGCGCGGACCGTCACATCGTTGCGCACCGCGCCCCGGCCGCGCATGGCGAAGAAGAATTCATCGCTGGCCGGCGCAAACACCGCCGCCAGCACCGGCGTCGCATCCTCGACCAGCGCTACGCTGACGCACCAGTCTTCGCGGCCGGCAAGATAGCCGCGGGTGCCGTCGATCGGATCGACGATCCAGGTCAGCCGCTTCTGAAGCCGCGCTTCGTCGTCGACGCTTTCTTCCGACAGCCAGCCATAGTCCGGCGTGGCCGATCGCAGCCTTTTCTCCAGGAGGTCGTTGACCGCGATATCGGCCTCGGAGACCGGCGACGACGCGCCCTTGGTCCAGTTCTTCAATTCGGTACGGAACAGCGACAGCGCCAGCGCGCCGGCCTCCCGCACGGTATCGGTCAGCAATGCGGCGTCGCGCGCCATCACATCGCGCGCCAGGATTCCGCTGTGCACGCTGTCGGCTTTAACGTCCGCCAACCGTCAGTCCCTCGATGCGAACCGTCGGAGCATTGACGCCGTAGCGGAATTCCAGATCGTTGGCGGGCGCCATCGACTTGAAGATCTCGAACAGATGTCCCGCGATCGTCACCTCGCTCACGGCATAGGTGATTTCGCCGTTTTCGATCCAGAAGCCGGATGCGCCGCGGCTGTAGTCGCCGGTGACGCCATTGACACCCGAGCCGATCAGGTCGGTGACGTAGAATCCCTGCTTGATGTCGGCGATCAGTTCGGCCGGAGTCGGCTCTCCTGCCTCGAGATGCAGATTGTACGGTCCCGGCGACGGCGACGACGAAACGCCGCGGTGGGCGTGGCCGGTCGTGGCCAGCCCCAGTTCGCGCCCGGTCGCGGAATCCAAGAGCCACGAGGTCAGCACGCCTTCATCGATGATGGCGAGCTTCCTGACCTTGACGCCCTCGGCGTCGAACGACTGCGAGCGCAATCCGCGCACCCGCAGGGGATCGTCGATGATGCGGATGTTCTTCGCAAACAATTGCTGGCCGAGGCGATCCTTGAGAAAGCTGGTCTTGCGCGCGATCGAGGCGCCGTTGACGGCTCCCACGAGGTGACCGACCAGCGAGCCGGAAACCCTGGGGTCGAACACCACAGGCACCTTGCAGGTTTCGACCTTGCGCGGATTGGCGCGCGCGACCGTGCGCTCGCCGGCCTTGCGGCCGACGCTTTCGGGCGAGGCAAGATCGGAAGCGTGCGGCGCCGTGGTGTAGTCGTAGTCGCGCTCCATGCCGGTGCCGTCGCCCGTTATCGCGGTCATCGAGATGCCCTGGCTCGAACGCAAATAGGAGCCGTGGAAGCCGGTGGAGGTCACCAGCACCATGCCGCCAATGCCGGCCGAGGCCGACGCCCCGCCCGACTTGGTTACGCCCTTGACGGCGAGCGCGGCCGCTTCCGCCGCGCAGGCGCGGCGTTCGAGTTCCGATGTCGAGGGGACCTTGGGATCGAGCAGATCGAGATCGGGAAAATCACGCGCCAGCAAGGACGGATCGGCGAGACCGACATATTTGTCGTCGGGCGCGACCCGCGCCATCGCCACCGCACGCTCGGCAAGCTTCGCGACGCCATCGCCGCTGACATCGTTGGTCGAGACCACCGCCTGGCGCTGTCCGACCAGTACGCGCAGCCCGACGTCGTCGCCTTCCGAGCGTTCGGATTCCTGGACGCGTCCGTCGCGCACCTCGACGCCTTGCGAGATGCCGCGCACCGCCACCGCATCGGCGGCGTCCGCCCCGGCGCGCCGCGCCGCCTCGACCAGGCGCTGCGCCAGCGTGCTCAGCGCCGATTGGTCGAACAGATCCGATGTCGCGGCATCGGATGAAAGCGCGGATGCGGCTGATGGTGAAGAGATCACGAACAAAATCCCGAGGATTCAAGGAGGATCGAAGCAGGCCCGGAGGCAAATCGGCCGACACTTCAGATGTGCCTGATTCACAGGGATTTCAAGCATTTGTTGGGCCCGAAAGCGAAAGAATTTCGCCATGCCCGCAAGGTCTCGTCAATCATGTGAGCCAAGGTCTTGTCAATCATGCCGGCGGATGCATGGCCGGTGACGCCGGATTAACCAGCCTTTTTAAGCGATTTCGGACGCGGCTCGGCTACGGTCTCGCGTATCGACCGGGAACATAATCCCGGCGGGGAGACAAAGCCGTGAGGCGTCAAACAGCAACAAGCGGGTTCAATCCCGCCGGGTCGAGCCGCGCCTTGCGGCTCGACCCTCTTTCCCTGCCCGTCCGCTTCGATGCGCATGACATCCGCGCAGACGGCGGCGTACGGCAGATCGAACTTCACCGCGAACGCGTCGTGCTGCGCCGTGCCGTCCACGGCATGCAGATGGCGGTCAACGTCCGCGTCAGCGATTTTCTCGGCGTCGGCCTGCGCGGCATCGACGACGCCCAGATGCTGGTTCTCGCGCATCGCGATCCGTCATTGACGATTCCCCTGTGTGTCAGCTCCGATCGCGACGAGATCGCAGCGGCCTGGCGGATGTGGAGCGACATCTTCGCGCTGCCGCAATTGCCGGAAGACAAGCCGCGCCAGCCCGCGGCGCGGCGCCGGCGTCACAATGCGATCCGGACGCGGCGTCCGAAATTCCTGGTGCGGCGACGCGCCGGCGACCTGCTCAATCCGGCCAACATCCATCAGGGCGAGCGCGAGATCATCGCCAGGGATTAGTTGACGTACGATCGTGGCCCTTCATGATCTGATTGGCCGGATCGGCGATCTCTCCCAGTCCCACAGGTTGTCATGCCACCCTATGTCTGGTTGATCATCTTCCACCCGATCCTGGTCACGCTTCCCGTCCGAGACGGCGAGGAGAGATGGCCAACCTCATCGTCGTGGGTGCGCCTAACCTTGCACCGGAGTTGGCGCTCCAGGCGGTCGTCAATCTATCTGAAGATCCCAAGAGTCTGGCTTCCCCGTATAAGAGCGAAGTACAACGCTATTCCGAAGCCCACCTGGCCATTCTTCGCGCTGCCAGGCAGCCATGTGAAACACTGGCTCGAAATCTCGAAGGCTTCATACGGCAGGAAACGGAACAACATCGCGTTCCCTCCGGAATGCTGATTCAAAATCTTGAACGAATCCGCAATGGGCAGGCAGAAGAGTTTTGCACCAACTGATCGCCCGCGAGGCTTCATGAGCCGGTAACTTGCTCCGCCAGGGCGGTGTCGGGCGTCGACGGCCGGAGCCTGGATCTAGTTGACCGCCCGCATTACCGCATCCACCAGCAATCCCGCAAACAGCAACAGCCCGGCATCGCGGTTGGATTTGAAGAGCCGCAGGCACAGCGCGGGATCGCCGATCTCCAGCCGCCGGATTTGCCAGACCAGATGGCCTGCGAAAGCGGCAAGCCCGATCCAGGCCGGCCAGCGCGCACCGGCCAGCATAAGCGCCGCGCCGATCAAGACCACCGCCAGACCATAGAACACCACCAGTGCCTGATGGGTGCGCGCGCCGAACAGCCGCGCGGTCGATTTGACGCCGATCAGCGCGTCGTCCTCGGCATCCTGGTGGGCATAGATGGTGTCGTAGCCGATCACCCAGGCGATCGAACCGGCATAGAGCACCAGCGCCGTCGCATCGATCCGTCCCAGCGTCACCGCAAATCCCATCAGCGCGCCCCAGGAGAAGGCGAGGCCGAGCACGATCTGCGGCCACCAGGTGATCCGCTTCATGAACGGATAGACCGCGACGATGATCAGCGAGGCGATGCCGGTCATGACCGCGAAACGGTTGAACTGCAGCAGCACCGCCAGCCCGATCAACGCCTGAACCACCAGAAAGACCGCCGCCTGCGGCACGCTCACCTGTCCCGCCGGAAGCGGCCGCGACCGCGTCCGTTCCACCAGCGCGTCGAGATCGCGGTCGGTGATGTCGTTCCAGGTGCAGCCGGCGCCGCGCATCGCGAACGCGCCGACGAAGAACAAGACGATGTTGATGGGCAACCGGCCGATATCGCCGGCGACGCCGGCGGCGAGCGCCGCCGACCACCAGCACGGCATCAGCAGCAGCCAGGATCCGATCGGCCGGTCGAGACGGGAGAGCCGCAAGTAGGGCCGCGACCATGACGGCGCGCGGGTATCGACCCAGTTGCCGGTCGCGTCGGCAACGCGGGCGCCACTCATCGGATCATCGCGTCAGGACGTTGCCGTTCAGGGTATCGAACGTGCTGCCGCCCTTTCTTGTGGCCGTGGCCTCCGGGGCCGATGCAGAGCCCAGCACTTCACTCAGGCTCGGGCCAGCCGGGCCCCGTTGCTGCATCTGCTGTGCCACCCCGCAGACTTTCTTCTGCATCGCCTCGGTATTCTTGTGGCCGGTCTTCATCTGCTCCGCGACCTGCGCCGGAATCCCGCATTTGGCGGCATGGGTTTCGATATATTTGATCATCTTGATTTCGGCCTGACCGAAATTGCCGATCAGCTTGCAGGCTTCATCCGGGCCCGCCTTGCGGTCGCTGGCGGCCTTGATCAGCTTGCCGCGCTTCTCCGCCTCTGTGCGCAACGGGATGAATCCCTTCATGCATTCATCGGGGGGACCGCCCGCCTGCGTCGGCGGAGCCGGGGGACGCGAGAATGCGGTGCCGGTGACCGGCGCCGCGCCCGTCGCCGGAAACGGACTGGGGGCTCCCCCGACGGAAGCGGAGGGAGCCGCGCCATTGACCGGCGGAAACGGCGAAGCGTTGCTCGGAGCGGCCTGACCGGGCAGCGGCGCCGGGAATGCGCCTTGCGCAAAGCTCTGGGCGGCATGGCCGGTAACGAGGGCCACGGTGAGCGGCACAATCAGGCGGCGGATGATCAAGGCTGTTCCTCCGGCAAGGTCCAACGGCCCCAGCCTCTTCCCAATGGAAGAGCGACTTCGAATAGGGCTTTCTACGATTCCTGCCAACCCTTAACAACCCGCCGATTTTGGCAACAGCGCGGCGTAGAGCCACGCTGGGCGGCAATAATTCCTTAATTTCGCGGTCCTTTAGGCTAAAAGGCAGCCCGGATTGGATCAAAGGCATGCCTCAAGTCGATTTTCGCTCTCCCCGGCTGTTCGTCGATGCTGCGCTGGCAGCGGGCGAAATGGTGGCGCTCGAGCGCAACCAGAGCAATTACCTCGGCAATGTGCTGCGGCTGGCCACCGGCGAAACGATTCGGGTGTTCAACGGACGCGATGGCGAGTGGCAGGCGGCGATCGCGGGTCGCAAGCGGCCCGACAGCCTGACCATCATGGCCCAGACCCGGCCGCAGGATCGCCTGCCGGACCTCGCTTACGTCTTCGCGCCGCTGAAGCATGCCCGGCTCGATTACATGGTGCAGAAGGCCGTCGAGATGGGGGCCTCGTCGCTGCAGCCGGTTCTAACCCGCTTCACCCAGGTCTCGAGGGTCAACAGCGAGCGGATGCGCGCCAATGTGATCGAGGCCGCCGAACAATGCGGCATCCTCAGCATTGCCAGTGTCGGCGAACCGATGCCGCTCGACCGCTATCTGGACCAGCGCGAAGCCCGGCGCCTGCTGGTGTTCTGCGACGAGGCCGCGGATGCCACGAGCCCGCTGCAGGCGCTGCAGGGCGGCCTTGCGGCAGCCCACGGAATCGATGTCCTGATCGGTCCGGAAGGCGGATTTGCCGAGGAGGAGCGCGCGCTGCTGTTGCGGCTGCCGCGGATCCTCCGGCTCTCCCTGGGGCCCCGAATCCTGCGCGCCGACACCGCCGGCGTCGCGGCCCTGGCGTTGGTTCAGGCGGCGCTCGGCGACTGGGCCGGGACGCCATAGGACCGCCGGGCGCCCTGTTCCGGCCCATTATCAACGGGCCTGCTGTTAAGGGTTGGGGGGACTTGATTAAGGCACTTGGCCGATCCCTGTCGAAACCCCGCCCCGGCCATGCTAATGGCTCCGCCAACGAACCCTTTGGAACCCGTTTTTCGGGATTTTGGACTTGAGATGACCGTGACCGCCGCCCTTCGTGCGACCGGATCCGCCGCGTGGGCGGACGCGCTGCTATTGTCGTTCGCGCAGGCCGGCTACGTCCAGGCCGTGCCCGATATCCTGCAGCCCGCCGAACCGTTCCTCGACCTCTCGGGCGAGGACATCCGCAAGAGCCTTTATCTGACTACCGACGCCAGCGGCGAGGAACTGTGCCTGCGCCCCGACCTCACCATTCCGGTGGCGCGGGATTATCTCGCCTCCGCCGGCGCCGGCCAGCCTGCGGGCTTCTGCTATCTCGGGCCGGTGTTTCGCTATCGCGGCGGCCGTCCCAGCGAATTCCTGCAGGCCGGCATCGAATCCTTCGGCCGGCAGGACCGCGCCGCGGCGGACGCGGAAATGCTGGCGCTGGCGCTCGAGGCGACCTCCACGTTCGGCCTGACCGAAGTCGAAATCCGCACCGGCGACGTGGCGCTGTTCAATGCGCTGATCGATGCGCTCGATCTCTATCCGGTATGGCGGCGGCGGCTGATCAAGGATTTCAACCGCAAGGTCAGCCTGACCGAAGACATTGAGCGGCTGACGCTTGCGACCGCACCCGGCCGCAACGAATATGAAGGCGTGCTCGCAGCCCTGGCCGGCTCCGACCGCAAGGCGGCGCTGGCGCTGGTCACCGACCTGATGTCGATCGCAGGCACCACCAATGTCGGCGGCCGCACCGTCGCCGAAATCGCCGACCGCTTCCTCGAACAATCGACCCTGAAGGGCGGCGCGCTGCCGCGCGACGCGCTCGGCATCATCAAGCGCTTCCTCGCGATCGCGGGCGATCCCGATGACGCGGTCGCCCAATTGCGCGCGCTGGCCGCCGACGCCGGGCTCGACATCACCGCCGCGATCGACCAGTTCGAAAGCCGGGTCGGCTTCATGGCCGCGCGCGGCATCGATACCGCCAAGACCCGCTTTTCCACCTCGTTCGGACGCGGCCTCGATTATTACACCGGCTTCGAGTTCGAACTGCATGCCAAGGGCAACGGCGCCGAACCGCTGGTGGCGGGCGGGCGTTACGACGGACTATTGACCCAGCTCGGCTCGAGCGCGCCGATCCCGGCGGTCGGATTTTCGATATGGGTCGAATGCCTGACGCAGGCGGGCCGCAAGCCCGGCACCGGGAGCGCAGCATGACCGCGCCATTCGTTCTCGCCGTTCCCTCGAAGGGCCGCCTGCAGGAAAACGCCGAGGCCTTCTTCACGCGCGCCGGGCTGACGCTGGCAAAGCCGCGCGGCGCCCGCGACTATCGCGGCACCATCGCTGAACTCGACAATGTCGAGATTGCCTATCTCTCGGCGAGCGAGATCGCCTCGCAGCTGGCGCGCGGCACGGTCCATCTCGGCGTCACCGGAGAAGACCTGGTGCGCGAAAGCATCGCCGATGCCGACAAGCGCGTCATGCTGATCGACAATCTCGGCTTCGGCAGCGCCAATGTCGTGGTGGCGGTGCCGCAGGCCTGGATCGACGTTCGGACCATGGCCGATCTCGACGACGTCACCACCGGCTTCCGCGCCCAGCACAACCGGCGGATGCGGGTGGCGACCAAATACATCAACTTGACCCGGACCTTCTTCGCCGCCCACGGCGTCGTCGACTACCGGATCGTCGAGAGCGCCGGCGCGACCGAAGGGGCGCCGGCCACCGGCACGGCCGAAATGATCGTCGACATCACCACGACCGGGGCCACCCTTGCCGCCAACGGCCTCAAGGTGCTGGACGACGGCGTGATCCTGCGCAGCCAGGCCAACCTGGTGGCCTCGAAGGACGCCGACTGGTCGGTTGAAGCCCGCGAGACCGCGCGCGTCATCCTGGATCACATTGCCGCCCGGGCCCGCGCCAGCAAGTATCGCGAAGTCCGCACCCGCTTTGCCGGCTGCGACGCCGCGCTATTGGCGGAAGCCCATAACCGCTTCGGCGTGGTCTCGCCGTTCGGCGGGCCGACCTCGTCGGGGATGGTCACGCTGCACTGCCCGCCCGCGCAGCTCTATGCGCTCGGCAGCTTCCTTCGCGAACACGGCGCCGACACGGTGTCGGTGGCGTCGCTGGACTATGTGCTCGACCGCGACAATCCGCTGTTCGCCAGGCTCGAGGCCTTCCTGCGAAGTTAGGGCGGAAAGTGTTTCGTTCATCGTAGCGACAGCTGGCAACGAGTACCATATGTTGTTCCATGGACAATTTGGAACCTGATCGATGATGCTGGGTACGGACGTTTCTGACCTGTCGACCACTGCGGCCACCGCCGCGGCGCAGGGGCTGTCGATCGTCGTCCCCCTCTACAATGAGGCAGCCGGGCTGGCCCTTTTCCACGAGCGGCTCGGCGCCCTGGCGAAGACGCTGCGGAAGCGCTACGGCCTTGGTTGCGAGGTGGTCTATGTCGACGACGGCAGCGCCGACGCCACCCTCAGCATTGCGCGCGAACTCGCCGCCGACGGGCTCGACGTCCAGGTGGTGTCGCTGTCGCGCAACTTCGGCAAGGAAGCCGCCCTGATGGCGGGCCTCGACCACGCCCGGCGCGGCGCGGTGCTGTTCATGGACGGCGACGGCCAGCATCCGCCCGCTTTGGTCGAGCAACTCGTCAGCCACTGGATCGATGGCGGTTTCGACGTGGTCTATACTGCCAAGGCTCACCGCGACAACGAATCGGCGCTGCGGCGCATCGCCGTGCACGGCTTCTACGCCCTGATCAACTACGGCGCGCGGCAGAAAATCCCGGAAGACGCCGGCGACTTCCGCCTGCTGTCGCCGCGGGCCGCCGCCGCACTGCGGCAGCTTCCCGAGCGCAACCGCTTCTTCAAGGGGCTGGCGAGCTGGATCGGCTTTCGCCAGATCCGCGTCGACTACGAACCGGCCGCCCGCGCCCATGGCGTCACCACCTTCAGCCCGGGCCGGCTGATCGGGCTTTCGATCGAGGGCCTGACGTCCTTCTCGGTGGCGCCGTTGCGTTTCGCCAGCCTGCTCGGCGTCCTGCTCGCGACCGTCGCCTTCCTGTTCGGTCTTTCCATCCTCTGGGAAACCCTGGTGAGCGGAAAATCGGTCCCCGGCTATCCCTCGCTGGTGGTCGGCCTGATGACCATCGGCGGTGTGCAGCTGATCATGATCGGCATCGTCGGCGAGTATATCGGCAAGATCCTGTCCGAGCTGAAGGCGCGTCCGATCTATTTCGTGGCCGAGCACAGCGTGAAACGCGTCGAGCCGGACGCAGCCGCCGGCGTCGGCGAACGGACCGCCGCGGAATGAGCGACGACGCGCCGCGCCGCATCTGGCTGTGCGCCGACGATTACGGTCTCAGCCCCGGCGTCAATCGCGCCATTCGCGACCTGATCGAGCGCGGCCGTCTCAACGCCACCTCGGTGATGGTGGTGGGCCCCTCGATCGGCCGCGACGAAGTCCGCGCGCTGGAATCCGCCGCCGCCGACAGTCCGCGTTGCGCCATCGGCCTGCACGTCACGCTGACGGCGCCGTTCAGCCCGCTGACCATGCACTTCCGGCCGGTCGATGGCGGCATTTTCCTGCCGTTTCCGAAATTGCTGCGCGCCGGCCTGTTACGGCGGCTCGATCCTGAGCTCGTCTATGATGAACTGATGCTGCAGCTCGCCGCGTTCGGCGAGCTGTTCGGCCGGGCGCCGGACTTCGTCGACGGCCACCAGCACGCGCAGCTGTTTCCCGGGGTGCGCGACGCCTTTCTGACCGCGGTGAAGGAAGCCGCACCCGGCGCCTGGGTGCGCCAGGGCGGACGCCGGCAGCCCTTGGCCCGGCGGCTCGGGGCGCCCAAGGCGCTGGTGCTCGACATCCTGAGCGCGCAGTTTCGACGCCGCGCCTCGCGCGCGGCTATCGCCTTCAACCCCGGCTTCGCCGGCGCCTATGACTTTACCCGGCAGCCGGATTTCAGCGCGCTGATGCACCAGTTCCTCGATCAACTGCCGGAGGACGGCCTCATCATGTGTCACCCCGGCTTTGTCGACGACGTCCTGGTCAGCCTGGACCCTTTGACCGTGCAGCGCGAACGCGAGCACGCCTTTCTCGGCGGCGAGCATTTCCCGCGGCTGCTGACGGCGAACAAAGTTACACTGGGCTGATTTACCTGCGGAATCTCCGCCAGGCGTTTTGTCGCATACGGAAATTTAATCCGCCCCGCCACTACTTGCGACACAAACCGGCCCTACATCTCCCCCCGCGCTTCGACGCGAAGGAGAAAGCCATGACGCCGCAAGAACGCCAATTGATTGACGATCTTTTCGACCGGCTCTCGAAGGTGGAGAGTGCGCCGCGCGATCCCGACGCCGCGGCTGCGATCGCCCAGGGCCAGCGCCAGGCGCCGAACGCCGTTTATGCGCTGGTGCAGACCGTCCTCTTGCAGGACGAAGCGCTGAAGCGCGCCAACAGCCGTATCCAGGAACTGGAAGGCGCAGGCGAGCAACACCAATCCGGCAGCTTCCTCGATTCGATGCGGGAGACGATCTTCGGGCAGAACCCGCAGCGCGGCTCGGTGCCGAATGTCCGGCCGCCGGAACTGCCGGGCCGCCCGACATGGAACAGCGGCCAGGTCATGCAGCAGGCGCAAAATCCCGGGCAATATGCCCAGGCGCCGTACGGCCAGCCGTATGGCACGCCGCAGGCGCCGATGGGCGGTGGCGGTTCGTTTCTCGGAACGGCGGCCGCAGCCGCCGCCGGCGTGGTCGGCGGATCGCTGCTGCTCGGCAGCATCCGCTCGATGATGGGCGGCGGCCACCAGCAGGGCTTCGGCGACACCGCGGGCCATCGCGGCGGAGTTGAAGACCGCAGGCCGTGGGGCGATCAATCCGGCGGCGACCTGGCCAAGGATGCCGGGATCAACGACATCGGTTCGTCCGGAAGTTCACGCGCGGGGTTGTTCGATTCGAACGACAATTCGCGCGACGGATATTTCGATACCGCCTCGAACGATGACGATCACGACGACATGGATCTCGATTCCGACGACTTCGGCGGCGACGGCGACACCGCCTGACGGATTTCCGACATGACACAAGCAAACGGCCGCTCCGATCGAGCGGCCGTTTTCATGTGAACCGCAACGCAGCCTAGATGACGACGACCCTGGCGCCGACCGTGACGCGGCCGTACAGATCGATCACGTCCTCATTGCGCATCCGGATGCAGCCGGACGAGACGTTGGTGCCGATCGTCCAGGGCTCGTTCGAACCGTGGATGCGGTAGAGCGACGAGCCCAGATACATCGCGCGGGCGCCGAGCGGGTTTTGCGGCCCGCCTTCCATGTGCCGCGGCAGATCCGGGCGGCGCGCCAGCATTTCCGGCGGCGGCGTCCAGGCCGGCCATTCCTTCTTGGCGGAAATCGTCTTGACCCCCGACCAGGTGAAGCCGGGACGGCCGACGCCGATGCCGTAGCGCAACGCCTTGCCGTCGCCCTGCACCAGGAACAGGAACTTGTTGGGGGTGTCGACGACGATCGTGCCGGGACCTTCCTTGCCGTGATACTCGACCAGCTGCTTCTCGTATTTCGGATCGAAGGCGGGACGCGCGGGTTCGCTGACGTCTTCCTGCCGGCGCATGGCCTGCTCGGGACCCAGCGGCGGCAGCAGCGCACGGCGCGGTTCGTAGGACGGCTGCGCCTGGTAGCGGCCGCCTTGCGAGGGCCCCTCACCGAACAGGAACTCGATGAAGCCGCCGCCCATATTTGCGCGCTCGGCGTAAGCGGTTCGCACCGGCCGCTGCGCGGGCTCTTCGGCATAGATCACGGCGGGTTCGGCGGCCGGACCGGCTTCGATCGCCGCGGCCTGATTGATGCCGGCGAGAAAGGAGGCACCGGCGAGGAACGCGAGAGACATTTTTTTCATCGACGTACTCTGTACTGTTTCGTCGTGGGAGCGCCGCATTCGGCGCCTTTGCACGCCACCAATTAAGATCAAAAGCGCCTCGGTTTGGTAAACGGAATCGCCGTTTCGATTCACCACGTCGCCAGTCTGATGCGGTTTCGAGCGGTAGCGTTTATTTTCGATGAACGCAGAGCCCGCATGGTTAATCGTTGGTATGCGGCGATCCGCGGGCGTCTCTCGAAGAGTTCCCGGCGTGAACCTGACGTTAAATCGCATCTGTCTAAAACGTCACGAGTGAAGTCAGGAAAGAGCTCATGCCGATCCCTCGCAGACGTTTTCGTATCGAAGAAGCTATTGGCGGCGACATGCCGATGCCCGCAGCGGTGGACGGCGACGTCGGTCCGATGCATCACGAGATCATGAACGAACTTCGCGCCATCCGTGCCCAGATGGCGAAGCCGAACCACAGCGCGGCGACGGAAACCATCGGCGAGTCGGTCAACCGCGAGATCGCCGAAGCCCACACGCTGCTGGAAACCTACCGCGCCCAGATCGAGCAGTGCGAAAAGCTCAAGGTCGAACTCGACCTGATTCACGACGCCATCAACCGCACCAAGCGGGAAATCGCGGTGCTGCACGGCAAGAGCTTCAACGGCCAGGAAATGGCCAAGGTCAATGGCGAACTCGGCGCCGTGGTCGGCGGCACCGAGGAAGCGACCCAGCAGATTCTGGAAGCCGCCGAGTCGATCGACCAGGCCGCCAGCGCGCTCGGCAAGGTGAATTCGCCGGATCAGCAAAAGATCCTCAGCGAGGAAATCCAGGAGCGCGTCGTCTCCATCTTCGAGGCCTGCAATTTCCAGGATCTGACCGGTCAGCGCATCAACAAGGTGATGACCACGATGAAGTTCATCGAAACCCACATCAACGCGATGATGGACATCTGGGGCGGCGTCGACGCCATCAAGGCGCATGCCCCGGCGATCGTCGACGACCGCGAAGGCGACGCCAAGCTGTTGAACGGTCCGAAGCTCGATGGCGATGCCGGTCACGCCTCGCAGAACGACATCGACGCCCTGTTCGACTGAATTCGACCTGCATTCGACCAGCAAAAACGCCGGCCCCGGGGGGCCGGCGTTTTCCGTTTCATGGGCGGTCAGACGAAACGTCCGGATCGCGCGCAGCTCAGGCGCGGGGCGCGCAGCGGACGTAGACCATGTTGCCGTAGCGAACCGCGGCATCCTTGTCGACGAAGCGGGTCACCAGCACGCGGCCGTCGAAGGAAACGATCTCGCGGTCCTGCTCGCCGGGGGTCGGTCCGGCGGGACCGATATAATTCTTGCCGCTCGGGCTGCCCTTCAGACGCAGCTCCTGCGGCGTCGCCTGGTCGGCCAGATGCATGACCACGCCGCCGGAGGCGCCGGCCGTAATCACATAGGGCTGTTTGCACTGCGCCCGCGCCGCCGCCTCGGTACGCGCGCGGTCATTGGGGTTCTGGTAGGAGGCGAGGCCCCAGCGGCCGACGATCTCATCGGAGCGGATGGTGGCCGGCATTTCCGGGGCGACGCCGGGCTCCGGCGCCGGGGGAGGCGACGACGAGAATGACGGCAGGCTCATGCTCCCGCACCCGCCGAGGAATATCGTCAGCGCGGCGGCGATCCCCAGATTGCCGACCGCACGCGCGTTAAGTGACCTGACCATGGCATTCCCCCGAGCAAAAATCGTGGCCGCACCCGTCCTGCAGCCAAGCGTAAAACTCCTGTCGGAGCAATGACGTCCACTAAAATACGCCGACGCGCCGATTTGGTTTCCTGGCAGCATCCTATATCAGCCTCACCAATGGCTTAACCCCCCATTGCTTGACAGGATCGGCGCCAAGCCATATTCCCGGGCCCACAATTAGCACTCCGAGATCGCGATTGCTAAGGACGCGAGCTGCCCTGCCCCTGGCAGTGCCGAATGCGCCCCGTATTCAGAGCCATTTTCGATGGCGAACCAGACCTGAAAACCGAGCCTCCAAAAGGAACCGTCATGGCTAAATCCAAATTTCGTCCTCTGCATGACCGTGTCGTGGTCAAGCGCATCGACGCCGAAGAGAAGACCAAGGGCGGCATCATCATCCCCGACAGCGCCAAGGAAAAGCCCTCCCAGGGCGAGGTCACGGCAGTCGGTCCGGGCGGCCGCGACGAATCCGGCAAGCTGATCCCGATCGACCTCAAGGTCGGCGACCGCGTGCTGTTCGGCAAATGGTCGGGCACCGAGGTCAAGCTCGACGGTGAGGAGCTCCTGATCATGAAGGAGAGCGACATCATGGGCGTGCTGACGTAAGGCCAACCAAAACAGACGCCGCACACCAGTCGTCGCGGGCGGGGTCGTTGCTTTCTTCCCTTCTCCCCTTGTGGGAGAAGGTGATCCTCGCGAAGCGAGGATCGGATGAGGGGTCTCTATCCGCGGAAACAGACCCCTCACCCGTCACGAACGCGCTTCGCGCGTCCGTGCCACCCTCTCCCACAAGGGGAGAGGGGAAGAGAAGCCCGGCCATGGCAGCGACCAACTAAGCGGCGAACGACCGTTTCCAATCATTCCAGGAGTAGATTCCAATGGCTGCCAAAGACGTTAAATTTGCCGGAGACGCGCGCGATCGCATGTTGCGCGGCGTCGATATTCTCGCCAATGCGGTCAAGGTGACGCTCGGTCCCAAGGGCCGCAACGTCGTGATCGAGAAGAGCTTCGGCGCGCCGCGCATCACCAAGGACGGCGTCACCGTCGCCAAGGAGATCGAGCTCGAGGACAAGTTCGAGAACATGGGCGCGCAGATGCTGCGCGAGGTCGCTTCCAAGACCAACGACACCGCGGGCGACGGCACCACCACGGCGACCGTGCTGGCGCAGGCGATCGTGCGGGAAGGCGCCAAGTCGGTTGCCGCCGGCATGAACCCGATGGACCTCAAGCGCGGCATCGAGATCGCCGTGCATGCCGTGGTCAAGGACATCCAGAAGCGCGCCAAGCCGGTGGCCTCGTCATCCGAGGTGGCCCAGGTCGGCACCATCTCGGCCAACGGCGACGCCGCGATCGGCAAGATGATCGCCCAGGCGATGCAGAAGGTCGGCAATGAGGGCGTCATCACCGTCGAGGAAAACAAGTCGCTGGAGACCGAGGTCGACATCGTCGAGGGCATGAAATTCGACCGCGGCTACCTCAGCCCCTATTTCATCACCAACGCCGAGAAGATGACCGCCGAGCTCGAGGACGTCTACGTGCTGCTGCACGAGAAGAAGCTGTCCGGCCTGCAGTCGATGCTGCCGGTGCTGGAGGCCGTGGTGCAGTCGGGCCGTCCGCTCCTGATCATCGCCGAAGACGTCGAGGGCGAGGCGCTGGCGACGCTGGTGGTCAACCGCCTGCGCGGCGGCCTGAAGGTCGCCGCCGTCAAGGCGCCGGGCTTCGGCGACCGCCGCAAGGCGATGCTCGAAGACATCGCGATCCTGACCGGCGGCCAGCTGATCTCCGATGAACTCGGCATGAAGCTCGAAAGCGTCACCGTCAACATGCTCGGCCGCGCCCGCAAGGTCGTGATCGACAAGGAGAACACCACGATCGTCAACGGCTCGGGCAAGAAAAAGGACATCGAAGCCCGCGTCATGCAGATCAAGGCGCAGATCGAGGAAACCACCTCGGACTACGACCGCGAGAAGCTGCAGGAGCGTCTGGCCAAGCTCGCCGGCGGCGTCGCGGTGATCCGCGTCGGCGGTGCGACCGAGATCGAGGTCAAGGAGAAGAAGGACCGCGTCGAGGACGCCCTCAACGCCACCCGCGCGGCGGTGCAGGAAGGTATCGTGCCGGGCGGCGGCGTCGCGCTGCTGCGCGCCAAGAAGGCCGTCGGCCGGATCCACAACGACAACCCCGACGTCCAGGCCGGTATCAACATCGTGCTGAAGGCGCTGGAAGCTCCGGTCCGCCAGATCTCGGAAAACGCCGGTGTCGAAGGCTCGATCGTGGTCGGCAAGATCCTCGAAGACAAGTCCGAAACCTTCGGCTTCGACGCGCAGACCGAGGAATATGTCGACATGGTCGCCAAGGGCATCATCGACCCGGCCAAGGTGGTGCGCACCGCGCTGCAGGACGCTTCCTCCGTGGCCGCGCTGCTGGTGACCACGGAAGCCATGGTCGCCGAACTGCCGAAGGAGCCGGCGCCGCCGATGCCCGGCGGTGGCGGCGGCATGGGTGGAATGGGCGGCATGGGCTTCTGAGGCACCGGGCTCCCGGCATTGCCGATCGACGAAGGCCGCCTCCGGGCGGCCTTCTTTTTTGTCGAAAAAGCTCTACGGTAACGTCCGATTCTGCTTTCTCGAGGACGTTGATATGCGCGCGCTTCTGTTCTGCCTGGCCGGTCTGGCGATGGCTTTGCCGGATTTCGCCTTCGCTCAAACGAAGCCCCCGGCCAAATCCGCGTCCAACGCCAACGAGGTCAGGTACTTCACGGCGATCGACGGGTTGATGGACGGCAATGCCGACGTCGTTCTCAAGGAAACCCGCATGGGCAAGACCGTCACCGCGGCGGTGCTCGACGTCTGCTATCCCGTCGCCAAGGGCTCCGACCGCAAGGACCGCTTCGTCGCCAACCTCGCGATCAACGGACAGACCCTGAGCGGCACCACGCAGAGCATTGCCGACAAGTTGCCGGTCACGGTGAAACTGCTGCGCAAGCCGACCGGCGACACCTT
Organism: Bradyrhizobium sediminis; assembly: GCF_018736105.1. Taxonomy (NCBI): domain Bacteria; kingdom Pseudomonadati; phylum Pseudomonadota; class Alphaproteobacteria; order Hyphomicrobiales; family Nitrobacteraceae; genus Bradyrhizobium; species Bradyrhizobium sediminis. The sequence goes on from NZ_CP076135.1 coordinate 4,647,999, forward strand.
CGAATTCAAGGGACAAATCAGCGTCGGCCAGAGCGTGACGGAGGTCGCCTCGACCGAAAATTCCGATCTCAGCGAAAAGGAATTCCAGGAGAACCAGACCAGCGACGACGGCATCACGGCCAGCCCCAAGGATTTTTCCGAAGTGTCGCCGGAATCGGTCGGCGTGCGGGTGAAGCTCGACGCAGCGCTGGATTTCCTGAAGAGCCTGAAGGGACAGGATCTCGAGGTTTCCCTGAGCAGCCTGAGCGTGTCCTGCGATGCGCTGCGCGCCGGCCAGCAGACCATCAATATCAATATCGATCCGGAACGATCGGCCGCGCTGATCGCGAAAGCCAAGGCGTCGCCGGGCGTGGTTGCCGCCGGCTGGACCAGCGGCGTGGTGGAGATGGATCGCACCATCCGTTTTTCCGCCGCCGACTGGCGCGACGGCGACAAGCTCAACCGCGACAAGCTCGCGGCGGCAATCTCCGGCGTGCTGGCAAGGACACTGGCGGCGAAACCGTCGTCGTCGGCATGGGACGCCAACACCGGAAAACTGAAACTGACCTTGAAGCGCCCGAGCCAGATTTTCCCGGCGCTCGGCCTCACCGAGACGGTCGAGGTCACCGCCCTGGTGTCGCCGGACAAGCCCGGCGCGACCGACCGGCTGATGCTGTGGATCGGCAGCCCCGCCATTTCGACGGCGGACGAAACCTCGGGTCCCAAGCTCAATCTGGCTGACGAGTCCAGCCTCGACGAGGAAGCCGAGCAAAAGGACGACAACGGCTCGGTCGACGCGCTGGCCAGGGAATTCAAGGCCCAGCGCTGGGACGGCGACAAGAACGCCTGGAAATAGCCCCGGTTCTCCCGGGGACGCTTTCCGGCAACAGATCTCAGTTGGTATTGATGCGGAAGCGTAGCGTTTTGCTTCCGATGAGGGACACGGAATCGCCCTGACGCTTCCAGGTCGCGGCTTCGCCGAGGGCGGCGACCAGTTCGTCATCGGCCTGCGCCCGCGCCGGGGGACAGGAACGATCCTCCAGCGGCCCGGCGACGAAGATCACGGTATTGCCCGCCACCGAAAACTGGCCCTTGCCGCCCTTGCACCACAGCTCGAGGATCACTTCGCCGGCGTCGCCGATATCCAGCGTCGGCAGCCGCTTCGATCCGGGCTGACGCGCCACGTCGAGCGTCATTTCGAGCCCGAACGGAAAGCCCTCATCGGCGCGCGCCGGCGCGGCGTTCAGTGCGACCACGGCCAGCACCAATGCTGCGGCCCGCGGCAAAACCTTTGGCGATGAAATCATGAAGCCTCTCGCAATATTGCTGCCCTGATGGCCGCGCCGTTCTAAAGAATGCACGCGACATTGACCAGATCGGGCACGCCGGCGCGCGACGCCAAAATCCGCTCACAAGCTCGCGAAGTCAGAAGGTCTCCCGCCCCTCGTCGCGGCGGCCATGCTAGGGTCGCCCGGAAGGCAGCGACAAGCTGCCGCAGGCTCCGAAACCTGTTACTCCTCGATTCTTCCATTTTTTCAGGCCTTTGAGGCCATCCCCTGGAGACGTTGACCTGTGAACAATATCCGCTCGACGCTCGCGACCGTATGGCGGATCGCTGCCCCCTATTTCCGTTCCGAAGACAAATGGGCAGGCCGCGCGCTGCTCGCGGCGGTGATCGCAACCGAGCTTGCCATCGTCGGCATCACGGTCCTGCTCAATCAATGGAACAGCCGCTTCTACAACGCGCTGCAGGAGCGCAACTGGGACACCTTCGTCTCCGAGATCATCTATTTCAGCGTTCTGGCCGCTATCTACACGATCATCGCGGTCTACCAGCTCTATCTCAATCAATGGCTGCAGATCCGCTGGCGGCAATGGATGACCAAGCAATATCTCGGCGAGTGGCTGCATCAGGCCAACCACTACCGGATGCAGCTTCAGGGCGACGCCGCCGATAACCCCGACCAGCGCATGACCGACGACGTCAAGCTGTTCGTCGACCGGACGCTCAACATCGGGGTCGGCCTCTTGAGCTCGATCGTCACGCTGGCGTCGTTTGTCACCATCCTGTGGGGGCTGTCCAACGCCGCGCCGCTGCACCTGTTCGGAGCGGATTTCGCGATCCCCGGCTACCTGGTCTGGGGCGCGCTGATCTATGCGGTTCTCGGCACCGTCCTGACCCATCTGATCGGCTGGCCGCTGGTCGGTATCGATTTCCGGCAGCAGCGGTTCGAGGCGGATTTCCGTTTCAATCTGGTGCGGGTCCGGGAAAACTCCGAACAAATCGCGCTGTTGCGCGGCGAGGACGCCGAGCGCGAACGCCTGCTGGTTCGCTTTGGACGCGTGGTCGAAAACTGGCTCGCCATCATGAGCCGCACCAAGAAGCTGACGGCGTTCACCGCCAGCTATTCGCAGGCTTCGGTGATCTTTCCCTACATCCTGGTCGCGCCGGCCTACTTCGCGCAAAAGATCCAGCTCGGCGGCATGATGCAGACCGCATCGGCGTTTTCCAGCGTTCAGGGCGCGCTGTCGTTCTTCATCAACGTCTACCGCCAACTGGCGGAGTGGCAGGCGGTGCTGAACCGCCTCGACGGGTTCGAGGCGGGAATTGCGGCGGCGAGCGCGCTGGCAACCCGCGACGAACGGATTCACGTCGTCGAGGCAGCTGGCGGCGGCGCCATCGACCTCAGGGAATTGACGGTCCGTCTGCCGAACGGAACGCCGCTGGTCAGTGCCGACGGATTTAGTTTGCGCAAGGACGAGCGCACGCTGGTCACCGGTCCGTCCGGCTCGGGCAAGTCGACGCTATTCCGTGCGATTGCCGGCATCTGGCCGTTCGGGGCGGGCTCCATCGCCGTTCCGGCGAAGGCGACGCTGATGATGCTGCCGCAGCGGCCGTATTTCCCGGTCGGATCGCTGCGCGGGGCGGTCGAGTACCCCGGCAAAGAGGGGACGTTTAGCGCCGGCCAGATCGGCAGCGCCCTTGACGCAGTGGGATTGCCCGGGCTCGCCTCGCAACTCGACGAGCACGCTCACTGGAACCGGATGCTGTCGCTCGGCGAGCAACAGCGCCTCGGGCTTGCACGCGCGCTGCTGCATGCGCCGCAATACCTGTTCCTCGACGAGGCAACGGCATCGCTCGACGAACCTTCCGAGGCCGCGCTGTATCAGCTGCTCCGGGACAAATTGCCGGCCACCACCATCATTTCGATCGGCCACCGCTCGACGCTCGATGCCTTCCACCAGCGCAACGTCGTGCTTACCCGCGACGGCGACCGGTTTGCGCTGCAGAGCGGCGGCGAGAATACCAGGCCGTAATGGCCAAGCGCGTCATAACCGGCGCCGCGCACGCGGCCCGGTGACATGCAGCGTGGCGAGCCCAACAGGGCGCTACGACATGGGCCGCCGATCCGGGCGCGGGGCTGCGCCGGCTTCACCGCCAGCGATCCAACCGCCTCCACGATCGGCGTCGCAAAACGGGATGATCGCCAGCGGATAGCGGGACACCAGTGAGAGCCCCTCAACGCCGCCGACGGCGATGGCATGCCAAGGTCCGCAACGGCTTCTGCAAAAACAAAAGGGGCGGCAGATCGCTCTGCCGCCCCTCGAGGTCTCGGGAGAATAACTTACTTCAGGTTGGTCATCGCGGTCAGGTCAGCCGAGAGCTTGACGATGCCGGCGGCGCCGCACCAGTTCGAGCCAACACCGGTCGGATTGATCGCCGTGATGGAGGTTCCAGACGCTGCGGTGATGTTTCCGCGGGCGGCGAAATCGCTGGTGAAGGCGTTGCAATCACCCTTCGACAGATCGGTGTCGGAGTAGCGGATATCGAGCGTGAACACCTTGTAGGTGAAACCGACACCGATGTTCCAGGTGTTGTAGTCGGCGTAGTTGATGCCGTTCGGGAACGGTCCCGCAAAGCCAGGATTGGTAAAGCCCGTTCCGTAGAACGAATCGGAGGTTCCAAGCCACTGCCGGCCGAACTCGCCGGAGACGTACATGCCGAGGCCGCTTGAGCCGAATGTGGAGCTGGGCGCAGTGAACTTGCCGGTGATCGACGCATAGTTGCCCCAGGCACCAGAGCCCAGGAAGCTCGGGGTGTAGTATTCGTTGGCGCCGACCTGGAACATGTCGTTGATGGTGTAATTGACCTTGGCGTAGCCTTCAAAGAAGCTCAGGTTCTTCTTGATGACATTGCCGTTGACCAGGGCGTTGGTCGCGCATTCCGCGCTGAGCGGTTGCCCCGCGGTATCGAAGGCGGCGCCGTAGTGGCAGGTTCCGCCCGGATACAGGTAGCCCCAAACACCGAAATCGAAAGCAAACGCGCCGAAGGTCGGACGGATACCGCCGTAGATGTCGATTTCAGCCGCGGCGCGGTTCGGGAAGGAGATGCTTGCGCCCGCCAGGCCGGCGTAGAGCTGCACGTCCTTGGTGACGTTGTAGCGCGGCTCGAAGTAGGCCGAGACCGAGGGCTTGTGGTTGGACTGGGTGATGCCACGGAACACGTAGTCGTTGGTGATCGAGCTGCCGAAGGCGATATCCCAGGGATCGAACGCGGGCGGCGGCGGCGCCTTGACGGCCTTGACCCGCAAATCCGCAGCAAGAGCCGAACCCGATACCATTGCCAGCGCCGTTGCCAACAAAGCCAACTTTTTCATGACGATCCCCATCACCTTTAAAACAGTCCGGATCCGGGCCCCCAGGGACGAGCGGTAACCGACTGCGACCAATTCCTAACCTGACGCCAATCTGAAACGGGCCATGGGTTGAGTGAAGCGGAAAAGACAAGCATGTGCCGCCTTTTTAGGCGTTATGGCTGTTTCATGAAATGTTGTCGGGTGGGTGTTGCATTCCGACAACAATTCCTGCGGCTTCAAGTGCCGGCTGAGATGCATTGGAACCGGCTGGCCCCGCAAAACCACGGACTTCTCTGCCGATCGAAGGGCCGGCGAATCGGCGCCGCGCACGGTCGGCTCGCCGGGCGAGGACAAAAAAGGCCGCAGCGGATGCTGCGGCCCTGGCAACGCGATCTGCGCTTTGACTGTTACTCGATCCGGTTATCGTCATCCTCACCGGATGACTGCCCCCACGACGGTGCGGGGCTTGGGGCCACCGGGCTGGGCGACGCCCAGCTCGGGGCCGGAGCCGGAGCAGCCATCGGCTCGGGCGCTGCGGGTTTCGGGGCGGCGGGCTTGGGAGCGGCGGGCTTGGCGGCCGCCTTCTTCCTGGCGGGGCTCTTCCTGGCGCTGGCCTTCTTCGCCGATTTCTTGGCGGCCTTCTTGGCCGATTTCTTCGGTGCCGATTTCTTGGCCGATTTCTTGGCTGACTTCTTGGCCGATTTCTTCGCGGCCTTCTTGGCCTTCTTCGCAGACTTCTTCGAAGATTTCTTGGCGGACTTCTTCTTCGCCATCACAGCACTCTTCTTGGCTTTCTTCGCCTTCTTGCCCTTCTTGCTCTTCTTGCCTTTAGCCATCGTGAACCTCCTGTTGCCGCCGAATAATGTCCATCAGGCGTTTCAAGTCGTCCGCTTCCGCACGGGGCCAATCGATCAGCTCAATCCTGGCCGGGGACCGCCTGTCGCCCAATCGAGAAGCTCAATTGTGTGCACCACAGGAACTGACGTGCCGCCGGCAATTTGAACCATGCATCCAATATTGCCCGCAGCAATCATGTCCGGCTTCACTGTCGCAATATTGGCGACCTTTCGATCGCGCAATCTGCTCGCAATGTCGGGCTGGAGAATGTTGTAGGTCCCCGCCGAACCGCAACACAAATGGCTCTCGGGTACATCTTTCACCACGAATCCGTTCTTGGAAAGCAATTCTTTCGGAGCGTGCGTGATTTTCTGCCCGTGCTGCAGCGAACAAGCGGAATGATAGGCGACGGTGATGTCGCGTCGTTGCTGCGCCGGCTGCAGTTCGATGCCGCCGACATACTCCGTAATGTCCTTGGCCAGCGCCGAAACCCTGGCGGCGGGAGCTGCGAAATCGCGGTCCTCGCGCAGCATGTAGCCATAGTCCTTGATGACCGTGCCGCAGCCCGACGCCGTCACCAGGATGGCGTCGAGACCGTTCTGCTCGGCCTCCCCGAGCCAGGCCCCGATGTTGGCGCGGGCGCGCGCCAGCGCGTCGCCATCCTGTCCGAGGTGGTGGGTCAGCGCGCCGCAGCATTGCTCGTCCTTGACCAGCACGACCTCGACGCCGTGACGCGTCAGGAGATTGATGGCGGCCTGATTGATGCGCGGCGCCAGCACCTGTTGGGCGCAGCCCTGCAACAGGGCGACGCGACCGCGGCGTTCGCCTTGCGCCGGAAAAACCGTTCCGCCTGCCGGTCCAGGCTTGGGCAGCCTGCCCGGCGCCAGCGCCAGCATCGCCTTGATTCGCCGTAACAATCCCGGCGATGCCGATGCGGGGGCCGGCAGCAAGGCGGCCAACGGCCGGCCGAACCGCGCCAGAATCATGCTCCAGCGAAACAGTTGCGGCCGCGGCAGCACCCAGGCCAGCACCGCACGCAGCGCCCGCTCGGTCAGCGGCCTCGCATAATCCCTTTCGATCCTGACCCGCGCCTGATCGACCAGATGCATGTAGTTCACACCCGACGGACAGGTGGTCATGCAGGCGAGACAGGAGAGACAACGGTCGATGTGCTTGACCACCTCCCGCGTCGGCGGCCGGTTCTTTTCCAGCATCTCCTTGATGAGGTAGATCCGCCCGCGCGGGCTATCGAGCTCGTCGCCGAGCAGTACGTAGGTCGGGCAGGTCGCCGTGCAGAAACCGCAATGCACGCAGGCGCGCAGGATCTTGTCGGCCTCCGCGATATCGGGATCGGCGAGCTGGGCCAGGCTGAATTCGGTCTTCATGTCGCGGCCCCCCTTATCATCCGGCCGCGATTGAGGATGTTCTTCGGATCGAAGCTGCGGCGGACGCGTTCGCTGAGGCTCGCAAGGCCGTCCGGCTGCGGATGGAATACGTCGACATTGCGCCGGATTTGCTCGGACGCGCGTATCAAGGTGGCGTGGCCGCCGGCGGCGTTGACGCGGGAGCGCACCAGCGCGGCTTGGGCGTCCGGCTTGGGCGGCAGCGCCGCCCAGATCAGGCCACCGCCCCAGTCGTAGATCACGTCGCCGCCGGTGTCGCGCGACAGCGCCTGACCGAGCGCGCCGCCCGAAGCCGGCGGACAGACGATTCGCCATACCGGCCAGGCTCCCAGCGCGCCATCAGCCGCAAACGGCCGAACGTCGCGAATCGAACTCCAGATCGCCGCCGAGGCCGCATCTTCCAGCAGTTCCGCCGCGCCGAACGGCGCCAGCATCGCGGCCAGCGCGGCGGCGCGATGCACCGCCGAGGCGGCGATACCCTCCAGCCGCAGCAAGGTGAGCGCCTGCCCCGGCGATCCGAGCTCACCGAGACCGCCCGCCCATGCCCGAAACGCCGAATTCGGCAGGTGGGCCGCCCCGGACACGTCGAACGGCGAGCCCAGCGCCGCCGTCATCGCGCGGTTCGCGGCAACGTCGTCCAGCCCGCGCAGCATCAGCGTGCGCTCGCTCTCGGGCCGCGGCATCACCTTCAACGTCACTTCCGTCATCACCGCGAGCGTGCCCCAAGACCCCGCCAGCAATTTGCAGAGGTCGTAGCCGGTGACGTTCTTCACCACCTTGCCGCCGGCCTTGAAACTGTCGCCGAAGCCCGACACCGCATGCGCGCCGAGGAGGTGGTCGCGCGCGCCGCCCGCCCTGATGCGGCGCGGGCCCGCGAGCCCGGCGCCGATCATGCCGCCGATGGTTCCGATGTCGGGCGTGCCCAACAGCGCCGACGTGTTGATCGGCTCGAATGCGAATTGCTGGTTCCTGGAATCGATCAGCGACAGCACGTCGGCAAGCGGCGCACCGGCCTGCACCGTGATGATCAGCTCGCTGGGTTCGTAGGCCACGACCGCATTCAAGGCCGACAGGTCGAGCAGCGCATTGGTCGCCATCGGCTGGCCGATCAGCCGTTTGCCGCCATGGCCGATGATTTCCAGCGGCTGCTCGCTGGCAATCGCCGCGCGCACCGCGTCTTCGACGTCCTTGGCGTCACGTATGTTCAGCGTGTCCACGCGCGCCTGCTCAAAACCGGGGAAGATCGGGGAAGGCGAGTTTGCCGCCGTGAACATGCATGCGGCCGAGCTCGGCGCAGCGGTGCAGGGTCGGAAACACCTTGCCGGGATTGAGCAGCCCCTGCGCGTCAAACGCGCATTTCAGCCGCTGCTGCTGGTTGAGATCGATTTCGCTGAACATCTCCGGCATCAGGTCGCGCTTTTCGATGCCGACGCCGTGCTCGCCGGTCAAGACGCCGCCGAGTTCGACGCAGACCCGCAAGATATCCGCACCGAAGGCTTCGGCATTGTCCATCTCGCCCGGCTTGTTGGCGTCGTACAGGATCAGGGGATGCAGGTTGCCGTCGCCGGCATGAAACACATTGGCGACGCGAAGGTCGTACCTGGCGGACAGGTCGCGGATTCGCGCCAGCGCTTCCGGCAGCTTGCCGCGCGGGATGGTGCCGTCCATGCAGAGATAATCGGGCGAAATCCGGCCCACCGCCGGAAACGCCGCCTTGCGGCCGGCCCAGAACAGGTTGCGCTCCGTCTCCGATGTGGAAATCTGGCAGCTGGTCGATCCGCAGCCTTGCGCGATCGCCTCGACGCGCTTGATCAGCTCGTCGACCTCGACCCCGGGGCCGTCGAGTTCGATGATCAGGAGCGCCTCGACGTCGAGCGGATAGCCGGCGTGGACGAAGGCCTCGGCGGCGTGGATCGCCGGCTTGTCCATCATCTCCATGCCGCCCGGAATGATGCCGGCGGCGATGATGCGCGCCACGCATTCGCCGGCGGCCTCGACCTCGGCGAAGCCGACCATCAGGGCGCGCGCGGTTTCCGCCTTCTGCAGGATCCGCACCGTGACCTCGGTGATGACGCCGAGCAGGCCTTCGGACCCGGTGATGATGCCCATCAGGTCGTAGCCGCTGTTCTCGGCGGACTTGCCGCCGACCTTGATGATCTCGCCCGTGATCAGCACGATTTCGCAGCCCAGCACGTTGTTGGTGGTCATGCCGTATTTCAGGCAGTGCACGCCGCCGGAATTCTCCGCGACATTGCCGCCGATCGAGCAGGCGATCTGCGACGACGGGTCGGGCGCATAGTAAAAACCGGCATGGGCGACCGCCTGGCTGATGGCGAGATTGGTCACGCCCGGCTCGGTCACGACCACGCGGTTGTCGAAATCGATCTCGCGAATGCGCTTGAATTTGCCGAGACCCAGCAGCACGCCATCTTCCAGCGGCAGCGCGCCGCCGGACAGCGAGGTGCCGGAACCGCGCGGCACCACCTTGATGCCCTGCTCGAAGCAGTATCTCAGGACCTTCGAGACCTGCTCGGTGGTGTCGGGCAGCACCACGACCATCGGCGGCTGACGATAGGCCATCAGGCCGTCGGACTCGTAAGGCGCCATTTCGGCCGGACTGTCGATCACGCCCTCGCCCGGCACGATCGCGCGCAGTGCCGCCACGATCTCGTCGCGGCGCGCCAGCACCGCCTGGTCGGATGCGGGCATCATGATGGTCATCGGTTACGTCTCCCGTGCCCGCCCCGGACACCAGCGCCTTTGCGCCCGTCGATTTATCACGGAAAATCAAGCACGTCTGGATCGCTTTGGGTAGACCGCCAAAGAATGAGAAGGGATGAGCGGGCAACCAATATCTGGCATCACGTCGCCCCGCGGACCAGCGCGTGGGCGCTGATCCCGACAGCAGACGCTGCAGGCTTGCCGATGCAGAAGCCGGCGCCGATCCGCCGCGGGAATCCGTTCGCGAGAAGCAAAAATGAGAGCTTTACTGAGAGCCATTTCTTCCCTAACCGCGACGCGTTGCGGATGGTCGAACGCCATCCGCCGGCCGTCAGTTCCGCTTTGCGGAATGCGACGGCCGTAACAAGCGATATTTTGCCGCCGCCGGTGAGAATTCTCTACGAATACAATCCTTGGCGGGGCATAATTGGCCATCTCAAAGGGAGACCAAGAAAATGCGTGAAGCGGTTATTGTTTCTTATGCGCGAACCGGGCTGGCGAAGTCCGGCCGCGGCGGGTTCAACATCACCCCGCCGATGTCGATGGCGGCCCACGCCATCAAGCACGCCGTCGAGCGCGCCGGCGTCGACAAGGATTACGTCGAGGATTGTTATCTCGGCAACTGCGCCCATGGCGCGCCGAATATCGGCCGCCAGGCCGCGCTGCTCGCAGGCCTGCCGAAGTCGACGGGCGGCGTATCGGTGAACCGTTTCTGCTCGTCGGGACTGCAGACCATCGCGATGGCCGCCAACTCGATCCGCTCGGACGGCTCCGAGTGCATCGTTGCCGGCGGCGTGGAGAGCATCTCGGTCCCCGGCGGCCCCTTGCCGAAGGAAGTGGTCGATCCGCAACTGCTGAAAACGGCGCCCGCCATCTTCATGGCGATGATCGATACCGCCGATATCGTCGCGGAGCGTTACAAGGTCAGCCGCGAATACCAGGACGAATACTCGCTGGAATCGCAGCGCCGCATGGCCGCCGCGCAGCAGGCCAACAAGTTCAAGGACGAAATCGTCCCGATGAAGACCAAGATGAAGGTGGTCGACAAGGCGACCAAGGCCGAGAGCATCGTCGACTACGTCGTCGACCGCGACGAATGCAACCGCCCGGAAACCACCCTGGAAGGCCTCGCCAAGCTCGAGCCGGTGAAGGGTCCCGGCAAATACATCACCGCCGGTAACGCCAGCCAGCTGTCGGACGGCGCTGCGGCCGTGGTGCTGATGGAAGCCAAGGACGCCGAAAAGCGCGGCCTCAATCCGCTCGGCCGCTTCGTCGCCTGGACGGCGGCCGGCTGCGAGCCTGACGAAATGGGCATCGGTCCGATATACGCGGTGCCGAAGCTGTTGAAGCGCCACGGGCTCAAGATCGACGATATCGATCTCTGGGAACTCAACGAGGCGTTCGCCAGCCAGTGCCTCTACTCCCGCGACAAGCTCGGCATCGATCCTGCGAAGTACAACGTCAACGGCGGCTCGATTGCGATCGGCCACCCCTTCGGCATGACCGGCGCGCGGTGTACGGGCCACCTCTTGCAGGAAGGCCGCCGGCGCAAGGCCAAGTGGGGCGTCGTGACCATGTGCATCGGCGGCGGCCAGGGCGGCGCGGGCCTGTTCGAAATCTACAGCTGAGCTTCGGCTTCGTTCGGCGGAAGCCGGCGTCAAGACACCAGCAGCGCGGCGGGCAACCGTCGCGCTGTTTTTTTGAATGGAGCCGGTTGAGACCGCGCCCCGGGTGGACACCGGTTCGCCAAGACGTTCTGATTTAATCAGAAGCGAAAAGCCTCTAGTCGGCCGTGGCCGCCTTCTTGTGCGCGATCCTGCCGATCATGGCGCCGATCTCGGCGATCACCAGTTCAGGCGCGGCCTGCTGCACCATATGGCCGACGTCCGGCAGCACGATCAGTCTCGCATCCGGCACGGTGGCGGCGAACGGGCGGGAATGGATATTCGGCGACACCGTCTTGTCGACGTCGCCGGTGATCACGACGACCGGCGCCCTGATCTCGGCGTAGCGCGGCGCCTGTTCCCTGACCGCTTGCTTCAGCGTCACCAGATCGCGGGCATTGGCGAGGAATTCGCGCGGCCGCAGCAGCAGCGGCGTCGCGGTATTGCGCACGAAATTGTCCGGCAGGGTTTGCGGCAGGAACACGCCGCGGGCGCCGGGTTCGGCCAGGAAATAGCCGAGCGGCAGCGTGATGGTGTGGGCGAGCAACGGGCCGAGCACCGGAGTGTTGACGGCCTTGTTGTACCAGCCGACGCCGCCGGGCCACGGATAGGCCACCGGCGCCAGCATCACCAGGCCGGCGACACGGGCGGGATAGTCGAGCGCCATCCGCGCGCCAAGCGCGCCGCTCCAGGAATGAACCACGAAGATCGCCCTGTTGATGCCGAGCTTGTCGAGCGCGTCCTCGATCATTCTGCCCTGCACCGCCGGCGTCGAATCGTCCTGATCCGCGCGCGTGCTCCAGCCATGGCCGGGCCGGTCGATCAGAATCACCCGATGATGTTCGGCGAGTCTGTCGCCCAGCGGTTGCCGCATGATTTCCAGATTGGAGCTGGCGCCATGGAGCATCACGACCGGAGGACCGGCGGCATCGCGCGGCCCGATATCGACGACGTTGAGGACCGCGCCCTCAACCTCGACCATCCGCCCCTGCGCGGGATGGGCGCGTTGCAGCGCCACCACCCCGACCTGCGTGATCAGCGCCAGGATCGCCAGCGCCGCCACGACGACCATGAATATCATTTGCAATGTCCGGACGATCTTGGGCACGAACCAGTTACGGCGTCATGGCGGGGATGGTTTCGCGGCAGGCAGCGAAGGTTTTCCCGCCGCACGCCATGCGCCTTCATATAGCCGTCATCGGCAACTTTATATCATCGTCATCCGCACTTTTGCCATGTGACGGGCGAGCACCGTCGAGGCTCAGGTGGCCGGGCTATCCACACAATCCACAGGGGAACGCAGGGCGCGTCACCGGGGTAGTGTCTTGGTCTCATTGGGGGATTTTCGATGACCAAACCGAATGATATCGCCATCGACGAAATCGTGGCCCGCTGCGGCGGCGACATGCGCGGGGCCTTGAGAGCCCTGCTGCTGGTCAACGAGCATTTGGAAGCGGAGGTTCAGCAGCTGCATGCCATTATCGCCCAGGCTGGTCCCCTGGAGCGCGGCAACAGCGCCCTGCACTAACCCTTCTTGTCCCAAGGCAGGCGCGCAGCAACGGAAAACGTAGCTGCTGACGATGGATTGTCTGCGGCCGTAGTTATCCGGCGCGATCGGAACGATAGAAAATCGATCAGATATCGCGGCCTTCGACCTTCTCGCTCAGGGTCTTGACCAGTTCCGGCACCTTCTCGAGATGCGGGTTGATCGCGAGCGCCTTGCGGAAGGCGTCGAGCGCGCGCCTTTCGTCGCCGATGTCCTGCATGATCATGCCGAGCCCGGCCAGCGCGCCGAAATGGCGGGGCTCGCGGACCAGGACCTGCTCGATATCCTGCAGCGAATGGGCGTAATCGTTCTTGAGATAGTACAGCGTCGCACGCCGGTTCCATCCCTCGACGTAATCCGGGCGCAGCTTGACCACGGAGTCGAGCAGCTTCAGCGCGACGTCGGTCTGCTGGGCATCCATCGCGGCCTTGGCGCGCATCATCAGGAGCGCCGCCGTATCGCTCGGGGTCTGCATCCACAGCGCCCAGATCCGCGCCTCGACGTGCTTGGCGCTGGCCTCGTCGGGCGCCGCCTTCAGCGCGCCGAACAGGAAGTCCAGCCCTCGCGTCTTGTCGGCGCCGACCTTCGGCAGCTTGCTCGGCGCCTCCGGCAATTTCTTCTGGTTCTTCGGCGGGGCGACCCTTGGGTCCTGCGCCGACGCAGGCGCCGACACCGCGGCAAACGTCGCGGCGAGGAGAATGGCGAGCTGGCGGCGCGCGCGCGGGAATCTCGTTGCCATCGTCAAAGTCTAGACGCAGCAAAACGCGCTTGCAAAGCAGCAAGACGTCAAAGGCTCGTGATGGCCTGAACTATTCGCGAGGGCCGGAAAGCTGGAATCAGGCTCGCTTCAGCCCGGAATCAACCCTGGCGCGCCTTGAAACGGCGCTGAACCTTGTTGATCACGTAAACCCGGCCCTTGCGGCGGACCAGACGGTTGTTGCGGTGGCGGCCACGCAGCGATTTCAGCGAGTTACGGACCTTCATGGGACAATCCTGATGCTTTGAAAGGCCGTGTTTCGACAGGCCGAAAGTGGCAAAATGAGATTTATCCCGCCAGCGGCCATACCGCCCGGGACGGCCGGTTTCTAAGCCATGCCAGGGCCGAATGTCAATCCGGCAAGCTCCCTGCGGCCTCGATCCGGGTCGCCGCTGCGGCGGGAACCCGCCCGCTGCAGGGACCGAAAAATAAACAAATTGAGTCAAAGGTTTGCACCCGATACCAAGAAGCGCCGTAGCTTGCGGATCAGGTGATTCGGCGGGCTGCGTCGCGCGCAGATATCAAGGGGATTCCGACCTCGGCATGACCTCAGCTTCCAGGCCAACGACCAAGACCGCGGTGCTGGCCGCCGCGGCCGATATCTCTCCGGTTGCCGCCGGTCCTGTTGCTGCGAGGCCGCGGCTGGCGCTGCCCGCGGGCGTCCTGCCGTTTCAGCTCAACTGGCCCTACATCATCGTGATATCAGCCTATCACGGTGCCGCGCTCTTGGCCTTCATGCCCGGCTATTTCAGCTGGAGCGGCTTCCTTGTCGCGATCCTCGGCACTCATCTGTGCGGCCTGTTCGGCATCAACCTCTGCTATCACCGGCTTCTCACCCACCGCGGCCTGAAGTGCCCGAAGTGGCTGGAGCATTCCATGGTGGTGGTGGCGATGTCGTGCCTGCAGGAAACGCCGGCGCGCTGGGTGGCGATCCACCGCCGGCATCATCAGTTCTCCGACGAGCAGCCCGACCCGCATAGCCCGCTCGCCGGTTTCTTCTGGGCCCATATCGGGTGGATCCTGGTCCACCAGCCGGAACTGGCGCGGCTTGGAATCTACGAACGCTACGCCAAGGACATTCTGCGCGATCGCTTCTACGTCGCGCTCGAACGCCATGGCTGGCTGGTCTGGATCAATCTCATCCAGATGCCGCTGTTCTTCGGCGCCGGATTTGCCGCAGCATGGCTGTCAGGCGAGACCACGGCGGCGGCAATGCAGACCGGGCTCAGCATCATGATGTTCGGCGTCTTCGTCCGCACCGTGCTGGTCTGGCACATCACATGGGCGGTCAATTCGGTGACCCATTTGTGGGGCTACCGGAGCTACGAGACCGACGAGGACAGCCGCAACAACATCGTTGTCGGCCTGATCTCCAATGGCGAAGGCTGGCACAACAACCACCATGCCGACCCGCGCTCGGCTCGCCATGGGCTGCGCTGGTGGGAAATGGACAATACCTGGCTCACCATCCGCTTCCTGGCGTGGATTGGCCTTGCCACCGAAGTCGTGGCGCCCAGTGCCCACCTCGCCGGACGGCGCACCGGCGCCAGACTGATCACACGCGGATCGAACGGCGTGCCGGCCGAGTAGAGGCCCGGCCGCATGGCCGCGTCGGCTCCCAATCAAAATATCGAAAACAACCCCATGCAAAGTAACAAGGGGTCGCCGGCATGGATGCCTTGCCCGCAAAAACATTTGACGTGTCGGGCAAATCACCGGCACAATTTTAATATTGCGCATAAATTCGTCACTTGACTCCGACCAGCGCCAACTCGTCCGCCACACTTGGCTTGATGGCTTTCGCCGCCGCGACGTCGGCCTCGCTCCCTGCGAGGTCTCCCTTCCGCCGTTTGGCTATACCGCGTCCATAGAGCGAAATTGCCAATTTCGGATCGACGCGAAGTGCGGCCTCGTAGTCGGCAATGGCGTCGTCGAGCAACCCCATTTTAAGATAGGTGAAGCCGCGGCTATCGAGAATGCGGGCATCGTTAGGTCGTATCCGCAGCGCTTCGTTGCAATCCCCCAGGGCCCTGTCAAAAGCGCCGGCGATCGCCTGCACGTGGCAGCGGTCGTTCAATCTGTGAGCATCTTTGGGATTGAGTTCGAGCGCCCGGGTAAAATCCTGGATGGCACGGTCGTAGTCGTGCTTTCTGCGATAGACAGTTCCCCGCAAGAGGAAATTGTCGGGAGCCGACGGGCTCGGGTTTAGTTCGATCGCCCGAGCATAGTCCACCATGGCGCGGTCCTGCTCGCCATTGAGATCGTAGGCAATGCCCCGATAAACGAAGCCAAGGGGGCAAAGGGGATCGAGTTTGATGGCCTGACCAATGTCCTCAACGGCTCGCCCGTATTCGCGCTTGCTAATGTAGGCCGAGCCACGGATCGCGTAGGCAGCAGCGTTGCCTGGCAGGAGCTTGATTGCCTCGTCGAGGTTCTCAATGGCTCGGTCATATTCGCTCATCCGGGCATAAGCCTGTCCTCGGCCGAAGAAGGCAACGGAGGAATTAGGATTAAGCGCTATTGCCTTATCGAAGTCCTCGACAGCCCGGCTAGGCTCGTCGTTCCTCGTCCGGGCCATGCCTCGCTCGATGTAAAAGAGAGGGTTTATCGGGTTGACGTTGATCGCATGGTCGAATTGCTCGAATGCTTGCTCGTAATTCCCCGCATGCATGTGAAGAACAGCGGCTCTGGCGAACTGGCTACCTTTCCTCATGTCGTATTGAATTTTCGGATCTTTCGCGAAAGCTGCAAGCCCGGCGGTCGGACGACAAGCCGAGACCACCACCTGAGGTAACTTTGGTTCCTCTGCGCGGGCAAAGCTCCCGATTTCACCCAGGATCATCAGAGACTGCGCCGACAGAGCAAATGCCAACCCTGTTCGCCGAAGCCGGAAATGTGTTCTGAAGGCGCAAGCGATGCGAACGCTATAGCTCTGTTGCCACGAACTCACAGTCTGCCTCTGAATATTTCCACGCCGGATACAACGTTAGCATGCATTCTTGTACGGACGCTAGCCAACCGTCTTTGGCGGCACCGCGCATCTCCGATGTCAGCGTTATGGAAATTCCCAAAAAAAATCAGGATGCTTGTGGTTCTTCACGGACGACGAGTTGTACCGGTTCGCCACAACGAATGATCGCCTGCGCGTTGCCGTACTGCGCTTCCGATGCGCGTGCCGAGATTCGAACACCGCTCACGCCGCTACGCCGGCGGAAACCCCACCATCGCCTCCCCGGTCGCGACCTTCTCGCCGGTCTGGTTCTTCACCATGACGTCGATCAGGACCCAGCGCGAATTGGCGGTGACCCCCTTCGATTTCACGATTCCGGTGGGCTGGATGGTGTCGCCCGGCCTGACCGGCTTACAGCGTCGCATACACCTCGCGTTCGAACTTTGCATAGGTGTCCATGAACCGCGGTTCGACGAAGGGCAGCGACTGCGTCATGATGACTGCGGCAACGCCCTTTTTCGGATCGAACCAGTAGTGCGAGTTCAGGACGCCTGCCCAGCTCTGCGAGCCGGCCGACCGCATCCCCGGTACATCCTCTTCCATCCTCAGGAAGCCGAAGCTGTGTGTCCGTCGCGTGTCCGGGAAGGGATCGCAATCCGCCGTCAGCGGCGACACGCTCACCATCCTGCGGAAGTTCAGTCCCTGAAGGCGGTCCGCAAGCATCCAATCCACCGAGGCCTCCGAGAGCAACCGGCGGCTGCCGAGTTGGCCACGACCCAGGAACATCTGCAGGAACTTCATGTAGTCCGGGGCCGTCGAGTAGAGCCCGTGACCCATTCCGTAGAATTCCGGGTTCGACGGAGGGGCTATTTCGAAGGGGGCAAACGCGCCGTCTGCGCCGCGAATGGCCGCGGCAGCCAGCCGCTTTTGCATCGGCTCGGAGACCTCGAAGGCAGTATCGGACATTCCAAGAGGTTCGAATATTTCCTCGCGGCAGAACCGGTCGATGCGCCGGCCGTCGATCTTCTCGACGACTTGCCCGAGCCAATCGATGCCAATGCCGTAGGCCCATCGCGTGCCGGGATCGCTCGCCATGGGATAGAACAGCGCGGCCTTCAGGCCGCTCAGGATCGTCGGATGGCCCGTAACGGTCAAATACTTTGCCACGTCTCCGTTCCAGAATTCATATTCGAGGCCGCTGGTGTGGGTGGCCAAATTGCGAACCGTGGCCCTGGTCCTGGGCGCGCGCATCACCGGTTTGTCGCCGTCGAAATGATCGAGCACCTTGATCCTGGCAAACTCGGGAAGGATGTCTTCGACGGGTGTATCGGGATTGAGCTTGCCTCGCTCAACGAGGATCATTGCGGCCGTGCTGCCGACCGCCTTTGTCATCGAGAAGATGCGGAATACCGTATCGATGGATGCGGCCTGGCCGGGCGAGCGCTGTCCCGCCGCTCCCGACCACCTGATGCCATTCCTGTCGCCAAGCATTGCGACTGCGAACGGCACATCTTGCGCTCGCACGCTTTCGTCAAGCACAGCCTGCAATTTCGACATGGTCCCTCCCTTGGTATGGCGATCCGCCGCCTTGTCGCGGCTGGCTTGACCAATTACCGCGCTGGCGCAACAGTCTAGATCGGGAGGACATTCGGGTCTTTGGCGCATGGCGCCGCCGCTTCGCAATTGGCGCAACCCGAAGCTTGTCGGGGCGTCATGTATGGACCCGCTTGGTCACTGGCCGCCACGGCGGCCAGATGAGGAGGTTTTCATATGAGACGCACCGTATGGAATACCGCGAAGGTCGAGCCGGCCTGGCAATTCGACTACTATCGTTCCGGCCTGTGTGAATCCTTCGCCCATCTGACACCGCACAAGCCGACTGAAGGCGACAGGTTTTCCGCAACAGTCGAGCACTGGGGTGGCGGCGGCACCGAATTCACGTTTCTGGGGACCTCCTCCCATCGCGTATCGCGAAGCAGGCGCGACATCGCCAAGGTTGGGGACGATGATTTCTACCTGAATTTCATCCAGCGCGGCGAAATGCATCTCGATCAGTTCGACGTCCGGCAGCTGTTGAGACGCGGAGATTTCGTTGTCATCGACAATGCGCATGTATTCGAGGCCCGGATCAAAGCGGATGGCGGTCACCGCCACCTGGCCTTCCGGATGGATCGCCGAAAGTTCTCCGGCGGCGCAATGGAATTGTCTCGCCGCCTGAAGAGCCACCCGCTGGCGCCGGCGCTTCGCCACACCCTGGCCTATCTGTGCCACATCGACCAGAACTGGGATTCGGATCACCTGACAAGCGTGATAGCGGCCATTGAAAGCCTGGTTTCCGTCATTGCATCCGGGGAAGCGCCGGATGCAAATCCGTCACGAGCGCACGCAACCCTCCACGACGTCCAGAGGATCATCTCCGCCAGGTTCGGCGACCCCGAATTCTCGCTTGACGAAGTTGCCGGCCGGCTGCGGATGCCCCGACGCTCTCTTCAGAAACACCTGCAACTCTGCGGCTACAATTTTTCCGCCATGCTGCTGGAGGCAAGGCTTGCGCGGGCGCATCTGATGCTGATCGGATCCAACGAGAACGCGTGCATCGAAGAAATCTGTTTTCGTTGCGGCTTCAACGAACTTTCCACGTTCTACCGCGCGTTCAAGAGCCACTTTGGAATACCGCCGGGCGCGCTCAGGAACCGGCTGGCCGGTCCGGAAGCCGGTTCCAGCGAGAGGCCAGCAAGCCATGGCGGGGCCGGGGAATAGGCAAGAGACGGCGCGACGAGAGGTCGGCCCCGGTGTCACGCTTTCCGAGCGATCAACTCGACTGGTGCGATGCGGCCATTGGATATGTTCTGGATCATATTTTGCACCTTGTCCGGTGTGTTCCGGCCCATCAAGATATGAAGCCCAAGAGGTGGCGGGCCATCCGCTGCCGCGGTTCTGGCGCGTAGCTGATCAAAGAACGCAAGCGCGAAATCACGCCGGTTACGTTCGGCAATGACCGAAAAACCGGCCGCTTCCAGCGCCTCACGGTATTGAGCAGGCTTCGCCACCGCACTTGACGTTGCCGTTGTTGCCCACGGAACAGGATACGTAAGCTCACCATCGCCAACCTTCATGACGTCATAAATCCCGAAAAGTGCGTTTGATCGCAGCACACGGCTAACCTCCGAACAAAGTTTTGCTTTGTCGTCGATATTCATGCCTACGTGCAGCATGTATGCTCGGTCGAAAGCGCGATCGGCAAACGGCATTGCAAGCGCGCTGCCTTGGTGCAGTGAAATACTGTTGTCCAGCCCGACCCACCTGCACAGGACCTTTGCGGTCTCCACATATTCGGGTGTCAGATCAATTCCAGTCACCCGACACCCATACCGGTTGGCAACAAAGCGCGCAGCTCCCCCAAGGCCGCATCCTACATCGAGTACATGCTTTTCCGGAGAGAGGTCGAGTTGACCGAGAAAATCTTCGGATGCCTGACGGCCCCCGATATGGAACTCATCAACAGGAGCGAGATCATCGACGGTCACGGAATTGATGGTTTTGCCAAGGGACTCGATCCCACTTCGGATTGCAGCAGCCAAGCCTCCATGCGTGTAGTGATCGGATACATCCTGCTGAGTTGGCATGGTCCGCCTCCTGAAAAAGATAGATGTAATTTGGTGAGCTTACCGATCGCACGAGGCGCCGCCAATGTCCGTTTCGGGTCATTCGCGACCGAGGCGCAGCGGTAGGAAGTCCGGCCATGTCCGCTATGCTGCGCAGGCAGAAGTGCATTCAGAACATCAGTGGCTCGGCCGCGCTTCCGACGCGCGTGCCCGGGATTCGAACACGCCCCATGCCGCCCGACCAGTACCTGAAATCATAAATCAGTATTGCTGCCCATCCTTCGAGACGGCCACTTCGTGGCCTCCTCAGGATGAGGTTTAAAACCTGTTGAAACATAACAACCTCATGCCCGGATGAGCGCTTCGCGCTCACTCGGGAGGAGCGAGCGACGCGAGCGTCTCGAAGCATGGGCAGCAAACGACTCACCGATCTGACATAGTTGGTACTAGTTCGGGAACTCCACCATCGCCTCCCCCGTCGCGACCTTCTCGCCGGTCTGGTTCTTCACCATGACGTCGATCAGGACCCAGCGCGAATTGGCGGTGACCTGCTTCGATTTCACGATCCCGGTGGGCTGGATGGTATCGCCCGGCCGGACCGGCTTGACCCAGCGGGTCTCGAGGCGGCGATGGATCGCGCCCGCCGGATAGGCCCAGTCGGTCAGCATCCGGGTGATCAGCCCGAAATTGTTCATGCCGTGCATGATGATGCCGCCGAAATTGGTCTTGCCGAAATTGCCCTTCATGTAGTCGTCGTCGAGATGCAGCGGGTTGTAGTCGAGCGAGCCGTCGCAGAACAGGCGGATGGATTCGCGGCTGACCGCGAATTTCGGCCCGTCGATGGTGTCGCCGGCGTTCAGGTTTTCAAACGTTGCTGTCATGATTTTCACTCGCTCGCCCGTCATTGCGGCCGGATGGTCCAGCCGCGGCCGGAGCAGATCACTTCGCCGTGCTGGTTGAAGAAGACGTTGTCGTGGACCACGAACAGCCGCTCGCGCTTGATGAACTTGTCGAGCGCGCGCGCCTCGAGCCGGATGACGTCGCCCGGGCGCGCCGGAATGTTGTAGCTCCAGGACTGCCCGGCATTGACCGTGCCTGGTGACCGCATCCAGTCGTCGGCGGGCGTGCAGGAAAACATCAGGAGGATGTGGATCGACGGCGGTGCGATCAGTCCGCCATAGCGGGTGGTCCTGGCATATTCCTCGTCGAAATAGATCGGGTGGTCCTCGCCGACCGACCTGCAGTACAGTTCGATCGCTTCCCTGGTCAGCGTGTAGGGGATGGTCTTGCGCGGCTCGCCGGGGACGATGTCGTCCCAGACCTTGCGCAGATTGGCGTGTTTCCAGAAATCGGTCTCGAAGGCCTCCGCTTGCGCCATGCCGTCCCTCCCTTACACCCACTATCCGAGATCAGTGAATCGCTTGCTGCCCATGCTTCGAGACGCTCGCGCCGCTCGCTCCTCAGCATGAGGTTGTTGTGCTTCAACAGGTTAAACCTCATCCTGAGGAGGCCACACAGTGGCCGTCTCGAAGGATGGGCTGCAACACCTATTTGCGATTCCAGGCAGTAGCCGCCTCAATCGTCATGCCGCCTTGCGGAATTCGTTATATAGTATAATCAATTCGCCAGAGTGTAAAATCAAGCGGCCCAGCCGGGGAAAACAAGATGTCCAAACTGAAGCTGCCCAATATCGATGAGGTCGTGGCGATCGACATCCACACCCATGCCGAAGAGCCCTGCGGCATGCATGGCGACGACGGCTATGACGACTTCCAGGAGAAGATGGCCGACTACTTCAAGTCGCCGAACAAGCACCCGCCGACGGTTGCGGAGACTGCGGCCTATTACCGTTCCAAGAAGATCGCCGCGGTGATCTTCCCGGTCGACGCCGAACGCGAGACCGGATTCCGCCGCTACAACAATTACGAAATGCTGGAAATCGCCGCCGAGAATTCAGACGTGCTGATTCCATTCGTCAGCATCGATCCGCACAAGGGCAAGCTCGGCGTGCGCGAGGCCAAGAAGCTGATGGAGGAATACGGCGTCAGGGGCTTCAAGTTCCATCCGACCATGCAGGGCTTCTACGCCAACGACCGCATGGCCTATCCGCTGTATGAAGCCATCAACGACGGCGGCGCGATCGCGCTGTTTCATACCGGCCAGACCGGCGTCGGCTCCGGTATGCCCGGCGGCATGGGGATGCGGCTGAAATATTCCAATCCGATGTACATGGACGACGTGGCGGCGGATTTCCCCGACCTCAAGATCATCCTCGCCCATCCGTCGTTCCCCTGGCAGGAAGAAGCGCTGTCGGTCGCGACCCACAAGCCGAACGTCTATATCGACCTCTCCGGCTGGTCGCCGAAATACTTCCCGCCGATCCTGGTGCGTTACATCAACTCCATCCTGCAGGACAAAATGCTGTTCGGCTCGGACTGGCCGGTGATCACGCCGGACCGCTGGATGGCGGACTTTTCAAAGCTCGACATCCGCGACGAAATCAGGCCGAAAGTGCTAAAGGCCAACGCGCGGAAGCTGCTGGGGATCTGAAGCCGCGCATGAGCATTGAATCCGTCCGCGCGTTCTTCGCCGAAAGAGCCCCCGAGATCGCCGTGATCGAATCGCCTGTGAGTTCGGCGACGGTGGCGCTCGCCGCCGAAGCCTATGGCGTCGAGCCGAGCCGGATCGCGAAAACGCTGTCCTTGCGGATCGGCGAGCGGGTGGTGCTGATCGTGGCCGCCGGCACCTCGCGCATGGACAACAGGAAGGTCAAGGCGTTGTTCGGCGGCAAGCCCAAGATGCTCGGGCTGGAGGAGGTCGCCGACATCACCGGCCATGAGGTCGGCGGCGTCTGTCCGTTCGGCCTGAAGACACCGCTGCCGGTCTATTGCGACCTTTCGCTGCGGGCGTTCGACGAGGTGGTGCCGGCGGCGGGCTCCACCCACAGCGCGGTGCGGATCGCGCCGATGCGGATGGCCGAGTTGGTGAAAGCCGAATGGGTCGACGTGTGCCAGGCGCCGGCGTAACCCGGATCGTCATTGGCGAGTTTGGTACCGGAACTCGAGCCTTGCTGGCTCCATGAGTGAAGTGCACCGCTCGCACAAATACCGCTGTCATCGCCCGGCTTGACCGGGCGACCCAGTATTCCAGAGAAGCTTGAGATGAACGAGAAGTCGCGGCGTACTGGATCGCCCGGTCAAGCCAGGCGACGACAGTTTTGATTTGTGGCGGCCGCCTTTCCAGGCCTGGTTTCTTCCCACGAGAATGTGGAGGCGTCCCCTACCCGACCTTGCCGATCTTCTTCACCGCCGCGATCAGGCGCGCGGAATCCGCGGCGACGAATTTTGCGAATTCCGGCGCATCCATGTAGGCGACCGGACTGCCTGCGGTCTCGAACGTCTTTACAACCTCCGGCGCCTTCACCGCTTGCGCCATCGCCTCGCGCAGCCGCGTCATGATCGGCGCCGGCAGCGCACTCTGCGCGAACAGTCCGGCCCAGATGTAGAATTCGACATCCTTGTAGCCGAGTTCCCTGAAGGTCGGCAGGTTTGGAAAACTCGGGATCCGCGCCGCGCCCCAGTTCGCCAGCACGCGCATCTTGCCGTCGTCGACCTGCTGTTTCAGCGTGCCCGGCGCCGACGCCATCGCCTGCACCGTGCCGCCCAGCAGCGCGGTCAATGCGGGGCCGGCGCCGCGAAACGGCACGTGCAACAGCTTGATGCCGGCAGAGGCCGCGAACATCTCCATCGCCACATGCAGCGTGCCGTAGGGACCCGACGAGCCATAGGGAATCTGGCCGGGACGTTTCCTGGCGTCGTCGACGAAGTCCTGCAGCGTCTTCCATGGCGCCGACGCCGGCACCGCGAGCAGCGTCGGATCGGCGAGCACGCGCGCCACCGGCGCGAACTGCGAGACTTCGTAAGCCACCGGGCGGTCGAACAGCCGGTCGGCTTCCGGCAATACCGCCAGCGACGACAGCGTCATCAACAGTGTATAGCCGTCGGGCTCGGCGCGCGCCGCCGCCGCGTTGCCGACCGAGCCGCCGCCGCCGCCGGCGCGGTTGTCGACGATGACAGGCTTGCCGAGGATTTTCTCCAGCGCCAGCGCCACCGGCCTCGCGGCGAGATCGGCCTGGCCGCCGGCCGGAAACGGCACGATCATGGTGATGTTGCGCGACGGATACGGACTTTGCGCGAGGGCGGTGTTCGAGAACGCGGCTTGCGCCAGCGGCAGCATAGCGGCGGCTTTCAAGAGTTCGCGGCGGTTCATTGGTGGCTTCTCCCCGGGGATTTTGTTTTGGTTGTTGGGGTTAGCGTAACCGAAACAGCAGGGTGGGCAAAGGCGCTCTTCGCCTCCCGCCAAACCTACTTTTTCTTGCCCTTGGCAAAACGCCTGGCGAGAAAATCCGCCAGCGCCTCGACGCGCGCGGGACGCGGGCCGCCGGATGGCATCACCAGATGCACGGCGCCTTCGGCCTGCTTCCAGTCTTTCAGGATCACCTCGACCTCGCCCGAGGCAATGGCGTCGCCGACGATGAAGTCCGGCAAATCGGCGATGCCGAGCCCTGCCAAGAGCGCCGGCATCAGCGCCTCGCCATTGTTGACGCGCAGCGGTCCCGCTGGACGCACGCTGGCCTGCTCGCCTGCGGCATTGGTGTAGTGCCAGACGCCGGGTGTGGAGAGATAGGCATAGCCGAGACATTTGTGCTGGGCGAGATGCATCGGATGGGTCGGCCGGCCGTGGCGCCTGAGATATTCCGGCGAAGCCACCGTGTAACGCGGCATCGCGCACAGCCGCCGCGCGATCAGCGAGGAATCCGGCAGGCTCGCGATCCGCAAGCCTGCGTCGAAGCCCTCGCCGATCAGGTCGACCATGGCGTCGCTGAGGTGAAGATCGATCGCGACATCGGGATACTCCTCGAGAAACTCCGGCAGGATCGGCGCCACCGCCTTCAGCCCGAACGTCATCGGTACCGCGAACCGCACCAGTCCGCGCGGCGCCACCGACTGCGCCAGCGCCTCGTTCTCGGCCGCCTCGCCGTCGAGCAGCAGCCGCGTGGCGCGCTCGGACAGTTTCTGCCCGGCATCGGTCAAAGCGAGCCGCCGCGAGGTCCGGTTGAACAGCCGGGCGCCAAGCCGCGCCTCCAGCCGGGTAACCGCCTTGGACACGGTGGCCTTGGACAGCGCCAGTTCCGAAGCGGCCGCCGCAAACGACCGTAATTCCACGACTTTCGCGAAAATCGCGAGGCCTTCAAAGTCCGGGAGTTTTGCCATCGCGCCTCCGATTAGAGCAATTTTGGAAACAAAATGTTTCAACAGTTTCTATTTCTAATCCAACCGGAAGGGCATATCCAGACCTCAACGGAATTCAAATCCTAAGGAAATGCCATGATCGAACTCAGGCCCTTTGCAAACCTCGGCGGCGCCGACCACGGCTGGCTGAAGGCCAAGCACCACTTCTCGTTCGCCAGCTACTACGACCCCGGCAATATGGGCCATGGCTCGTTGCGGGTATGGAACGACGACGAGATCGCGCCGAACACCGGCTTTCCCGCCCATCCCCACGCCAACATGGAGATCATCACCTACGTCCGCGAAGGCGCGATCACCCATCAGGACAGCCTCGGCAACAAGGGCCGCACCGAAGCCGGCGACGTGCAGGTGATGAGCGCCGGAAGCGGCGTGCGTCATTCCGAATACAATCTGGAGCCGACCAAGACCAAGATCTTCCAGATCTGGATCGAACCGAAGGCGCAAGGCGGTCAGCCGACCTGGGGCGCGAAACCGTTTCCGAAGGCGGATCGCTCGGGAAAATTCGTCACCATCGCCAGCGGTTTTGCGGCCGACAACGATGCGCTGCCGATCCGCGCCGACGCGCGGGTGCTCGCCACCACGCTGAAGGCCGGCGAGAGCGCGGAATATTCGCCCGATAAGACACGCAACCTCTATCTGGTGCCGGCCGCGGGCGCGATCGAGATCAACGGCGTGCGGGTCAACGCCCGCGACGGCGTCGCGATATCCAACGAGGCGAAACTGAAGATCACTGCGCTGGAGGATTCCGAGCTGGTGCTGGTCGACGCGGCGTAGGGCGCGGAGACAACCCAACACGCCACTCGTCATGCGCGGGCAAGAGCGCGAAGCGCGTCTTCGCGCCAGGTGACCCGCGCATCCATCCCTCTTCGAGAAAGTCTTGCGAAGAAGATGGATGGCCGGGTCAGGCCCGGCCATGACGATGTTCCTTTGCCTTCGCAACAATCATAACGCTCACGGAGCCACCATGACAAAAGTTCTCGTTCTCTATTATTCCGCCTATGGTCACATCGAGGCGATGGCGAACGCCGTCGCCGAGGGCGCGCGCGAAGCCGGCGCCTCGGTCGACATCAAGCGCGTGCCGGAGCTCGTGCCCGAAGCCGTCGCAAAGGCGTCGCATTACAAGCTCGATCAAGCCGCGCCCGTTGCGAAAGTCGAAGAGCTCGTCAATTACGACGCCATCATCGTCGGCACCGGCACCCGCTTCGGCCGGATGGCGTCGCAGATGGCGAATTTCCTCGACCAGGCCGGCGGCCTCTGGGCCAGGGGCGCGCTGCACGGCAAGGTCGGCGGCGCCTTCTCCTCGACCGCGACCCAGCATGGCGGCCAGGAGACCACGCTGTTCTCGGTGATCACCAACCTCTTGCATTTCGGCATGACCATCGTCGGTCTGAACTACGGCTTTGCCGGCCAGATGAAGCTCGACGAGGTCACCGGCGGTTCGCCCTATGGCGCGACCACGATCACCGGCGGCGACGGCAGCCGCCAACCCAGCGCCAACGAACTGGCCGGCGCGCGCTACCAGGGACGCGCGATCGCGGAGACCGCGAAGAAACTGCATGGCTGATGCGACCCGGGGCGGCATTTCCTTTTTCGGAATGCCGCCCTATCTGCCCGGCGGAACCACGGACCTTGCGATGATCGAAATTCTCCTTGTCGATCAACTGGCGCGCAATCCGCTGCAGGCGATGGCGCGCCGCTGGTATTGCCGCAGCCTGTACCGCGCCTCGCGCGGACGGCGGCAATGCCCTGATTGCACCAATTCGTGAAGGCGGCGTGACCGGCCGTATCACTACACTTAAGGGCACAGAATCATGAGCAACGCACCGCAAGTGCCCTGGCCGGAATTACCCACTGCCGCCTGGCGCGAGACCTATGCGACGCTGCATCTGTGGACCCAGATCATCGGGAAGATCCGGCTGGCACGCTCGCCCTGGCTGAACCATTCCTGGCACGTCGTCCTTTACGTCAGCGCGCGCGGGCTGACGACCTCCCCCATCCCGGATCGCTCGCGCACCTTCCAGATCGACCTCGACTTCATCGATCACGCCTTGCGCATCTCCACCAGCGACGGCGCGCAGCGCCAGTTCGCCCTGGCCGGGCAGTCGGTCGCGGGTTTTTACGCCGGCGTCATGGCTGCGCTTGCCGAACTCGGCATTGACGTCGCCATCGACGAGATGCCCAACGAATTGCCGGACCCGGTGCGGTTTTCGCTGGATCACCAGCATGCCACCTACGATCCCGATGCGGTACGGCGCCTGTTCCAGATCCTCGTCAATGCAGACCAGGTGTTCAAGCAGTTCCGTACCGGCTTCCTCGGCAAGGCGAGCCCGGTGCATTTCTTCTGGGGCAGTTTCGATCTCGCGGTGACGCGCTTTTCCGGACGCCGCGCGCCTCGACATCCCGGCGGGGTGCCTCACCTCTCCGATGACGTGGCCTGCGAAGCCTATTCGCACGAAGTCAGCAGCGCCGGCTTCTGGCCGGGCTCCGGTGCTGTCGACTATCCCGCGTTCTATTGCTACGCCTATCCCGAACCGGCAGGTTTTCGCACGGCAGGCGTGCGCCCCGCCGCCGCGTTCTTCAGCGAGGCTCTCGGCGAATTCATCCTGCCCTATGACGCGGTGCGCACCGCCGCAGAGCCGGACAAGGCCTTGCTCGAATTCCTGCAAAGCACCTATGAGGCCGCGGCCGATGCCGCGAAATGGGACCGCGACGCTCTGGAATGCGCGCCGGGGCAGCCCCGCAGGGTGCGGGCGATCTAGCTCTCTTGGCGCGAGACCGGCTTGCCGAGCGCGCGCTTGATAGCGGCCGTGAGCCGCGGATAGGCGCGCAGCTCGCGTGCGGCGCGGTCGCGCAGGGCGTAGGGCAATCCGCGCCAGCTCAGGGCGGCCGACAGATCGGCCAGTGCAATCGGCGCCACGCCGAAGCGGCGCTTGTAGGCGTAGTTGCCGATGCTGAAATCGACCTCGCGGACGCCGTCCCTGTGCAACGCCGCCATGGTGCGCTCGATGATCAGCCGGCCCGGCGAACAGTTCGACCATTTTTCGCCGGCATTGCTGATGCGCACCATCACGTAGCGAGATCCGCAGCGGACGCCGAGCAGCGTCGCCACCACCTCGTCGCCTGACGTCAATGCCGAGACCACGGTAAAGCCGCTGCCGATGCCGTCATTGACCAGGTTGCGATAGAACGCGGCGCAGGTCTCGTTGTTGAGGATGAAATTCAGCCCGAGCTGCTGCATCCGCGCGCCCTGCTGGGCCTCCGTGACGGCGAGAATCCGCAAGGCTTCGTCCCTATCGGTGACGAGCTTGAAATCCGCGGCGGGATCGCGCGTAAACACCCGCCAGCTTCGCTCCAGTTCCTTGCGCACGGTACGCCCGAGCTGAAAGCGCCAGGCGTCGTAATCTTCGCCGGTCGTGACGATATTGCCGTTCAGCGAACAGGCACCGGCGCCATCGAGCAACGCCAGCGGATTGGGCTGGCCCGCGAGATCGAGCGGCATCTTGCGCAAACGGATGAGATCGGCGCCACCGGGCATCCGCCGCAGCGCGGCCTTCAGGTCGCGCCACATCGCGCGCGCCGCCCTGGCGTCGCGCGGCGCGGCGGGACCGAGCAACGGTGCGTTGTAGTCGGTGAGATCGAGATCGGCGAACTCGACGATCCGGATGCCCTTCTGCAGGCGGCGGACCAGCGGCAGCAATGCAGCCCGTTCGCCGGTGACGGCATCCGAGACGATCGCGATCAGCGGCTCGACATCGTCGAGCCCGGCAAAAGCCCGGTACCATGCATCCAGCCACTGGCTGTCCTGGAACGGCGTCGACGGACTGACATCGCTCCAGCGCGGCGCGGCCTGTTTCCAGTCGGATGCGATTTCGACGCGGAATCCGGCGGCGCGCGCCATCGGGCGCGCCCCCTGTTTTCCGCCTGCCGCCGTCAATACGGTCATCGCCGGTCCGTCTTCATGCCGCCTTCGGCAGATCGACGATCCTGCCGGGCTGTGCGGCATCGAGCCGGAAGTCGATCGGGCGGCGCGCGCTGCGCTCGCGCTTGACCCAGCTGCTGTCGCGCAGCAGCTTTTGCAGCACCGCCTTGGCGAAGAAAGACGGGCCGCGCAGGTTACGGCTCTTCGGCTGATAGCCGAAGCGATGGCGCAGCAGGCCGTTGGCGAGGTTGACGATGTCGGCGCGCCGGATTTCGTCATTCACATACGACACCGTCATCGAAATATTGACGGTCCCGAGATTTTCGACCCGATGCGGCGCGTTCAGCGGCCAGCTCAGCATCTGGCCGGGCTCGAGGTCGAGCACCTGCGCATGCGCGTCGTACCAGGGGGCGTATGGGATATCGACCTCGACATCGAACAGGGCGATGTCTTCGAGATGCTCCGGTTTCAGGAACGGAGCGGAATTGGGATAGACATAGACGCGTTTGCGTCCCGCGATCTGGATCAGACCCTGTCCCGGCAGATCGGCGTGATAATAGACCTGCGCGTCCGGCGAGGAGATCAGAATGCCGGCCTGGTATTTCGGCGCCTCGAAACCGGGAACGTTGGCCGCGATCTCCGCGAACATGTCGTCGAGCATGGCGCGGTAGGCGCTGTCGACGCCGGAGACATTGCGCAGATTGAGCCAGAGGCCGCCGCCGGCGACCGCGTCCATCACCTGACGGCCGCTGAGATTGCCGATCTCGCCCTCGCGCCAAAGCCGGCGGGATTCCTTCGCGCCGGTTTGCACCAGGCTGTAATGTTCGCGCGGATAGCGCTCGATCAATTCGGCAAGCCTGTCGGTGGAAAACAGCGGCGACTTGTGCAGTCCGTGGGCGAGCCGGATCGGCTGCCGCTCCCAGAGCAGTGAATGGGTGTCGTCCCAGCTCGTGAAAACCTTGTCTTTGGCCATCGTATCGCTCCTGCCGGCTCTGTCTCGAAATCCGCAATGCCGTCGCCGCCCAATGTCCCGTTATGAGACGGCCGGGTATCCTTCGCGCTTTATCTGGCAAGAAGGGTGCCGAGGCGCAGCCGCCCGCTTACGGTAAGATAATGTCTGCGATGTATGGCTAACGCGGATGTTCTCGGAGCCCCGTCCACTTCGCTCGAAAACGCTGTTGAAAGGCGCCGCCGCGGCAAGATGACTTCAGAACCAGCCTACCGGGCGCTCTTTCTCGGCGCGGGGCCGCAAATGCAATGTGGCGTCGGCCATTTCACGCGCCTCTTGCAGGAGACGATCGAAAGGCTCGATCCCGGCAGTTGCGGATCGTTAACCCTGACGCGGTCGGAGGGAACGGCCGCCGAGATCTGGCGGGCGATCGGATCGGCGCGGAGCGTGGTGTGTAATTTCCCGATCGTGGCCTGGAAGCGCGTGATATTCCGGCCGCTGCTGGCGCTGGCTATTGCGCGGCTGCGGCGGCGGCGCGTCGTCCTGATTCAGCACGAATGGGGCGGGCTGCACTGGCTGCGCCGCATCACCTACATTCCGGCGCTGCTGCTCGCCAATACCATCCTGATGTTCTCGCCGCTGGTGCGCCGCGAACTTGCCGACGATCCCCTGGTCGGCTGGACTTCGCGAAAATGCGTGCTGGCACCGCTGCCGCCGAACATCGAGGCCCCTGCGGGGATCGCCGATTCCAGGCTGCGGCAGCGGCTGGCCGCCGCGCGGGAACAGGGCCGGCTGGTGATCGGCCATTTCGGATCGATCTATCCGGGCAAGCAGCCGAATGCCCTGCTTCAGATCGGCGCGATCCTGAAGGAGCGCGGGCTAAATCCGCTGATCGTCTATGTCGGATCGTTCATTCGCGGCGTCGACACCGTGGAGGACGACTTCTATGCCCGCGCCGCCGAACTCGGCATCATCGACGATGTCATGGTCAGCGGCTACGTCGCATCCGACCATGAAGTGTTCGGCCTGTTCAGCGAGATCGACGCCTTCTGCTATCCGCTCGACGAGGGCCTCACCGCGCGGCGTTCCAGCATTCTCACCTGCGTGCAGTCCGGCCGGCCGCTGATCGTCACCGGCCCCGCCCTGGCCGACGAATTCGATCATCACCCGCGCTTCAAGGAATTGATCGACCGCGGCGCCATCGTGCTGGTGGCGCGGGGATCCGGGGACGACGTCTACGCCGACCGGATCGCTGCCGCGCTGAAATGGCCGTCGGTGCAGGCGCCGTTCGATTTCGACGGCTGGTGGCAGGACGCGGCGCAGGCGGTCCGCGCGCAAATGCCGTAGCGGCCACCGGCTCAGGAAACGATCTTCGAGGCCTTGTACTGGTGCGGTTCGATGCCGACCGCCGCCAGCGCGCTGCCGGCGGCTACCGCCACCGGATGCAGCGCAATCAGCGCCTTTTGCCCCGACAGCACCATGCGGCCGGCGCGGAACAGCGACAACGGCAGCATCGCCAGCATCTTGGCCAGCACTCCCAGGCGCGCCCACGGCGTCCGCGCCGCCTTGACCTCGATGTGATAGTTGATCGCGCCGATCCGCAGGCCGCGCTGCGCAAGCCATCCGGGATTGGTCCGGCTCGGCGGCACGGTTTCGGTGATGACGGCTTCCGCCGCCCAGTGGAATTTCATGCCGGCCTGGCGGCAACGCACGAAGAAATCGGTATCGCCGCCGCCGAGGAAATTGAACCTGACATCGAAGGCGGGATCGCCGAGCCGCTCGAATACCGCGCGCGTGATCAGGCAATTGCCGCAGCCGTAGATGATCGGCACCGCACCGCTGTAATCGTAGGCCGGACGGAAGGCCGGATGGCGGCCGAGCCCGCGCTTGCTGACATCGTCGAAATTGGGCTGCACCGGCCCGCCAACCAGATCGGCTCCGGTGGCTTCGGCGCTGCGCACCATCAGTTCGAGCCAGTCCCTCGAGGCGATCTCGTCGTCGTCGATCATCAGGAAATGGACCGCGCCGGGAAACGTCGCGCGCGCAGTCTCGAACGCAGCATTGATCGCATGGCAATTGCCCTGCCGCGGTTCGATCATGCACAGGCCGGCAAACCTGCCGGCCCGCAGGAATTCGGCAGCGACCGGCACGCTCTCGCACCCGGCGGCATCGTTTTCGACGATGACGACCGCGAAGCGGCGATCGGTGCGCTGGCCGGCAAGCGACTCCAGCGTCAGCCGCAGATGCTGCGGACGGCGGAAACAGGGGATGCAGACCACGATCGGAATCGAGCGGTCGAGCGAAGGCGATACCGCAGCCAATGCGCGGGAGGCGTCCGGCGTCATGTCCGGGGCCTCCATCGGCCGGCGGCCTGCAGTCTGGCAATCCTGGTCATGGCGCGTGCTTGGCTTTCTTTCAAAGGTTCGTTCAGCATGTCCCGCGACGGGATCACGCCGCGAAGGTCGCGACACAACCGTCTCAATTTGACCGGCCGCTCGCATCACGCGGCAACGCCGCTATTGCGCCTGGCGGCCACGGCGGCGAATTCGAAGAATGTTTCAAATGCGGACACTTCGCACCGCCCCGCTGTGCCGGAATTGCCGGGCGCAGGACGATCGCACCGGGAAACGATTGGTTCTTTCATGCGTTCACGCGCTCTTCTCGATCCGTCCATGTTGCGCGACCGTCATTGCAATATCCGGTCCACGCCGCGCGACGCGGCCGCAACTGATCGGGCGATGGTTACCGCGCGCAAATTAACCAGTTTCGACACGCCGCAAGGTCCCGTGGCGCTGTCGGCACCGATCTTGCTCTTACGCTGCCCAAGGATACCCGGCCTCAATGCCAAGCGCCCTGCAAGAGTCCTGAATGTCACTGCCAGAGAGAAACACGCGATGAACCATGTAGCGCTGTTAACCCCAACATACGGGCGCGATCTGGAACTGTGCACCTTGCTCTGCGAGAGTGTCGATCGTCACGTCAAATCATTCTCCAAGCATTATCTGCTGGTTCCCGATTGCGACCTGTCGCTGTTCTCTCACTTCGAGAGCGAGCGCAGGATCGTGCTTCCGTCCTCGAAATTCCTGCCGAAATGGCTGCGGCCGTTGCCCCGCATCATCCAGCGCAAGCGCCGCCAATACTGGTGGTCGTTCCGGACCATGCCGGTCAGCGGCTGGCATGTGCAGCAGTATCTCAAGATCGCCGCGACCACCTCGCTGCCGCACCACCGATATTGCATCCTCGATTCGGATATCGTGTTCTTCCGGGACTTCGAGCTGTCGCGTTTCGAATATCCAAACGCGATTCCGCTGCTCAATATGCGCGACGAGGTCACATCCGACCAGTTCCGGCATTCGCGCTGGGTCGAGACCAGCCATGAACTTCTTGGCCTGCCCACGCCGCCGCTTCCGGCGTCGGACTTCATCGGTCACATCATGTTCTGGGATAAGGAGACGACGCAGGCGATGGCCGCGAGGATCGAGGCCGTGACCAACCTGCATTGGGTCGAAGCCCTCAGCCAGACCCGCGAATTTTCCGAATACATGCTGTACGGCTATTTCGTCGAGAACGACGCCGGCTTCTCGGCGCGGCACACGCGTACCCCGCGCACCCAATGCGTCAGCTATTGGGATGATCCGAAACTCAGCCGGGATGAACTGAACCAGCTGCTTCGCCGCGCAGGCAAGGATGACGTCGCCTTCTCGGTCGCGTCCTTCTCCGGCACGCCGGTAGAGACCATCCGCGCGGCCGTCGAGGAGAACGCGGCCGTGCAGACGCACCGTACCGCAACGATCGAGCCGAAGGGGCTTGCCGCGCTATGCTGATCGGGCAGGCCAGCATCAATCTGACCGCCAATATCCTCTCGGCATTGCTGGGACTATTGAGCGTGTTCATTTTCACGCGGCTGTTTTCGCCGCATGATTATGGCATCTACCTGCTCGGGCTGGCGTTTGCCGCCGTGGTCAGCGTCTTCCTCGCGGGCTGGTTCCGCAACCTGATCCTGAGCGGCCACGCCAAAGACGACGGCACCGACGTCCGCGGCCTCGTCGCAACCGGCTATGTCATCTGCTGTCTGGCCGCGCCGGTTGCCTACGCACTCGGCCGCCTGGTCGGGCTCGATACGATGGCGGCGATCGCCGCGGTCGTGCTGGCGGTTGCGATCGGCCTGTTTGAACTGACCCAGGACCTGGTTCGCGCACGGCTGATGGCGATCACGGCCATGAAGGCGACGCTGGTTCGCGCCGGCGCAGCGCTTTGCCTGGGCATTGCTGCCGCCATGCTCGGCCGGACCGGTATTCTCCTGCTGGCGTCATCGGCGCTGGCCTATCTGCTCGCCATCGCGGCACAGCGATCGGCGTGGCGCGGAACCGTCTTCAAGTTCGATCGTGCCCGCCTGCTGGCCGCTGCGAAGCAGGGACTGCCGCTGACGCTATCGCTGACCTTGCTCGCGATCTCGACCGTCGCCGACCGCTTCATCATCGCCAACCTCGTCGGCACCGCCGATGCCGGAAAGTACATCGCCGGTCTCGACCTGGTGCGGCAGACGCTGATGATGCCGGCGATCAGCGCCGCCGCCGCGTTCTTCCCGCTCGCGGTGCAGATCCATGCCAGCCAGGGAGAGGCCGCGGTACGGTCGCATCTCGGCGAATGCGTCGAATTGCTGCTTAGCATTACGCTGCCGGCCTGCCTCGGCTTCGCCGTCATTTCCGCCCACGTCGCCAACGTCGTGCTCGGCGTCGATTTCCGCGCCATGGCCGCGGAGACCATGCCGATCGTGGCCGTCGCCGTGATCTTCCAGATCCTGACGCAGCAATATCTGCACGTCAGCTTCCTGCTGTCGGGACGCAACTCCTTCTATCTGATCAACACGGCCTCGATCATCGTGGTCAATATCATCCTGTCCTACGCCCTGGTGAGCGGATACGGCACGGTCGGCGCAGCATGGGCGCGGCTCGGCGCCGACCTGTTCGGGTTCGTCTGCGCGCTGATCCTCAGCCGCCGGGCCTTCCCGATCCCGCTTCCGCCCGGACGGCTGGCGCTGACCGTGATCGCCGCACTGGTGATGGCGCTGGTCGTGGCGGCGCTCGACAGAAGCCTGCACGTCTCCGACCTGACCGCCTGCGTCATGCTGGCCGGCGCCGGACTGGCGAGCTACCTCGCGCTGTGCTGGCTGCTCGACATCTCCCGGACCCGCGGGCGCCTGAAAGTCGGCTTCGCGCTTTTCAGAACCAAACTCGCAAACATCAATATTGGATAGGCCAGTGAACAAGACAGTCACGATCGATCTCGCCCGCGCCGTCCCCGTCGCCGCCGATGCACGCACCGCAGACGCGTTCGCGCATCCAAAGGCGTTGCTCGACCTGCCGCCGGGCGAGGCACGCGAAAGCCTGCTCGCCGTCCACGGCGTCCTCGGCGAACAACTCCCCGTCACGAAACTCGCGATCTACGAGGCCGGCGGCGGCTCGACCAGCTTCCTGCCGCTCGACGTGCTCGGCCGCGCCCATGTCACCGTGGTGGATATCGACGAAGACCAGATCCGCAACAACGACTACGCGCAGGAAACCATCCTCGGCGACGTCCAGAGCTACCGCTTCGCCCCCGGCAGCTTCGACCTCGTGATCTGCTACAACGTGATCGAACATCTGCCCGACGTCGAGGCGGCGTTGCTGCGGTTTTGCGAATCGCTGAAGCAGGGCGGCCTGATCCTGATCGGCGCGCCGAATCCGAAATCGCTGTCCGGCGTCGTCACCAAATATTCGCCGCACTGGTTCCACGTCTGGTTCTACCGCCATGTGCGCGGCGACAAGAAGGCCGGCCTGCCCGGCCAGGCGCCGTTCCCGACCTTCTTCCACCCGCTGGTCACGCTTTCGAGGCTGGAAGCCTTTGCCGAGGCGCACGGCCTTCAGATGATCTACCGCAAGGAATACGAGAGCCCGCGCTATCCGGAGATGCGGGCGCGCAAGCCGGCCTTCGCCGTCCTGATCGACGCCGCCGCCGCGGTCATCAATCTCCTTCTGCCGGCGAAGACCGATGTCCGGCACGGCGATTATCACGTGATCCTGCGAAAACGCTGAACCATGTACGCGATGTGGTCCGAAACCAAGGCGAGAGTCAGCCACCGGCTGGCGACGCATTTGAGCGTCGAACCCTTCCGGCTGCTCAACGAGACCCCGATGGTCAGCTTCACCTTCGACGACATTCCGAAGAGCGCCGCCACGACCGGCGCGAAGCTGCTCGAGGATCATGACGCGCGCGGCACCTTCTACGTTTCGGGCGGGCTGGTCGGCACCGCGGCAGCCGACTGGACGGCCGTCGATGCCCAGGACATCATCGACCTGCATCGCAACGGCCACGAGATCGGCTGTCACACCTTTTCCCACAAGCGGACCTGCGACCTCGACGCGGAATCGCTGGCCGCCGAGATCGCGCGCAATGGCCGCTATCTGCGCGCGCTCGACCCTTCCATCAAGGTCGAAAACTTCGCCTATCCCTTCGGTTACGGATCGTTCGGGCGCAAGGGCCAGCTCAAGCAGGCGTTCCAGTCCTGCCGCAGCATCGTGCCGGGCATCAACAGCGGCACGGTGGACCTGCAGTTCCTGCGCGCGATGCCCCTGATCGACCGCCGCATCGGCCGCCACGAGATCGAGCGCGCCTTCGACCAAGCGCAAACCTATAACGGATGGTTAATTTTCTACAGCCACGACGTCGCCGACAAGCCCAGCGCGTACGGCTGCTCACCCGATCTCATGAACCATGCCCTGGAGGCGGCATCGCGCCGGAGAATCCCGGTTCTGAACATGGCGGAGGCGTTGCTATGCGCGGGCGCTTAAACGCTTTTTTTGCCATTTCGGCGAATAGTCCCCCAATGAGTATGGTTAATTTTTCCTGTTGCGTTTGTTCCGCGCCTTGCCCCTGCGCGCGTTGCGTGACCCGAAGAGTGACCCCTCAGCCGGCGCGTGCGGCAGTTCGAATGAAAGCTGGGGACCATGCTTGTCTATGACAAACCGATAGATCAGGCCGGACCTGCCGCCCCGCCGGCGCCGCAGCGAATGCTGGCCGGCATCAGCGTGCTGGAGCTCGTCCGGCTGCTGTGGCGGAACAAGGTCGCGATTGCGAGCGCGGGCCTGATCTGCGCCGTAGCCGCCGTCATGATCGGCAAGAGCCTGACACCGAAATACTCGGCGATCGCCCAGCTTTACGTCGACCCCAGGGAATTGCAGCTGGTCGAACGCGAACTGACGCCACGCGCCCAGGACGTCAATGGCCTCGCCATGCTGGTCGAGAGCCAGGCGCGGCTGATCACCTCGAACAGCGTGCTGCTGCAGGTGATCAAGGACACCAAGCTCGACAAGGATCCGGAGTTCGGCGGCGGCGACGCCAAGGGCGCTCTTGCCACCCTGCTCGGCCTGTTCGGAATCGGGATTGGGCCCGCCGCCGACGCCAAGCTCGGCCAGATGGCGGCGCTGGAAGCCCTGAACCGCCACATCAACGTCAAGAAGACCGACCGCACCTTCATCGTCGACATCGACGTCTGGTCGTATGACCCCGTCAAGGCGGCGATGCTCGCCAACGCGATCTCCAACGCCTATCTCGCCGAATCCAAGAAGTCGCAGGCCACCGCCGCGCGGCGGGCGACCAGCGATCTGTCGGGCCGGCTCAAGGAACTGCAGGAGCGGCTTCGCACCGCCGAGAACGCGCTCGCGACCTACAAGGCACAGAACAATTTCGTCGGCACCCAGGACACGCTGATCTCCGACCAGCAGCTTTCGGCCAGCAACCAGCGGCTGGCCGCGGCGCGCGCGCTGACGCTCGATGCGCAGGCCAAATACGACCAGATCGAAGCCAGCCGCCGCGCCTCGGCCGACGCCGGTGCCATCCCGGAAGCGCTGCAGTCACCGACCATCGCCAATTTGCGCTCGCAGTACGCCGAGGTTCGCAAGCGCTATGCCGAGCTGACCAGCGAATTGGGGCCGCGGCATCCCTCGCTGCGTCAGATGGAAAAGCAGGTCGAGGACCTGCGCCGCAACATCAACGAGGAAGTCGATCGCTTCGTGCAGTCGGCCAAGAACGACCTGACGCGCGCCCGGGAATACGAAGCGTCGCTGAACAAGGCGCTGGAGGCCCAGAAGCGCCAGAGCGTGCAGATGAGCCAGGCCTCGGTGCGGCTGCGCGAGCTCGAACGCGACGTCGAAGCCAGCCGCGACGTCTATCAGTCCTTCCTCAAGCGCTCGCGCGAAACCGAGGAGCAGGAGAGCCTCAACACCTCGAGCGCCCGGATCATCGGCGAAGCTACCGTGCCGCAGCGGCGTACCTTCCCGCCGGCCATGAGCATGATCGCGATGATCGGCTTCATGATGGGCGCGCTCGCCGCTTCGGCCTGGACCGTGGCGGCCGACCGGCTGGCGCCCGACACCACCGAGCCGCAACCGGCACGGGCCGAGATCAAGACGCCGACCCCGCCGTCGAAGCCGGCGACAAGCAACCAGCCAAGGCAAACAGCTCCGGCGCCGGTCGCGTCGGTCGAGAAGCCGTTGATTGCGCGCCTGCAGGAATCCGACGTGGTGCGGACGCTCGGCGGCATCCTCAGTCTCGGCGGCGTTCCCGACGCCGCGCGGATGGGCTGGCCGACGCTGCGCGCCGGCTCGCCGCAGACGGCGTTCCTCGACGCCATACGCACGATCCGCGGGATTGCGGCACGGCGCTCGCCCGCCGACGCGATACCCGTGTTGGCCGTGATCGGCACGGGCGCCGGCGAGGACCGCAGCATCGCCGCGCTGAACATCGCGCTGGCGGCCGCCCGCGACGGCGTCAGCGTACTGCTGATTGACGCGGACCACGCAATGCATGCCATGTCGAACAGGGTGAACGGCCTCGGCAAGAGCGAGCCCAGCCGTCTCGGCTGGCTCTCGATCGGCACCAAGGCCTCCCGCGCGATCAAGACCGCGAACGGAATCTCGATCCTGCCCATCGTCAAGGGATCCGATGCCAAGACCGGCGACGCCATCCGCAAGGCGATCGCGCAGGCGCGTTCCGCCGGCGGCTACGATCTCGTGATCCTCGACGGACCGGCGATGCCTTTCAGCGCGGCCGGCCGCAAGCTGTTCGATATCGCCGATGGTCTCGTCGCCGTCCTGCCCGTCAGTCACGACATCAACGACGCCATGGAAGACATCATCACCGCCCTCGGCGGCGCGGAGCGCAAGCTGACCGGCGTCGTCCTCAGCGAAATCCACCCTGCGGCCGTCAGCCGCCAGCGAGACAAGCAATATGCCTGAGCGTCGTGCAAACCCCATAGGCAGGGCCGCCACGGCCGGTGTGCCCCGAATCTCGCTGGGCGGGCTGCGGCTCGCCGTGCTCGACATCGAGCAGACCGCGAATTTCATGATCGAGATGGTGTTCCCGGAACGCCGGGTCGGCCGCCCCCTGTACCTGACGTCAGCCAATGGCGAGGTACTGGCGCGCTGTTCGACCGAACCGATGACCGACCGGCTGTTTCGCGCCGCCGACCTGATCAACGCCGACGGCCAGCCGCTGGTCACGGTGTCGCGGCTGCGATCGCCGATGCCGCTGCCCGAGCGCGTCGCGACCACCGACCTGTTTCACGTCGTCGCCCGCAAGGCGCAGGAAGCGCGGCTGACGTTCTACATGTTCGGCGCGGACGAGGCGGAGAACGCCGCTGCCGTCGCCAATGTCCAGAAAGCGTTTCCCGATCTCAGGATCGTCGGGCGCTGCCACGGCTATTTGCGAGGCGATGCGCTGCGGGCCAAGGTCGACGAGATCAACGCGCTGGCGCCGGACTATCTATGGGTGGCGCTCGGCGTTCCCTACGAACAGGCCTTCGTCGAGGAATTCACGCCGCGGCTGTTCAATGTCGGCGTCATCAAGACCTCGGGCGGATTGTTCAACTTCCTGTCCGGCAGCCGCCCCCGCGCGCCGCAGTGGATGCAGAACATCGGCCTCGAATGGGCCTGGCGCATCTGGCTGGAGCCGCGCCGGCTGCTCTGGCGCTACCTCACCACCAATCCGCGCGCGCTCTATCTGCTGCTCTACAAGAGCCGGACGCCGGGGGGCTAGCATGAGCGATCGTCCGGCGATTCTGGTTACCGGCGGCGCGGGCTATATCGGCTCGCATTGCTGCAGGGCGCTGGCGAGGGCCGGCTATCATCCGGTCGTGTTCGACAATTTTTCCACCGGCCACCGCAGCTTCGTCACCGGCTCGCTGGTGACGGGCGACCTCGCCGACAAGGCTGCGCTGGCGCACGCCTTCGCGCAGCACGACATCGTCGCGGTGATGCATTTTGCGGCATCGAGCCTGGTCGGCGAGTCCGTCGCCGATCCGCAGAAATACTACCTCAACAACCTGGCCGGCACGCTGTCGCTGCTGGACGCGATGCGCGAGGCCGGCTGCAATCGCCTGGTGTTTTCCTCGACCGGCGCGGTCTACGGCAATGCCGACAGCAAGGCCCTGCCCGAAAGCTATCCTTGCGCGCCGATCAATCCCTACGGCGCCTCGAAATGGATGATCGAGCGGGTGCTCGCCGACTATCGCAGCGCCTACGGACTGGGATCGTTTGCGCTGCGCTATTTCAACGCCAGCGGCGCCGATGCGGATGGCGGCATCGGCGAACTGCGCGACAACGAAACCCACCTCATTCCACGCGCCATGATGGCGCTGCAGGGCCACGTACCCGATTTTGCGGTGTTCGGCGACGATTACGGCACGCCAGACGGCACCGCCATCCGCGACTACATCCACGTCACCGATCTGGCGGCGGCGCATGTGCTGGCGCTGAAACTGCTGCTGCAGGGCCATGGCGGCGGCGCTTTCAATCTCGGCACCGGCACCGGTTTTTCGGTGCGCAAGATTCTCGGGGCGATCGCAGCCGAGACCGGCCGCGAGGTGCCGCATGTCGTCAAGCCGCGGCGATCGGGCGATCCGACCTACCTGGTCGCCGATCCCACCGCGG
Source organism: Bradyrhizobium sediminis (assembly GCF_018736105.1). Classification (NCBI taxonomy): domain Bacteria; kingdom Pseudomonadati; phylum Pseudomonadota; class Alphaproteobacteria; order Hyphomicrobiales; family Nitrobacteraceae; genus Bradyrhizobium; species Bradyrhizobium sediminis. Next base: position 4,689,245 of record NZ_CP076135.1, read on the forward strand.
CGCGCGAAACCCTGGAATTCCGCACCGCCCATTCCGATCTCGCAACCATCATCCGCACCGCCTGGGCGTGGCACCGCAAGGCTCACCCGCTGAAGGCGGACGCACCCGCCCTGTCTCCCGCCGCCTGAGCTTTCGCAGGCGTGATCGCACAGGAACACCTGCTGTTCGGGCGTCTCCACGCCTTCGGCAACGACCGTCATTCCCAGCGCCTTGCCCATGCTGATGATCGCCTGCGCGATCGCCTGATCCTCCGAATCCTTCGGCAGATCGCGGACAAAGGAGCGATCGATCTTGATGGTCTCGATCGGGAACTGCTTCATCAGGGACATCGAGGAATAGCCGGTTCCGAAATCGTCGATCGCAAGCCGGATGCCGCGGCTCTGGATGGCGTCCAGCACCTTGATCGCCCGGGCCCCGCCCGGCAGCCGACACGCTGCAGTGCACCCTGGAATTTGCAGGGAGGTCATTGCTATCGGGCCATCGCTTTGAGACCATGTGGCCTGCGACAAGAAGCAAGACCCGCCTCCCGCGCGGGCGTTGAAGGGGACCCCCATGCCCGTTGTCCAGGCCGACCGTCTCACACGGATAGGTGCTGCGCTGCTCAGGGCAGCCGGCGCGTCGGACGAGGAAGCCGGCGCGGTGGCAACCGGCTGCGTCAATGCCAACCTCGCGGGCCATGACTCTCATGGGGTGATCGCGATCCCGACCTATATCGACCGCATCAAGGCCGGGCACATCGTTCCCGGCGCGAAATGGACGATCGAACAGGAATCGCCGACCACGACCGTGATCGATGGCCACTGGGGGTTCGGCTTTCATGTCAACGCCAAGGCGATGGCGCTGACCATCGAAAAGGCGAAAACGGCGAATGTCGCGGCCTGCACCGTGTTCCGGCAAAGCCATGTCGGACGGCTCGCAGCCTATCCGCTGATGGCCGTCGAAGCCGGCATGATCGGCATCGCCACCGCCGATTCCGGCCGCTCGCCGAAGATCGTCGCGCCGTTTGGCGGCCGCGAGGCGCGGCTCGGCACCAACCCGATCTCCATCGCGGTGCCCTCGGATCTCGCGGCGCCCTTTTATCTGGATATGGCGACCTCGGCGGTCGCGGCTGGAAAGATCGCGCTCGCCGTTTCCCGCGGTGAAGAAATTCCGAAGGGGTGGATCGTCGACAGCGAAGGACGCCATACCACCGATCCCAGCCAATACCGCAAGGGCGGCGCGCTGCTGCCGCTCGGCGGCACCGAAGGCTACAAGGGAAGCGGCCTCGCCGCGATGGTCGAGGTGCTGTGCGGGCTTCTGACCGGCCTGGGGTTCGGCGTCGAGCCGACGGGACGGCATAACGACGGATGCTTCATGGCGGTGTTCAACGTCGCAGCATTCCGTCCGCTGAAGGACTTCAAGAAAGAGGTCGCCGAATTCGCGCGCTATCTGAAGCAAACGCCGCCGTCGGAAGGTTCGACCGGCGTATTCTATCCCGGCGAGGTCGAATATATCCGCGAGCAGCAGCGCAAGATCGCAGGCATCGAGATCGAGGACGCGACCTGGGACAAATTGCGCGCGCTTGCCGGCGAATACAAACTCGCCACCGAACTCGATCTGGCATGACAATCAATCTGGCCGGCACTGGGAGAACAGCATGACACGGCAGATGGTGATGGTGGGGTTCCTGCAGGCCCAGAACTGCACCAATCTGCCGAGCTCATGGCGCCATCCGGAATCGCGCGACGACTCGATGTCGGCGGACTACTATCAGGAGATCGGCCGGATTCTCGAATCCGGCAAATTCCACATGGCGTTTTTCGACGACCGGCTGGCGATGCCGGACCGCTACGGCAACGATCACGCCCATACCGTCGAATACGGCATCCGCTGCGTGAAGATGGATCCCGTCATCGTGCTGACGGCGATGGGCATGGCGACCGAAAAGCTCGGCCTCGCCTCGACCTGCTCGACCACCTATTACGAACCGTTCGATGTCGCCCGCCGCTTCGCCACCCTCGATCTGATGACCGGCGGCCGCGCCGCCTGGAACGTGGTGACGTCGATCAACGACGGCGAAGCCCACAATATGGGAAAGGACGCCCATCTCGAACATGATTTCCGCTACGACCGCGCCGACGAATTCATGGAGGTGGTGCTCGGCCACTGGGATACCTGGGAAGACGGTTCGCTGCTGATCGACAAGAACAGCGGCCGGTTCGCCGATCCCGCCAAAGTCAGGCGGCTCGATCACAAAGGAAAATTCTTCAAGTCGCGCGGGCCGTTCACGGTGCCGCGATCCCCGCAGGGCCATCCGGTCATCATCCAGGCCGGCGCCAGCGGCCGCGGCCAGCGTTTTGCGGGGCGCTGGGGCGAAGTGATCTTCACGGCAGCGCGCAATCTGGCGGGCGCCAAGGAAGGCTACAGCGCGGTCAAGAACGAGGCCGCCAAGGCGGGCCGCGATCCCGACCACATCTTCCTCTGCAACCTGACGACGCCGGTATGCGGCGCGACCAGGTCGGAGGCCGAAGACAGGATGGCGCTGATCGAAAAGCTGCCGCTGGAAATCGATGCGCTGTCGCTGTTGTCGGAGGGACTGAATTACGACTTCGCCTCCAAGGGCATCGACGAGCCGCTGACCACGGAGGAACTGCAGGGCATGCAGGGCATCCTCGGCATCCGCGACGGCGTGCTCAAGACCTCCGGCAAGACCAATCCGAGCGCGCGCGATTTCGTCACGTTCAGCGGCCGCGGCCAGACCGCGGACGCGATCGTCGGCGGACCCAAGGAGATCGCGGACAAGTTCGAAGAGATGTTCACCGGCGGCGGCTGCGACGGCTTTGTCATCGCGGCCACCTGCGTGCCGGGATCCTATGCCGACTTCGTCCGCCACGTGGTGCCGGAACTGCAGCGGCGCGGCCTGTTCCGGAAGGATTATGCCGGCAAGACCCTGCGCGAAAATCTCGGCCTGCCGCGTCCGCCGGCCGGCGCATGGAAAACCAGGCCGCAGGTCGCGGCCGAATAGGAAGGATTGCTGGATGCGCTGGCTCAAATTCACCGCCGCGGGAGAGACCTCCTGGGGGATCGTGGAAGGCGACCGCGTCATTGCGGTCGCCGGCGACCCATTCGGCGAATGGCAGCGCACGCCGCAAACCCATGCGCTGAGGGACGTCAAGATCGAGCTGCCGCTGGTGCCGCGCACCTTCTATTGCGTCGGCCTCAACTACCTCAAGCATCTCAAGGAAGCCGCCGACAAAGCCGGCACGGTTCCGAACGTGCCTGACAGGCCCGAGATCGGCTATCGCGCCCAGAACGCACTGATCGCGCATGACGAGGACGTCGTGATCCCGGCGACCGCCACCGAAAAGATTCACTATGAAGGCGAGCTGGTCGTCGTGATCGGCAGGAAGGCCAAGCACCTCAGCGAGAGCGACGCGATGTCCTGCGTGTTCGGCTACACCATCGGCAACGACGTCAGCGAGCGGACCTGGCAGAAGGCCGATCGCGGGCTGTGGCGGTCCAAGAATGCCGACACCTTCAAGCCGATGGGGCCCTGGATCGAAACCGATGTCGACCTCGACAAAATGGAAACCATCGTCAAGGTCAACGGCAAGGAAACCGGCCGCTTCCGCACCAACGACATGATCTTCGGCATCGTGCCGTTCATCGTCGAGCTGACGAAATATTTCACGCTGTGGCCGGGCGATGTGATCTGGATGGGGACCGACGGCGCCTCGCCCGATCTGAAAGCCGGCGACGTGGTCGAGATCGAAATCACCGGGATCGGCACGCTGCGCAACAGGTTCGTCAAAGAGGCGCCGGTTCGGTCCTGATCCCGGCATCCTGGATCGCCTTGCCCGGCGCTTCTCCCCGCCGCGGACCTAGTACCTGGAATCGTAAATCGGTAATGCAGCCATCCTTCGAGACGGCCGCTTCGCGGCCTCCTCAGAATGAGGTCTGACTTGTTGATACACAACAACCTCATGCTGAGGAGCGAGCGGCGCGAGCGTCTCGAAGCATGGGCAACAAGCGACTCACTGACCATTGATAGTGAGTACTAGGGTCACGCCGCAGGCAATATGAAGGCTCACACCGCGGTGGCCTTGGCGAAATCGACATAGATTTGGCGCAGGCGGTTGGTCATCGGGCCCGGCTTGCCATTGGCGACTGGCTTGCCGTCGATGGTCACCACCGCCTGCACGAATACGGTGGCGCTGGTGATGAAGGCTTCCTTGGCCGCCAGCGCCTCCGCGACCGTGAACGGCCGCTCCTCGACGCGCAGCTGGCGCTCTTCGGCGAGCGCAACCACTGCCTTGCGGGTACAGCCCGGCAGGATCGCCGAAGAATTGTGCCGCGTCACGATCACGTCGTCCTGGGTCAGGATGAAGCAGGACGACGACCCGCCCTCGGTCACCTGGCCGTCCTCGACCATCCAGGCCTCGCCGGCGCCGGCTTCCGCCGCCGCCTGTTTTGCAAGAACCTGCGCCAGCAGGGCGACGCTCTTGATGTCGCGCCGGGCCCAGCGGATATCAGGCACGGTGATGACGCCGATGCCGGTCTTGGCCGATTCCGCGTTGACGATGTCCTTGACCGACGTGAACATGATCAGCGTCGGCTTGACGCCTTTCGGAAAGGCGAAGTCGCGCCCGGTGTCGGCGCCGCGCGTCACCTCCAGGTAGACCATGCCGTTGACCAGATTGTTGCGCGCGATCAGCTCCTTCTGGATTTCCTGGATGCGATCGGTGGTCTCCGGCAAGGCCAGCGCGATCTCGCCGACCGAACGCTGCAGCCGCGCCAGATGCGAGGCGCTGTCGATCAGCTTGCCGTCGAGCACGGCTGCGACTTCGTAGATGCCGTCGGCGAACAGGAAGCCGCGATCCAGTATCGAGACCTTGGCCTCTGGCATCGGCACAAACGAACCGTTGACGTAAGCGATCTGTTCCAAGCGGGCTCTCCTGTAGGCTGCGAAGCGGCAGCTCCGCATACTATATGCGAATCGTTAATGCGAGAGAATCTTGGACAGGAATTTCTGCGCGCGGTCGCTGCGGGGACTGCCGAAGAAATCGGTCTTCAGCGCGTCCTCGACGATCTCGCCCCTGTCCATGAAGATGACCCGATGCGCCACCTTGCTGGCGAAACCCATCTCGTGGGTGACCACCATCATGGTCATGCCCTCGCGGGCGAGGTCGACCATGACGTCCAGCACCTCGCTGATCATTTCGGGGTCGAGCGCCGAGGTCGGTTCGTCGAACAGCATGGCGATCGGGTCCATCGCCAGCGCCCGGGCAATGGCGACGCGCTGCTGCTGGCCGCCGGACAGCTCGGCCGGATATTTGCGCGCATGCTCCTTCAGCCCGACACGCTCCAGCAGCTTTTCCGCCTTGGCCACGGCCGCGTCATGCGACCGCCCCAGCACCTTTTCCTGCGCCAGGCAAAGATTCTCGATGATCTTCAGATGCGGGAACAATTCAAAATGCTGGAACACCATGCCGACGCGGGCGCGCAGTTTCGGCAGGTCGGTTTTGGGATCGTTGACCCTGATGCCATCCAGGATGATTTCGCCACCCTGGAACGGCTCCAGTGCGTTGACGCATTTGATCAGCGTCGACTTTCCCGACCCCGAGGGGCCGCATACGACCACCACCTCGCCCTTGGCGACGCTGGTGGTGCAATCCTTGAGCGCCTGGAAGCCGGCCCCGTACCATTTGTCGACGTGTCTGATCTCGATCATGCGCGCTTCCCTAACGGACAATGCTGATACGCGCCTGCAGGCGCCGGACGCCGAACGACGCAATACAGGAAATGGCGAAGTAGACTACCGCCGCGAACAGGTACATTTCGACCAGCCGGCCGTCGCGCTGCGCGACCTTGCTCGCCGCGCCGAGGAAATCCGGCATCGACAGCACATAGACCAGCGAGGTGTCCTGGAACAGCACGATGGTCTGCGTCAGCAGCACCGGCAACATGTTGCGGAATGCCTGCGGCAGCACGACGTAGCGCATGGTCTGGGCGTAGGTCAGGCCGAGCGCATTGGCGGCGGCAGGCTGGCCCTTGGAGATCGACTGGATGCCGGCGCGCATGATCTCTGAAAAATACGCTGCCTCGAACATGATGAAGGTGACGAGCGCGGAGGTGAATGCGCCGACGCTGATCGGGCGCGAGGCGCCGGTGACCCATTGCCCCAGATAGGGCACCAGGAAATAGAACCAGAAGATCACCAGCACCAGCGGCAACGACCGCATGAAGTCGACATAGACCCCGGCGATGCGGCCGAGCAGCTTGAAACCGGACAGCCGCATCAGCGCGATCAGCGTGCCGAAGATGATCCCGCCGAGGGCGGAAAGCCCGGTCAGGGTCAGCGTGAACGTCATGCCGTCGAGGAAGAGGTAGCCGAACGAACGGCGGATGACGTCGAAATCGAAACTGGCGAACATGGCCGCTATTTCCCCGCGATGTAGCCGGGGATCGCCAGGCTACGTTCGAGGAAACGCATGCCGGTTACGACCACGATGTTGATCAACAGATACATCACGGTCGCGGCGGTGAAGGCCTCGAATACCTGGAACGAGAATTCCTGCATCGACCGTGCCTGGCCGGTCAGTTCGATCAGGCCGATGGTGATCGCGACCGCCGTGTTCTTGATGGTATTGAGGAACTCCGAGGTCAGCGGCGGCATGATGATGCGGAACGCGATCGGCAACAGCACGTAGCGATAGGCCTGCGACGTGGTCAGCCCGAGCGCGGTCGCGGCCTGTTTTTGCCCACGCGGCAGCGAGGCGATGCCAGCCGCCAATTGCACCGCGACACGCGCCGACATGAACAGCCCGATCCCGATCGCGGCGGTGTAGAACGGCGCGTTCGGAAGCTGTTTCAGCCACAGTCCCCAGCTTCGCGGCAGCAGTTCCGGCAGCACGAAGAACCAGAGGAACAGCTGCACCAGCAGCGGCATGTTGCGGAAGAATTCGACATAGGCGAAGCCGACCCAGGAGGCGGTCTTCGACGGCAGCGTGCGCAGCACGCCGATGACAGAGCCGAACGCCAGCGCGATGATCCAGGCGAAGATCCCGGTTTTGATGGTCAGCCACAGTCCCGACAGCAGCATATCGAAATAGGTGCCGGTCCCGCCCGGGGCCGGGTCGAAGAAGATGCTCCAGTTCCAATTATAATTCACAGGGCTTTCCGTCCGCTACGCCGCTGATACTTGCTCATGCAACGACCGTGCCGTTGCATGAGCAGTAGCATGATCATGCTTTGACGATAGAGCCCTATTTGTAGGAATCCGGATCGGGGGAATCGGAGGGCTTGGCGAACTCGTTCTTCAGCTCCGGCCCGATCGGGACGTTCAGGTTCAGCCCCTTCGGCGGGATCTTCTGGGTGAACCATTTGTCGTAGATCTTCTGGCCCTCGCCGCCCTGATAGACCGCAGCCGTGGCAGCATCGACCACCTTCTTGAAGGCCGGATCGTCCTTGCGCAGCATGATGCCGTAGGGCTCGGGCTTGGAGAAGGCATCCTTGGAGATGACATAGTCGCCCGGCGCTTTCGATCCGGCAACCAGGCTCGCCAGCAGAATGTCGTCCATCACGAAGGCGACGGCGCGGTCGGTCTCGACCATCAGGAAGGCTTCGGCGTGGTCCTTGGCCGGGATGATGTTGATGTTGAGACTGCGTGCGGCGTTGGCCTCGGTGAGCTGCTTGATGTTGGTGGTGCCTGAGGTCGAAACCACCGGCTTGCCCTTGAGATCGTCGATCGAATTGATCTTGCTCGATTTCTTGGTGACGTAGCGGCTCGCGGTCAGGAAGTGGGTGTTGGTGTAAGCGACCTGCTTCTGCCGCTCGACATTGTTGGTGGTCGAACCGCATTCCAGGTCGATGGTGCCGTTGGCCAGCAACGGAATGCGGGTCGACGACGTCACCGGGTTGAGCTTGACCTCGAGCTTGTCGAGCTTGAGCTCCTTCTTCACGGCGTCGACGATCTTGTAGCAGATGTCCATCGCGTAGCCGATCGGCTTCTGGTTGTCGTCCAGATAGGAAAATGGAATCGACGAGTCGCGGAAGCCGAGCGTGATCGCGCCGGTCTCCTTGATGTTCTTCAGCGTGCCCGTAAGCTGCTGCGCCATCGCCGGTCCGGCGCATAGGGCGGCGGCGAGCGCGTAGCCGATTATCGCTTTAGATTTCATACGTGTTCTCCTTGCTTGGTGGGTGTCGACTGCTTGAGAATCTGGCCGAGGACCGGCGCGACGTCGCGGCGAAAGAGATCGCCCCTGAAGATGCCCGGCCCGCCCAGACCGCCGCCGGCGCGGAATCGGAAAACCGCCGGGACCGCATCAGGACCGCGATGCGCAGGCGTCCGCTCGAGCGGCCCGGGAATTCCGGCAAACGCCTTGATCGCCGCGGCGTCGGAGGGGTTCGGGGATGGCGTCATGCGCTTCAAGCAGGCGTTTTCCCGCAATGCCGACATTGGCGACTGAACGGAACGGACCCTTCCGATCCCCCATATCTATGACCGGAACGTCAGGCCGTCGCAATGGTCCGTTTGGAGGACCCTCCCCGAGGCGCCGGTCCGAAACCGGCCGGCGCGCATTTTCCATGGTGCGGCAGGCTTATTGTCGCACGCGCCGATTCCGGGAGGATTGCCGTCGGTGCAGCGATTTACGCGCTTTTCTTCACAATCGTTTTCGGGGAAGATCGACCGCAGCAACCACAACAATGCCGGTCCCGACATGAGCGGGACCGCAAAGGGAGAAACCAGAATGTTTCGACGCAATCGTTTGATGATCGCCGTGGCGGCGGTCGGCATGCTGATGTCGGCCGGTGCCGGCGCGCAGGACTATCCGACCAAGCCGATCACCTTGATCGTGCCGTGGCCCGCGGGAGGATCGACCGACATCTCGATGCGCGCGATCGCCGACAGCGCGTCCAAGATTCTCGGCCAGCCGATCACGATCGACAACAAGGCCGGCGGCAGCGGCACCGTCGGTCCGGCTACCATGGCGGCAGCCGCCAAGCCCGATGGCTACACCATCGCGCAAATCCCCATCACCGTGTTCCGCCTGCCGCTGATGCAGGACGTATCGTGGGATCCCGCCAAGGACTTCACCTACATCATTCACCTCACCGGCTACACGTTCGGCGTCACCACCAGCGCCGAGTCGCAGTTCAAGACCTGGAAAGACGTGGTCGACTACGCCAAGCAAAATCCCGGCAAGGTGACCTACGCTACCCCGGGGGCCGGAACGTCGCTGCACATCGGCATGGAACAGATCGCGGGATTGGCGGGGATCAAGTTGACGCAGGTGCCCTTCAAGGGCGGCGCGGAGACCAATGCCGCGGTGCTCGGCCAGCACACCATGCTGCAGGCCGATTCGACCGGCTGGCGCCCGCTGGTCGATGCCGGCAAGCTCCGGCTCCTGATGGTGTGGACCTCGGCGCGGTCGCCGAATTTCCCCAACGTGCCGACGCTCAAGGAACTCGGCTATTCCATGGTCTACGATTCGCCGTTCGGTATCGCCGGACCCAAGGGCATGGACCCGAAGATCGTCGCCAAGCTGCACGACGCCTTCAAGAAGGCGCTCGACGATCCCGCCGTGATCGCGACGCTCGCCAAATTCGACATGGTTCCGAACTACAAGAATACCGAGGACTACAAGAAGTTCGTCGTCGAGGTCACCAATTCCGAACTCAAGGTGATCGAGACCCTCGGCATGGCGAAGAAGAAGACGAACTAGAGTCCGATCCGGAGAATGGCGGCATCCCTCGCGCTCGTCGCGGCCGGCGCGAAGCCTCGCTTCGCGCCGGGCCTCGAAAGATGGACACGGGCACCGTCGCCCTTCTCGGGCCTGGCTACGCTTCGCACCTCGGGGTGACGGCGATCTGAAGGCATGATGCATGAGCAATGACAGCAACGTAAAACTCCGCCTCGACAATTCCGAACTGTGGGGCGGGCTGATCGGGCTGGCGCTGGGCGGTTTCGTCATCTGGTCGGGGCTGAAACTCAAGCTCGGCACCATCAACGATCCCGGCTCCGGCTATGTGCTGTTCTACACCGGCATCCTGGTCTGCGTGTTCGCCTTCACCATCATCGTCGCGGCCGTGACCGAGGGCGGCCCGACCTTCGCCTCACGCTGGAAAGACACGCGCTGGACCAAACCGCTACTGGTCATCGCCTGTCTCATTGCGTTTTCATTTTCGCTCAATACGCTCGGATTCCTGCTCTCCACGATCCCGCTAATGTTGCTGCTGCTGCGCCTGATCGATCCGGTGCGCTGGTCGCTGGCCATTCCGATCGCCCTCCTCGCGCCACTCGGGGTGTGGTGGGTTCTCAAGCGCATGCTCCTGATCCAGTTGCCCTCGGGCATCTTCGAAATCGGCTGACCGGACCCAATCATGGACGTACTTTTCAATGTCGCGCAGGGTTTTGGCGTCGCCCTGCAGCCGATCAACCTGCTCTACTGCTTCATCGGCGTCTTCATCGGCACGCTGGTCGGGGTGCTGCCCGGCATCGGCCCGATTTCGGCGATGTCGCTGCTGCTGCCGATCACGCTGTCGGGAACGCCGGAGTCCGGCATCATCATGATGGCCGGCATCTATTACGGCTCGATGTATGGCGGCTCGACCACCTCGATCCTGGTCAACATCCCCGGCGAGGCCGCTTCCGTCGTGACCTGCATCGACGGCCATCAGATGGCGAAACAGGGCCGCGCCGGACCGGCGCTCGGCATCTCGGCGCTGGGCTCGTTCATCGCCGGCACGTTCTCGCTGGTCGCCCTGATGCTGGTGGCGCCAAAGCTCGCCAGCGTTGCGATCGCGTTCGGGCCGGCAGAATATTTCAGCCTGATGGTTCTGGGATTGGTGGTGTTGACCTTCCTCACCCAGGGCTCGATGGCGAAGGCGCTGCTGATGGCCTGCATCGGCATCGTGCTCGGCCTGATCGGATTGGACAGCATCACGGCGCAGCCGCGCCTGACCTTCGGCCGCATGGAGTTGATCGACGGCATCGGGCTGGTTCCTGTCGTGATGGGTCTGTTCGGCATCGCCGAGGTGCTGACCAATACCGAGCAGGTCATCAAGCGCGACATCATCAACGCCAAGATCACGCAGCTATTGCCGAGCAAGGCGGACTGGAAAGCCAGCGCCGGACCGATCGGGCGCGGCACCATCCTCGGATTCTTCCTGGGGATCCTGCCCGGCGGCGGCGCCGTGATCTCTTCGTTCGCGTCCTACGCGCTGGAGAAGCGGCTGTCGAAGTCCCCGGAACGGTTCGGCAACGGCGCGATCGAGGGCGTCGCCGGCCCCGAATCCGCCAACAACGCCGCCGCCGGCGGCGCCTTCATTCCGCTGATGACGCTCGGCATCCCGCCGAACGTGGTGATGGCGCTATTGCTCGGCGCCTTCGTCGTTCACGGGCTGCAGCCCGGCCCGCTGATGATCACGCAGAACCCCGGCCTGTTCTGGGGCATCGTCGCCAGCATGTATATCGGCAACGTCATGTTGCTGGTGCTCAACCTGCCGCTGATCGGAATGTGGGTTCAACTCCTGAAGCTGCCCTACAACATCCTGTTCCCGCTGATCATCCTGTTCACCATCATCGGCGTCTATTGCTCCAGCAACAACGTGTTCGACGTCCATGTCATGATCGCTTTCGGCGTGATCGGCTATTTCATGCGCAAGCTCGGCTACGAGCCGGCACCGCTGGTGCTGGCCTTCGTGCTGGGGCCGATGCTGGAAAACAACCTGCGCAAATCGCTGATCCTGTCGCAGGGCGATCTCTGGACCTTCGTGGAACGCCCGATCTCGGCGGCCTGCCTGGCGCTGGCGGTGGTGCTGCTGGTCGGCCCTTTGCTGCCGTCGTTCCGCAAGAAGCGCGAACTGGTGGCGCTGGACGAGGGCGTGTAGGTTTCACAGCAGCCTGGCGCGCACGAACAGCGCCCGAAGTGCATTGGTCGCCTGCACGCTCAGCATGGCGTTCTCGGCCGCCGCCTCCAGCGCGGCCCTGGCGTCGCCGTGCAGCGATTTGAATTCCATCCACTCGACCGTGCTGAGACTGGTGATGAACCCGTAAGCCTGGCCGACGGTCTCGATCGCCACGGCCTTGCCGTTCAGCCTGACCCGGAACGTCGCCTTCAGCCGTGTTTCGCAAGTCGATACGTTGCTCATCGCGAAACTCATTTGCGCTCGCGCGGCATCTCGCCGAGATCCCAGAACAGGCCGGCCATGATGCCGAGCGCTTCTTCGGTGACCGAGAGGAGAATGTGCTCGTTCGGCGCGTGCTGCGAGCAGCCCGGATAGGAGTGCGGCACCCAGATCGTCGGCAGGCCAAGCCCCTCGGAGAACACGTCGTTGGGCAGCGCGCCGCCGAAATTCGGCAGGATCGCCGGTGCCTTGCCGGTGGTCCGCCGGATCGACTCCGCCGCCCAGTTGACCCAGGGACTGTCGAAATCGGTGCGCGAAGCGGCAAAGCTCTGCGCCGCGCTGACCTCGACCATCGGAAAACCGCGGCCGTGCAGATGCGCCCTCACCACCTCGACAATGTTGTCGACCCTGGTGCCGACGACGAAGCGAAGCTGCAGCACGGCGTGGGCCTTGCCGGGAATGGCATTGGCCGGCTTCTCGATATTGCCGGCCGACATCGCCAGCACTTCGAGCGTGTTCCACGCATAGAGCCGTTCGGCGGCCGACAGCCCCTCCTCGCCCCAATTCTCCGATAGCGCCGGCTCATCGGCGGTCGGCTCGACGTTCACATCGGCCAGCGCTACGCGGATCTGGTTGGAAATGCGCGGCGGCTTCAGCTCGTTCAGCAACAGCCGTCCGTGGCTATCGACCAGGGCGGCAATCGCGCCGGCAAGAATGGTCGCGGGGTTGGCCAGCACGCCGCCCCAGTTGCCGGAATGATGCCCGCCGTCGCGCAGCTTGACGTCGAGGTGAATCCGGATTCCGCCGCGGCAGCCGAGGAAGATGGTCGGGCGATCCGCCGATAGCCGCGGCCCGTCGGAGGCCAGAAACAGATCCGCCTTGAGCTCGTCGCGCAGCGCCTCGCAGACCTGGCGCAAATCCGGCGATCCGATCTCCTCGCCGGTCTCGACGATGAACTTGGCATTGAAGCCGAGCCGGCCGCCGCGCGCCTCGCGCACGGCGCGCAGCGCCGTCAGATTGATGCTGTGCTGCCCCTTGTTGTCGGCGGTGCCGCGGCCGTATACCCGATTGCCCGATATCGTCGTCCGCCACGGATCCAGATTGTCGCGCCATTCGCCAGCCATGCCGTCGACGACATCGCCGTGCCCGTACATCAGAACCGTCGGCGCCGACGCATCCTCGCGATACTCGGCGACGAGGTAAGGTCCCTTTCCGGTCGGCGACTCGATCAATCTTGTCGAAAACTCCAGTTGCGCGAATGACGGCTGCAATTCCTGCTCGAGATAGGCGCGCAAAGCGTCGCGCCTATCGGGGTTCTGGCTTTCGGTGGGATAGCCGACCCTGCGATCGAGTTCGGCGATGAATTCGCCGGAATGAAGAGTTTGGCGCGCCCGGTCGATGGCGTCGGTTCTGGTCATGTCTTGTATTTCCCGGTCGCAGTGATCTTCGCGTTCGCGGCAACGTAGCGAGATACGGCGCCGATCGGAAGTGGCGCGACGCCGACAATTTGCTTTGCTAAAGCGACCCGGAATGCAACAATTTCAGGCAACGGTCCCGCGTTCGACCGTGCGTTCAGGGAAGACAACGTGCCCAAGGCCCTTCGTTCATGAAAAAACAAATCCGGCTCAACGCCTTCGCCATGAACTGCGTCGCGCATCAGTCGCCGGGGCTGTGGACCCATCCGCGCGACCGCACCAGCGAATATAACCGGCTGCCGTACTGGACCGATCTCGCCAGGACGCTGGAGCGCGGACGGTTCGACGGGCTGTTTCTCGCCGACGTGCTCGGCGTCTACGACGTGTACGGCGGCAGCCCGGACGCGGCATTGCGCAACGCCACACAGACGCCGGCCAACGATCCCATGCTGCTGATTTCGGCGATGGCGGCCGTCACCGAAAATCTCGGCTTCGGCGTCACCTCGAACCTGTCCTACGAGCCGCCCTATACTTTTGCGCGGCGGATGTCGACGCTCGACCATCTGACCGAAGGGCGGATCGGCTGGAACGTCGTCACCGGCTATCTCGACAGCGCCGCCAAGGGCGCCGGCAAGGACAAGCAGACCGCGCATGACGACCGCTACGATGTCGCCGATGAATATATGGAGGTGGTCTACAAGCTCTGGGAAGGCAGCTGGGAGGACGACGCGGTGTTGCGCGACCGTTTCAGCGGCATCTTCACCGATCCCGCCAAGGTGCACCGTATCCGGCACGCGGGCAACAACTACCGCGTCGACGCCATTCACCTCTGCGAACCCTCGCCGCAACGCACCCCCGTGCTCTATCAAGCCGGCACCTCGCCGCGCGGACGGCAGTTCGCGGCGGAGCATGCCGAATGCGTGTTCATGTCGGGCCCCTCGGCCAAGATCATCGCGCCCCGCGTCGCCGCCATCCGCGAACTCGCCGCCAAGGCCGGCCGCAACCCGGCCGAGATCCTGATGTTCAGCATGTTCACCATCATTCTCGGCCGCACCGAGGCCGAGGCCAAAGCCAAATACGCCGACTATCGCAGCCACATCAATCCCGAGGGCGCGCTGACGCTGATGTCCGGCTGGACCGGGGTCGATTTCTCGACCTACGATCTCGACCAGCAGGTGCGCCACGTAGAGAACGACGCCGGCCGCACCGCGATGGACAACATCACCCGCGCCGATCCGGACCGGGTCTGGACCGTGCGCGAGGTCGCCCAGCATGTCGGCATCGGCGGCATCGGGCCGGTCGCGATCGGCACGCCGGAACAAGTCGCCGACGCGATCGAAGCCTGGTTCGACCAGACCGATGTCGACGGCCTCAACGTGCCGTTCGCGGTCTCGCCCGGCGATTTCGAGGATATCGCCGACATGCTGGTGCCGGAACTGACCCGGCGCGGACGCTACAAACACGCCTACGCCGCGGGCAGCTTGCGCGAAAAACTGTTCGGCGCCGGCCGCGCGCGGCTCAGCGCGCCGCATCCGGCGGTGCAGCACCGCCCGCACATCAGAGCGAAGGCGGCGGAGTAGCGGGCTCTCATCCTTCGAGACGCGCGCAACAGCGCGCTCCTCAGGATGAGGTCTTCCAGACCCTCGTGGTGAGGAGCGCGGCAACGCCGCGCGTCTCGAACCATGAGGCCGTGCATATGCGATCATGATCTGGCCGTGTCATACCGTCCCGTCCACCACCACCTCGATCAGTTTCGCGCCGGGCCGCGAGAACGCTGACTTGAGCGCGGGTGCGATCGCGCCCGGCTCAGTGACCCGCACCGCTTCCATGCCGAGCGATTTCGCCAGGCCGGTGAAATCCACCTTGGGTTCGACGAAATCCATGCCGACATAGTGATCGTCGCCATGGAACGCCAAGAGCCGCTGCTTGATGATGCGGTAGCCGCCATTATTCACAATCACCACCGTCAGCGGCAGCTTGTGATGCGCCGCGGTCCACAGCGCCTGGATCGAATACATCGCGCTGCCGTCGCCGGAGAAGCACACCACAGGCCGGTCCGGATTGGCGATGCTGACTCCCACGGAGGCCGGCAGTCCCCAGCCGATGCCGCCGGAAGCCAGCGCATGATAGCCGTAGCGGTCGCGATGCGGGCGCAGCGCCAGGATCTGCCGCGACGACGTCAGTCCCTCGTCGACCAGGATGGCGTTCGCGGGCATCGCCTCGACCACCTGCAGCGCCAGCCAGTCCGGATCAATCGGCGAACGATCCCTGGCTTTGGATATCTGCTCGACCAGCGCCTTGCGCTTCGCCGTCCAGTTCTTCGACGCCAGCGCCGCGATGCCCTGCCTGGCGCGGGCTTGCAGCGCCGCGCCGCCGGCGGCCTTCAGCGCCGGCACCAGCACGCGCAGGGTTTCCCTGACGTCGGCCTTCAGCGCGATCTCGGCGCCGTAATTCTTGGCGAGGTCGCCATCGACCAGGCCGACCTGCACGATCGGCATGCCCTCGGGCTTGGGATCGACCTCGCTGTAAACCGACATCCGCAAGGGATCGGCGCCGAGCACGATCATGAGATCATAGGGCGACAGCACCTCGCGGACCTGCTTCTGCAGCCGCGACAGCGCGCCCATGAAGCACGGGCTCTCCGACAGGAAATGCGCGCCGTAGGGCGTCGAGCACTGATAGGCCGCACAGCCGAGCGTCTCGGCCAGCGAAGCCGCCTCCTGCAGCGCGTCGCTTTTGACGATCTCGTCGCCGGCGATGATGACGGGATTTTGCGCTTTCAGGATGCGTTGCGCCAGCGCAGCCAGCGATTCGTCCGATGGCTTTACGCGCGTATCGACGCGGGTCGAGCGGCCGAGTTCGATGCCGGCTTCGGCGTTGAGGATATCGCCGGGCAGCGAGATGAACACCGGCCCGGTCGGCGGCGTGGTCGCGATCTTGGCGGCACGGCGCACGATCCGCGGCAGGTCCTCCAGCCGGGTCACCTCGACCGCCCACTTCACCACCGGCTCCGCCATCCGCACCAGCGGTCCATACAGCACCGGCTCCATCAGCCCGTGGCCCTGCTCCTGCTGGCCGGCGGTCAGGATCATCGGCGTGCCGGTGAAACTCGCATTGAACAGCGAGCCCATCGCATTGCCGAGCCCGGGCGCGACGTGGACGTTGCAGGCGACGAGCTTGCCCGAGGCGCGGCTGAAGCCGTCGGCGATGGCGACCACCAGGCTTTCCTGCATCGCCATCACATAAGTGAGGTCGGGATGATCCTTCAGGGCGTGCATGATCGGCAGTTCGGTGGTGCCGGGATTGCCGAACAGATGCGTGATGCCCTCGTCCTTGAGCAGTGCCAGGAACGCCGAGCGCCCGGTGATGCGATTCATGAAAACCCTCCCCCTTCCCGCGGCCGTTACCGTCGGGGTGTTTGCATCATGGCCGATCCGGAATGACGGAGGCAATGGAGCGCGGTCATGGCTGCTCTGCGTCGCCAGACGCGGCACCACGCGCCGATTGCTCCAGCTCAGAACATCCCCTCGGGCTCGATGCGCTTCTTCTTTTTCGAGCGCTGCCAGACCACGCCGGGAAAACCCTTCAGCGGCACCAGCGGCTCGCCGGTGTAGGCCCACTCCTGCAACTCTTCGATCGCGATATGGTAGAGCGGCTGCCGGCCGGTGCGGTCCGCAAACAGCGCGCGCGGGATGTTGACCATATGCGGCGAGCGCGCGCGCTCGTAAAACAGCGGCGTGCCGCATTGCGAACAGAAGCCGCGCACGGTCCTGGTCGCCTGGTCCTCGAAGCGCGCGATCGTCGCCTTGCCCCTGGTCACCCGGAAACGCTTGCGCCAGCTGCCGACATAGGTCGCATAGGCCGCGCCATGCGCGCGCCGGGAGGCCGCCGAATGATCATGCCAGGCCCAGCGCGCCGGCGTATCGATCTCGAAGGCGACCTTGCCGCACAAGCATTGGCCGGTGGCGATGCCGGCTGCACTCGCTGCATTTGCCATACGGTGTTCCGTCTCAATTCGTCATTGCGAGGAATCGTAGGGTGGGCAAAGCGAAGCGTGCCCACCAACATCAGCAAGAAAAGCGGTGGGCACGGCGCAAGCGCGCCTTTGCCCACCCTACAAGAAAGTCACGCCTTCTCGAGCTCCCCATACACCGGATAATCCGTGTAGCCCGCGGCCTCGCCGCCGTAGAAGGTGGCGCGGTTGTAGGGTGTCAGCGGCAACCCTTCGCGCAGGCGGCGCGGCAAATCGGGGTTGGAGATGAAGATGCGGCCGAACGCGACGGCGTCGGCGTGCCCAGCGGCGATCGCCGCATCGGCGGCCTCGCCGGTGAAGCCGCCGGCCGCGATCAGGACGCCCTTCCAGATCGGACGGAACAGCACCATCGCCGACGGCACGTTCTGGTGGTTGACCTCGGCGCGGCCCGCGCCGCTCGATCGCGGCTCGATGAAGTGCAGATAGGCGAGGCCGAGCGGATTGAGCGACTGCACGACATGGGTATAGAGCGGCATCGGGTCCGGCTCGCCGGAATCATTGGCGATGCCATAGGGCGACAGCCGCACGCCGACGCGGTCGGCCCCCCAGACCTCGACCGCGGCCTGCGTGATCTCCAGCAGCAGCCGCGCGCGGTTCTCGATCGATCCGCCATACTGGTCGGTGCGCAGATTGCTGCGCGACTGCAGGAACTGCTCGAGCAGATAGCCGTTGGCGCCGTGGATCTCGACGCCGTCGAAACCGGCCGCCTTGGCGTTGGCGGCGGCCTGCCGGAAGGCCTCGACCACGCCGGCGACTTCGCCAGTCTCGAGCGCCCGCGGCGTCTCATAGGCCGTGACCTTGCCGTCCGCCGTCATGGTCTTCAGGTCAGGCGAGATCGCCACCGCCGAGGGCGCCACCGGCAGCACGCCGCCGGGCTGGAACGAGGAATGCGAGACGCGACCGACATGCCAGAGCTGCAGGAAGATCACGCCGCCTTTGGCGTGGACGGCATCGACGACTTCGCGCCATCCCTTGATCTGCGCGTCCGAATAGATGCCGGGCACACCGGGGCTGCCGAACGCCGTCGCCGCGACCGGCGAGGCCTCGGCGATGATCAGTCCGCCTGCCGTCGCGCGCTGCGCGTAATATTCCACATTCAGCGGCCGCGGCGCCAGCGAGGGCTTTTCCGCCCGCATCCGCGTCAACGGCGCCATCACGACGCGATGCTGGAGCTGGTACGGTCCGATCTCGAGCGGTGAAAACAGCGACGGAAATTTCATGTTGGCCCCGGATGATGACTCTCGATGGAGCTATGTAGCCGGTTAGCCGTGATCGCAAAAGGCCGGGCGCGCGGGACGGCCGCGAATGAAGACCTCCCATGCGGTTTCGTGCATGGCGCTCCGGGCCTCGTGGTTCGAGACGCCCGGCGTTGCCGCGAGGTTTCTCACAGCGTTTCTTGCTTGTGCCCGCATTGCTTGCAGGCGAATTTGACGCGGGTGGCGCCCTTTTCCGCCGAGATGCGGTTCGGCGCGCCGCACTTGCCGCAGGTGGTCTCGATGCGGGTATTGCCCTGCTTCACGACCAGCGTCTTGCGCGCCATGGTTTCGCGGATCAGGCGCTCGGCCTCCTCGCGCATCGCTTGCTTGTCCATCCGCTTCCGCCTGTCATGACTACCGGAGCGGCTTTATAGCAGCGCACCTTGCCAGCGTAAGCCAAAAACGCCGCCTTCGCCGCCGATTCAAGCGGCCCTGCGTTGCTGCTTCAGCATGCCGGCGAAGGTCTTGGCGAAGGTATAAGCATCGCCCGGCCATCTTGCCGAGACGTAATTGCGATCGCGGACCACAAAGGCCGGCGTCGCATTGTCGTTCGAATCGCGCTGCAGGCCCGATGTCTTGCGGCGAAAGTGCGGATCGGTGCGGGGCACATCGCGGAAATCCTCCGGACGCGCCAGCGCGCGCGTGACTTCCTGCTGCACCGACATGAAGCCCTTCGGCTGCCCGCTTTGCTCCAGATAGGTCCGGTAGTAATCGGGATCCCAGAACCGCGTGATACGCGCGACCGACCAGGCGCTGTTCTCGAACGCCCAGGTCAGAGCGGTGGTCTGATATCCCCGGAGAACCGAGTGCCCGGTCCGCTTCGAGCGACTTCGCGCCGCCAGCAGCACGCCGTGGCAGATCGCCGCCACCGGTTTTTCCGCATCGAAGAAATGAGCGACGATGTCATGCAGAATTTCGCTTTCGAGATATTCGCGCATGCCCCGCGCGCGATGCCCGCCCGGTAACAGCAGCGCATCGTATGCCGCGGGATCGACGGCATCCCAGCGCTGCGGCGCCAGGCAGTTCGGGTCGGCGATCATTTCGGCGTAGGCCTCGCGCGCGTCGCGGTTGGCGCGCATCAGAAGCCCGATCAGGGGAAGATTCCGCAACAGCGGAATGGCGCCCCAGGGATCGAGGCCCCTCCCCGTCAGCATCATGTCGTCGGCGACAGCGGGCCGTCCGTCCGGCGTCGCAAAATGGACCGTGTGTCCGGCGCTCGCGAGCACCCGCCAGCTCACCGCAGTTTCGCTCGGATCGAAATCCCGCGCCGGCAACAGCACGAGAACGCGCGCCATCAACTCACCTCCACATCAGCGGCAAGGCGGGACCTTCTCCCTCTCCCCGCGTGCGGGGAGAAGTGAAGTCGATCGGCTGCCGGCTTCTTCACACTGTCAGAACCGTCGAGCCCGTGGTCTTGCGCGCGGCGAGATCGGCGTGCGCCCTGGCCGCGTCCTTCAGCGGATAGGTCTGGTGCACCTCGATCTTGACAGCGCCCGACTTCACCACGTCGAACAGCTCGTTCGCCATCGCGACCAGGTTTTCGCGCTTGGCGGCGTAGGTGGCGAGCGTCGGGCGGGTGACGAAAAGCGAACCCTTCGCGGCGAGGATGCCGAGGTTGAGCGGCTCGACGCTGCCGGAGGACTGCCCGAACAGGGCCGCGACGCCGAGCGGCGCAAGGCAGTCGAGCGATTTCATAAACGTGTCCTTGCCGACAGAATCGTACACCACAGGCACCTTCTTGCCGCCGGTGATCTCGTCGACGCGTTTGACGAAATCCTCGCGGGTATAGACGATGGTGTGGGCGCAGCCATGGGCCTTGGCGAGCTTGGCCTTCTCATCGCTGCCGACGGTGCCGATCACGGTGGCGCCGAGGTGCCTGGCCCACTGGCTGAGGATAGTGCCGACGCCGCCGGCCGCGGCATGCAGCAGGATGGTGTCGCCGGCCTTCACGCGATAGGTCTGGCGGATCAGATATTGCGTGGTCAGGCCCTTCAGCATCATCGCGGCGGCGGTCCTGTCGTCGATGCCGTCGGGCAGCTTCAATAGGCGATCGGCCGGGATCAGCCGCGCCTCGGCATAGGCGCCGATCGGCGCGGCGCCATAGGCGACGCGATCGCCGGGTTTCAGATCGGTGACGCCGGCGCCGACCTCCTCGACCACGCCGGCCGCCTCGCCGCCGAGGCCGCTCGGCAGCTGCGCCGGATAGAGGCCGGAGCGGATATAGATGTCGACGAAGTTGAGGCCGACCGCGGTGTGACGGATGCGCGCCTCGCCGGGACCGGGCTTGCCGACCTGGACTTCCTCCCAGGACAGAACTTCGGGACCGCCGGTTTTGTGGAAGCGGATGGCGTGCGTCATGGAGTTACTCCTTGGGGTGAGATGAAACGCTGGCGACGACAGGACGGACCGTTGCGGACAGCCTGCAAGGCGCACGGATGATTGTCTTGATGGTGTTGCGGCGTTCGGTTTCCGTCAGCGGCGGCGGCACGGATGGCGCAGTCGATCCGCATGGCCGCCATGGACATTCCCTGGGTTTCGTTCTTGGCGGCCTTCGATACCGCAGCGCAAATCTGCCGCCGATGGTCGGCAAGCGCAAGGGTGGAGCGGGCCAACCGGCCGGGTAGCAGGCCTGCGCCGGCCTTGCGGCCCGGCCCCAAAGCGCAAATACTCGGCAGCAAAGTTGGCGTTCCGGGGCAACCGGACCACGAACCAACAATGCGAAGGGGAGGATGAACATGACGCAGCGGAGCGGGAGCAATCTTACCACCAGCCGGCGCGGATTTCTCGGCAGTACGGGCCTGGCGGCCATGGGAGCGGTCCTTGGCGGCAGCCTGCCGATATCCGGCGACGGCGGCGGCATTCCGGCCGCCCATGCGCAAGGCGCGGCCGCGCCCGCCGCGCCGAAAGGGCCGCAATATCTGAAATTCCCCGGCAAGAGCGACAAGCTCGTCGTGCTCGGCGAAAAGCCGCTGGTCGCCGAGACGCCGGAAAGCCTGCTCGACGACGACACCACGCCGATCGACAAGTTCTACATCCGCAACAACGGGCAGATCCCCGAAGAGACGAAGAATCCCGACGCCTGGAAGATCACCATCGATGGCGAGGTCAACAACAAGCTTGAGATCACGCTCGGCGAGCTGAAATCGAAATACAAGGCGGTGACGCGGCGCATGGTGCTGGAATGCGGCGGCAACGGCCGCTCCGGATTCTCGCCGCCGGCGCGCGGCAACCAGTGGACCAATGGCGGCGCGGGCTGCGCGGAATGGACCGGCGTGCCGCTGGCCGAGGTGCTGAAGGCCGCCGGCTTGAAGAAGTCAGCGACCTACACCGCGCATTATGCCGCCGACCTGCATCTGTCGGGCGACGCCAAAAAGCCGAGCCTGTCGCGCGGCGTGCGCATCGAGAAGGCGATGGACCCTCACACCATGATCGTGTGGGCCATGAACGGCCAGCCGCTGCCCAACATCCACGGCGGACCGGTGCGGCTGATCGTGCCGGGCTGGGCCGGCTCAGCGTCGCAGAAATGGCTGACGCGCATCACCATCCGCGACAAGGAGCATGACGGCCCCGGCATGACCGAATTCTCCTATCGCGTCGCCATCAAGCCGATGGTGCCCGGCGACAAGGCCGATCCGAAGAACTTCCGCATCCTGGAATCGATGCCGGTGCGTTCGATCATCACCAATCCGACCAACGGCGCCAAGTTCGCGGCCGGAACCAAGGAGCTGAAACTGCGCGGCGCGTCATGGGCCGGCGATCTCACCGTCAAACAGATCGACGTCTCGACCGATTTCGGCGCCAGCTGGCAGCGCGCCAACCTGGAAAAGCCGAAGAACAAATACGACTGGCAGCGCTGGACCGCGACCGTGAAGCTGCCCTCCGACGGCTATTTCGAAATCTGGACGCGCGCCACCGATTCCAGGGGCGCGATGCAGCCGCATCAGGCCGGCTTCTGGAATCCGCAGGGCTACGGCGGCAACGCCATGCATCGCATCGCGGTGCTGGTGGGCTGATGCTGCGATTCGTGATGGCGGCGATGGCGGGACTGCTGTGGATGGCGCCCGCGACAGCGCAATCGACCTTCACGCCGCGCGACGAAAGCCCGGAGGAGTTTGCCGAAGGCGAAGGCCGCGACCAGACCTTCTACACCTGCACCGCCTGCCATGGCTTCAAGCTGGTGGCGCAGCAGGGCATGACGCGGGCGCAGTGGGACGATTCGATCAGCCTGATGATCCGCCGTCACAACATGCCCGCGCTCGATGAAAAGGATCGCGCCGTGCTGCTGGGCTATCTGGAAGCGGCCTATCCGCCGCGCGCACCGGCTGCAGGCCGCGGCGGCTGGCAAAACCCGTTCGCGAAATAAGAGGGGGGCCGGCAGAGCCGACCCCCTTTCCGGTTCCGGTTGAATCAGATCCGGGCTCTGGTGATTTTTTTGACGCGTATTCCTCACACGCGAATTGGCGCTATGGACGCCTATTTCTTCTTGCCGTCGGCGTCGAACTGCTTGAGGAAGGCAATCAGGTCGCTGGTCTTCTGCTCGTCCTTCAGGCCGGCATAGACCATCTTGGTGCCCGGGACTTTCGCCTTGGGATCCTTGATGTATTCGCGGAAGGTGGCCTCATCCCAGGTGATCCCGGAGTCCTTGTTGGCGGCCGAATAGGAATAGCCGGCGACGCTGCCCGCCTTGCGGCCGATGATGCCGTTGAGGACCGGTCCAACGACGTTCTTGGCGGTCTCGCCGACCTGGTGGCAGGCCTTGCACACGACAAAGACCTTCTCGCCGGCAGCGGCATCCTGAGCGCTGGCTTCGCCGGCGCCGGCGATCGCCAAAAGTGCAACGAAAACAACTCCTCGCATCCTGTTCTCCTGTTTGAATGGCCCTTCGGACCGGCAAATCCTTGGCTGATCGGGGCCATGCGGTCGATCCGACTTTCGGACTTCCGGCAGGCCGGCATCCCTCGGGCACCACATACCATCAAAGTGCCGCTTGCGTCGATCATGCGGGCCTTGCACGTTCGGTCAGGCGGCTTGACGAAATGGCTTAATGGGCCCGCGGCGCTTCGCCGGCAGTACGGACCAGCCGGTCCGCCTTCTTGAGAACGTAGCTGTTCTCGGGCTGCTCCCGGGCCAGGAAGGCGATGGCGACGAAGGCCGCGCAGAACATCAGGCCGACCAGCATGATGCGGCGGTGGGTGTGCTTATCGGCGTTGTGCATGGAAGCGGACATGGAACCATCCATACAATGCCACGCACCGGCCGCAATCGGAGTTCCGATTTAACCTAACTCATGAAGGTTATCGAACGCCGCAACTTTCCGAAAATTGTCGTCAATGTAGCGGTTTGCGCCTGCGAAGCGTAAATATGCCCGCGCGGAGGAAGCCACGTTTGAACGGACAGGCCGGGTCATGACAAGCGGAGGGCCGCAGGATATAGCCCGCCCGAAGCGGCGTCCGCCGAAGGCAGGGCATCCGCTGGATTCCGCCTTCGACTTCGTCAACGGCGCGGTCGGCTATCGATTTCGCACGGGCGCCTCGCGCAAGGACGCGCTGGCGCGGGCCGCAGGCTTCGGCAAAGGCGCCGTGCCGACCATCATCGACGCCACCGCGGGGCTCGGCCGCGACGCCTTTCTGCTCGCCACCCTGGGCGCGCAAGTCACCCTGCTGGAGCGCTCGCCGGAAGTCCACGACCTCCTGCGCGAGGCGCTGGCGCGGGCGGCCGCCGAGAGCCCCGAACTCGCCGCGGTGGTGGCGCGGATGACGCTGATGCAGGGCGATGCCCGCGAGCTGTTGCCGGGCCTGCGGGCGGATACCGTGATCGTCGACCCCATGCATCCGCCGCGCACCAATTCGGCTGTCGTGAAACAGGAGATGCGGCTGCTGCGCGAAATGGTCGGCGCCGACCCCGACGCGCTGGAACTGATGCAGGCGGCGCTGGCCGCCGACTGCCGGCGCGTGGTGCTGAAATGGCCGCAGCGCGCAGCGCCGCTGCAGGGCCTGCGCAAGCCGTCGCATTCGATCGCCGGCAAGACGGTGCGCTACGACGTGTTCATGATGACGGGGCGCTGAGGCCTTTTCAGATGCGAACCGTGGCCGGGGCCTCATGGTTCGAGATGCGCGGCGTTGCCGCGCTCCTCACCATGAGGGTCTAAAACCTCATCCTGAGGAGCGCTCGGCGGCGCAATTGCGCCGCTGACTTGCGCGCGTCTCGAAGGATGAGGCCACCGCTCCGAGCGGCGCCTATCCTCAACCCTTGTCTTTGCCGTCGAGCGCCTTCTCGTAATAGATCTGGGTCGGCAGGAAACCGACGCGCGCCAGCACCGATTTCATGCGCTCGTTGTCGGCGCGGGTGCGGAACACCACCTTGTCCAGTCCCTGTTTGCGGCAATGGTCGAACACCGCGTTGACCAGCGCCGACACCACGCCGCCGCCGCGCTGCGAGGGCGCGACATAGATGCTGTGGAAGTCGGCGTATTTTTCCTTGGTGATGAAGTTCTGCCGCTGGCTGACATTGGCCCAGCCGACCAGTTCGCCCCCGCTCTCGGCGACGAAGGCGGCGGCGTCCTTGTTGGCCAGCAGCTGCCTGAGCTTCTTGACGTAGAAGCGGGTGTCGGTGATCGGATCGTCGGGAAACGAGATCTTGGCGATCTCGCCCTCGAACACGGCCACCGTTTCGAGATCCTTTTCCTCGAGCGGACGCAGGCGGAAGTTTGGTTTCTCAGACATTGGTCCTATCCATGCAATTCATATCCATCAGCGCGCCGGCGCCGAATTCAGCCGCCAACGGACGCGCCGTTCATGACGGCCGGCCCGACTGCCGGCGGAACACGTGCCCGCCGCAAGCGCTGCATCCCCTCGCCTTCGCTTCATCGATGGTGGCGGGTATGCCGTCCTGGCCGAGCACGATCTCCTTGCCGCAGCCGGCGCAGGCATAGACGCGCTGGCGCGGATTGACCTCGGCGGTATATAGCGCGCCGCTGAAGTCCGGCAACTCGGCCGCCGCCTTGCCGGCGTGCACGAGTTCGATCAGCTGGCCGAGATTGCCGAGTACGGAAGCGCCGGCATAGCGGTTGAAGTTCGGCCATACCGCCCGCACCGCCAGCCCGAGCTCGACGAACACTTTCTGCAGGTCCAGCGTCTGCGACGGCGGCCAGTGCGCGAACGAGAAGAAGCAATGGCCGTCGGCCGCCGCGGTCAGCGCCTCGCAGCCGCGGGCCAGAAACAGCCGCGCGCCTTCCAGCGTATAGGGCGGGTCGGTCTCGATCGTGTCGAATGAATGCCGCAAGGCGGGCGGCAACGGCCGGCGCAGATCGTGATGCACGGTCTCGATCGCCAGCCCTTCGCGCGCGGCGGCATCGCGCAGAAACGCCAGCCGCCGCTCGTCGGCGTCGATCACGGTGACGCCGCGGGTCAGATCGGCTTTGGTCAGGTCGTTTTGGCGCAGCGCGCGGCCAACGAGGCCGATCGCGATCGAAACCGAATCGTCGTCGCCGAGCAGCAGCACGCGTTTGCCTTCGAGCGCGCCGTTCTGCAGCATCAGCAACGCGCGGCGCATGGAAGTGTCGGGGCTGCAGGGCGCCTGGTCCAGCGTCACGTCGACCGACGGCGCATGCGTGATGATTTCCGCCAGCCGCGCGACCTCGTCCTGCAGCGAATCCGGAATGACGATGCCATGCCCGGCGCAGGTGGCGCAGGTGACGTCGATCCGCGTACTCATGCCGAGATCGCGCTCCACCAGTTCGCGTCCGTCGCCGGTCAGCGTCAGCCCGTGCTTGCGTTCGAGCAGCCCGGCCTTTTCCAGCTCGCGGCGCACGGCGGTGGCGACCGGCAGCGGCAGCCGCGCCTCGCGCGCCGCATCCTGCAGGCGCAGCGGGCCGCCGCGGTAGACCGCGCGCAGCATTGCCGAGACGCCGGACGGTCCCTCACGCAGGCGCGTCGCCTGCGCTATCAGGTCCAGAATCGATGTCGCGGCCATTGCTCTTGATCTCGCTGTCAATTCGGCTAACTAGCACACACCCGTATCAAATGCGAGTTGGGCCAGGCATTCGGATCCGGTCCGGACCGAAGGAGTCTCTCGATGCTGATGACCCATATTCTCGCAGAATTGTACGACTGCCCCGACGTCATCCATGACGCGGAAGCGCTCGCCGAG
The DNA here is from genome assembly GCF_018736105.1 of Bradyrhizobium sediminis. Classification (NCBI taxonomy): domain Bacteria; kingdom Pseudomonadati; phylum Pseudomonadota; class Alphaproteobacteria; order Hyphomicrobiales; family Nitrobacteraceae; genus Bradyrhizobium; species Bradyrhizobium sediminis. The sequence goes on from NZ_CP076135.1 coordinate 4,716,205, forward strand.
GCCGCCAAAACGGCGGCGCAGTCGGTCGGCGCGACCATCGTCGGCGAGTATGAAGTGCGCTACGTCCCGCACGGCCTCACCATCGCGATCTTTCTCGGCGAGTCGCACATCGTGCTGACGACGTGGCCGGAGTATCGCCTGCTGCTGGTCGATATCCTCCTGTGCAATCCGGAGATGGATCCGCAAGCGGTGGTGGAGCAGATCCAGCGGCAGATCTGCCCGGGTGGCCAGATGGTCGTTCACGAGACGCCGCGCCGGATCGCCGCCCGTCCCTGAGGCGGTGACCGCCGCGGCCCTCCTTGAGATGCATCAATATCCTTCCCTCGAAAGAGGATGATCGTTGATAATACGAGGAACGTCCGACAATGCCTGCGCCCGTGGTCACCAGCAATGCGAGGTGGGAACACTTTCCACATGATGCTGACGTCGGCGTAAGGGGATTTGGCGCAACGCCGGCAGAGGCGTTCGAACAGGCGGCGCAGGCGCTGACGGCGGTCGTCACGCATGCCGAAGTGAGGCCGGCGGTTCGGGTCGAGGTGAGTTGTGAAGGCCCGGACCTCGCGATTCTCTTCGTCGAGTGGCTCAATGCCATCATTTACGAGATGGCTGTGCGCGGCATGTTGTTTGGCCGTTTCGCCGTACGGATCGAGGGCGTGCGGCTCCATGGCGTCTTGTGGGGCGAGCCGGTCGATATCGAGCGGCATGCACCCGCTTGCGAGCCCAAAGGCGCTACCTACACCGCGCTCAGGGTCGCCGCCGACGACAACGGAATCTGGACGGCGGCCTGTATCGTGGACGTGTAAGGGAGACCGGTCATGGATCCTGCCCGCTTCACCCGCGTCGATGCCACCACCTGGCGTATCGAGCCTTTTGGCGCCATGCGCGTTCCCGCCATCATCTACGCCGATGAAGACCTCATTCGCGCCATGGACGACAAGGTCTTTGAACAGGTGACCAACGTCGCGATGCTGCCCGGAATCGTCCGGGCCTCCTATGCCATGCCCGACGCCCACTGGGGTTACGGATTTCCGATCGGCGGCGTTGCGGCCTTCGATCCGGACAGGTCGGGCATCGTCTCGGCCGGCGGCGTCGGCTTCGATGTCTCCTGTGGCGTCCGCACCATGCTGACGGGGCTTGACGTCGCCGACATCCTGCCGGTGCAGAAATCGCTCGCCGACTCGCTGTATCGCCAGATCCCCGCCGGCGTCGGAAGCACAGGCGCGATCGTTCTCGATCCCGTCGAGATGGATGCCATGCTCACGGGCGGCGCCTGCTGGGCGACCGAGCACGGCTGGGGCGATGCGCGGGACCTCGAACGCATCGAGGAACAGGGCTGGATGGCCGGCGCCAGGCCCGAATGCGTGTCCGACCGCGCCAAGGAACGGCAGCGGCTAGAGATGGGAACGCTCGGCTCCGGAAATCACTATCTCGAGGTCCAGGCGGTCGCCGAAATCTTCGATACCGGGGTCGCCGAGGCCTTCGGCCTGCGGCAGGACAATGTCGTCGTCACCATCCATTGCGGCTCACGCGGACTTGGCCACCAGATCGGAACCGAATTCCTCAAGGAAATGGTGGTGGCGGCGGAGGCATCGGGCATCGCGCTGCCCGATCGCGAGCTGGCCTGCGCACCCATCCATTCGGAGATCGGCCAGCGCTACCTCGGCGCGATGCGGGCGGCGATCAACTGCGCGCTCGCGAACCGTGAAATCCTCGGTCATTACGCACGCCGGATTTTCGGCCACTTCTTCCCGGATCACGACCTCCGCCTGCTGTTCGATGTGTCGCACAACACCTGCAAGGTCGAGCCGCACGTCGTCGACGGAAAACGCCGAAACCTGTTCGTCCATCGCAAGGGCGCGACCCGCGCCTTCGGGCCCGGCCATGAAAGTCTGCCCCAAGCGTTACGCGCAGTCGGACAACCTGTGCTGATCGGCGGCAGCATGGGGACCGGCTCGCATATCCTGGTCGGCGCAACGACCGGTGAAGAGAAGGCGTTCTCGTCGGCCTGCCACGGCGCCGGCCGCGCTCTTTCCCGCCACGCCGCCCTCAAACAATGGAGCGGCCGCAAGGTCATCGACGATCTTGCAGCGCGAGGCATCCTGATCAGGAGTCCGTCGTCCCGCGGCGTAGCCGAGGAGGCGCCCGGCGCCTACAAGGACGTGGACGCGGTCGTGATGGCCGCCGAGCATGCGGGCCTGGCGCGGCGGGTGGCGCGGCTCCGGCCGCTGATCTGCATCAAGGGTTGATCAGGATTGGAAGGCGACCATGTTCATCGGCGTTCCCAAGGAAATCAAGGCCGACGAATACCGTGTCGGCCTCACTCCCAGGACAGTGGGTGAACTGACCGCGCGCGGACATCAGGTCGCGGTCGAGACCATGGCCGGGGCCGGCGCCGGCATTGCCGACCAGGAATACATTGCCGCCGGCGCCGAGATCGTCGCAAGCGCGGATCGGATATTTCGGCGCGCCGAACTGATCGTGAAGGTCAAGGAGCCGCTGGCCTCCGAACGCAGCCAACTACGCCGCGGCCAGATCATCTTCACCTATCTGCATCTGGCGCCCGACCCCGAGCAGACCCGTGAGCTGATGGCATCGGGTGTAACGGCGATCGCCTACGAAACCGTCACCGACGCAGCCGGCAAGCTTCCCTTGCTCGCGCCGATGTCGAGCGTTGCCGGCCGGATGGCGCCGCAGGTTGCCGCCCATTTCCTGCAGCGTCCCGAAGGGGGCCGCGGCATCCTGCTCGGCGGGATCGAGGGCGTGCCATCCGCGAAGGTCCTCGTGCTCGGCGGCGGAGTCGTCGGCTCCGGCGCCGCAGAGATGGCGATCGGCATGGGCGCCGATGTTACCATTGCAACACGCAGCTCCGATACTTTGCGTCACCTCTCACAGCGGTTCGGCGAACGCGCCACTACCGCTGCGGCCGATACCGGAGCGATCGAAGCCCTCTGTGCCTCTGCGGACGTGGTGGTCGGGGCCGCTCTGGTCGCGGGGGGCGCGGCGCCCAAACTCGTTTCGGCGCGTACTGTCGCATCCATGAAACAGGGCTCCGTCATCGTCGATGTTTCGATCGATCAAGGCGGCTGCGCGGAAACTTCTCGCCCGACGACACACTCACGGCCAACCTTCGTGATCGATGGTGTCGTGCACTATTGCGTCGCGAATATGCCTGGCGCAGTGCCGAGAACCTCGGCCTTTGCCCTCGACAACGCCACGCGCCGGTTCGTCCTGGCGCTCGCCGACAAGGGATTCCCGCAGGCGCTGATCGACGATCCGCATCTGCAAAACGGGCTCAATGTACACGACGGCAAGATCACTTGCCGCGCCGTGGCCGATGCCCTGCGGCTGCCCTATATCGCCGCGAGCGAAGTCCTGGGGTGAAGGACAGCGCGCCGATGCGTTACCGGCTTGATGCACGTCAAGGCCTGCGCGGCCATTTCACCTGAAATGCGCCTCTTGATCAGGAGCATGACCACGTGGAAGCCGCCGTTGTAACTGGAGAAACAGCCGTTCGGCCGCTGGCGGCCGAACAACTCTATCGTCCGACCGATCTGTCCGGCCTCGTGTTCTCGACCACGGCGGAGCTGCAGCCGATCGACGGGCTTGTCGGTCAGGCCCGTGCGGTCGAAGCGATCCGGTTCGGAACGCAAGTCGGCAAGGCCGGCTTCAACCTCTTTGTGATCGGTCCCAACGGCGCCCGCATGCAGGATGCCGTCAAGGCCATGCTCACCGCAGAGGCGGCAGCAAAGCCTGCTCCTTCCGACTGGGTCTATGTGCACAATTTCGCCGATCCCGGTAAGCCGATCGCAATCGAACTTCCGGCAGGCCGTGCCCGCGAATTTCACAACGCGATGCACAAGCTGATCGACGACCTCAAATCCGCGCTGCCTGCGGTATTCCAGAGCGAAGATTATCAGACACGTCAAGCCGCCATCGACGAGTCGTTCCAGAAGCGGCAAGGCGAGGCCTTTTCTGCACTGCGCGACAAGGCCGCCGCCAAGGATATTGCCGTGTTGAGGACACCACTCGGCTTTGCGCTGGCCCCCGTCAAGGATGGCAAGGTCGTTCCACCCGATGAATTTTCCGCCTGGCCTGAAGCCAGGCGCCGCGAGGTGCAGGCCGTCATCGAAACACTGGAGAAGGACCTCGAGCATATCATTCGCCAGGTCCCCCAATGGGAGACGCAGCGGCGCGACGAAACCCGTCAACTCAACCGCGATACGGCGAAATATGCGGTCGACCAGTTGATCGAGGATGCGAAAGCTGCCTTCAACGACATTCCGCGGGTGGTGCAGTTCATCGAAACGGTTCGGACCGACCTGGTCGAGAACGTCGGCATGTTCGTGGTCAAGAGCGAGGACGAGGAGAGCGGAGCGGGCGTATTCAGGACCGGAAGTCCGTTCGACCGCTACGAAGTCAACGTCCTCGTCACCCAGTATGGCGACAGGCCGGTACCAATCATCGAGGAACTGCATCCTGCGCTGGGCAACCTGATCGGCCGCATCGAGTATATCCCCCTGCAGGGCGCCCTGTTGACGAACTTTCGCCTCATCAAGGCCGGCGCAGTCCATCGCGCCAATGGCGGCTACCTGCTGCTCGATGCCCGCAGCGTGCTGCTGGAGCCGTTCAGTTGGGCCGCACTGAAACGGACGTTGCGGCGCGGCGAGGTTGCGATCGAGGATATTGGCCGGTTTCTCGGACTGACCAGCACGGTATCTCTCGAGCCCGACCCGATTCCACTCAAGCTGAAGGTCATCCTGTTCGGCGACCGCCTGCTGTATTTCCTGCTCGCCGCCCTCGATCCCGAACTGGCGGAGCACTTCAAGGTTCTCGCCGATTTCGAGAACGATCTCCCCCGAACCGCCGAGAACGAGATCATCCTGGCGCGGCTGGTGGCAACCATCGCGCAGCGCGAGGGTTTGAACGCCCTGGATCGCGACGCAGTGGCTTTCGTGCTCGAACATGCAGCGCGCTCGGCCGAACATTCCGGCAAGCTTTCGCTGGTCGCGGAACAACTCCGGGAAATCCTGATCGAGGCGGATTTTTGCGCGCGTGAAGCAAAGCGCAGCGTGATCTCTCGTGCCGATGTGAACAGCGCCTTGGTGGCCCGCATCCGGCGCGCCGCCCGGCTGCGCGACCGGACGCAAGAAGCGATCCTCGAAAAGGTGGCGCTGATCGACACGGTTGGAGCGCATGTCGGCCAGATCAATGGCCTGAGCGTCACCGAGCTCGGCGGATTTACCTTTGGGCGCCCCACCCGCATCACCTGCCAGGCGAGACCCGGCAGCGGAAAGGTCGTCGATATCGAGCGCGAAGTCGAACTCGGAGGCCCGCTCCACTCGAAAGGCGTTCTGATTCTTTCCGGCTTTGTCGCAGGGCGATACGCGACTGACACCCCGATGTCGCTTTTCGCCAGTCTGGTGTTCGAGCAATCCTATGGCGGCGTCGAGGGAGACAGTGCGTCATCGGCCGAACTCTATGCCATTCTGTCGGCGCTTGCCGACGTTCCGCTGCGGCAGGACCTCGCGGTGACCGGATCGGTGAACCAGCATGGCGAAATCCAGGCCATCGGCGGCGTCAACGAGAAGATCGAAGGCTTCTTCGACATCTGCGAAAAGCGTGGCCTGACCGGAACGCAAGGTGTCCTGATTCCGCAGGCCAATGTCCAGCATCTGATGCTGCGAAAGGATGTGACCGACGCCTGTGCAGGCGGCCGCTTCGCCGTCTACCCGGTCGCCACCATCAATGAAGGGATTGCGCTCCTGACCGGGATTTCCGCCGGGGTGCGCGGCCCCGACGGGGCCTATCCGCCCGGCAGCGTCAATCGGCGCGTTGAAGACCGGCTCCGGGCCTTCGCCAGCATCCGGAGAAACTTCATCAGCCAGAGCAACGGCGGCGGAGCACCCGCCAATTAGCCATGCCAAAGCAACCCCACAGCTTCAAGCGGCTCGTGCTCGGACTTCAGCCCGGCGCGCACGACCGCGCGATGCAGCTGGCGGTCGAATTGGCCGACCTGCTCCATCTCGATCTGCTTGGACTGTTCCTCGAAGACAGCAACCTGCGTGATCTCGCCGGCATTCCTTTTTCGCGGGAGTTCAGGACGCTCGGAGGCGGCTGGCACGCGATCGATCTTTCGCGGTTGGCTCACGACTTCGAGCTTGCCGCACGCAGCATCGAGCGCAAGTTGATGGGCGCGGCAAAACGCCTCTCCACCGGATGCCAGTTCGAGATCGCGCGGGGACCGATGGCCAAGACCTTTGCCGCCGTGTCGAGAAGCGACGACATCGTCATGATCGTCGAACCCCGAAGTCCGGCCGAACGGGCTACCCAGCAATTCGCGTGGCTGCTGGAGGGCGCCTTCCGATCGGCCGCCGCGGTCATGCTGGTCCCGCCACATATCGCACGAACCAGGGGCCCCGTTGTCGCGATTGCGAGTTCATCCGACGATCCGAGCATTCTCGCGGCTGCCGCGATCGCATTCGCGGCGAAGGAAGAATTGGTTATCATCGAAAACGACGGCCTCGATGCGGATGACTCGCGCATCCCTCAGCTTGCCGCCGAAACCGGCCTTGTTATCAAGCGTCTGGCGGCGGGCAACGTCAGACTGGCCGACCCAACGGCCTGCGCCCAAGCCTTCCGCCAGATCACGGAGCGGCTGATTGTCATGACCCGCGGCGCTCTCGCGGATGAAGCGGCCTCGGCGATTGCTGCGGCGCGGCGAGTTCCCGTGCTGATCGTCGAACCCAAGGGCGGATGGAACTAGCCTGCCCGATTTCGGCCCGGACCCGCCGCCATATGGACACCATCCCGGCGAACTGCGGTCAAACGTCCGGACGACCGTAGGCCTCGCAAAAAGCCTACGGGGAAATCATATGGCCTTTGAAATCGTCGCGGAACGGGACAGCGAAACGGTAAGAATGAAGCGCAACAGCTCACTGATAGCGATTGCGAAGGCGCGTGTGTGGGCCAGCGAGGGATGGAGTGTCACCATCGTCGTCATGGATGAAGACGCAGCGGTGTCGGTTGAGGAATGCGGCCAGTCTTTGGTTCTGGCTTCAGCACCATCCCGGCGGGCCGTTGGCAACCTGGCTCTTTGAGTTTTCCAGGAAGCGACGGCGCCGCTAAAGTCGTCCCGCCCGCTTTGAAAAGTCCGGATCCGCGCCGAGCTGCAGCGACGCAAGCATCTTATAGCCGCTTTCGCCCGGAGCGGGCGATTGCATCAGTTCGACCGAACCGACTCGTTGCGTAAGCGCAAGAGCCCGATCGACAGGGCATTTCCGCGCGATGGAAACTCCATTGCCGCGAAGCCGGGCCAGCGTGACATGCGGCCGAAATGGTCGCTCGTCGGATTGCCCGAATGTGAGGAGAAGCGCGGCGCGCAGCCGCGCCAGTTCCGGTCCCGCATCGCATTCCGCCCACAGAAACCGCGGGCGTCCCGGCTCCGGACCGTAGCCGACATGGCGAAATTTCAGGACGAACTCGCCAAACCTGTCGGCCACACCGTGAAGTTTCACGACCGCATCCGGCATCGAAACCTCGTTCCATGGCGGCACCAGCGTGAGGTGAATATCGGCAGGAGCGATCAGGCGCACTGGAAATCGTTCCAGTTCGAGCGCCATCTGCGCCAGTTGGCCGGCGATCTCGGGCGCCATCTTGAGTGCGATGAAAATCCGTACCCGCGGTGGACCACCCGAACTCGCAGTTGAGCTGTCGGATTGGTCTGCCATCGGAACCTCCCGTGCAGTGAGGATCAATTGTCGGTCCCGGCGCTGATGAAACCAGTGCGCTAAAGTCATCAGACGCCGCCGGAACCAGCGCACGATTGATCTTGATCAAGATGGCAGGCGGGCGATCTGATCAGATTACAAAGTTTGCGGGCCAAGGAGGCATCGATGGCAACAGCCGATAGCACCACCGCATTTGCCACCCTCGACGACGTCAAGGGCGTCTTGGGCAACCTCGATCAGGCCCAGATTCTGGCGATCATGTCGCTGCGGCCGACCATTGCGGACATCGAACAGGCATCGGTGTGGCTTGGCGGCGATCCCGACGTGTTTGGCGCCGGCGAAGCCATGCAAGGCGTGGCGTCGGAGATCATCGCAATCCTCACCGAGAACGAAGAAGAAGAACCGCCGGGCGCGGGATGAGGGCGTCATGAGCACATCGGGCGTTGCCGCACTGGATCACACCGTTCAGGAAACCAATGCCTGGCTCAGGGCGGTCGCCGAGCAGTTGCACTTTGAGGATCGCCAGCACGCTTACCTGGCGCTACGGGCCGTGTTGCATGCACTGCGCGACCGGTTGCCGCCCGAAGTCGCCGTGAATCTCGGCGCTCAGCTTCCGATACTGGTGCGCGGCGTTTATTATGAAGGCTGGCATATGGCCGGAAAGCCGACGAAAGATCGCAGCGTCCAGGAGTTTGCCGACCATGTCTTGCAGGGCTTGCCGCCGCGATTTCCGATGGATCCGTTGACCGTGACCCGCGGCGTGTTCGAGATTCTGTGGGAAAGGCTCGATGCGGGCGAGTTTGCCAAGCTCATGGACCACTTACCGACGCCTCTCAGAACCATGCGGCGCTAGGTGCGCAACGAAGCTCAATTGGCCAGCCCGATGGTCGCGTCGTCCAGATGGTCAAATGTGGTGGCGGGTCCTGCCCGGGCACCGCCATGCCTTCTGGCGTCCCTGAGAGGCCTATTTGGCCTCGGCTGAAAATCCGGGCCGGTCTGGGAAGGTAGATGGTGGGCGCGACAGGGATCGAACCTGTGACCCCCTCGATGTCAACGAGGTGCTCTCCCGCTGAGCTACGCGCCCCTCTTCAAGAGGTGGTCTTTACGGGTGGGGTCCGTATATCGGCTCCAAAGCGGGCAGGCAAGCAGGCTTCCGCCGGATAAAGCGGTCGAATCAGGCCGCCAGCATCTTGTTCACTTCGCTGACCAATTCGCGCAGGTGGACCGGCTTCGACAGCACCTTTGCATTCTTCGGCGCTTCCGAATCCGAATTGAGCGCCACGGCGGCAAAGCCGGTGATGAACATGATCTTGATGTCGGGATCGAGTTCCGAGGCCCGGCGCGCCAGCTCGATACCGTCCATCTCGGGCATCACGATGTCGGTGAGCAGCATCTCGAACGGCTCCTCGCGCAGCCGTTGATAGGCGGACATGCCGTTGTCGTGCGGCGAAACCTGAAAACCGGCGTTTTCCAGCGCCTTGACCAGAAAGCGGCGCATGTCGTTGTCGTCTTCGGCGAGGAGGATCTTGTGCATGGCGGGGTCGTCGAATCCGAATTGGAGGACAGTCCGTCCACTAAGCCCGACAGACGGTAAATTTCGGGTGAAGGGGGCGGCGCGCGGCGGCTGGCTGGCTGCGCCATTTCTGTACCGGAATGCGTCGCAACGCAATGAAGCCGGGCATTTTTCGGCCGTTAAGATACGTTCCAGACGGTTTCAAACTTTTTTCGCTTGGCAGAATGGTCGTGATTACCGACAATGCATGTCCATAAAACCTCCGTTTTTCTGGCGGAATCGACGCCTCCAGAGCCGCGGAACGCAGGGACGGCGCCCGACGATGCCCCAGCTTGATGGCGAACTGTCGCCACCGTTCGAGATCGTGGAGCCGGCCGAGTGGCGGGCGCCGATCATCTTCAACTCCCCGCATTCCGGCTCGGTCTATCCGCACGACTTCCTCAACGCCTCGCGGATCGATCTCACCGCGCTGCGCCGCTCCGAAGATTCCTTCATGGACGAGCTGATCGCCGATCTCAGCGATCGCGGTTTTCCGACCGTTCGGGTCAACTTTCCCCGCTCCTATGTCGACGTCAACCGCGAGCCCTACGAGCTCGATCCCCGGATGTTTGCAGGGCGGCTGCCGAGCTTCGCCAATACACGCTCGATGCGGGTGGCCGGCGGTCTCGGCACCATCCCGCGCGTGGTCGGCGACGGCCAGGAAATCTATCGCGAGCGGCTTTCGGTCGACGACGCGCTGGCGCGGATCGAGGCGCTGTACAAGCCCTATCACCGCGCGCTGCGCCGGCTGATCAACAAGGCGCATCAGGCGTTCGGCACTGTGATCGTGGTGGATTGCCATTCGATGCCCTCGATCGGCATCTCGCGCGACGAGCCGCGGCGGCCGGACGTGGTGATCGGCGACCGCTACGGCACCAGTTGCGCGGCCGCGCTGCCTGACACGGTCGAGGTAACCATGACCGAACTCGGCTATTCGGTCGGGCGCAACAAGCCCTATGCCGGCGGTTTCATCACCGAGCATTACGGCAATCCGGCAAGCGGGCTGCACACCATTCAGCTCGAGCTCAACCGGGCGATCTACATGGACGAACGGCGGCGCGAACGCAGCGCCAGATTCGCCCAGGTGACCGCGGATTTCGCCGCCCTGGCCGACGCGCTGGCCGCGGTGCCGCTCGGCGATCTCGGGCCGTTCCAGGCCGCGGCGGAGTAGGATCTCTCGTCTGTCATTCCGGGGCGGCCCGCAGGGCTGAACCCGGAATCTCATTCCGATAACTTCTGGATTCATTCGGGGATGCGTCTCCGGCGCGCCCGGAATGACCGCCCAAAAGAAAAAAGGGCCGCTTGAATGAACAAGCGGCCCAAGTCTAGGGAGGAAACGCCCAAGGAGGGCAGCGATAGCGCGAGGCGCTACCGCACCGCAACAATATGCGACCGCGCTGCACAAAGCGCAAGGGTTTTTGACTCATTTGCGGTGCAAAATTCACATAGCTGGGCTGCAGATCGGGACGGCCGGATTTGGCCGTTTCCCATGTCATTTCAGAGGCTTCATCCCCTGACGAGCCGCCGCAAACCCCGATCTCCGGGCCGCGGCCATTAACCTCTCAAATTCGTGATCGGCGCCGTCATCAGAAAACACACCGCTTCGCGGCCCTGATTCGGCGCCTGACCGGCCCGGCCCGGGCTACCGGCACCGGCCGTCTGTATAATGTATGCGTCAACGGTGCGCGGCCTGCCGGATTGGGCTAGGCAAGATCGGGAGATTCTCCGCCGCCCGCCCCCGCTTTCAAGGAACCGCCGTGACGGTCATCGATTTCACCGCCTTCATTGGCCGCCTCGCGACCACGTCGGGCGAAACCATCCTGCCGTTCTTCCGCACCTCGCTGTCGGTCGACGACAAGAGCAATACCCACGATTTCGATCCGGTGACCGAGGCCGACCGCGCCGCGGAAGCGGTGATGCGGCGGCTGATCAAGGCCAATTTTCCCCAGCACGGCATCGTCGGCGAGGAATTCGGCAACGAGCGCGAAGACGCCGATTATGTCTGGATGCTGGATCCGATCGACGGCACCAAATCCTTCATTGCGGGATTTCCGATCTGGGGCACGCTGATCGCGCTCTTGCACAAGGGCACGCCGGTGTTCGGGATGATGCACCAGCCCTTCATCGGCGAACGCTTTTCCGGCGACAGTGGCTCGGCCCAGTACCAGGGGCCGTCGGGGACGCGGAAACTGGCGGTGCGGCGCTGCGCCTCGCTCGCCGAGGCAACCTCGTTCACCACCAGCCCGCTGCTGATGAACGCCGCCGACCGCGCCACCTTCGGCCGGGTCGAGCAGGCGGTGCGGCTGTCGCGCTATGGCGGCGACTGCTATTCCTACTGCATGCTCGCCGCCGGCCATCTCGACCTCGTCGTCGAGACCGAGCTGAAGCCCTACGACATCGCGGCCCTGATCCCGATCATCACCGGTGCCGGCGGCGTCGTCACTACCTGGGACGGCAAGCCCGCCCAGAACGGCGGCCGCATCATCGCCGCCGGCGACCCGCGAGTGCATGAAGCGGCGATGAAGCTGCTGAACAGCTAGGATTCCTCTTCATTGCGAGGACTTGGCAATCTTCGCTACTGCGCCGCCTTGCGCAGATACTCCACCAGCTGCTTGGCCGGGCGCGGCAGCGTCTTGAAACTGCGGGCGCAGATCGCGAGCTTGCGGTTGGCCCAGGGGTCGCGGATCCGGATCAGGCCGATCGGCATGGTCTGCGCGCATCGCCGTGCCGCGGATTCCGGCACCACGGCGATGCCAACCTCCGCCGCCACCATCTGGCAGATCGCGTCGAAATCGCGCAGCCGCGCCCGAAAGCGCAGGCGCAGGCCGAGCCGCGCGGCGTGTCTTGAAATATGGACCTGCAGCGCAGTCGAATTGGTCAGCCCGACGAAGTCACGCCCGGCAACTTCGCTGAAATCGATGCCGCGGCGGCCGGCCAACTCGCTGCGTCGCGCCACGACCAGCATCAACCTGTCCTCGCAGAAGGCGAAGCGTTCGATGTGGTCCGGCAGCGCATGCTCGGCGGCGAAGCCGAGATCGGCGGCACCGCCGGCGACCGCCGCGGCGATGTCGGCACTTTCGCGCTCCTCGATGTCGACATTGATATCGGGATGATCGCGCAGGAACGCGGCCAGCGCCTTCGGCAGGTGCTCCGACAGCACCGAGGTGTTGGCGAGCAGATGCACGCTCGCCCGCACACCGCTGGCGTAGGCTGCGAGATCGCCGCGCATGGCCTCGACATCGTGCAGGATCAGCCTGCCATGATCGAGCAGGCTCTCGCCCGCCGGGGTCAGCTCGACGCCGCGGCGGCCGCGCCGCAACAGCGTGACGCCGAGCGCCTGCTCCAGCCCCTTGATCCGCGCGCTGGCGGAGGCCAGCGCCAGATGGGCGCGCGTCGCGCCGCCGGTAATGCTGCGCTCCTCGGCCACGGCGACGAACAGCTTTAGGTCGACCAGATCGAAACGCATGGCGGTTTCCCGTGACCCTCATGGTGAGGAGGCGCGCTTGCGCCGTCTCCGGACGATGCTTTGCATCGCCGGGAGAACCATGAGGCCAATGTTTCCCATCCTTCGAGACGCGGCCAAGTGGCCGCTCCTCAGGATGAGGTCAGTGCTCATGGCTATCCCAGCCTTCGCTCCAGCCGAAGGCTGGCTCCGCAAGCTGCAGATTGTGCCTTCAGCTTCGATCGGTCAATGTTGTCAGATGTTCGAACCTCTGCTGCTTCTGATCGCCGCCGCCTTCCTGCTCGCCGGATTCGTCAAGGGTGTGATCGGGCTCGGCCTGCCGACGGTGTCGATGGGGCTGCTGGCGGTGACGATGCAGCCCTCGCATGCGCTCGCCATCGTCATCGTGCCGGCCATCATCACCAACATCTGGCAGACCTTCCTCGGCCCCTATCTGCGCGACATCATCCGGCGGCTGTGGCCGCTGATGGTCGGCACCGTGATCGGCATCTGGCTGAACTCGGACATGCTGACCGGCCCCTATGCGCGCTACGGCACCATCGTGCTCGGCGTGCTGCTGGTGGTCTACGCCATCATCGGGCTCAATAAGTTCTCGTTCCAGGTCGCGCGCCGGAACGAAGGATGGATCGGCGGCATCGTCGGCGTCGTCACCGGGATCATTTCCGCCGCCACCGGCGTGCAGGTGATCCCGTCGATGCCGTTCATGCAGGCGATCGGCATGGAGAAGGACGAACTGGTGCAGGCGCTCGGGGTGTTCTTCACGGTTGCGACCGTGGCGCTCGCCTTCAACCTGACCACCGCCGGGCTGCTGACAGCGGCGACCGCGCTGCCGGGCGCAGTGGCGATGGCGTCCGCCTTTGCCGGCATGTTCATCGGCCAGGCGGTGCGCTCGCGGATGCAGCCGGAAGCCTTCCGCCGCTGGTTCCTGATCGCGATGATCCTGCTCGGGCTCTATCTGGTGGGCAGCACGCTCTACAATATCTACCGCGCCTGAAGCATCGCGATGCGGACGCCGAGATAGACGAACAGTCCGCCCAGCGCGCGGTCGATCCAGAGCATCGCCCGGCCGGACTGCCTGACGCGGCCGGCGGCTTTCGCGGCGAACGCAGCCACGCCGAGGCACCACAGCGTGCCGTTGAAGATGAAGATCAGGCCGAGAGCCAGGAAAGCGAAGGCCTTGTGCGGCGCCTCCGCCGCCACGAATTGCGGCAGGAAGGCGAGAAAGAACAGCGCCACTTTCGGATTGAGCGCATTGGTCAGCGCGCCCTGCCAGAACACCTGGCGCAGCGGGATGATGGCGCCTGCGGGCGCCGCCTCCGCGGCTGGCGCGCCGGAGCGCGACAGCAGCATCCTGACGCCGATGAAGCAGAGATAGGCGGCGCCGGCCCATTTCACCAAGGTGAACGCGGCCGATGACGCCGCCAGCAGCGCCGACAGGCCGAGCGCCGCGGCAAACACATGCACGAGGCAGCCGGTGCCGATACCAAGCGCCGCCGCCGCCCCGCCGCGCCATCCCATCTGCACGCTGCGGCCGACGATATAGGCGGTGTCCGGTCCCGGCGTGATGTTGAGCAAGAGGCCGGAGAGGATGAAGAGCCAGAGTTCCTGGATGCCGAGCATTGGTTTCAAATTCTCGTTCGCAAGCCCGGCAAAGCGGTCACGGCCAAAGGCGACGGCGCATCAGCGCCGCAGGCGTGCGATGGCGCCGGCAACGATCTGCATCGCTACCCCGATGACCCATCCGGCCATGATCATGATGGTCCAGAACATCCGCGGATTCTCGCGAAGCACGATCACACCGACCGAGACGAAGGCCGTCAGCGCCGCAAGGAAGGTGCCGACAGCGCTGAGGAATTCCGCGGTATCGATCTTGCCGCCGGAGCCGTCTGCAGGCTCCTGATGCGGTTCATGAAACGGCAATGGCGGCGTGTCGATCCCGAGATAGAACCCGATCGCGCCGGCAACCATCATGACGACCAGAAAGCCTTGGGTCGTGAGCGCGGCGACGCTGGAGCCGACATGGGCGGCGACAAACAGGCCGGCGGCAGCACCCGCCATCGCAAGCCCGGTGCGTTCCAGCACATGGGCATATTTTCGTACGCGGAATCGCATCGCCGAATCCCCCAGAGCGCCGAGACATCAGGCTAGGACATTTCCCGGCCCTGTAAAGACCATTACGACGCGCGCGAGGCCAACTCTTGTTGATGCAGATCAACTTCCGGCGCTACTTTGATGAGGACCGGCCTCGGCCCGCATCAAAATCTGCGTCGCTACCGGACGGCAAGGAATTTGGCCGCCTTGGACAATGAAGGACAAAGCCCGCCGGCGCGGGTAGCCGGCGGGCGATGTCGGCGGTTCGATCTCAGAACGCAATCAGCACTTGCGTGCGCCGCTGTTGCAATCCCGCTTCATGCGGTCGCCGTGCGGGTCGGCGGAGGCAGGGGCCATCGCGGCGAACGCACCGGCGACCGAGGCAAGCAAGACCGTCAACAGGATGAAGCGCTTCATTTGTCTTTCCCTTGATTGCATCCCCGGCCGCGGAGCGCGCGCGGGATGCTGGCGTTGGACAGCGTCCGGCCGATCCGGAAGCTGGTGACACGAAATGTCATGGCGAGCATGAGCGCGGCGGAATCCGGCGTCATCCTCCAAATAGATGAAGCCGCAGCAAAGCCGGAACGAAGGCCGGGAAATTTACGGCGTCGCCGGACTCTCCGGCGCGCTGCGATCCAGCGTGACGTTCGCCAACAACGCCACCAGTTCGGCCTGGCGGGTGCAGCCGGTCTTCTGCAGCACCACGCGCAATTGCGAGCGGACGGTCGAGATGGCGACGCCGCCGGCGGACGCAATCTCCTCCAGCGTCTCGCCGAAGGCGAGGCCGCGGGCCACCCGCGCCTCGGACGGCGTCAGGTCGAACAGCGACCGCATCAGTTCGATGCGCGGCGCCAGCGGCATCGTCACCGGGGTCGCTACCAGCAGGACGTAACTGCCGGCGAAGATGTCGTGGGCGGAGCGCCGGATCGGAATCATGTGCACGACCAGCGCCGCGCGATCGTCGGCATCGCGCAACGGAAACGAGCGCACGGCCTGCTCCGGATCGCCGTCGAGCGCGGCAAGGCCGGCCCATAGCAGTTCGCTGGCGCGGCCGTCGGCCAGCGCGATGCGGTTGCGGGCGCGCCATTGCACATGGTCGCCGAGCCCCTCGATCAGGTGATTGGCCTCGATCACCGTGCCGCTCTCGTTGAGCAGCAGCGCCGGCAGCCCCATCGCCGTCAGCGCCTCCTTGGCGCCGGTGGCGCGCTGCAGCCCCAGCCGGGCCGTCACCAGCGCGCTGCGCGCCAGATGCGGGCGAAGCTCGTTCAAGGCATCGACCCGCTCCTTTTCGATCGGACCACGGCTGTATTCGCGCTCGATGCTGAAGACGACGCGATCCCCGGTCGGCATCTGCAGGCCAGTGCCGGCCGACCAGCCCAGCCCGCGCGGACGGAAGAAGTCGCGATAGATCGGATTGCTGTCGAGCTGATCGGCGGTCCAAAAATCATGCTCGACGAAGAAGCCGGGCTGCGACTGGCCGAACAGGCAAACACGGCGGGTACAGCGCGGAAACCAGCCGTCCTCGACATAGGTGCGAAAGATCTCGCTGAGATTGGCCGACGCGGTCCAGTTCAAAACCCGGTCGCGGGCCGAAAACAACAGGCCGCCGCGCGAATCCGAAAGCGCGGCCAGCTCATCCAGCACGCCGGGCCACAGGTCCGGCAGAACCGAGCATTCGTAAATCCGGTCGATTAGATCGGGCTTCACGGCAACGATACCTTCATCACTTGAACAGCGGCGTGCCCGGGACGAAGGCGTCGAATGCGGCCCAGAACTGCGCGCGGTAGCGGTCCTGCTCCTGCAGGATCTCGTGCCTGGAGCCGGCGATCACGAGATGCGAGCCGGCGCGCAGGTGATAGGCGAACTCCTCGATCGCCGCGGTCGAGACGACGCTGTCGTTGGAGGCGGCGAGCATCAGGATCGGCTGGCGGATCTGCAGCGGATAGTCGGCGGCGCGGAAGCCGCGCATGGTCCTTATCGCGGTATCGGCCCAGGCCACCGTCGGCGAGGCCAGCCCGAGCGTCGGGTCCTCCTCCAGGATCGCGGCGTTGCGAGCATAGCGCACGGGATCGCTGGTGAGGAGATTGTTGACGAAGGATTCGGTGCTGCTCAGCGCGTCGCTGCCGCCGGGAATGTAGCGGCCGCCCTGGCCGGTGAGCCGGAGGCATTTCAAGAGCGCGCGCGCCGGAAACGAGGTGGCGTGGCCGGGCAGGTCGATCATCGGCGCCGACAGCACCATGCGGTCGAACCAGCGCTTGCCGGCATGCGCCACCCGCAGCATGACAGCGCCGCCCATCGAATGCGCCAGCGCGAAATAGGGCGGCGGGCAATCCGGCAGCACCACCTGCTGCACGAAGGTTTCGACGTCGACCTCGAAATCGGCGAAATCGCGCACATAGCCCTTGCGCGGATCGCGCAGGCGCCGCGACGAATGGCCCTGCCCGCGCCAGTCGATCATCGCCACCGCAAAGCCGCGCTCGCGCAGATCGCGCACGGTCTCGAAATATTTCTCGATCATCTCGCTGCGGCCGGTGAAGACGCAGACCGTGCCCTTGCGGCCGGCCGGCGGCGCCCAGCGCGCGAAGCGCAATTCCGCACCATCAGGCGTCTTGATGGTGCCGGAGACGACGTCTTCCGGAACGGGATTGGCAGGGATCGAGACGAGCGTCATGGGAGCGGACCGGATAGGTGAAAAGCGCTGGAAATCAAGGGTGCGGGCAGCAAAACCGGCGCCGTTCCCACCCTCTTGAACGCTGCGGGGCCCCTCCCATATCACCTTCGTGCAGGCCGCTACCAGCGTTTCGGGAAACCGGGCCTGAGGCTGCACATTGGACGAAAGCCCGGCCCCATGGCGGGCGGGTTAACTGAAACAGTCGCTCAATGGAGGACTACCCCATGCGTACCTACGATCTCACCCCATTTTATCGTTCCACCGTCGGCTTCGACCGCTTCTTCAACCTGCTCGACCGCGCAGCGACCGACGGCAGCCCCGGTTATCCGCCCTACAACATCGAGCGCACCGGCGAGAACGCCTATCGCATCACGGTTGCCGTCTCCGGCTTCTCGCAGAACGAGCTTTCGATCGTCGCCAAGGAAAACACCCTGACGATCAAGGGCGAAAAATCCGTCACTGAGAACGGCAACAAGGCCGACGTGCTGTACCGCGGCATCGCCGCGCGCGCCTTCGAACGCGCCTTCCAGCTCGCCGATTTCGTACAGGTGAAGAACGCTTCGCTCGAGAACGGCCTGCTTCATGTCGATCTCGTGCGCGAAATCCCCGAGGCCAAGAAGCCGCGCACCATTCCGATCGCCACCAGCGCGGCAGCGCCGCAGGTGATCGACGGCTCGGCCGAGAAAGCTGCCGCTTAAGAGAATTGGTTTTCGGCAGATATTGGCCGAGACCCAAACGCCCCGGGAAACCGGGGCGTTTTTTGTTATCAGCGGGCAATCACCTCATGATGGGGAGTTCGCCCTCGCAAGCTCCTCCGGATGGGGGCTCAGCTCACTCCAGCCCCTGCGCCTGCGGCATGTCCTGGGTCGGCAGGATCTGCGGCGCGGGCTTGGCCTCGACCGGAGGCGCAGCCGCGGGGGCTGCGGCCTGGCCGGTGGTCGGCGGCTCGGCCGGCCTGGTCTGTGCGGCGGCCGACTGCTGTGCCGGCGGGGTCGCGGGCTTTGCCGCCAGCGGCTTGGCCTCGGCGCCGGGCTTGGCCTGGCCGGCGTGAGGCGAAGCTTTCGGAATCGGTACCGCGGGCGTGCGGCTTGCGACCCTCGGGATCGCGCGCGGCGGCCGCGGCGCCCCGGTGACGAGCGGCGGCGGGCCAAGCGGGCCGTAGCTGTCGGTCAGGGCCTCATCGAAATTGTCGCCCATCCGGTTCGCCGGCAGGAAACGCAGGATCCGCCCGGTGCGGGCGTCGATCACCAGCCGGCCGTCGTCGCCGCCGCGGTCGATCACCGAAATCGTGTAGACGAAGCCGCGCTGCCGCGGGATGCCGAGCGGCGAAAATCCGCTCTCGCGCAGCACCGTGTAGACCTCCTCCGGCGGCAGCAACCGCGGGCCGTAGCCCGGCGGCACCCGGGCTTCCGGCGGCATCGCCGCATAGGGACCGCCGACGTCGGACACCGCCCGGTACGGCGAGTTCCCGACGCCGTAAGGCGGCAGCACCTGCGCCTGCGCGGCGGTGGCCGCCACCACCAGCCCGGCCGACACCACCCATCCCGTGAACAACTTCATCGGATCATCGCTCCTGTGACACCCCGGAGCGTTTTCGCTCCCTGTCCCGGCCGCAATTTCATTGCGGATTCCGGCGGTCCTTGGGCCGGATCGCGGCGCGTTTGCTTCAAATCCGGGGCGGTACGGCTATCCCCAGCGAAGGCACGGATCTGCCATGCAGCGGGGGACTTTCACGCGCTTGTGTGATAGAAAAAAATTTGGCATGGTCTGAGTTAGGACAGCATAGCTGTCTCAATTGCGGTGCGGATCCCGGCACGGGGATTGCAGCAAAAGTTGGTGCTCAGGCGCCAGGAAGTAAAAGGCAAGGCCGTTCGTCGGGGACGCCGGACGCCCAAGCCTGAATTTACGAAATTGCGGCTCGCGGAGGACGAGCGGTGGCCCGGTGGGTGCCGCAACGCCCAAGGTGCGCCGACGACGGTTGAGGCCCCAAGCCTTGTTGAGGCCTCAAGCCTTATTGCGAAAGCCTTTTTGAGAGGACTGAGATGAGCGGGTCGGAGTTCGAGCGCGAAAACATCGTGACGCATGCGCTGTCGGCGGACCCGGCCTCGAAACCGGCCGAGCCTGCGCGCGAGCATGACTGGCGCCCGCCCGCCGTGGGTCTCTATGATCCCGCGCTGGAAAAGGATTCCTGCGGCGTCGGCTTCATCGCCAACATCAAGGGCAAGAAGTCGCATCAGATCGTCTCCGACGCGCTGAACATCTTGTGCAACCTCGAACACCGCGGCGCGGTCGGCGCCGATCCGCGCGCCGGCGATGGCGCCGGCATCCTGGTGCAGATCCCGCACGCCTTCTTTGCGCGCAAGGCCGCCGAGATCGGCTTTGCGCTGCCGAAGCCGGGCGACTACGCCGTCGGCGCGCTGTTCATGCCGAAGGAAACGGCGTGGCGCAAAGTCATCAAGAGCATCATCGCCGACCAGATCAAGGACGAGGGGCTGGTGCTGCTCGGCTGGCGCGACGTACCGACCGACAATTCCTCGCTCGGCCAAACCGTCAAGCCGACCGAGCCCGCGCACATGCAGGTGTTCATCGGCCGCAACGGCAAGGCGAAGACCGACGACGAATTCGAGCGCAAGCTCTACATCCTGCGCAAGTCGATTTCGCAGGCGATCTACCAGCGCCGCGACCGCGGGCTGGCCGGCTATTACCCGGTGTCGCTGTCGTGCCGCACCGTGGTCTACAAAGGCATGTTCCTCGCCGACCAGCTCGGCAAGTATTATCCCGACCTCTCCGAGCCGGACTTCGAGAGCGCGCTGGCGCTGGTGCATCAGCGGTTCTCGACCAACACCTTCCCGACCTGGTCGCTGGCGCATCCCTACCGCATGATCGCCCATAACGGCGAGATCAACACGCTGCGCGGCAACGTCAACTGGATGGCGGCCCGCCAGGCCTCGGTGCATTCGGAGCTGTTCGGCAAGGACATCAGCCGGCTGTGGCCGATCTCCTACGAAGGACAGAGCGACACCGCCTGCTTCGACAACGGCCTCGAATTCCTGGTGCAGGGCGGCTACTCGCTGCCGCACGCCGTGATGATGATGATTCCGGAAGCCTGGGCCGGCAATCCCCTGATGGATGAGGAGCGCCGCGCGTTCTACGAATATCACGCCGCCCTGATGGAGCCGTGGGACGGTCCCGCCGCGATCGCGTTCACCGACGGCCGCCAGATCGGCGCCACGCTGGACCGCAACGGGCTTCGTCCCGCGCGCTATCTCGTCACCAGCGACGACCGTATCATCATGGCGTCCGAAATGGGCGTGCTGAAGATTCCGGAAGAGCACATCATCACCAAGTGGCGGCTGCAGCCCGGCAAGATGCTGCTGGTCGACCTCGAACAGGGCCGCCTGATTCCCGACGACGAGATCAAGGCGCAACTGGCCAAGAGCCATCCCTACCGCGCGTGGCTCGACCGCACCCAGATCGTGCTCGAGGAACTGCCGGACGCCCCGACCAAGGGCATGCGTTCGAACCTGCCGCTGCTGGACCGGCAGCAGGCGTTCGGCTATTCGCAGGAAGACATCGCCATCCTGATGACGCCGATGGCCTCGACCGGCGAGGAAGCCAACGGCTCGATGGGCAACGACACGCCGATCTCGGCGCTGTCGGACAAGCCGAAGCAGCTCTTCACCTACTTCAAGCAGAACTTCGCGCAGGTCACCAACCCGCCGATCGATCCGATCCGCGAGGAGCTGGTGATGAGCCTGGTCTCGATTATCGGGCCGCGGCCGAACCTGTTCGACCTGCAGGGCATGGCCGGCACCAAGCGGCTCGAAGTGCGCCAGCCGATCCTGACCGACGCGGATCTGGAAAAGATCCGTTCGATCTCCGAGGTCGCCGACACCCATTTCGTGTCGCGCACGCTCGACACCACCTTCCACGCCGGGTTCGGCGCCGCCGGCCTCGAGCAGGTGCTCGACGAACTCTGCGCGCGCGCGGAGGCCGCCGTCCGCGAGGGCGTCAACATCATCATCCTGTCCGACCGCATGGCCGGCACCGACCGGATTCCGATCCCGTCGCTGCTCGCCTGCGCCGCCGTGCATCATCACCTGATCCGCACCGGATTGCGCACCTCGGTCGGCATCGTGGTCGAATCCGGCGAGCCGCGCGAGGTGCATCACTTCGCCTGCCTCGCCGGCTACGGCGCCGAAGCAATCAACCCCTATCTCGCCTTCGAGACCATCATCGCGATGAAGGACCGGCTGCCGGGGTCGCTCGACGACTACGAGATCGTCAAGCGCTACATCAAGTCGATCGGCAAGGGCCTGCTCAAGGTGATGTCGAAGATGGGCATCTCGACCTACCAGTCCTATTGCGGCGCGCAGATCTTCGACGCGGTCGGACTGAAGGCGGATTTCGTCGCGAAGTATTTCGTCGGCACCCATACCCGCATCGAAGGCGTGGGGCTGGCTGAAATCGCCGAGGAAACCGCGCGCCGCCATCAGGACGCGTTCGGCGACGCGCTGCAATACAAGACTGCGCTCGACGTCGGCGGCGAATATGCCTACCGCACCCGCGGCGAGGATCACGCCTGGACCGCGGAATCCGTCTCCACGCTGCAGCACGCCGTGCGCGGCAATTCGCTGGAGCGCTACCGGGCGTTCGCAAAAATCCTCAACGAGCAGTCCGAGCGGCTGCTGACCTTGCGCGGCCTGTTCAAGATCAAGACCGCCGAGGACGAGAAGCGCAAGCCTGTCGCTCTCGACCAGGTCGAGCCGGCCAAGGACATCGTCAAGCGCTTTGCCACCGGCGCGATGAGCTTCGGCTCGATCTCGCGCGAGGCGCACACCACGCTGGCGATCGCGATGAACCGGATCGGCGGCAAGTCCAACACCGGCGAAGGCGGCGAGGAGAGCGACCGCTTCAAGCCGCTGCCGAACGGCGATTCCATGCGCTCGGCGATCAAGCAGGTCGCCTCGGGCCGCTTCGGCGTCACCACGGAATATCTCGTCAATTCCGACATGATGCAGATCAAGATGGCGCAGGGCGCCAAGCCCGGCGAAGGCGGACAGTTGCCCGGCCACAAGGTCGACGCCACCATCGCCAAGGTGCGGCATTCGACCCCCGGCGTCGGCCTGATTTCGCCGCCGCCGCATCACGACATCTATTCGATCGAGGATCTGGCGCAGCTGATCTACGACCTGAAGAACGTCAATCCGGACGGCCAGGTGTCGGTCAAGCTGGTCTCCGAAATCGGCGTCGGCACGGTCGCGGCCGGCGTTGCCAAGGCGCGCGCCGACCATGTCACCATCGCGGGCTTCGAGGGCGGCACCGGCGCCTCCCCCCTGACCTCGATCAAGCATGCCGGCAGCCCCTGGGAAATCGGGTTGGCCGAAACCCACCAGACGCTGGTGCGCGAGCGGCTGCGCAGCCGCATCGTGGTGCAGGTCGACGGCGGCTTCCGCACCGGGCGTGACGTCGTGATCGGCGCACTGCTCGGGGCCGACGAATTCGGCTTCGCCACCGCGCCGCTGATCGCGGCCGGCTGCATCATGATGCGCAAATGCCATCTCAACACCTGCCCGGTCGGCGTCGCCACCCAGGATCCGGTGCTGCGCAAGCGCTTCACCGGCCAGCCCGAGCACGTCATCAACTACTTCTTCTTCGTCGCCGAGGAAGTCCGCGAGATCATGGCGCAGCTCGGCTACCGCACCTTCAACGAGATGGTGGGCCAGACCCAGATGCTCGACCAGTCCACCCTGGTGGCGCACTGGAAGGCCAAGGGGCTCGACTTCTCGAAGCTGTTCGTGCGGCAGAAGGAAGAAAAGGGCCAGAAGATCTATCACGCCCAGGCGCAGAACCATCACCTGGAAGCCGTGCTCGATCGCACCCTGATCGAGAAGGCGAGACCCGCGCTCGACCGCGGCGCGCCGGTCAAGTTCGAGACTGAGATCAACAACACCGACCGCAGCGCCGGCGCGATGCTGTCCGGCGCGGTGGCCAGGATCTACGGCCATGCCGGCCTGCCGCACGACACGATTCAAGTGAACTTCAAGGGCACCGCGGGCCAGGCGTTCGGCGCCTGGCTGACGCGCGGCGTCACCTTCGAACTCGAAGGCGAAGGCAACGACTATGTCGGCAAGGGCCTGTCCGGCGGCCGCATCATCGTCAAGCCGCCGCGCAATTCCGGCATCGTGCCGGAAGAGTCCATCATCGTCGGCAACACCGTGTTGTACGGCGCGATCGAGGGCGAATGCTATTTCCGCGGCATCGCCGGCGAACGCTTCGCGGTGCGCAACTCCGGCGCGGTCGCGGTGGTGGAAGGCGCCGGCGATCATTGCTGCGAATACATGACCGGCGGCATCGTCGTGGTGCTCGGCAAGACCGGCCGCAACTTCGCGGCCGGCATGTCGGGCGGCGTCGCCTACGTGCTGGACGAGGCCGGCGACTTCGCCAAACTCTGCAACATGGCGATGGTCGAGCTCGAACCGGTGCTGTCGGAAGAGATGGTCAACGAGAACGCCTATCACCAGTCCGGCGACCTCGAGGCGCATGGCCGCGTCGACGTGTTCCAGAACCTGCTGGAATCCGACGTCGAGCGGCTGCACGTCCTGATCACCCGCCACGCCAAGCTGACCGGCTCGAAGCGCGCCGCCGACATTCTCGCCGACTGGAAGACGTGGCTGCCGAAGTTCCGCAAGGTGATGCCGGTGGAATACCGCCGCGCGCTCAGGGAATTGAAGGCCGACGCCGACGCCGAGCCGAAGATAGCGATCGGGGCGTAAGACAAAGATGCCGTCGTCCTGAGGCGCTCGCGCGCAGCGAGGGCCTCGAAAGACGGCGGGACGACGACAGGAAAAGAGGACGTCATCCCTGCGTATCGGCTTCGCCGTTATCGCTGGAGGCGCGAGCCGAAGGCGAGCCTCGAAGGATGACGACGGAAAATGACGAAGCGAAGTTCAGGGACGTTAATGGGCAAGATCACAGGTTTTCTCGAGATCGACCGGCACGACCGCAAGTACACGCCGGTCGCCGAGCGCGTGAAGCATTATAACGAATTCGTCATTCCCCTGAGCGAGAAGGAAACCCGCGACCAGGCCGCGCGCTGCATGAATTGCGGCATTCCCTATTGCCACGGCACCGGCTCGGTGGCGCCGGGCACGCCCGGTTGCCCGGTCAACAACCAGATCCCCGACTTCAACGATCTGGTCTATCAGGGCAACTGGGAAGAGGCCTCGCGCAACCTGCACTCGACCAATAATTTTCCGGAGTTCACCGGCCGCATCTGCCCGGCGCCCTGCGAGGCCTCCTGCACGCTCAACATCGACGACAACCCGGTCACCATCAAGACCATCGAATGCGCGATCGTCGACCGCGCTTGGGAAAATGGCTGGCTGCCGCCTGAAATCGCCGCGAACAAGACCGGCAAGAAGATCGCCATCATCGGCTCCGGCCCGGCCGGACTCGCCTGCGCGCAGCAACTCGCGCGCGCCGGCCACGACGTGCATGTCTACGAGAAGTTCGCCAAGGCCGGTGGCCTTCTGCGCTACGGCATTCCCGACTTCAAGATGGAGAAGCACGTCATCGACCGCCGCGTGGCGCAGATGGAGGCCGAGGGCGTCACCTTCCACTACAACTCGCCGGTCGGCGGCAGCGCCCAGGGAACCGGAAACGCCGCGATCGATCCGCAGGAATTGCTCGCGCAATATGACGCGATGGCGCTGACCGGCGGCGCCGAAGCCGCGCGCGATCTGCCGATCCCCGGCCGCGATCTCGCCGGCATCCACTACGCGATGGATTTCCTGCCGCAGCAGAACCGCCGCGTCTCCTCGGAGCCGCTCGGCAACGCCGCCGATATCCTTGCCGGCGGCAAGGACGTCGTCGTGATCGGCGGCGGCGACACCGGCTCCGACTGCATCGGCACCTCGTTCCGGCAAGGCGCGAAGTCGGTGACCCAGATCGAGATCATGCCGGCGCCGCCCGCGCACGAGAACAAGGGCCTGACTTGGCCGAACTGGCCGATGAAGATGCGGACCTCGTCGAGCCAGGCCGAAGGCGCCAAGCGCGACTTCGCCGTGCTGACGCAGAAGTTCTCCGGCGAAGACGGCAAGGTGACAAGGCTGCATTGCGTGCATGTCGACGACAAGTTCAAGCCGATCGCCGGAACCGAGTTCGAACTCAACGCCCAGCTGGTGCTGCTGGCGATGGGCTTCGTGCATCCGGTGCATGAGGGCCTGCTCAAGACGCTCGGCGTCGACCTCGACCCGCGCGGCAATGTCCGCGCCAACACCGCCGACTACCAGACCTCGCTGCCGAAGGTGTTCTCCGCCGGCGACATGCGCCGCGGCCAATCGCTGGTGGTGTGGGCGATCCGCGAGGGCCGGCTCTGCGCCCGGGCGATCGACCAGTTCCTGATGGGGACGACGAACCTGCCGAGGTGATTGCTTCGGCAGGCTTCGCGCCCCTCTTTCGGCCGTCACCGCCCGCCACCGGATCGGCGCTTCGCGCCGCCCGATGACAGGCTGCAGCGGCGACGAAGTACCCCGGAGCCGCCCGCGCGCTTGATCCAAATCAACGCCGCTATTTCCCCCGCGATCATCATGCAGCGCTCAATGGGAAAGGCGGACGACATGAGAATTCAGAAATCGGGCGCGCGCAAGCTTGTCACCCGCGTGCTGGCGACAGGAGTCCTATTGTCATTGTACGCGGTCGGCGTGGTTGCCACCACCGGCGCCATGGGCGTTTCCTCGGCCTTCGCGCAACGCGGCCGCGGCCGTGGACGCGGCTGGGGTGGTGGCGATGTCGGCGCCGGAGTTGCCCTCGGGATCGGCGCTGCCGTCATCGGCGGGGCGATCATAGCGGGCGAAGCCCAGCGGCGAGATGCGATCAGCTACTGCATGCAGCGCTTCCGGTCGTATGATCCCGAGAGCATGACCTATGTCGGGCGCGATGGCTTCCGCCATCCGTGTCCGTAACGGAAGATTGCCTGCTCGCGATTTCAGAACCCCGGCCTTGCGCCGGGGTTTTTGTTCTTTGACGGCGGTGAATTTTCACCCCCACGGCCTGCGCGGGGCAGCGCCACTACCGCGCGGGACGCTCCAGGGACCGCGGCGCGGAGGCTGTCCCGGACGCAGCGGCGGCGCCGTCCCTGCACCCATTTCGGCGGCGAGCCGCTGCAGCTCGGCGATCCGGTTTTCGGTCGAGGGATGAGTCGAGAACAGGCTGTCCATGCCGCGCCCCGACAGCGGGTTGATGATGAACAGATGCGCCGTCGCCGGATTGCGCTCGGCGTCCTCGTTCGGGATCTCGTGCGCGGCGCCGGCGATCTTGACCAGCGCGGACGCCAGCCACAACGGCTGGCCGGCGATGCGCCCGCCGAGATCGTCGGCGGCGTATTCGCGGGTGCGGCTGATCGCCATCTGCACCAGCATGGCGCCGAGCGGCGCCAGGATCATCATCGCGATCGAACCGATGACGCCGGGGCCGTTGTTGTTGTCGCGGTGGCCGCCGAAGAACATCCCGAACTGCGCCAGCATCGAGATCGCGCCGGCAATGGTGGCGGTGATGGTCATCAGCAGCGTGTCGTGGTTCTTCACATGCGCGAGCTCATGGGCGATCACGCCCGAAAGCTCCTCGCGGCTGAGCGACTGCACCAGTCCGGTGGTCACCGCCACCGCGGCGTTCTCCGGGTTGCGGCCGGTGGCGAACGCATTGGGCTGCGGATTGTCCATCAGGAACACGCGCGGCATCGGCAGCCCGGCCCGGGCAGCGAGCGTGGCCACCAGGCCGACGAGGTCGGGCGCGCTGCGCGCATCGACCTCATGGGCGCCGTACATCGACAGCACCATGCGGTCCGAGTTCCAGTAGGCGAACAGGTTGGTCGCGGCCGCGATCAGAAGCGCGACGATCGCGCCGCTGCCACCGCCGATCAGATAGCCGACGCCCATGAACAGGGCCGTGAGCCCGGCCAGCAGGATCGCCGTTTTGAGGTAGTTCATCGTTGTCTCCCTGATGCCGCCGGCAGCGCCGCGGCACATACCGATCAGGTAGGGATTGCGCCCGGGCCGGTTCAAGACCACCCGGTGCGTCGCCGCGTCGCGGATTGGGGGACGCCGGTGCTCGTTCGCTCTCTCCCACGAGGGGGCCACAAGGGAGAGGGATAAGATCGGAGCCCTAATGCTGCAGCCGCACCCCCAGCATCACCACGGTCGAATTGGTGCTGTTGCCGGGGATGTTGGAGTCGAGCCAGTCGCGGCGCAGGGTACCCTTGAGCCAGATGTTGCGGTTCAGCTTGTAGATCAGATCGCCGGAGATGGAGTAGAAGCGGTCGAAGCGACCATCGCCCTGGTAGTCCTGCGTGCCCCAGGTGAATTTCCCGATTCCCTGCAGCCAGCGGCGGAAATCGTGATCGACTTCCACGGTGTAGGTGTTGGTCAGCACGCCGGAAACGCCGGGCACCGTGGTCTCGTCGATCGACGTGGTGGCGAAGAATTTCGCCGATGTCAGCGGCGTCGCTACCCACACCAGCGAGGCCGATGTCAGCAGCCCCTGCAGCGGCAGCAGCCGCGGGTCCTCATAGGAGCGCGCCGCCCAGCCGATCGCGAGTTCGCCGGTCAGGATCCGCGAGAATTCGAAAGTGGTACCGGCGCGCACGGAGCCGCCGCTGGAATTGCGCTGATAGCCGTTGCGATCGAACAAAAGGTCATGCGAGCGGACGTTGCCGTCGATCTCGCCGAACGGTTTCAGGCCCGGTATCAGATCGTAGCTGACCCGCCCGAGACCGCCGAACTGATTGTAGTTGCGGTCGGCGTTGCTGGTCGAGGTGCCGTCGGTCAATTCAGAGTTCTGATAGACGGTGCGGTCGACCGTTGCGCCGGCGGAAAGCTGCAGGCGGTTGAAATTCTGGTCGACGCCGAGGGTGCCGCCGAGCGTCGAGTAGACCGGGTATCGCTCGAGGCCGGCCTGGATGTTCGGGCTGCCGGGATTGTCGGTGGCGACGCGCAGCCGCGTCTGCGCGGTGAGGCGGGTGTCGCGGCTGACGTCGAGACGGCCGTCGATGTGGCCGGTGAAGTCCGGCCGGTCGATGATGACTGGCGCCGACGAGATGGTGCCGTCGGTCGGCGGCGGAAAGGTGTTGCCGTAGCCGGTGAACGAGCCGCGCAGGTCGGCGACCAGCGCATGGCGCTCCCAGTCGGAGAACACGACCAGTTCCGGCGCAATCACATAAAACGGCGAGCCGGCTGGCACGACGGTGCGGCGCGGATTGGTGTCGTAGCCGCCGCGCAGCTCGAGCGCGGACTTGATCAGGAAGCTGCCGGCGTAATCGCCGACCGCGCCGAACGGATCGTCGTCGATCTTGAGCCGCTTGCGCGGCGGCTGCCCCGGCACGGTGCCGGCCATCGCCGGCGGGATCGGCGTCTTGTTGGCGGTTTCCGACGGCGGGACCGACAGCCGCACCCGTGCATTCGGATCCCGCATCCCCGGCGGCTTGCTGCCGGGACCCGGCGGCGGCTTTGGTTTGGCCTGGCCCGGATAGAATTTCGCCTTCTTGCGGGTGCGGTTGAGCGAGTCGTAGCCGGATGAGGACGCGCCGCTGGCGGCGGGAAGGCCGTAAGTGGGGATCGCGCCGATCCGCGACGGCGCCGGCCGGTCCTTGTCGCGCAGCCGCGCGTCGTTGGCCGCATCGCCGGTGCGGTCGCCGGACTCGGCGGTCCGGCGCAGCGGCGAATCCTGCGGCGACACGAAGCCGTCGCGGGTGGCGCGGAACAGGTCCGGCGTGAGCGTCTGGGCGCGGCTCGAGGTCTCACTGAACGCGATCAGCGCAAGGCATGGCAACAACGCGCGCCAAATCAAAACGCGCCTGCGGCGGCCCCTTGCTGGACCCGACATCACGATGAAAATACCCCAA
Source organism: Bradyrhizobium sediminis (assembly GCF_018736105.1). Lineage (NCBI taxonomy): Bacteria > Pseudomonadati > Pseudomonadota > Alphaproteobacteria > Hyphomicrobiales > Nitrobacteraceae > Bradyrhizobium > Bradyrhizobium sediminis. The sequence goes on from NZ_CP076135.1 coordinate 4,745,608, forward strand.
CAAAATCATCTACTTGCCGACCGGGTTCCAGATGCGCGAGCACGCAGGCGGAAAACGTCGTTAATGGAGTTAAAACAATTATGGTTAATGAGCCGTTGAGAACCGCCCGGCGCGTCGCATCGCGAAATCGGCCGTGCTAAGGAGGGGCCCGCGGCCCAGACCCGCCTCCTTCGGAACCACGCATGGCCAATTCGAAACCGCTGATGGCAAAATCATCCGGGACCGACCAGGCGAGCGCCGCCGTTGCCTCGGGCCTGCGCACGCTCGAGACCGAGGCCAGTGGCATCGCCGCGATGTCGGCCGCGTTGCAGGGCCCGCTCGGGCCGGCCTTCGCCGCCACTGTCGAGCTGATCCGGCAGGCCAAGGGCCGCGTCATCGTCACCGGCCTCGGCAAGTCGGGCCACGTGGCGCGCAAGATCGCGGCGACGCTGGCCTCCACCGGCACCCCCGCCTTCTTCGTCCATGCCGCGGAAGCGAGCCATGGCGATCTCGGCATGATCACGCCGGACGACGTCATCATCGCGCTGTCGTGGTCCGGCGAGCAGCCGGAAATGAAGAATCTCGTCAATTATTCCAGCCGCTTTGCGATTCCGATGATCGCGGTGACCTCGAATGCCACCTCCTCGCTCGGCGAGGCGGCGCGCATCGTGCTGGAACTGCCGAAGGCGCGCGAAGCCTGTCCGCACAACCTGGCGCCGACCACCTCGTCGCTGATGCAGGCCGCGATCGGCGATGCGCTCGCCATCGCGCTGCTCGAAGGCCGCGGCTTCACGGCGCTCGAATTCGCCAATTTCCATCCCGGCGGCAAATTGGGCGCGATGCTGAAATTCGTCCGCGACATCATGCATACCGGCGACGCGATCCCCGTCAAACCGCTCGGCGCCAAAATGTCCGATGCGCTGGTGGAGATGTCGACCAAGGGTTTTGGCTGCGTCTGCATCGTGGACTCCGGCGGCGAGATCGCCGGCATCATCACCGACGGCGATCTGCGCCGTCACATGCGGCCCGATCTGATGACCGCATCGGTCGACGAGGTGATGACAAGGAATCCGCGCACCATTCCGCCCGGCATGCTCGCCACCGAAATGCTGGAGACGATCAATTCGTCGAAGCCGGCGGTGACCGTCCTGATCGTCGCCGAGGGCAAAAAGCCGGTCGGCATCGTCCACGTCCACGACGTGCTGCGCGCTGGCGTGGCGTAGGGAACGCTGTCATTCCGGGATGGTCCGAAGGACCAGACCTCAGATGTGCAATTGCACATCGGGGAATCTCGATATTCCGGGTTCGACGCTTCGCATCGCCCCGGAATGACGATCAAGCATTCGGAAACCGCGCCGCCGTTTGCTCGAGCGGCAAGGCCAGCCCGTTCGCCAGGTACGACACGGTGCGATAGAAGCCGCACAGCAGCAGCACTTCCAGAATCTTCGCGTCGTCGTAATGCGCCGATAACGCCGCAAATTCGGCGTCGCCGAGCGTGACGCGGTCATGCAGCGCGTCGACGGCTGCGATCAGCGCCTGCTCGGCGGCCGACCAGCACGGCGCACCGGCCTGCTCCAGCACGGTGGCACGGACCTGCTCGTCGGTCAGATGGGCGGCGGCAGCGAAGGCCGCGACATGCACGCCCCATTCGTATTCGCAGGCCGTGCGGGCGCAGGTCCGCATGATCGCGATTTCGCGCTCCCTCAAGGTGAGCGGGCCGCGGTCGAGCAGGCTGCCGGCGCGGAATTTCTCCCAGGCGCGCGCGCTGGTGGCGATGGTGCGGAACAGCAGCAGCGGCGGCGCGCCGCGCATGACGCGGTCGAAATGGCCCTGGATCTCGGGCGGGTAAGGCGGCTGCAGCGGCGCTATGCGTGACATCGGCAACTCCTGTGCTACAATAAACGTAGCGATACGCTACATTATTTGTAGCGATCCGCAAGAGGAGCCTGCGATGCCGAAACTGGGTTCAGCCATGAAGAAACGCGCCGCCCGGGGCTCGGCGTCCGGCCGCCCGATCATGGCCCTGCTCGACCTGTTGGGCCGACGCTGGGCCTTGCGGATCATCTGGGAGCTTCGCGACGACCGTGCGCTGACCTCGCGCGCGCTGCGCACGGCCTGCGACGACGCCTCGCCGACCATCCTGCAGACCCGGCTGTCCGAACTGCGCGAGGCGGGCCTGGTCGAGCTGATCGCCGGCGACGGCTACCGCCTCACCGCCCTGGGCAAGGATCTGGCGGGGAATTTCCTGCCGCTGTACCGCTTCGCCGAACGATGGAGCAAGCGCGCGGCTGGCTGATTTCACGCCGCCGCCACCGTCAGGCTGGCGCCGTCGGCCTGCACGACCCTGACCCGGCTGCCGGCGGGCGCGTCGGGACCGGCGACGCGCCAGATGGTGTCGTCGATCCTCACCGTGCCGGCGCCGTCGATGATCGGCTTTTCCAGCGTGAACACCCGGCCGACCAGCGCATCGGTGCGCTTGTTGAGAAACGGGTTGCTCTGGCTCGCCGATTTGTGGCTCAACGCCACCCGACGCCACAGCGGCACCGCCGCCACCGCGAACACCGCGAACATCAGGAGCTGCGTCTGCCAGGACGGGTTGATCGCGAACGACAACAGGCCGACCAGCAGCGCCGCCAGCCCGAGCCAGAACATGAAGACACCGGGCGCGAGCAATTCCAGCGCCATCAGCACGAAGCCGAAGATCAGCCAGTTCCAGGTGCCTAGGGAGGTAAACATCTCGGTCATCATCCGACCCTCTCAATTATCTGCTTAAGCGATCCATACGACACGACGGCAGCGAGTCCCCACCCGCCCCGCTTTGCCCGGCACCCTCCCCCGCAAGCGGGAGAGGGAATTCGCTCGCGTCACCGCGCGCGCCACGAAACCTCTAGGGCCGCGGCGTGAAGGGCGGCGGGGTCGGCCCGGTGGTCGGCACCGATCCGCGACGCGCGGCGGCCTGTGCGGAAGCCGAGCTTTCGCCAAAGGTCGCCTTCGCGATCTCGCCGATGCCGGCGAGCGAGCCCAGAATGCTCATCGCCTCGATCGGCAGCATGACGATCTTCTGGTTCGGCGAATCCGCGAGCTGTCCGAACGCCTTGATGTATTTGTCGGCGATGAAGTAGTTCAGTGCGGCGACGTCGCCTTTGGCAATGGCTTCGGAGACCATCTGCGTCGCCTTGGCCTCGGCTTCGGCGGAGCGCTCGCGCGCCTCGGCGTCGCGGAACGCGGCCTCCTTGCGGCCTTCGGCCTGCAGGATCTGGCCTTGCTTGGCGCCTTCCGCGCGCAGGATTTCCGACTGGCGCTGGCCTTCCGCCTGCAGAATGTCGGCGCGCTTGACGCGCTCGGCCTTCATCTGGCGTCCCATCGCCTCGACCAGGTCGGCCGGCGGCACAATGTCCTTGATCTCGATGCGGTTGACCTTGAGGCCCCACGGCGACACCGCAGCGTCGACCACCCGCAGCAGGCGCTCGTTGATCTCGTCGCGGTGCGACAGCACCTGGTCGAGATCCATCGCGCCCATCACCGAGCGGATATTGGTCATGGTCAGCACGATGATGGCCTGCTCGAGATTGGACACCTCGTAGCTCGCCTTGGCGGCGTCGAACACCTGGAAGAAGGCGACACCGTCCACCGTCACGGTGGCGTTGTCCTTGGTGATCACCTCCTGCTCGGGAATGCTGATCACCTGCTCCATCATGTTCATCTTGCGGCCGACGCGGTCGAAATAGGGAACGATGATGTTCAAGCCGGGCGACAGCGTGCGGGTGAATTTGCCGAACCGCTCGATGGTCCAGTCGAAGCCCTGCGGCACGGTCTTGACGCCGGCAAACAGTGTGACGATGACGAGCAGCACGAACGCAATGGCAAAAATGTCGAAGCCGGTCATAAATCCTCCAAAGCCGCAAAAACCAACGTCCGCGGACGTATTCTTGTTGGTCTGAATGCCGGCCGCGCCGGTTCAGTATAGCCTTATCAAATATAGCTAAGGGCGAGTTTCGGCAGCCGCCAGATGGTCCCGGCCCGAACGCCGGCCAAGTGCGCTTCGTTTCCTTAAAGTGCTTCGTTTTGTTAACGAAGCGGTCAAAATCACTTAACCGTCAAATCCAGCTGCCAAATTCAGCCTATCTAGATCCAGCCTTGCAGCTCCCGCAGCACCAGCTGGCGGATCACGTCCATGCCGGGATCGCTGTCGTTCAGGCAGGGGATGAAGGTGAACTGCTCGCCGCCATTGTGCTTGAAGATCTCGGCGTTTTCCTGGGCGATTTCCTCCAGCGTCTCCAGGCAGTCGGCGGAGAAGCCGGGGGTCACCACGGCAATCCGGCGCACGCCCTCCTTCGCCAGCTTCTCCATGGTCTTGTCAGTGTAGGGCTGCAGCCATTCATCGGTGCCGAAGCGCGACTGGAAGGTCAGCAGCAGCTTTCCGGCGTCGAGGCCCATGCGCTTGCGCAGCGCATCGGTCGTTGCGATGCATTGGACCTGATAGGGATCGCCCTTGTCGACGTATTGCTGCGGCATGCCGTGGAACGAGGCCACGATCCGTTCGGGCTGGAACGGCAAGCCCGCCAGATGCGCCGATATCGAGACCGCCAGCGCCTCGATATAATCGGGATCGTCGTAATAGGGCGGCGTGATCCGCAAGGTCGGCTGCGCGCGCATCGAGGCGAGCACGCGAAACACCTCGTCGCATACGGTGGCCGTCGTCGCGGCCGAGTATTGCGGATAGAGCGGCACCACCAGGAGCCGGTCGCAGCCCTGCGCCGTCAGCGCCTCGATCCGCGATGCAATCGACGGGTTGCCGTAGCGCATCGCCCAGTCGACCACGACGTGGTCGTGGTCCGCGATCGCCGCGGCCAGCTTGTCGGACTGGGCGCGGGTGATGGTCTTGAGCGGGGATTCGTTGTTCTCGGTGTTCCAGATCTTCAGGTAGTCGCGCGCCTTGCGCGCCGGGCGCACGCGCAGGATGATGCCGTTCAGGATCAGTTTCCAGAGCAGCCCCTGGTCCTCGATCACCCGGGGATCGGACAGAAACTCCTTGAGATAGACCCGCACGCCCCGCGCATCCGCGGTGTCGGGGGTGCCGAGATTGACCAAGAGCACGCCGACGCGTTCCGGCACGGTCCCGGCGGCAGCCCTGGCGCTCTCGATTGATGCAACCGCTGTCATAATGCTTGTGGCTTCGCGCGTCGGGTCATCCTTGTCAAGATAATGGCGGTTTCGATACTGTCGCTTATTGCCGCGTCGGGGGGAACCATGACGGTCGCCGAATGGTGCGTTTTCGCAACGCTGATGCTGTATCTGCTGACGATCGCGCCGATCAAATGGATCGGGTTCCGGCGCTTCGACAATGCCAGGCCGCGCGATCCCGCCTTCTACAACGATCCGATCGCGGCGCGCGCGCTGGGCGCGCATCAGAACGGCATCGAGGCGTTTCCGTTCTTCGCCATCGCCGTGCTGCTGGCGGAATTCCGGGCCGGGCCGCAGCGCCTGATCGACGAACTGGCGATCCTGTTCCTGATCGTGCGGATCGCCTATGTCTTCACCTATCTCGGCAACCGCCCGACCCTGCGCTCGATCCTGTGGAGCATCGGCTTCGCGCTCAATTGCGCGATCTTCTTTATGCCAGCGATCCGAGGCTGGCTGCCGGGGTGAATCCCTCATGGTGAGGAGCGCGTCTTCGCGCGTCTCCGGACGATGCTTCGCATCGCCGGGCGAACCATGAAACCCGCGGCCCATCCTTCGAGACGCCGCTTCGCAGCTCCTCAGGATGGGGTTACAAACACGTCACCCGTTCGGCCGCGAGATAGCCGAACAGCAAACCGACCCCGAACAGCAGCACCAGCCCCGCCGCGCCGAATTCGATGCCGCGCATCACCAGTGCGCCGCCGCCTTCGCGTCCGGCGCTGAGGCGCCGCGCCAAATCCTTGGCGGACACCGCGATGACGGCGATGGTCGCGACCGTGATCGCGGTGCCGAGCCCCATCACGAAGGTCGCGGCGATGCCGGCCCAGAACAGGCCCTGCGCCAGCGCAAACACCAGCACCAGGATCGCGCCCGAACACGGCCGGACGCCGACCGCCAAAATCGCCCCCAGCCCGCGCTTCCAGCCGCCGGGACCGGCGAGTTCGCTGGGGTCGGGACCGTGGGAGTGGCCGCAATGCTCGTCATGGACGTGGCCGGGGTCGTGATCGTGGTGATGATGGCCGTGGTCGTGATGATGGTGACCATGGCCGTGGTCGTGATCATGGCCGTGATGATGCGCGGCGGCGACCAGCGCAGGCGCCGGCTCGCGCGCCTGCAGCGCGCGGATGAATCCGCCGCCCTTGGTCCAGACCAGCCGGGCGCCGAAGGCCGCGATCAGCGCGTAGCTCGCGATCTCGATCGCCTTTTCGGCCCCGCACATGGTTTTCGCGGTGGCGTTGAGCAGCCAGGCGCAGATCCCGACGATCAGGACCGCCACCAGCGCCTGCATCAGCGCCGAGGCGAACGACAGCGCGATGCCGCGCCGCGCGGTCTCCTGGTTGGCGACCAGGTAGGACGAGATCACCGCCTTGCCGTGGCCGGGGCCGGCGGCGTGGAAGATGCCGTAGGCGAAGGAAATCGCGAGCAGGGTCCAGACCGCCGAGCCGTCGGACTTGGCGGCGCGGATCGTCGCGGACATCTCGCGGTAGAATTCCGATTGCCTGGCCAGCAGCCAGCCGACGATGCCGCCGACCTGCGGCTCGGCAGGGGCTCGCCGCGGCGCGCCGAACGGCGTCTGCGCCATCAGGACATGGATGAGGCCGTCGAGCGCCAGGATGGCGGCCGCCGCCGCGACGCAGACCATGACGCCGCGTGCAAAACGCGAGCCTTTTCCGTTTCGAAAGAATCGAAACGGGGCTCCGGATTCTCGATTTGACGCGTTTTCTTGACGCGAACCGGCCTCCACTTCGCTTGAAAACGCTCCAGAGCGGGATGGCGGCGTCACGGACACTCCACCGAGATCTTGTTGGCGAACATCGCGCCGTAGTTCGAATTGTCGCCGCTCATGAAATTCTGCTCATTGAGCTTTTGCGCCTCGGCGGTGCCGTCGCTCGGCCGCTGCAGTTTCAACTGACAGGCGGCCGGCGCCCCGACCAGCTTGATCGGGTCCTTGTCGGCGAATTTGAAGTCGATGAAGTAGGCCGGATCGAATACTTCCAACGCAAGCTGCCTGGCTTTCAGCGGCGTCTTCAGCGGCAGCGTGAGATGCAACGTCAGCGCGCCTTCCTTGTAGTCGAGGAAGTAGTCGACCGGCTCGAGGAATTTCTGCTTCTTGCCCTCGGCCCTGGCGAAGGTGAAATAGTCGAATTCCTTCAGCGATTCGACATTGGTCTGCGCCAGCGGCGCCAGGTCCTCGCGGCTGTAGACGCCCTTGGTCTTGGTCTCGAGGCCCTGCAGCGCGTAGGTCGAGAACATGTCGTCGAAGGTCCAGGCATGGCGCACCCCGGTGACCGTGCCGTCGGGGGCATAGATCAGCTCGCTGGAGGCGGTGATCCAGACATGCGGATGGGCCTGTGCCTGTTTCGCACCGAAGCCGAGAATTCCGGCCAGCAGCAGCAGGCCCAGCCATCCCTGTTTCATCGTCTTCACCTCAGGCCGCCTCAGGGGTTTCCAACAGGCCGCGCCGGCGCAGCAGCGCGTCGGGCTCCGGCTCACGGCCGCGGAACGCGACATAGGCATCCTCCGGGTCGCGCGAGCCGCCCGACGAATAGATGTCGTCGTGCAGCCGTTTGGCAACCGCGGGGTCGAAAATATCGCCTGTTTCCTCGAAGGCGCCGAACGCGTCGGCGTCCATCACCTCGGACCACATGTAGCTGTAATAGCCGGACGCATAGTGATCGCCGGAGAAGATGTGGCCGAACTGGGTCGGCCGGTGACGCAGCACGATTTCCGCGGGCATCCCGATCTTGTCCAGTTCGGCGCGTTCGAATGCCCGCACGTCGCGGCTGGCCTCGGCCGGCTGGGTATGGAATTGGAGGTCGATCAGCGCCGAGGAGACGAATTCGACCGTGGCGAAGCCCTGGTTGAACTTGCGCGCGGCGATGAAGCGCTCGAGCAGATCGTCCGGCAGCGGCTCGCCGGTCTGGTAATGGCGGGCGAACTGCCGCAGCACCTGCGGCTGCTCCTGCCAGTGCTCGTAAAGCTGCGACGGCAGCTCGACGAAATCGGTGAACACGCTGGTGCCCGACAGCGACGGATAGGTCACGTCCGACAGCATGCCGTGCAGGCCGTGGCCGAACTCATGGAACAAAGTGCGGGCGTCGTCCGGCGACAGCAGCGACGGCTCCCCGTCGGCGCCCTTGGAAAAGTTGCAGACGTTGATGACCAGCGGCGCCACCTCGCCGTCGAGCTTCTGCTGGTCGCGCAGCGAGGTCATCCAGGCCCCGGAACGCTTCGAGGAGCGGGCGAAGTAGTCGCCATAGAACAGCGCCTTGTGCTTGCCCTCGGCGTCCCTCACCTCCCAGACACGCACGTCGGGGTGCCAGACTGGAATGTCCTTGCGCTCGGTGAAGCTGACGCCGAACAGGCGGGTGGCGCAGTCGAAGGCGGCGGCGATCATCTGGTCAAGCGAGAGATAGGGCTTGATCGCGGCGTCTTCGAAATTGGCCCTGATCTGCCGCAGCTTCTCCGCATAGTAGCGCCAGTCCCACGGCGCCAGCGCGAAATTGCCGCCCTCCCCGGCGACCAGCGCCTGCAGGGCGTCGCGATCGGCCAGCGCCCGGGCGCGGGCCGGCTTCCAGACCCGCTCCAGCAGGCCGCGCACCGCTTCCGGCGTCTTGGCCATGGAATCCTCCAGCCGATAGGCGGCGAAGGTCGGGAAGCCCAGGAGCCCAGCGCTTTCCTCGCGCAGCTTCAGGATCTCGACGATGATGGCGTTGTTGTCGTTGGCGTTGTTGTTGTCGCCGCGCGCGGTGAAGGCCTTGAACACCTTCTCGCGCAGGTCGCGCCGGGTGGAGCTCTTCAGGAACGGCTCCACCGAGGAGCGCGACAGCGTCACGATCGCCTTGCCTTCCATCCCGCGCTCGCCGGCGGCGGCCTTGGCCGCCGCGATGAAGCTGTCCGGCAGGCCGTCGCGGTCGGCCTCGCCGAGCTCCATGAACCAGTCCTGCTCGTCGCCGAGCAAATGGTGACTGAACGAGGTGCCGAGATGCGCCAGCCGCTCGTTGATCTCGGCCATCCGGTTCTTGGCTGCCTCGTCGAGCCCGGCGCCGGCGCGGCGGAAGCGGGTATAGGTGCGCTCCAAAAGCCGCATCTGCTCGCCGGTGAGCCCGAGCGTGGCGCGGTTTTCGTGCAGCATGGCGATGCGGCCGAACAGCACCGCGTTCATCATGATCGGATTCCAGTGCCGCGCCATCCGCTGCGACACTTCGGTGTCGATCTCGAGCAGCGCCGGGCTGGAATGCGCCGAGACCAGGTCGTAGAACACCGCCGACACCCTGGAGAGCAGTTTTCCCGAGCGCTCCAGCGCGGTGATGGTGTTGGCGAAATCGGGCGTGGAGGGATCGTGCTCGATCGCGGCTATCTCGGCGGCGTGGTCGGCGAAGGCCCGCTCGAAGGCGGGAAGGAAGTGCTCCGGCACGATCTCCGCGAACGGCGGGGTCTCGAACGGGGTCCGCCACGCCTGCAAAAGCGGGTTTGCCTGGGGCTGCGAGCTGGCCGCCATTTCCGTGGTTTCCGACATCAAGATTTCCCGTTTCTGGTCCCGAATAGTTGCAGGAACCTATAGCACCTGATGGGGCTTTTTTGGGCCTTTTGCGCTTGATAGCGACGGCCTTTTCATAGAGATTGCGCCCGCAACAGGACCTTTGGACCATGAGCTCGCAGCCCTCCCCGACCGCTTCCCGCCGGATCGTCTGGCCCAGCGTCATCACCGTCATCTCAGCGGCGATCCTGATCGGCGCCGAGGTGTTCGGCGCGGCGTTCGCCGGCGGCTGGGCGCTCGCGATCCTGTTCGGGCTCGACGACACCGGCGCCCACATCCTGCAGGCGGTGCTGTTCGCGCTCGGCGTCTTCATCATGGTGGCGTTCATCCGCGCCGCGCAGCGCGTCGAGCCGTTCACGCGCCGCGCCTGAGTCGCGTGAAGCAAGAAAGCCGCGTGGCGCATGCCTCAAAACGCTTACGCTTCCTTAAAGTAACTTAACGTCTGTTCATGTTCGACGCCGCGCGCGCGGCAAGCAGCGGCGCTGCAAGCACATGTTAGGCAAATTTGTCCCCAGCCTAAAAAAAATGTTGCGAAGCAGACTCAAAACCCCTATTTCCCGTGTTGCCCAATTTCGCACGTGCCTGTGGTCGTGTGTCAGTCGGTAGGTATCCGGACAAGAGGCCGGACAGCCGCCAAGGGGATGAAGAACCGAGGGTCGCTCTTGTTCGAGCGGCCAGCATCTCTCTCAAGAGATGCCGTTGAAGGTCTCTTCGCTCCTTGCAACCGTGACTGGCAGCCGGAGGCGAACCGGCGCACCTCGTTCTCAACGGGGGACGCGACTTAAAGCAACGACGGATCGGGCTTTTTTGGTCTCTGCCGGCTTTCCACCAGCCGGCGCGAATACCGAAGAGGCTTGTCCTTCATTGCCAGGTGTGCGGGCGGGATCCTTCCCAACCAATCCACGGCAGCACAGTTCGGTTTGAGTCTTTTGGCTTCGTTGCGCCTCCATCGCGCGATGTGGCCGGAGCGCTCTTATCCGAGATCATTTTTGAACGTGTCCCGTCGCTGGGCCGTTTGGGAGGGTGCTATGACCGAACGTATTCAGGAATTCCTGCGCAACCGCCGCAACGAGGGCCAGGACGTCGAGCCGTGCCTCGTCGTCGACCTCGAAGTGGTGCGCGACAACTACCAGAGCTTCGCCAGGGCGCTGCCGGACAGCCGCGTGTTCTATGCGGTCAAGGCCAACCCGGCGCCGGAAGTGCTGTCGCTCTTGGCCTCGATGGGCTCGTGCTTCGACTGCGCGTCGGTCGCCGAGATCCAGATGGCGCTCGCCGCCGGCGCGAGCCCGGAGCGCGTCTCCTATGGCAACACGATCAAGAAGGAACGCGACATCGCCCGCGCCTTCGCGCTCGGCATTCGCCTGTTCTCGGTCGACTGCTCCGCGGAAGTCGAGAAGATCGCCCGCGCCGCCCCCGGCTCCAAGGTGTTCTGCCGCATTCTCTATGACTGCGCCGGCGCCGAGTGGCCGCTGTCGCGCAAGTTCGGCTGCGATCCGGAAATGGCGGTCGACGTGCTCGACCTCGCCAAGCGCCTTGGCCTGGAAGCTTACGGCATCTCGTTCCATGTCGGTTCGCAGCAGCGCAAGGTGAAGGCGTGGGACCGCGCGCTGGCGATGGCCTCGACGGTGTTCCGCGACTGCGCGGAGCGCGGCATCAACCTGTCCATGGTCAACATGGGCGGCGGATTTCCGACCAAGTACCTCAAGGACGTGCCGCCGGTGGTGCAGTACGGCCGGTCGATCTTCCGCGCGCTGCGCAAGCACTTCGGCAACCAGATCCCGGAGACCATCATCGAGCCGGGCCGCGGTATGGTCGGCAACGCCGGCATCATCGAGACCGAAGTCGTTCTGATCTCCAAGAAGAGCGACGAGGACGAGGTGCGCTGGGTGTATCTCGACATCGGCAAGTTCGGCGGTCTCGCCGAGACGATGGACGAGTCGATCCGCTACGCCATCCGCACGCCGCATGACGGCGCGGAGATGACGCCGTGCGTGCTCGCTGGGCCCACCTGCGACAGCGCCGACGTGCTGTACGAGAAGATGCCGTACCCGCTCCCGGTGACGCTCGAGATCGGCGACAAGCTTTTGATCGAAGGCACCGGCGCCTATACGTCGACCTACTCGTCGGTGGCGTTCAACGGCTTCCCGCCGCTGCGGACCTACCACATCTGAGGCTGTAGCGCCGGGTGGGGGAACTCTCTCCGCTGGCTTCGGTGCTCGCGGAGACACTCCCACCCCGGCCCTCCCCCGCAAGCGGGAGAGGGAGCAAGAGAACTGGGAGCCGGTGCGCCGGCTCCCTCCCCGTCCCCTGCCGATTTGCCGACAACGCCTCCCGCGGCTTGCTGCCGCCGGATGCGAGGACTGACGCGCCATGACTGCTTTGCGGAAGACCCCCGTTGCCCTGATCTCCGACGCCGCGCCGTTCGCGATCCGCGGCGAGCGCGCCCCGGACGTCGCTGCGCGCGAAGCGCTGCTCGATGCCTGCTTTGGCGCCAACCGCCATGCCCGCACCTGCCAGCGCCTGCGTGACGGCCACGCGCCCGCCGAAGGCCTTGCCTTCTCGGCCGTGGCGAACGGCCAACTGGTCGGAACCGTGCGGTTGTGGCACGTCACCGCCGGAGGCAAGCCAGCGCTGGTGCTCGGCCCGCTGGCGGTCGATAACGCGTGCCGCGAACTCGGCATCGGCGCGGCATTAATGAACCACGCGCTGGCGGCGGCGAAAGCGCGCGGCCATGGCGCGGTGATCCTGCTCGGCGACGCGCCCTATTATGCCCGCTTCGGCTTCTCGGCCATCAAGACCGGCGAGCTGGCGCTGCCCGGCCCGTTCGAGCGCGACCGGCTGCTCGGCCTCGAACTGCGCGACGGCGCGCTCGACGGCGCCTGCGGCATGATCGTGCCGTCAGGCCCGGCGGCGCCGAAAGGCAAGGTGGCGGGAAGAGCCCGTAAATTGGCCTCTCACGCCGCTTGATTTGAGGGTCAAGACGCGGCATTGCGTGGCTTCAATTCCAGCCCCCCATGGTCCGCCCCGAGGTCGATACGATGCCCCGCCGCCTGATTTCCACCGGCTCGCCGTTCGAGAAGACCGCCGGCTACAGCCGCGCCGTGATCGACGGCGATTTCGCCTTCGTCGCCGGCACTACCGGCTACGACTACGCCACCATGACGATGCCGCCGGATGTCACGAGCCAGTCACGCAACTGCTTCAGGACCATCGAAGCCGCCTTGAAAGAGGGCGGGTTCGCGATGGCCGACATCGTGCGGGCGACCTACTACATCACCGACCTCAAGGACGCGGACGCCCATTTCGCGGTCTGCGGCGAAGTTCTCGGCGACATCCGCCCGGCCGCGACGCTTCTGGTGGTCGTCGGGCTCTACAAGCCCGAGATGAAGGTCGAGATCGAAGTCACCGCCAAGCGGCGCACCTGACCCCTCCTTCGCGCTTTCTGCGCATCCCATCCCCGGAGACCAACCCATGAGCCCGTCCGCGCCAATCCACGCGAAAATTTCCGGCCCCATCGTCATGATCGGCTTCGGCTCGATCGGCAAAGGCACGCTGCCGCTGATCGAACGGCATTTCGACTATGACAACTCGCGCTTCGTCATCATCGACCCGCATGAGGACGGCGAGCTCGCGAAACAGCACGGCGTGCGCTTCATCAAGCAGGCCGTCACCCGCGACAACTACCGCGAGGTGCTGGTGCCGCTCTTGACCGCCGGCGGCGGCCAGGGCTTTTGCGTCAACCTGTCGGTGGACACCTCGTCGGTCGACATCATGACCATGTGCCGCGAGATCGGCGCGCTCTACATCGACACCGTGGTGGAGCCGTGGCTCGGCTTCTACTTCGACAAGAATATCGGCCCGGAAAAGCGCTCGAACTACGCGCTGCGCGAGACCCTGCTGGCGGCCAAGCACAAGAGCCCGGGCGGGCCGACCGCGGTGTCCACCTGCGGCGCCAATCCCGGCATGGTGTCATGGTTCGTCAAGCAGGCGCTGCTCGACATCGCGCGCGACACCAATACGCCCCACAACGAGCCGAAGAGCCGGGAGGGCTGGGCCCAGCTCGCCCACAAGCTCGGCGTCAAGGGCATCCATATCGCCGAGCGCGACACCCAGCGCTCCAAGAAACCGAAGCCGATGGACGTGTTCGTCAACACCTGGTCGGTGGAGGGCTTCGTGTCCGAGGGCATGCAGCCGGCCGAACTCGGCTGGGGCACCCACGAAGCGTGGATGCCGCACAATGCCGGCATCCACAATTACGGCTGCGGTGCGGCGATCTATCTGCTGCAGCCCGGCGCCAACACCCGCGTGCGCTCCTGGTGCCCGACGCCGGGCGCGCAATACGGCTTTCTCGTCACCCATAACGAATCGATCTCGATCGCGGATTACTTCACCGTTCGCGAGGGCAGCACCGTGATCTACCGCCCGACCTGCCATTACGCCTATCACCCCGCCAACGACGCGGTGCTGTCGCTGCACGAGATCTTCGGCGCCACCGGCAAGATGCAGGAAAAATGGCACATCCTCGACGAGAACGAGATCGAGGACGGCATCGACGAACTCGGCGTGCTGCTCTACGGCCACGCCAAGAACGCCTATTGGTACGGCTCGCAGCTCTCGATCGAGGAGACCCGGAAGATCGCGCCGTACCAGAACGCTACCGGATTGCAGGTGTCCTCGGCAGTCTTGGCCGGCATGGTGTGGGCGCTGGAAAATCCCGGCGCCGGGATCGTCGAGGCCGACGAGATGGATTTCCACCGCTGCCTCGAAATCCAGCGGCCCTATCTCGGACCGGTCAAGGGTTTCTACACCGACTGGACCCCGCTCTCGGACCGGCCCGGCCTGTTCCCGGAAGACATCGACACCAGCGATCCCTGGCAGTTCAGGAACGTGCTGGTGCGATAACCGCGCATTAACCATCTTGCGTCATTCTGAAGGCGACCTTCATTTTGCGAGGGCCTGGAGCCGTCGCCGCAGCTCTTTTTAGAGCAAGGGCTCCTGCAGGGGAGCGCCGACCATGCGCGCCATCATCGTCATCATGCTGTCGGCTGCGGCACTGGCTGCCTGCAAGCCCGAGAATGACGTGACCGGCTCGGTCGGCTGTGCCAGCAAGCTCTACAGCCCGTACAATCCCAAGGACATGAAGCAGTGCGTCGGCGCCTGCATCGCCTGCGACCACGGCGTGACCAGCACCTGCTCGACCTCCTGCATGCTCAAGGGCGCGCGCTAAACGCCAGGCAATGGTTGGCGTCTCGGATCAGCCGCGGTGGCCCGATCCGGCGGCTACAGCGCCAGCAACCCCGCCTCGCCGTCTTCCGCGGCGAATGCAAGCTGGGTGCCCTTGGCGTTCCAGGCCAATGCTGCGACCTGCGCGCCGCCGTTCTTGCGCACCAGGATTTCCGCGCCGTCTTCCAGCCGCACCATCAGGATGGTGCCGTCGCTGTAGCCGGCGGCGAGGATGTCCTGCTTCGGATGGCAGGCGACCATGGAAACCCGCGCCTTGAGCGGCGCCAGCATCGCCGGCTCCTTGCCCATCGGACCGTCCTTGCTGCCGAACGGCCACAGGATCACGGTATCGGCGCCCGAGGTCGCCAGCGCCTTGCCGCCGGCGCTCCACGACATCGACCGCACGCGGCCGGGATAGCCGGTCATGCGCATATGCCTGACGTCCGCCAGCCGCCAGCCATGCAGCGCCGGCTCGTGCATCGCCGTGACCAGGAACTTGTTGTCGGGGCTGAACACCACGCCGAGATGCGAGCCCGCCCATTCCAGCACATCCGGTTTCGCCGCCATGTTGGGAAACCACAGGGTCACGCCGTTGTAATGCGCGACCGCGAGCCGCAATCCCTTCGGCGCGAACGCCAGTCCGCCGACGGTGGAGGGCGCGTCGAGCGACTTGTCTTCGCCTCTGCCGCTGCGGACGAAGGCGGTCTTGCCGGCCGACCATGCGAACGCGCCGTCGGGATGAACCGCGACATTGTCGATCCAGCGCCGCCTGGCGTCGGTCGCAAGCAGCGTCACCTCGCCCTTGCCGTCGAGCGCGACGAGCTTGCCGTCATCGCCGCCCATCACGATGCGCGCGCCGTCAGACGCCGCGCACAGGATGCCGCCACCATGGACCGCGACCGGCGAAACTTCGCCGTCGCTGTTCGCCAGGAAAACGTTTTCCTCGGCGCCGACAAAGGTGGCGCGCTCGCCGAGGAAATGCACCGAGGTGACGGGCGCGCCGATCCTGACCGGGCGCACCCGGTCGGTGACCGACACGATGGAAGCGGCATTGCTGCCGGGATCGAACTCTTTCATCACGTGGTGATACAACGCTCGAAGCCGTCACGGATGCTCTGCTCGGGCAATTCGCGTCCGATGAAGACGAGGCGGCTCTCGCGCGGCTCGCCCTCCTTCCAGGCGCGCTGGTGGTCGCCCTCCAGCATCATGTGCACGCCCTGGAACACGTAACGGTCGTCGTCGTCGCTGAAGGCGAGGATGCCCTTGGAGCGCAAGATCTTCTGACCCTCGCTGGCGACCAGGTTCTGCAGCCACGGCATGAATTTGGTGGCGTCGAGCGGCTTGTCCGAGCGCAGCGACAGCGATTGCATGTCCTCGTCGTGATAATGCTTGATGCCGCCATGGCCGTGATCGTGGTGATGGTCGTGGCCGTGGTGATGATCGTGATCATGGTCGTGATCGTCGCCGGCCGCCAGGAATTCCGGCTCCAGCTCGAGGATACGGTCGAGATCGAACGCGCCGCGCTCCAGCACGTCCGACAGCGCGACCTGGCAGCGCTCGGTGCGGTGCAGCTTGGCGTAGGGGTTGATGGCACGGATCCGGGCCTCGACCTCGGCAAGCTCTGCCTTGCTGACAAGGTCGGTCTTGTTGAGCACGATGACGTCGGCGAACGCGATCTGGTTCTTGGCTTCCGGCGCGTCCTTGAGCCGCTCGGCCAGCCATTTGGCGTCGGCGACCGTCACCACCGCGTCGAGCCGGGCGTTGTTCTGCACGTCCTCGTCGACGAAGAAGGTCTGCGCCACCGGCGCCGGATCGGCGAGGCCGGTGGTCTCGACGATGATGGCGTCGAACTTGCCCTTGCGCTTCATCAGCCCGTCGAGGATGCGCACGAGGTCGCCGCGCACGGTGCAGCAGACGCAGCCGTTGTTCATCTCGAACACTTCTTCGTCGGCGCCGATGATCAGGTCGTTGTCGATGCCGATCTCGCCGAATTCGTTGACGATGACGGCGTATTTCTTGCCGTGGTTTTCCGACAGAATGCGGTTGAGAAGGGTGGTCTTGCCGGCGCCGAGATAGCCGGTCAGCACGGTCACGGGAATTTTTGAGGAAGAAGGTTCAGCCATAGTCACTCCGGAAAGGCGGTATTTTCGCGCTGGCTGCGCCGGCAGCAGGGAGGCCCCTGCCCTAATTGGCGAGCGCGCTGGTCAGGGCCTTTATATTGTGCCTGACCATCTCAATGTAAGTGGGGGCATCGCCCTTTTCGCCCGTCAAACTGTCGGAATAGAGCGTTCCACCGACTTTGGCGCCGGTCTCGGCCGATATCCGTCCGATCAGCCTGGCATCGCTGATATTTTCCAGAAACACCGCCGGGATTTTCTGGGTCCTGATCTGGGTGATGATGCGGGCGATATCGCGGGCGCTGGCCTCGGATTCGGTGGAAACGCCGAGCGGCGCGATGAAGGCGATGCCATAGCTCGAGGCCAGATAGCCGAAGGCATCGTGGGTCGAGATCACCTTGCGGCGCGCCGCCGGGATCTGCGCCACCGCTTCCCGCACCTCGCGGTCGAGCGCATCGAGTTTCGCCAGATAGACGGTCGCGTTGGCGCGATAGGCCTCGGCGCCCGCGGGGTCGGCGGCGGCAAGCGCGGCGCTGATATTGGCGACATAGGTTTTCGCGTTGGCGACCGATTGCCAGGCGTGCGGATCGGCATCGGAGCCGAGCTTGCGCGGCGCGATGCCGTCGGTCGCGGCGACGATCCTTGCCTTGCCGCCCGCGGATTGCACCAGCCGCGGCAGCCAACCCTCCAGCCCGAGGCCGTTGACGATGACGAGCCTGGCGTCGGCGATCTTCTTCGCATCCGCCGGCGCCGGAGAATAGACATGGACATCGCTGTTGGGGCCGACCAGCGTCGTGACATTGACGCGATCGCCCCCGACATTGCGCACGAAATCGCCGAGGATCGAGAAGGAGGCGACGACGTTGAGGCGCTCCTGCGCGCGCGCGGCGACGACCGCCGCTATCAGCATCAAACAGGCGAACAAGAATTGAAAACGTCGCATCGGTTCGCCGCTACGCTTCGAGATGCCGGCCGGGAAACAACTGCCGCACCATGCCGCTGACGCTGCCGAACAGCACCGAGACGACGTAGAGCCCCGCGGCCACCAGAATGATCGCGGGACCTGAGGGAATGCGGGTCTGGAACGACAGCACCAGCCCCGCATAGCCGGAGACGATGGCGCTCGCGACCGCGATGCAGATCATGCCGGTGATGTCGCGCGACCAGAACCGCGCGATGCCGGCAGGCAGGATCATCAGCCCGACCGCGAGCAGGGTGCCGAGCGCGTGAAAGCCGTTGACCAGATTGACCACGACCAGCGCGAGAAACGCCAGATGCGCCGGCGCGCCGGCGCGGCTGACGGTGCGCAGGAACACCGGATCGACGCACTCGATCACCAGCGGCCGATAGATCACCGCCAGCACCACGAGCGTGATGGTGGCGTTGAAGGCGATCACCAGCAAAGTCTGGTCGTCCATGGCCAGGATATTGCCGAACAGCACGTGCAGCAGGTCGATATTGGTGCCCTTGATCGAGACAATAGTCACGCCTGTAGCCAGCGACACCAGGTAGAAGGTGGCGAGCGAGGCATCTTCCTTCAATTCGGTGGTGCGCGCGACCAGGCCTGCCAGGATCGCCACGGTGAAGCCCGCGATCATGCCGCCGAACGTCATCGCAAACAGATTGAGGCCCGACAGCAAAAAGCCGATCGCCGCGCCGGGCAGGATGGCGTGCGCCATGGCGTCGCCGACCAGGCTCATCCGCCGCAGCATCAGGAACACGCCGATCGGCGCGGCGCCCAGCGCAAGCGCGATCACGGCCGCCAGCGCCCGGCGCATGAATTCGAATTCGGTGAAAGGCGCGATCAGCGCGTCATAAATCGCCACGGTCAGGCCGCCCGCGACGGCATGTCGTCGACGGCGCAAGCCGGCGCGCTGTCGTCGAACGCTTCGCACATCCGGCGGGCCTCGCCGAGATTCGCCGCGGTCAGCACCTCGGCGGTCGGGCCCCACGCCACCGGGCCGCGCGCCAGCAGCAGGGTTTCCGGAAAATGGGCGCGCACCAGATCCATGTCGTGCAGCGCCGCCAGCACGGTACGCCCTTCGGCGTGCCAGCGCCGCACCAGATCGAGCAGGTCGGCCGAGGTCTTGGCGTCGATGGCGTTGAAGGGCTCGTCGAGCACGATCAGGCGGGCATCCTGCAGCAGCACCCGCGCGAACAGCATGCGCTGCATCTGCCCGCCCGACAGCGTGCCGATCGGGCGGTTCTCGAAACCGTTGAGGCCGACGGCGGCGAGCGCTTGCGCAATCTTGTCGCGCGCCGATTTGCCCATGCCGCCGAAGAACCCGGTGCTGCGCCACAGCCCGGTGCCGACGAAATCGTACACCGAGATCGGAAAGCTGCGGTCGATATCGGCGGTCTGCGGCAGATAGGCGATATCGCGGACGTTGAGGTCGCCAAGCGAGATCGAACCCGCCAGCGGCTTGAGGATGCCGACCAGCCCTCGAAACAGCGTCGATTTTCCGGCGCCGTTGGGACCGATGACCGCGAGCAGCGCGCCGGAGGCGACCTCGCCGTCGAGGTGGTGCACAGCCGGGTGCCGGTCGTAGCCCAAGGTGACGTCGCGGAATTTGAGCTGCGCGGCCATGCTCACCTCATCGCCAGCAGCACCACGGCCCACAGGACGGCGCTGACCGCGAGCGCAGCACCAAGCCGCGCCATCACGGTCATGCGCAGGATCGACCACGGCGCGGCCTGCGCCGGATGCGGGGATGACGGCCCATGGCTGTGGGTGTGGTGATGGCCATGATCGTGGCTGTGGGAATGGGAAGGAACCATGAGGAAATGTTATATTATAACATAACTGGTGTCCATGAGGCCGTCTCGGTCCATCAAGGCTTGCCGATCGCCATCGCGATCGCGGCTGCCAGGAACGGGAACGGCAGCGACACCGCGGCACGGAACCAGACGAAGCGGGCCGGCATGAACGGGATTTCCCAGAGAATCAGCCGCTGGAAGGCGAACAGCGCCCAGGCGACGACGTAGGCGATGACCTGCGGCGCGCCGCCGCCGGCTTTCAGGGCCACCGCGCCGAGCGAGAAGCCGATCACCGGTCCGCCCGGCGTCGCGGCGCCCGCAACAGTCGCGGCGAGCACGCCGAGCCAGCCCGAGTCGGGCCCGAACCAGCCGGTGATGACCTCCTGGGGCAGCACCGCCGCGATATAGCCGGAGCCGATCACGCCGAGCGCGATGCGCGGCACGATGTTGATGAAATCCATGGCGCCTTCACGCGCTGCCGCCGTCAGCACCGTGCGGCCGCGCTGCCAGACCATGAAGCCGAGCACCGCAACCGAGCCCCACAAAGTGATGTCGATGATCAGGGCGGCGATCATGACGGCGGGGCGCCCTTCGGATACATCCTGATATAGACGAAGCGGCCGAGCGCGCCGGCGAGCACCGGGATCGGCAGCGAGATCGCGATCCGCCACAGCGTGAAGTCGGTGCCCAGAATCGGCAATTCCCAGGAAATCGCCCGGCCATAGCCGAGCAGCGTCCAACTCACCACCATCGCGATGGTGGCGCCGAAATCGGCGCCGACGGTGAGCAGCGCCGCCGCCACCGGATAGGCGGTGAACGGTCCGCCCGGCAGGATCGCGCCGAACGCCGTCCCGATCAGCAATCCCTTCAGGCCGGAGTTGGGCCCGAGCGATCGCGACACTTTTTCGTGCGGCAGGATCTCGGCGAGGAGCGCGCCGAGCAGGCAGCCCGCCAGCACGCGCGGCAGGATGCCGCCGAACAGTTCGAGATCGCTGGTCAGGATTTCCAGAACGCCGTCGACGCCGTCGCGGCGCCACACCAAGACCACGCTGACCGCGACCAAGACCGCGATCACGATCATCGACCAGCCGATCGGCTTGCGGACGCGTCCAGGGCGCGGCTCCAAGTCCGCGGCGTCATCGGCGGGCGCCGGGTCTTTCAGGGGTGATTCTGACAAGGCAATCGGTCTGGGAGGTGAAACGGCTGATCCTGCTTAGTCGCGCCGGCACAGTGAAGCAAACGGAACAGTGACGAAACCCATGCGCGCCTGAGGAAGGCCCATGCGGGATTGTTCACGCCAGATGGCGGACCAGCGCGAGGCCGGCGAACAGGCCGGCGATCGACAGCAGCACCGAGCCCAGCACGTAGAACAGCGCCGATCCGATCTCGCCGCGCTCGTAGAGCAGCGCGGTATCGAGCGAGAACGCCGAGAAGGTGGTGTAGCCGCCGAGAATGCCGGTCATCAGGAACAGCCGCCACGGCTGCGAGGCTTCGCCCTTGAAGGCCAGGTAGCCGGCGATCAGGCCCATCACGAGCGAGCCCGAGATATTGATGATGAAGGTGCCCCAGGGAAACGCGGTGCCGAGCCCGCGCGCGCAGACCACATTGACGAAATGGCGCAGCGACGCGCCAAGCCCGCCGCCGACAAAGACCAGAACATAGTTCATCTCAAGCTTTCCAGGGATCGGAGCACCGGCATCACAGGTTTTGCCGCAAGGCTGCGTTTCCCGCAAGGATCACGGGATGCCGGCGCAAACGAAAGGGCGGCAGCGCGATGCTGCCGCCCCCGGATCGTTGGCCGATGAACCGCCGAAAGCCTCAGGCCTTCGAGAACAGCTGGTCGACATACTCCCAGTTCACCAGATGATCGACGAACGCCTTGAGATAATCCGGGCGACGGTTGCGATAATCGATGTAGTAGGAGTGCTCCCAGACGTCGACGCCGAGGATCGGGGTGGCGCCATGCACCAGCGGGTTTTCGCCGTTCGGGGTCTTGGAGATTTCGAGCTTGCCGTTCTTGACCGACAGCCATGCCCAGCCCGAGCCGAACTGGCCGACGCCGGCAGCGGCGAAATCGGTCTTGAACTTCTCCAGGCCGCCGAGGTCCTCGTTGATCTTCTTTTCCAGACGGCCCGGCAGTTTGCTGCCGCCGCCATTGGGCTTCATCCAGTTCCAGAAATGAAGATGGTTGTAGTGCTGGCCGGCATTGTTGAACAGCGGCGCATTTTTGCCGAACGAGCCCTTGACGATCTCCTCGAGAGACTTGCCCTCGAATTCGGTGCCCTTCAGCAGATTGTTGCCGTTGGTCACATAGGCCTGATGATGCTTGTCGTGATGGTATTCCAGCGTTTCCTTCGACATATGAGGAGCAAGCGCGTCATAGGCATAAGGAAGGTTGGGAAGCGTGAAGGTCATGGGATGATGTCCGCAATGATGGGAGACGTGACTTAACGGGCCCCCTTATAGAAGGTTCCGTCGATCTTAAACACAGCAATTTGGGTTCGGGCTGCGCAGGGATTGAGCAAAATGAGCATCGAGATCGACGTATTGAACGGAGACGCATCGTGGCCCGTGGCGAAGCCGCTGTTCGATGCGGTCTGGCCGCCCGATGTCATGGAAAAGCTGTCATGGGGCCAAGTCCAGTGGGCCCATGCCGACCTCCGCGTGCTGATCGAACGGCCCGAGGGCGGGCTGGCCTGCCATGTCGGAATTTATTTCCGCGATGTTACCCTGGACGGCCGCAAGATGCAGGCCGGCGGCATCGGCGGGGTCATGACCCGCGAGGACTGCCGCGGCCAGGGCTATGCCAGCCTCGCGCTGAACGCCGCGGTACGGACCATGCGCGACCGCGAAGCGGTGCAGTTTGCGCTGTTGTTCTGCGAATCGCACAATTTCGCGTTCTACCAGGCGCGCGGCTGGCACCGCTTCACCGGTGAGGTCTACGCCGAGCAGCCCGGGGGACGCATTCGCTTCGAGGCGATGGCGCCCTTCGTGCTCGACTTCACCCGCGCGCCGCGCCAAGGCGTCATCGACCTATGCGGCCTGCCTTGGTGACCATGCGCGCCGCGGGGTGGCGGCCGCAGCCGACGGCCCATAATATGTCGATCATCATTTTGTCCGCTCACGCCTGAATGGCCGGTGCTGCATGACCATCAAGGCCTCGCCCGAGGCGCCCCCGGCCGGCATCGCCGCCAACGGCCTGCTGACGTCGCCGATCCTGCCGACCCTGCTCAAGCTGGCATTTCCGAATATCGTCGCGATGTTCGGCACCACCTTGGTGGCGGTCGCCGAAACCTCCTATATCGGCCGTCTCGGCATCGAACCCCTGGCCGCCATCGCGCTGGTCTTCCCCTTCGTGATGCTGACGCAGATGATGTCGGCGGGCGCCATGGGCGGCGGCGTTTCGTCGGCGATCAGCCGCGCGCTCGGCGCCGGCGACCGTGAGCGCGCGGCGACGCTGGCGCTGCACGCGGCCATGATCGGCCTGCTCGGCGGACTGTTCTTCACCGCTGTCATGCTGCTGTTCGGCCGCTGGTTCTTCATGCTGCTGGGCGGGCGGGCCGGTGTCCTCGAACAGGCCCTGCAATATTCGCAGGTGCTGTTTTCCGGCGCGGTTTCGATCTGGCTGGTCAATACACTGTCCTCGGTGCTGCGCGGCACCGGCGACATGCGGCTGCCGTCGGCAACATTGATCGGCACCGCCCTCGTTCAGGTCGTGGCCGGCGGCACCTTGGGTCTCGGTCTCGCCGGGATGCCGCAACTCGGCATGCGCGGCGTCGCCGCCGGGCAACTGATCGCATTCTCGCTCGGCGCGATATTTCTAGCCTGGATCCTCGTCAGCGGCCGCAGCCGGCTGACGCTGGATTTCCGCGCCTTCAGATTTCAGCGCGCCATGTTCCTCGACATCCTGAAGGTCGGCGCGATCTCCTGCGTGGCGCCGCTGCAGAGCGTGCTGACCATCCTGATCTTCACCAAAATCCTCGCCGGCTTCGGCACCGCGACGCTGGCCGGCTACGGCATGGGCTCGCGGCTCGAATTCCTGCTGACCCCGATTTCGTTCGCCTTCGGCGTCGCCTCGGTGCCGATGGTCGGCATGGCGATCGGCGCCGGCCTCGTGGCGCGCGCCCGCAAGGTGGCGTGGACCGCGGGCGCAGCGTCGGCCCTCACCATCGGGCTGATCGGCCTGATCGTGGCGGCGCAGCCGGTGCTCTGGGTGTCGCTGTTCACCGGCGATCCCGGCGTCACCGCCGCCGCCTATTCCTATTTCGCCTGGGCCGGCCCGGCGTTCGGGTTCTTCGGGCTCGGCACCTGTCTCTATTTCGCCTCGCAGGGCGCGGCGAAGGTCGGCGGCCCTGTGCTGGCGGGGACCGGCCGCTTGCTGCTGGTCGGGCTCGGCGGCTGGTGGCTGGTGTCGATCGACGCTCCGGCCTGGACACTGTTCGCGCTGGCCGGCGCCGCCATGGTGCTGTTCGGCCTCGGCGTGGCCGCTTCGGTCCGGCTGACGCGCTGGGGTAAATGATCCGCGAGCCGGCCGATACGGCATTGCACAAATTCGATTTGTTGCTATGCAGGCCTGCTTTTCGGGGGTGGCTCATGGCTTGCAGATTCGGCTTCATCGTTGCGGTCTTGGCGGCGCTGCTGGGCGCGCCGGCAGCGCGGGCGCAGACCGGCGCCGAAGCGACCGGCATCTGGCTGACCCAGGCCGGCGACGCCAAGGTGCGCGTCAGCAAATGCGGCGGCGGAATCTGCGGGGTGATCGTCTGGCTGAGAGAGCCGATCGATCCCGCCACCGGCAAGCCGCAGGTCGACGACAAGAATCCCAATCCGGCCCTGAGGAAGCGGCCGATGATCGGGCTGCCGCTGTTCAGCGGCTTGCAGCCGAGCGGTCCGGGCCAATGGTCCGGCCAGATCTACAACGCCGACGACGGCAGCCATTATGCGAGCCACATCTCGGCGACCGGTCCGGAAACCCTGAAAGTCGAAGGCTGCGTCGGCCCGCTGTGCGGCGGGGAGAACTGGACGCGGACGAAGCGCTGAGTGGGGAAAACCTATTCCTCCATCGGGCAGTTAACCATCCAGGGCATGCCGAACCGATCGACGCACATGCCGAAGCCCCTGGAGAAGAAAGTCTTGCCGAACGCCATGTTGATGGTGCCGCCCTCGGCCAGCGCCTTGAACCTGCGCTCCGCATCGGCGGGATCCTCGACCTGCAGGGAGACCGCGAATCCCTGCGGCTGGTGGAAATTGCCCGGAGGCGCGTCGGAGGCCATCAGCACTTCGCCGTCGATCGATATCCTGGCGTGCATGACCTTCTTCTTCCATTCCTGAGGGATCGGCATCTCCGCGGGCCCGCTCTCATAGGTCAGCATTGCATCGATCGTGGCGCCGAGCGCCTTGGCATAGAATTTCAACGCCGCTTCGCAATTGCCGTCATAGAACAGGTAGGGATTGATCTGCATCGCTTGCTCCTTGGGTGATTCGACGCCGCACCGGGGCTTATTTTTCGGCGAGCCGTTTCAGGTTGGCGAGACCGATTTCAAAATCCTTGCCGACCATGTTGTCCATGTTGATGAAGACCTGCATCACCTTCGACATCAGCGGCGCGGGACCATGCATCAGCCATGTCAGAAGGGTGGCGTCGCCCTGCGGCAGCATTGTGAATTCGGCGGTGTTGTGGCCCTCGAACGGCGTGAAAAAATCGAGTTTGATGGCGATCTTCGACGGCGCCGGCGCGTCCAGGATTTCCATGCGGCCGGAACCGACGTTCTTGTTGCCCTCCCACGCATAGACCGCGCCCTTGCCGCTCCCCACGTCGCTGAAAGTGCGCTTCATCGCGGGATCCTTGTGTTCGTAAGGCGACCACGATCCCCACTGGTGAAAATCGTTGATCAGCGGAAAGATCTTTTCCGGTGGCGCCTTGACCGTGATGGCGCGCCTCACGGCGAACGTATCCGGCTTGGTCGCAGCGAGGATCAGCACGATCGCAATCGCAATCGCAGGCACGACGGCGATGATGGCAATGACTTCGAACATGGCAAACTCCGTATCGGTGGATCGTCGGCGGGGTAAATCAACGTTGCCAGGGCATCAAGCCGCGCAAGTTCCTGTCGCGGAGCCACAGCCCGCCCCACACCATCAGGCCCAGATAGAATCCGAACAGCGTATGGCTGAACAGCGGACTGCCGATCCTGACATGCGATGCCATCGCGCCGCCGAGATAGCCGGTCAACAGGATGGCCCCGAGAATCGAGGTCGGCGGAATCGTATAGAGCACGGTGCAGGCGATGGTGATGACACCGAGTGTCCGCGCCAGGCTTTCGCTCGACCCGTAGCCCATCCTGTCCATGGTTTCCGTGACCACCGGCCATGGCACCAGCTTGATGGCGCCGTCGAACAGCAGGAACACAATGACGAGGCCGCTGAGGACACGGCCGGTCCACTGTGCGGGCTTTGAAATTTCCGGGCTTGCCGCGGTCTCGGCGATCGTCGTCATGGTCGGCTCCGTCAGGGATTGCTGATGCACACTCCAAGGACGAACGGGAGCGGCGGAAATCGACAGGGGGACGAGCGAAATTATTGCGACCGGCTCCCTTTTCCCCTCTCCCCTTGTGGGAGAAGGGAAGAGGTCCCCTACTTCCCCGCCTTGGCGCCGCGGGGCGCGCTGTCGCGCATCAGGCGGTCGAGATGCATCCGGATGTGGGCGGCCTCCGCCGAGGTGTTGGCGAGCGCGATGGCGCGGTCGAAGGCGATTCGGGCTTCTTCGTTGCGGCCGAGCTGCATCAGGAACGCGCCGCGCACCCCGAAGAAATGGAAGTAATTCGACAGCCGCGACGACAGCGGCTCGATCATTTCGAGCGCGGCCTCGGCCCCGCGCACCTTGGACACCGCGACCGCGCGGTTGAGCGTCACCACCGGCGACGGCTGCATCACCTCCAGCGCGCCATAGAGCAGATCGATCTGGGTCCAGTCGGTGTCTTCGGGCCTGGCGGCACGGGCATGCAGCGCTGCGACCGCCGCCTGGATCTGATAGGGTCCGCTGCGGCGGTGGCGCATCGCCTTGTCGATCAGCGCCAGCCCCTCCGCGATCATCTTCTGGTTCCACAGGCTGCGGTCCTGATCGTCAAGCAGGATCACAGCCCCCTCGGCGTCGAAGCGCGCCGCCGCGCGGGCGTGCTGCAGCAACAGCAGCGCCGTCAGCCCCATGATCTCGGGTTCGCCCTGGAACAGCCGCAACAACAGCCGCGCCAGCCGGATCGCCTCCTCGCACAGGGTGGAGCGGATCTCGGCGGTGTCGCCGCTGGCCGAATAGCCCTCGTTGAAGACCAGATAGATCATCGCCGCCACCGCGGCGAGCCGCTCCGAGCGCTCCACGGCGCCCGGGGTCTCGAACGGCACGTCGGCGTCGGCAACGCGCGCCTTTGCCCGGGTGATGCGCTGCTCCATCGCCGCCTCGGAAACCAGAAAGGCGCGCGCGATCTGCTTGACGGTCAACCCCGAGACGATGCGCAAGGCGAGCGCGATCTGCTGCGTCGCCGGCAGGTCGGGATGGCAGCAGATGAACAGCAGCCGCAGGATGTCGTCGCGGTAATGCGAGCCGTCGAGCCGCTCGGCCAGCGCATCCTCGGCGTCGTCGAGGTCGGAGATCGCCTCGTCCTCGGGCAGCGGCTGCTGCCTGCGGTTGCGCCTGATGTCGTCGATCGCGACATTGCGGCCGACCATGATCAGCCATGCCGCGGGATCGCGCGGCGGACCGTTCTGCGGCCAGCTCTTCAGCGCGCGCAAGGACGCGTTCTGGAAGGCCTCCTCGGCGATGTCGAGATCGCGGAAATAGCGCAAGAGCGCACCGACCGCCTGGGGGCGCGCCGAGGTCAGCGCGGCATCGATCCAGGCGGCGTCGGTCACGGCTTGATGCTCCCCGGGTTCAACAGCCCAACCGGGCGGATTTCGTAGGCGCCGCCGGGATTGGCGGCACCGAGATCGCGCGCGACGTCGAGCGCCTCATCGAGATTGTTGCAGTCGACGATATAGAAGCCGAGCAGCTGTTCCTTGGTTTCGGCATAGGGGCCGTCGAGCACGAGAGGCGGATCGTCCTTGCGCAACGTGGTCGCCGAGGTCGTCGGCAGCAGCCGCGCCACCGGCCCGAGCCGCCCCTGTTTTTTCAGTTTGTCCTGCACGACGGCAAGTTTGTTCATGACGGCGGCGTCCTGTTCCTTGGTCCAGGATCCGACGGTGTCTTCGTCGTGATAGCAGAGGATGGCGTAGAGCATGCGAGAGGTTCCGGTTCGGTTGGAAGACGAGTGAGTGCAGAGGCTTCCGACAGGATAGCGGATTTATTTTGCAGAGCCACCACGAGCCGGTAAGGTCGCCGCAGATTCCGCCAGCCTGGGACAAAAAAATCCGATGAACAAAGGCGCGCTCGCCCTGCTGATCAACGGCGGCACCGAAAACTGGTCGCCGCAACGATGGAAGGGCCGCTTCGACGATGTCTGCGGCGACCGGCGGGTGTTGCTGCTGCCCGATGCGGGGTTCGATCCGGCCGATATTCAATATGCCGCGGTCTGGAAGCCGGCTCCGGGCGAACTCGCGGCATTTCAGAACCTGCGCGTCATTTTCAACCTGGGCGCGGGCGTCGATGCGCTGATGGCCGATTCGAGCCTGCCGCAAGTGCCGCTGGTTCGGGTCGCGGTCGGCGACCTCACCCAGCGCATGACCGAATATGTCACCCTTCACGTGCTGATGCATCACCGGCAGGAGCTTTACCTGCGTGCCTGCCAGCGCGAGAAGCGCTGGGAACCGAAGTCGCAATGGCCGGCGAGCGCGGTTTCGGTCGGAGTCATGGGCCTCGGCACGCTCGGAGCCGACGCCGCCGAAGTGTTGAAGCGGATCGGCTTCCGCGTGGCGGGCTGGAGCCGGAGCGCCCGGCGAATCGAGGGCATCGAATGCTTCCACGGGCAAGCGCAGCTCGCGCCGTTTCTCGCACGAACCGATATTCTGGTCTGCCTGCTGCCGCTGACGCCGGATACCCGGCACATCCTGAATCGCGGATTGTTCGGAAAGCTCAACCGCAACGGCCCGATCGGCGCACCGGTCCTGATCAACGCCGGCCGCGGCGGATTGCAGAACGAGGCCGACATCCTTTCATGTCTCGACGACGGCACGCTCGGCGCCGCGTCGCTGGATGTCTTCGCCCATGAGCCGCTGCCGGCGGACAGCCCGTTCTGGACCCATCCGAAGGTGGTGCTGACGCCGCACAACGCCGCCGATACCGATCCCGACGAAATCTCGAAATATGTCGCGCGCCAGATCGAACGTTTCGAGGCCGGCGCCGCGCTCGACAACGTCGTCGATCCCGCGCGGGGGTATTAGAACGCTTTCCAGCTCCCCTGAGCCGGCGCTTTTCTTCTCCCCGCCACGCGCAAGAGCACGTGGAGGGAGGGGAGTGAAGAGCATCGCCTTGCGATGCATCTCCAAGGATGACGCGATAGAAGTGGAAATTGCCCTGGCGCTTGATCTCTCGTCGTCCATCAGCCGGTCGGCAGCTTGCCGGTGTTAACCGCCAATTGAGCGTCGAAAGCCCGCTTGTAGGCGGGCCGCGCTTCGCCGCTGGCGACATAGGCGGAGAGGTTCGGATATCCGTCCAGGATGCCCGATGATTTCAACCTGAGCAGCACCGACACCATCATCAGGTCGCCCGCGCTGAACCCGCCATCGAGCCAGTCGGCATCGCCAAGGCGAGCGGAAAGTTGCTTCAACCGGTCGCGGACGCGATCCTCGACCAGCGGCAGGCGCTCCTTGCTCCAGGGCTTATCGCCTTCCAGAAACCTGGCAGTTGCGAGTTCAAGGATCGCCGGCTCCACCGTGCTGAGCGCGGCAAACATCCATGTGATCGCGCGCGCCCGCGCATCGGCATCGTCCGGCAGCAGGCCCGCATGGCGCCCGGCTATATGGAACACGATCGACCCTGTCTCGAACAAGGCGAGATCGCCTTCCTCGTAGGTCGGAATCTGGCCGAAAGGATGAAGCGCCAGATGCGCGGGTTCCTTCATCGCACGAAACGAAACAAGGCGAACCTGGTAGGGTTGGCCGACTTCCTCAAGCGCCCAGCGAACGCGCGTATCACGCGCCAGCCCCCTGCCGCCATCGGGTGACCGCTCAAAGGCAGTAATGGTGATGGTCACCGTGAGGCTCCTCCCTGGTCAAAATCATCCGGTCTCGCCGCTTCAACCCAAACTCATCACGCTTTAGCGGCCTGTGAAGCCATCCTGTCGTCCGGTCGCGCGATGCAGGACCCCGCCAAGCCAGCAGCAAGGCAAGCCGCTGAGGTCGAGCGCGACCGGGTACCAGAGCGGACCGAGCTCCGTACTGGCGGCGGCAACGAGACCGGCCGTCCCGGGGACGAGCCCGATCAGTCCCAGGATGACGGCATGACGCATCGGCGCACCAGGCGCGAGCGATGCAGCGATGTAGCCGCCGGCCACGGTGTAGACGATCCGGTACGACAGCGCCAAAAGCAGCAGCCCTGTATCGTTCATCGGTTGGCCCCACGGCGGATAAACCTCGAGCACATGCAGCACCTGATCGGTGCCGAGCGAGAGCACGACCACCGCGACGAAGCCCAGCAGGATTGCCGCCGCGCTGCGCCACCGCCGGCGCGTCGGCGTGGCGACGATCCCGCGATCGCCTAAGGTGGTACCCTTCAATTGTTCGGTGGACACTCTGAGCTCCTGTTCTGAAACCACTGCACCATGACGAACGGTATCGTCAGAAACCGACACGGCTCGGGAACTTTTTTTGCCTAAGCCATCGGCCCCGAACGCCGCAGGCTGGCGGCTACTCGATGACGATGCGCGGCGCCGGACGGCTCGCCGCGCCGGTCGAGATCGCCGACCAGATGGTGCGGGCGATCTCGACGAAGTGCCTGGCATGGACGCCGTCGGGCTCGGTCGCGACGACGGGGCGGCCCTCGTCGGAGGTCTCGCGGATCTTGATGTCGAGCGGGATCTCGCCGAGATAGGGGATGCCGCGGCGTTCGGCCTCGAGCCGCGCGCCGCCATGGCCGAAGATCGGCGTCACATGGTTGCAGGTCGGGCAGCAGAAGCTCGACATGTTCTCGATCACGCCCAGGATCGGGATGTTCACCTTCTGGAACATCGCGATGCCGCGCCGGGCGTCGATCAGCGCGATGTCCTGCGGCGTCGAGACGATCACCGCGCCCGATAGCGGCACCTGCTGCGCGATGGTGAGTTGCGCATCGCCGGTGCCGGGCGGCAGGTCGACGACCAGGACGTCGAGGTCGCCCCACGCCACTTCGCGCAGCATCTGCGTGATCGCCGAGATCACCATCGCTCCGCGCCAGATCATGGCGTTGTCCTCCTCGACCAGAAAGCCGATCGACATCACCTTGACGCCGAACCGCTCCATCGGCTCCAGCATGCGCGGGCCGATCTGGCGCGGCTTGCCGCGCAGGCCGAACAGTTTCGGTTGCGACGGACCGTAGATGTCGGCGTCGAGGATGCCGGCCTTCAGTCCCATCGCGGCAAAGCCGAGCGCGAGGTTACAGGAAGTGGTCGACTTGCCGACGCCGCCCTTCCCTGACGCGACCGCGATGACGTGCTTGACGCCGGGAATGCCTGCGGCCTTCGAGGTCGCGCGGGCCTGCATGGTGGGCGGAGTGGCGGACACGATCTATCCCTTACGAATCCAGCGGATCGCCCTTCTTGGCATCGCGCGCGCGCAAATAATCTTCCGTGGTCATGACCGGCGGGCGCTGCGGCGCCGCATGCGGATCGAAACTCTCGTTGACCACGGCTTCGACCCGGCAATCAGCGCACATCTTGATGACGTCGAGCCGCCTGGCATTGGCGCCCTGGAACATCCAGTGCTTGTCGCCGAGCTTGGCGAGCACGCGGTCGATCGAGCTCTTGGTGCCGAACGGCTTGCCACAGGCGATGCAGTTGAAGGGCTCTTCTTCCTTCAGCACGGTCAGCGGCGCGTTCCAGGCCTTGAAATCGAGCCGCGGCTCCAGCGTGATGACCTTCTCGGGACAGGTCGATTCGCACAGCCCGCATTGCACGCAGAGGCTTTCGGTGAAGCGCAGCATGGCGCGATCGGGATTGTCGGACAGCGCGTGGGTTGGGCAGGCGGTGACGCAGGCATGGCAGAGCGTGCAGCCCTCGACATTGAGATTCACGCCGCCAAACGGCGCGCCCGCTTGCAGCGGCACGACGTCGACCGGCGCCGGTGCTGCCAGATGCAGTTCGCGGAAAATGGTCTCGATCACGCCGCGCTTGGCGCCGCGCGGAACGAAGCCGACGGGCTTCTGCGTCGCGACGCCGGCTGGCGCCGCATCGAGAAGGCTGCGCAACTGGTCGGGATCGTCGGTTTCGAGGATACGCACCAGGCCGGCGCCGAAGCCGAGCGCCGATATGACGGCGTCCGATGTCTCGACCGCGCGGCGCAGCGCCGCAATGTCGTGCTTGGGTCTGGCGCGCGTCACCACGGCGACACCGCTGCCGCCATAGGCAAAGACAGCGGCGATATTCTCCGGTCCGAGCTGCGTCACTTCGTTGAGGCGGACCGGAAGCACGTTGGCCGGCAGTCCGGCGCCGAACCGCGCCAGCGCGTCGATGATGTCTTCGCCGTGCTCGCCGTCGTGGAACAGCACGATGGCGTCGCTGCCGCCGGCCTTGCGATAGGTCTGCAGCAGCGTGCGCAGCCGCCGCATCAGCGCATCCGCGCCGGGCAGCGAATAGGATGCCGCGCCGGTCGGGCAAGCGGAGGCACAGGAGCCGCAGCCGGCGCAGACATTGGCGTCGATGGCGACGGAATTGCCATCGGGCGTGATCGCGCCGGTCGGGCAGAGATCGAGACAGCGCGTGCAGCCGGTGATGCCGGAGCGCGAATGGGCGCAGAGCGACGCTTCGAAATGAACGAAGCGCGGCTTGTCGAAGGTGCCGACCAGGCCGCCGGCATCAGCGATCGCGCGCTCGACCGCGGCGCGGTCGCGCGGATCGGCGCGCAGGTATCCGGGACGCAATTCATGCGCGGGAAACAGCGGCGCGCCGCCGGAAAGGTCGAGGACCAGGTCGCAGGCCGAGGTGGCACCGTCGCGCGATGGTCCGAACACGAGCCTGGTGCGCGACGACGGCAAAGGCTGCGCATAATCGTCGATATTGAGCTCGAAGGCGCCGAGATATCCACGGGCGTTGCGGATGGTACCCTTGAACACCGGGAACTCGTTGGTCCGGCGCGGCGTCACGTCGCCGGGTTTGGTCAGCAGCACGGTGATGTCGAGACGGTCAGCGAGCCGCTGGGCGGCCTCGATGGCGACCTCGTCGCGGCCATAGATCAGCGCGACGCCGCTGCTCTCCAGCGTCACCAGCGAGATCGGCGGCATGTCCTCGCCCGCCGCCGCGATCAGCGCCGCGGCCTTCGGGCCGGCCGCAGCGGCGTCCTTCGACCAGCCGCCGGTTTCACGGATGTTGACGAAGGTGAGTTGCGCCTGCGGTAAACTTTCCGCGACTTCGCGAAACAGCGGCGCTTCCTGGGTGCAGGCGACAGTAACCGGCGCGCCGTCGGCAAGCGCTTGCCTGAAGCGGTCGAGTTCGAGGCCGCAGAGCTGGTTCGCCTGCGTGATCCTGCCGCCGCAGCCGCGGCCAATTGCCGCCGCGTCGAGCGGCATGGTCTTCTCGCAGCTGCAGATCAGGAGATGGGACGATGCCTCACTCATTATGACTTGTCCTGAACCGGCGCGCCCGCGCGGTTGCCTCGCTCTACGGTTCCGCGGTACCTGCTGAAGTGAATTTCTGCAAGGTCGAGAGCGCTCGCATCACCGCCTTGACCGGGATAGCATACACTAGCCGAATGCAAAGCCGTTAAGGATGAGTTTCCGATGATGTCGCGTCCTGCCGAGGTAAAGCAGACACTCGATCTGCCGCCCGGCTATACTTTGGTCGCACTGCGCGAACTCGGCGACGCGTTCGCTCACGGATGCGCGATTGCGCCGGAGGCCGGCGCGGGAACGCTGGTCTGGGTGCGGCGCTACGACCTGGTCGAATTCGCCGTGGTGCTCGAACCCGACAAACCGCTGGTATCGGCGCGCCGGGCGTTCTTTGCCGGTATGAATGCGGTGGCGGACGCCATCGCTGCCCACTGCCCGCCGGAACGGGAGGTGAGTTTCGACTGGCCCGACGCGATCCGGTTCGATGGCGGGCTGTTGGGCGGCGCGCGGCTCGGCATCCCTGCGGATTGCGCCGAGGACGATATCCCGGGCTGGCTGGTGTTCGGCGTCATCCTGCGCGCGGCCGACATGGCCCATGTCGAGGAGGTGCAGGCCGCATCCGGCGTTTCACTGTTGAGCGAGGGCTTCGAGATGGTCGACACCGACGCGATCATCGAGAGCTTCGCCCGTCATCTGATGACCGCGTTCGACCGCTGGAACGAGCGCGGCTTCGAGGCGATCGCGCGGGACTATCTGGAGCGGCTGCCGAAGCGCAAGGCTGGCGAGCGCCGCGCGATCGACGCCAACGGCGATCTCCTGGTCAGCCTGCCTGCCGGCAGCGGGCCTCCCGACCGGAACAGCTTCGTGGATGCGCTGGCGCGAGCCGATTGGTATGATCGCCAGGCGCGCGGTCCGAAATTCGGATGAGGCGGAGATGTTGAAGCTGCCGCGAACCATCAGGCTCGACCCGTCGGATACGTTCGTGTTCGAGCGGGCGGCGGAACCGGGCGAATGGGCGGTCTCCGGCGCATTCGCGTTCTGGAACCGGGACCCGGCGACGCTCGGCCAGAAGCAGCGCGTGGCGCTGCGTTCGGGGTTCCTCGGCATCGACAGCCTCGGCTGGTCGACGCTTGCGATCGTGACCGAGGCGAGCGAAGCCGAGCGCCAGGCAATGGTCGAGCGCCTCGCGGGGCAGCTGCTGGAGAAATTCGGCGCGCCGGATCTGGAGGCCGCGCGGCTTGCCGCCGAGGAAGAGGTCGCGTTCGCGGCCTCGCTGTGCGATCACGCTCCGCAAACCCTGCTCGGCGTGCAGCGCAGCGTCGAGGACGGTGAAATCCGCGAGCGCTTTCGCACGCTGCGGCCGCGCGAGACGGCAGCGGGTGCCGATTCCTTGCACAGCCATGCCAGCGCCTTTACCTTTCACGAGGTGGAAGGCGACGACGAACCTGCCGAACAGGTCGACCTCAAGGGAATGATCGGGACAGACCGCATGACGAGGGATCGCAGATGAGAGAGTTCTGGGTCGCCTCGGGCCATCACCTGACCCGCCGCGGCGATCACGGCGGGCTCGTGGCGACGCCCGAACTGATTATGGCCTATCTGGCGCGGCCCGAACTGATGCCGCCGGATGATGCCTGCGACGCCGAACGCGATCTGCATGCAAGCCTGCTGTCCGATCCGCTGCGCCCGGTCACGAATGCCGATATCGCCGCGCTCGCCGACGCCGACGCGCGCGAGAACTGGACCTTCATGATGAATTTTCGCGATCGGCTGATCGCAGCGCCGTCGCTGGAGGCGGTGTATGTGGCGCTGGCGCGCAAGGGCGCCGGCGACCTGCCGCCGATCTTCCTGTCCCAGCTCTGCCATCTGATATTGCGCAACGCGCTCGAGGGTTGCGACGATCCCTACATGCTGCGCGCGGCCGAATTGTTCTACCGCAGCCAGCTCGCCAGCGTGCACGAGGGCACGCTGCTGTTGGCCGATGCCGAGGTCGTCGAGGCGCAGCAACACGCGCAAGCCGACATCCATGCGTCGCCGCTCACCGCCATGCTGGCGCCGCAACCGGCGTTCGGCGAGATGGACGTGATGGACGACGACAACGCCTGGACCTACTGGTCGCGTTCGGACGCCCATGCGATGGCGATGAACATCGGCGGCAATCCGAAGGCGCGCGCCGGGCTGTGCCGGGTGATCGAACGCTGGATCGCCCATCTGCTCGGCATTGCCGTCAAGGTCGAGACCGTGGCCTCGATCGAGGACCGCGACTGGCGCTGGTTCATCGGGCTGGACAGCGAAGGCACGCGCATCGGCAACGCCCTGTGGAACGGCGCTGCGCTGGATGGCCATGCCGCCGAGCGCATCGTCGCCTTGATGCGCCTTCAGATCGAGGACATTCGGCTGGTGGACGAGCGGGTCGGCAACAAGCCGGTCTATCTCATCCTGGCAATGGGCGCGGACAAGGTGGTGCGCCTGAAGCCGCAGAATCTGGTCGCCGGGCTGCCGCTGGCGGCGGCGGCAAATGTGGCATGACCGGCCGCAGGACGGAGGATCGACCATGGCGATGACCGAGGCGTTCCGCGAAGTCGGTGTGGTGCTGCGCCGCCGGCCAGTCGACAATCCCTGGATCGATCATCTGTGGTCGCCGGCGATGATCCTCGACGAGGTGCCGGCCGCCGCGCCGTGGACCGTGCTGTCCAGCGAGCCCGACGCCACGATTTATTACGCGGGCCCGGCCTGCATCGAGCTGTTCAGTTCGGACACCGCCAATTATCGCGACAATCTCGCCGACGGCGAGCCGCGCATCTGGGTCGCGCTGCGGCGCCAGGACGGCGGATCCGAACTCGAACTGACCAAGGTCACGGCCGACCCGACCGAAGGCGAAGCGATGTTCGAGAGCGGCTGCGACGTGATCGGCACCGTTCCGATGCCGCTGGAGATCGCCGCATGGATCGCCGCCTTTGTCGATGAGTTCCACGTCGAACGCGCCTTTCACAAGCGCAAGCGGGATCGCGCGCCGGACGACCGCCGGGGCATGCCGGACGGCATTCCGGATGAAGGAAAGCGCCGCACATGAGCGGTTCCGACCAAGGCGACGACAAGGGCTTTCTGGCGCGGTGGTCGCAGCGCAAGCAGGAAGCCAGGCTGCCGGAGCCGAAACCGGACGCGCCGGCCGCCGACGCCCGACAGCCGCCGGAGCCGGTCGCTGAAAAAGATGCCGCGCCGGAATTCGATCTCTCCAGCCTGCCCAAGCTCGAGGACATGACCGGAACGACCGACATCACCGGTTTTCTGAGCAAGGGCGTCCCCGAACATCTGCGCAATGCGGCGCTGCGGAAATCCTGGGCGCTGGACCCCGCGATCCGTAACTACGTCAATCCCGCGCTCGAATACGCCTATGACTGGAATACGCCGGACGGCGTGCCGGGCTCGGGCGAACTCGGCGCGGGCATGGACGTCGCGCGGTTGGTTTCGCAGATCATGGGCAACGGCGAGCCGGCAGCCGCCCCATCGATACCGGCCGCCGAGTCGGGCCATGCGGCGGCGAGCGGCCCCGCGCCATCTCCCGAGCATTATGCAACGCAACAAACGGGGCCGGATCTGCCGACCGAGACGTTAAGGTTGGGCGATGAAGTGGCTCCGGTAAGTTCTTCCGACGACGGGGATAAGGAAACCGGGCGAACGCCGGAAGCCGAAGCGAGCAACTTTGCTGCACCGCAACAACCGGTGCGACGCCATGGCACGGCAAAACCGATTGTTTAGACAAAAGTTTTTGCCGACATAGGCAAAGCCTATGTTACAGATTTCGAATTGGAATAATTCCAATTCCAAAGTGTATGCCCGATTAAGAGGCACGATGGGCGGGGGGAGAAATCGGTTGCACCATGCGTGACGCCGGTCTGGAACAAGCAATCAGGGCAGCAGGTGGTGTCGCGTCGCTGGCGCGAGGCATCGGTATTGCGCAGCCCTCGGTTTCCGCGTGGTCCCGGATTCCCGCGGAACGGGTTCTCGCCGTCGAGGCGCTGACCCGGGTGCATCGCTACATCCTTCGCCCCGATCTCTACGGACCATCCGAGGATCAGGTGACATCGAAATCCCAAGTGAAATCCGAAGTAGACGAAATCGATCAGCTGCGGGCCGCCGAATACGGCCTGTTGTCGTTGCTGCTCGGCAAGGCGCCGGACGCAGACACGCTGAAGCGTGTCGCGACGCTGAAGGGCGACGCGTCCGAACTCGGCATGGCGCATATCGAACTCGCAAGCCTTGCGGCGGCGACCGACGATCGCGCCGTCAGCAAGGAATTCTTCGACCTGTTCGTCGGGCTCGGCCGCGGCGAACTGCTGCCCTATGCCTCCTATTATCTGACCGGCTTCC
Source organism: Bradyrhizobium sediminis (assembly GCF_018736105.1). NCBI lineage: Bacteria > Pseudomonadati > Pseudomonadota > Alphaproteobacteria > Hyphomicrobiales > Nitrobacteraceae > Bradyrhizobium > Bradyrhizobium sediminis. Next base: position 4,783,496 of record NZ_CP076135.1, read on the forward strand.
TGCACGAGCGCCCGCTGGCGCGGGTGCGCGAGGATCTGGATGCGCTCGGGATCGAGCGCGCAGGCATCTCGCGGGAGCCGGAAGATCACATCGCGATCCTGCTCGAAGTGATGTCGGGACTGGCGCGCGGCGAGTTCGAGGCCGACTTCAGCGAACAGCCGCGCTTCTTCGAGCGCCATCTCAAGCCGTGGGCGGCGCGGATGTTCGCCGACATCGAAATGTCGCAGTCAGCCCGCTTCTACCGTGCCGTCGGCCGTGTCGGCCGTATCTTCATGGAACTGGAATCCGAGGCCTTCACGCTGTCCGAGTGACGGCGAAGGCAAGCCGAAGGAGGAGATCGCTATGAGCAAGCCATCCGACAGCAAGGCGCCCGCGGGCCAAGGCAAGGCGCAAGCCGTGGACCGGCGCCGCTTCTTCCTGATGGGCGGATCGGCGGTCGCAGCCGCAGCAGTGGTGCCGCTTTCGAGCGAACAGGCCGCGGCGGACGAGTCGCAGGCCGAGCGCGTCAAGGCCCGCTACAAGGAAACCGATCACGTCAAGAACTACTACCGCGTCAACCGCTATTGATGGGACCACGCACATGTTGATCAAGCGAAGAGATGGATCCGCAAACAGGGCGCGTTTGCAGGGTGTCGCCGCAGGCCTGGCTTCGGGAGTTCTCGACCGCCGCACCTTCCTGCGCCGGTCGGGCCTCGCCGCTGGCGCCGGCGCCGCGATCGGCCTGATACCGCTCGGCTCGGTGCGCAAGGCGCAGGCCGGTCCGCAGATCATGGGCGCACCGACCGAACTCAAGAAGAACATCTGCACGCATTGCTCGGTCGGCTGCACGGTGATTGCCGAAGTCCAGAACGGCGTCTGGGTCGGCCAGGAGCCGGCCTGGGACAGCCCGATCAATCGCGGCTCGCATTGCGCCAAGGGCGCGGCGGTGCGCGAGCTCGTGCACGGCGACCGCCGCCTGAAATACCCGATGAAGCTGGTCAACGGCGAGTGGCAGAAGGTGTCGTGGGACCTGGCCATCAACGAGATCGGCGACAAGATGATGGAGATCCGGGCCAAGTCCGGCGCCGATTCCGTCTATCTGCTCGGCTCGGCGAAGTTCTCCAATGAAGGCGCCTATCTGTACCGCAAGTTCGCGGCGTTCTGGGGCACCAACTCCGTCGATCACCAGGCCCGCATCTGCCATTCGACCACCGTCGCCGGCGTCGCCAATACCTGGGGCTACGGCGCGATGACCAACTCCTACAACGACATCCGAAACTCGAAGACCGTCATCTTCATGGGATCGAATGCCGCCGAAGCGCATCCGGTGTCCCTGCAGCACATCCTCTCCGGCAAGGAGCTCAACCGCGCCAACGTGTTCGTGCTCGACCCGCGCTTCACCCGCACCGCCGCCCACGCCACCGAATATGTCAGGTTCCGCAGCGGCACCGACATCGCGGTGATCTGGGGCATGCTGCACCACATCTTCAACAACGGCTGGGAAGACAAGCAGTTCATCGCGCAGCGCGTCTACGGCATGGACCAGATCCGCGCCGAAGTCGCGAAGTGGACGCCGGAAGAGGTCGAGCGCGTGACCGGCATTCCCGGCGATGAGCTGAAGAAGGTCGCCGAGACCTTCGCCAAGCAGCGGCCCTCGACCTTCATCTGGTGCATGGGCGGCACCCAGCACACCGTCGGCACCGCCAACGTCCGCGCCTATTGCGACCTGTTGCTGGCGACCGGCAATGTCGGCGTGTTCGGCGGCGGCGCCAACATCTTCCGCGGCCATTGCAACGTGCAGGGCGCGACCGATCTCGGTCTCGATATCACGACGCTGCCGCTCTATTACGGCCTGGTCGAGGGCGCCTGGAAGCACTGGGCGCGGGTCTGGGAAGTCGGGTACGATTACCTGCAGTCGCGCTTCGACGAAGTGCCGGCCAAGGCGGGCCGTCCGGCCCGCACCCGCAAGCAGAACATGGAGCTGCCGGGCATCCCGTCGACCCGCTGGTTCGATGCGACGCTCGCCAATCCCGACGACGTCGACCAGCGCGACAGCCTGAAGGCCATGATCATCATGGGGCATGGCGGCAATACCGTGCCGCGCATGACCGAAATGGTGAAGGGCCTCGAGAAGCTCGAACTGCTTGTGGTCGCCGATCCGCATCCCACCACCTTCGCCGCGATCTCCGAGCGCAAGAACGGCACCTATCTGCTGCCGGCCTGCACCCAGTTCGAGACCTCGGGCTCACGCACGGCTTCCAACCGTTCGCTGCAGTGGGGCGAGCAGATCGTCAAGCCGATCTTCGAATCGAAGGACGATTACGAGATCATCTACCGGCTTTCGGTGAAGCTCGGCTTTGCCGACGCGATGTTCAAGAACATCAAGGTCGAGAACAATCGCCCCGTTCCGGAGGACCTGCTGCGCGAAATCAACCGCGGCGGATTCTCGACCGGCTATTCCGGCCAGTCGCCGGAGCGGCTGAAAACGCATATGAAGAACCAGGGCAAGTTCGACCTGGTGACCTTGCGCGCCAAGACCGACGAGCCCGAGATCGGCGGCGACTATTACGGCCTGCCGTGGCCGTGCTGGGGTACGCCCGCGATCAAGCATCCCGGCACGCACACCCTCTACAACACCAACCTTCACGCCAAGGACGGCGGCGGCACGTTCCGCGCGCGGTTCGGCGTGGTGTATGACGAGAAGCAGCCGGACGGTTCGGTGAAGAAGGTCAATCTGCTGGCAGAGGGCTCCTACAGCAAGGGTTCGGAGCTGACCGACGGTTATCCCGAATTCACCTATGGCGTGCTCAAGAAGCTCGGCTGGGACAAGGACCTCACCGAGGCCGAACTCGCCACCATCAACAAAATCGGCGGCAACAATCCCGACGGCGTCGGCTGGGCGGTCGATTTGTCGGGCGGCATCATTCGCGTCACGCTGGAGCATGGCGTGATGGCCTATGGCAACGGCAAGGCCCGCGCGGTGGCGTGGAACCTGCCCGATCCGGTGCCGGTGCATCGCGAACCGATCTACACCCCGCGTCCCGAACTGGTCGCCAAATATCCGACGCGCCCGGACGGCCGCCAGTTCCGCGTCGCCAATCTCGGCTTCTCGATTCAGAAGGCCGCGGTGGACAAGGGTCTTGCCAAGCAATTCCCGATCATCCTGACCTCGGGACGTCTGGTCGAATACGAAGGCGGCGGCGAGGAAACCCGGTCGAACAAATGGCTCGCCGAATTGCAGCAGGACATGTTCGTCGAGGTCAACACGGCGGACGCCGCCGATCGCGGCATCAAGGACGGCGGTTGGGTCTGGGTCTTCGGCCCGGAAAACAGCTCGAAGGCGCGGGTCAAGGCGCTGGTCACCGACCGTGTCGGCAAGGGCGTGGCGTTCATGCCGTTCCACTTCTCCGGCTGGTTCCAGGGCGTCGACCAGCGCGGCAAGTATCCGAATGGCAACGATCCGATCGTGCTCGGCGAAAGCGTGAACACGATCACGACCTACGGCTACGATCCGGTCACCGGCATGCACGAGGGCAAGGTGACCCTGTGCCAGATTCAATCGGCGTGAGAGGAGAATAAATCATGGCTCGCGTCAAATTTCTTTGTGATGCCGACCGTTGCATCGAGTGCAACGCCTGCGTGACGGCCTGCAAGAACGAACATGAGGTGCCGTGGGGCATCAATCGCCGCCGCGTCGTCACCATCAATGACGGCAAGCCCGGCGAACGCTCGGTGTCGATGGCCTGCATGCATTGCACCGATGCGCCCTGCGCCGCGGTCTGCCCGGTGTCGTGCTTCTACACCACCGCCGACGGCGTGGTGCTGCACTCCAAGGATCTCTGCATCGGCTGCGGCTACTGCTTCTACGCCTGTCCGTTCGGCGCGCCGCAATACCCGAAGGTCGGAAATTTCGGATCGCGCGGCAAGATGGACAAGTGCACCTATTGCGCCGGCGGACCGGAGGCGGACTCGACGCCGGCCGAATACGCCAAATACGGCGCCAACCGTCTCGCCGAAGGCAAGCTGCCGATTTGCGCCGAGATGTGCTCGACCAAGGCGCTGCTTGCCGGCGACGGCGCGATCATCGCCGAAATCTACAAGGAACGCGTGATGAAGCGCGGTTACGGCTCGGGCATGTGGGGCTGGAAGACCGCCTACGCCGATTCGCCGACCGGCTGATGCCAATTGGCGCCGCCCCCTCTCAGTGGCGGCGCTCGCGTAACCCGAACAACCGAAAGGCGTTGTGCAAATGCCAGGCTCACTTTCAACTCTCAAAGCCCTCTGTGCCGCGTTCGCGCTGCTGATAGTGTTCGCGGCGCAGCCCGCCGCGGCGCAGTTGTCCTTCAAGCCCACCGCCGAGGCCGTCCACGAAGACAAGCTCCTGAACGCTCTGAAGGAGGGCGACAAGATCACCGGCCGGATCACCATTCCGGATGCGATGGCCGCCAACCTGATCCAGCCCGCCGGACGCGACTGGCGCGATTTCCACCGCAGCAAGCTGCCAATCATCGGCGGCGTCGCCATCGTCGGGATGCTGGCCGTGCTGGTGATCTTCATGATGGTGCGCGGCAAGATTCGCATCGACCATGGTTTCTCGGGAACGACGATCCTGCGCTTCGCCAGTTTCGAACGTTTCACCCATTGGCTGACGGCGAGCTGCTTCATCATTCTGGCGCTGTCGGGCCTCAACGTCAGTTTCGGCCGCATGCTCATCCTGCCGCTGTTCGGCGCGGACGCTTTCGCGGCCATGTCGGCCTACGCCAAACTGGCCCATAACTACCTGGCGTTCCCGTTCATGATCGGCGTCGCAATCATGTTCCTGATCTGGATCAAGGATAATATCCCCGGCAAGGTCGACCTGGAGTGGATGAAGCAGGGCGGCGGCCTCCTGACCAAAGGTCGACACCCTCCTTCCGAGCGCTTCAACGCCGGCCAGAAGGGCATCTTCTGGATCGTGGTCATCGGCGGCGCGCTGATGTCGGTGTCCGGCTGGTTCCTGCTGTTTCCCTATCTTCCGGCCAACGTCACGGCGCTGCAGTTCTGGACCGTGATCCATGCCGTGATCGCCATGCTGTTCATCGCCGTCATGATGGCTCACATCTACATCGGCTCGATCGGGATGGAAGGCGCGTTCGATGCGATGGGAACCGGCGAGGTCGATCTCAACTGGGCCAAGGAGCATCACTCGCTCTGGGTCGAGGAAGAGCAGGCCAAGGGCCGCGCGGGAACCGCCCCGTCAGCCGTGCCGGCTGAATGAGCCGGCCCGGTCAAATTCAATGCTTTAGGCAGTTCTTGGGGTAAGTGTCATGAAAGTCTTTCTTACGGCCTTGGTGTTCGCGGCGGTCGTCGCCGTCGGGATGGCGGCATTTCTCAGCGGCGTCCAGCAGCCGAGCTCCGTCGCCTTCACGACCAGCGGCGCGAGGGTCGGCGATCCCGGCCACAACCTGGTCGGGCCGGGTTGATTAAGTCCATTGAGCCCGCCAGACGCCGCGCCGGCGTGGCCGGTCGAAATCCGGCTCGCCAAGGACCGCCGAACCCTGCATGTCACCTTTGACGACGGCCAGTCGTTCGACCTTCCAGCCGAACTGCTCCGCGTCACCAGCCCGTCCGCCGAAGTGCAGGGTCATTCCGAAGCCGAACGCAAGACGGTCGGCGGCAAGCGCAACGTGACGATCCTCTCCGTCGATGCCGTCGGCAATTACGCGGTCAGACTGGGGTTCGACGATATGCATTCGACCGGCATCTACTCCTGGGCTTTTCTGCGCGATCTCGGTGCCAACGCCGAGCGGCGCTTTCAGGACTACCTCGACGATCTCCAGGCCAAGGGCCTCGACCGCGACCGGCCGGGCATGCGCTAGAGACGGGCGTGACGCCCGCTTCCGTTGCGCGCCCGCGCGTTATCACTAAGCTCGATCCGCCTGAACGGACTGATATTGCGAATGTTCCGCCCTCGCCCGCAATGCCGTTTCGCGTCCCTCGCCTGCGCTGCCTTGCTGGCCCTGGTGCCGCTGGTGGCGACGAAGGCCTTCGCGCAGTTGCGCGGCCATGGCGGGGCGGTGCGGGCGCTGGCGATTTCGCCTGACGGACAGACCGCCGTTACCGGCAGCTTCGATTCGACCGCGATCCGCTGGTCGCTGACGCGCAATGCGGCCGACCAGGTGCTGCGTTTCCATGCCGACGCCGTCAACGCCGTGGTGCTGCTCCGGGATGGGCGCGCGGCGACCGGGGGCGCCGACGGCCGTATCGCGATCTGGACTCCCGGCAAGACCGAGCCCGACGCCGTGCTGGAAGGCCATAGCGCACCGATCGCGTCGCTGGCGGCTTCGCCGGACGAAACCATGCTGGCCTCGGCGTCATGGGATCAGACCGTGCGGCTGTGGCCGCTCACCGGCGGCGCGGCGCGCGTGCTGGAAGGGCATGCCCAGAACGTCAACGGCGTGGCGTTTGCCCCGGACGGCCGCACGCTGGTCAGCGTCGGCTACGATCAGAGCGTCCGGATCTGGCCGCTGTCGGGTCCGGCCGCGCCCACCGTGGTCGCGATGCCGAGCCCGCTCAACGCCGTTGCCATCGGCGGCGACGGCGAGATCGCGGCCGGCGGCGCCGATGGCAGGGTCTATTTCCTGACCGGCAATGGCGCGCGTGCCGGCGCAGCCGCCGCCGGTCCGCGGCCGGTGATCTCGCTTGCGATCTCGCCGGATGGCGCGCTGCTGGCCGCAGCCGGTATCGGCGGATCGGTGGCGATGATCGATCGCAAGACGCGCGAGCTGGCGCGCACACTGGTCGGCCCGGGACTGCCGGTCTGGTCGGTGGCGTTTCTGCCCGACAGCCGCACCTTGCTGACCGGCGGCGCCGACAACATCGTCCGGCGCTGGAACGCGGCAACGGGAGAGCCGGTCGATTCGCTTCTGGTGGAGGCGGCGGGCGATCCGCTCGCCGCCTATGCCGGCGACCGTGGCGCCGAGATCTTCCGCGCCTGCGTCGCCTGCCATACGCTCGGCGCCGAGCAGGCCAACCGCGCCGGCCCGACCTTGGCCGGCCTGTTCGGCCGACGGATCGCCACCACGCCGGGCTATCATTTTTCCGAAGCCCTCAAACGCCTCGATATCGTCTGGACCCCGGAGACAGTCGCGAAGTTGTTCGAGGTCGGGCCTGCGGCCTATACGCCGGGAACCAAGATGCCCGAGCAGCGCATCGGCTCGGAAGCAGACCGCGCAGCGCTGGTGCAATTCCTCGAGCGCGCGACCAGGAAGTAGCCCATTCGCTCTAGCCCGGCGCCGGCCCGACCATCACATCGATCGCGCCCTTCACGATCGCCTCGAGCTGCTTGCGCGGCACACGCGCCCGCGCCCGGATCGCGATGGTGTGGATGGTCGCGGAGGCGATCTGCGCCAGCGCTTGCGGATCGGCTGACGGCGGCAGCTCGCCTTTGTCCCTGGCGAGGCGGAAGCAGGCGGCGAACGACTTGTCGAGTTCGGCAAATCCTTCCAGCACCATGGCGCGGATATCGGGATCGGACACCGCCTCCGACGCCGCGGTCATGACAGTGAAACAGCCGCGCGGTCCGCTATCGCCGGAAAGATAGATGTCGAGCGCCACCGCAAAGATGCGCTCCAGCCTTTTACGGATCGGCAATTCGTCCTTGAAGATATCGATCATCGCCGCGCGGGCGTCGGCGCGGTAGCGCTGGTAGCTCTTGATGTAGAGCTCGCGCTTGTCGCCGAACGCGCCATAGAGGCTCGGCCGGTTCATGCCGGTGGCAGCACTGAGGTCGTCGAGCGAAGTGGCGGCGAAACCGTCCTTGCGAAACAGGTCGAGCGCCTTGCCGAGCGCCACTTCGGGCTGGTAGGCGCGCGGCCGGCCGCGCCGCTTCGGCGCAACCGCCTCCGATGTGGCGGACGGCGGCGGCTTTGTATTTTTTTGTACCATTTCGCAAGAAATTCCTTGACCCGGTTTATATTATGCGGAACAGTATAAAAATCAACCCCGGTTCGGGAAGCTGGACCGATGCCAAGGAGGCACCCCATGGACCTGTATTTCTCGCCGCTGGCCTGCTCGCTGGCTACCCGCATCGCGCTGTACGAAGCCGGCGCCGAGGCCAATTATCTCGAGGTCGATCCGAAGACCAAGATCGTGCAGAACGACGGCTCCGATTTCCGGCAGGTCAACCCGCTCGGACTGGTGCCGACGCTGCGCACCGATGACGGGCTGGTGCTGACCGAGAACGCGGCCATCCTGCAATATGTCGCGGACCGCTTTCCGCAGGCCGGCATCTCGACCGGTCCCGGCATCGACCGCAGCCGGCTGCATCAATGGCTCTGCTTCATCGGCACCGAACTGCACAAGGGCCTGTTCGTGCCGTTGCTCGACAAGACCGCGCCGCCCGAGATGAAGACCCACGTGCTCGGCAAGGGCCTGTCGCGGCTCGACTATCTCGACAACTATCTGAAGGGCCGCGAATTCCTGCTCGACCATTTCAGCGTCGCCGACGCCTATCTGGTCACGATCATCAACTGGACCATGGCGACGCCGCCGATCGAGCTTTCGAAATGGCCGAACGTGAAGTCCTATTACGAGCGGCTGCGCGCGCGCCCGAGCATCGCACGCGCGGTCGCCGAGGAGTTCACGCTGTATCAGGCCGAACTCGCCCGCCACAAGGCGGCGGCGTAACCGGACGATGCGGTCTGACGCCCGCGACCACGCGGGCGTCACTCCGGTCTGGCCAGCAGCCGCGCTGTCAGGTTGGCCATCGTCTGTCCAAAGATCCTGGAATCGCCCAGCGCCCGCGCCAGCACCAGCGCGCCCTGAATAGTGACCAGCGCATCCGTCGATCGCTGCCGCGCCACCCGCGCGCTCAAGCCCGAACGCCCAAGCACGCGCGCCAGCGCATCGTGCCACCGGCTGAAATAGCCCTGCACCTGAACCGCGAACATGTCCCGCGACGCCCCGAGGGCAATGACGCCGACCAGGCAGACGCGTTGACCGGAGCGGAAATAGCTGTCGACAGCCCCTATCATGGTGGCAACGGCGCGGGCGGGATCGTCGGACTCGCGCAGCGGTGCGAAGATATTGACCTCGAACCAGCGATCGATCTCGGCCAGCACTTCGGCGGCCATCTGCGCCTTCCCGCCCGGAAAGAAATGATAGAGACTGCCCTTGCCGAGGCCGGTGGCTTCGCCGAGCAGCGCCAGCGTCGCGCCTTCGTAACCGTGCGCGCGAAACACCTCCGCCAGCAGCGGCAGCAGATCGGCGCGCTCGGAAACCGGTTTTGCCATTGGCCGGGTCAGAACGGACTCTCGCTCAATCCGGCGACATCGGCCGGGCGCGGTCCCGGCGCGGTCCACAGAAAGCGCCGGTCCTGTTCGGCAATCGGGTGATCGTTGATGCTGGCCTCGCGCCGCCGCATCAGGCCCTTGTCGTCGAACTCCCATTGCTCGTTGCCGTAGGAGCGGTGCCACTGCCCGGCATCGTCATGCCATTCGTACTGGAAACGCACCGCGATGCGATTTCGATCGAACGCCCAGAGATCCTTGATCAGGCGATACTCACGCTCCTTCGCCCATTTGCGCGTGAGAAATGCAACGATCGCCGGGCGGCCCTGAAGGAATTCCGCACGATTGCGCCACACGCTGTCCTCGGTATAGGCCAGCGCCACGCGCTCGGGGTCGCGGGAATTCCAGGCATCCTCCGCCATGCGGGCCTTCTGGGCGGCGGTCTCCTGCGTGAACGGCGGCAACGGCGGACGCGACATCGGGGCATCTCCAGCTCTGAATACGAGCCGGAACTGTACCGATCGGTACAGAGGAGTCAAGCGTGGGTGAGAGTCAGGTTTCGATCAGATCGGCCTTCATCAGGGCCCGCAGCGCTTTCGGGATCGGCTTCGCCCTGCCCTCGCTGATGAAGGCGACGCGCACCTCCGCCTTGACCAGCACGTGCTCGCCGCGGCGCACCTCCTGCGCCAGCGTGATCGAGGCGCCCTTCACCGCGACCGGCCAGGTCACGACGTCGAGCACGTCATCCATCCGCGCGGGCCTCAGATAATCGATCTGCATCGAACGCACCACGAAGGCGAAGCCCGGCGTTTCGGCTTGCGCTTCCGCAAACAGCGCGTGCTGCTCGGCGCCCATCAACCGCAGATGATTGGTGCGTCCGCGCTCCATGAAGCGCAGGTAATTGGCGTGATAGACGATGCCGGAAAAATCCGTGTCCTCGTAATAGACGCGGATCTGCATGTGATGGCGGCCGTCGCGTATCTCGCCGTCAAGGGAGGTCATCGGCGCTACTCCGGGAATTTGGTGGCAAGCGACAGCGCTTGAGCCGCAGCCAGCAGACGCTTGTCGCGCGTCCAGACGCTCGTTTCCGGCGTGAGCGCGGCAGCGGCGAGCAAATGTGCATCGACATATCCGATACCCGATCCGGGCAGCTTTCGATCGGAAATGAATTTCAAGACTTCCTCGGCGCTCGCCACGATTGCTCTTGGAAGAACGTTCAAATCATCGAGCATCTCGGCGATCCTGGGCACGTGTCCCAGTAACAATTCCCCAACGATGAACGGATGTATGACGATATCGCCACGCTCAAGCAGCTCGGATAATTGAAAATCCCCACGACGAAAATGATCTATCCAGATCGACGTATCGGCAAGTACCATCACTTGAAGCGTCGACGCGGCGGAGCCTTTGCTTCCGGTTGCGTCCCTCCCATGCGGGCGAGCCGCCGCGCAGCTTCGCGCTCGACAAACGCCTTCAAGGCTTCCCTGATGACCGCTGATTTCTCGGTGACTCCAGCAAATTCCTGCGCCTTGGCGAACAATTCGTCATCAATCGCGATGGTGGTTCTCATGTGATCGGCTCCTTGCGCATCAGATATATCATCATTTGATGCGCATTTCTATGCCTGAAGCAGCCGGCGGGAGCGTTCCGCGAGTCAGGAAACGGCTGGAGCCGAGCCGCCGAGCGTCACCAGCGCGATTTCCGGCGGGACGCCGATGCGGAACGGCATGATGCTGCAGCCGAGGCCGCCGGAGACGACGACGTCGCATTGGGTCCGGGTGTGGCCATAGGCGAACCTCTTGCCGTAATGCGACGGTATCACCGGCGACCAGCCGAACAGGCGCACCTGGCCGCCATGGGTATGGCCCGAGAGCTGCAGCGCGACCCGCGCCGGGACCCGTACCGCAACGTCGGGTTCATGGGCCAGCAGGATGACCGGCGCGGCGTCGGTCACCTTGCCAAGCGTCGCGGCGAGATCATCGACGCCGATGCGCTTGACCGGCCTGAACCGGCGCGCCGGAAGGTACGCCAGTTGATCGCCGAGCCCGGCCAGCCAGAACGGCCGGCCGGCCTTGGTCAGCCGCACCACATCGTTTTCGTAAACCGGAAGGCCGGCGGCTTCGAGCGCGCGGCGGGCCATGGTCACCCCCTGGCCCTCGCGCTGCACCGTCCTGTCGTCCCACCAGTCGTGGTTACCGAGGACCGCATGGACGCCGAGCGGCGCCTTCAATCCGCCGAGCACCGGCGCCCATTCGCCGGCCGGAATGGTGCGCGTCACATGGCGATGTCCGGCGACGTAGTCGCCGAGCAGCACGATGACATCGGCGCGCAGCGCATTGGTGCGTTCCACGATCGCCTCGATGCGCGCCAGCGACATCCAGGGATCGCAGGCGTGGAGGTCGGTGATGACGGCGATCCTGAGCCGGAAATCGGCGGGCCATTGCGGCGGCGTTATATTGTAGCGCGCGACGCGAAGCCGCAGCGCGGGCTCGCCAAATCCATAGGCGACGGTGGATACGCCGGTAGCGCCGAGCCCGGCCAGAAAGCGCAGGAAATGACGTCGGGAAATCATGAGGCTCAACCGTGATGCACCGTCATGCTGGTGGCGCATTGCAGCCGAATTCGGGTCCGTTTGTGCAGATCGTCAGCAGATAACCAGTGGCGCGTATCAGTCGTCGCCGTCGGGGCTGCCGAACAATCCGAACTGCGCCGGATCGCGCGCGGGCTCGGCGAGGCCGAGATGTTTGAAAGCGTGCGAAGTCAACAGCCGGCCGCGCGGGGTGCGCTGCAGGTAGCCGCACTGGATCAGGAACGGCTCGATGATGTCCTCGATGGCGTCGCGCGGTTCCGACAGCGCCGCCGCCATGGTTTCGACGCCGACCGGCCCGCCGCCGTAATTCATCGCGATGGTGGTGAGATAACGCCGGTCCATCGCATCGAGGCCGGCGGCATCGACTTCGAGCGCGCTCAGCGCGTTGTCGGCGATGCTGCGGTCGATCGACGCGGCGTCGGCGGCGGAGGCGAAATCGCGCACCCGGCGCAGCAGCCGTCCGGCGATGCGCGGGGTGCCGCGGGCGCGCCGCGCGATCTCGTTGGCGCCGTCGGGCGTCATGCCGATCTTGAGCACGCGGGCGCCGCGGGTGACGATCTTCTCCAGTTCTTCCACGGTGTAGAAATTCAGCCGCACCGGAATGCCGAAGCGGTCGCGCAGCGGATTGGTCAACAGGCCCGCGCGCGTGGTGGCGCCGACCAGCGTGAATTTGGCCAGTTCGATCTTGACCGAGCGCGCCGCCGGGCCCTCGCCGATGATGAGGTCGAGTTGGAAGTCCTCCATCGCGGGATAGAGCACTTCCTCGACCGCGGGGCTGAGGCGGTGGATCTCGTCGATGAACAGCACGTCGCGCTCTTCGAGATTGGTCAGAAGCGCGGCGAGATCGCCGGCCTTGGCGATGACAGGTCCCGAGGTGGCGCGGAAGCCGACGCCGAGTTCGCGCGCCACGATCTGCGCCAGCGTGGTCTTGCCGAGGCCGGGGGGACCTACGAACAGCACGTGGTCGAGCGCCTCGCCGCGCTTGCGCGCGGCCTCGATGAAGATCGAGAGGTTCTTTCGCGCCTGCGCCTGGCCGACGAATTCAGACAACAGCTGCGGGCGCAGCGCAGTATCGCCGACATCGTCGCTGCGGCGCTCGGGGGTGACGATGCGGGAGGGCGTGGTCATGTGATGGAACCACACTGGTTATTCTCCCTCGCCCCGCTTGCGGGGAGAGGGTGGGGTGAGGGGGATTCTCCACATACTCGCTCGCGGGGAGTCCCCCTCACCCGGATTGCGCTTACGCGCAATCCGACCTCTCCCCGCAAGCGGGGCGAGGTAAGAGGTGCGCCAGCGCTCGTGTCTGGAGTCTTCACTTCGCCAACTCCTTCAGCCCCAGCCGGATGAGCTGCGCGGTCTCGGCATTTTCGCCGGCGCTGCGCGAGGCCGAGGCGATGGCGGCCGCCGCCTGCGGCTGGCCGTAGCCGAGATTGACCAAGGCCGAGATCGCGTCGGTGACCGGGCGCGGCGCGCGGTGATCGTCGATCGCGCCGGACAGATGCACCAGCGCCGGATCGACATTGGCGAAGCTGGGCGCCTTGTCCTTCAGTTCGGTGACGATGCGCTCGGCGACCTTGGGGCCGACGCCCGGGGTGCGCGTCACCGCGGCCTTGTCGCGCAGCGCAATGGCATTGGCGAGATCCGCCGGCGGCAAGGTCGAGAGCACCGCCAGCGCCACCTTGGCGCCGACGCCCTGCACGGTCTGCAGCAGCCGAAACCATTCGCGCTCGATGTCGCTGCGGAAGCCGAACAATCTGATCTGATCCTCGCGCACATAGGTCTCGATCGACAGCACCGCGGCATCGCCCGGCGAGGGCAGCGCCTGCAGCGTGCGCGACGAGCAATGCACCTGATAGCCGACGCCGCCGACGTCGAGGATCACATAATCCTCGCCGTAGGAATCGATCAGCCCTTTCAGTTTGCCTATCATATCCCGACCACCTTCAGCCGCAGCGCCGCGCTGCCGCGATGATGCGCGTGCGTAATCGCGATCGCCAGCGCGTCGGCGGCGTCGGCCGATTTCGGCTCGGCCTTCGGCAGCAGGATTTTCAGCATCGCCAGGATCTGGTTCTTGTCGGCATGGCCGGCGCCGACCACGGTTTTCTTCACCTGGTTGGGCGCGTATTCCGCAACCGAAATTCCGAACATCGCCGGCGCCAGCATCGCGACCCCGCGCGCCTGCCCGAGTTTCAGGGTGGCGACGCCGTCCTTGTTGACGAAGGTCTGTTCGACCGCGGCTTCGGCCGGCTTCAGGTCGCCGAGCACGGCGGCAAGGCCCTCGTGAATCGCCAGCAGCCGGCTCGCCAGCGGCAGGCTGTCGGATGGTTCCACCGAACCGCAGCCGACGAAGGCGAGCCGGTTGCCGTCGATCTCGATCACGCCCCAGCCGGTGCGGCGCAGGCCCGGATCGATGCCCATGATGCGGACGGGATGGCGAATCGGCTGAGATGTCATGGGGTAGTGATACCGCCGGAGCGTTTCGGGCGAAACAGAAACGGAACGCCGTACCCCGGGAATGCGCCGCATTCCATGCGGTCATGCGCGGGCATGACCCGCACATCCATCAGGCAGGAAAGGAATTCCGGAGGGATGGACTCCTACCCACCCATCTTAGCCATCAGCGCGTCGGAAACCTCGAAATTGGCGTAGACGTTCTGCACGTCGTCGTGCTCGTTCAGGAGGTCGATCAGCTTCAACAGCTTCTCGCCGGTCTCGTCGTCCACCGCCACGGTGTTCTGCGGCTTCCAGGTCAGCGCCGCCTTGCGGGCTTCGCCGAATTTCGCCTCCAGCGCCTTGGCGACGTCACGGAAGGTTTCCTGCGAGGCGTAGACCTCATGGCCGCTCTCGCTCGAGATCACGTCATCGGCGCCGGCCTCGATCGCCGCTTCCAGCATCGCATCGTCGGAGGCGACCTTGGCGTCGTATTCGATGATGCCGGTGCGGTCGAACATGAAGGAGACCGAGCCGGTTTCTCCGAGATTGCCGCCGGACTTGGTGAAGAAGGAGCGGATGTCCGACGCCGCGCGGTTGCGGTTGTCGGTCAGCGCCTCGACGATCACGGCGACGCCGCCCGGACCGTAGCCCTCGTAGCGGATCTCGTCGTAATTCTCGCTCTCGGTGCCGGTCGCCTTCTTCACTGCGCGTTCGATCGAGTCCTTCGACATGTTCTCCTGGCGGGCGGAGATGATCGCGGCGCGCAGCCGGGCGTTCATGCTGGGATCGGGCGCGCCCATCTTGGCGGCGACGGTGATTTCCCGCGCCAGCTTAGAGAACAGCTTCGATTTCTGGGCGTCCTGCCGGCCCTTGCGGTGCATGATGTTCTTGAATTGGGAATGTCCGGCCATGCGGTCTCTTTCGGCGATTCGTCCGGGAGGAATGGGTGGAAGGCGCGGCGTTATAGGCCGCTAACCTTCCAAAATCAAAGATTTGCAGGGATTTTCGGTATGGCGGTAGTGGCTGCTGCCCGCTTAAGAGGCAGATATTAACCATGATTTCACGCCCAAGTGCGAGGATGCCGCTCTCCTTTCTCGTTCCGAGAGACGCTCATGGCATTCGGTTTGTTTCGAAAACGGCCCGAACCGGCCGCGCCCGCGGTCGCTCCGGCGGTGGCGCCCCCCGCCGTTGCGGCCGCTGCGCCCGGTAATTCGGATAGCGATTCGGCCAGGGAAATCCTCGAACTGCTCGAACTCGAACTGGGCGCGATGATCCGCCAGCTCGAGCGCGCGGCCAATTCGGTCGCCGGCGGCGCCGAAGCCACGGCGGCCACGCTTTCCACCATCCGCCAGCGCACCGACGCCCTGACCGGGCGCACCAGCGCCGCGCAATCCACCGCTACCACCTTCTCGCAGGCCGCCGACCAGTTCACCCATTCGGCACAAGGCATCGGGTCCCAGGTGCGCGACGCCAGCAAGCTGGCCGACCAGGCCGGCGAAGCCGCCCGCGAAGCCAGCCTCAATGTCGACCGCCTGAGGGAGTCCTCGGCCGCGATCGGCAATGTCGTCAATCTGATCGCGCAGATCGCCCGGCAGACCACGCTCTTGGCGCTCAACTCCACCATCGAGGCGGCACGGGCGGGCACCGCCGGACGCGGTTTCGCGGTCGTCGCCACCGAGGTCAAGGCGCTGGCGGTGCAGACCCAGAACGCCACCGAGGAAATCTCGAAGAAGATCGACGCGCTGCAGAAGGATGCCGCGGGCTCGGTCGATGCGGTGCACCGCATCTCGCTTGCGATCGAGGCGATCCGCCCGGTGTTCGAGAACGTCACCGGCGCAGTGGCGGAGCAGAATGAAACCACCAGCGCGATGTCCGACAACGCCGCCACCGCGTCGAACTTCATCGTCGCGGTCGGCGACAGCGCCGCCGAAATCGACAGCGCCACCAAGGAAGCCGAGACCCATGGCGAACGTGTCGCCAGCGCCGGCAAGGCCGTCACCATGTTCGCGCAGAAGCTCAAGTCGCGCTGCGCGGTGTTGCTGCGCCAGGACGAGCGCAAGGACCAGCACGCGAGCCTGCGACTGCCGTGCAATCTCCCAATAGACCTCCGGAGTGCGCGCGGCCCGGTCGCCGCCTCGGTCTACGAGATCGCCCGGGAAGGCATCCTGATCGGCGGACCGGAGGCCGAGAGGCTACCGCTGAATGAAACCCTCGACGCCACGATACACGGTATCGGCGCCTGCAGGATCCGCACCGGCGAACGGTCGAAGGCCGGCGTGCAGGCGCGATTCGAGCGGCCCGATGCCGCATTGGTCGAACAGATCGAAGACAAGCTCTGGTCGATCCAGGACGAAAACACCGAAGCCGTTACCAGCGCCATCGAAGCCGGCCGCGCGCTGACCAGGATTTTCGAGGACGGCGTCAGGAGCGGCGCCATCTCGATGGACGACATGTTCGACGAGAACTACGTCGAAATCCCCGGCAGCAATCCGGTGCAGCACCGCACCCGGATCCTGGACTGGGCCGATCGCGCGCTGCCGCCGTTCCAGGAGGCGTTCCTCACCAAGGACCCACGCATGGCGTTCTGCGTGATGATCGACCGCAACGGCTACCTGCCGGTGCACAACAAGCTCTACTCGCATCCGCAGCGTCCCGGCGACGTCGCCTGGAACACCGCCAACAGCCGCAACCGCCGCATCTTCAACGATCCCGCAGGCCTCGCCGCCGGCCGCAATCTGCGCGCCTACCTGATCCAGAGCTATGCGCGCGACATGGGCAACGGCAAGACCATCATGATGCGCGAGATCGACGTGCCGATCCGCGTCAACGGCCGCCACTGGGGCGGATTCAGGACGGCGTACAAGCTCTGACCTACCAAAACCCCGGCAGCGTCGGCTCCAGCCTTCCGCCTTTTCGCACCGGCGCGATCTTGAGCGCCAGCCCGGTCTCGTCGTCGGTCTCGACCGCGACGCCGCTGAATGTCGCAGCACCCGCCGCCGGTTCGAAACGGCCCGAGGGAATGCCCGTCGTAAAACGCCGCAGCGGCTCTTCCTTCTGCATGCCGATGATCGAATCGTAATCGCCGGTCATGCCGGCATCGGTCATGTAGGCGGTGCCGCCGGAAAGGATTTGGTGATCAGCGGTCGGCACATGGGTGT
The DNA here is from genome assembly GCF_018736105.1 of Bradyrhizobium sediminis. NCBI lineage: Bacteria > Pseudomonadati > Pseudomonadota > Alphaproteobacteria > Hyphomicrobiales > Nitrobacteraceae > Bradyrhizobium > Bradyrhizobium sediminis. The sequence continues at coordinate 4,800,925 of NZ_CP076135.1, forward strand.
GGGTGCCGACCACGAGACTGGCGCGGCCGTCGCAGAAGAAGCCGATGCCCTGCTTTTCGCTCGACGCCTCGCAATGGAAATCGACCACGATGGCGTCCGCCGCCTCGCGCAGCGGACAGGCCTCGAGTTCACGGCCGATGACGGCGAACGGGTCGTCGAACGGCGTCATGAAGACGCGGCCGATGGCGTTGACGACCAGCGCGCGCTGGCCGTTCTTGGTGTCGACCAGCGCGGCGCCGCGGCCCGGCGTGCCTTTCGGAAAATTCGCCGGACGAACCAGTCGCGGCGCCCGCTCGATGAACACCAGCGCCTCGCGCTGATCCCACGCGTGGTTGCCGAGCGTGACCGCATCGGCGCCGGCGTCGATGAATTCCTGGTAGATCGACTCGGTGATGCCGAAGCCGCCGGCGGCGTTCTCGCCATTGACGACGACGAGATCGAGCGCCCAGTCGCGGATCATGCCTGGCAGATGCTCTGAGATGGCGGTGCGCCCGGCCCTGCCGACCACGTCCCCGACGAAAAGAATACGCAAGTTGTTAGCTCCGGAAATCGAACACTCGCGTTTCCGTTAGCACATAATCCAGCGCCTCGTCGTGCGACAACGCAGGCACGGCCTCGATTTCCTGCGCGGCAAAGGCGAGGCCGATGGCCGTGATGGCTTTCGCCTTGCGCAAATGCGCCAGGGTGTAGTCGTAATATCCGCCGCCATAGCCGATGCGATGTCCCAGCCGGTCGAATGCGGCCAGCGGCACCAGCATGATATCGGGAACGACTTCGGCGGCGGCGGGCGACGGCTCGGGGATGCCGAGCGGTCCGAGCATCAGCCGGTCGTCGGGAGACCAGGCGCGAAAGGCCAGCGACTTGCCGCGCGCGACGATCGCCGGCAGCGCCAGCAGCACTCCCTCTGCGGCCAGCTTCCGCATCAGGGGAGCGGGATCGATCTCGCCGCGGATCGGCGAATAGCCCGAGACGATCGTGCCGGGCGCGATCTCGATCGGCAGCCCGCGTTTGGCGACGGCCTTTGCCGCGGCGTCGCGCTTCTTGTCGCTGAGCGCGTCGCGCCTGGCGAGAGCTGCGGTGCGGAGATCGGCCTTCGATCGCTCGGTCGGCAAAGTTGGCATCCAGCGCTATGCTTCGCCGTAACCGTCCGCCTCGCTGTCATCACCCGCCAAAGCGGGCGATCCAGCATTCCAGAACGCCTGCGAAGGAACCGCGAAGCCGCGGCGTACTGGATACCCCGCTTGCGCGGGGCATGACGGGAGGAGTCGACGGGACCTACTGAAATAACTCGACGGCAAAAACAAAAGTGCGAAGCCGCGATGGCCGTTGAAGCACTCGATCCCGGAGTTCCCTACGAAAGTAGGTGGGCACCATGTGACCGGATCCACGGACCCGGCCAGGGACAGTTCCCTTAAGGATCGATAAGGCCCCGGGGATATATGGCTCCTGACGCGCGACACAGCTTCGCCCTGCCAATGTAGACACGACGGGACCAAACCGCCAGCGCTAACGGGGGCTTTGGTCAACCAATCGCCACCCCCGCGGCCGATTCCAAGGTTCGGCACCTGCCTCTCAACGCCATTGCGAGCGCAAGCGAAGCAATGACGGAATTACCCAATCGCGACGCCGCCGCCGATGGTGCGGTTGAGGACCTGGGTGGTCTTCTCGATGCGTTCGGCCGCGGAGTTCAGCGCATTGGCCACCGCGATCTGCGTCGCCTTGGCGCGATCGGCCGCGGCGACGCGGACGTCGCGCAAGGCGACGAGTTCTTCCTCGAGATTGCGGATGCGCTGGCCGGAGTCGAGCAATTCGTCGCATACAGTCAGCGCCGCCATCACGGTCAGGCGCGCGTCGCCGATCTCGCCGAACTTGCCGCGCAGGCTCTGGATCCGCGATTCCAGGCTCTCGGCGAGCTTCAGAAGCCGCACCTCCTGGCCTTCCTCGCAAGCCATCCGGTATTGCCGGCCGTTGATGGTGACGTTGATATGGCTCATCCGTCTTCTCCGGGATCGAGTACCGTGCGGATGGTGCTGATCGCCGCATCCAGCCGGTCGGCGATCTCGCGATTGGCGCGCTCCAGCCGGCGCGACTTCACCAGCGATCCGTCGAGTTCGTCGGCAAGCCGCGACCGGTCGGCGCCGAGCGCCTGAATCCGGGCCGCCAACTCGTTCTCGTCACGATCGGCTTCGCGCCGGCGCTCGACCGCACTCTCCAACGCATCGAGCGCCGACATCAGCCGCCGCGTCGCGGCGTCGATATCGGCGAAGACCGGCTCGGCGTGGCCGGCGCCATTGGCAGGACGATCGCTCATGACAGACTGCGCGGACCTTTCATGAGCCGGCCGGGGCGCAAAATCCGCGATCCGGCAAGCGTTTAAGGGGAGAAATTTACGTGGCAAGCGAGGCCAGCGCAACGCCGCTTAGAAGCTATGCACCGCTAAGCAACTTTTCGCACCGGAAGCGCCCTTCCTCGCCTTGGACTCGGGGAACCGAGATGCTATCCAGCCCCTGACTTCCCGTTGCCTTCCGGCACTAACCGCGGCATTCGCACAGGTTGCGGATCGCCACCAAGCACCTCATTTCAAGCGGATTTTCAACATGACGCAGGTTCATTCCCGTATGGCCAATGCGATCCGTGGGCTCGCAATGGACGCCGTCGAGAAGGCGAAATCCGGCCATCCCGGCCTGCCCATGGGCGCCGCCGACATCGCCACCGTGCTGTTCACACAGTTCCTGAAATACGACGCCGCCGACCCGAAATGGCCGGACCGCGACCGCTTCGTGCTGTCGGCCGGGCACGGCTCGATGCTGCTGTATGCGCTGCTGTACCTGACCGGCGACAAGGACATGACGCTCGACCAGATCAGGAATTTCCGTCAGCTGGGATCGCTGACGCCGGGACACCCGGAAAACTTCCACACCAGGGGCGTCGAGACCACGACCGGCCCGCTCGGCCAGGGCATCGCGACCTCGGTCGGCATGGCGCTGGCGGAAAAGATGCTGGCCGCCGAATTCGGCAAGAAGATCGTCAGCCATCACACCTATGTGCTCGCCTCCGACGGCGACCTGATGGAGGGCGTATCGCAGGAAGCGATCGCGATGGCCGGCCACTGGAAGCTCAACAAGCTGATCGTGCTATACGACGACAACGGCATTTCGATCGACGGCCCGACTTCGATCGCCGACTCGGTCGACCAGGTGAAGCGGTTCAAGTCGGCCGGCTGGGCCGCCGAGCGCATCGACGGCCACGATCCCAAGGCGATTGCCGCGGCGATCGCGCGGGCGCAGAAGTCCAACAAGCCGTCGCTGATCGCCTGCAAGACCACGATCGGCTTTGGTGCGCCGAACAAGGCCGGCACCGCGAAGGTCCATGGCGAAGCGCTCGGCGCCGATGAACTGAAGGCCGCCAAGGAAAAACTCGGCATTTCGCTCGATCCGTTCTCGGTGCCGGAGGACGTGCTGAAGGCCTGGCGCCAGGCCGGCAGCCGCAGCAGCGCCGCGCGCAAGGATTGGGAAGCGCAGTTCGCGCAGCTCGGCAACCGCAAGCGCGCCGAGTTCGAACGCCGTATGCGGCACGAGCGGCCGGCTTCGCTGGCCAAGGCGCTGAAGGCCCACAAGAAGGCGCTGATCGAGACGCCCCTGACGGCCGCCACCCGCAAATCATCGGAGGCTGCGATCGAGGCGATCGCAGCGGCGATGCCGATGGAATTCCTGGCAGGCTCCGCCGACCTCACCGGCTCCAACAACAACAAGGCGAAATCCGCGGTCGCCTTCTCCGCCAAGACGCCGAAGGGCCGCTTCATCCATTACGGCATCCGCGAGCACGGCATGGCATCCGCTATGAACGGCATCTTCCTGCATGGCGGTTTCGCGCCGAACGGCGCCACGTTCCTGGTATTCACCGACTATGCCCGTCCGGCGATGCGGCTTGCGGCGCTGATGGGGGCCGGGGTCGTCTACGTGATGACCCATGATTCCATCGGCCTCGGCGAAGACGGACCGACGCACCAGCCGGTCGAGCATCTCGCCGCGCTGCGCGCCATTCCCAATATGCGCGTGTTCCGGCCCTGCGACGCGATCGAGGTGGCGGAGTGCTGGGAACTGGCGCTGAACCGCACCGACGGCCCGACTGTGCTGGCGCTGACCCGCCAGAACCTGCCGCAATTGCGCAACTCGACGCCATCAGAGAATCCCTGCAGCCACGGCGCCTACGAACTGATTGCCGCCCAGGGCGAGGCCAAGGTCTCGCTGTTCGCCTCCGGTTCTGAGGTCGAGATTGCGACTGCGGCGCAGAAGCAGCTGGCCGAGCGCGGCATCGCGTCGCGGGTGGTGTCGGTGCCCTCGCTCGAATTGCTGCTGGCGCAACCGGCGGACCGCCAAAAGGCGGTGATCGGCAATGCGCCGGTCAAGATCGCGATCGAGGCCGCGGTCCGGTTCGGCTGGGATGCCGTGATCGGGCACGATGGTGAATTTATCGGCATGCACGGCTTCGGCGCCAGCGCGCCCGCCAAGGAGCTTTACAAGCACTTCGGAATTACCGCCGAGGCTGCGGTTAACGCTGCCCTGAAGCGCCTGGCGTGAGGGTCGTTCACGGTTGAGCTTGCCCGGAAAAAGGACTAGGAAACCGTCATCTTGACCGTTCTCGCCCGGCCGAACCGGGCGATCCGCCGTAACAACCTCCGTGGACATGCGCCGCGGGGTTGGAACCAGCTATCAGAGGAGAAACGAGCATGACAATCCGGGTCGCGATCAACGGGTTTGGCCGCATCGGCCGCAACGTGCTGCGCGCCATCGCCGAGTCGGGCCGTAAGGATATTGAGGTCGTCGGCATCAACGATCTCGGCCCGGTCGAGACCAACGCCCATCTGTTGCGCTTCGATTCCGTGCATGGCCGTTTCCCAGGCACCGTGACCGTGGACGGCGACTCGATCAGCCTCGGCGACGGCAAGATCAGGGTCTCCGCCGAGCGCGATCCGTCCAAGCTGCCCTGGAAGGAACTCGGCGTCGACATCGCGCTGGAATGCACCGGCATCTTCACCGCCAAAGACAAGGCCTCCGCGCACCTGACCGCCGGCGCCCAGCGCGTGCTGGTCTCGGCGCCAGCCGATAACGCCGACGCGACCGTCGTCTACGGCGTCAACCACGACACGCTGACCAAGGACCACCTGGTCGTCTCCAACGGCTCCTGCACCACCAATTGCCTCGCGCCCGTCGCCAAGGTGCTGCACGACACCGTCGGCATCGAGACCGGATTCATGACCACGATCCACGCCTATACCGGCGACCAGCCGACGCTCGACACCCTGCACAAGGATCTCTATCGCGGCCGCGCCGCGGCGATGTCGATGATCCCGACCTCGACGGGCGCCGCGAAAGCGATCGGCCTGGTGTTGCCGGAACTGAACGGCAAGCTCGACGGCGTCTCGGTCCGCGTCCCCGTCCCGAACGTCTCGGTGATCGATCTCAAGATCGTCGCGCAACGCAAGACCACCAAGGAAGAGATCAACGAGGCGATGAAGCGCGCGAGCGAGCAGCAGCTCAAGGGTATCCTTGGCTACACCACCGCGCCCAATGTCTCGATCGACTTCAACCACGACCCGCATTCCGCGACGTTCCACATGGACCAGACCAAGGTGCAGAACGGCACGCTGGTGCGGGTGATGGCGTGGTACGATAATGAGTGGGGGTTCTCGAACCGCATGGCCGACACCGCCGTGGCGATGGGGAAGAAGCTGTAACTCTTATGATGCTCATGGTTCGAGACGCGCGCCGAGAGGCGCGCTCCTCACCATGAGGGAACCTCATCCTGAGGAGCCGAGCGCAGCGAGGCGTCTCGAAGGATGGCCACACGAGACGCTCGATGACAAAAACATTCCGCACCCTCGATGACGTCGACGTGAAGGGCAAGCGCGTGCTGCTGCGCGTCGATCTCAACGTGCCGATGGAAGACGGCCGCGTCACCGACGCCACACGGCTCGAGCGGATCGCGCCGACCATCACCGAGATCTCCGGCAAGGGCGGCAAGGTCGTGCTGCTCGCGCATTTCGGCCGGCCGAAGGGCCGCGACGCCAAGGATTCGCTGAAGCCGGTCGCATCGGCACTTTCCCACGTCATCCGGAAGCCGGTCGGCTTCGCCGAGGATTGCGTTGGCGAGGCCGCCGAAAAGGCGGTTGGCGCGATGAAGGGCGGCGACATTCTTTGCCTGGAGAATACCCGCTTCCACAAAGAAGAAGAGAAGAACGATCCCGCATTCGTAGCCGAACTCGCAAGACTCGGCGACATCTGGGTCAACGACGCCTTTTCGGCAGCGCACCGCGCGCACGCCTCCACCGAAGGCCTCGGCCACAAGCTGCCGGCCTATGCCGGACGCACCATGCAGGCCGAACTCGACGCGCTCGGCAAAGCGCTGGAAGCGCCGACCAAGCCCGTGATTGCGATCATCGGCGGCGCCAAGGTCTCCACCAAGATCGACCTCCTGGAAAACCTCGTCAGCAAGGTCGACGCGCTGGTGATCGGCGGCGGTATGGCCAACACCTTCCTGCATGCGCAGGGCGTCGGCATCGGCAAGTCGCTGGCGGAGAAGGAGCTGGCGGCGACCGCGCTGCGGATCATCGAGAAGGCGGAAGCCGCCAATTGCGCGATCATCCTGCCCGTCGACGCCGTCGTCGCCTATCACTTCGCGGCCAATGCGCCGGCGCAGGCCTACGGTCTCGACTCGATTCCCGCCGACGGCATGATCCTCGACGTCGGCCCGCAGTCGACCGCGCGGATCCATGCCGCGATCGACGACGCCGCGACGCTGGTCTGGAACGGCCCGCTCGGGGCGTTCGAGATGACCCCGTTCGACCGCGGCACCATGGTGGCGGCCAGGCACGCGGCGGAGCGGACCAGGGCCAAGAAGCTGATCTCGGTCGCCGGCGGCGGCGACACGGTGGCGGCGCTGAACCAGGCCGGCGTGGCCGGCGATTTCACCTATGTTTCGACCGCAGGCGGCGCGTTTCTCGAATGGATGGAAGGGAAACCATTGCCGGGCGTCGAGGTTTTGAAGATACGTTAGACTGGGACGGGCCTTCCAGGCCCCAACGCGGAGAACAGGATACATGGCTCGCATCACGTTGCGTCAATTGCTCGATCACGCGGCGGAACACGACTACGGCGTGCCGGCCTTCAACATCAACAATATGGAGCAGGCGCTCGCGATCATGGAGGCAGCCTCCAGTCTCGATGCCCCTGTGATCATCCAGGCCTCGCGCGGCGCGCGGTCCTACGCCAACGACGTGATGCTCAAGCACATGATGGACGCGGTCACCGAAATCTATCCGCAGATTCCGGTCTGCGTGCATCTCGATCACGGCAACGAGCCCGCCACCTGCATGACCGCGATCCAGGCCGGCTTCACCTCGGTGATGATGGACGGCTCGCTGAAGGCCGACGGCAAGAGCCCCGGCGACTGGGACTACAATGTCGGCGTCACCAAGACCGTCACCGACATGGCCCATCTCGGCGGCATTTCGGTGGAAGGCGAACTCGGCGTGCTCGGCTCGCTCGAGACCGGCATGGGCGACAAGGAAGACGGCCACGGCGCCGAAGGCAAGCTCTCCCACGACCAGCTTTTGACCAATCCAGACGAGGCCGTGAAGTTTGTCAAGGAGACCAAGGTCGACGCGCTGGCGATCGCGATGGGCACCTCGCACGGCGCCTACAAGTTCACCCGCAAGCCGGACGGCAATATCCTCGCCATGAACGTGATCGAGGAAATCCACCGCAAGCTGCCGAACATGCATCTGGTGATGCACGGCTCGTCCTCGGTGCCGCAGGAGCTGCAGGACATCATCAACGCCAATGGCGGCAAGATGAAGCCGACCTGGGGCGTGCCGGTCGCCGAGATCCAGCGCGGCATCAAGAACGGCGTCCGCAAGATCAACATCGACACCGACAACCGGATGGCGATGACCGGCCAGATCCGGAAAGTGCTGAAGGACAATCCGGAAGAATTCGATCCGCGCAAATATCTCAAGCCGGCGATGGAAGCGATGGCGAAGCTCTGCAAGCAGCGCCTGCAGGAATTCAACACCGCGGGCCAGGCCGGCAAGATCAAGAAGGTGCTGACGACGGCGGAGATGGCGAAGCGCTACATCAAGGGCGAGCTCGATCCGAAAGTCGCGTAACCGGCTTCCGGCGGTATTCTCCCGCGCCGCGCGTCTTCTTGGGTTTTGCCCGAGAACGGTCTATTTTGGCCCGCAACACATTGCGTTCGGGAACATTGCGTTCGGGAGGAGGTACCGATGAATCTCGCCGATCTCAACAAGGTTGCGCTGGCGATGGTGACGCCAGGCAAGGGAATACTCGCCGCCGACGAATCGTCCGGCACCATCAAGAAGCGGTTCGACGCCATCCAGGTCGAGTCGACCGAGCAGTCCCGCCGCGACTATCGCGAAATGCTGTTCCGTTCGCAGGAGGCGATGAGCCAGTACATCTCCGGCGTCATTCTCTATGACGAGACGATCTGGCAGGAGGCCAGAGACGGCACCCCGCTGATCAGGCTGATCGAGCAATCCGGGGCGATCCCCGGCATCAAGGTCGATGAAGGCACCCAGGCCCTGCCGGGCTGTCCGGGCGAATTGGTCACGGCGGGCCTCGACAAGCTGGCCGAGAGGCTGAAGAAATATTATGAATGCGGCGCGCGCTTTGCCAAATGGCGCGCGGTGATCGATATCGGCCCGGGCACTAACGGCCCGGGCACTAATGGCCGGGGCATTCCGACCATGACGGCGATCCACGTCAACGCCCATGCGCTCGCGCGTTACGCCGCACTTTGCCAGGCCGCCCAGATCGTTCCTATCGTCGAGCCGGAAGTCCTGATGGACGGCGATCACGACATCGATCGCTGTTATGAAGTGACGCAGCGCGTGCTCGACGAGACGTTCCGGGAATTGCGAGTCCAGCGCGTCGAGCTGGAGGGCATGATCCTGAAACCCAATATGGCGATCGCGGGCAAGAAATGCGCAAAGCAAGCTTCGGTTCAGGAGGTAGCGGAAAAAACCATCCGGCTGTTGAAAGCTTGCGTACCGGCGGCAGTGCCCGGCATCGCCTTTCTTTCCGGCGGGCAGTCCGACGAGGCCGCGACCGCGCATTTGAGCGCCATGAACCGCATTGGTGGCCTGCCGTGGCATCTTACCTTCTCGTACGGCCGTGCGCTGCAGGCCGCGCCGCAGAAAGCCTGGTCGGGCAAGGCGGATAACGTCGCCGCGGGCCAGCGCGCCTTCATCCATCGCGCGCGTATGAATTCGCTCGCGAGCAGGGGCGAATGGAAGGCTGATCTGGAAAAGAAGGCGGCATAGATTTGGCCACTAAACCCGTTCCGCCGCGCCCCGTGCCGCGTCTCTATCTCGCGACGCCCGAGGTAGACGATCCGTCGGCGCTGATCGCAAGCCTGCCGGGGCTGCTGGCCAAGGCGGATGTCGCGGCGGTGCTGGTGCGGCTCAAGCCGACCGACCAGCGCACCATGATTTCGCGGGTCAAGGCGCTGGCGCCTGCGATCCAGGGCAGCGGAGCGGCGTTGCTGCTCGACGGCCATGTCGAGCTGGTGGCCCGCGCCGGCGCCGATGGCGCGCATCTGACCGGCATCGCGGCCATGGAAGAGGCGCTGCCGTCGCTGAAGCCCGACCGCATCGCCGGCGTCGGCGGGCTCTCGACCCGGCACGATTCGATGGCGGCGGGCGAGGCCGGCGCGGATTACGTGCTGTTCGGCGAACCCGATGCCGCGGGACTCAGGCCCTCGGCCGAGGCGATCGCCGAGCGGCTGGAATGGTGGGCAGAACTGTTCGAGCCGCCCTGCGTCGGCTATGCCGCCTCGCGCGAGGAAGCCCATGAATTCGCCGCCGCGGGTGCGGATTTCGTGCTGGTCGGCGATTTCATCTGGAACGACAGGCGCGGCCCGGCGGCGGCTTTGATGGATGCGGAGCAAGCCATCCGGCAGGCGCATGCCGCGGCGTCCGGAAAAGCCAAGGCCGAGCAGGGATAACGCCGGAGATGAAGATCCTGCGTCCCGTATCGATTCTCGCAAGCTGCCTGCTGTGGCCGGCCGGCGCGGTGGCGCAGATCTCGCTGACGCCGCCGGCCGTTGCGACGCCGCCGGCGCAGAGCAAGCCGCAAGAAAAACCCAAGGATAAGCCGAAGCCGCCGGTCGCCGCCAGGAAGCCCGCTCCGGCCGCAACGCCGAAGCCCACGGCAACGCCTGCGCCGACTGCGACCGTCACTCCCGCCCCCGTCTTCGAGGATCCCAACGTCGACCTGGTCTACGGCGCCTATCAGCGCGGGCAATACAAGACCGCCTTCGATCTTGCGAGCAACCGCGCGCAGTTCAACGGCGATCCCAAGGCGATGACCATGCTCGGCGAGCTCTACGCCAATGCGATGGGCGTCAAGCGCGACTATGCGAAGGCGGCCGAGTGGTACAAGCGCGCCGCCGACGGCGGCGACCGCGAGGGCATGTTCGCACTCGCCATGCTGCGACTGGCCGGGCGCGGCGGCCCCGTCAACCGCGAGGAGGCGGTGAAACTGCTGGCGTCCTCGGCCAAGCTCGGCAACCCCAAGGCAGCCTACAATCTTGCCCTGCTCTATCTCGACGGGCAGACGCTGCCGCAGGACGTCCGGCGCGCCGCCGAACTGCTCCGCGTCGCCGCCGACGCCGGCAATCCGGAGGCGCAATACGCGCTCGCCACCTTCTACAAGGAAGGCACCGGCGTCGCCAAAGACATTGATAAGGCGGTTCGGCTGCTGCAGGCGGCGTCGCTGGCCGGCAATGTCGACGCCGAGGTCGAATACGCCATCGCGCTCTACAACGGCACCGGCACCCCGAAGAACGAGGCCGCCGCGGTGGCGCTGCTGCGCAAGGCGGCCAGGCAGAACAGCCCGATCGCGCAAAACCGCCTCGCGCGCGTGCTGGTGAGCGGCCAGGGCGCGCCTGTCGACAAGATCGAGGGCCTGAAATGGCACATTGTTGCGAAAACCTCGGGCAAAGGCGACCCCACGCTCGACGAGGCGCTGGCCGCCCTCAGCCCCGAGGACCGCACCAAGGCCCAGGAGGCCGCCCGCAAATGGCTCGGCACCAAATGAACCGCCTTGACGCCACCCCAACCGCAGGGCACCCAGTCCGAAGCCGATGATGGCATCGGGCCGTTTCTCTCAACAGTACAAGCCGGGATCATGCTGCAATCAGCCCTTATGAACGTCATGGTCAAGGCCGCGCGCCGCGCCGGCCGCAGCCTCAAGCGCGACCTCGGCGAGATCGAGAACCTTCAGGTGTCGCTGAAGGGGCCGGCCAATTTCGTCTCGCTGGCCGACAAGCGCGCCGAGGAAATGCTGCTCGCCGATCTCACCAAGGCGCGGCCGGGCTACGGCTTCATCGGCGAGGAAGGCGGCGTCCGGATCGGCGACGACAAGACCCATACCTGGATCGTCGACCCGCTCGACGGCACCACCAACTTCCTGCACGGCATTCCGCAATTTGCGATTTCGATCGGCCTGCAGCGCGAGGGCACGCTGATCGCCGGCGTGATCTACAATCCCGCCAATGACGAGCTCTATACCGCAGAGCGCGGCAAGGGCGCCTTTCTCAACGACCAGCGGCTGCGCGTCGCCGGCCGCCGCCAGCTCGGCGACTGCGTGATCGCCTGCGGGCTGCCGCATATCGGACGCGGCGACCACGAGCTGTCGCGCCGGGAAATGACCGAAATCCAGAACCGGGTGGCCGGCCTACGCCGGTTCGGCGCCGCCTCGCTCGACATGGCCTTCGTCGCCGCCGGCCGCCTCGACGGCTATTGGGAACGCAACCTGCAGCCCTGGGACATGGCAGCCGGCCAGATCATCGTCCGCGAGGCCGGCGGCACCGTCTCCGGCATCGAAGGCAATGACGACGCGCTGAAATCAGGCAACGTGGTCTGCGGCAACGAATACATCCACGCGGAGCTGGTGAAGATTTTGAAGCCGCTGGGGAAGTGAATTCATTCGTCATGCCCGGACTTGATCCGGGCATCCATCAATCTTCACAAAACGATTTGGCAAGATGGATTGCCGGGTCAGCCCGGCAATGACGGGCTATTGGACGGGCTTCGCAGGCGCTCCCTGCGGCTCCACCGCCACCGCCTCTTCCACCTTCTCCCGATCCCCCGCCAGCACCCGCTGCACCACCACGAAGAACACCGGCACCATCAAGAGCGCCAGCACCACCACGGCGATCATGCCGCCCATCACGCTGGTGCCGAGCGCCTGCTGGCTGGCGCCGCCGGCGCCGGTCGCGATCACCATCGGCAGCACGCCGCAGACGAAGGCAAGGCCGGTCATCAGGATCGGGCGGAAGCGAAGGCTGCAGGCTTCCACCGTCGCCTCGATCAGCGGCTTGCCCTGGGCGCGCAAATCCCTGGCGAATTCGATGATCAGGATGGCGTCTTTCGCGGCCAGCCCGATGATGGTGATCAGGCCGACCGTAAAGTAGACGTCGTTCGGCAGGCCGCGCATTGTCGCCGCCAGCACCGCGCCGCAGATGCCGAGCGGCACTGTCAGCAGCACCGCCAGCGGGATGGTCCAGCTTTCATAGAGCGCGGCGAGACACAGGAAAACCACCAGCGCCGACAGCGCCAGCAGGAACGGCGCCTGCGAGCCCGACAGTTTTTCCTGCAGCGATTGTCCGGTCCATTCATAGCCGAAGCCGCGCGGCAGCTTGCCCGCGAGCCGTTCCATCTCGGCGATGGCATCGCCCGAGGTAAATCCCGGCCTCGCCTCGCCGCTGATGCGCACCGCGGGGTAGTAATTAAAGCCGGCGATCTGCGTCGGCCCCTTCGACCATTCCACCGAAGCAAAGGCGGAAAACGGCACCAGCTGGCCGCGGCTGTTCTTGACGTTGTAGTTGAGAATATCGTCGGCGTTCATGCGGCTGCCGCGATCGGCCTGCACGATCACCCGCTGCATCCGGCCGCGGTTCGGGAAGTCGTTGATGTAGTTCGAGCCGAGATTGGTCGAGATCGTGTTGTTGATGTCCTCGAAGGTGACGCCGAACGCGCCCGCCTTCTCGCGGTCGATCATCAGATTGACCTGCGGTCCCGGCGGCAGGCCTTCGACATAGACCTTTTGCAGGACCCGGCTCGCATTGGCTTCCGCGATCAGCCGGTCGGCGGCGGCGACCAGTGCCGGATAGCCCTTCTGCCCGCGATCCTGCAGGCGGAAGCTGAACCCCGAGGAATTGCCGAGGTTGTCTATCGGCGGCGGCTGCAGCGCGGAAATCCTGGCGTCGCGGATCGACGACAAATCGCGGTTGATGTCGGCGACAATGACGGCCGCCGAATCCTTCGGCCCGCGTTCCGACCAGTCCTTCAGGGTGATGAAGGCCTGGGCGGTGTTGATGCCCTGGCCGAGAAAACTGAAGCCGGTGAGGAACGTCACGGTGTCGACGCCTGCGCGCTGCGCCAGGTATTTCTCGACCTTTTCGACCGCCGCCTCGGTGCGCGCGAACGAGGAGTCCGACGGCGTCTGCACGTCGGTGGTGATGAAACCCTGATCGTCGACCGGGAGAAAGCCGCCGGGAAGGCGAATGAAGGCCCAGCTCAGTCCGAGCAGCAATGCGACGTAGATCAGCATCAGCCGCCCGGTGCGCTTCAGCGACCAGCCCACCGTGCCGGCATAGCGTTCCCTGACGTTGTCGAGGTTGCGGTTGAACCAGCCGAACACGCCCTTGCGGGCAAACACATGCCCGGCCTCGACCGGCTTCAGCAGCGTCGCGCACAGCGCGGGCGTCAGCGACATCGCCAGCAGCGCCGAAAACGCGATGGCGGCGACCATGGTGACCGAGAACTGCCGGTAGATCACGCCGACCGATCCCGGAAAGAACGCCATCGGCACGAACACGGCGATCAGCACCAGCGTGATGCCGATGATGGCGCCCGTGATCTGCGACATCGCCTTGCGGGTGGCTTCCTTCGGCGGCAACCCTTCCTCCGACATGATGCGCTCGACGTTCTCGACCACCACGATGGCGTCGTCGACCAGGATGCCGACCGCCAGCACCATGCCGAACATCGTCAGCATGTTGATCGAATAGCCCGCGGCCAGCAGTGTCGCACAGGTGCCGAGCAGCGCCACCGGCACCACGATGGTCGGAATGATGGTGTAGCGGATGTTCTGCAGGAACAGGAACATCACGACGAACACCAGCAGCACCGCCTCGACCAGCGTCGACAACACCTTCTCGATCGATGCCTTCACCACCGGGGTGATGTTGTAGGGAATGTCGTAGGCGATGTTGGCGGGGAAGAACCGCGACAATTCCTTCATCTTGGCTTCGACCGCGCTTGCGGTAGCCAGCGCATTGCCGGTCGGCGACAGCAGCACCGACAGGCCCGCGGTCGGCCGGCCGTTGAGACGGGTGGTGAACTGATAGCCCATGCCGCCGATCTCGATCCGGGCGACGTCGCGCAGGCGGACGGTCGAACCGTCCGGATTGGCGCGCAGGATGATCGCCCCGAATTCGTCGGGCGAGGAGAGCTGCCCCTTGACCAGAACCAGCGCCGAGATCTTCTGCTCCGGCGTACTCGGCTCGGCGCCGACGCTGCCGGAGGCGACCTGCGCGTTCTGGGCGCTGATCGCCCTGGTCACGTCATCCGCCGTCAGGCCATAGCCGACGAGCCTGGCGGGATCGATCCAGATTCGCAAGCTGCGCTCGGTGGAATAAAGCGTGGCGCGGCCGACGCCGGGAATGCGCCGGATTTCGCCGAGGATGTTGCGGATCATGAAGTCGCCGAGCCCGACTTCGTCGAGACTGCCGTCGGTCGAACGCAGCGTGATGATCTGCAGCACCGCGCTGGAGGCTTCCTCGACCAGGATACCCTGCTGGATGACGGCGCGCGGCAGCCGCGCTTCGACGCGCTTGATGCGGTTCTGCACTTCGACCGAGGCCATGCCGGTGTCGGTGCCCGGCACGAAATTGGCGATGATATCGACCTGTCCCAGCGAGTCGCTGGTGGATTCGAAGTTCAGGATGCCGTTGGCGCCGTTCAACTCCTCCTCGATCAGCCGCGTCACGCTGTTGTAGAGGTTTTCCGGCGAGGCGCCTGGATAGCTGGTCGAGATTGCGATCGAAGGCGGCGCAATGATCGGATACTGCGCCACCGCAAGCAGCGGGATTGCGATCGCACCGA
Organism: Bradyrhizobium sediminis; assembly: GCF_018736105.1. Classification (NCBI taxonomy): domain Bacteria; kingdom Pseudomonadati; phylum Pseudomonadota; class Alphaproteobacteria; order Hyphomicrobiales; family Nitrobacteraceae; genus Bradyrhizobium; species Bradyrhizobium sediminis. Next base: position 4,816,115 of record NZ_CP076135.1, read on the forward strand.
TCAGGCAGATGAACAGCGCAACGACCCAGGCGAAGATCGGCCTGTCAATGAAGAAGCTCGGCATCGGCCGTCACCGCTGCACGTGCTTGGTCCGCCTCAATTCGGCCGACGCATCCGCCTCGGTCCAGGACTGCGGCCTGACCTTGTCGCCGGCGGCGAACTTCTGGAAACCCTCGACCACCACCTTGTCGCCGGCCTTCAGCCCTTCGATCACGAACCATTGGCCATCCTGCACCGATCCGGTGCGTACGGATTGAACCGCGACGCGGTTGTCGTCCTTGACCACGAACACTTCGCTGCCGCCGCCGCCGTTGCGCTGGATCGCCTGCTGCGGCACCGCGATGGCGTCGGTGTCGATGCCCTGCTCGATCAGGACGCGTACATACATGCCCGGCAGCAGTTCGCGCCTCGGATTGGGAAACTCGCCGCGCAACGTCACCTGCCCGGTATGGGCGTCGACCTTGGCGTCCGAGAACAGGAGCTTGCCGGGCGCCGCATAGACCGCGCCGTCGTCGAGCACGAGGCGGACCCTGGCCGCATCTGGCGCAATGCGGTCGAGTTCGCCGCGTTCGAGCGAACGCCTGAGATGATTGAGCTCGGCGACCGATTGGGTGAAGTCGGCGTAAATCGGATCGAGCTGTTGAATGGTCGCGAGGTTGGTCTCGTTCTGCACGACGAGAGCGCCTTCGCTGACCAGCGCCGCGCCGACCACCCCGTCGATCGGGGCGCGGATCGTGGCGTAACTCAGATTGAGCCTGGCGCGCGCGACTTCCGCCTTGCGCCCCTCGACTTCGGCCTCCGCCTGACGCATGGCTCCGTTGGCTTTTTCATTTTCCGCTTCCGAGGTGGCGTGCTGGCTGGTCAGCAAAGCAATTCGGCGCGCCTGCTGGGACGCCTGCTCGAATGCTGCGATCGCCTTCGCCAAAGCAGCTTCGCTGGACTGCACCTCGACCTCGAACGGCCGCGGATCGATCCGGTACAGCGGATCGCCGGCCTTGACCTCGCCGCCCTGACTGAATGTGCGCTCGATGACGATGCCGGAAACGCGCGGGCGGACATCGGAAACCCTGGTCGGTGCGACACGCCCCGGCAGTTCGCGCACCAGCGCGCGCGACTGCGGTTTGATGGTGACGATGCTGACGTCGGGCTCGAAGGTTTGTGCCGCCGCGACCGCAGATGTCGGCTGGTCGCATCCGCCGAGCAGCGGCGCCATCGCAGCCAACATCAGCACGATGCCTGCCGATTGCGCGCGAAGTCCAGTCATGAAAAGGGTCGCCCCAAGTTTGAGTTCGGCTCGGATTGCAGTCCCGCACACTCGCGGCATCGCAATGATTCCGCATTGTTGTCGAAATGAGATTAGGTGAGCTCTGCTGCGATGCAATACGCTTGGTGGCGGCGCAATGTCACACTACGCTATATCGTTGAATAAACGCTGGTTTTGCCGCGGTCACCCGATCGTGAATCGGTGTGATTTCGGGTTCCAAAAATGCCCGTCCGGCCGGTGACTACGAACCCGCCGTTTGGTTGCTCAGAGAGGCAGCAATCGGCAAGATTGTTGGGCGCAGCGAGAAATCGGGGAGCGACCGTCCGGGGCGTATCTGAGCTTTTTTCTCCGTCCCGCTGTGCCATATTGGTCCCCGAAAAAGCGGTTCCTCGCAACGGATGACACCGACAAATGCCCTCTGCCCGCTCCGCGATGGAGATCGAACTGAACAAATTATCCTCGCCCCGGATCTTCCTGGTGCGGATGCTGGTGTTCCTGGTGCTGTGCACGCTGCTGCTGGTCGTGCTCTACAAGCAGATCGTGACAGCGTTTTTCGCCAATCCCGGCCTCAATGCCCTGATCGGCGCGGTGCTCCTGATCGGCATCATCCTGTCGTTCCGGCAGGTGATCCGGCTCTATCCGGAGGTCGCCTGGGTCAACAGTTTCCGCATTTCCGATCCCGGTCTCGCGGTCGAGCGGCAGCACCCCACGCTGCTGGCGCCGATGGCCGCGATCCTCGGCGGCGAGCGCACCGGGCGGATGACGATCACACAGCAGACCATGCGGCATCTCCTGGATTCGATCGCCACCCGGCTCGACGAGGCCCGCGACATCTCCCGCTACATGACCGGCCTGTTGGTGTTCCTCGGGCTGCTCGGCACCTTCTGGGGCCTGATCGAGACCGTCGGCTCGGTCGGCAAGGTGATCGACGGCCTCAAGGTCGGCGGCGACGCCGGCTCCCTGTTCGACACCCTCAAGGAGGGCTTGGCCGCGCCGCTCGGCGGCATGGGCATCTCGTTTTCGTCGTCGCTGTTCGGACTGGCGGGTTCGCTGATCCTGGGCTTTCTCGATCTGCAGTCGAGCCAGGCGCAGAACCGCTTCTATACCGACCTCGAGGACTGGCTGGCCTCCACGGTGCGCGAATATTCGCGCGAGGGCGGCACGGGCCCGGGCGGCGAACTCCAGGCCGCCGTCGAGCGATTGCGGCTGACCCTGGAAGAAGGCGGCGCCAGCCGCGGCACCACCGCGGCGATGGCCAATCTCGCCGAAGCCATTCAGGGCCTGGTCACGCATATGCGAACCGAGCAGCAGATGATCCGCGAATGGGCCGACGGCCAGGGCGAGCAGAACCGCGAGATCAAGAAACTGCTGGAACGGATCGCGCGCCAACCCGAGAAGAACTGACCGGAGAATTCTGAATGGCCCTCGCCCGTGCCCGCCGCAACGAATCCGGATTCAACTACTGGCCGGGCTTCGTCGACGCGCTGTCGACGCTGGTGCTTTCGATCGTGTTCCTGCTGTCGGTGTTCCTGGTGGTGCAGTTCTTCCTGTCGCAGGAAGTCACCGGCAAGGACAAGGCGCTGGAGCAGCTCAACGTCAAGCTGGCGCAGCTCAGCGAAATGCTGTCGCTGGAAAAGCTCGGCAAGCTCAATCTCGACGATCAGCTCTCGCAGCTGCGCGCTGGGCTGGCGTCGGCCGAGAGCGAGCGCGACCGCATCAAGGGCCTCTATGACGGCCTCGCCGGCGCCGGCAGCGACGCCGCCGGCCGCGCCAGCGAACTCAACAAGGCGCTGGATTCCGAAAAGCAGGTGTCGTCGCGCGCATTGGCGCAGATCGAGGTGCTGAACCAGCAGATCAGCGCGCTGCGCCGCCAGCTCGCGGCGCTGGAGGAAGCGCTGGAGGCTTCCGAAAAGCGCGACAAGGAATCGCAAGGCCGGATCGCCGATCTCGGGCAGCGGCTGAACGTGGCGCTGGCGCAGCGGGTGCAGGAACTGTCGCGCTACCGTTCGGAATTCTTCGGCCGCCTGCGCGCCATTCTCGGCAACCGGCCCGACATCCGCATCGTCGGCGACCGCTTCGTGTTTCAGTCGGAAGTGTTCTTCGACACCGGACAGGCCTTGCTGCTGCCCGAGGGCCGCGCCGAACTCGACAAGCTGGCGACCGCGCTGATTGAACTGGACAAGCAGATTCCGGCCGAGATCGCCTGGGTGCTACGGGTCGACGGCCACACCGACGTGCGGCCGATTTTGAACAGCCCCGTGTTCAAGTCGAACTGGGAATTGTCGTCGGCGCGCGCGATCTCGGTGGTGCAGTATCTGATCTCGCTCGGTGTGCCGGCGCAGCGTCTGGTCGCGGCGGGATTTGCGGAATTCCAGCCGCTCGACACCGCCGCCACCGAAGACGCCTACCGGCGCAACCGCCGCATCGAGCTGAAGCTGACGGAACGCTGAGGGGTGAAGTCGCCAGGCAAACACTGCGTCATTGCCGGGTTTGACCCGGCAATCCATCGAAAAAGATTCTGGCGAAGCAGATGGATGCCCGGCACAAGGCCGGGCATGACGGTCTTTGCTTGATGGACAGCGCCTTTCAGCTTCGTCCCTATCGCGCCGAGGACGAGGACGCCGCCATCGCGCTGTGGCTCGAGACCTGGCGGATCGCCTATCCCTCGATCGACTTTGACGCGCGCGTCGCCTGGTGGCGTGAGCGCTGGCGCAACGAGCTGGTGCCGAAGGCCGCCATCATCGTCGCGGAACAGGCCGGCGCGATGGTCGGCTTCGTTACCATTGATTCGTCAGGCTATCTCGACCAGCTGGTGGTCGCCCCCGCTCATTGGGGATCGAAGCTTGCCACCATGCTGGTCGATGAGGCGAAGCGACGATCGCCCGATGGGGTCACGTTGAAGGTCAATGCGGACAATGCCCGCGCGATCCGCTTCTACGAGCGCAACGGATTTGTCCACGCCGGCGAGGACGTCAATCCGGCGTCGAAGCGATTGGTGCTGAAGATGGCGTGGAAGCCGTAGTGCCCTTCTTCCCTTCTCCCCTTGTGGGAGAGGGAAAGAGTCTACACGCCCTCGAACTGCAGCCGCGCCAGCCGGGCGTAGAGCCCGCCCGCGGCGACCAGTTCGGCGTGGGTGCCCTGCTCGACGATCTTGCCCTGGTCCATCACCATGATCCGGTCGCAGGACAACACGGTGGCGAGGCGATGGGCGATCACCAGCGTGGTGCGGTGGCGCATCAACTCTTCCAGCGCGGTCTGCACCAGGGTTTCGGATTCCGCATCGAGCGAGGAGGTCGCTTCATCGAGCAGCAACAGCGGCGCATCGCGCAGGATGGCGCGCGCGATCGCGATGCGCTGGCGCTGGCCGCCCGACAGCGTCACGCCGCGTTCGCCGAGCTGCGCCTCGAAGCCGCCGGGCAGCCGGCGGATGAATTCGGTGGCGTGAGCGAGCCCGGCGGCGTGCTCGACTTCCGCATCTGACGCGTCGGGCCGGCCGAAGCGGATGTTTTCGCGCGCGCTGGCGGCGAACACCACGGACTCCTGCGGCACCAGTGCGATGCGCTCCCGCAATCGCTGCGGATCGGCCGCGTTGACCGGCACGCCGTCGAACGAGATGGTTCCGGTCGCCGGATCGTAGAACCGCAGCAGCAGGTGGAACAACGTGCTCTTGCCCGCCCCCGAGGGGCCGACGATCGCAACCTTCTCGCCGGCGCGCACGGTGAGCGAGACGCCGTCGACGGCGAGCGCATCCGGCCGGGTCGGATAGGCGAAGCGGACATTCTCGAAACCGACGTCGCCGCGCGCCGGCGCCGGGAGAGCCAGCGGCAATGCCGGTGCTGCGATCGCCGATTTGACGCGGAGGATTTCGAACAGGCGTTCCGAGGCGCCCGACGCTGCCGACAACTCGCCCCAGACTTCGCTGAGCTGGCCGAGGCCGGCGGCGGCGAACGCCGCATACAGCACGAACTGGCCGAGCCGGCCGGGGCTGATCGAGCCGGTCAGCACGTCATGCGATCCGATCCAGAGGATCGCCACCACGCTGGAAAACACGATGAAGATGATGACGGCGGTGAGCACCGCGCGGGCCCGCGTCGAACTGCGCGCCGCTTCATAGGCCTGTTCGACCTCGCCGCCGAACCGCGCATTGGCCAGCCGCTCGCTGGTATAGGCCTGCACGGTCCTGATCGCGCCAACCAGTTCGGAGGCGTACGCCGTCGCATCCGCCAGCGTATCCTGGGCGTTGCGCGACAACCGCCGCACCCAGCGCCCGAACGCCACCAGCGGAATCACGATCACCGGGATCGCCAGCAGCACCAGGCCCGACAGCCGGGGACTCGTGATCACCATCATCGTGGTGGCGCCGATGAACAGCATCAGGTTGCGCAGCGCGATCGATACCGATGCGCCGACGGCGGACTTGATCTGGGTGGTGTCGGCGGTCAGCCGCGAGATCAGTTCGCCGCTGCGCGAGGAATCGAAGAAGGCCGGCGACAGCGAAATCAGATGGGCGAACACGTCGCGCCTGAGATCGGCGACGATGCGCTCGCCGATGGTCATAACCAGGTAGAACCGCGCCGCGCTGGCGCCGGCCAGCACCGCGACCACCGCGATCATCACGCTGAAATAGGAGTTGATCATGGCGATGCCTTCGGGCGTGAAGCCGAAGTCGATCATCCGCCGCACCGCAATCGGCACCAGCAGGGTGGTGATCGCCGCAATGGTCAGCGCGATGAAGGCGAGAGTGGCGCGGCCGCGGTAGCGCGCCACATAGGGCGCCAGCGCCAACAGCGGGCGCAGCCGCGCCCGGCTCTTGGCCGGCAGCTCCGTCAGCTCTGCCTCGATGGAGGGGACCTCACCGGCCGCCAAATCGCGCGGTGGCGGCGTCTCGCCACGCCGCTGTTCAAGCCGTTCCACTGCGCTCATGAGATCCGGACCAATCGCTTTGCCAGCCCCCAGATAGGCCCGCCCGCCGACGCTGGCAAATCCGGGAAGATACTAATGCAGGATCCTGCTTTTTTGGGGCGGTACTTGGCTTGTTTTAGGGGCTTTGCTGCGTTATAGAGCGGCCCAAATCCGTCCCACAGCCATTCGAAAGACAGGCGCCGGCGCGCCGAAGGAATTGCCATGAAAGCCGAAATTCATCCGGATTATCATATGATTACGGTCGTCATGACCGACGGTACCGAGTACCAGACGCGTTCCACCTGGGGCAAGGAAGGCGACAAGCTGAACCTCGATATCGACTCCAAGTCGCACCCGGCCTGGATCGGCGGCGCCCAGCAGATGCTCGACCGCGGCGGCCGCGTATCCCGGTTCCAGAAGAAATTTTCGGGCTTCCTCAAGAAGGATTGAGGGCTCTCGGGCCTTCCGGCTTGAAGCAGACACGAAAACGCCCCGGCTCGCGCCGGGGCGTTTTTCGTTGCGCTCCCACTCTTGCGAGAGGACGCAGGACCCGAGAAAGGGAAATTAACGCGTTTGCTCGAACGCCGCCTTCAGGCGGTTGAGCTGCGGCACCAGCGGATTGCCGATCGCGGCGCGTTCCACGGCCGGCGTATGGATGGTGATATCGAGGCGGCGGACCTTGCTCTGCAGCGTCATCGAGCGGGTGATCAGATCCTGCAATGCCACCGGCAGTTTTTCGATCATGTCGTCCGGGCCGGGATCGGCGGCAGAGAGCTTGACCTTGGTCTTTTCGCGGTTGGCCTGGGACAGCGTCATCTCGCCTTCCTTGACCGCGCGGTGCAGCAACAGCCACGACGCCAGCTGCATCAGGCGGGTGGTCAGCCGCATGCTTTCGGTGGCATAGATGAGGCTGACGGCACGATCGAGCGCCTTGGCCTCGGCACGGCCGGCGCCGTCGAGATAGGCGGCGGTCTCCTCGACCAGGTCCATGCCTTCGCGGAACAGGGTGCCGAACGCCGCAGAATTGGTCAGTCTCTCGCTGAACTGAACGAGCGCGGATTCGCCTTGCGAACGGTCTGACATGGTTAACGCCTCACGCAACTGATTACTCTGCCGCGCTGGAACGCTTGGAACCAGCCGCCGGCTTATGATGAACAAATCATTACGCCCCGCCGGGCGAGAGTCCAGCCGCAAGCGCTTTTATGGTTTCCAGTGAGGTACCGAGACGCCAAAAAAGAGCCGCCGTTTCCGGCGGCTTTTGAAGTTGATAACAGGGAGGCGTCAAACAGAGTGGACAGGAGCCACTCGGTGTCCAAACAAGGACAGTGCGAGTCATATCTGAGAAAGCTTAATCGATCGTAAACGAACGATTTTGTTCAGGGTTCCTTTGCCATGTCGGCCATTGGCCGAGTGGCGGGGACGGATGCATGGTGCCTCCTCCCCCCGCGAGCGACCCGCAAGCGGACGAGGGAAGCTGCACCGCGTCCACTCTCTACGACTTGAAGAAGCTGTTGGCCGCATCCTTCGACGCGCGCTTCTTGGTCATCGCCGCCTGCAGCCGCTCGATCTCGGAAGTCATCAGCGCGATACGCTCGGTGAGTTCCTCGACCGACAGCAGCGACAGCTCCTGCCCGATCTCGTGGCTGACTTTCTTTCTCGGTCTGTCGTCGTCCTCGATGGCCATGCGTTCTACCCGGTGCTCAACATTCAGGGAGGCGGTTGCCAGCCGGAGCGCGGCTGGCTAATCAGGTGCCTCTTTCAAATTTCCCGCATTTCGCAAGGAAAAACCATGGAAAAGCTGCCCGCGCAAATGACCGTGATCGGCATCAGCAAGCCCGGCGGCCCCGAGGTGCTGTTGCCCGAGACCCGCAGCGTTCCGGTGCCCGGTCCGGGCGAAATCCTGGTCAAGGTTCTGGCCGCCGGCGTCAACCGGCCCGACGTCGCGCAGCGTTCGGGGGCCTATCCGCCGCCGCCCGGCGCCAGCGATCTGCCGGGTCTCGAAATCGCGGGCGAAGTGGTGGCGCTCGGCGCCGGCGCGAGCCGGCACAAGATCGGCGACAAGGTGATGTCGCTGGTGGCCGGCGGCGGCTACGCGCAATATTGCATCGCGCAAGACGGCCAGGCGATGACGGTGCCGCCGGCGCTGTCGATGCAGGAAGCCGGCGCCCTCCCCGAAACCCTCATGACTGTCTGGCACAATGTGTTCGAACGCGGCGGATTGCAGCCGGGCGAGACGCTGTTGATCCATGGCGGCTCCTCCGGCATCGGCACCCTGGCGATCCAGCTCGCCAAGGCGTTCGGATCCAAAGTGATCGTCACCGTCGGATCGAAGGACAAGGCCGACGCCTGCCTCAAGCTCGGCGCCGACAAGGCGATCAACTACAAGACCGAGGACTTCGTCGCCGTGGTGAAGGCCGCGACATCAGGCGCCGGCGCCAATGTCATCCTCGACATGGTCGGCGGCGACTACATCGACCGCAATTACGACGCCGCCGCGGTCGACGGCCGCATCGTCCAGATTGCGTTCCTGAGCGGACAGCCCAAGGCAAACGTTAATTTTTCCAAGCTGATGGTGAAGCGCCTGCATCACACCGGATCGACGCTGCGTCCCCGTAGTAATGCGGACAAGGCGGCGATGGTGGCCGCTATCGAGGCCAAGGTGATGCCGCTGCTGCGCGAGGGGCGCGTCAAACCCCTGATGGACAGCACTTTCCCGCTTGAAAAGGCCGCCGACGCACACCGGCGCATGGAGACCAGCGCACATATTGGCAAAATTGTGTTGGCGGTTTAACGCTCGCGAGCGATACGCGGCCGGAAACCCTTTGATTTCCCTCGCTTTCATGTCATTTATCCCGCAACGCCGGTGCTTTCGCTTGGCCCGGAAAGCCAGTTGACCGCGGAGAACTGACATTGCGTCTGATCAGGTGCCTTGCGCCCCTCGCGCTGGGCCTCATGATTGTTGCCGCCGCGCCGCCGGCGCGCGCCATCGACGCCGTCGGCGTCCGCAGTGACGCGCCCGCGATCGATCTCACCGCGGTGCTCGATCATCAGCGCAGCGACACCGACCGCATCCAGGTTTCCACCGCTCCGGGCACCGACGGCATCATCCGCCGCGTCGAGGTCCGCGCCCGCGAAGGCGGCCAGAACTGGGTGGTGTTCGCGCTCGCCAACAACACCGACGACCAGCTCGACCGCCTGATCGTCGCACCGCATTATCGCATCGTGTCGTCGGGCCTGCTGTGGCCCGATCTCGGACTGTCGCGCATCGCCACCATCACGCCGTCGACCGGCGACCGCCCCGAGCGCCAGGAGAGCGCGACCGCCGATATCTTCCGCATCACGCTCGATCCCGGCGCCGTCATCACCTTCGTCGCGGAGTTGCGCACCGACAAGCTGCCGCAGCTCTATCTGTGGGAGCCCGAGGCCTACAAGGACAAGGTCAATTCGTTCACGCTGTACCAGGGCATCGTGATCGGCATTTCCGGCCTGCTGGCGCTGGTGCTGACCATCCTGTTCGTGGTCAAGGGCAGCATCATGTTCCCCGCCGCCGCGGCGCTGGCATGGGCGGTGCTGGTCTATATCGGCGTCGACTTCGGCTTCTGGGGCAAGGTGCTCGACATGTCGAACAACGCCGAGCGGGTATGGCGCGCGGCGGGCGAAGCGATCCTGGCGGCGACGCTCTTGGTGTTCCTGTTCGCCTACCTCAACCTCAGCCGCTGGCATGTGCGCTACTCCCACATCACCGTCGGCTGGCTGGTCTTTCTCGGCTCCCTCGTCGCGCTGGCGCTGTTCGATCCCGCGGTCGCCTCCGGCATCGCGCGGATGTCGCTGGTCTTGATCGCCTTCGCAGGCTTCGCGCTGATCGTTTATCTCTCGACCCACGGCTTCGACCGCGCGGTGCTGCTGATTCCGACCTGGTTTCTGCTGGTGGTGTGGGTGATCGCGGCCGGCATGACGGTGGCGGGCTCCGTCACCAACGACATCGTCGGGCCCGCGCTGCTCGGCGGCCTCGTGCTGATCGTGATGCTGATCGGATTTACTGTCATGCAGCACGCCTTCGCCGGCGGGGGTGCTACCACCGGCGTGGTCTCCGACGTCGAGCGCCGGGCGCTGGCGCTGACCGGATCGGGCGACCTGATCTGGGACTGGGACGTCTCGGCCGACAAGGTGTTCACCAGCCCGGAGACCGAAGCCCTGCTGGGCCTGAAACGCGGCACGCTGGAAGGCCCCGCCGCGAAATGGCTCGAGGTGCTGCATCCGCTCGACCAGGATCGCTTCCGCGCCGCGCTCGACAGCGTGCTCGACCAGCGCCGCGGCCGGCTGGTGCAGGATTTCCGGCTGCGCACGCCGGACGGCCATTTCATGTGGTTCGCGCTGAAGGCGCGCCCGGTGGTCGGCTCCGACGGCGAAGTCTCGCGGGTGGTCGGCACCCTGACCGACGTCACCGAGAGCAAGAACGCCGAGGAACGCCTGCTGCACGATTCCGTGCACGATAACCTCACCGGCCTGCCGAACCGCCAGCTCTTCATGGACCGCCTCGGCGCGGTGGCCAATTTCGCCAAGACCATGCCGAACCTGCGGCCGACGCTAATGGTGATCGACCTCGATCGCTTCAAGCAGGTCAACGATTCCGTCGGCATCGCGGTCGGCGATTCCATCCTGCTGACGCTGGCGCGGCGGCTGACCCGTATCCTGAAACCGCAGGACACGCTGGCGCGGCTCGCCGGCGACCAGTTCGGCCTGATCCTGATGTCGGAGCAGGACCCGGCGCGCATCACCGCGTTCGCCGAGACCATCCGCAAGACCATCCGGGCGCCGATCGCCTTCAACGACCGCGAGATCTTCCTCACCGCCTCGATCGGGCTCGCGCTGTCCGATCCGCAGACCCAGCTGTCCGACGAGATCATCAAGGACGCCGAGCTGGCGATGTATCACTCCAAGCGGATCGGCGGCGACCGCATCGACGTCTACAAGCCGGCGATGCGCGCCCGCAAGACCGACCGGCTGACGCTGGAAAGCGAATTGCGCCGCGCCATCGAGCGCGAGGAAATCACCATTCTCTACCAGCCGATCGTGCGGCTGGAAGATCGCTCGATCGCCGGCTTCGAGGCGCTGGCGCGCTGGGACCATCCCAAGCTCGGCCGGATGTCGCCGGTGGAATTCATCTCGATCGCCGAAGAGATCGGCCTGATCGTCGATCTCGGCATGTTCGTGCTCGACCAGACCGCGAAGCAGCTCGCGATCTGGCAGCGCGCGATGCGTTCGCGCGAGCCGATCTTTGCCTCTGTCAACGTCTCCTCGCGGCAATTGCTGCGACACGATTTGATCCACGACATCCGCACCGTGCTGTCGCGCTCCTCGGTGGCGCGCGGCACGCTGAAGCTGGAATTGACGGAATCGCTGGTCATGGAAAACCCGGAACACGCCGCGCAAATGCTGACGCGGATCCGCGAGCTCGGCACCGGACTGTCGCTCGACGATTTCGGCACCGGCCATTCGTCGCTGGCCTATCTGCAGCGCTTTCCGTTCGACACCATCAAGATCGACCAGTCCTTCGTCCGCACCACCAGCCGCGGCACCCGCCCGGTGATCCTGAAATCAATCATCGCGCTCGCCCACGACCTCGGCATGGACGTGGTCGCCGAAGGCGCCGAGACCGATTCCGATGCGGTCGAACTCTATCAATTGGGCTGCGAATACGCGCAGGGCTTCGCCTTCGGCGAGCCGATGGACGCCGACGCCGCAATGCGGCTGTTGACGGAAGAGCGGCTCGAAGCGGCGAGTTGATCCCTCCTGCCCGTCATACCCCGCGAAAGCGGGGTATCCAGTACGCCGCAGCCTTTCGATTCTATTACTGACGCCTCTGGAATACTGGATCGTCCGCATTCGCGGACGATGACGACTGAGTATGAATTCGCGATCTCGCGCCGCGAAGCGACCGAGGTTTGCGGTTGGTTCCTTCCGTACCCTCAAAAAGGAGGGTGCAGGGAAAGCCGGGTGCGCGCTGCACCCGCGGTCTCGTGTGCAAAGATGCACATAGAAGAACGCACACGAGCATACAGGTTCAGCGGAGGCAATCCGGCCTTCCCTGCGCAATGGCTTTACGGCTTATGCCACGCTCTCCCCGGCGACGAATTCGTCTTGCCACCGTCGTTGGCGGATTAAGGCTGGTCAAGCTCGGTTGAGTTGACTTCGCCTCCGCCCAACTTGGCACCAGCAACGGGTGTCGGGACCACATGGTTTTGCCGTACGCTTCAGCGCCGCCGCCTGCGTATCGTTGACCGCTCACAGGCAAAGCCCGCCCTGCAATCACGTTTCACGCCTGACGCTGTCACGTCCACCGCATCCCATCCCGCGTTCGTGACGATCGCGATACGCCCCTCTTGCCGGGTGAGACGGGCGGATTCAAATCACTGATTTGCCCGACGGGACCAGCGAAATATTTTTGCAAAGCGGGCTGGACAGCAAAACCGGTGATTTGCCCGTCGGGTCAGAATACCGGGAATTTCACGGCGCGCCGCGGCCGCCTCGGGCACTTTTCGGGAGTTGTTTCTGACCTGCGGCACGTCCGTTCGTGGTCGTCAAGCGGACATCGTTTCGGATCGCACCGAAGTGCGAAAATGACCCGGAGCGGACCTGGTAGCGGCCTTCAGCGACTTCCGCTCATCGGCGCCTCGGTCGTGATTGATGCTGCGATTTCATCAGGTCTAGTTGCAGACGACCGGTAGCGCTTCCAATTGTTGATCACGGCTTCGTATCTGACAGGTTTCCTTGTCAGAAGAATCGGTTCGGATCCCGGGGACACCGCACCTGCAAATTCAGCCGGTGCCGCATTGGATACCCATGACGCCGCCCTCGGGTAACTGGCGATGAAGCCGAGCAGGCACGCAACCATTATTCCGATCAGGGCCGACAATGCCCAAGCGCTATGTACAAGCTGATGACCATCAGGGCGAATGACTCTTGGCATCCTCCGCTCCTATGTTGGATCGCCATTTCAAGCTCGAAACTCGATGGCGCTGTGAAGTCCTCACTATCCACCCAAGCCCACTGGTATGGGTCCCGAGACGTTCGCGAAGGTTCAACGGTGACGACAAAATGTGATTCGCGCGAATGAGCAGATCGGGCAATGAGGCTGTCTCAAATTCACTTGCCATTGGGACCGTGCTCCGGGGCTAATCTGGCGTGGCGTACAATGAGTAGTGACGTCGCTCTTCGGCACTTTTCGGACCTCGCTCAATTTCCGGCTTGGGTCCGTCATGCGCACCAAAGCGGCCGTCCAATAAACCTGCGGATCGCGGACGCCCGCGATGCGGTTTCTGAAGGAAGTGCGGCTCGAACCGGCGAGCTATTTCTCGCTATCATTTTCGTCATCACCGTCATTGCCGGGCTTGACCCGGCAATCCATCCGCTTCGGGAAAGTTCCTTGCGAAGATCGATGGACACGCGGGTCAAGCCCGCGTGTGACGGCCATGTCTGATGCCGCCACCTTTCGCTGGAATGACCTTCAATTACCGGACGGGCTTGTCCGGAGCCTTCATCTTCCTGAACTTCACGCTCTTGCCGTCCGCCTGCCGGGTCGCGATGTAGCCGCCGGCGAGGCAGGCCTCGCGCTGCGGCATCTTTTCCTGCGGGCTGCGCAGGGTTTCCCACCACGACGCGCGGTGCGCCGCGCGCGGCAATGCGGCGTCGATGATCTCCTCGATCTGCTCGAAGCTGAGCACGAATTCGGGCAGGGTCTGCTTCTTCAGGTAATCGCGCAGGGCGTCGTAATCGTTCACTTGGGTCCTCGGTGGTCCGGTCGCCCGCGACCTTGCTGCATTTGCAACGCGTTCGCGCGGTCCGGGGCAACGAATCGTTAACTCATTAATGTATCGTTGTCGCCACTTAAGCCGGCAGCAACGACTTTAGGCGCATCCCTCAGTTTCCGGGAGCGAACCAATGCCATTCGGACGGCGCAAGGACATGGCCAGCCGGCCCTGGCGGCCTTCGGCGAAGTTGCTGATCCTGTCAACCGTGGTGACGGTGATCGGCTTCTCCGCGATCTGCGCCAGCGTCATGCTCGACATGCGCCGCGGCGAGGAAGAACTGGCGCGCCAGTCGCTCGATAACCTGGCTTCCGGTATCGAGGCCGACATCAGCCGCAACATCGAGCTTTACGACCTGTCGCTGCGCGCCGTTGCGAGCAACATGGTGGCCCCGGAGATCGAACAGGTCAGCAAGCCGATCCGGCACTTGATCCTGTTCGATCATGCCGCGACCGCCAGGCATTTCGGCGCGATCCAGGTATTCGATGCCGGAGGGCGGCTGACCGTCGACGCCTCGACGATGGATCCGTTACCGGAAGATCGCAGCGACGAAGAGTACTTCCGGATTCATCGCGATCGCCCCGACGCCGGCCTGTTCATCAGCCGGCCGATGCTGCATCGCAGCGCCTACTCGATCGTGCTGAGCCGGCGTATCACCGACGCCGATGGAGGCTTTCTCGGCGTGGTCGCAGGCTCGATCCGCTTCAGCTACTTCCACGACCTGTTCGACCGGCTGCGCCTCGGCCCGGATGACACCATCACCGTGCTGCGCCGCGACCGCACCGTCATCATGCGCAGGCCGTTCGACCTCGACATCATCGGCAAGAATTTGGCAGACCGGCCGAAATGGAACCCGGCGAACCTGCAGGCCGGTGGATCGTATTCGGGATCCGGACCGGTGGATTCCATACCGCGGCTGTACGTCCGGCGCGACAGCGCAAGTCCCCTCTTCGTCGTGGTCGGCAAGCCGCTGGACAGCATATTGAGCCTCTGGCGCACCCAGGCTACCCGGATCGCCGCGGTGATGATGGCGCTGATCGTGTTCGTGCTTGGCACGACGCTGTTTCTCGCGCGCGAAATCGGCCGCCGCGCGCAGGCCGAGGACAAGCTCGAGGAGCTTGCGACCACCGACGCGCTCACCGGGTTGAAGAACCGGCGCAAGTTCGATGCCTCGATCGACGCCGAGTGGCGGCGCGCCGCGCGCCAGAAAGTCCCGCTCGCGCTGTTGATGATCGATGCCGACCATTTCAAATCCTACAACGACACGTTCGGACACCAGGCCGGCGACGAGGTGCTGGTCGGGGTCGCGATCTGCATTTCGGATTCGGTAAGGCGGGCCGGCGATTGCGCGGCGCGTTACGGCGGCGAGGAATTTGCCGTGCTGTTGCCGGGGTGCCCGGGGGCGGACGCGCTGGTCGTGGCCGAAACCATTCGGCAGAAGGTCCAGGACTGGTCCGACCACACCACCGTCAGCATCGGGGTCGCGAGCCTGACGCCGACCGCAGCAATGGATTGGTTCGAACTCGTCAAGGCCGCCGACAAGGCGCTCTATGCGGCCAAGGCCGGCGGCCGCAACCGCTCCGTGCAGGCCAGCGTCCCGGCGCTGACGCTGGTGGCCTAGGCGGCCGCCGTCACTTCTCCAGATACGCCTTCATCTCCGCACGCAGGCCGTCGCGCAGATCGGGCCGCGCCATGCCGAAGGCGATGTTGGCGCGCAGGAAGCCGGCCTTGGAGCCGCAATCGTGCCGCTCGCCCTCGAATTCGACGCCGTAGAAGCTCTGCGTCCTGGCGAGGCCGATCATCGCATCGGTGAGCTGGATTTCGCCGCCGGCGCCGCGCTCCTGGGTTTCCAGGATCCTGAAGATCTCCGGTTGCAGGATGTAGCGCCCGGTGATCGAGAGATTGGACGGCGCAGTGCCCTTCGGCGGCTTCTCCACCATGCCGTCGACTTCGAACATCTTGCTGCCGAGGCGCTTGCCGACGCCGCAGATGCCGTATTGATGGGTGAGATGATCGGGCACCGCCTCGACCGCGATCACGTTCGACTTGTCGCCGAGCTTGCCCGCGGCCTCGATCATCTGCGCAAGGCAGCCCGGCGTGTTCAGCACCAGCTCGTCCGGCAGTATCACTGCGAACGGCTCGTTGCCGACGATATCGCGCGCACACCACACCGCATGGCCGAGGCCGAGCGGCGCCTGTTGCCGCGTGAAGCTCATGGCGCCGGCCGCGGGCTGGTCGCGGGCCAGAATCTCCTGCTCGGCCTTCTTGCCGCGCGCGGCGAGCGTGGCGTCGAGTTCGTACATGCGGTCGAAATGGTCCTCGATCACGCCCTTGTTGCGGCCGGTGACGAAGATGAAATGCTCGATCCCGGCTTCCTTGGCCTCGTCGACCACGTACTGGATCAGCGGCTTGTCGACGATGGTCAGCATTTCCTTCGGCATCGCCTTGGTGGCGGGCAGGACGCGGGTGCCGAGACCGGCGACCGGAAAGACGGCTTTGCGGATTTTCATGGTTGTGTCGGGAAGCCTTGCGAGAGCGGGATGTGCATTTACTTGCACGTTGGTAGCCGGTTTGCAGCCGGGAACAAAGGCGGATGTGTGGTGATGATTCATCCTCCTTGCCCATTGCCCGGGCAGGAAACAAAATCCGGCCCTTGTTAAGCCATTGGAAACCGTGACAGGGCCTTCTGGGAACGGGATGTTTCGGACGGGTAGGACATGATGAGGCGGACGGGATCTTCGTTGATGGGTCGAACCGGCGCGGTCATGCTCGCGGCCGCGCTCCTGCTCGGCGGCGAAGCCAGGGCCCAAACGTCCGGCGACGGAATTTCCAACCTGCTCGGCAACATCTTCTCCGGCCAGAAATCGGGAGCGCCGGCGCAGCCGCAAGCCGCGCCCGGCCCCGGCGCTGCACCGCCGTGGAGCGGCGAGGACGGCGCCTCCGGACACCCGCTGATGACGGCTTCCGCGATCCGCGAGGCGGCGGCGAATTTCGGCAATTGCGTCGCCGCGATGTGGCCCGATGCCGCGCGCCGCCACATCTCGCAGGCAAGCTTCCAGCGCTTTACTGCCGGGCTCGAGCCCGACCTGCGCATCATGGACCTGATGGATTCGCAGCCGGAATTCACCAAGGCGATCTGGGATTATCTCGACATTCTCGTCAACGACAATCGCCTCGCCAAGGGCCGCGAGATCCTCGCCAAATACAAGCCGCAGTTCGACGCGGTGGAAAAGGCCTATGGCGTCGACCGCTACATTATCGCATCCATTTGGGGCATCGAATCCAACTACTCGACCCAGATGGGCGATCGCAGCGTGCTCAATTCCACGGCGACGCTCGCCTGCATCGGCCGCCGCCAGAAATACTTCAGGGACGAATTCCTCTCGGCGCTGGAAATCCTGCACCGCGGCGATTTGCGCCCCGAGCAGCTGCGCGGCTCCTGGGCCGGCGCGTTCGGGCCGACGCAATTCATGCCGACCGCGTTCAAGCGCTACGCAATCGACGCCGACGGCGACGGCCGCCGCGACGTGGTCGACAATCCCCATGACCTGATCGCCTCGACCGCCAACAACCTCAAGAAGGACGGCTGGCAAACCGGCGCGACCTGGGGCTACGAGGTCGTACTGCCCGCGGGCTTCAACTTCATGCTGGCGGACCGCGCCAAGGCGATGACGATCGCGCAATGGCAGCAGCTCGGCCTGGCCCGCGCCGGCGGCAAGCCGTTCCCGAATCCGGCCGACAAGGCCTATTTGCTGGCCCCGGCCGGCGCCGAGGGGCCGGGTTTCCTGATGCTGCAGAATTTCCGGGTGATCATGAAATACAACCCGGCCGAGGCCTATGCGCTGGCGATCGGCCATTTCGCCGACCGCCTGCGCGGCGGCGCGCCGTTGGTGCAGCCTTGGCCGCGGCAGGAACGGGTGCTGTCGCGGGCCGAGCGGCTGGAACTGCAGCAGCTGCTGGCCCGGCGCGGCTTCTACCAGGGCACCCCGGACGGCCAGCTCGGCGGACGGACGCGGGAGGCGCTGCGCGGCTTCCAGGCCTCGATCGGGGCGCCGGCCGACGGTTTCGCCTCCTCCGACGTTCTGGAGCGGCTCAGGGGCCGCTGAACACCCCCTGCGGCCGGCAAAAGTAACCCTGAAACCGGCATTTCCACTGCACCCTTGACGGCAGCGGCCGATGCCCGGTTTATGGCGCGAAATCTGCCCGCTTGCGGCCTGATTCCGCTATTATATTGATTGTCAGACGATCCATTGCGACCGAGCCGCATGTCCAAGCAAAAGTCCTTTTTCCGGGTGTTCACCGAAAGCGGCCCGCTGATCGTGCTGGCGGTTGCGATCGCGCTTCTGGTCGGGATCGCCGGACCGGCGTCGGCGCAGTTTTTCAATTTCGGCGGACCGCCCCGGCCGGCGGCGCCGCGCAGCGGCGGCGGCTGGTTCGGCGGCGACCTGTTTGCGCCATTCCAGCAGCAGGCGCCGAAGCGGGTCGAGAACTATTCCAGGGCGCCGCCGCCGGACAAGCGCGACCCCACCATCATCCCGGAACGCAACGTGCTGGTGCTCGGCGACGCCATGGCGGACTGGCTCGCTTACGGCCTCGAGGACGCCTATTCCGAACAGCCGGACATGGGCGTGATCCGCAAGCACAAGACCGTCTCCGGCCTGATCAAATATCAGCCCAAGGGCGAGCCTTCCGACTGGGCCGCCGCGGCAAGAGGCATTCTCGCCAACGAGAAGCCGGACGCCATCGTCGTCATGCTCGGGCTCAACGACCGCGTCGCGATCCGCGAACCGGCGGCCGACAAGTCCGAGAAGAAGGGCGACAAGAAGGACACCCGCGCCAAGACAGACGCCAAGCCTGGCGACACGAAGCCCGCGGCGAAGCCGGATGACGCGGCCGATGCCGCGAAGCACGACGGCAAGCCGGCCGACGCTGAAGCCGATGACGCCGCCGACAATGATGTGCCGTCGATCATCGCGCCGGAGAAAAGCACGCGCGCCGCAAACGGCCTGTATGAGTTTCGCGACGAGCGCTGGGTCGAGGTCTACGCCAAGAAGATCGAAGAGATGATCGGCGTCCTGAAATCCAAGGGCGTGCCGGTATTGTGGGTCGGTCTTCCGATCGTGCGCGGTCCGAAGGCGACCTCCGACATGCTGTTCCTGAATTCGCTGTATCGCGACGGCGCCGGCAAGGCCGGCATCACCTATGTCGACGTCTGGGACGGTTTCGTCGACGAGGCCGGCCGCTTCCTGCAGCAAGGTCCCGACTTCGAAGGTCAGATCCGCCGCCTGCGCTCCTATGACGGCGTGTATTTCACCAAGCCCGGCGCGCGCAAGCTTGCGCATTATGTCGAGCGCGAGATCACGCGGCTGATGGCGTCGCGTTCGGCGCCGATCACGCTGCCGACCGAGCCGGCGACGCCCGACGCCAACGCGCTGCCCGGTCAGCCGGCGCCGCGGCCGCTGGCGGGACCGATCCTGCCGCTGGTGGCTTCCTCCGTCGGCACCGATCAATTGCTCGGCGGCCCGGGCTCGCGACCGGCTGCGGTCGATGCGCTGGCGGCGCGAACCCTGGTCAAGGGCGAGCCGCTGGCGCCGCCCGCCGGTCGCGCCGATGATTTCGTCTGGCCGCGCCGCGAGGTCGGACGCGAACAGTCCAAGGGCGAAACGCCGGTGGCGTCCACGGCGCCGGACGGCGCAGTTGCGGTTCCGGGCGCCCCGCCGAAGCTAGCGCCAGCCAAGAAGCTGGTCCGCCCGGCGCAACCGGCGGCCGCGCCGTCATTGGGCAACTTCTTCGGCTTCGGCGCCTCGCCACGGCCGGCACCGCCTCCGCCCCCGCGGGCTCCCGCCACCGCGCCGCGCCCGCCGGGCAACGTCGGGCGGTCGGCATCGGCGCCGGGCGTGTTCGCACGTTAGCCGTCAATGCCGCCATTCCGGGGCGCATCGAAGATGCGAACCCGGAATCTTGTGCTGATAACTTCCGGATTCCGAGTCCACGCTGCGCGTGTCCCGGAATGACGTCCGGCTGCTACAGAATGAGCCCGCCGTCGACGATCAGCGTTTGCCCGACGATGTAGGACGACAGCGGCGAGGCCAGAAACAATGCGGCGCCCGCCATGTCGGCCGGCGTGCCCAGCCGCTTCAGCGGTATCCGCTCGATCGCGCCTTCCAGCCGCTTCGGGTTTGCCGTCGTCACCTTGGTCATCTTGGTGTCGACGAGGCCGGGCGCGATGCCGTTGACGCGAATGCCGTCCTCGGCCCAGGCCTGCCCGAGCGTCCGGGTCAGCCCGACGGCACCGGTCTTCGAGGCGTTGTAGGCCGGATTGCCCTTGGTCGAGTGATAGGCGGCGGTCGAGCTGACGATGATCAGCGAGCCCTTGCTCGCGCTCAGCATGTCGTGGAATTTGCCGGCGCAGGCCATCAGGCTGATCAGATTGACCTCGAGCACCTTGCGAAATCCGTTCATCTCGAATTCGCCGCGGCGGTAGATCACCGCGCCCTGCGCCAGCACCAGCACGTCGAGCCGGTCGAATGACGGCCTGAAATTCTCGATTGCCCCGGGATCGCTGACGTCGAGTTGCGCGTAGCCGAGGCCATCGAGATCAGATCCCTCGGCGAGCAAGTAATCCGACGCGGCGGCGCGGGTGCCGCAGACATGCACGCGCGCGCCTTTGGCGCGGAACGCCTGCGCGATGCCGTTGCCGATGCCGCTGGAGCCGCCGACCACGAGAACCTGCCTGCCGCCGAAATCCAGTTCGCTCATCGCAGCCCCTCCCGTTCTTTTTTTGCTTGGTTTGACCTCTCTGGGGATCGGTGCCAGCCTTGTCAATCCTGCGGGCCGCACGGCCGCATCCTCAGCGAGCATTCCCGATGTCCGATTTCAAGAGGCTCAGCCGCTCGGTCAAAGGCTTGACCGTTCTCGTCACCGGCGCGGCCAGCGGCATGGGCCGCGCCACCGCGCGGGTGTTCGCGGCCGAGGGCGCCAACGTCGCGGTGACGGATTATTCGGCCGAAGGCGCCAAGGTCGTTGCCGATGCGATCGTGGCGAGCGGCGGCAACGCCAGAGCCTGGACGCTCGACGTCGCCAACGCCGACGCCATCAAGACCGTCGTCGGCGCCGTCGCCGCGCATTTCGGCGGGCTCGATATCGTCGTCAACAATGCCGGCATTTCGGTGCGGGTGGCGATCGACGACGATGGCTACGACGAAGCCTGGGCGAAGGGACTTGCCGTGATGCTGACCGCGCACCAGCGCATCATCCGCGCCGCGCTGCCGCATTTGCGCCGATCGAAATCGCCGCGGATCGTCAACATCGCCTCCACCGAGGCGCTCGGCGCCACCGCCTTGCACAGCCCCTATTCGGCGGCCAAGGCCGGCGTCGTCGGGCTGACCCGTTCGCTCGCGGTAGAACTCGGCCGCGACGGCATTACCGTGAATTGCATCTGCCCGGGCCCGGTCAGGACCGCCATAACGGAGCGAATTTCGGAGGAGCACAAGGCGATCTATGCGAGACGCCGGACCGCGCTCAACCGCTACGGCGATCCCGAGGAAGTCGCGCACATGACGCTGAGCCTGTGCCTGCCGGCAGCCTCGTTCCTGACCGGCGCGGTCATCCCGGTGGACGGCGGCCTGATGGCCCGCAACGCCTGACGGCGGGCATGCGCCGGGCGCCGTTGACACGGCAGGGTCAGGGAGTAGTTTTTTCTCCAAGCAGGGTGGAGCAACCGCCCGGTCCGATCAGGAGAAACGCCCATGACGGTCACGATCCGGCAACTTCATCCGCATTTTTTCGGCGAGGTTTCCGGCGTCGATCTGCGAAAGCCCCTGACGCCGCAGCAGGCCAGGGACATCGAGGCCGGCATGGACAAATACGCCGTGCTGCTGTTCCGAAATCAGGACATCACCGACGAGCAGCAACTGGCGTTCGCGCTGAATTTCGGCGAGCGCGAGAATGCGCGCGGCGGCACCGTGACGAAGAAGGAAGACTACCGGCTGACGTCCGGACTGAACGACGTCTCCAACCTCGGCAAGGACGGCAAGCCGCTGCCGAAGGATCACCGCACCCATCTGTTCAATCTCGGCAACTGCCTGTGGCATTCCGACAGCTCGTTCCGCCCGATCCCGGCGAAATTCTCGCTGCTGTCGGCGCGGGTGGTGAACCCGAAGGGCGGCAACACCGAATTCGCCGACATGCGCGCGGCCTATGACGCGCTCGACGACGACACCAAGGCCGAGATCGGGGACATGATCTGCGAACACTCGCTGATGTATTCGCGCGGATCGCTGGGCTTCCTCGACTACACCGAGGAAGAGAAGCAGATGTTCAAGCCGGTGCTGCAGCGCTTGGTGCGTACCCATCCGGTGCATGGCCGCAAATCGCTGTACCTGTCGTCGCATGCCGGCGCGATTCTCGGCATGAGCGTGCCGGAGGCGCGGCTGTTGCTGCGCGACCTCACCGAGCACGCCACGCAACCGGAATTCGTCTACGTCCACAAATGGACGCTGCACGATCTCATCATGTGGGACAACCGCCAGACCCTGCACCGGGTGCGCCGCTACGACCAGTCACAGCCGCGCGACATGCGCCGCGCCACGGTGGCCGGCACCGAGCCCACGGTCGCACAGCAGGCGGCGGAATGAATATTTCGTCGTCCCTGCGAACGCAGGGACCCATACGCCGTGTCCTCACATATTGAAGCAACTGCTCGTCGATTGGCGATGGGCCACCATCGCGCTCAATCGTATCCATTTGGGATTATGGGTCCCCGCGTCCGCGGGGACGACACTGTGGTTGTGTCTCGCGTCGGTGCGGAATACCGCCTACGCATGCCCGGCTTCGTTGGACAGCATGCCCGGATCGATGCCGATCTTGCGCAGCGCGCGCAGGTATTTTTCCTCGACATCGCCGCCGAAGATCAGGTCCGGATCGGCGTCGCAGTGCAGCCAGCCATTGTCCTGGATTTCGGTTTCCAGCTGTCCCGGCGCCCAGCCGGCATAGCCGAGCGCGAGGATCGCGTGTTTCGGCCCGGCGCCCTTGGCGATCGCCTTGAGAATATCCACGGTCGCGGTCAAGCAAATGCCTTCGTCGATCTTCAGCGTCGCATCCTGGATGAAGAAATCGCTCGAATGCAGCACGAAGCCGCGGCCGGTCTCGACCGGGCCGCCTTTCAGCACCTTCATGCTCTCGGCGTTTTCCGGCAGCTTGATCTGGTCGGCCTTCTGGATGATGTCGAGCTGCACCAGCAGTTCGGGAAAGTCGATGCTGCCGGCCGGGCGATTGACGATGATGCCCATGGCACCTTCGGAGGAATGCGCGCAGAGATAGATCACCGAACGCTCGAAGCGAGGATCGCCCATCACCGGCATCGCGATCAGGAGCTGGCCGTCGAGATAGCCGCGATGATCCGAATCGTCGCTACGGCCGGCGGCGGTGTGGCTGGTCATCCTCGGTGTTTTGCCTTCAGGGCCCATCAGCAAGGACTCTCGTGTCGGTACATATCCTGATATTGGGTGCCGGTTCTGTCAATCAAGCTCGACGCCGGATTTCGCTCAGATCACAAGCAATTCAATAGTTTGCCGCCTCGGCTGCCTGTAAAGACGTCTCATGATCGTCATAGTTCCCCTGCGGGCCGCGCTCGGCCTGGTTGCCACAATGTTGATGTCGTCGCTGGCGATCGAGGCCTGCGCCCAGGATTCCTCGCCGTGGCAGCGGGATGATCATTCCGCGGTGCGGCTGCTGGCGGGATCGCGCAGCGGCGGGGTGCTGCTCGGCGGTATCGCCTTCCAGCTCCAGCCGGGCTGGAAGACCTACTGGCGCACCCCGGGCGATTCCGGGGTACCCCCGCGCTTCGATTTCTCGAAATCGGAGAATGTCGAAGCCGTGACCGTTCTGTGGCCGGCCCCGATGAAGTTCGACGACGGCGCCGGCGGCACCTCGCTGGGCTACAAGACCCAGATCGTGCTGCCGCTGCGGATCGTCGCCAAGAACGCCGACAAGCCGGTGACCCTGCGCGCCGAGATCAGCTACGCGGTCTGCGAGAAGCTCTGCATTCCGGTCGAAGCCAGGACCGAACTCGCCTTCACCAGTGTGGCGAGCACCGAGGACAGCGCGCTGTTCGCAGCCCTGGATACCGTGCCCAAGCCCGCCAATGTCGGCGATTCCAACCCGCTGACCATCCGCGACGTCAGGCGCGACGGCAAATCCAGCGTGCTGGTCGACGTGGTGGCACCCGACGCCCGCGAAGTCAGCTTGTTCGTCGAAGGGCCGACGCCGGACTGGGCGCTGCCGGTTCCGAAGCTGCTCGAAGGCGGCCCTCCCGGGGTCAAGCGGTTCGGCTTCGAACTCGACGGCCTGCCGCCGGGCGCCAAGCCGGAGGGCGCCGCCCTCAAACTGACCCTGGTCGGCGGCGACCGCGCCTACGAATTCAACGTCAATTTGAACTAGCTCGGTGCCGTCCCGGTGAACGCCGGGAGACCGAATCTTAACGAATAGTTGATAGGTCCGCATCACCGCCGCGCCCGACGCGGCTTCAGGGATTTGTCGCCTTGGCCGTGATGGACACTCAATCCGCATCAGCTTCGCCTGCAGGCGCGATCGCGCGGCTGCGGAGCATGCTTGCCGGCTTTCTCGGCGGCTCCAACGACGCTTCCGTGACCAGGCGGCTCGCCGGCACGGTATTCATCATCCGCGTCGTCAGCGCCGCCATGGCCTATCTTTCGCAGATCCTGCTGGCGCGCTGGATGGGCGGCTCGGATTACGGCGTCTATGTCTATGTCTGGACCTGGGTGCTGCTGCTCGGCAGCATGATGGATTTCGGCATCTCGGCGTCGGCGCAAAAGATCATTCCGGAGTACCGCGCCGGCGGCGACGACGCGCTGCTGCGCGGCTTCCTGTTCGGCAGCCGCTGGATGACCTTTGCCGTTTCCACCGTGGTCTCGGCGCTGCTGGCAGGCGTCGTGAAGCTGCTGTCGCCGTGGATCGACGCCCACGCGGTGGTGCCGCTTTACATCGGCTGCCTGACGCTGCCGGCTTTCGTCGTCGCCAATACCCAGGACGGCATCGCGCGCTCGCATGACTGGATGCGGCTCGGACTGATGCCGCAGTTCATCATCCGGCAGTCGCTGATCATCGGCCTCACCGCGGGCGCGTTCGCGCTCGGCTTCAACCTCGGCGCCACCGCCGCGATGCTCGCCAGCGCCGCCGCGGTCTGGATCGCCATGATCGGGCAGATGATCGTGCTGAACCGCCGGCTCGACGGCGAGGTCAAGCCCGGCGTCAAGGCCTACGATTTCCGCGGCTGGCTCGCGATCTCGCTGCCGATCCTGCTGGTGGAGAGCTTCTACCTGCTGTTGTCCTACACCGACGTGCTGGTGCTGCAGCAATTCCGCTCGTCGGAAGAGGTCGGCGTCTATTTCGCCGTGGTGAAGACGCTGGCGCTGGTGTCCTTCATTCACTATGCGATGGCGGCGACCACGGCGCACCGTTTCGCCGAGTATCACGCGCTCGGCGACAAGGCGCGGCTGGCGGCCTATGTCGCCTATGCGATCCAATGGACGTTCTGGCCGTCGCTGGCCGCCACCATCCTGCTGCTGGCATTCGGCAAACCGCTGTTGTGGCTGTTCGGACCGCAATTCGTCGTCGGCTACGACATCATGTTCGTCGCGGCCATTGGCCTCGTGGCGCGCTCCGCGATCGGCCCGGTCGAGCGGCTGCTCAACATGCTCGGCCATCAGCTGATCTGCGCGCTGGCCTATGCGCTGGCGTTCGCGATGAACGTGGTGCTCTGCGTCGCGCTGGTGCCGCGGTTCGGCGGCCACGGCGCCGCCGCGGCGACCTCGGTCTCGCTTATCTTCGAAACCGTGCTGCTGTTCTGGATCGTGCGGAAGCGGCTCGGGCTCCACGTGCTGGCGTTCGGCAAGGGCGCCGACTGACGCGAGGTCGACGCCTCGCTTCCGGGCTTCACGCAGCATCCCCGGCAAGTTGCATCATCGCCGTTTCCGGGATTAGGTTGCCGGCACGCATTGGTGGACGGTCATGGACGAAGCCGATCAAAGGACGTTGAGGTTTCGCTGCCCGCGCGAACTCGATGCGATTTTGCCGCGGCCAATTCCGGCGGTGCACGGCCTGCCCGACTGGTTCAAGCTGCTGCCCCAGAAGGCCTTCAATCCGACCATGGGCGGCGAGGCACTGACCGTCAAGAAATGTCCGCCCTTCATCGACGCCATGACGTCCGGATTCCTGATGCCGTTGCCGATCGACCTCGAGGTGCGGGACGGCGAGTTCAGCTGGAATTTCGAAGTCCCCAAAGGGTTCATCAGCGAGTATCCGCATTCACCGATCGGGTTTCACGATCCGAGCCAGGTCGCCGGCACACCCTACTTCGACGAGGACCGCTTCATCATCAAGTTCAATAACTTCTGGACCATTGAAGCGCCGCCAGGCTACTCGATCCTGTTCACCCATCCGGTCAATCGCGGCGACCTGCCCTTTACGACATTCACCGGCCTGGTCGATTGCGACACCTTCCACGACAGCCCGGTCAATTTTCCGGCGCACTGGCACGATACCGGGTTCAACGGTGTCCTGCCCAAGGGAACGCCGGTTGCGCAATGCCTGCCGGTGAAGCGCGAGAACTGGACCAGCCAGTTCGATATGCTCTCCACCGAGGAAAACGAGCAAATGATCAAGACGCGCATCGCCATCGGTCAGGAGACGGACGTGTATCGCCGGCGCTTTCGGGTGCAGAAGCGCTAGAGCCTTTTTCGTTCCGATTGAATCGGAACGGGGCTCTATCTTTTGTTTTGACGCGTTTTCTTCACGCGAACCGGTATCCACTTCGCTTGAAAATGCTCTAGCTTAGGACTGGGATTCCCTGAAGAATCGCGCCGCATCGCGCGGCCTGAGCCAAAAACGGCCGCGCGCCGCCGCCGCCAGCGAGGTGAGCGCGGCGCCGTAGCGTTTCGCATCGCCGCGCGCCGCCGTGCGGAAGCATTCGTAGCCGGCATCGAGCTCGCCGAGTTCCAGCAGGCAATGTCCGAGACCGAGCCAGGCCCCGCCATCGTTCGGACGGTTCGTCAGGTAACGCCGGAAGTAGCCGGCGGCTTCCTCGTTCTCGCCAAGCTCCTGGTGCGCCTTGGCCATGCCGAACAAGGCGTCGTGCGGGTGCGGGGAAATGCCGAGCGCCCGCGCAAACGCAACTTTGGCATTGGCGCAGTCTCCGCGGGACAGCTGGGCATAACCGAGCTGGATCGACAGTTCCGGCATCGTCGGCGCGACCTGGAGACCGAGACCGAGCACGTCGACCGCCTCGTCGTAGCGGCCCTGCATGGTCAATGCGACACCCAGAATGTGCAGGGCCCTCGCGTGCTTCGGATCGGCCCTGAGCACTTCGGCGGCCACTCGCTCCGCGTCCTCGGGCCGCTGGCGGTCCAGCGCAACCATGGCCGGCGCCAGCGCGTCGCCGCTACCGCCTCCGCCGTCGGCATTGCTCGCGTCTGAAGGCTCATCCGCCATGCTCATCTTCCTGGGACAGGCAAATCCCGAACATCCAGCGCTTCGTCGACCCGGTGCTGGTGACGCCACATAGTTGCATAAAGACCGCCGCTCGCGAGCAGGACGCTGTGCGTGCCGCGCTCGGCGACCACCCCTCGATCCAGAACGATGATTTCGTCGGCACCGACAACGGTGGAGAGTCGATGGGCGATGATGAGAGTCGTCCGGTTGCGGGAAACGCGATCGAGAGCGCCCTGGATTTCCTTTTCCGTCCTGGTGTCGAGAGCGGAAGTCGCTTCGTCGAGCACCAGGATGCGCGGATTCTTCAAGACCGTGCGTGCGATGGCCACCCGCTGCTTTTCGCCGCCGGAAAGCTTCAAGCCGCGCTCGCCGACCTCGGTCTCGTAGCCTTCCGGCGCGGCACCTACCAGGCCGTCAAGTTGTGCAAGCCGCGCGGCGTCTTCGACCTCGGCCTCCGTTGCCGACCAAAGGCCATAACGTATGTTGTAACGCAGCGTGTCGTTGAACAGCACCGTGTCCTGCGGAACGATTCCGATCGCCCTGCGCAGGGAGATTTGCGTCACTTCGCTGATGTCTTGCCCGTCAATCAGAATTCGGCCCGAGGTTACGTCATACAGGCGGAACAGCAGCCGCGCGATGGTCGACTTGCCGGATCCCGACGAACCAACAATGGCCAGTGATTTTCCCGAGGGTACTTCGAAGCTGACGCCGTTCAGAATTTTCCGCTCCGGTTCATAGGCAAAGACGACATTGTCGAAACGGATCACGCCGCTTTCAACCTTCAAGGGCCGCGCGTCGGCCCGGTCCCTGATTTCGGGGACCTCCGCCAGGACCGACCACATGGCCTCGATGTCCGCCGCCGCCTGTTTGATCTCCCGATAGGCCAGACCGACGAAATAGAGCGGCTGATAGAGCTGAAGCATCATGGCATTGACCAATACGAAATCGCCTATCGTCTTGGTGCCGGCCTTGACCTCGAGCGCGCACATGATCATGGCGACGCCGAGACCTGCGGTAAACACGACCGTGTTCGCGGAATTGGTCATGGAGAGCGACGTAATCGCCTTGACGCTTGCGTCTTCGTAACGCTTCATCACGGAATCGTAGCGCTCGATCTCGCGTTGCTCGGCGTTGAAATATTTCACCGCCTCGTAGTTGATCAGCGAATCGACCGCCTTTGAATTCGACTCCGTGTCGGCACTATTTACGTTGCGGCGGATTTCGAGCCGATACTCCGTCAGCCGATAGGTCAGGATGACGTAGCACACGACGGTGAGCAGCACCGTTGCGACGTAGCGCCAGTCGAATTGCCACATCATGTACCCGACGATCAGCATCAGTTCGACGAAGGTCGGCAGCAACTGCATCGCGACCAGCCGGACGATGATCTCAATGCCATTTCGACCGCGTTCGAGCGCGCGGCTCAAACCGCCGATCTTGCGCTCGAGATGGAAGCGCAGCGATAGTTCATGCAGATGCGCAAAGGCTCGCACGGCCAGCCGGCGTACCGCGTGCATCCCAACCTTGCCGAACAGGCCGTCACGCAACTGCGCGAGCGTCGATTCCATGATGCGTGCGGCGCAATACGCCACCACGATGGCGACCGGCGCGGCCAGCAGCCACGCCAGCCCGGCTGGCCACGCCAGCCCGGCCGGTGCCGCCGCCGGCGGGCCTTCCGGGCCGACCAGGGCATCGGTGACCAGCTTGAACAGGAGAGGAATGGCAAGCATCGCAACCTTGGTCGCCAGCAACAGCAGCGATGCGATGATCACCCGCAGCTGTAGATCGGGGCGTTCGCGGGGCCAGATATAGGGCAACACCGGAATAACAATGGACAAAAGCGTTCGCCCGCGTCCGACGGACGCGGGCTTTCCGCTCTCTTCGCGGTCGCTATCCGTGGTCATCAATCCCCATGCAGCGCAATTGACAGTAAGCCGCTGCAGTCTAGACTACCAATGCTCCCACTGGCGACAGAGGGTGGCGGCTTGGGGGCTGCCGTTACCCGTCAATGTGAGGAAATTCGATGCCGATCTCCGAGAAGAACCGTGAAGATGGCGTTCGTAGCTTCGTCCTGCCGCCGCTGTTGACGCAACATATGCTTCCCGCAGAGGGCAGCAGGCGCCCGGCAGCCCGGATGGAAGGATCGTGCCAGAATTCGACGCCGAAGACGCTGAATAACTGCTTTTATCGGGCTCGCGGGCCCCTGGCTCCCGAATAACAGGGCCTCCCGAACAGCACGAATGGCCGTGACTCGTGGTCTCTCCGCCTGCAGCAACCCTTCAGGCGGAGCAGGCTTGAGCAAGTTGGCCCGCCTCACGGAAAAGCTCAGGTCGTCCGCCGCTATCGAACCAGGAATAGGGGCCAGCGTCTTTGCTTTCGCCAGATCGGCTCGCAAGAATCGCAGTTGACTCGTTGTCTCCCTGGGAACGGCGCGAAGCCGGTCTCTGCGTCGAGAGCCCGCCTGATCCGCAACAGATCGAAGCCAGATTGAAGGAATGGCGGAGCGCCACCTGCGAAGGCGACGAGGCGCTGTTCCGCGAACGGCTGGCGCGAGACGGATTGGACGCGACCGGCGCCCGGCGCCTGCTGGGGCGGATCGAAGTCCCTTCGAACTTCAAGCTGCCCGAATGGTGTGACGTATTGATCCGGGTGCTGGAGACGACGCCGCGATTGCGCGACGCCGCCGTCTCGCCGAACGCGGCAAAAAATTTCCCGTATCTGAAACCTGGCGACCCGCTACCGTTCGAGGAGCTGTTTCTGCCGTTTGTCGAAGTGGCACGCGAACTGCTCGCCGAAGGCGAAGGAAGCAACCTTCCAGCCGGCGTGCTGAACAGCTTCGCGCGCGACCTCCTGCAGAGGCTTACCGAGATTGCCGCACGCGTGCTCGCCGTGGAGTTTCGTACCTTTCTGGCCTGCGGCCAGTTCGCAGGCCATGCGAATGCAGGCAGTGAGCCGGCAACGACTTCACGCGCGCAGTATCGCCGCTTTATCGCCGAAAGCTACGAGGCCGGCTGGGGTCCGCTGTTCGAGGAATACTGCGTCATGGCCCGGCTGCTGGCGGCAGCGGTGACGCAGTGGGTCGGCAACATCGGCGAGTTCGAGAAGCGGCTCTCAAGCGACCTCCCCGATATTGAAGGAGTATTCAATCGGCAGCAGCCGTCCGGTGGTGCCGTCGCGGTGGAGACCGGGCTTTCGGATCCACATGACGGCGGCTGCACGGTCATCTCGGTTGAATTTTCTTCCGGACTGAAGCTCGTCTACAAGCCGAGAAGCCTCGGCGTCGAGCGGGCGTATTTCGATTTCGTGGCGTGGATCAATCGCTTCGACGCCCTGTTGCCGTTTCGCATTTTGACGATGCTGGATCGCGGCGATTACGGCTGGGTCGAACATGTCGAAAACGGATCGTGCGCCAGTGACGAGGAAATCTGCCGCTATTACCGGCGAACGGGAAATCTTCTTTGCCTGGTCTACGCTCTCAACGGCAGCGACTTCCACTACGAGAATCTGATCGCCGACGGAGAGCATCCCGTGCCGGTCGATCTGGAGACGATCTATCATCACCGAACGAAGATCGATGGTGATGACGAAATGGCGGGGCGGCTGCGCCTCTCGGTGCTGGCGACCGACTTGCTGCCCGATCCCGTCAAGGTGGATCATCAGTATTTCGATATATCCGCATTTGCGCGCTCGGAAGCGGAGGAAGGCGAAGCCGAGCGTGTCGCCTGGAAACACATCAACACCGACGGAATGGACTATTGCTACGAGCGGCAGCGACCGCAACCAGCTCGCAATCTGCCGAAGCTGAATGGCAAGGCTGCAGCTCTGAATGATTACACCAAGCTGATCCTGGAAGGTTTCGAGGAGGCCTATCGATTCCTGCAAAGCAAGGCGGACCTGCTGCTCGACGAGAATGGGCCGTTGCGCCCCATGTTTGGGCACCGTTGCCGGTTCATCTACCGACCGACCGCGTTCTATTCGCTGATCCTGCGAAGAGCCCTCCATCCGGCTCACGTCTGCAACGGCGCCGATTTCGGCGTGCAGTTCGAAATCCTCGCACGGAAATTGCTCGAGACACCGAACAAGCCAATCACCTGGCCCGTCCTGAAGGCCGAAATGGCCTCGCTCTGGCAGCTGGACATCCCGAGATTTGCGGCGCGAGGCGACGAGAATGCCTTGAGATTGGGTCCCGGGAATTCGATTGCCGGGTGCTTTATCGATTCCGCCTGGAACGCCGTCCGGGCAAAGATCAGCGGCCTGAACGAAGCGGACTTGCGATGGCAGCTCAGCCTGATCGTCGGATCCCTTGACGTTCGGAGCGCCAATCTTGGCGCCGGTCCGGCGATTGCGGACACAAGCGAAGAATATGGAGAGATCGAGCCCACAGGCCGAGACGAGTTGGTCAAGGTCGCAATGGAGTTGGCGGACGAGATCGAAGCAAAGGCATTCCGTCAGGACAACGGAGACATTGGATGGATGGTGCTGCACTATTCGCCAGCGGCCGAGCGATACACCTTACAGCCGATGGAAAACGACCTTTACAATGGCCGGTCCGGCGTGGGCCTGTTCTTTGCGGCGCTCGAAAAGATCCTGCCGGGGTCCCGGTACCGCGCCCTGGCGCATGCCTCCCTGACACCAGTCCGGCACTGGACCAAGCATGCCACCGATCAGGAGCTGACGGAATTCGGCATCAGTGGATATGCCGGATTGTCCTCGATCGCGTATGCGCTGACCCGGGCAGGCGAATTCCTGGATGACGGAGAACTGATTGCGGATGCCGGGGCAGCGGCGCTGCGCATCCGGCCGGATCAGATCGAAAACGACCGCAGCCTCGATGCCATGAACGGCGCGGCCGGCGCCATCCCCAGCCTGCTGGCCTGCTACGCCGCTACCGGCGAGCCGAAGATTCTCGCCACCGCGAACGCATGCGGCCGACATCTGCTGCAAAGGCGCGAGCCTGACCAATTCGGTTTCAGGACCTGGCCAACCCTGGACAAATGTCACCTCACCGGCTTTTCGCACGGCGCGGCCGGGATCGCCTACGCCCTCCTGCAGCTATACAAGGTCACCGCCGATACCGAATTCTGCGAGGCGGCAATCGAAGGGATTGGATTCGAGGGACACGCCTTCGTGCCGGAGCAGAACAATTGGCCGGATTACCGACGCGCCGCCGCCAGGTCTCAGGACCCGATGTTCTGCATGGCCTGGTGCCATGGCGCCCCTGGAATCGGGCTGGGCCGGATCGCAGCACTGGATATCATGGACACGCGCGAAGTCCGGCGGGACATTCAGGCCGCACTGGCATCAACCGGCAGCGCAGACCTCTTGCCGCGCGACCATCTCTGCTGCGGCAATGCGGGGCTGATGGATACACTCTGCGCGGCGGGCGAGCAGCTCTCGCAGGGCGATTGGTCCCGCAAGGCTTTGCAGCTCGCCGCCAGGATGATTGCGCGCAGCAACAGGCGCGGCAGTTTCGGCATCGCCTTCCACAATGGTTTCTTCAACCCCAGTCTCTTTCAGGGCACCGCCGGCGTCGGCTATCAACTGCTGCGCCTGGCAGACCCGGCGAGACTTCCTTCGGTCTTGCTGCTGAACTGATTCAGGGTGCGATCTCTATAAGCGACGGCTTCAACGAGCGCGGAGGTCGGAATGGAACGTTCGGAAATGGATGAAGCGATCTTGACCGAAGAAGAACTGCAACGGGCGGTGCGGAGGATATTCAAGCTCTCGCAGACGGATCCGGAGTTCCGCACACTCTGCCTGAGCAATCCGAATGAAGCCATCCAGCGGATAACCGGCAAGACCGTACCGGTCGGGGTCAAGATCCAGTTTCTCGATTCCGCATCGAACGAGGCGGACGGGTCCCGCGATGCGGCGACGTGATCCATGGCAGGGTCTTTCGGCCATGCCGTCCGCTCATGAGATAAGGCGCGTTGCAAGCGGATGTTGAAGGTCGACAGCAGCAAGCTCATCGAATTGGAGGCGCTCCGCGGCGTTGCCGCCGTGATGGTGCTGCTCCATCATTTTCTGCTGGTTGTTGCACCGCGCCTGCACGGGCGGAATTTCCCCGACGATCCGATCGCACTGGTGCGGACGCCGCTGTTTGCGTTGGTCAACGGCACGGCGGCAGTGGCGATCTTCTTCGTGCTGTCCGGCTTTGTGCTGACCTTCCGCGCCATGGAAAAGCGCGACTGGAGCCAGCTCGTTGTCGGCGTCTTCAAGCGATGGCCGCGCCTCGTCCCGCTGGCGGCCGCGGTGAATGTACTGTCGGCGATGTTCCTGATGCTCGGACTTTACCAGGACCGTACATGGTTCGGCGCCAGCGCATTCAGGCCGGATACATTTGTCCTCGGCAGCGCCTTGGCCGAGGGCGTGTTCTGGACATTCTTCGATGGCAGCGCCAGCTTCAACGGGGCGCTGTGGACGATGCATTACGAGCTGTTCGGCAACTTTGCCGCTTACGCGACAGCTCTTGTCCTGATGTTCCAGAAATCGCTGTTCCGCGCGATGGCGATTGGCGCAACCGTGGTCTTGCTGACCGCGACGATGACCGGCAAAGGCGGCTTCTATTATGCCATGCCGGTTGCCGGGGTTCTGATCGCGCGAATCTATGTCGAGCGCAACGCCATCGCTTCCGCCCTGAATTTCATGCATCCCAGGCGGGTACCCATTGCTCTCGGCACTGCCGGTCTGGCGGTCGTGCTTTGCGGCTATGACGGATATTCGAAGCCCGTCGGCTTTTATGCTTTCATGAAGCGCTTTGAATGGTCGGACACCGAGCCGCTGGTGCATGGCGTCGCTGCGGCCGCCATTTTGCTGCTGGTGCTGTTTTGTGATCCGCTGCGCAGGAGCCTCGCCGGACCAACCGCCGCGCTGGTGGGACGGCTGTCATTTCCAATCTATCTCGTGCATCTGCCGATTTTGCTCGGGCTCGTTTCGCCAACCCATTCCTACCTGGCCGCTCGCTTCGGCGACACCGTCGCAGCGCCGGCGGCATTCGTGGTTCTGATCGCGCTTACCCTGGCGGCCGCCTACCCGCTGGCCCGTCTGGACGAGTGGTGGGTCCGGAAATTGCGCGACATGGCCAGGCCCGCGGTTGCCAGGCTGCAGCGAGCAGGATGGTGGCGCCAGTGATTTGCGCCCGGAGAAAAGCTTCAACGAGTGCTCAGGCACTGCGCAAGCTCGTGGTGCAATGCTTCCTCGTCGATGGCACCGCATGCTCCGATGGCCACGATCTGTGTCCGAGGCCGGCGTCTTTCCCACTCATCCTCCAGCGAAATGTCCACACGCCGGCCGACCACCTGCAACACCGCGCGACGCTCCGGGGCGTCGGCAGCGTAGATCACACCCTTGGCGCGGTAGATGTTCGCCGGCAGCTTTGACGCCGCTTGCCGCAGCGCTTCTAGCGACAAAGGCTGGTCCGTCTCATAGCTCCAGGTGCTGAAGGCTTTCGAATGATCGTGTTTGTGTTCATGATCGCAGTTAGGGTCGCCGCAGTCGTAGCGCTCCAACTCGTGCAGGCATGAGTCCACCTGCGTCGGGTCGAACCGGCCGACGGACAGCAAGACTTCCAACGGCACGTTGCAGTGGCTTGCTTCGATAAGCCTGTAACGATGGAAGCGGCTGTCCAGCCAAGCCTTGATTTTGGCGATCTGATCCCGATCCACCAGGTCGACCTTATTCAGGATGATCATGTCGGCGCAGGCCATCTGGAAGATCTTCAATTCCATCATCTCCGGCGCGGCAAACACCTGCTCGCCATCGACCACGCACAGGATGCAGTCCAGCCGAATGCGGTCGCGCAAGCCGGGATTGTTGAAGGTCATGGCAATGCCGGATGGTTCGGCCACGCCGCTGGCTTCCAGCAGGATGTATTCAGGCTGTTCCGGCCGCCTGATCGTCTCCATCACCGCCTCGATGAGGTCGTCGCGGATGGTGCAGCAGATGCAGCCGTTGGCAAGGCTGATGACATTGCTCTCGACACCTACGACAAGTTCGGCGTCTATGTTGATTGCGCCGAAATCATTGACCAGCACGGCCACCTTCAGACCGTGATCGCCGTTGAGGATGCGGTTGAGCAGGGTTGTCTTGCCTGCACCCAGGAAGCCAGTGAGGATGGTCACCGGGATCGGTGACGGGCTGACCGCGGTATCGTGGTCAATATAGTCCATCGCCAGCATACTCCTCACTGACGCAGCCCCACCGCACCAGCTGCGACGGGAGCTGGCCGACGTTCTCGCTATTTCTTCGGTGCCTGGCCGCCGCCGAGAAAGTCAGCTATGTCGATTTTCATCTCCGCCGGCATCCGGGCCCATTGCCGCATCTGGTCCTTCGGTGTGAACAGCGCGGGATCAATCTCGAGGTCGCGAATCGACTGCTCCTGATTGGCCAGGAACGGGCTTTTCACCGTCATTTCAGTCGGCATGTTGCCGCCAAAATTGTTCTGGATCATCCATTCCATGCTCGGTCGGGCGACGTTGGACGTCTCCGGCAGCGCGGCCTCGCGAATCCAGACACGATCCTTGGTGACATTGACCACGGTGTGATCAATGCCGAACGCGAACATGCCCTTGTAGTGCATCCGGACACCGGCGGTCATCTCGCCGATCAGTTCGCGGTCGAAGGAGACGTGCGTGGCCATCGCGAGTCGCGGCTGCACCAGGTTCGCCAGGTAGCCGACGGCATAGTGCATCGTGTGGAAATTATCGATCGTCCAAGCCCCGATATAGGGCGAAACACCTTGCTTCAAGGCCCACAGGCTGACCATGTCCACGGCCATCTCGGTGACGAACACGTCGACGTTCTTGGCATACTTGGCGGTGAGCTGGTCCGGCTTGCCGTCGCCGGTCCAGACGAAGGAAAGCCCGTTCCAGTCGAGCCGATAGGCGGAGGCACCGTCGGCGGCGTGCGAGCGCCGCCAGTGGGTCACCTTCACGCCATCCTTGTCGTAGCAGACGCCACCGTCGTCCCTGAAGTCGAACTCGGTGACCTCGATCTCGTAGCCGTCCGCCATCGGCATGCCAGCCGCCTGGTGCGAAGTCCAGGCGCCCATCTTCTCCATGTGTTCGCACATCGCCCTGGTGCCAAGCGCCGCGGTGCGGCCCGAGGGGCCAATGACACGTAACGGTTTCCAGCGGCCATTGAAGGGAGCGAATTGCCACAGATAAGGTATGTCGGCGTAGTGATCGAGGTGCAGGTGCGTCAGAAAGATATCGTTGATTTCCGGTACCGGCACCTGGTTGGCGATGATATTGCGCAGGCAGCCGGGACCGAAGTCGAAGAAGAGCCGCTTGCTGGTGCCGAGTTCCACCATGATGCAGGTGCCGGCCTGCGAGAGCCGTGGCGGCCAGGGCTGGCTGCCCATGAAGATGATGCGCATCTCGTCCGGGCCGAGCGGCTCGCTCTGCGGGAAATAGTTGTTGCGGTTCTTGACTGACGGCGTCGGCAGATAGTAGGGCGGCATCGAGATGCCAGTGCCGGGAGGCGCCCCGTATGCATTCGTTTCGCCGGTCGCGGGCTTGTTTTCCTCGGCAGCTTCAGCCGAAACCACGCCCCCTGCTGCCATGCCGGCGACGGCAGGAGGGACCGCCTTGAGCATTTCACGCCGGCTAAGAGTGTTTCTCTCCGTCTTGTCTTCGGAGTCCACGATCATCTCCTTCCGTCCTTGATTCATAAGGAACAGTCGGCGACGCTCACCTATCGCCGAGGTTGACAACGACCTTCTCGATCTTGCCGGTGAATTTGAATGGCACGTCGTAGTCCTCGCTTACGGGCGTGCCAGTGTCTTCGCCCACATCAAATGTTTCATCCAAGCTGAAGCGCCCGGGTATGGTTGCGTTGATGCGGCCCGCAGCGACCTGTTTGCCGTCCACGCTAAGCGTCCCGGTGCCGCCCTTGCCGATGCCGCCGCCGTCGTATTTGAAGTCAAAGACGACGTCGTGCTTGCCGGGCGTAAGGGCATCTTTGGCCACAATATTAAAGTGCGCGACGTTCGCCAGATTGTAATGGAAAACCGGCTTTCCGTCCTTGAACATCAGCGCGTAGCCGGCGGAGAGCCCGCCATGCGTCAGCACAACGCCTTGTTCTCCTCCCTTCGGGAGAAGCACGCTGGCCGCGATACGGAACGATTTGTTCTTCACGTCGGGCGCCGCACCCTCGGGAATGCGCGTAAGGCTTCCGTAGTAGGTGAACTCGGTGCGCCCGCGGGTCAGGCTGGGACGAAGGGCCACGTCCATTCGTGCAACCTTGCTGTCGTCCAGAGGCAACACGTTATACTTGGCGGCCTCCGCATAGAACAGCAACTGCAGTTCTCTGAGTTTGTCAGGGTGCTTATCCGCGAGGTTGACGGCTTCGCTGAAATCTTCGGCGACGTTATAGAGCTCCCACTTGTAGCCGCTGACGACATCGACCGGCGCTGCGTTGAACGGGTCCTCCCAGGGCGCAAAGTGCGGAGTCGTACCGGCCAACCAGCCATCGTGATAGATGCCGCGGTTGCCGAACATCTCGAAATATTGCGTCCGGCGAGTGGATGGCACTTTGGGATTGTCGAAGGTGTAGGCCATGCTTACGCCCTCGATGGGCTTCTGCGCCACGCCGTTGACGATAGAGGGCTGTTGCAGACCGGATACGTCCAGAATGGTCGGCACGATGTCTATCGTGTGATGCCACTGCGGCCGGATGCCGCCCGCGTCCTTGATGCGGGCAGGCCAGGAAATGACCATCCCGTTACGTGTGCCGCCATAGTGCGAGGCGATCTGTTTGGTCCACTGGAAAGGCGCATCCATGGCATGGGCCCAGCCGGTCGGGTAGTGGTTATGGGTTTTCCACGTGCCAATATCCTCTTTGCGTTTGAGGACCTCTTTGTAATCCTCTTCGATTCCGTTCAGCGTCGCCATTTCGTTGAGCGACCCCTGCGTCATGCCCTCGGCGCTGGCGCCGTTGTCGCCGACGATGTAAATGACCAGCGTGTTGTCGAGCTGGCCCAATTGCGCAATTGCATCCACGACCCTGCCCACGTTGTAGTCCGTCTGGGAAAGGTAGCCGGCGTACACCTCCATCATGTAGGCAAAGAGCTGTTTCTGTTCAGCGTTGAATGAATCCCAACCCGGGATACCCTGGCTGCGCTGGGTCAACTGGGTGTTGGCCGGCACAATGCCCAGCTTCTTCTGCCGCGCGAGGGTTTCGTCGCGCACCTTGTCCCAGCCCTGGTCGAACTGGCCCTTGTATTTTGCAATCCATTCCTTCCTCGGGTGGTGCGGCGAGTGGGTGGCCCCGGGAGCGTAATAAAGAAAGAACGGCCGGTCGGGGGCTACGGCTTTTTGGTTGCGCACCCAATTGATGGCCTGGTCCGCAATGTCGTAGTCGAAGTTATAATCCGGGTTGCCAAGGTAAGGCTGAATAGGCTTAGTTCCTTCGAACACCGCGGGTCGCCACTGACTGGTTTCCGCGCCTACAAAGCCATAGAAATGCTCGAAGCCAAGAGCAGTCGGCCAGAGATCGAATGGCCCGGCTTGGCTGCTCTGCCAGTCCGGCACATTGTGGTTCTTGCCAAACCAGGCGGTGTTCCAGCCTTTTTGCTTCAGGATTTCGCCGACGGTCGCGGTGTCCTTCCCCATCAGGCTGTCGTAGCCCGGAAAGCCCGTGGCCTGCTCCATGATCACTCCGGTATGCGCCGAGTGGTGATTGTGCCCGGTCAGCAGGGCCGCGCGGGTGGGCGAGCAGAGCGCAGTGGTGTGGAACTGAGTGTAGCGCAGGCCGCTCTTCGCCAGCTGTTCCAGGGTCGGTGTCTCTATGGGGCCGCCGAACGTGCTCGATGCCCCAAAGCCGACGTCATCCAGCAACACTACCATGATGTTGGGTGCGCCTTTGGCGGCCTGCACCGGCACTGGAAAATCGGACTTCGAGTCTTTGGCGCTCAGCCCAATCTGCCCCTTGAAGGGCGCCGGTGGCGTGGGCAGCACTTCCTGCGCCGATGTAACGCAGCTGAAGAGTGTCGCGACAGCCAGCACCAGTCCGGTTGCCGTCCAAGTGCGTGCCTGGTAGAGCGTCGCGCGCGTTGGGTTCATGTTGTGGGTGCGCATGGCAACACCTCTCTCCCAGGCAACGATTGCCCCGCGGGACAACAAGGGCCTCGGCATGAAACAACCTGCCGGGGGAATTCCAGATCAGCCGGGCAGTGACGAGCGATCCAAGCTTTCACAATAGCGCAGCGTGAGGTTGCACCGCATTGATCTGCATCAAGGACAACTGTTGAACACGCAATTTGCGTGACCTCGCCTGCATATTAGAATTTGACGAAAAATGTCGGACATGAGTCCGTAAAGCGTCGAACATGGGCCAAGCGCTGCTCATCCATCTCAACGAGTGAGCGCACGCCCAAGTTCCCTATTGATCTCGTGTCCGGCCTTTGGCCGGCCGGATGAAAGGCTCCAGCGGGCGATCCAGCAATCGCCGTTACCGCAATTCACCTCTAAAGTTGCAAGATACTGGATGCTTCCTGTGACGGCCCTACGCCGCGGTCCAGCCGCCGTCGATCGACAGGTTGGCGCCGGTGATTTGCGCTGCGTCGTCGCCGCAGAGGAACAGCGCCAACGCGGCCACCTGCTCGGAGGTGACGAACTCCTTGGTCGGCTGCGCCAGCAGCAGCACGTCGTTGATGACCTGTTCCTTGGTCAGGTTACGCGCCTTCATGGTGTCGGGAATCTGCTTCTCGACCAGCGGAGTCCAGACGTAACCGGGTGAGATGCAGTTGCAGGTGATCTTGAAGGTCGCGAGTTCCAGCGCCACGGTCTTGGTCAGGCCGGCGATGCCGTGCTTGGCCGAGACGTAGGCCGCCTTGAACGGCGAGGCCACCAGCGAATGCGCCGAAGCCGTATTGATGATGCGGCCCCAGCCGCGCTTCTTCATGCCCGGCACCGCGGCGCGGATGCCGTAGAACGCCGACGACAGGTTGATCGCGATGATCGCTTCCCATTTCTCCGGCGGGAACTCCTCGATCGGCGACACGAACTGGATACCGGCATTGTTGACGAGGATGTCGACCGAGCCGAAGGTCTTTTCGCCGAGCGCGACCATTTCGGCGATTTCCGCGGGCCTAGTCATGTCGGCAGGCGAATGCACCGCCTTGACCTTGAAATCCTTCTCGATGCCGGCGCGCTCCTTCTCGATGTCGGCGGGCGCGCCCATGCCGTTGAGAACGATATTGGCGCCGGCGCCGGCAAAGGCGCGCGCATATGCCAACCCGATGCCGCTGGTCGAGCCGGTCACAACAGCGGTCTTGCCTGTCAACTTACCCATTGCGTCTACTCCTTTTTGCCGTAGAGGGGCCAGGTAACGTCCCCCGTGAGATCGTAAGTCACCATGGTCTCGCCGGATTGCGGTTGATCGAGCCAGTCCTTGTGGCGCATCGACAGGTGAACGTCGCGCGTGCCCGCGCCCCAGTGCTCGACCATGCCGACGCGTGAGAAATCGTAATCCTTGGAATTGGATTCGTGGTTCTTGCTGCGGTAGATCAGATGCACCACCGTAACGGTGCTTTCCCTGGCGGCTTCGCAGAGAATTTCGACCGACGGGTCGTTCCTGAGATAGTCCGGCAGCTTGCCGATCAATTCGCGCAGCGCCTTGCGGGTGTTGTGAACCTGCTTGTTCTTGTCGGTGTTCATCCGGGTGCGGCTGGAGAAGCGGATGTCCTTCTCGCGTTCCGCGGCCTCGAGCAACGACACCGGCAGCGGACCGCGGGCACTGAACAGGTCGACCTGGAAGATCAGGAGGTCGCGGTCGAGCTCCTCATCCAGCACGTAGTCGAGCGGCGTGTTGGAAGCGATGCCGCCATCCCAGAAATGCTCGCCGTCGATTTCGACCGATGGAAAGCCCGGCGGCAGCGCCCCCGACGCCATGATGTGTTCGGGACCGATCCTCTTGCCGATCTTCTTCATCTCGAAATTATCGAAATACTTGAAATTGCCCGTGGTCACGCTGACCGCGCCGACGCTGATCCGCGTCTGCAGGTCATTGATGCGGTCGAAATCGACCAGACGCTCCAGCGTCGTTTTCAGCGGGGCGGTGTCGTAATAGCTCAGCGATTGCGGGGTGCCCGGGGGCCACAACGGCGCCGGCGGAACACGCGGCGAGAAGAAGCCGGGAACGCCGAAGGTCGCGATCAGGGCCGCGCTGGTCTCGTTGAACAGCGATCGCGCACGGTCGCCTGACGTGACCGGATTCCAGGGCACCGGCGAGGAAGCCATCTCCCAGAATTCCTTGAGACGATCCACCCGCTTTTCACGTGGATTGCCGGCGATGATCGCGGCGTTGATGGCGCCGATCGAGATGCCGGCAATCCATTCCGGCTCGAAATCGTGATGGCACAGCGCCTGATAGGCGCCGGCCTGATAGGAGCCGAGCGCGCCGCCGCCCTGCAGGACGAGCACGCGCTGCGCCTGCGCGGGCGTTCGTACTGGCGATGGATGGAGGCTGTCCGTCATGACATCAGATCAACTATCAAACAACGGTGGTACCGTGGCGTCAGTTGGCGGCGGCGTCAATCATCGAAGCCGCGAAGCAGGATCACGCCGCGGTTATCGCGCCTATGTTGATGCAAGAATGAGCGTCCAGAATACCTTGTACTTGGTATTTGGAGCATAGATCGCCGCGATGCCCAATTTTGTGACACCGTTTTTCAGCATGTTGGCCTTGTGCGGAGGCGAGTCGCGCCAGCCGGAAAAGGCTTCCGCCAGGGTGTGATATCCGGCCGACACGTTTTCCACCGCCATCGTCGCCGGGTATCCGGACCCGTTCAGCCGCTTGGCCAGGGGACCCTTGACGTCGTGGTCGAGCTTGTTGCGGCTCGCCATCGCCTGCGATTGCTGCTCGGCGAGCTTCATCAGTTCGGGGTCGACCGCCACGGCGCCGAGGCCGTTGTTCTGCCGGTAGAGCGAGATCATGGAGGCCGCCGCCTGCGGATCGAGCGTGGCCCCGCCATTGGCCATGCTGAGATACATAGTCGGCTGATCCGGAACCGGCGCATCCCCGACGCAGCCGCCCAGCGCCAACAGCCCGATAATGGCGATGATCGCCCGCATGATTCGAGATTCCCCCAACCGAACGGGCTGTTGTTGCATACCAACCGTGGCTGAATGGTGAACTTTCCGGGCTTTAGGCGGCGAAAATTCGGTAGCGGCGGGGCTGCAATCCCACGATCTCGCCCGGCTGCAATTCCCGGTCCCGGGGCGCGTCGATCTCGATCACGGTGGTGCCCTCGCCCGCCGACAGCGCGACTTCGGCGCGCTGGATCGGGCCGAAGCTGCGGACATGCCGCACCGCGCCCTCGAACGCGCCGCTGCCGGCCGGCCCGATCGCCATGTCGTGGCGGCGGACGAACAGTTTCGAGGCGCCGGAAACGATGCCGTCCGCCCCGATATTCAGCGGCTTGCCGCCGAGCCGGACGCAGCCGTTCTGCACCTCCACCGGCAGCACGATGGATTCGCCGATGAAGCCGTGCACGAAGGCGGTCGCCGGATTGTCGTAGACCTCGCCGGGCGTGCCGATCTGCTCGATGCGGCCCTTGTCCATCACCACCACCCGGTTGGCGACTTCGAGCGCCTCCTCCTGATCGTGGGTGACGAAGATCGAGGTCACGTTGATCTCGTGATGCAGCGAGCGCAGCCATTGCCGCAGCTCCTTGCGCACCTTGGCGTCGAGCGCGCCGAAGGGTTCGTCGAGCAACAGGATGCGCGGCTCGATCGCCAGCGCCCGGGCGAGCGCGATGCGCTGGCGCTGACCGCCGGACAGCTGGCTCGGATAACGGCTCGACAGCCAGTCGAGTTGCACCAGATCCAGCAATTCCTTGACGCGGGCGCGGATCGCGGCTTCGTCCTTGCGGACCGCGCGCGGCTGCACCCTGAGGCCGAAGGCGACATTCTCGAACACCGTCATGTGCCGGAACAGCGCGTAGTGCTGGAACACGAATCCGACGTGTCGCTCGCTGGCGCCGTGGGCGAGCGCATTTTCGCCGTCGAATGAAACCTCGCCGGAATCAGGCCAGTCCAGTCCCGCGATGATCCTCAGCAGCGTGGTCTTGCCCGAACCCGATGGCCCGAGCAGCGCCAGCAGTTCGCCGTTGGCGACCTTCAGGTCGACGCCGTCGAGAGCGGCGAACGCGCCGAATTTCTTCACGATGTTCTTGACTTCAATCGCCACGCGGAATGTGCCCTTCGTCCAGACGCCGTTCGAGAATGGTCTTCGCCACCAGCGTGATCAATGCCAGCATCGCCAGCAGCGAGGCAATCGCGAACGACGATACGAATTGGTATTCATTATAGAGGATCTCGACCAGTAGCGGCATGGTGTTGGTCTCGCCGCGAATATGGCCCGACACCACCGACACCGCGCCGAACTCGCCCATCGCCCGCGCGTTGCATAGCAGTACGCCGTATAACACGCCCCATTTGATATTGGGCAAAGTGACGCGGAAGAAGGTTTGCAGGCCCGAGGCGCCGAGCGAGATCGCGGCCTCTTCCTCCTGGGTGCCCTGCTCCTGCATCAGCGGAATCAGGGCGCGCGCGACGAAGGGGAACGTCACGAAAATGGTCGCCAGCGCAATGCCCGGCACCGCGAACAGCACGTGGATGTTGTGGGCCTGCAGCCACGGCCCCCAATAGCCCTGCGCGCCGAACAGCAGCACGAACACCAGGCCCGAAATGACGGGGCTCACCGAAAACGGCAGATCGATCAGCGAGATCAGGAAGGTCTTGCCGCGAAAGTCGAATTTGGCAATGGCCCAGGCTGCGACCACCCCGAACACCAGATTGAGGCCGACCGAAATCGCCGCCAC
Organism: Bradyrhizobium sediminis; assembly: GCF_018736105.1. Classification (NCBI taxonomy): domain Bacteria; kingdom Pseudomonadati; phylum Pseudomonadota; class Alphaproteobacteria; order Hyphomicrobiales; family Nitrobacteraceae; genus Bradyrhizobium; species Bradyrhizobium sediminis. The sequence goes on from NZ_CP076135.1 coordinate 4,860,423, forward strand.
CGTCAGCGTCAGCCTGATCGCCGACAGCGCTTCCGGATCGGAAAGCGCCGCGAAGTACGCGCTGACTCCCCTGGAAAACGCCTGCGCGAATACCACGACCAGCGGCAGAACGACGAACACCGTCAGGAACGCCACCGCGACCACGATGATGACGATGCGGACGAACTTCGGCTCGGTCCGAAGATCGTCCTGCGCCGAGCTGAGCGAGAGTTGCGGCTGATTCATCCGGGTCAGCCTCCATGCGCCGGGATGCGGATTTGCGCCCAACGCTGCAGGCGGTTGATCGCGAATATGATCAGGAACGATGCCACCAGCATCACGACGGCGATCGCGGTCGCGTCGGCATAGCGGAATTCCGACAGCCGGATCACGATCAGGAGCGGCGCGATTTCAGAGACGTTCGGCAGATTGCCGGCAATGAAGATGACCGAACCGTACTCGCCGACGGCGCGCGCGAACGCCAGCGCGAAGCCGGTCAGCAGCGCCGGAGTGAGGCTCGGCAGGATCACTTTCGAAACCGTATGCCAGCGATTGGCGCCCAGGCTGGCGGCGGCTTCCTCGATTTCGGCGTCCAGATCGATCAGCACCGGCTGCACCGTCCGCACCACGAAGGGAATGCCGATGAAGATCATGGCGATGAAGATGCCGACCGGCGTGAATGCCACCTTGATGCCGAGTTCGGCCAGCGGCGCCCCCAGCCAGCCCTTTTGCGCAAACAGCGAGGTCAATGCGACGCCGGCCACCGCGGTCGGCAACGCAAAGGGAACATCGACGATGGCGTCGAACAGCCGGCGGCCCGGAAACCGGTATCGCACCAGCGCCCAGACGATGATCGTGCCCATCACCAGGTTGACCAGCGCGGCGGCGAAGGCGAGGCCGAACGAAATCCTCAGCGCATTCAGGGTACGGCGGCTGGTGAGGATGGCCCAGAACTGATCGAGGCTCAGCTCGAAGGTCTTCAGGAACAGGCCGGCGAGCGGAATCAGGATGATGACGGACAGCCAGGTCAGCGTCAGTCCCATGGTGAGACCAAAGCCTGGCAATGTACTGCGCCGTCCCTCCCCTCCGCTCACAATGCCCTCTGCTTCCGCTTCACCGGATCAGTTCTTGTAGATCTGGTCGAAAACGCCGCCCTCGGCAAAGTGTTCCTTCTGCGCCCGGGTCCAGCCGCCGAACACCTCGTCGATGGTGAACAATTCCACCTTGGCGAAGGATTTCTCGTATTGCTTCGCGACCTCGGGATCGCGCGGACGATAGGAATTGCGCGCGGCAATTTCCTGACCTTCTCTGGTATACCAATACTTCAGATAGGCCTCGGCGGCCTCGCGGGTGCCCTTCTTGTCGGCAACCTTGTCGACCACGGCCAGCGGCGGCTCCGCCAGGATCGACAGCGGCGGCGACACGATCTCGAACTTGTCCTTGCCGAATTCGCGCTGGGCGAGGAAGGCCTCGTTCTCCCAGGCCAGCAGCACGTCGCCGACGCCGCGCTCGACGAAGGTGACGGTCGAGCCGCGCGCACCGGTATCCAGCACCGGCACGTTCTTGTAGAGGTCGCCGACGAATTGCCTGGCCCTGCCGGCGGATTCGAATTTCTTCAATGCGTAGCCCCAAGCGGCCAGATAGTTCCAGCGGGCACCGCCGGAGGTTTTCGGGTTCGGCGTGATGACGCTGACGCCGGATTTGACCAGATCGTCCCAATTGCGGATGCCCTTGGGATTGTCCTTGCGCACCAGGAACACGATGGTCGAGGTGTAGGGCGAGGCATTCTGCGGCAACCGCTTCTGCCAGTCGGCCGATATCAGGCCCTTGCCGGCGATGGCGTCGACGTCATAGGCCAGCGCCAGCGTAACCACGTCGGCCTGCAGCCCATCGATCACGCCGCGCGCCTGCGAGCCGGAGCCGCCATGCGACTGCCTGATCTCGACGCTCTTGCCGGTTTCTTTCTGGTAGGCCGCGGCGAACGCCTTGTTGAAATCCGCGTAGAGTTCCCGCGTCGGGTCATAGGACACGTTGAGCAGGGAAACATCGGCAGCGAGCGCCGAGCTCGCCCACAGCAATCCCGCAACCACCGGCAAAATACGACGAACCATCCCAGTCTCCATCCGGCCAGACGACGGCATTGTCATCGAAAGCACGAGGGACATAACTCGCGATGAAGGCGCTTCAAGTCAACGAAACCGCATTTCTTTGTTTGCGGTGCGGCAGCGTCATTGTCCTATGAAGTCTTGACGGTGTGAATGCCGCATTCTGTCTTGGTCCTGCCGCGCCAGCGGCCGGCGCGCGCATCCTCTCCCGCCGAGGTTCGGCTGGTGCAGGGCATGCAGCCGACCGAGAGAAACCCGGACGCGGCGAGCGGATGCGGCGGCAATTTTGCCAGCGAATAGATCGCCTCGATGTCCTCGCGCGAAACGTTGGCGAACGGATTGAATTTGAGCCTGATGCCGTCGTCTTCGACGACTGGAATGTCGGCGCGCAGGCCGCCCTGGAAACGCTTGCGGCCGTTGATCCAGGCCGAGAACGGCGCCAGCGCCCGGGCCAGCGGCTCCACCTTGCGAATGCGGCAGCAGGCATCGGGATCGGAGAACCACAATTCACGCTCCGGATCCTCGCGCGTCAGCGTCTCTTCCAGCGGCTTGATCGAACGGACATCGCGCAGTCCCAGGGTCGCGATCAGCGTGTCGCGATAAGCCAGCGTCTCCTCGAACAGCCATCCGGTGTCGAGAAAGATCACCGGTATCGCCGGATCGACATCGGCCATCACCTTGAGCAGCGCCGCCGATTCGGTGCCGAACGACGAGACCAGCGCGAGGCGCTCGCGGCCGACGGCCTTGAGGGCGGCTGCGATCACTTCCGCCGGCGCGGCGTTGCGGAGCGCACGATCGAGTTCGTCGGCTGCCGGCAAGCCCGCCGGGCGCACGGCGCGCTCCGATGATGCCTGATGTGCAAGAGTACTCACTGGCCGGCGCTCTCCGAATGACGCAGCTGCATCCGCCGGTGCAGCGCGGTGATGCGGCCGTCGCCGGTCGGCTGGTAGAACACCGAGTAGCGCTTGACGGTCGCGGCGAACGCTTCCGCGTCGCCTTCCTTCGTCACCTCGAAGGCGTCGAAGCCCGCCCGCAGCATGAATACGAATTGGTCGCGCAGCACCTGTCCGGTGGCGCGCAACTCGCCGCGATAGCCGTGGCGCTCCCGCAGCATTCGCGCCTGGCTGTAGGCGCGGCCATCGCGGAAGCTCGGAAACGCCAGCGCGACCACCGCAAGCCGGTCGAGCCAGGGCACGAGATCGTCGACGTCGCGGTTGTTCGGCCAGACCACCCCGAGCTTGCCGGCGCGGCGCGACAACGCCTCGGCATCGCCGAGAAGCCGCGCCGCGGAGATCAGGATCGCGCCATCGCCCGGAAGCTCGGCATCGTCGGCCACAGGAACGAATGCATCGGCGGTGATTTTTCCGCTCTTAACGAGTGGCATAGACCCGCTCCCTGAAAGGTTCGACGCCGAGCCGCTTCACCGTGTCGATGAAAAGCTCGTCGGGACGCGCGCGCAGCGCGAGATAAGCCTCGACGATATCCTCGACCACGTCGGCGACTTCGCCATAGGGCACCGCCGGCCCGATCAAGGTTCCGACTTCGGCCTTTTCGTCGGCGCGGCCGCCGACGGTGATCTGGTAGAATTCCTCGCCGTTCTTCTCGACGCCGAGAATGCCGATATGGCCGACGTGATGATGGCCGCAGGCGTTGATACAGCCGGAAATGTTGATGTGCAGCCGCCCGATCAGATTGGCGGTGTCGTGATTGGCGAAGCGCCGCGTCAGTTCCTGCGCGATCGGGATCGACCGCGCATTGGCGAGCGAGCAGTAGTCCAGCCCCGGGCAGGCGATGATATCGGAGACCAGATTGATGTTCGGGGTCGCCACGCCGATCTTGTCGAGCGCTTTCCACAGCGCGGGCAAATCGCGTTTGGCGACATGGGGCAGCGCGAGATTCTGCTCGTGGCTGACGCGGATTTCGCCGAAGGAATATTGGTCGGCGAGATCGGCGATCGCGTCCATCTGGTCGGCGGTGGCATCGCCCGGCGGTCCGCCCACCGGCTTCAGCGACAGCGTCACGATCGAATAGCCCTGAACCTTGTGCGTGAACACCGAGTTCTTGCGCCAGCGCTCGAACAGCGGATCATGCGCCGCCTTCTTCAGTTCCTCCGGCATATGCGGCAGTTTTTCGTAGGCCGGATAGGAAAAGCGCGAGCGGATATCCTCGATGACGGCATCGTCGATCGCCAGCGCGCTGTCGCGCATCTGCAGCCACTCGTCCTCGACCTCCCTGGCGAACTTCTCGATGCCGAGCTCGTGCACCAGGATCTTGATGCGCGCCTTGTAGATGTTGTCGCGGCGGCCGTACTGGTTGTAGACACGCAGGATCGCCTCGACATAGCTGAGGAGATCGTGGCCGTGCACGAACGCCTTGATCGTCTTGCCGATGAACGGCGTGCGGCCGAGGCCGCCGCCGACCAGCACCTCGAAACCGGTTTCGCCGTCCGCGTTCTTGTGCAGCCGCAGCCCGATGTCGTGCACCTTGATCGCCGCCCGGTCGTGCGCGGACGCGGTGATGGCGAACTTGAACTTGCGCGGCAGGAAGGAAAATTCCGGATGCAGCGTAGTGTATTGCCGCAGCAGTTCGGACCAGATCCGGGGATCCTCGATCTCGCCCGGCGCCACGCCGGCCCATTGGTCCGAGGTGACGTTGCGGGTGTTGTTGCCTGACGTCTGCATGGCGTGAATGCCGACTTCGGCGAGATCGGCCAGCGCGTCCGGCAGTTCGGCAAGCTTGATCCAGTTGAACTGGATGTTCTGCCGGGTGGTGAAATGGCCGTAGCCGCGGTCATATTTCCGCGCCACATGGGCGAGCCGCCGCAACTGCGCCGACGACAGCGTGCCGTAGGGGATCGCGACCCGGAACATATAGGCGTGCAGCTGCAAATAGACGCCGTTCTGCAGCCGCAGCATCTTGAATTCGTCCTCGGTGAGTTCGCCGGACAGCCGGCGCTTCACCTGATCGCGAAATTCCGAAACACGTTCGTTGATGAGCGTGCGGTCGAGTTCGTCATATGCGTACATTGACTGATGCCTTATGCCGGAACCGGCAGATCGATGGTGACGCCCTGCAGCCGGATGTGTTCGCGCAGATTGCCGGGCTTGATCTTGCCGGAGTCCTTGACCTCGACCGGCGCGATATAGGCGCCGACCGCGCCGACGTCGTCAGCGACCGATTCGGCCAGCAGCGCCCGGGCTTCGTCGGCGGTGCGGACGATCGCCGCATCCGACAGCTCGGCCGACCAGCCTTTTTCGGCCGTGCGCCAGATCACGATGCCATCCCAGGTGCGGTTGGCGGTCACGACGGAGGGGCCGGTTATCTTGATCTTTTGTTGCAACGGAGAGGTCATGCGGCAGGTTCCAGCAGTTTGGAGATCACTTGATTGAGATTGGATTCGCGCCATGGCGCGGAGTGCGCGACCACGTCGCCGATGATGAGAATGGCGGGACCGCCGTCGATCTTCTCGATCAGGCCGGGAAGCTCCTGCAAGGTCCCGACTGCGGCCTGCGCGTCCGGCCGCGTCACCCGCGCGAACACGCCGACCGGGGTTTGCGGCGAACGTCCGGCCGCCAGCAGGCCGGCGCGAACCGACGGCGCAGCGGTCATTCCCATATAGACGACCACCGTCATCTTCTCGTCGGTCAGCGCGGACCAGTCGACGGTTTCGGCGTCCCTGGCCTTGTGCGCGGTCAGGAAGGTGATGCGCAGCGCCTCGTGGCGGAAGGTCAGCGGCACCTCGAATTGCGCCGCGGCGCCGAGGCCTGCGGTAATTCCCGGCACCACCGAACAGGCGACGCCGGCCGCACGCAGCGCTTCGACCTCCTCGCCGCCGCGGCCGAACACGAAACTGTCGCCGCCCTTGAGGCGCACCACGCGCTGCCCCGACTTCGCGGCATCGATCAACAGCTTGTTGACGGCGTCCTGGCCGATGCCGGGTTTGCCGACGCGGCGGCCGACCGGCACGCGCGAGGCATCGCGGCGCACGCGATCGAGAATTTCCGGCGACACCAGTTCGTCATGGAACACGACGTCGGCGTCCTGCAGCGCGCGCAGCGCCTTGATGGTGAGTAAATCCGGGTCGCCGGGTCCGGCGCCGACCAGCGTCACGCTGCCCCCGGCCTGGCCTGATGCCAACGCGCCGGCGAAGGCTGCGGGATCGGGAATATTCTTCAGCGCCGCTTCGGCTTCATCCTTGCGCCCGGCGAGAACCAGCGCGCCGATCGGACCGTCGACCACGCGCTCCCAGAAGCGGCGGCGCAGCGCCATCTCGGGCAAGCGCTGGTGCATCGATTTGCGCCAGCGGCCGATGAAGCTGGCGAGGTCGCCGATGCGCGCCGGCAGCACGGCCTCGATGCGCTCGCGGACGCGGCGCGCCACCACGGGCGAAGCACCGCCGGTGCCGACCGCAACGACCACGTCGCCGCGATCGACGATCGCCGGGAAGATGAAAGTCGAATGGGCGAGGTCGTCCATCACATTGACGGGAAGACCGACCGACTTGGCCCGCACCGACATCGCAACCCCGATGTCGCCGGCGCCGGCGCACAGGATCGCAATCACGCCGCTCAGATCGGCGGTCAAGGGATCGCCTTCCGCGCGCTCGATCCGCGCCGCTTCGTCGGCGCCAACCCCGCTCAGGTCATGCTGGCCGTCGGTCGCGAAGTAGCGGATGCGCGCGCCCGCCGCTGCCAGCAGGCGCAGTTTCGCCTGCGCCAGATCGCCGGCGCCGACAAGCAGCACCGGACCGGCTTGCAGGTCGAGAAAGACTGGCAGAAATCGCATGCGAAACTCGCTGCCCCAACTTGCGGGGTTGACTAGAATTATTTTCTATATATGTCTCACGCAACGCCCGCAAAGAGAAAATTTTTTCTTCTCTACTGCAGTGCAACTATAGAATTTTCACCTCCAAAGGCCAAGGCCCAGAGATGCATCTTCTCGACACCGATTCCACGATCGCCCGGTTGCGTCGCGCCGACCCGCCGACGGGGGCTGCGCCCTTGCAGATTCCGCAGCCCGGGCAGCTGCCCGCCCCCGCCATGGATCACCTCGACGCGCTCGAGGCGCAGAGCATCTACATCTTCAGGGAAGCGTTCGCGCGGCTGAAGAAGCTGGCGCTGCTGTGGTCGCTGGGCAAGGATTCCAACGTCATGATCTGGCTGGCGCGCAAGGCCTTCTTCGGCCGCGTGCCGTTCCCCGCTTTGCATGTCGATACCGGCAAGAAATTTCCGGAGATGTATGCGTTTCGCGATCGCTACGGCAAGGAATGGGAACTCGATCTGAAGGTCGACTCCTGCCCGCCGCTGGAAACCATCGATCCGACCCTGCCGCCGGCGGCGCGGTCGGCCGCGCGCAAGACCGAGGGATTGAAGCTCGCGCTCGCCAAATACGGCTTCGACGGATTGATCGCCGGCATTCGCCGCGACGAAGAGGCGACCCGCGCCAAGGAGCGGGTGTTCTCGCCGCGCGGCACCGAGGGCGGATGGGACGTGCGCGACCAGCCGCCGGAATTCTGGGACCAGTTCAACGCCTCGCCGCCGCCGGGCGCGCACCTGCGCATTCACCCGATCCTGCATTGGACCGAGGCCGACATCTGGGCCTACACCCAGCGCGAGAACATCCCGATCATCCCGCTTTATCTCGCCAAGGACGGCAAGCGCTACCGCTCGCTGGGCGATGCCGACATCACCAATCCGGTGGCCTCGACCGCTTCCAGCATCGAGGAAATCCTGATCGAGCTCGACGGCACCAAGGTGCCGGAACGCGCCGGCCGCGCGCTGGACCACGAGACCGAAGACGCCTTCGAACGGCTGCGCGTCGCCGGATACCTCTAGCGAATATATTGAGTTGAGCGCCCCGATGAACATGATCGTCCCCACTGCGACATCAACGACCCCCAACGGCACCACGCGCCCGCAGGTCCGCATCGTCATTGTCGGCCATGTCGATCACGGCAAGTCGACTCTGGTCGGACGGCTGCTGCACGAAACCGGCAGCCTGCCCGAGGGCAAGCTCGAAATGCTGAAAGCGGTCAGCGCCCGCCGCGGCATGCCGTTCGAATGGTCGTTCCTCCTGGACGCGCTGCAGACCGAGCGCGACCAGGGCATCACCATCGATACCACGCAGATCCGCTTCCGCACCCGCTCCCGCGACGTGGTGCTGATCGACGCGCCCGGCCACGCCGAATTCCTGCGCAACATGATCACCGGCGCCTCGCAGGCCGACGGTGCGGTCTTGATCATCGACGCGCTGGAAGGCGTCCGCGACCAGACCCGGCGCCACGGCTACCTGCTGCATCTGCTCGGCGTCAAACAGGTTGCGGTCGTCGTCAACAAGATGGACCGGGTCGATTTCGGCGCTGCCAGGTTCCAGGAGATCAGCGACGAGATTTCCGCGCATCTGATCGGCCTCGGCGTCACGCCGACGGCCGTGATCCCGATCTCGGCGCGCGATGGCGACGGCGTCGCCGAACGCACGCCGCGGATCGAATGGTATGACGGGCCCACTGTGGTCGAAGCGCTGGATGCGCTCGAACCGGCGCGGCCGCTGGAGTCGCTGGCGCTGCGGCTGCCGGTGCAGGCGATCTACAAATTCGACGACCGCCGCATTGTCGCCGGCCGCATCGAATCCGGCAGCCTCAGCGCCGGCGACGAGATCGTCATCATGCCCGCGGGCAAGATCGCCAGGATTCGCTCCGTCGAGGGCTGGCCGGTCACGCCGGTCCATGGCAGCCAGGGCGCCGGCCGCTCGGTCGGCATCACGCTCGACCGCGAATTGTTCGTCGAACGCGGCGACGTCATCGCGCATGTCGGAACCAGCCCGCGCGACACCCGGCGGATTCGCGCGCGGATCTTCTGGCTGCACGACGAGCCGCTGGCGCCGGGCGCCTCGATCCTGGTCCGGCTCGGCACCCGGGAAACCCGCGCCAATGTGGTCGCGATCGAGAAGGCCGTCGATCCCGGCGAACTCTCGAGCGTCGAGACCAAAGCGATCGGGCGCAACCATGTCGGCGAAATCGACATCTCGCTGGCGCAGCCGATCGCCGCCGATCCCTACACCGACAATCCGCGCACCGGACGCCTGGTGATCGAGGTCAACGGCCGGATTGCCGGCGGCGGCCTGGTGCTGTCGGTCGACGCCGGGCAGCGCGCCGTTCCCGTCGATATCGTCCCGGTCGAATCCGCATTGCGTCCCGACGAGCGCTCGGCGCGCTACCGCCACGGCGGCGCCGTGGTGTGGCTGACGGGCTTGCCGGGCTCCGGCAAATCGACGCTGGCGCGCGCGCTGGAACGCCGGCTGTTCAGCCTCGGCGGATCGCCGGTGCTCTTGGACGGCGACACGCTGCGCGCCGGGCTCAACAGCGATCTCGGCTTCTCCGCCGCCGATCGCACCGAGAACATCCGCCGGCTCGCCGAAGTCGCCACCCATCTTTCCCGCAACGGCCATATCGCCATCGTCGCCGCGGTGTCGCCGTCGGCCGACGACCGCGCCGCGGCGCGCCGCATCGCCGACACCGCGTTCCACGAGGTCTATGTCGCGACCCCTGCGGAAGTCTGTGAGAGCCGCGACCCCAAGGGCCATTACGCCAAGGCCCGCGCCGGCGCGCTCAAGGCGTTCACCGGGATCGGCAACGATTACCAGCCGCCCACGGCAAGCGAACTCGCCATCGACACCTCGGCGCGCTCGGTCGCGGACGCCACCGACGAGATCGAGCGGATGCTGGCCGGATCCGGCGTCCTGTTCGACGAACTGGTCGATCTCGCCGCTAATATCTGAGGCGTGAGAAGGCCCGCTTGGGGCCTTCTCATCACCCCGCCTTTGGGTCTAAAAGGGCTCCGAACAAGGCCCTTTGCGGGGCCCTTTTGTCGTTTATCCCCCTGAAAACGCGCATTTGCCGCCGTTTCTCGCGAGAAATCCCATCATGAATCGTATCGATGCCCACGGATTGAAGATCGCCCCCGTTTTGTTCGATTTCATCGCCAAGGAGGCGACCCCCAAGACCGGAATTTCGCCGGACGCGTTCTGGGCCGGGCTTGCCACCATCCTCAACAACCTGACGCCGAAAAACCGCGAACTGCTCGCCTTCCGCGACGCCCTGCAGGCGAAGATCGACGGCTGGCATCGCGCCAACAAGGGCAAGCCGCTCGACATGAACGCATACACCGCGTTCCTCAAGGAGATCGGCTATCTGCTGCCGGAGCCCGCGACCCAGAAGGTCGAGACCGCCAATGTCGACGAAGAAATTGGCCAGATCTGCGGCCCGCAGCTGGTGGTGCCGCTCACCAATGCGCGCTATGCGCTCAACGCCGCCAATGCGCGCTGGGGCAGCCTGTACGATGCGTTCTACGGCACCGATGCGATCCCGCACGAGACAAGCGAAAGCGGCAGGGGGTTTGACAAGGCCCGCGGTGCCAAAGTGGTCGCGAAGGCCAAAGCCTTTCTGGATTCCGCCGTGCCGCTGGCGACTGGAAGCCACACCGAGGTGACCTCCTACAGCGTCATTGCCGGGCAGCTCGCGGTCAAGCTGAAGAGCGGCAACGCCACCGCGCTGAAATCGAGCGCGCAATTCGCCGGCTACCGGGGCGAACCCGCAGCCCCGAGCGCGATCCTGCTGGTCAATAACGGCATGCATATCGAGATCAAGATCGACCGGGTTCACGCGATCGGCAAGGACGATCCGGCCGGCGTTGCCGATATGATCCTGGAATCGGCGGTCAGCACGATCCTGGACATGGAAGACAGCGTCGCGGCGGTCGATGCCGAGGACAAGGTGCTGGTCTATCGCAATACGCTCGGCCTGATGGACGGCACGTTGTCGGCCGACTTCGACAAGGGCGGTAAGACGCTAAAGCGCGCGCTCAACCACGACCGCGTCTACCATGCGCCGGACGGAAAACAACTCAAACTGCATGGCCGCGCCCTGCTGCTGATGCGCAATGTCGGCCATCACATGTTCACCGACGCGGTGCTCGACGAGACGGGAGCGGAAATTCCGGAAGGCATTCTTGACGCCGCGGTGACCGGCCTGCTCGCGATCCACGATCTCAAGGGCTCGTCGAAAACGAAGAACAGCCGCACCGGCTCGATCTATATCGTCAAGCCGAAGATGCACGGCCCCGACGAGGTCGCGCTGACCTGCGAACTGTTCGGCCAGGTCGAGAAGATGCTGGCGCTGCCGGAAAACACCATGAAGATCGGCATCATGGACGAGGAGCGCCGCACCACGGTCAACCTCAAGGCCTGCATCCAGAACGCCTCGAAGCGAATCTGCTTCATCAATACCGGCTTCCTCGACCGCACCGGCGACGAGATCCATACCTCGATGGAAGCGGGCCCGATGATCCGCAAGAACGACATGAAGGCGCAGCCCTGGATCAAGGCCTATGAAGACTGGAACGTCGATATGGGCCTGATCGACGGCCTGCCCGGCCACGCCCAGATCGGCAAGGGCATGTGGGCCGCGCCCGACAAGATGGCGGACATGCTGACGCAGAAGCTCGGCCATCCGCAGGCCGGCGCCACCACCGCATGGGTGCCGTCGCCGACCGCCGCCACGCTGCACGCGCTGCATTATCATCAGGTCAACGTGCAGGCGCGCCAGCAGGAACTGGCCAAAGGCGGCCCGCGCGCCAGGCTCGCAGACATCCTCACCATTCCGGTGTCTCAATCGAACTGGGCGCCCGACGACGTCAAGCAGGAGATCGACAACAACTGCCAGGGCATCCTCGGCTATGTCGTGCGCTGGATCGACCAGGGCGTCGGCTGTTCCAAGGTGCCCGACATCCACGACGTCGGCCTGATGGAAGACCGCGCCACGCTGCGGATATCGAGCCAGCATCTGGCGAACTGGCTGCATCAGGGCGTCATCACCAGGGACCAGGTGATGGAGTCGCTGAAGCGGATGGCGGTGGTGGTGGACAAGCAGAACAAGGACGATCCGCTGTACCGGCCGATGGCGCCCGGTTTCGACGGCGTCGCCTTCAAGGCCGCCTGTGACCTGATCTTCAAGGGCCGCGAGCAGCCGAACGGCTATACCGAATTCATTCTCACCGCGCGGCGCCGTGAAGCCAAGGCGGCGGGCTGATCAGAAGCCCGGATGGAGCGAAGCAAAATCCGGGACCACACCAACCTGCTGCACATGTTGCCGCAGTTCCTTCCGGAACGACTGACTTGGCCGCCCGTTAAGTATCGTCTGAACTCAAGAGGAGATGACGATGGATTGGAACCGGGTCGAAGGGAACTGGAAGCAGTTCAAGGGCGCCGCAAAGGAAAAGTGGGGCAAGCTCACCGACGATGATCTCGACGTGATCGAGGGGCGCCGCGAGCAGCTCGAAGGCAAGCTGCAGCAGCGCTACGGCTTCGCCAAGGATCAGATCCACAAGGACGTGGACGACTGGTTCAGGGCGCTGAAGTAAGTTTGCCTCCCTGGACAACGGAAGGCCCCGGCAGAAATGCCGGGGCTTTTTTTGACTTTCCGTGAGCGGCCTTAGATTACCGCGATGTATTTCAAGAGCGAGATCACCCCAAGGATGATCACCACCACGCGCGCGATCTGCTTGGCGCGGCCGTCGAGCGGCAACAGGTTGATCAGGTAGAGAACAAGAATAACGACAAGAAATGTGACGAGCACACTGATAAGCACCGGAAACCCCCTATGGCGTCATGAAAAGCACGATTGCTTGCCAGCCAACGCCTGACGGCCTGCCTGGGTTCCCCGGACGGAACCGGGTCCCCGGGCAATCAATTGACCGACACCCGGCCCTGATGCCGGACTGCTATTCCCGCGCCACCACCGGCACGCGCTGATAGCGCGCGCTGATCCTTTCGGAGGCCGGCGAGAAATTCAGCGCCGCGCCGCGCTTATCGGCGCCGCGATTGGCCACCACCAGCCCGCTTTCGCCGGCGACGATGTCGCCCCTGCGCAGCGTCGGGTCGTCTTCGATCCTGACCGGCGCCAGCCCGAGCTGATCCTTGCCGTTGCAGGTGCAGCCCGCCACCATCTCGTTGCGGTAGCGGAACGCATTCGGCAGTTCGGAATAGGGTTTGCCGTTGTCGGTCACGGCGTTGTCGATGCTGCTCCCATAGACGATCTTGGTGTCGCTGGCCGGACAGAAGCTGTTGCAGGAGGCCGCCCGGGTCTGCTTGTCCGACGCCGGGATCGGGAAATAGCGGCCATCGCAGGTACGCACGCAGTAGACCTGGCCGCCGCCGGCATGGTGCGGACGACCGTCATCTCGCGGCATCATTGGGCCGCCCTCATTGGCAAACGGCAGCTGGATCTGCGGCGCGCGCGAGCGGCCGCCGAACGCGCCGAACAGCGCGGAGAGAAAATCTTCCGCCTGCGCGGCGGGCGCGAGCGCCGAGACCAACAGGACCGCTGCCGCCACGCGCCATGCCAGCCACCTGTCTGATGTCCATTTCATGTCGGCTCCGATCTCAGTACAGCGACGACGTCGAAACGTTCATCACCTGACGGCCGGACGTCGCGGCCGGGCGCGGCGGCGGCGCGGCCGAGCGGACCGCGATCATCGTTCGCGTGTCCGCGGCCCTCGCTTCAAGGTGCGGCGCATGCTTCGGCAGCACCACCACCTTTGTGCCGACATCGACGCGGCCGAACAGATCGGCGACGTCTTCATTGGTCAGGCGAATGCAGCCACTGGAAACGAACTTGCCGATGGTCGAGGGATCGTTGGTGCCGTGAATGCGGTACTGGCTGGTGCCGAGATACATCGCGCGTGCGCCCAAGGGATTGCCGGGGCCGCCCGCCACGAAGCGCGGCAGATAAGGCTGACGCGCGATCATTTCCGCCGGCGGATGCCAGTCCGGCCATTCCGCCTTGCGGCTAATGGTCTGCACGCCGGACCAGGTAAAGCCCTCGCGGCCGACGCCGACGCCATAGCGAATGGCGCGGCCCTGGCCGAGCACGTAATAAAGCGCAGTATTGCCGGTATCGATCACGATCGTGCCCGGCGCCTCGCGGCTGTTGAAAGCAACGACCGCGCGCTTCAACCGCTCCGGCACAGCGGCTGCGCTGCCATCGCCTTCATCGGCGGGCTGCGCCGGCGCCACCATCATATTGTCTGACGGAAACGTGCTTGGCTCGGTGGAGGCGTAGCCGAACACCTGGGCGCTGGCGCTCGCGAGCCACGCCGGCGACAGCAGCAATGCCGCGCCGAGGACCAGCGCGCCGGTCGCGCGCAACGAGAGACTACGATTGCCTGCGAATGCCTGTGTCATGATCTGCCCCGATGCGTTGCGCATCACGCTGATGCTTCTGCGCAACCAACCCCACCCGGGCTGCATGGTTCCGTCCGAATCGACACCGGGGCAGTGCAGTCAACCGGCCGACCCTTCACGTTTCTGCGACGGAACTTTTCGGTTGCGCGCGGGTTGGGTCCTGCGTCGCCCGGTCCCGACCCAACGAGCCCGGGACGCCTAATCCATTCGCTGCCGTCGGGGAGAGTCCACTTGCGAGTCCTTCCCAATGAAGGCGTGCCCGAGCGCAAGAGCGAATTGCCGCCGGTGATCCGGGACACCGAGGTGGCGGCGTTCGCGCTGGTCGCGCTCCTAATCATCTGCGTCGTCGCCGTGCTCTATGCGGCGAAAGCGTTCTTTCTCCCGGTGACGATGGCGTTCGTTGTCGGCACCATGCTGTCGCCGGCGGCGCGCTTTCTCGAGCAGCGCCGCATCCCGCGCGCGGTATCGGCGGTTCTGATCGTGGCCGCGGCCTGCGCCGTGGCCGCCGTAATGATCGGACTGCTCGCCTCCCCGGTTATGGAATGGAGCACGCGGCTTCCTGAACTCGGCTCGCTCCTGAAGGAGAAGCTTCATGTGTTCGATCGCCCCTTGCGGCTCTGGCAGCAACTGCAGGAAATGCTCGGCGGGTCCGAAGCGCTGCCGGGCGAGTCGTTCCAGCTTCCCAAGATCGAGTGGGTGCAGCCCACCTTTGAATTCCTGTCGCCGACCTTCGTCCAATTCCTGCTGTTCATTGCGACCCTGATCCTGTTCATCGCGAGCTGGCCGGATCTGCGGCGCGCGCTGATCATGACCTTCGGCGAGCATGAATCGCGGCTGCGGACGCTCCGGATCCTCAACGAGATCGAGGAGCATCTCGGCGGCTATCTGCTCATGGTGACCGTGATCAATCTCGGCGTCGGCGTGGCGACGGGTATCATCTGTGCGCTCACGGGCATGCCGAACCCTGCCGCGCTCGGCGCGCTGGCGGCGACCTTGAATTTCATCCCTATCATTGGCCCTGTGGTGATGTTCGCGATCCTGACGGTGGTCGGCGTGGTCGCGTTCCCCACGCTCGGCGCGGGGTTTCTCGCGCCAGTGCTCTTTGCCGGGCTCACCTTTCTCGAAGGTCATTTCGTCACACCTGTTATCGTCGGCCGCCGGCTTGAACTGAACGCGCTCGCGGTATTCATCGTGCTCGCCTTCTGGACCTGGCTGTGGGGACCGATGGGCGCCTTCCTGTCCTCGCCGGTCTTGATCGTCGCGCTCATCATCAAGGAACATTTGCTGCCGGCGGATTCGCCGCAGCTGCCGCCGGACTGATCGGGTCTTCCGCGAGGAACTTCCGGTGAAGCGAGACGTTTGCTCATTGAGATACTTCAGCAGCCTTCGGGAGCTTTTGACGTCGAGTCCGGACGTCGGAATCGGAATGAGAAACATGACAGACAAAGCCAACTATGAACGCCTCGAAAAGGACGTAGCAGCCGTGAAGAACGATATCTCCGCCCTGACCGACCAGATCACCGACGCGCTCAACTCCTTGGCCGGCACCGCAGGCAAGCAGGCGCGCCGCGGCTACAAGCAGGTCCGCGCCAATGTCGATGCGGCGGTCGACGACATGTCGGAGCGCGGCAGCGCCATGATGGGCGCCGCTCAGGACGCGGCCACTTCGATCGAGGAGACGCTGGAAGAGGCGATCACGCAGCGCCCGCTGGCCACCGTCGGGCTCGCGCTCGGCATCGGTTTTTTGATCGGCGTGACGTGGCGCCGGTAACCGCGATGACGGCCCGCGCAAGATCAAACCTCTGGTCGGACTGGCGGCGTTGGCGCGCCGCCGTTGCTTTCGTTGAAGTTCTTTTCAGATCGAGGCGATAGATGTTCCAGCGAATGATCGATGATGTCAGGGAGAGCACCGGCACCGCCTTGCGGCTGACGTCGCTGGCGGCCGCCGCAGCCATCGCCCTGTTCGTCATGATCGCGTTCCTGTGCGCCGCCGCCTTCGTGTTCGTGCTGCAGAGATATGGCCCGGTCGAAGCCTGCCTGGCCGGTGCTGTGATCTTCTTCCTGGTCACGCTGATCGCCGCCGGCTGCTACATGGCGCGCAAGAACGAGGTCAAGGCGCGCGCCGAACAAGCCGCAAAAGAAGCCGCCAGGTCGACGAAATCGGCCGCCCAGACCGTGCTGGCCGATCCCATGCTGCTGGCTGTGGGGCTTCAGGTGGTGCGCGCGATCGGCGTCAAGAGGCTGATCCCGATTCTGGCGGTCGGCGGACTGGCGCTGGGGTTCATGATGAGCCGTGGCGCGAGTGCTTCTGACGATGAGGCGGAAGCGCCGGCGGAGTGAGGTTATCTCTCAACGTCGTCCCCGCGTGCGCGGGGAGGACGGCTGCGTTCATCCGGACTACAGACTCACGTCACGCAGCGGCCGGGCTCAAGATGCTTCGCGACTTCGGTCAGCACGCTGACCACGGGCTCGCAGGCCACCGCCGTCTTGCGGTCCCCGGATTTGGTCACGGCCGGAGCGGCGGGCGTGTTGCGCGCGTCCTTGGCGACCGGCACGCGGACCAGGACCGAGGTATCGGCAAGGCTGTCCAGGCGCAGCGAGATCGTGCGAGCCGCCGCCGCAGGACCGACACCGGCAGCGCGATCGGCCTTGGCGGCACGATTGACGGAGGTTGCCGGCGCGCGCGTGACGGCCTGCCAGCGGTCTGCGAGATCGTGGCCGAAGGCCAGCGGAACCGCACCAAGCACAAGCGCAATGCCGGCCGCGCCGAAAATTCCCCTGGAAATCTGTGACATGTGCGTTGGTCCCTCGCCCCGTGGCGATCAAGGAAACAACGTGACCGGACCAGCGGAGTTCGGGGACCGGCCATCACTTAACTGTGTGCGAAAAAATTCGAGAAGGCGGGAACGAGTCCGGGGACCTCGGCGTCATCAGAACAGCCGGTCATCCCCCCTGCCCCATTGACCGGTGATGCAGGGCGCGGCTGTGGTGATGCCAGCCGCGCCCTGCTTTTTTGCGTTGAATTAATTGAATAAATTACATCGTCGGACTTTCCCGTCCCTACTCTCGTCCCTACGCTGGACGAACAGAAAAAGGGGGCTCGAAGCGCATCTGCTCAAAAACCCAAAACCGACATCCACACAAAGTTAACCCAATCGGTTGATTTCTTTTCGGATGGGGTGTAGCGTTTTCTCTGGGGCGATTCGCGCCTTGGAGGTGTCCCATGCTCACACCGTTTGGAATTGCCGTTCGCAAACTCCGGCTCGACAAAGGCATGAGGCTACTCGACCTTGCCGAAGCCACGGGGCGGAGTTCTGCCTTCATCTCCGCCATAGAAACCGGACGAAAACCGATACCGGACGCGTATCTGCTGAGCGTAGCGCGTGCGATGAAATTATCTGCTGCGGAGATACGGGAATTGCGCCGCGCCGCAGACCGTACGCGCAAGGAAGTTCCGGTAGCGACTCTGCCAGCCGATCAACGGGAGTTGGTTGCTGCGTTCGCACGCAAAATCGACGAATTGCCTTTGTCGATGATGGCGGACCTAAAGAAGGTCATCCTGAAATCGAAATCGGACGACGTGCCCTTTCATCGAAAGAGGCGCGGCATCTACGTGCCCCCGATGTCAACCGAGGTGATCCGTGGATTCGCGGAGAAAGTCCGCTCAACGTTTGTGGATAATGAGCGCATCGATTTTCCGATCATGGAAATCCTGGAATTTAAGATGGCTAGTTTGCTCGATGGTTTCCATGTTGATGTCCAAGACAAGGAATCCATGGGGAGCGAAGAAGGTCGAGTCGTTGCGGGAGAGAACATCATCGTTCTGAGGGAAGATGTTTACGAGGGCGCGTGGAAAGAAAATGGACGCGACAGGTTCACAGCTTGCCATGAGTTCGCGCATTTCTTGATGCACCGGACGGTCACGATGGCGCGGATGCGTGATGATGGCGAGAAGATTTATTGTGATGCGGAGTGGCAAGCTGACACGTTTGCGGGTTCGCTTCTGATGTCCACTCGTCACCTCTCTCGCTTCAAAAGCCCGGATGATGCGGCAGTCCAGTGCAAGATGAGCGCTCCGGCTGCGGAAGTCATGTGGACAAAATATCAAGCGGAGGGACGCTTCGGACAATAGCTAAAGAGCCGCCGGATGGTGAGACACCCGACGGCTCCGTAAACCGCTCCGCATGGATAGAGAGCCAATGCGGAACCGGGCCTTGCTAGGCGATTCGATCTTGTTCGTGACGCTGCCTGCGGTCAACCCCGGCTCTCGTATATACCTGAGATGGAGAGCCGAAATGGCAAATCAGGAAACATGCACGTGGACCGGGAAATCCGGTGCCAAATACCTCTACCACGTCTATCCCCGCCACCCCAGCATCACGCCGGGGCAGGATGGGAACTACATCTACGCTAAGAAGAATGGTCAGGGGTTGTGGGTTCCCATTTACATGGGCGAGGGCGATCTTTCTCAGAGAGCATCATCGACTAATCACCACAGAGCCGAATGCATCGATCTAAAGGGGGCGACGCATGTCCATCTTCGCCTCAATCCGACGAAAGAAAGTCGGCGCGCGGAAGAAATGGACCTTCTCGCCAACTACACCAACGCACTCGCCCCGAACGGTTGCAACCTCAGTCCAACTGGATAGTCCAAGCATTCAAAGCCCGGCAGCTATGCCGGGCTTTGTCTTGGGTTTGCATGAAGTCTATCAGACGCGCGGAGGACGCTGAAATGCCAAAGTACAAGGTCGCTCATATTCATGAGCAAGGACAGGACATGATTATCTTCCCGCTCGATGCGCGATTCGGTTACATGAGCGATTCAGATCAGCATGAGGAACTGACCGCTCTTGGGTTTAGGGCCAACGCTGCGGGTCTGCGAGGCACTGCGGTTGCAGTTTGGGATGCCGGTGGTGGCCGCATGGGCTTTATGGGGCCGCAGCAATGGCACCCATTCCTTCGGAGCATAAACCTTCGATTTGTGATGGCGAATTTGAACAAAGAGGTTTATTGGTAGCTGACTGCACGGTTCAATTTTCTGCTTTCTGTCCGGGCACCCGGCGACGACGCGCCGCATAGATCGTCTTCTTCACCCTTCGAACTATAGCCTCCGGATCATGCAAGCCAGCTTCATAGTGTTTTGCAATTTGTCCAGCGGCCCTCACCCATTCGCTTCTAGAAAACTTACGCATTTCCAACTCCACGGCTGATCGCTTTTCCGATGGTGCATCTACACCCTAGGGAGCCTTAGAGCAATCTACGCAAACTTTGCGCAGTGGTGCGCAACTGATGCGTATCCCACCTCCATTTCTGAAAATGGAATTCACCAAGGAAGTGCGCATGGCCATTCACTTTGATGGGCGTCGGCCTGCCAACATCCGCGACGACGCTTTCAAAAACGGCGCTGATGTTTTCAAAAAACGCGTGCAGAAACATATTTATGGCCGATGGTTAATCACCCCTGAAACCAAGTTGGCTTGCGCCCGGCCGAATGAATGTTTTTTCGCGTAGCGTACTTCTGCAAGCGCTCCACCGTCGCATCCGAAGCCGTCAAACCGCCGAAGCTCTCCCCGCCGATTTGCAGCGTGAACGAACGCCCGCCGCCGGAGCCGCCGCGCCAGCCATGACAAAGGTCACCCGCAGCGAAGGATGGGATTAGCGGGAGCATCACGTTGACCAAGACGCCCAAGTGAAAGATATGAGGATGAGGCTGAAGACGTTTGGACAAGGCTGCGCCCGTGGCATGTATAGCCTTTGTCGCTCCGACTTATTTACTATCCGGCAAAACAGGGCGTAGCAAAACTTGGTCGAAACATGCATAGTCCAACTCTACCTATCGAGCGCGGACTAGCAAATGGCCGATGATAATAATATCGAACGCATTGCGACGAAGATCGAAGCATTAAGTGAAGCGGCACTGAGTGCGCGCAGTTCGTATCTTCTCAGTGAACTAGGAAAAGACCTAGGTCCTGATCTATCAACGCTAAAACTTCTTACGAAGAAACCTCTCAGCGCATTTATTCGAGAGCGGTTCTCTGACAAGTTTACTGTGGCTCTCACAGGCGAATTCAAGAATGTTCAGACGCTGATACGCTCTCCAAATTCTTTGGTCGAGCAACAGGAGCAGCCCTTACTTACGCTCTCTGAAAAGTTTGTTTTTGAGACACAGGTATCATCAAAGCCTAGTCCTCGCTTCAATTATCGTTTTTGGGCGGCCTTCTCCGTACCCTATCGCGAAGGTAAACGTTTTTTGAATCTAACGGATTTCAAGTTTCAGGACCTCACTTCGGGGGATGCTCCTGAGGGACACGTGGAAATTCCACCATCGTTCATCGTTGCGCCGGACATTAGAGACCGCGACAAGTTGATTACCGACAACATCAATCGCTGGATCGAAGAAAACGGTTTCGATAAATCTGACTTTTATCAAACGCGTCCTCATAGGGAAAGTATTCAGACGCATTCGAACGCGTCCGTTCTGGAGGCCGTGATTGCTAGTTTAGATCATCGACAACTCTCTAATACATCTATGAGTCTCGACGTGGTTGCGGCCTTAATGCGCAAAAGAGTCTAGTCGTGGCTTATTCGCTGGTTGTTGCTGGTCTAACGACACCGCTTTTTGACCGCATCCGCAAAGTCTCAGACAAGCTACTTGCTCCAAGCGGAGCTACTATCATTACGCCAGTATCTGACCACAGGCGTTACGAGAGAAAATACATCGACCGGATACTTAGGGCAGCTCATGAGTACGCCAAGGGACAAAATGAAAGCGAGCCTGTTTCAACCCTGCTAATCTATATTGATTATGAGGATCAATCGACCACAGATTTGTTGGACGCCTTTTTCCCTTTCGGCCTTCCATTTGCTTTGAATCCTCCCGACTTTAGCGAAGCTAGTAACCGACAACAGATTAGCAACGTTTTGAATGAGTTTACTGATGAGGTGATAGACGCTGCTAGAGAGGTGCGAGGCTTATCTCGCGTCGTATCGGAGTTTACCAACGTACACAACTTAACACCTTTACTTTTGCCAATTCGAAACTTTCGATCTGACAAGCTGAAGTCAACGCTTCGAGACCTTTACAGCGGACTCTCAGATTCCGAAGACGCCAAGAAATTTATCGACTCCGCCGTAAAAGGTTTCGTGGCAGAGCACCCTCGCGTTTACGCGCCCGACGACCATCATCACTGTTTTAGCGACGGCTATTTGTATTTTAGGAGTCCGGGAAGAGATCGCCACGCCATCTTTCGTAATGCAGCAGCGGACAGTCATAGTCTAGCGTGCCTGCTAAATGCGCGAAGTCGAATGGGCGGTCACTATCCCGCAAACTTTCACTATGATTGCGTCGCAACGAATGGTTCGCTGGCTGATCGTTACCCAAACTGCCACGATGTAGGGACAGCGAGCAGTAAGAAGACGCACGTCAACATCGCTCCGAACGATTTCATTCGATAAAAAAAATAAAGCCGGTGGAACTATATCGTTCCACCGGCCAATTCTTTGCTTGCCTTTTGAACAACAGGATTATGCCTAGAAGCACCCTCTATGGTTCAGGACACATCCTCGCACCTACGGATCGCGGTGGCCATCGTGGAGACATCCTGCAGGACGAGGTCCACAATCTAACCACCGAAAACGCGCCTCGGTTAGCCGCAAGCTACTAACCTTGACTTCGGAAGGCTTTCCAGAGCTTCCCTTGGGGGAAGCTCTAGTCTGCTCGTGCGTGCTCAATGATAACCTTATGCAGCCAATTATGTTTCATGGCAAGGGCCTAGGGGGCGAATGTTTCTCATGCCCGCGCCAAATTGCACAACGTTCTTAACAAGATAGTAAGGGGGCGGGCGACTTCAACCCCTCCTGCTTGCGATTCTTCTTGGGTTTTCCATCGTTTCGGACCCCGCACACTAGGACTTTGTTCCTCGTCTGCTGGTGTCAGCCAAAACGGGCGTCTAACTGCAACCTATCAGGTAGCCCGGCCATGTCCGTTCCCCATCGTTGAAATTCTCCAATCGGGATACCCCGGCGCGCGGGTGCTCTGTCTTGTACGAAGCTTCGCAACAGGGAACGGATGAGAAGACTCTAAAATGAACTTCCTGAATTTGGTCGCAACGGAATACCCGATGCCCTCAACAGCGTTTTGAAATGAGACTTGCCTATGTTGTCGAGCAAACGTTCCACGCTCCGCTTGGCCAATGGTGATGAATGACTAGGTCCAAGAATGATGCGCTCTAAGATTCCTTCAAGCGCGAGGTCATTAGCACTCACCCCCGGCATGTGTCCGATTGTGTACTTGAGCTTCGGTTCAACGCCACGTTCGCCGATGTGATACTTGAGAAATTGTTTCAAGACACCCTTGGCGTCGCGCTCCGGTACATAGATGACTCGCCACTCGTTCTCTTCTGAAAATCCTGCATGCTTTGTCACAAGAGCGTGGGATTTTATTAGGGTGAACGCGACATAGGATGCGAGATGCAATCTGTCGGGAGGCAGGTCGAGCTTTAGCGTAAGCTCAATCCAATTCTCTAAAATCCCTTGCACCTGTCCTACTCGTTGAGCATCGGTTACATACGATACTTTCGCGAATAGAAGCGGGGACTCCGGTACCACGGTTATCTTCGAAGAATCGAAAACGAGCGCGGCCCCGTTGCCATGCTGGCCGTAGCCACGCCACATCGAGAGCAAACCGTCATTGTTATCCGGTGCATGTTCAGTCAGGCAGAAAATATACGTGTCAAACGCTTGCTGTTCATCGAAGTGATTAAAGTAATGAAAATAGGCGCGCTGAAGAATGTCGGCACGCGCATCATTCCCACCGGCTTTTTTAAGGTGTTCGACGTTTGAAAAGAATCTTGTTCCTTCGTTCAAGCCGAAGCGCATCTCTTGAAGGTCGTTCATAAAGAGCGGGTTGGAGAACCATATCTCGCTCGACTGAAGTATGTTCTCCATCACCCGTATCGACGTGTAGTGCGCCAGTAGAGGTCGCACGCTGTCATTGGTGTGCGTTTTTTCGAGCCCTCCAAAGAGCGGATTGAACAGCGCGACCACCTGTTGATCGTTCAACGGCGGGGTTGAATTTTGGTCCGACATCGCATGTCCTAGACATTTTTCGGGAAGCAAACTTACAGCGATTCGCTGCCTCCCACCTTGTTCTTAGGTTACAGGTAGCCTGAAAATATTTTCAATTTTGCTGATCGAGTCCCGCGCCTCCGTTTTGCCCGCATTGCTTTTTTGGCGTGGAGGGACCCGTTGCTTTGAAAATATATTTTGAATTTCGAGAATCAGACGACGCTATTTCTTATCAGCGGAAATATTTCGATGGGTGAGTGAGGTTCGGCGACGATGCGATACCAAGTGTCACACGTGTCCCCGAAGTGTCACAGCATCCTTAGGGACGCCTAGGCTTTTGATTTCAGTATATATTCTCCTGATTTTATAGACTGTCACAACGTCACAGCACTAAACTAGATAGAGCATCGCGCTATAGTCCGTATCATCACATGCGCTGCCGCAGATGTAGCTACAAGGATTCTCCCGGAGCTAGGTGGAAACGCTGTGACGCTGTGACAGTGGCCAGAATCGACCTATTTCGCAATGAAATCAAAGCACTAATCGGCACAAGGGCTGTTGTGACACCTTGTGACACCTTGTGACGCTATCAGTCTTCGGCCGTGGTCCATTCGGCCCTGAGCTTCACACCGGCAAACCCGCGCGTCTTCACACCCTCACCGTGCTTCCATTCCGCAAGCGCCCCATCCAGCCGCCGACGCCTTTGAGTGTATCGCACACCGCGTTCGGTCAGCGCCGCCATCAGGTCGTTCTTGAAGTCTGATTTGTTTCGCGTCTCCCGTGCGCTCATGCCCTCAATAGAACGCGCCCAATGTTCATAGACCGGGAACAGCACATCGTCCGGGATGAAGTCAGCTTTGTCGCCCGTCACGATCAAGGATTCGTTAGCGAACCGCAGCGCCGGGCTCTGAGACTCCGCAAGCTCGCGTTGCGCCTTGCGCCCGCGCTCCCCGATGGCGAACTTGTTGCTATTCGCCCGCAACCGGCGCAAGCCTTCGATGGCCCAATTCGCGATGCCGCTCAGTTCGGCCTTCAGCTTGCCGCCTAGCTCCGTGTCCTTGACCTTCGCGAAGGAGGACTCGAACACCAACACCAATTCACGATCGGCCAGCGCGCCGGACTCGTCTAGGAATTTGGGATGCTTGTTTGCAACCAAGACGATTTTGGCCGGGACCTTCAGAGAGAGCATGGATTGATTCTTGCGATTCACGCTCACTTCGTCGTTGCCGGTGATGCTCTTGATACGCTCGATTGCAGCCGAACGGCGCGACAGGTCCGCGTCGTGCGCGTCCGGAATAAAGATCGCGCGCTTGTCGATTAGTCCGGCGAGTCCAAAGTCACCGGCCAAATCGTTCAACATCACTGAAGCGTGGTGCTCCTTGCCGACCAACGCTTGCATGATGCGCGTGATGGTACCCTTGCCGCCACGCTTCGCGCCGATCATAGCCAAGAGCACTTCAATCGAAGTGTCTGCGGTGAGCATGTAGCCGAAAAATTCCTGTAGCGTTGCATGGAACGATGGGTGCAGCCATTCCCCAAGCTTCTCTAGCCAAAGCGGACATTCCGCTTCAAGTTCGTACTTCCAATCGGGAAGCCCCGTAGCGAAGTAGCGCCCGGAGTGTGGGATAAGCTCACCCGTTTTCAGGTTCAAGATTCCATTTGATGTTAGAATCAGATCGTTCGCGTCCGGAGCGCCTTCCGGCCTATCGATCCACTCAAACGGCCGCGCTTTTGTGAAGCGCACAAGGTGAATCGCGTTGACCATCTGATAGATTTTGCCGACGTCAAGAATCGTCGTCGGGTCCGTTGCCCGAATCTCTGCGGCCAATTCGTTGTCATCAAGCCGTCGCCAGACGCGGTTGCCTTCCAACGTGTAAAGTACACCATCAGACGAAAGCAGCTTGTCAGGACGTTCGGCAAGAAAGCCTTCAGCGCATTTGCTGGCGTTGTCCTTGCCCTGGTATGTCAACGGCTTGGGCCATACGCGCGGCGCTTCGTCGCCGCCGTCATCGGCATTCGTCCAAGGATTGTCATCATCCGATGACACCAAGGCGGCAACGGCGTTCGCATTGGCGCGGCCCGCGCGGCTCAACACACCGGGGACGCTCATTGCGGCCCGGTACGCGCGATGGCATTCCAGAGAGACCGACGCCTTGGAGATTTGGCTTGTGCAGTAGCGGTCCATCAAATCAAGGGCCGTCCGCTCGCTGATGCCAAGATCGCGGGCATCATGGGAGAGTTGATAGAAGAACGCCAGCCCCGTAGCGTTGGGAAGCGGAAAGTGCGCGGCGTCCTGACAACGGCGCTTGAACTCCGCGATGTCTATTGCGTTGTCCCAACCGTGCTTGGGCACGGGGCCGGACTCGGGTTCCGAAAAGAACTCCAAATCCGCGTCCGGCGCTTCGACAACACTGACCTTTGTTACTTGGATTTCGATTTCGTTCCGATTAGATTGCGCGTCTGACACTGCTTCGACTCCTTTGGCCCGGCACCGTTGACGCGGTGGCCGGGCTCATTCTCGAATCACTGTCAAAGACCGCACTTCAACGGGCGGCAATCGTTGGATTGATCCACACTTCCCAACCGGAAATCTCAAAATCATCGGTGCGGGACGATATCAAGCGCAGTGTGTCCGGGCTGACATTATCGCGTTCGTGCGGGACTAAGGCCATCCAGCGCCCTTGCGCCGCAAGACGGCACGCCAAGTGCGCTAGGGTTGTGGCGGACGGTGTGTAATCGAAGACTCCATCCGCTTCGGTGTAATAGCCCCCAACGCCGTCTTCGCCATCGACGATTTCCCCGACGATCCAATAGCGATTGTCCGAACGTATTTCCCAAATTGGAGTTGGCTCCTTCATTTTGTTTCGTACGTTGTAAATTCGGAACACTTCCGGGCGGAAACCCGTTGCCAAGACCTTCGCGTACATCGCGCGCTTGGCGTAAAACATCGTGGCGAAGTGCTGCGGCATGGTTTCGCCCAATCGGAGCGACAAATACTGACGCATGGGATTTCCGATCAGCGATCCATCGACGTCACGTTCCCAATGCCTGAAATTCAGGTCGAATGATTGGGCTACGGCGGGGATCAGCCGCGCGTCCTCAGTATCGAAATGGAGAAGAAGGCCGGACATGAGATTCGGAATATTCCACTTGTGGTCTTCTTCAGAGTAGAAATCACAGTGAAGGTAACCATCCAAACCTTGTGCCTTCAACTTGGTAAAGAAATACGGCACATCATCCAATGTAACGTCACGATGGAAAAAACCATCGCCGATGGCCACTTCACCCTTGTAGACGTAAAACTGTGACAATGTCTGACCGGTCATCGCGTAATATTTTGCGACAGATTCCACTTGCTTTTGCATGGCATAGAAATATTTGACGGACTCCGGTTTGGCGGGGACTTCCATCCCGGTTGCAAGCGGAATGATATGTTCGCGTCCGCCGCTAAACTCGCGCCATTTGCAATCGATAGCCTTCCAAACACGACCCGCGCCGAACGGTGCCGGACGTTTCAACGCAACTGTTGGCCTCACCGTCCGCATTTTTATCGCCATTCCCATTGTCGTCACTCCAAACGCTACCGCCATTTATTGATTTCATACTATTGAATTGAATCAACTCCGTTCTCCAGTAACGAAGCTCCCCTAGTGCAGTCGGGTCCGATACCACCGCTCGCGAACATTCGTACGGTAGTAATCAACTGCATGCGACGCGAACAGCTTGCGCGTCCCCTCTTGTTTTTCTACGGGCGGAAACGCCGGGTCCATGCATGATAGCCAATAGGTGTATGCAAGGCTTTTGCGGAGTTTCCGCGCGACGGCTGGAAATCCAATCAATCGATCACTTCGCCGTTTCATGGCCGGACCATCTTGGCGAACGCCTTGGCACCGATGCGCGCCAGCGCCTTGGCGTGCGGCGGAGTCGATGCTTCAGCCTCGTTTAGCTCCGCGCGCATCGCGGCGTTGACGCGGAAACGATCAACTTCCGGAACGTCGGCGACATCGGACACGCCCGCAGTAGCGCGGAGGAACGCTTTCAGCGCGTCCGGACCCCGCAGCGCTGCGAACTCACGCGCCGTGAGTGTGATTCGGTTGGGGCTGCAAGCTCCCCCGCCAACGGCAAATGAAATGGCCTTCATCGTCAATCCTCTTTGGTTTTGAAATGAAAGGCCGGGATGTTGACGGAGAAGAAACAACATCCCGGCCAGTGGCGTCCGTGATCGAAGGAGGGAATCCAGGCGTTGAACTTCTAAGCCGCAAGGATTCCGGCGATCATGGACGATTCGATTAGCTGATCGTTCCTTTGCACAACGTTGCCGGGCGCAAGCACAACGGAAGCGGATTCGTCTGCGCTTCCAGTTCCACAAATTTTTGGAACTTCGGATCAACCGCAATCTTTGCATAGCGCGGAAGTCCGGGAGTGTTCACCGTTTCGATGTAATCGGCCGGTGCGTAGGACTCCGAATAAAGTTCTGGCGCGTTGGCGAAGAAGAACCGGCACTCGTTTGGATCAACAGCTATCGTGCTGTTGTCGTCACTGCCCTGATAGTTCTCCCACACGATGCCGCCGTGCTCGAAAACGCCGAACGCGTAGTTGCCGCCCAAAACCGCAGCGGCATTGTCGCTGCCGCGATATGCGTCCTTCACGTCGGCATGAGAAATCAGCTTATCGAAGAAGTTGTCGCCGCAGAATGCCCACGGAAGCGCATCACGCGGCAGGATGGTCTTCGCGTGGCGGCGCATGTAGCGAGTCACGTCTTGAGCCTTGAGCCGCACATCAACCGCCGGGTTGTTAAGGTCGAAGTTGAACGGCTCCGGTGCCGCAAAGCCAAGCGAATTGAGATAGCCGAACGCGCTGTAGATGTCGGTCAACACGCTCCCATCAGCATCGCGAATAACGCCGAGAACCGCACCAAGGCGGTGATGCTCAAGCGTGAAGTCCAGCCGGTGCGCGATCTTCGTCAGGCTCTTGTTGACTGCGCTCTCCACCGTGGTCAGTTGGTTGGACGTTCCGAACTGGCGAACGTTCTGCACCGAGTCGGCATAGATCGTGTCTTCAAGCTGGATATGCGGGATGTCCAGACTGATCATCGACCGTTTGTCGCCAAGGAGTTTTTCGGCCGGTGCGCCCCGTGCCGTTGTCTGAATCAGCTTCAGGTCTTCGCCGACGCGCTCGATCACCACAGAAAGGGTGTTGACCGGCTTGAGAACGTCCTGACTGGCAAACACAAGCTGGCCCGCACGGCCGGGGATATGATCCACTTCGTTGATGGCAGCGGAAAGCGACTGCATTGTGAACGCGTCGCCGCTGAAAAGATCGGTGAAATTGTCCATGACTCAAAATCCTTTGCTGAATGAATAGGTGTTGAAACTGTCAAACGGTGGCGCGCAGTGACATCACTGCAAGAATGGAAATATCGGGACGGTGATATGCAGTGCCGCCTTCGGCAATGATCCGCTCCACGCACGCGGCTTCGATCCTTTCGGCTGCATCCCGCTTGGCTTGAAGCTCCGCGAGCCGGGCGGCCTTCTCTTCGGCCGTCATTGCGTCCGGAAATGCGCGCGCATTGATCTTCAACAGGGCCGAAATCTCAGCCTTCAGCTTGTCGCGCAGAAGGAACGCAACGAGCGCAATTCCGTCAGGCACTTTATGAAAGCTAGGGCCGTTGATTTCGTGGACCGGCCAATCAATACCAACGTTGGCGTTCGCGAACATCCGAAGTGTTTTCGGTAATCCGCGATTAGCGATCCGATCAATCTCCGCATGAGCCTGCCGTTCAACTTCTTCGAAGGTACGCGCCGCTTTTTCCCTCGCGGTGATCTCTTCGATAATGCCAAGTGATGCCTGCCGGAAGCGGGGCAAAGCGTCTACGGCCCGTTCGTTCTTGCCCAGCGGAAGCGAAGGCCGCTCCACCGGCTCCAAATTTGCGTATTTCGCTAGTTCCGTCTTGGCCCGTGCGGCGGTGAGGCGCGGCGTTTGTAAGGCGGCGCCGAGCAATTCCTTCTTCCGCCGAATTGAGTCTATGCGGGCATCGGCCGCCTTCAATCGCTTTTCGTCGCGCGTGCGATCCAGCGTCGCGTTACCGTGCTGATCACGTCCGCGCGTTTCATGAACTAGAGTGCCTTGGCGATCAGCGTCCGCCAGCCGGGCACGTTCTGCCAGCGCTTCGGCCTCTTCGCGGTTGGTGGCTTGCCGCTGTGCGGCGTGCAAACGGCTTGCCGCCGTAAGCTCTTCATCTTCGAATGAGAGGCGATCAAGAATGGCGGCGGCGGCTTCTGGGGAAATCATGTTGGCGAACTCCGGAAATGTGTCGTTCGCCGTCTAATATTCACACCTCCAGCTTCAGGTCACCACCGGATTACTAAATTTAGTAGATCACTCCCCGCTGGCGAAGCTCAGCGTTTACGTCGTTGCGGTTCTTGCTAAGCGCGTTGT
Organism: Bradyrhizobium sediminis; assembly: GCF_018736105.1. Classification (NCBI taxonomy): domain Bacteria; kingdom Pseudomonadati; phylum Pseudomonadota; class Alphaproteobacteria; order Hyphomicrobiales; family Nitrobacteraceae; genus Bradyrhizobium; species Bradyrhizobium sediminis. The sequence goes on from NZ_CP076135.1 coordinate 4,890,248, forward strand.
CGAGAATGGATCGCTTCCTGATGTTATACCGTTGGCAGACAACATCGCATGCGTCAGCGTCTTTCATCCCGCTGTCTGTAAGCCGCCTGTGCTCAAGAACCGCGTCGGCCAATTGCTGCGTTCGTGTCGAAGCCGGGCCTGTGGACCTTCGACGAAGCGCAGCTTCTAAGCGCTCTTCATAGCCCGGTGGTGCGTAGCGCTGCATTAGTGAGCGAAGCGGGGAGTCGTCGCCGCGTTCCGCGCTTTGTAGCGCGGGCTCTAGTTCTTCAACCGCGAAATGTGCGGTTCGGGTACTTTCCGAATTAGAAGGCAATGTCGAAACTCAAAACAACAAATTGTTGAGTTTCAACGGTGGCCCGGAATGGGAATCCGATTCCAGTAACGAAGCTCAGCGGTGCGTCGTACGAAGCTCAACCCGCGCGGACGATCCGGAGCAGCTTGGACCCGCCGTCCACGTAGCGTCCCCACGCTTCCATAAGGTGCCGCCGCTTCTCCAATGCAGTCCCGCGCCGGTATGCTTGCTCCACCTCGTCCCCGACCGCATGGGCCAGCGCCATTTCCGCGATGTCGCGCGGAGTGCTGGTTTCGTCGCCAGCCCAGTCCCTGAAACTGGACCGGCACCCGTGCGTGGTGATGCCGGGATAGACGGCTTTGAGCGCGTGGAGGACGGCGTTCATTCCGAGCGGCTGGCCCGGTTTGAGCCCGGCGAACACCCAATCATCCGGCTTGGCGTCCTTCGGAATAACGGCCTTCAGGATCGCGACGGCGCGGGCACACAGCGGCACTTCGTGGTCCTTCGGGAGCTTCATGCGAGCGGCCGGGATGGTCCACAGACGGGCTTTAAAATCGATTTCGGACACCTTCATGAACCGGCCTTCCCCCGTCCGCACGGCCGTTAGGATCACGTATTCGGCGGCTAGGTTCACGGCCGTATCCGCCCCGGCGTGCTTCTCCCGGAGAGCCCGCACGATCCGGGGCACGTCCTTGTAGGGCGCGGCCGGGTGGTGGCGCTTCTTCCGCTTCGTCGCTGGCAATAGCTCCTTCAGATGGCCTTTCCAGCGCGCGGGGTTTTCGCCGGAGCGCAGCCCCTTGGCTTTGGCGGCGTCTAGGATGCGTTCAATCCGACCACGGGTTTCCCGCGCCGTGCGGCTCTTGGTGAGCCACAGGGGCTTCAGGACGCCCAACACGTCATCCGTGCTGATGTCCTTGCATCGCTTGGGCCGAAGCGACGCGCACCGCACTTCAATGTCCCGCTTCCAATCCACGCCGCTGGACTTGTTCTTGAAGCCGGGCTTGATCGATTCCAAAAGTGCATCCGCGAACGTGCCGAAGGTGCCATCACCGGCCGCGCGTTCCGCTCTCTTCGTCGCCGCCGGGTCAACACCCCTACGCAACCCCGCGCGAAGCTCGCCAGCGCGTTCCCGCGCGTCGTCAAGGCTCACGCCACCGGACCCGGCCGAACCAAGCCCGGTGTCACGTTGTTTGCCCGTGCCGCGCTCCCGATACCTGAAAACCCATGAACGCGCGCCGCCGTCGCGGACCAGCAAATAGAGCCCGCCGCCGTCGCCGTATCGGCCCGGTGCAAGCCGGTTGCTCTTCACCGTAAGCGCGGTCAGCTTCTTCGCCACCTTGATCTCCCACACAGGGCGCGGCTGGCACCAATCGCGTCCCTACTTTCGTCCCTACTTTCGCGCTGGATCGTGAGAAAGCAAGACGGAGCGCAGCGGAGTTTCGATCAAAGTTAACCGCTAAAAACGGGCATAAATCAAGGGTTGGTGGAGTTCGGTGGAGCCCGGTGGAGTCTTGCGCAGACGTGGTGATGCCAGCCGCGCCCTGCTCTTATCTGAAATCGAAAAGCTATCCGAAATCGAAAGGCCAGTTGCGTGCCTTCATTTGCTGGCCGCAAAAAACGGCGCGCCCTCAAGGCGCGCCGAACTCATTTCAAGGCAATCACTTCGCGATCAGCCTCACGCCACCCTCGGCGTCCGGTTGCGCGAGTTGCGCTGGAAGAACAGCGCCTGGCTGGCGACGGCGGAGACCATCGCAGGCTGGAACGGTTTCGAGATCAGGAACGCGGGCTCGGGGCGTTCGCCGGTCAGGAAGCGCTCGGGATAGGCGGTGATGAACACCACCGGGACCTCGAAGGTCCGCAGCAGCTCGTTGACGGCGTCGAGGCCGGATGAGCCGTCGGCCAACTGAATGTCGGCCAGGATCAGGCCGGGCTTCTGGTTCTTGGCGAGCGCAACGGCGTCGCTGTGGGTGCGGGCGACGCCGAGCACGTGGTGGCCGAGATTTCTGACCAGACTTTCGAGGTCCATCGCGATGAAGGTCTCGTCCTCGATGATCAGTACGTCGGTCGCAATTTCCGCGGCCATTTCGCGGCCGGCGGCATCCGCGAGCCTGCGGGTCTCGCCGACGTCGGTGCCGAGAATGAAGGCCACCTCCTCCTCGGAGAATCCCTCCAGCGACAACAGCAGGAAGGCCTGGCGCGGCAATGGAGTGATGTTGGAAAGGCGGCGCTCCGACGGCAGCGGCAGAGCCGTCACGTCGGGATCCTCGTTGAGCGAGACCGAATTCCAGATTTTCGTGAACAACTGGAACAGCCCGGCGCGCGGCCCGTACCGCTCGTCGAGCAGCGACGGATCCTGCAGCAGCGCCTCCAGCATGGCCCCGACATAGGCGTCGCCGGAGGCCTGATTTCCCGTCAGCGCACGGGCATAGCGCCGCAACAACGGTAGATGTTCGGCAACGAGCTGTGATCGCGACATCCCCACTCCGTCCTGTCTCGAGGTCAAAACTTTATGGGTCAGGCATCCTGTCGGGATGCCCCGGTTTCCCAATTGCGCGGGACTACGCGCGAACCCGAGAAAAGTTCCGGCATCTGCTGGAACTTTCCGGCGCAGTTCGAATTAGCATCTTCGGAAGTTGCAGCAAGGACTTCAATCCAATGAAGAATAATTGAGATTACATGGGCTTAGCTCTCGGGGAAGCGTGGAACAGGTCATGAAAGACGTAAAACCTCTAGCCGGCAAGATGCCCGCTCCCGGCAAGCCGGGCCGCCTCAACGCCGAGATTCAGTCACGAATCGGGCATCAACTCCGGGCGATGTACGACGACGTGGTCCGGCAGGGCGTGCCGGACCGCTTCGCGGAACTGATCCGCAAGCTTGATGTTCCCTCTTCCGATCCCCAAATGGGACCCACGGGCGCGCCGGCAGCTCCGGCAATCAAGAATGACGGGAGGGACTAATGCCTCTCACAGATTCGCTCCGCGACGACATCCTGGCGTCGGTTCCATCCTTGCGCGCATTCGCGATCTCGCTCAGCGGCAATGGCGACCGCGCCGATGACCTGGTGCAGGAGACGCTGCTGCGCGCGCTCGCCAATATCGACTCGTTCCAGCCCGGCTCCAACCTGCCGGCGTGGCTGTTCACGATCCTGCGCAACCTGTTCCGCTCCGACTACCGCAAGCGGCGGCGCGAGGTGGAAGATGCCGAGGGCAATTACGCCAAGACGCTGAAGACCCAGCCGGCGCAAGGCGCGCATCTGGAATTCGAGGAGTTCCGCGCCGCGCTCGACAAGCTGCCGCAGGACCAGCGCGAAGCGCTGATCCTGGTCGGCGCCTCCGGCTTCTCCTATGAGGACGCCGCCGCGATCTGCGGCTGCGCGGTCGGCACCATCAAGAGCCGCGTCAACCGCGCACGCACCAAGCTCTCCGCCCTGCTCTATGTCGACGGCGCCGACGACTTCGGCCCCGATGAAACGGTGCGCGCCGTGATCGGCGGCGGGGGGTAGGCGTTTGCTCCATCGGCTCGAAAAATATCGTCATGCCCGGCCTTGTGCCGGGTATCCACGTTCTTGCTTGCCACCAGAGCAGAAGACGTGGATGGCCGGGACAAGCCCGGCCATGACGAAATAAATAACGAAACCTACCGCATCGGCCTCACCGGGGCGGAAAATTGTTCGGTGCGGTCGCGCTCGGTCATGTCGACGACGGTCTCCATCGGGGCGGTGAGCTCGTAGACGTAGCTGACGTCGGTGAAGTACCGCTTCGCGGTGCCGCCGAGCGCTTCGGGCGCGACGCGGTCGAGCAGGATCAGGCCGAAGTCGGAATCCTCGCGGCGGGTCGCGGCACTGGTGTTGAACTCTTCCCAGCGGAATTGAAACGTCATGTCGGGTTCTTCCCCGGTCACTTCCCAATGCGCCGTGATGTGCGGGTGCTTGCCGACCAGCGACAGCCCCTCGTCGGAATGCGACGCCAGTTCGAAGAACAGCAGCGACAGGCTCTGCGCCGCCCGCGCGCTCACCGCGATATCGGGACCGGAAACCGCGATGCGATCAGCGTGGGGAATCGCGCGCGCCTCGAACAGCCCCCTCAGCTTGACACCCTGCCACTGGCTTTCGCTCAACAACGTCACCACGTTCGACATCGCATGGATGCGGCCGATCAGGAGATCGCGGGCGACGTCGATGTCGGCGCCGTGGCGCAGCGTGCGCGTCACGATCGACTGGATCACCGCCAGGATGTTCTTGACGCGGTGATTGAGCTCGTCGATGACAGCGGTAAGCCGCCGTTCGAAGCCAATGCGCACCTGGATTTCGCGGCTGAGCCGCAGATTGTTGTAGGCGACGTAGCCGAACAGCCCGCAGACGATGCCGGTCAGCGCAAGCCCGATCGCCGCCACGATGGCGGCGGTCTGCCGGGCGCGCATCATCGCGTTGTTCTTGGCGTAATAGGCGAGCGACCAGTCGCGGTCACCGAAGCTCACCGTCCGCACCATCGACGGCGGCGGCGCGTCCGGCGCCACGATCCTGGAGCCGACGTGATCGCGATCGGTCGCGACCAGTTCCTGATCGGCGCTGTTGGGGTCCTTCAGCGCCACCGAGAACAGCGACAGATCGTCGTTGGCCAGCATAAGCGGCGCCAGCTCGTAGGAAAAGGTCACGAAGCCCGCCGGCTGGGCGGCGCCGTCAGGCAGAACCGGCGCGGCAAGCACAACGCCGACCGGCCCGTCGGAGCGCAACAGCGGCATCGGATCGGACGCCACCGGCTTGCCCGCCGTCATGGCGCGGGCGAACATCGGCCCGAGAACCGGATGCTGGCTGAACGACCGGCCCGGAAAGGCCACCGTCGCCGCGTTGCGGGGTTCGGCGTCCATCAGCACATCGACCGGCCCGTCGAGCGACTGCCGGTCCAGCGGCTTGTCGTCGAAATTCCGGATCGAGGGATTGGGAAACTTCTCGCCCGCCAGCTCCTTGCGCGCCGCCTCGAGTTCGCCCGGCTGCAACCGCGCAATCCAGCTTGCGACCACGAAATCGGTCTTGAAAGCGTATATCGAGGCCCGCAGCGGCTGCAGCATGTTGGCCTTGATCACCGAGGGGGCGCGGAACAGGCCGGAGGCGACGCGGGCGAGCAGTTCACGCTCGGTCAGGCGGTCCTGGACCAGGCTGGCGTGAACGTCGATGGCGCGCGCCATCGCGATGCCGTCCACGATCAGCTCCTGATCGTGGACGCGATAAGCCGCAAGCCCGGAGAGCAGAGCCCCGATCAATGCGATGAAGCCGATGATGAATCCGAGCCGAACCACTCGCTTACTCAGAGGAAGAGGCGTTGGCGAAAAAACAGATCAAACATCTCGCGGCCGCCGGCACGGCGACGAACCGCAATAGAATGAGTGCCAACCGTTGGGATAATGAAGCAGCGATCATCGGCGCGCAACTGCGGCTGGAGAGTAGCACTAACAAGTGCCTGCCGTGGATTGTCGTTACGGCGAGGCTAGAGAAAGCTAACCGCAGCGAAGCGATTTGGTTCCGGCGAGGGGCAAAGGTTTTCTGCCACGTCGCACAAGGAGCAACCGCGAAGGCGTCATTCCGGGGCGCGCGCAGCGCGAGCCCGGACTGACGATGCCCGGCTGGCTCGCCACAAGGGTTAACGAATCCGTTCAGCCCGCCTTGGCCTTTTCCCTTGCCTTGTCCCTGGCCCTGGCCGCCGGCTCGAGGCCGCCCTTGGCTTCGATGAAACCGATGATGCGGTCGAGGCCTTCGCGCTTTTTCAGGTTGGTCATGACGAAGGGTCGCGCGCCGCGCATCCGCTTCGCATCGGTGTCCATCTTCTCCAGCGAGGCGCCGACATGCGGGGCGAGGTCGATCTTGTTGATCACCAGCAGGTCGGAACGGGTGATGCCGGGCCCGCCCTTGGAAGGGATCTTGTCGCCGGCGGCGACGTCGATGACGTAGATGGTGAGATCGGCGAGCTCGGGCGAGAAGGTGGCGGCGAGATTGTCGCCGCCGGATTCGATCAGCACCAGGTCGAGATCGGGAAATTTGGCGCGCATGTCGGCGACCGCGGCCAGGTTCATCGAGGCGTCCTCGCGGATCGCGGTATGCGGGCAGCCGCCGGTCTCGACGCCGGCGATGCGGTCCGGCGTCAGCGACCCCGAGCGCACCAGGAATTCCGCATCCCATTTGGTGTAGATGTCGTTGGTGATGGCGGCGATGTCGTAGCGCTCGCGCATGGCTTTGCAGAGCAGGTCCATCAGCGCGGTCTTGCCGGAGCCGACCGGGCCGCCGATGCCGATGCGAAGCGGGCCGTGAGATTTCGACATGTCAGTTGCTCTTTCCGTTCCGTCGTCCCTGCGAACGCGGGGACGACACATTGATGGATACCTTCATCTGAATAGCCGTCACGGCGTCCAGCTCCAGCGGAAATTGTCTTCCCGGAAAGTTTTGGCGCGCTGCGGATCGGCCTTTTCGAGATCGCCAAGCGACTTGCCGCGGGCGTCGAAATAGGTGCGGTCGGCCCCGATCTCCAGCGTGCGCTTGCCGATCGCGCATTCGTAAGGCGCGGCGCGGCCGCCGCCGAGATATTTCCAGTGGTTGCCGTGGCGCGCGCCGCCGCAGACGACTTCGCCGGGCGCAAGATTGTTCTTGCCGAGCTCGGCCTGGATTTCCGCCACCAGTTTCGGCGCGGTTGCGACCGCCTTCAAAACCTCGTCAAGGCCGAGACTGCCGCCCGCCAATGCCGGCGCGGCCGCGAGGGCGACCAACCCTGCCAGCCCCCAGACGACCCGCGTAACCCAATGCATGGCGGCAGCCCTCATGACCGGAACAACCTCGTATACTGCGTTTCGTGCCGCATCGAGGCGAGATCGGCGCGGAAGGTCGCGCTGCCGAGATCGTCGAGCGCCGCGGCCGTCGCCCGTTTGGCGGTGGCGACGACGACCGGCTCGAGCTGCGCCAGCACGCGCTGGCTGTCGGTCTGCCCGAGCGGAATCAGCCGCGCGCCTGCGGAAATCCAGTTCGACGCCAGTGCGTGAAAGAACGCGTGCAAGGTGGGGGCTAGCGGCATCGCATGCGCTGCGCTGACGAGCCCGACCGCGACCGGATAGACGATCGCGCCGCCGCAGGCCGCGATCATCTGATCGAGCCCCTCGCAAGGCCAGGCCGCGCGCGCGATGTCGATGAAGGCGCGGCCCTGCGCCGAGGTTTCGAGCTGGCGCTCGCGCGAGGGCACCAAGGCGGCGGCGAGTTCCGCGATGTCGCACAAGGCTGCATCGTCGCCCGATGCGGCGGCGCGGTGGGCGTGGGCCAGCACCACGCCGTCGCAGAAGCCGCTGCCGTCCGCGAGCATCGAGGCGAGCCAGTCCCGCAACGAGGCGGCATCGGCGACATCGCCGGCTTCCACCGCCCATTCGATGCCGCTGGAATAGGAAAACGCGCCGACCGGAAAGGCCGGCGACAGCCAGGTCATCAGCCGGTACAGCGCCGCGGCTTCGGCTTCCGGCATGCCGTCCCGGTCGTCGACCGGCGGCGGCTTATTTGTGGTCATGAGCATGGGAATGACCATGGTGGTGGTCGTGATCGCAGTGCTCGTCATGGTGATGATGATCGTGTTCACCATGATGATGGTGGCCATGATCGTGCGATGAATGATCGTGGACCTCCGGCGCATGAGCGTGGCCGGAATCCGCATAGGCGCCGCCTTCGGGATCGAACGGCGCCTCGATCTCGATCACCCGCGCGCCCAACCCCTTCACCATCGCCTCGATGACGTGGTCCCTTCGGATGCGCAGGCCCTTGGGCGTGATCTGGGTCGGCAAATGGCGGTTGCCGAGATGCCAGGCGACCCGAACCAGATGGTGCGGATCGTTGCAGCGGATCTCGGCCAGCGGCTCGGGAGCGGCGACCACCTCGACCAGGCGGCCGTCCTCGAGCACCAGCGCGTCGCCGCCGCGCAGCGCAACGGCGGTTTCGAGATCGAGCAGGAATTCCAGCCCGCGCGTGCCGGTCATCGCCATCCGCCGCCGGTGCCGATCGTCGAAATCGAGCACCACGGCATCGGCCGGCGCTTCCGTCCAGCGATGCTGTCCCCGGACTTCGGTGGCGCGGATCATACGAACATGCCTTCCCTTAGAACTTCTCGACCTTGCCGTCGCTGATGATCTCGATCACGGTCGGCGACACCTTGAGCGGCGCGGAATATTCCCGCCACACCTTCATGTGCGGTGCCTTGCCATGGGCGTTGAGATCCTCGCGGGTTTCCCAGCGCTCGACCACCACGAACAGATTGGGGTCGTGGATGCTGGTGTGGTTTTCATAGGAAATGCAGCCCTTCTCCTGGCGGGTGGCGGCGATGCATTCCTTGGCGCCCTTGATGAAGGCGTCCCGGCATTCCGGCTTCACCTGCGAAGTGGCGACGACATAGATCATCGATGGATCTCCGGTTTCTTCCCGCTCAGCGAACGTCGACTTTTTCGGGCGTGATGACTTCGATCTTCGGCGGCGCGGCGAAGCATTTCACCGCGACGCGGCCGAAGGTCTTCATATGCTCGGCGCCGCGGTGCGGCACCAGCGCCTCGGCGTTTTCCCACTGCTCGACGAACACCATCTTGGCCGGATCGGTGACGCTCTCATGCAAGTCATAAGCAATATTGCCGGCCTCTTTTCGGGTTTCCTTGATGCAGGCAGTGGCGGCGGCAATGAATTCGGCGCGCGTTTCAGGCTTCACGGTCAGTGTGGCAACGACGTAAATCACGAGATCCTCCCGGTCTTTTGTTCTGGCTTGAAGTACCGGGAGGGACCTTAGAACATGAAATAGCGCTGCGCCATGGGCAGCACCTCGGCCGGGGCGCAGGTCAGCAATTCGCCATCGGCGCGCACCTCATAGGTCTCGGGATCGACCTCGATTTTCGGCGTGGCGGAATTATGGATCATGCTCTTCTTGGAGATGCCGCCGCGGGTATTTTCAACCGCATAGAGTTTCTTGTCGATGCCGAGCTTCTTCGCCAGCCCCGCGGCCACCGCGGCCTTGGAGGAGAACACCACCGAGGACGCCGTCAGCGACTTGCCGAAGGCGGCGAACATCGGCTGGTAGTGCACGGGCTGCGGCGTCGGGATCGACGCGTTGGGATCGCCCATCGGGGCTGCCACGATCGAGCCGCCCTTGATGATGCAATCCGGCTTGACGCCGAAGAAAGCCGGCGACCACAGCACGAGATCGGCGAGCTTGCCCTTTTCCACCGAGCCGATCAGCCCGGAGACGCCGTGCGCGATCGCGGGGTTGATGGTGTATTTGGCGATGTAGCGCTTGACGCGGAAATTGTCGTTGTTGCCCTTGTCCTGCGGCAGCGAGCCGCGCTGCTTCTTCATCTTGTCGGCGGTCTGCCAGGTGCGGATGATGACCTCGCCGAGCCGGCCCATGGCCTGCGAATCCGACGACATCATCGAGAGCGCGCCGAGATCGTGCAGGATGTCTTCCGCCGCAATGGTCTCTTTGCGGATCCGGCTTTCGGCAAAGGCGAGATCTTCGGCGATCGAGGGATCGAGATGATGGCATACCATCAGCATGTCCAGATGCTCGTCAATGGTGTTGCGGGTGAACGGCCGCGTCGGGTTGGTCGAGGACGGCAGCACGTTCTTCAAGCCCGCGATCTTGATGATGTCAGGCGCGTGGCCGCCGCCGGCGCCTTCGGTGTGGAAGGCGTGGATGGTGCGGCCCTTGAACGCCTTCACCGTGTCCTCGACGAAACCGGATTCGTTCAGCGTGTCGGAATGGATCATGACCTGGACGTCGTAGTCGTCGGCGACGCTGAGGCAATTATTGATAGCGGCGGGCGTGGTGCCCCAATCCTCGTGCAGTTTCAGCGCACAGGCGCCGGCCTTGATCATCTCGACCAGCGCCGCCGGCCGCGAGGCGTTGCCCTTGCCGGAAATGCCGAGATTGACCGGGAACGCATCGAACGACTGGATCATCCGCGCCATGTGCCATGGGCCGGGCGTGCAGGTGGTGGCAAAGGTGCCGTGCGAGGGGCCGGTGCCGCCGCCCAGCATCGAGGTGACGCCGGACATCAATGCATGCTCGATCTGCTGCGGGCAGATGAAATGGATGTGGCTGTCGAAGCCGCCGGCCGTGAGGATCTTGCCCTCGCCCGCGATGATATCGGTGCCGGGGCCGATCACGATGGTGACGCCGGGCTGGATGTCGGGATTGCCGGCCTTGCCGATGGCGCTGATGTAGCCTTCCTTGATCGCGACGTCGGCCTTCACGATGCCCCAATGGTCGACGATCAGCGCATTGGTGATGACGGTGTCGGCCGCGCCCTGCTTGTTGGAAGCTTGCGACTGCCCCATGCCGTCGCGGATCACCTTGCCGCCGCCGAACTTCACCTCCTCGCCATAGACGGTGAAGTCCCTCTCGACCTCGATGATGAGATCGGTGTCGGCCAGCCGCACCCGGTCGCCGGTGGTCGGCCCGAACATGTCGGCATAGACGGAACGCTTGATTTTTACGGACATGATTGCGTTTCTCCCGCTTCCCGCATGTTCACAGCTTGCCCATCACGTCGCCGCGGAAGCCGTAGATGACGCGTTTGCCAGCGAGAGCCACCAGCTGCACGTCACGGGTCTGGCCCGGCTCGAAGCGGACGGCGGTGCCGGCGGCGATATCGAGCCGCATGCCGCGGGCGCGTTTGCGGTCGAATTTCAGCGCCGGATTGGTCTCAAAGAAATGATAGTGCGAGCCGACCTGGATCGGACGGTCGCCGCTATTGGCGACAGTGAGCGTCACGGTCTTGCGGCCGGCATTGAGTTCGATCTCGCCGTCCTGGATGAAGAGTTCGCCGGGGATCATCTTGCGCCTTTCTCAGTCATTCCGGGGCGCGTCGCAGACGCGAACCCGGAATCTCGTTCCAATTACCTCTGGATTCCGGGTTCGGCGCTTTGCGCCGCCCCGGAATGACGGCCTGTTTTCATCGTATCGGTTCATGCACGGTGACGAGTTTTGTCCCGTCGGGAAACGTGGCTTCGACCTGGATGTCGTGGATCATCTCGGCGATCCCATCCATGCACTGCGCACGGGTGATTACCTGGGCGCCGGCCTGCATCAGTTCGGCGACGGTGCGGCCGTCGCGCGCGCCCTCGACGATGAAATCGGAAATGATCGCGACCGCCTCGGGATGGTTGAGCTTGACGCCGCGCTCCAGCCGGCGCCGCGCCACCATCGCCGCCATCGAGATCAGCAGCTTGTCCTTTTCGCGGGGGGAGAGATTCATGCGAGCACTCTGATGATTTCCGGATAATTTCGATCTGACCTAGTTGAGCCACAGCCGCGGCAGCCCCACGCCACTGGCGCGGCCGAGCACCGCCATCATGTCGGCGCGCAGCCGGGCCGCATCTTGGCCACAGAAGCGAGCCATTGCAAATCCGTTCCAGCAGGAGATGCCGATCTCGCTGCCGAACGAATCGGAAAGCCCGCGAATACGCTCCACCAGCGCCTCGTCGCCCGGCACGATCAGCGCGGTGCCGATGGCGACGCCGCCGTTGGCCACCGCGGGCCGGGCCAGCTTCTCGCCGATGTCACCATCGAGGCGGATGTTTTCCGCAAACACCAGCCGGCCGCCGCGCCGCATCCGCCAGCGGTCGACGAATTCGCCTGATCGCATCCGCTCGCCCATCGCGGTGCGGCCGAACACCACGATTTCGCAGAGCAGAAGCGAGGCGCCTTCGGCCAGATCGATGTCGATGCGGCGCGATACCCGCGCCCGGTCGAACAGAATGGTCTCCTGCGGCAACCAGGCGAGATGCGCCCCCGCGGCCGCCTTCAGCGCAATATTGACCTCTGCGGCCGGTCCCTGCGCCCGGTAGATTTTTTCGGCGGCCGCCGTCGTCACTGCTAGACGCGATCCCTCGCCGGCCGCGATATCGATGTCGAAACGGTCGCCGCCGGCAATGCCGCCGGCGGTGTTGACGAATACCGCCGAGAGGCCCTCCGCCTCCGGCGACGGGAAACGCACTCGCAGGGAACCCGATTCATGAAGCTGGCGGCGGCGGGTGGCGCCCTCGACCTGCTGCACGTCGAACGTCACGGCTCCTTGCGCCCGGTTGGCCGCAAAGATCGCTGACGTCGCGCTGGTGGTATCGGTCCGCATCCGTCCCCGGATCTTCTCGCGACCATGGCCGGCCGCGTCAAAATATCTGTCTACAGCGCCATCTGGCGGCTGATTTCGGCGGGATCCATGGCGCTGCGATCGCAGGCGTATTTCACGGCACCCCGGTCCATCACGGCGAAACTGTCGCCGAGCTCGCAGGCAAAGTCGAGATATTGTTCGACCAGCACGATCGCGATATTGCCGAGACTGCGCAGGTACGAGATCGCCCGCCCGATGTCCTTGATGATCGAGGGCTGGATGCCCTCGGTTGGCTCGTCGAGCAGCAGCAGTTTCGGCCGCATCACCAGCGCCCGCCCGATCGCGAGCTGCTGCTGCTGGCCGCCGGAGAGGTCGCCGCCGCGGCGCCCCAGCATCGTTTGCAGCACCGGAAACAGCGAGAACACGTCGTCGGGGATGTTGCGGTCGTCGCGCTTCAAGGGCCCGAACCCGGTCTTGAGGTTTTCCTCGACCGTCAACAGCGGAAATATCTCGCGGCCCTGCGGCACGAAGCCGATGCCCTTGCGCGCCCGCTCATAGGGCTTGAGGCCGGTGATATCGGCGCCGTCGAAGCTGATCGATCCCGAGGCGATCGGGTATTGGCCGACCAGCGCCCGCAACAGCGAGGTCTTGCCGACGCCGTTGCGCCCGAGCACGCACATCACCTTGCCGGGCTCGGCCTTGAGTGAAACGCCGCGCAGGGCCTGCGCCGCGCCGTAATAGAGGCTGATGTTGTCGACGTTCAGCATGATTCAGCGCCCCAGATACACTTCGATCACGCGTTCGTTCGCGGAAACCTGATCGATGGCCCCCTCCGCCAGCACCGAACCTTCGTGCAGGCAGGTCACCTTGACGCCGAGTTCGCGGACGAAGGTCATGTCGTGTTCGACGACCATGATGGTCTTGTCCTTGTTGATCTCCTTCAGCAGTTCGGCGGTCTGATGGGTTTCGACGTCGGTCATTCCCGCGACCGGTTCGTCGACCAGCAGCAGCTTCGGATCCTGCGCCAGCAGCATGCCGATCTCGAGCCACTGCTTCTGCCCGTGCGACAGGCTGCCCGCCAGCCGGTTGCGCGCGTCGGTCAGGCGGATGGTTTCCAGCACGCGCTCGATGCGCTCGGATTCGGATCTGGTTTCGCGCCAGAACAGCGTGCCCTTGACGCTGTGATCGACATTGAGCGCCAGCAGGAGATTATCCTGGATGGTCTGGCTCTCGAACACCGTCGGCTTCTGGAATTTGCGGCCGATGCCGAGTTCGGCGATCCGGGTTTCGTCGAGCCGGGTCAAATCGGTGACGCCGTCGAACAGCACCTCGCCCTCGTCCGGCTTGGTCTTGCCGGTGATGATGTCCATCATCGTGGTCTTGCCGGCGCCGTTGGGGCCGATGATGGCGCGCATCTCGCCCGGCTCCAGCGTCAGCGACAGGTTGTTGATGGCGTGGAAGCCGTCGAACGAGACGTGCACGCCGTCGAGATAGAGCAGCGCGGAGGTGGCACGGGTTTCCATGGCGTTCATGCGCTCACTCCGCCGGGTTCGGTTCGCTGACGCCGTCTTCGCGCGCCGCACTCTCGGCACTGGCCGTGAGGCGCTGCGCCTTCCACGGCTCCCACCAGGCGTTGAAGGTGCCGACGATCCCCTTCGGCAGCAGCAGCGTCACCAGGATGAACAGCGCACCCAGCATGAACAGCCAGTACGGCGCCAGCGCGCCCGAGGTGAAGAAGGTCTTGGCATAGTTGACGACGACGGCGCCGAGCGCCGCGCCGACCAGGGTGCCGCGGCCGCCGACGGCGACCCAGATCACGGCTTCAATCGAGTTGCCCGGCGCGAATTCACTTGGGTTGATGATGCCGACCTGCGGCACATAGAGCGCGCCGGCGACGCCGGCCATGCAGGCCGACAGCGTGAACACGAACAGCTTGTAGGATTCGACGCGGTAGCCCAAGAATCGCGTGCGGGATTCGGCGTCGCGCACCGCGATCAGTACCTTGCCGAGCTTGGAGGTCACCACCGCCCGACAGATCAGGAAGGTAATCATCAGCGCGAGGCAGCTCAGCAGGAACAGCGCCGCGCGGGTGCCGTCGGCCTGGACGTTGAAGCCGAGAATATCCTTGAAGTCGGTGAGGCCGTTGTTGCCGCCGAAACCGAAATCGTTGCGGAAGAATCCGAGCAGCAGCGCATAGGTCATCGCCTGCGTAATGATCGAGAGATAGACGCCGGTGACGCGGGAACGGAACGCCAGCCAGCCGAAGCAGAACGCCAGAAGGCCGGGCACCAGGATGACCATCAGCGCCGCGAACCAGAACATGTCGAAGCCGTGCCAGTACCACGGCAGCTTCGGATAGTTCAGGAACACCATGAAGTCGGGCAGGATCGGATTGCCGTAGACGCCGCGGCTGCCGATCTGGCGCATCAGATACATGCCCATCGCGTAGCCGCCGAGCGCGAAGAAGGCGCCGTGGCCGAGCGAGAGAATGCCGCAATAGCCCCAGATCAGGTCGATCGCGAGCGCGAGGATGGCGTAGCAGACATATTTTCCGAACAGCGCCACCAGATAGGTCGGCACCTGGAACATCGAGCCGGCCGGCAACAGCAGGTTCGACAGCGGGATCAGCACGCCGACCGCGGCGACTACCGCGAGGAAGATCGTCGCGCTGCGGTCCAGCGAGCGCGTGAGCACATGCGGCATCATGCTTCCACCGCCCGCCCCTTGAGCGCGAACAGGCCGCGCGGGCGCTTCTGGATGAACAGGATGATCAGCACCAGGATGGCGATCTTGCCGAGCACGGCGCCGGCCACCGGTTCGAGGAACTTGTTGGCGATGCCGAGCGTGAAGGCGCCGACCAGCGTGCCCCAGAGATTACCGACGCCGCCGAACACCACCACCATGAAGGAATCGATGATGTAGCTCTGGCCGAGGTTCGGGCTGACATTGTCGATCTGCGACAGCGCCACGCCGGCGATCCCGGCAATGCCGGAGCCGAGGCCGAAGGTCAGCGCGTCGACCCGCGAGGTGGCGATCCCCATCGAGGCCGCCATGCGCCGGTTCTGCGTGACCGCGCGCATCTCCAGGCCGAGTGCCGTGTATCGCAGCATCGCGAGCAGGATGGCGAACACCGCCAGCGTGAAGCACAGGATCCACAGCCGGTTGTAGGTGATCGTGACCTGCCCGATCTCGAACGCGCCGCTCATCCAGGAGGGATTGCCGACCTCGCGGTTGGTCGGACCGAACATGGTGCGCACCGCCTGCTGCAGCACCAGCGACAGGCCCCAGGTCGCAAGCAGCGTCTCCAGCGGGCGGCCGTAGAGGAAGCGGATGATGCTGCGCTCGATCAGGATGCCGATCGCGCCGGCGACGATGAAGGCCAGCGGTACCGCCATCAGCAGCGAATAGTCGAACAGGCCGGGATAGCTGGTGCGGATGGTTTCCTGCACCACGAAGGTGACATAGGCCCCGATCATGACCATCTCGCCATGGGCCATGTTGATGACGCCCATCACCCCGAAGGTGATGGCAAGCCCGATCGCCGCAAGCAGCAGCACCGAGCCGAGCGACAGGCCGTACCAGGCGTTCTGCACCATCGACCACAGCGCGAGGCTGCGCTGAATGGCCGCCGTCGCGTTCGCCGCAGCGCTGACAATCGCAGCCGGCTGATCCCCGGTCAGCCCGGTCAGCAGCGCCATCGCCTCCTGGTCGCCGCGCGCCTTGATGGCGGCGATGGCTTCCAGTTTCTCAGCGTCGGTGGCGTCGGGCTTGAACAGCAGGATGGCGGCGCGCGCCTCGGTAAAGGCCAGCCTGGCGGCCTTGACGGTTTCGTTCTTCAGCGCCTCGTCGACCAGCGGAAGCATGGCTTCGTCGTGGGTCTTGAATACCGACTGCGCGGCATGGATCCGCTTGGCGGGATCGGGTGACAGCAGGGTCAGTCCGCCCAATGCGGCTTCGACGGCACGGCGCAGGCGGTTGTTGAGGCGAACGGCGGCGGCCGCCGCGGGCAGGCTCGCGACCGGTTCGGCGGTGGCGGCATCGACGATCTTGCCGCTGGGCTCGGTGACGTAGACTTTCCTGGTGTCGGGATCGGCCATCAGACGGCCGTCCTGCAGCGCGCTGATGATGGCAAAGGCGAGCGGATTGCCCGATGACGCCACCGCGCCGATCGCGTCGTTGGTGTCGGAAAAATCGTCGTTGGCGAACTTGCCGACCGCATCCTCGAACGGGCCCGCGAGCGCCGGAACCGCGAAGGCGGCGATCAGGAAGATCGAGAGGGCAAGCGCGCGAAAACGCTCAAAAAAGTTGGCTAACACTGGACGACCCCGGCAGGAGTAGAGGAGAAGGCGGCGGCAGCGCCGCCTTCTCCGGTCTCAGAGAGCAATGGGAACTATCAGGAACCCTGACCGCCGCACTTGTTGGTCTTGGTATTGTAGTTGCCGCACTTCTTGCCGACCCAGTCGCCGATCAGGTCCTTGGAGCCTTCGAGCTCCTTCGACCATGCATCGCCGGCCACCAGGCCCGGGGTCTTCCACACCACGTCGAACTGGCCATTGGCTTTGATTTCGCCAATGAACACCGGCTTGGTGATGTGATGGTTCGGAAGCATCTTGGAGGTGCCGCCGGTCAGGTTCTTGGCTTCGATGCCCGGCAGGGCGTCGATCACCTTGTCGGCGTCGACGGACTTCACCTTCTCGACCGCCTTGACCCACATGTCGAAGCCGATGACGTGAGCTTCCATCGGATCGTTGGTCACGCGCTTCGGGTTCTTGGTGTAGGCCTGCCATGCCTTGATGAACTTGTCGTTCTCGGGCGTCTTGATCGACTGGAAGTAGTTCCAGGCGGCGAGATGGCCGAGCAGCGGCTTGGTGTCGATGCCGGCGAGTTCTTCCTCGCCGACCGAGAACGCGACCACCGGAATATCGGTCGCCTTGATGCCCTGGTTGCCGAGCTCCTTGTAGAAGGGAACGTTGGCGTCACCGTTGATGGTCGAGACCACCGCGGTCTTCTTGCCGGTCGAGCCGAACTTCTTGATGTCGGCCACGATCGTCTGCCAGTCGGAATGACCGAACGGCGTGTAGTTGATCATGATGTCTTCCTGCTTGACGCCCTTCGACTTCAAGTAGGCTTCGAGGATCTTGTTGGTGGTGCGCGGATAGACGTAGTCGGTGCCGGCCAGCACCCAGCGCTTCACCTTTTCGTCCTTCATCAGGTAGTCGACCGCAGGGATCGCCTGCTGGTTCGGCGCCGCACCGGTGTAGAACACGTTGCGCTCGCTCTCCTCGCCTTCATACTGCACCGGATAGAACAGGATCGAATTCAATTCCTTGAACACCGGCAGCACGGACTTGCGCGACACCGAGGTCCAGCAGCCGAACACCACCGAGACCTTGTTCTTGGTGATGAGCTCGCGGGCCTTTTCCGCGAACAGCGGCCAGTTCGACGCGGGGTCGACGACGACGGCTTCGAGTTTCTTGCCGAGCACGCCGCCTTTCTTGTTCTGCTCGTCGATCAGAAAGAGGATGGTGTCCTTCAGCGTGGTTTCGCTGATGGCCATGGTGCCCGAAAGCGAATGCAGAACGCCGACCTTGATGGTGTCGTCCGCAGCCTTTGCGTTGGTAAACGCGGCCAAGCCCAGAACCAGTCCGGCGGTAGCCGCCAGCCAGCGACGGCGGGTCAAAGGCGCCGCTATATCGTGAGTCAATTGAGTAAGCATGAGGTGTCATCTCCCTGACGCAGACGTTAAACGCTGCGAAACGGCCCCACGGCCGCCTGCGTTAACGGAATCGCAAGAACCATGCCACGGGGGTCAACGGCCCTAAGGTCATGTCTTCGTTGTCGAATTCAGCGCTGGCCGCAAAAATGCCGAATTTATTTGCCCAATATTCAGCCAGAGAAACTGTATGCTTACGCGGCAATCTGAGTAATTTATGAGCAGATTAGCTCTGTTGTCTAAATTTCCGGCACCAAACTCTTGCGTTGCGGCGAGCGAAAATCCCTGATCGGGCGGGAAATCGCGTGATTCCGCCAGTTCCCTTAACCCCGCCGAGCAATAGTCGGGCGATTCACCTTGAAAGCGCCGCGTTCGTGTTCCATATGATCAATACGACCCAGGGAATCACCGGGTCACTGCGAGCCGCGTGTTCTGAGCCCGTCCAACGGTTTCTGGCTTGCCCCTTCAGCTAACCGAAACCGACGCCCCAAACACGCGGGTGTCTCTGACACCCTCGCGCGCTCCTGGCTGCAACAATGCCGGGTGCCTGCCTTTTGTAATGGAAAGAACCCACCTTTTGACCTCCTTTCAGGATTTCGGCCTTGCCGATCCAATCTCGCGTGCGCTCAAGGAAGAGAATTATCTCACGCCCACGCCCATCCAGGCTCAAACCATCCCCCTCGCACTCGCCGGCCGTGACGTCGTCGGCATCGCCCAGACCGGCACCGGCAAGACCGCATCCTTCGCGCTGCCGATCCTGCACCGGATCCTGGAGAACCGCATCAAGCCGCAGCCCAAGGCCTGCCGCGTGCTGGTGCTCTCGCCCACCCGCGAACTGTCCGGACAGATCCTCGACAGCTTCAACGCCTATGGCCGCCACATTCGCCTGACCTCGGCGCTGGCGATCGGCGGCGTGCCGATGGGCCGCCAGGTCCGCTCGATCATGCAGGGCGTCGAAGTTTTGGTGGCCACGCCCGGCCGCCTGCTCGATCTCGTGCAGAGCAACGGATTGAAGCTCGGCCAGGTAGAGTTCCTCGTACTCGACGAGGCCGACCGCATGCTGGACATGGGCTTCATCAACGACATCCGGAAGATCGTCGCCAAACTGCCGATCAAGCGGCAGACCCTGTTCTTCTCGGCGACCATGCCGAAGGATATCGCCGAACTCGCCGAAGCCATGCTGCGCGATCCGGCCCGCGTCGCCGTGACGCCGGTAGCCTCCACGGTCGAGCGCATCACCCAGCGCATCATCCAGGTCGATCACTCCAACAAGCCGGCATTTCTGGCGCAGCTTCTGAAGCAGGAGCCGGTCGACCGCGCGCTGGTCTTCACCCGCACCAAGCACGGCGCCGACAAGGTGGTGAAGGGCCTCGCCCGGGCCGGCATCACCGCCGACGCCATCCACGGCAACAAGTCGCAGAACCACCGCGAGCGGGTGCTGGCGGCGTTCCGCACCGGCGAGATCCGCACTTTGGTGGCCACCGACATCGCCGCCCGCGGCATCGACGTCGACGGCATCAGCCATGTGGTGAACTTCGACCTGCCCAACATCCCCGAAACCTACGTCCACCGCATCGGCCGCACCGCGCGCGCCGGCGCCGAGGGCGTGGCGATCTCCCTGATCGCCGGCGCCGAGGAAATGGGATATCTGCGCGACATCGAAAAGCTGATCCGCATCGCGCTGCCGCGGGAAGATCACCGCACCCCGGGCCATCGCGAGCCGGCGCAGGCGTCTGCGCAGCATCGCGGGGCTCGATCCGGGCCGCGCGTGCACGCCGGTAGGGGCAACAATGAAGCCGCCCCCGGCGCGAAAGGCCCTCGCCGTAACCGCCGTCCTGGTGGTAGTAATGGCGCTCCGCAAACCAACCGCCATGAGACCAGCCGGCACGAGCCGGCGCGTCCGTCGGCGCAAGGCAGCGGCAGGGCCGAAGGGATGCAGGGGGTTGCCTTTTTGCATCGCGAAAGCCGTCCGAATACCAAACCCAACCGTACCCAACGACCGCGCTAATCGTCGATCGATCTGGAGACAACCATGGCTAAAGAAGAGCTGATCCAGTTCGAAGGACTGGTGACCGAAATCCTCCCCGATGCCCGCTATCGCGTGCAGCTCGACGCCGGACACGAGATCGTCGCCTACACCGCCGGCAAGATGAAGAAGAACCGCATCAAGACGCTGGCGGGAGATCGGGTGACGATCGAGATGTCGCCCTACGATCTGGAAAAGGGCCGGCTGATCTTCCGCCACAAGGACGAGCGTCCGGGTGGCGGAGCCCCGCGTGGTGCACCGCCGCGCGGTCAATTCCGCCGCCGCTAGCGCATTTGGGTACCGGTTCGCGTCAGAATGACGCGCTCCGGTCCAATCGCGAGCACCGCGTGACGAAATCATGGCGGTGCGCGGGCAATAGCTCCAATAGCCATCCGGGGCGCGCGATCAAAAAATCGTGCACCTCAGGATTGTTTTGGGGGTTATTTTGGAATATTATAACTCATCGATTTTCGGCCGGACGACATTAGCTATCCACCGGTGCAGCCGGTTTAGACGCTGACGACCCTTCCAAAAATTCGATCTCACCAGCCTGACGCAAGTCGGCTTTACTATATCTATCTTGAGAAGGGACTACCCCCGTGAGCATGGGAACCGTGAAGTGGTTTAACGCGACCAAGGGCTTCGGCTTCATTCAACCGGATGACGGTGGCAACGACGTGTTCGTGCACATCAGCGCCGTAGAGCGCGCCGGCCTTGGAACGCTGCGTGAAGGCCAGAAGATCTCCTACGAGATCGTGGCCGATCGCCGCTCTGGCAAGTCTTCGGCCGACAATCTGCGCGCCGCAGGCTAACGGATTCTTTCCGGCACGCCGGGCGAATCCGATCAGACTAATGTGAAAGGCCGCGCTAGCTGCGCGGCCTTTTTATTTTGCATACTTTTTTGTATCGACGGCGGCGGATGTGCTGCCGCGCCGCGCGGCTTCCGCGCTTACAGCGTCGTGCACGCGGTGGTCTTGTACATCACGCAGCTCGATTGCCGCGGACGGGTATAGGAGACATCGCTCAGATTGACCCCGCCCGACGACATCACGTAGCCGACCGCCGGCACGTATTTATAGCTGACCTCGCTGAAGATCAGATAGGTCCCGCCGACCTTGAGCGCGGTCGGGATCGTCACCGTCGTGCCCGCCGCCCGCGCCGAGTTTCCCTGGCTCCATTGCACCCGCGCCGCCAGCGTCGAGGGATCGACGTACAATTCGCTGATCGTGGATTTCGTCGGCGTCGCCGAATAGGGCGTCATGATGCCCGCGCTGGCGGCGAAGAAATTGGTCAGGTCGCTGTCGGTGACCGACGTCGACTGCGAGGTCAGGTCGGACAGCGTGCGCGCCATCAGCGTCACCTTGCGGTCGACCGCCACGCCGGAGGAGAACTCGACGGTGCCGAAGAACATCACCAGCATGATCGGCACGATCACGGCGAATTCGGTCGCAGCGATACCGCGGCAATCGGCCAGCATCGCGGCGGCGGAGCACCGCAGGCGAAGCCAGATCAGGGACATCGACATGGTTTTCATCGCGCCATCTCAGAAGGGTTCGTTGCGGAAGGCGGCGGTCGCGCTCAACAGCCGCTTGCTACCGGTGAGGTTCGCGATGTTGTAGCCGAGCCCGGTGACGAACAGCGGCCACTGGTAGAACACCCGAACCACGACGATGTCGCCGGCGCTGCCGGGGCTGTAGCTCATGTTGGGCACGAAATTCTTGCCGGCGTCGATCGGGTCGGTGATCACCACACTGGAGAAGCCGGTATAGCTCTTCACGTCGACATAGAGGTCATTGCAATTGAACAGCGCGGGGATCTTTCCGCAGAGATAGGTCTTGAACTGCGCCTGGGTGTAGGCCGCGGTCTGCGCCTGACCGGTCATGATCATGCGCGCGGAGTCCTGCGTGATGGTCTCGAGCACCTGGCTCGCGAAGAAGATGATCGCGGTCTCGATGATGGCGAACAGCAGCGCGAAGAACACCGGCGCGACGAGCGCGAACTCGACGGCGGCCGACCCCCGGCGGTTGCGGCGAAACCGGCGCAGGACGTTTCTGGCGGTGGCCGTTGCGGCAGCGGGCGACGACATCGGGCAATCCTCAAGACACGCGGCAGCGATTTTTCCGCCCGCGAGATGTAGCGGAAAGTGATTGTTGAAGTGTTTCGCCGGATCGAAGCAGGCCGCCCCGGTTCGTTAACCCGGCATTAACCGATTTGGGCATGGCGTGCGGAAGCGATTCGCGGGACCGCCCTGCCGGCCGTGCCATCAGGCCGTGCCGGCCCCTGCACGGGCCCGCAATGCCGGTCCGGTGCGGACGGTTCAGTTCTGGGCTTTGCCCGCCGCAGCGGCGCTGCCGCTGGCCTGGCTGCTGAGCGTGCCGGCCTGATCGATCGCGGTCTTGAAGTAGGCCGCGCCGTCGCCGAGCGTTACCCGGCGCTGGCAGACCGGCA
The DNA here is from genome assembly GCF_018736105.1 of Bradyrhizobium sediminis. Lineage (NCBI taxonomy): Bacteria > Pseudomonadati > Pseudomonadota > Alphaproteobacteria > Hyphomicrobiales > Nitrobacteraceae > Bradyrhizobium > Bradyrhizobium sediminis. The sequence continues at coordinate 4,912,838 of NZ_CP076135.1, forward strand.
TGCAGCTATAGGATTCGCGCTCGACGCCGCGATAGATGGTGATGAGCTGGTCGGTGGGGCCTTCGACCTGGATGACCCGATCGACCACGATATCGCCGGCGCGATCCATCGCCACGAAGTTGGTGGCGCCGTAGCCCTTGCCGGTGACGACGATGATGCCGCCGCTCTGCAGGGTTACGTCGGCAATCAGCGGGTTTCCGACCACGATGGTGGCGACCTTGCCGGGAAGCTTGACGAGCTTCGCCTGATCGACGTTGACCGCGATGGTGTCGGCTCCCGGTGCGGCCAGCGCCGCCGCCGGCCACAGCAGGATTCCGATCGCGAGCGAGCGGAATGAAAAGGGCGCGCGAGCGCGCATACGCAGGGAACTCACAGACATACTCTACCCCGGGACGTTGACTAGCCGGCAAAAGCGATACGCAGCGGAACCGGCGCCCGACCGGGCAAATCTGACCTCAATGTGTGAACGAAGTGCAAACGGTCTTTCGAAACCCGCGCCGCGCGGCCTGGAGTCTTTTCCGTTCCGATTGAATCGGAACGGGGCTCTATCTTTGTTTTGACGCGTTTTCTTCACGCGAACCGGTACCCACTTCGCTTGAAAACGCTCTGGTTAGTGCCGGAACGGATAGGCCAGTTGCCCGGCAATCTCCTGCGGAAACGTGGCCTGGTCGTCGACGCCATAGTGATCGGGCAGCTTGTTTTCCGGCATCCGGTAGGTCCCGAACAGGAGATCCCACAGCGGAAAGGTGCCGGCGAAGTTGGTATTGCCGCCCACTTCGAGCGCGGTGTGATGCCAGCGGTGGAAAACCGGGGTGGCCAGCACGTATCTGAACGGGCCGAGCGTCCAGTTCAGATTGGCGTGCACGAATGCCGAGTGGAACATGTTGAAGGGCCCGACCCAGAGCATGACGTTCGGCGAAATCCCCGCCATCAGCAGGATGACGTCGACGATGATGGTTCCGAGGAACAGGTTGACGGGGTGAAAGCGCGCCGCCGAGATCCAGTCCAGATCCTCGGAGGAATGATGGACGGCGTGATATTTCCAGAAGCCGCCGCCGTGGAACATCCGGTGCAGCCAGTACAGCATGAAGTCCGACAGCACCAGGAACAGCGCCGCCTGGAACCAGAGCGGCAGCTCGGACAGCGGGCCGTGGCCATTGTCGTAGAAGGCGATCAGCGCGTCGGCGTCATGGATGTTGAAGACGACGCCGGCGCCGAGCACCAGAAGCCCGATTCGCAGTACGCGTCCGAACAAGGGCACGAAGAACCAGTAAACAATGTCGGTGACCAGCTCCCGCTTGCGCCACCACGGCGTTCCGGGATTGCAGGCCCAGAAATGGGTCAGCACCGAGAACACCAGCGCCAGCACGATCGTGACGGGCACCACCTTGGCGATCGTCTGGCCGAGCATCTCGACGACTTCCATTGGCAAATTCGACATGACAACCTCATCCGACCGGGTCCTCCAACGGGTACCCGCTCGTGCTTAAGGAGCCATGAATCCTGCCCGCCGGCCGCGGGCTCTCTATATTACGGGCGGTCCGGAAAGCATCGAATTGTTCGAAGGTCCTTAATTGCGCGTTTACTCTGCTCAAGAACAGCGCCTTCGAACCGTGTTTACGCGACCGAATTAACTGCGCTGCAATTTCCCGACCCTAGGGTGACGCCATGGTCACGGTGCTGAGAACGCCGGCGAGACCAAACTTAAGTCGACCAGCCACGTGTACATGGAGTTAGCTATGAAGAACCTGATTGCGCGTTTCGTGAAGGACGAGTCCGGCGCCACCGCCATCGAATACGGCCTGATTGCAGCCGGCATTTCGCTCGCCATCATCGCCGTCGTGAACGGCCTCGGCACCAACCTGAACACCAAGTTCACCTCGATCAACAACTCGCTGAAATAAGCGGCTGTTACGGGAAGCGTCAGAGGCCCCGGCAATCCCGGGGCCTTTGCTGTTTTTGAAGTCCGGCGTTGGCGTAAGGTAAACATGCGTAAACCGGCGACAGCCGCTGCCGCGGCCACGACCGCGTCCCCGCCGGCCGGCAGCCGCGACAAGCGGCCGGTGGAACTGGTGTGCCTGGCGCTGGCGCTGGCGCTTCTCGCCCTCGGCTCCCGGATTGCCAGCATCTGGTGAGACGTCCGGCTGTTTTCCGATTGTTCATCTCTGACCGCTAGAATCGGGCGATGCTCCGACCTCGCGTCAGCCATACGGGCTGCATAGTCCCATGATCCTCGACATCGTCCGCCTCTCGCTGTTTCCGGCCCTGATGGCGTTCGCGGCGGCGAGCGATCTCTTCACCATGACGATTTCGAACCGGGTTTCGCTGGCACTGGCGGCGGGCTTTCTGGCGCTCGCGCTGCTGAGCGGCATGGGATTCTACGATATCCTGACCCATATCGGCGCCGGCCTGACCGTGCTCGCGGTCGCCTTTGCCTGCTTTGCGATGGGCTGGATCGGCGGCGGCGACGCCAAGGTCGCGGCCGCGGCCGCGTTGTGGTTCGGTTTCGGCCATCTGCTGAACTATCTGCTCTACGCCTCGCTGTTCGGCGGCGCCCTGACCCTGCTGCTGCTGCAGTTCCGGCAATGGCCGCTGCCCTACGCGCTGGCCGGCCAGTCCTGGCTGCTCAGGCTGCACGCCAAGGAGAGCGGCATACCCTACGGCATCGCGCTGGCGATCGGCGCATTGATGATCTATCCGGAGACCGAATGGATCAAGGCGGTCGACCTCGCCCACTTCGCGGCGCGCTGAGCGCGTTGGTAAACTCCCGTTAACGCGATTTAGATACGCCTCATTAACCATGCTTTGACGAATAGCTGGTCAACTCCCATCACGGCGGCGGCAGCGTCGCGGCGTAATGTGGAAAGTGAAGCGTAATGAATACCGCACGCATTGTGGTCCTGACCATCGCTGTCGGTGCCGGCGGCGTTGCCGCATATCTTGCGAGCGGCTCCGACAACAAGCCTGCGCCGTCCGAACCGGTCGCGCAACTGCAGACCGTGGACGTCCTGGTGGCCAAATCCGACATCGGCCTCGGCCAGTCGCTCAAGCCCGACGACATGCAATGGCAGACCTGGCCGGCGGCGGCGACCAGCAGCACCTTCATTCGCCGCGGCGAACGCCCCGACGCCACCGCCCAGGTCGCGGGCTCGATCGCGCGCGCCCCCTTCATCGCCGGCGAGCCGATCCGCGAGCAGAAGCTGGTCAAGGCCGACGGATCCGGCTTCATGGCGGCGATCCTGCCCACCGGCATGCGCGCCATCTCCACAGAAATTTCGCCGGAGACCGGCGCCGGCGGCTTCATCCTGCCGAACGACCGGGTCGACGTGATTCTTTCCAAGCGCGAGAAGAACCCCGACCGCAGCGGCCCCGATGTCGTCAATTCCGAGATCATCCTGAGCAACGTCCGCGTGCTCGCGATCGATCAGGCGCCGAAGGAAAAGGACGGCCAGAACGCCGTGGTCGGCAAGACCGTGACGCTGGAGCTGAAGCCCGAGCAGGCCGAGACGCTGGCCCGCGCGCGCCAGAGCGGCACGCTGGCGCTGGCGCTGCGCAGCATCGCCGATGTCAACATGGTCGAGAATACAACTGACGAGCGGGCTCCCAAGCGTGGCGACAGCGTCAACGTCGTTCGTTACGGCATCGCCAGCCCGACGACGACACAGAAGTGACCGAAAGGACGCACGATATGAAGTGCAGGGGAAATCAGCCGGTGATGCGGACCTTCATGGTCCGCGCCCTGTCGTTTTCGGCAGTGGCAGCGCTGATGTTCAACCAGGCCTTGGCGCCGGTGGCGGCGAGCGACTACCGCGTCGCCGCGCCGATGGCCGCCGACGGACAGATGAATGCGCGTTTTCTCGCCCTCGGCATCGGCAAATCCGTCGTGATCGACCTGCCGCGCGACATCAAGGACGTGCTGGTCGCTGACCCCAAGATCGCCAATGCCGTGGTCCGTTCGGCGCAGCGCGCCTACATCATCGGCGCCGCGGTCGGCCAGACCAACATCGTATTCTTCGATTCCGCCGGCCAGCAGATCGCCGCCTACGACATCGCCGTCAAACGCGACCTCAACGGCGTCCGCGCCGCGCTCAAGACCACGCTGCCGAATGCCGACATCCAGATCGAGGGCGTCGGCGACGGCGTCATGTTGTCCGGATCTGCGGCAAGCCCGGTCGAGGCGCAGCAGGCCGGCGAACTCGCCGCCCGCCTGGTCGGCGGCGCCGACAAGGTCGTCAACTCGATCGCGGTCCGCGGCCGCGACCAGGTGATGCTGAAGGTCACCGTGGCCGAAGTCGCGCGCAACGTCATCAAGCAGCTCGGCATCGACCTCACCGCCAGCATGAGTTACGGCACCGCGGTCGTCAATTTCAACAACGCCAACCCTTTCACGGCCTATGGCCGCGCGCTGGTCGCCAACAATACGACGACCGCGTCGTTCGGAGCGACGCCGTCGGTGACGGCCACGCTGCGCGCGATGGAAAGCGCAGGCGTGGTGCGCACGCTGGCCGAGCCCAACCTGACCGCGATTTCCGGCGAGTCCGCCACCTTCATCGCCGGCGGCGAATTCCCGGTTCCCGCAGGTTATTCCTGCGACCCGACCACGCATGTCTGCACCACCCAGATCAGCTTCAAGAAGTTCGGTATTTCGCTCAACTTCACGCCGGTAGTGCTCTCCGAGGGACGGATCAGCCTGCGGGTGATGACCGAAGTCTCCGAGTTGTCCAACGACAACTCGATCACGCTGTCGCAGTCGGTCACCGCCTCGACGGTAAACTCCGTGACCATTCCCTCGATCAAGACCCGCCGCGCCGAAACCACGCTGGAGATTCCGTCAGGCGGCGCGATGGCGATGGCGGGCCTGATCGCCGAACAGACCAAGCAGGCCATCAACGGCCTGCCCGGCCTCGCGCAGCTGCCGATTCTCGGCACGCTGTTCCGCAGCCGCGACTACGTCAACAACCAGACCGAACTGATGGTGCTGGTGACGCCGATCATCGTGCGCGCGGTCGCGCAGAAGGACCTGTCGAGGCCGGATGACGGGTTCGCCAGTTCGTCGGATCCGCAGGCCGATCTGCTCGGCAGCATCAATCGCATCTACGGCGTTCCGGGCCGGGTCGAGCCGGCACGGAATTATCGCGGCACCTACGGCTTTATTACCGACTGAGGCGGGACGAGGACGAAACCGATGACAGCCAGAATACCCCTCGATCGCAGCCGCGCTTTCCGCTTGGCGGGAGCGCTTGTCGGTCTTTCCGTCGTGCTCGGGGCCTGCAAGCACACCGAAGACGTGTACGCCGCAAGCGCTCCGAACGATTATCGCCTGCGCCATCCGATCGCGGTCGAGGAAGCCAACCGTTCGGTCGTGATCTTCGTCGGCCAGGCGCGCGGCGGCCTTTCCGCTGCGCAGCGCGCCGACGTCATAGGGCTGGCGCAGACCTGGCTCCGCGAAGGCACCGGCGCAATCACCGTCGACGTGCCGGTCGACACGCCCAACGCGCGGGCGGCAGCGGATTCGTTCCGGGAAATCCAGGCGACGCTGGCGGCCGCGGGCGTGCCGCCGCGCGGCATCGTTGCCCGCCGCTACCATCCGGAAAACCCGCGCCACATGGCGGCGATCCGGATGAACTATCCGAAGATCTCGGCGGTGGCCGGTCCCTGCGGGACCTGGCCCGAGGATCTCGGCCCGTCGGTCAACAACACGAGCTATTTCGAAAACAAGCCCTACTACAATTTCGGCTGCGCCTATCAGCGCAACATGGCGGCGATGGCCGACAATCCGTCCGATCTGCTGCAGCCGCGGAGCGAGACGCCGGCCTATACGCCGCGGCGTTCCACCGCCTTCGACAAGTATCGCAAGGGCACGCCGACGACGACGATCTATCCCGAGGCCGAAAAGGCCAAACTCAGCGATACAGGCAAATGATCAGCTACGCGCGCCAGACCCCCGAAGAACAGCCGGACGCCTCGTCGCCCGCGGCGGACGATCACATTGCGCCAGCGCCGCGCGTGTCGGTGCAGGCCTTTTGCGAGACCGTGGAGACCGCCGCCGCCGTGCAATCGGCGGGCGAAGACCGCCGCCTCGGCAAGGCCCACCTCAAGATCCAGATGGGCGGCATGGCAGCCGCCATCGAGGCCTATCGCACCGCGCCGACGCCGAACGTGATCATCCTGGAAACCGAAGGTCGCAGCGACATCCTCGGCGGCCTCGACCAGCTTGCGACCGTGTGCGACGCCGGAACCCGGGTGGTCGTGATCGGCCGCATCAACGATGTCACGCTGTATCGCGAACTGGTCCGCCGCGGCGTCAGCGACTACGTGCTCGCGCCGGTCAACGCGCTGGACGTGGTGCGTTCGGTCTGCAACCTGTTCTCGGCGCCGGAAGCCAAGGCGGTCGGCCGCATCATCGCCATCGTCGGCGCCAAGGGCGGCGTCGGCGCGTCCACCATCGCGCACAACGTCGCCTGGGCGATCGCGCGCGATCTCGCGCTGGATTCCGTGGTTGCCGATCTCGATCTTGCGTTCGGCACCGCCGGCCTCGACTACAATCAGGATCCGCCGCAGGGCATTGCGGACGCGGTGTTCTCGCCCGACCGCGTCGATACCGCGTTCGTCGACCGCCTGCTGTCGAAGTGCACCGACCACCTCAGCCTGCTGGCGGCGCCGGCGACGCTCGACCGGGTCTATGACTTCGGCGCCGACGCCTTCGATGCGATCTTCGACACGCTTCGCACCACGATGCCGTGCATCGTGCTCGACGTTCCCCATCAGTGGTCGGGATGGACCAAGCGCGCCCTGGTGGGCGCCGACGATATCCTGATCGTCGGGGTGCCCGATCTCGCCAATCTGCGCAACACCAAGAACATCTTCGACCTGCTGAAGGCATCGCGGCCCAACGACCGGACCCCGCTCTACTGCCTCAACATGGTCGGCATGCCGAAGCGGCCGGAGATCAACGCCAGCGAATTCGCAAAGGCCATCGAGAGCCAGCCGATTGCCGCTATTCCGTTCGATCCGCAGATGTTCGGATCAGCGGCCAACAACGGCCAGATGATCGCGGAGATCAACGCCAGCCATCGCACTACCGAGATGTTTCTGCAGATCGCGCAGCGGCTGACAGGCCGCGGCGAGACCAAAAAGCCGCGGGGTTCGTTCCTGTCGCCCCTCATCGAGAAGCTGCGGGCCAAGTAACCGCCCGCATGGAGTAACGTCGTGTTTGGTAAGCGTAGCGGAACTGAAAGCGATACGCGGGCATTGAAGCCCGCCGCCGGCGCGTTGAACCCGCCTGCCGCGGCGCCGGCCGTCCATACCTCCGCCCCGCCGATGGTTTCCTCGCCGCCGATCTCGCCGGCGAAGGCGGCGCCGCCGGCGCCGGCAATGGATGCGCGGCGGTCGGACAGCTACTATCAGGTCAAGGCGACGATCTTCGGCGCCCTGATCGAGGCGATCGACCTTGCCCAGCTCGCCAAGCTCGACGGCGAGTCCGCGCGCGAGGAAATTCGCGACATCGTCAACGAGATCATCGCGATCAAGAACATCGTGATGTCGATTGCCGAGCAGGAAGAACTGCTCGACGACATCTGCAACGACGTTCTCGGCTACGGCCCGCTGGAGCCCCTGCTGTCGCGCGACGACATCGCCGACATCATGGTCAACGGCGCCGGCACGGTGTTCATCGAAGTCGCCGGCAAGATCCAGCGCACCGGGATCCGCTTCCGCGACAACCAGCAGCTCCTCAACATTTGCCAGCGCATCGTCAGCCAGGTCGGCCGGCGCGTCGACGAATCCTCGCCGATCTGCGACGCCCGCCTCGCCGACGGCTCGCGCGTCAACGCCATCGTTCCTCCGCTGGCGATCGACGGCCCCGCACTGACCATCCGCAAGTTCAAGAAGGACAAGCTGACGCTGGATCAGCTGGTCAAGTTCGGCGCGATCACGCCGGAAGGCGCCGAAATCCTGCAGATCATCGGGCGCTGTCGCGCCAACGTGCTGATCTCCGGCGGCACCGGCTCCGGCAAGACCACGCTGCTGAACTGCCTGACCAACTACATCGACGACGACGAGCGCATCATCACCTGCGAAGACGCCGCCGAACTTCAATTGCAGCAGCCGCATGTGGTGCGGCTGGAAACCCGCCCGCCCAACATCGAGGGCGAAGGCCAGGTCACGATGCGCGAACTGGTCCGCAACTGCCTGCGCATGCGCCCTGAACGCATCATCGTCGGCGAAGTCCGCGGACCCGAGGCGTTCGACCTGTTGCAGGCCATGAATACCGGCCACGACGGATCGATGGGAACGCTGCACGCCAACAATCCGCGCGAAGCCCTGTCGCGCTGCGAATCGATGATCACGATGGGCGGATTCTCGCTGCCGTCGCGGACCATTCGCGAGATGATCTGCGCCTCGATCGACGTCATCATCCAGGCCGCGCGCCTGCGCGACGGTTCGCGGCGCATCACCCACATCACCGAGGTGATGGGCATGGAAGGCGACACCATCATCACCCAGGACCTGTTCATCTACGACCTGATGGGCGAGGACGCCAACGGAAACATCATCGGCCGGCATCGCTCGACCGGGATCGGACGGCCGCGCTTCTGGGATCGGGCGCGATATTACGGCGAGGAGAAGCGGCTTGCCGCCGCCCTCGACGCCGCCGAAGTCAAGGAAACCTGAGGGCCATGAACATTCAAGCGCTCGCACTGGCCTTTCTCGCCGCCACCGCCGTGGGCGGCGTGGCATGGGTCTTCGTCTATCCGCTGCTCTCGGGTGAGAAGAAGGCCGAGAACCGCCGCGCCTCGGTCGCCAAGGCGGAGCCGGTCGCCGCCCGCCAGGCCGACAAGAGCCAGCGCTCGCGCCGCGAACAGGTCGAGGGTTCGCTGAAGGAGCTCGACGCGCGCCTGCAGAAGGAAAAGAAGGTCTCGATGAGCGTCCGTCTCACCCAGGCCGGACTGGACTGGACGCCGCAGAAATTCATGATCGTTTCCGGCGTCATGGGCGCGGCCTGCTTCGCCCTGGTGCTGATGTCCGGGGGCGGATTGCTGGGGGCCGCGGGCCTCGGCATTGCCGCCGGCTTCGGCCTGCCGCGCTGGGCCCTGGGCTTTCTCAAGACGCGCCGGGAAAAGGCATTTCTCAAGGCGCTGCCGGACGCCGTCGACGTCATCGTTCGCGGCATCAAGGCGGGCCTGCCGCTGTTCGAATCGATCAAGGTGGTCGCTGCCGACGCGCCGGAGCCGCTGCGGGGCGAATTCCTCGCCATCATCGAAACCCAGGCGATCGGCATGCCGCTCGGCGAGGCCTGCGCGCGGCTGTACGACCGGATGCCGGTGCCGGAAGCCAACTTCTTCGGCATCGTGATCGCGATCCAGCAGAAGTCGGGCGGCAACCTGTCGGAAGCGCTCGGCAACCTGTCCAAGGTGCTGCGCGACCGCAAGAAGATGGCCGAGAAGATCCAGGCCATGTCGATGGAGGCCAAGGCGTCCGCGGCGATCATCGGCTCGCTGCCGCCGATCGTCATGCTGCTCGTCTACCTCTCGACTCCCGACTACATCTCGCTGCTGTGGACCCATCCGACCGGCCAGCTGATGCTGGTCGGCTGCGTGATCTGGATGTCCATCGGCATCTTCGTGATGAAGAGAATGATCAACTTCGACTTCTGACGGTGCAGCATGATTGATTTCCTGGTCACAAAGCTCCACGACGCGCGGTTCATGACCATGCTGCTCGCCGCCATCGCCGTGAGCGCGACCGCCTATACGCTGATCATGCCGCTGTTCGCGGGCGAAGGGCTGGCGAAGCGCATGAAGGCGGTCGCCAGCGAGCGCGAGCGGATCCGGCAGCGCGAGCGCGAGCGTCTCACCAAGACCGAGAAGGTATCGCTGCGCCAGACCCCGAAGCAGGTCGTCTCCAGGGTGGTGGAAGACTTCAACCTGACGAAATGGCTGGCGCAGGAAGCCGCGCGCGAAAAGCTGACCATGGCCGGCTATCGCGGCCAGGCGCCCTATATCACCTTCCTGTTCTTCCGGCTGGTGACGCCGATCGTGATGTTCTTCGGCGCTGTGCTGTATGTCTTCGTGATCTCGCACATGGAAAAATCATTGCCGGTCAAGATCGGCATGTGCGTCGCTGCGGCCTATCTCGGCCTGCAGGCGCCGATGCTGTTCCTGAAGAACGCCATCACCAAGCGCCAGCTCTCGATCAAGCGGGCGTTTCCCGACGCGCTCGATCTGCTGTTGATCTGCATCGAGTCCGGCATGTCGATCGAAACCGCGTTCCGCAAGGTCTCGACCGAGATCGTCACCCAGTCGATCGCGCTGTCGGAGGAGTTCACGCTGACCACCGCCGAGCTGTCCTATCTGCAGGACCGCAAGGTGGCCTACGAGAATCTCGCGAAGCGCACCGGGCTCGAGGGCGTGAAGTCGGTCTGCCTGGCGCTGCAGCAATCGGAACGTTACGGCACCCCGCTCGGCCAGAGCCTGCGCGTGATGGCGCAGGAAAACCGCGACATGCGCATGAACGAGGCCGAGAAGAAGGCCGCCGCATTGCCGCCGAAGCTGACGGTGCCGATGATCCTGTTCTTCCTGCCGGTGCTGTTCGTGGTCATCCTGGGACCGACCGGCATCAAGGTCGCGGCGATGCAGTGAGCCGCAGCTTCGCGACGGAGCCGGTCAGCTACGGCATCTGACGCTGTCATCGCCCGGCACTTGACCGGGCGAGCCGGCGCGCCGGCGGCCCCAAACCAAAAATATCGAAAACAACCCCATGCAAAGTAAGTCGACGGTATCTGGACGCCTCCAGCGGCGCGGTGTCGGGCGAGCCGGCCTTGAATGGTGACGCCGTCAGTCCGGCCGGTTCAGCGAGGCCACCGGCATCGACGCCGCGCCGCCGGCAGCGCGCGGGTTATCCTTGCGCGCCAGCATCTGCTTCAGATAGCCGACATTGGCGGCGGCTTCCTCGGCCGGCAGGTCGGCCTTGACGATTTCCTCGGCTTCGGCGAAGCGGCCCTGCAGGCCGACCACGAGGCCCAGATTCTGCCGCACCCGCGCGTCGGCGCGGGCGTTGCCATAGGCCTTGCGGAGGGTCGTTTCCGCCTTCGGCAGGTCCTTGGAGAGAACGTAGGACAGCCCGAGATTGGACAGCACCGACGGCTCGTCGGGCACGATCCGCAAGGCGCTGGCGTAATAGCGGCGGGCCTCTTCATGCCGGCCGAGCTGATCGAGCGTGGTTCCCTGCACCGACAGGATGCGCCAGTCCGGATTGTCGGGCGAATGGGCGCGGGTGAGGACGTCGAACGCCCGCTGGAAACTGCCGTTATCGGCGAGCGCCCGGCCATAGCCGGCGAGCAGCGCCTTGTGGCTCGGATGGGCGATGGTGGCCTGCTCGAACACCGCAACGGCCTGGGCGCGCTGACCGGTGGAGCGGAGCGCCTGGCCATAGCGCAGGGCGGCTTCGGGATCCTTGGGGTTGGCGCGATAGCGCTCGCCATAGACCTCTACCGAGCGCCGCGGATCGGCATCCGGGCCGGGACTGGGACTGGCTTCGGCCTTCGAGGTGATCGAGCCGGTGATGTCGGACATGGTCTGGCAGCCGCCGAGGCTCGCGGCCAAAATCGCCGTCGCGGCCGCGGACGCAAGAAGCCGGGCAAGGCTGGGAGACTGACGCATGGCACTTTAACTCACGGGCGAATTGACCGGGCCGAACGCGCCAGCAATAGACTGTTAACCCTAACGTCTGGTTAATTGACGCCCCGCGCCCGACTCTCCTCTCCTCTGCCCTGTTCCCGCCATTTCAATGGAAGACCGAAAACCGCATGCCATCCGTATTCGAGACCGCGCCCACAGCCGCAGCCATTCCCATCACCTTTGCCACCAAGGCGACATGGGACGCGATCTGCGCCGGCCTGCCCGCGCAAGCCCGGCAGTTCGCGCTCGCCAACGGCTTCGCCGCCAAGCCCGGGGCGTGCCTGACGCTGCCGTCGGTGGACGGACAGATCGCACAGGTGCTGTTCGGTCTCGAGGACGAGGCCGGCAAATCCCGCGACCTGTTCCGGCCGGGCTCCCTGCCCGGCCTGCTGCCGCCGGGCGTCTACCGTTTTGCCAATGCGCCGCATGATGCGCGGCTCGCGGCGCTGGCGTTCGCACTCGGCAGCTACCGCTTCGGCCGCTACCGCAAGGCGGATGCGCCCGGCGTCCGGCTGGTGCCGCCCGCAGGCGTCGACACCGCCGAGATCGAGCGGATGGCGGAAGCCGCTGCGCTTGCCCGCGACCTCATCAATACGCCGTCGAACGACATGGGACCGGAGCAGCTGGCGCAGGCCGCCCGGGAGCTCGCCAGCCGCTTCGGCGCCAGTTTCAGCGTCATCGTCGGCGAGGACCTGACGCGGCAGAATTTCCCGCTGATTCACGCGGTGGGCATGGCGTCCTCCCGCGCGCCCCGGCTGATCGACCTCCAATGGGGAGACCCCGCCCATCCCAAGGTGACGCTGGTCGGCAAGGGCGTCTGCTTCGATACCGGCGGGCTCGACCTCAAGTCATCGGCCGGCATGCTGATCATGAAGAAGGACATGGGCGGCGCCGCCAACGTGCTGGCACTGGCGCAGATGGTGATGGATGCGAAGCTCAAGCTGCGGCTGCGGGTGCTGATTCCGGCGGTCGAGAACGCGGTCGCCGGCAACGCGTTCCGGCCGCTCGACATCTTCAAATCGCGCAAGGGCCTCACGGTGGAGATCGGCAACACCGACGCCGAGGGCCGGCTGGTGCTGGCGGACGCGCTGGCGCTGGCCTGCGAGGACAAGCCGGATCTGCTGATCGATCTCGGCACGCTGACGGGTGCGGCGCGGGTGGCGCTGGGGCCGGATTTACCGCCCTTTTACACCAATGATGAAACGCTGGCGCAGGACGTCGCGCGGTGCGCGAGCACGGAGAACGATCCGATGTGGCGATTGCCGCTGTGGCCGGCCTACGATGCCTGGCTCGATTCCAAGGTCGCCAACGTGAACAACGCGCCGTCGGGCACCTTTGCGGGCTCCATCACCTGCGCGCTGTTCCTGCAGCGTTTTGTCGAGGACAGCACACGCTGGCTGCATGTCGATATCTACGGCTGGACGCCATCCGCAAAGCCGGCGCGACCGGAGGGCGGCGAATGCCAGGCCGCGCGCGCGATCTACAAGTTACTGGGCGAACGCTATGGATGATCCGCGGCTGACGCCGGCGCGACCCGATCTCGCCGCGAAATATCTCGAAGGCAAGGTCAAGGCGGCGCGCTTCGTCGCCGGCGAGGAATTCGAGATTGCGGAAGCGATCGCGCCGCTGCGCATCGGGCCGTCGGCCGATGCGGAGCTGGCGACGCAGGCGCTGCTCGGCGAGCGCGTCACCATCTACGACCGCAACGACGAAGGCTTTGCCTGGGGCCAGCTGAAAAGCGACGGCTATGTCGGCTGGCTGCCCGACCGGGCGCTGGCCAAACCGAAGGGGCAGCCGACCCACAAGGTCATCGCCTTGCGGACCTTCGCCTTCCCGGGCCCATCGATCAAATTGCCGCCGGCCGAAACGCTGCCGATGGCAGCGCTGGTGACGGCGGTGCGCGAAGACGACACCTTTGTCATGACCCGCGAGGGCTGGTATCTGCCGCGGCCGCATCTCGGCGGGCTGGATGAGATGGCGGACGATTTCGTCGCGGTCGCCGAACGCTTCGTCGGCACGCCCTATCTCTGGGGCGGCAAGAGCAGTTTCGGCATCGATTGCTCCGGCCTGCTGCAGGTGTCGCTCAACGCCGCCGGCACCGGCTGCCCGCGTGACAGCGACATGCAGCGCGACGGCCTCGGTCGCCTGCTGGGACTGGCCGAAGCCAGGGAATTGCAGCGCGGCGACCTGCTGTTCTGGCGCGGCCATGTCGCCATCGCGCGCGACGCTGAAACCCTCGTGCACGCCAACGCGCATCACATGGCGACCGTGATCGAAAACACCCGCGACGCCATCGCCCGCATCAAGGCCGCCGGCAGCGAGGTCAGGGCGATCAAGAGGCTGGGCTGAAGCTGGAGTGCTTTGAAGCGTGTGGTGGCTACATCCTTCGAGACGCGCGCAAGTCAGCGGCGCAATTGCGCCGCCGAGCGCTCCTCAGGATGAGGTCTGCCAGACCCTCATGGTGAGGAGCGCGGCAACGCCGCGCGTCTCGAACCATGAGGCCGCGAGATACCCGAACGTCATTAGACTGATTTCAAAATGCTCTACGTCGCCGCCGCGCCGTTCGGCGCGGTTTCCAGCCGGAACGCGGCGGCGAACAGTGCGCGGGTATAGTCGGTCTTCGGATTCTTGAACAACTCCGAAGCCGGGCCCTCCTCGACCACCTTGCCGTAACGCATCACGATCAGATGGCTGGCGAGCGAAGCGACCACGCGCAGGTCGTGCGAGATGAACATGTAGGTGAGGTCGCGCTTGCGCTGCAGTTCGCGCAACAGGTCGACCATCTGCGCCTGGAACAGCATGTCGAGCGCGCTGGTCGGCTCGTCCAGCACCACGAAATTCGGCTCCAGCACCGCGGCGCGCGCGATCGAGATGCGCTGGCGCTGGCCGCCGGAGAATTCGTGCGGATAGCGGAACCGCGTCGCCGGATCCATGCCGACGTCCTTCAATGCCTTGATGACGCGGGCCTCGCGCTCTTCTTCCGAGAGCGCGCGCTGGTGCACGCTGAGGCCCTCCGCGACGATGTCGCCGACCGACATGCGCGGGCTGAGCGCCCCGAACGGATCCTGGAACACGATCTGCATGTCGCGGCGGAACGGGCGCATCGCCTTGAAGCGCAGGCCCTGGATATCCTTGCCGAGAAACACGATCGGGCCGTCGGACGAGATCAGCCGCAACAGCGCCAGCCCGAGCGTGGTCTTGCCGGAACCGGACTCGCCGACCACGCCGAGCGTCTCGCCCTTGCGCACGGAGACGCTGACGCCGTCGACCGCCTTGATGTGCCCAACCGTCTTGCGCAGCAAGCCGCGCTTGATCGGAAACCAGACCTTCAGGTCGTCGGACGAGATCACCACGGGATTGCCCGGCCGCGGCGGCGCCGGATCCGGCTTCGGCTCGGCCGCCAGCAATGCCTTGGTATAGGGATGCTTGGGCGCGGTGAAGACCTGCTCCACCGGGCCCTGCTCGACGATCTTGCCGCCGTTCATGACGCAGACGGTGTCGGCGATGCGGCGGACGATGCCGAGGTCGTGGGTGATGAACAACAGGCTCATGCCGAGCCGGGCGCGGATTTCCGCCAAGAGCGCCAGGATCTGCGCCTGCACGGTGACGTCGAGCGCGGTGGTCGGCTCGTCCGCGATCAGGAGGTCGGGCTCGTTGGCGAGCGCCATCGCGATCATGACGCGCTGGCGCTGGCCGCCGGACAATTGATGCGGATAGCTCGCAAGCCGGGTTTCCGGATCGGGAATGCCGACCTGGGTCAAGAGCTCGAGCGTCCGCGCCCGCGCCTTCTGGCCGCCGATGCCGCTGTGCAACTGCAGGATCTCGCCGATCTGCGACTCGATCGAATGCAGCGGATTGAGCGAGGTCATCGGCTCCTGGAAGATGATCGAGATGTCGTTGCCGCGGATGCCGCGCATCTCGTTCTCGGGCAGGCCGAGCAGCTCCTGGCCCTTGAAGCGGATGCTGCCGGAGGGATGCGACGCGGTCGGATACGGCAACAGCTTCAGGATCGACAGCGCGCTGACCGATTTGCCGGAGCCGGATTCGCCGACCAGCGCCACGCACTCGCCGCGCTTGATCTCGAAGGAAACATGATCGACCGCGGTCGTGGTGCCGCTCGGCTGGTGGAACGCCACCGAGAGATCGCGGACATCGAGCAGCGGCTGGTTGATGGCGTCCATGCGGCCCTACCTGAACGTCTTGCGCGGATCGAAGGCGTCGCGCACGGCTTCGCCGATGAAGATCAGCAGCGAAAGCATGATGGCGACCGCGAAGAAGCCGGTGAAGCCGAGCCACGGCGCCTGCACGTTGGCCTTGCCCTGCGACAGCAGTTCGCCGAGCGACGGCGAGCCCGGCGGCAGGCCGAATCCGAGGAAGTCGAGCGCGGTCAGCGTCATCACCGACGACGACACGATGAAGGGCAGGAACGTCATGGTCGCGACCATGGCGTTCGGCAGCAGATGCCGGAACATGATCACGGCGTTGGAGACGCCGAGCGCGCGCGCCGCCATGATGTATTCGAAATTGCGCCCGCGCAGGAATTCGGCGCGCACCAGCCCGACCAGCGACACCCAGGAGAACAGCAGGAGGATGCCGAGCAGCACGAAGAAGCCGGGCACCAGCACCGAAGACAGGATCAGCAAAAGATAGAGCGAGGGAATGGCGCTCCAAACCTCGATGAAGCGCTGGAAGCCGAGATCGACCCAGCCGCCGAAATAGCCCTGCACGCCGCCGGCGGCCACCCCGATGATCGAGGAGATGATGGTGAGCGAGAGCCCGAACAAGACCGAGATGCGGAAGCCGTAGATCAGCCGCGCCACCACGTCGCGGCCCTGGTCGTCGGTGCCGAGCCAGTTGTATTCGAGGTCGCGGCAGCTCCTGAGGCCCTTCTTCTGCACCACCTCCTTGCACTGCGCTTCGGTCAGCATCCAGGTCGGCTTCGACGGCGCCGGCGTCGGCAGATCGAGATTGTGGGTGTCGTAGGAATAGCGGATCAGCGGCCAGACGATGCTGCCGCCCTTCTCCTTGATCAGCTTCTGCAGATAGGGATCGCGGTAGTCGGCCGCGGTCTCGAAGTCGCCGCCGAAGGTGGTTTCGGAATAGCTGATGAAGGCCGGGAAATACAGATGGCCGTCGAACTTGATCAGGAACGGGCGGTCGTTGGCGATCAGTTCGGCAAACAGCGAGACAATGAACAGCGTGAGGAAGATCCAGAACGACCAGTAGCCCCGGCGGTTGGACTTGAAGTTCTGCCAGCGCCGGCGGTTGAGCGGCGACGGCGAGAAGCGATGGCGCGTCATCGGCACCGCTTCGCCGAGCGGCTGTTGCGTTGAGGTTTCGATCGGTTGCGGCGCGGTGATGTTCATCAGACTTCCCGCGCCTCGAAATCGATTCGCGGATCGATCCACATGTAGGCGAGGTCGGAGACCAGGTTGACCACGAGACCGACCAGCGAAAAGATGAACAGCGTGCCGAACACCACGGGATAGTCGCGGTTCAGCACGCTCTCGAAGCCGAGCAGGCCGAGGCCGTCGAGCGAGAAGATGGTCTCGATCAGCAGCGAGCCGGAGAAGAAGGCATGGATGAACGCGCCGGGGAAGCCGGCGATCACGATCAGCATGGCGTTGCGGAAGATGTGATTATAGAGCACCTGCCGTTCGCTGCAGCCCTTGGCGCGCGCGGTCATGACGTATTGCTTGCGGATTTCGTCGAGGAACGAGTTCTTGGTCAACAGCGTCATGGTGGCGAAGGCGCCCAGCGCCATCGAGATCAGCGGCAGCGTGATGTGCCAGAAATAATCGATGATCTTCCAGTACCAGGGAAACGCCGACCAGCCGTCCGAAGTCAGCCCGCGCAGCGGGAAGATGTTGAAGAACGAGCCGCCGGCGAACAGGATGATCAAGAGGATCGCGAACAGGAATCCGGGAATCGCAAATCCGACGATGATGATCGCCGAGGTCCAGGTGTCGAATTTGGAGCCGTCCATCACCGCCTTGCGGATGCCGAGCGGGATCGAGATCAGGTAGGTCAGAAGCGTCATCCAGATCCCGAGCGACATCGAGACCGGCAATTTCTCCTTGATCAGCTGCAGCACGCTGACGTCGCGGAAATAGCTCTTGCCGAAATCGAAGCGGGCGAAATTCCACAGCATCAGCGCGAAACGCTCCGGCGCCGGCTTGTCGAAGCCGAACTGCTTTTCCAGGCTTTTCACGAAATCGGGATCGAGCCCCTGGGCGCCACGGTATTTCGAGCCGACCGCGTCGGCCGAGGCCCCTACTTGCGTGCGCGCGCCGAAATCGCCGCCGGTGCCGCCCGAGATCCGCGACGAGCCGCCGGTATCGGCGCCGGAGAGTTGCGCGATCACCCGCTCGACCGGACCGCCCGGCGCGAACTGCACCACGACGAAGGAGACGAACAGGATCCCGAGCAACGTCGGGATCATCAAGAGAATGCGGCGGGCGATATAGGCGCTCATGTTCTATTTCGCCTGTTCCAGCTTGGCCGCCTTGGCGGCCTCATACCACCAGAGTTCGGGGGCGCCGACGCCTTGCGCGTAGCGCGGAAGTTTCGGGGGATGTCCGAACTGGTCCCAATAGGCGATCGGATGGCTGGTGCGATACCACTGCGGCACCCAGTAACGCCCGGCGCGGAACACCCGGTCGAAGGCGCGGCAGGCCACCGTCAGATCGGCGCGGTTTTCGGCGCCGAGAATTTTCTCGATCAGCGCGTCGATCGCCGGACTGGCGATCCCGGCGAGATTGTAGGAGCCCTTGGTGGCGGCGGCCTGCGAGGTGAAGAACGGCCGCATGCCGTCGCCCGGGGTCGCCGACATGCTGAAGCGCTGGATGGTCATGTCGAAATCGAAATCTTCCAGACGGGCACGGTATTGCACCGGATCGACCAGCCGCACGCTGGCCTCGATCCCGAGCGTGCCGAGATTTTTGACATAGGGCGCATGGTGCGGCTGGATCGAGGGCTCGTCGACCAGGAATTCTATTTTGAACACTTCGCCGTTCGGCAACAGCCGCTTGCCGTCCTTGGTGGCGAGCCCCGCCTCCTGCAGCAATTGCTGGGCCTTGCGCAGCAAGGTCCGATCCTGTCCCGAGCCGTCCGACACCGGCGGCACGAACGGCGCGCCGAACACTTCGTCCGGCACCTGGCCGCGGAACGGCTCGAGCAGCTTGAGTTCCTCCGGCGACGGCGGCCCGCTCACCATCATGTCCGAATTCTGGAACGGCGAATGGGTGCGCGCATAGGCGCCGTACATGATGGTCTTGTTGGTCCACTCGAAATCGAACGCCTGGATCAGCGCTTCGCGGACGCGTGGATCCTTGAATTTGTCGCGGCGGGTATTGATGAACCAGCCCTGCGCGCCCGACGGCGTGTCGTCGGGCAGTATCTCGCGCTTGACGCGGCCGTCCCTGACCGCCGCAAAATCATAGCGCGTCGCCCATACCCGCGCGGTGAACTCCTCGCGGTACAGATAGTTCTTGCCGGTAAATCCCTCGAACGCGACGTCGCGGTCGCGGTAGAACTCGTAACGCACGGTATCGAAATTATAGGCGCCGCGCGCCACCGGCAGATCGGCGGCCCACCAATCCTTGACCCGCTCGAATTCGACGTAGCGGTTGACCTCGAACTTGCCGACCCTGTAGGGCCCGGAGCCGAGCGGAATATCCAGCGTCGATTCATCGAAGGGGCGCGTCGCGTAATAGGCCTTCGAAAAAATCGGCAAGGAGGCGACATAGAGCGGCACGTCGCGCGCGCGCTTCTCGGCGAAGGTGACGACCAGCGTGGCGTCGTCGGGTGCTTCCGCCTTCACCATGTCGCGCATCTGCGTCACGATCAAAGGATGACCCCTGGTCTTCAGCGTGGTCAGCGAGAAGGCGGCGTCATGCGCGGTCAGTTTCGAACCGTCGTGAAACCGCGCCTCCGGCCGCAGCGTGAAGCGGTAGGTCAGCTTGTCCGGTGAAATCTGCACCGATTTGGCGACGAGGCCGTACATCGCGTCGGGCTCGTCGGTGGCGCGCACCATCAGCGGCGAGAACGTCATGTCCATGCCCTGCGCGCCTTCGCCCTTCAGGATGTAGGCGTTGAAGGAATTGAAGGTCTGGTAGGACTGGTTGTAGGCGCGCGTCGAGGGGATCAGCGAGAACATGCCGCCCTTCGGCGCCGCCGGATTGACGTAGTCGAAATGACGGAAGTCTTCAGGATATTTCAGGTCGCCGAACACCGATATGCCATGGGCCTCAGTGTCGCCGTCGGCGGCGCGCACGGAACCAAACCGCGCCGCGCTCAGGGCGCCGAGGCCGAGACCGAGCAGATGCCGGCGGGAGAAAAGCGCCATGCGCGAAAGATCCCTCAAGATCGCTTGCCGATCCGCCCGGCCTTGTCGGCATCGAACCACCACAGCGACGGCAACCCGGAACGGCCGTATTTCGGCAGCGGCTCGAAATGGCTGAAGCGGTCCCAGCGCGCGTAGCGCGAAAAGCCATAGGTGAATTGCGGCACGACGTAGAAATTCCACAGCAGCACGCGGTCGAGCGCCCTGGTCGCGGCCACCAGCGTCGGGCGATCCTTGGCGAAGATCACCTTCTCGATCAGAGCGTCGATCGCGGGATTCTTGATGCCGATGGTGTTTCTCGAGCCGGGCTGGTCGGCGGTCTGCGATCCCCAGAATTCCCGCTGCTCGTTGCCGGGCGACAGCGACTGTCCCCAGAGGTCGGTGATGACGTCGAAATCGAAGTTGCGCAGCCGGTTCTGATATTGCGCGTCGTCGACGATGCGGATCGAGGTGGTAACGCCGATGCGCTCCAGCGACGGCTTGTAGAACAGCGCGATCCGCTCGGCGGAGGGGTCCTGCACCAGGATCTCGACTGACACGGGCTTGCCTGAGGCATCGACCAGCTTGCGCTCGCGCACCTCGAAGCCGGCTTCCTTCAGGAGCCGCGCGCTCTCGCGCAGATTGACGCGCACCGATTCCGGATTGCCGCCGACCGGATTGACGTAAGGCTTGGTGAAGACATCGGCCGGCACCTTGTCGCGAACCGACTGCAGAATCTCCAGCTCCAGCCCCTCGGGCAGGCCGGAGGACGCAAGCTCGGTGCCCTCGAAATAGCTGTTGATGCGCTTGTACTGCCCATAGAACAGCTGCTTGTTCATCTCCTCGAAATCGAAGGCGTAGTTGAAGGCCCGGCGCAGCCGCGCGTCCTTGAACTGGTCGCGGCGCAGGTTGAGAACGAAGCCCTGCATCCGGCCGGAATCGGTGATCGGGAATTCCTCCTTGACGACGCGCTTGTCGGTCACGGCCGGAAAGTCGTAGGCCGTCGCCCATTGCTTGGCCGAATTCTCCGCGATCCAGTCGGCCTGGTCGGCCTTGAAGGCTTCCAGCGCCACCACGTTGTCGCGGAAGAACTCGAAACGCATTTCGTCGAAATTGTTCTGGCCGATCCGCGACGGCAGGTTGAGGCCCCAGTAATCCTTGACCCGCTCCAGCGTGATCGAACGCCCGGCGACGAAATCCTTGATGCGGTAGGGGCCGGAGCCGAGAGGCTTCTCCAGCGTGGTCGCCGAGATGTCGCGCTTGCGGCCCTGGCTGTCGGTGCCTTCCCAATAGTGTTTCGGCAGTACCAGCAGCTCTCCGACGATGGTCGGCAGTTCGCGGTTGCCCGTCGTGTCGAAGGTGAACCTGATGTCGCGCTCGCCGATCTTTTCGGCCTTGACGACGTGGCGGTAATAGGACGCGTACATCGGGCTGAACTTCTTCAGCACCTCGATCGAGAAGATCACGTCGTCCGGCGTCACCGGCTTGCCGTCGTGCCAGCGGGCTTCCTTGCGCAGGCGGTAGATCACCGAGCCGAAATCGTCGGGATGCGACGCCGCCTCAGCGACCAGGCCATATTCGGTGGCGACCTCGTCCTGCGACTTGGTCATCAGCGTTTCGTAGATCAGGGCGGCCGCCGGCGCGAGCGAGCCTTTGACGCCGGCGACCGCGATGTTGAAATTATCGAAGGTGCCGATCGAGATCATGCGGGCGATGCCGCCCTTCGGCGCGTCCGGATTGACGTAGTCGAAGTGCTTGAAGCCGGCGGGATATTTGATGTCGCCGAACAGCGACAGCGCGTGGCGCCAGGCCGGTTCGCCCGATTGCGCGTGGGCCGGTTCCGCCGCGGGAACGCCCGCCGCTATCCCCAAAGCCGGGGCGAGCGCGGCGTAGGCGCCGCTCTGCAGAAGATGTCGTCGGGTAATCGCCAAATGAGAATTCCTGATTGCTATCGCGGGCTATTGAGGACGCAATATAAGGCAAGGATTCGACCGATTATGTTGCTTTTTCCTCATGTTACCAGAGCCTTTTCGGTTCTGACGGGATCGAACCCGAGGCTCTATCTCCTTTGTCCGACGCGTTTTCTTCGTCCGCTTCGCTGAAAAATGCTTCCGTCCCCCGCTGCGGCGAAACGCCCCGATAACAAGGCCGCGATCATAGCAAAACGGCCAGGCAATGCCTGGCCGTCTTGAGGTGGAGACCCATGGTGGGGCGTCGGGATGTTACTTCGACGCCGTCGGCCGCGGAACCGGCTTGTCCGCAAGCGAACGCAGATAGTCGATGACGTCGGCGCGCTCGCTGTCCTTGGCGATGCCGGCGAAGCCCATCGCGGTGCCGGGAACGTTGGCCTTGGGATTGAGGATGAAGGCGTTGAGTTCCTGGAACGTCCACTTTCCGCCCTTGGCCTTCATGCCCGCGGAATAGTTGAAGCCGGCCTCGGAGGCGCGGGCGCGTTCGACGACGCCGAACAGGTTCGGACCGACGCGGTTGGGGCCGCCCTTCTCGAAGGTGTGGCAGGCCGCGCATTTCTTCGCCGCCGCGGCGCCCTTTTCGACGGAGGCGGTCTGCAGCAGCTTCTCGATCGGTTCGGACGGCGCCGCCGCGGCTTCCTTGGCGCCGCCATGGCCTGCGTCCTTGACCGCGATTTCGAAACCCGGCTTTGCCGGCATCTCGGGCGCAAAAAGCGCGCCGGCGGTGAAGCTCGTCACCAGCAGGAGAAGACAGGTGGCCAGAATGGCGCCGAGAATTTTATTGAGTTCGAAGGAGTCCATTTTGGATCAGGCTCCAGGCCGGAAGGTCGACTTAAAGGCCGGAGAGACGGCCCGGATGAGCGTCAGGAATCGGCTTTCGCACCGCACCCCGAGCGACGATGAGATATCGGTTTGCCCGGGCTCTGGCAACCCGTATAAACGCCCCAACTTTCCGCCCATCCCCATCAATTCCTGATCCTGTGAGCCGGGTCCGAACCCGATGACCGACCCCCGCATTCTGGTGCTGATTCCCGCCCGCATGGCGGCCACGCGCCTGCCCGGCAAGCCGCTATTGGACATTGCCGGCCTGCCGATGATCGTCCATGTGCTGCGCCGGGCCTGCGAGGCCGGGATCGGCCGGGTGGCGGTCGCCACCGACACGCCGGAGATCGCCGCCGCCGTGACAACCCATGGCGGTGAAGTGGTCATGACACGCGCCGATCACCCCTCCGGATCGGACCGGATCCACGAGGCGCTGGGCAAGCTCGATCCGAAAGGCGAGGCCGAAATCGTGGTCAACCTGCAGGGCGATTTCCCGACCATCCGCCCCGACAATATCCGCAGCGTGCTGGCGCCGCTGGCCGATCCCGCGGTCGATATCGCCACCCTGGCCGCCCGGATCCACACCGAGGAAGAGGCCACCAATCCGAACGTGGTGAAGGCGGTCGGCTCGCCGATCAGCCCGGTGCGGCTGCGCGCGCTGTATTTCACCCGCGCCACCGCGCCCTGGGGCGATGGGCCGCGCTATCATCATATCGGCCTCTATGCCTATCGCCGGGCGGCGCTGGAGCGTTTCGTGTCGCTGCCTCCCTCCCCGCTCGAGCAGCAGGAAAAACTCGAGCAGTTGCGGGCGCTGGAGGCCGGCATGCGGATCGATATCGGCATCGTCGACACGGTGCCGCGCGGCGTCGATACGCCGGCCGATCTCGAAACCGCCCGCCGCAACCTGGCTGACGCTGGCAAAAGCCTGAACGGCTGATACAAGGCCCCCAGGAAAACATCATGACAAAAAAGCTGAAAATTGCCTTCCAGGGCGAGCCGGGCGCCAATTCCCACATCGCCATCGTCGAAGCCTATCCCGACGCCGAGCCGTTGCCGTGCCCGACCTTCGAGGACGCGCTGGCCGCGATCGCCTCGGGGGAGGCCGACCTCGGCATGATCCCGATCGAGAACTCGGTCGCCGGCCGCGTCGCCGACATCCATCATCTGCTGCCGCAATCCGGCCTGTTCATCGTCGGCGAATACTTCCTGCCGATCCACCACCAGATGATGGCGCCGCGCGGCGCCAGGCTCTCCGACATCAAGACGGTGGAGAGCCACGTCCACGCGCTCGGCCAATGCCGCAACATCATCCGCAAGCTCAAGATCAAGCCGATCGTCTCGGGCGATACCGCAGGAAGCGCCCGCATCGTCGCCGAGCGCGGCGACAAGAGCTGCGCCTCGATCGCCTCGAGGCTTGCCGCCGACATCTACGGCCTCGATATCCTCGCCGAGGACGTCGAGGACGAGACCCACAACACCACGCGCTTCGTGGTGCTGGCGCGCGAGGCGGCATGGGCCGAACAGGGATCGGGGCCGCTGGTCACCAGTTTCGTTTTCCGGGTGCGCAACCTGCCCGCCGCGCTCTACAAGGCGATGGGCGGCTTCGCCACCAACGGCGTCAACATGACGAAATTGGAAAGCTACATGGTCGACGGCAATTTCTTCGCCACGCAATTCTATGCCGACGTCGACGGCCATCCCGAGGACAGGGGGCTGGCGTTCGCGCTGGAGGAGCTGAAGTTCTTCTCGCGCGAGCTGCGCATCGTCGGCGTCTACCCCGCCCACCCGTTCCGCGCGACGTTCAGCGAGAAGGCGGAGTGAGTTAACCGCGGGATTTCTCCGCATGTCATCCCGGCCTTGAGCCGGGACCGTGATGCATCAACAAGGCGCTGTGGCTGACGCCTACCGCAACAATTTGCAGCGGTGATTATGGGTCCCGGCTCAAGGCCGGGACGACGAGGGTTACGCCGCGGCCCTCTTCCCAAGCCCGAACGCGTCCGCCAGCAGGCTGTAGGATTTCTTGCGCGCATCGTGGTCGTAGACCGCGGTGATGACCATCAGCTCGTCGGCCTGGCTTGCCGTAATCATCGGCTGCAGTTGTTGCAGCACCGTGGCCGGGCTGCCGACGAACAGCCGCGAGCGGTTGCGGGCGATCGAGGCGCGCTCAGAGTCGGTGTAGGGATAGGCCAGGGCCTCCTCGACGCTGGGCAGCGGCAGGTACTGGCCGCGGTCGCGGCGCAGGCGGTTGAGATCCATCGACGACGCCAGCTTTTCGGCCTCTGCATCGGTCTCGGCCGCCACCACGGCGACGGCGAGAATGCCGTGGGGCGCCGCGCGCCAGCCCGACGGCTTGAAGTGGGTGCGGTAATTCATCATCGCTTCGACGGCGTCATGGGTGGCGAAGTGGTGCGCGAACGCAAAACCCATCCCGATCTGCGCCGACAGCTCCGATGAATAATCGCTGGAGCCGAGCAGCCAGATCGGCGGCAGCGGGCTGTCGTCCGGCATCGCCACCACATTGTGGTAGGGATGTCCGGGCGGAAAATCGCGGGTCTCCCACAGGATCAATTCATGCAGCCGCTCGAGGAAGTCGTCGCCGTCGCGGCGGTCGAGCCGGCTGCGCAGCGCATGCGCGGTGGCGCCGTCGGTGCCGGGGGCGCGGCCGAGGCCGAGATCTATGCGGCCGGGAAACAGCGCCTCCAGCATCTTGAAGCGCTCGGCCACCACCAGCGGCGCGTGGTTGGGCAGCATCACGCCGCCGGAACCGACCCGGATGTGCTTGGTTACCGCCGCGATCTGCCCGATCATCAGGTCGGGCGCCGGGCTCGCCACCGATGCAAGATTGTGATGCTCGGCCAGCCAGTAGCGGACGTAGCCGAGGCCATCGGCATGGCGCGCCAGGTCGATGCTGTTGCGCAAGGCCGCCGCGGGCCTGGTGCCTGACGTGACGACGGAGAGGTCGAGGATCGAGAGCGGAATCATGGCGGTAAACTAATGCGCCTGGCCGGGCCGACAAAGGCCCTTGCCGCGCAGGTCAGGGGCGCGCCGGCGGGCATCGGCGACGGTAGTCTGGACATGGTCGGTGGGCCAAACCTTCAGACAAACTAGTGAATTACGATCTGCCCACGAGTGAAGATCCGAGCGGCATGGCATCCCAGTAAGCAAAATATCGGAAAATGGCTGGATTTTGTCGTATTTCATTGAAATTTCGAGCAAGAGACTTTCGTCTTGCTATGCCCACCATTTGAATAATTGAACGATAATTCCATATGAAATGCTAATATTGGGCAATTTCCCATAAACGATGGGCTATTGCGCTGGCCCCGTTTGGCTTATTTTAGCGTCTCGGCAGCTAAGCCAGCCGTTCCCGAGCGCTTTGAGTGGAGTTTGTGGTGCCATGACCGAGGTTACGTCCCCCGCGCCTGACGGGCACCGCGCGCTCAAATCGCCTGGCATCTCGTTCGAGTTCTTCCCGCCGAAGACCGAGGAGATGGAGAAGAGCCTGTGGGAGACCATCAAGCGCCTGGCGCCGCTCACCCCGAATTTCGTCTCGGTAACCTATGGCGCCGGCGGATCGACCCGCGAGCGCACCCATTCCACCATCGCCCGCATCCTGGCTGAAACCGACCTGACGCCGGCGGCGCATCTGACCTGCGTTGGCGCTTCGCGCGGCGAGATCGATGAGATCGTCGGCCGCTATCACGACATCGGCGTCCGCCATATCGTCGCGCTGCGCGGCGATCCGCCCGGCGGCATCGGCACCGCCTACTCCACCCATCCCGACGGCTACCAGACCTCGGCCGAACTCGTAGCCGGCATCAAGCGGCAGCACGGCGACATCGAGGTTTCGGTCTCCGCCTATCCGGAAAAACATCCGGAAAGCCGCGACTTCGATGCCGACATCGATACGCTGAAGGCCAAGGTCGATGCCGGCGCGACGCGTGCCATTACGCAGGTGTTCTTCGACAACGACCTCTACTTCCGCTACCTCGACCGTGTCAGGGCGCGCGGCATCGCCATTCCGATCGTGCCCGGCATCATGCCGATGCACAATTTCAAGCAGGCCCGCAATTTCGTCACCCGTGCCGGCACGTCGGTGCCGGACTGGCTCGCGGCAAAATTCGAAGGCCTCGACGACGATGCCGAGACGCGCAAGCTGGTGGCGGCGACGGTTGCCGCCGGCCAGGTGCAAAAGCTGGCCAAGCACGGCGTCGACACCTTCCACTTCTACACCATGAACCGCGCGGACCTCGTGTTCGCGATCTGCCATTTGCTCGGCATTCGCCCGCAGGGCGCACAGAAAGCCGCCTGATCCGATGACCGTACCCGTCTCCGAAAAGCGAACCGCCTTGCTCGCGGCTGCCCGCGAGCGCATCCTGGTGCTCGACGGCGCCATGGGCACCATGATCCAGGCCCTCGCATATGACGAGGCGGCGTTTCGCGGCGCGCGTTTTGCGGATTTCCACCGCGACGTCCGCGGCAACAACGACCTGTTGATCCTGACGCAGCCGAAAGCGATCGAGGACATCCACGCCGAATATCTGCGCGCCGGCGCCGACATCGTCGCCACCAACACCTTCTCCTCGACCTCGATCGCGCAGGCCGACTACGACATGTCGGACCTCGCCTATGAACTCAACCGGGATGGCGCGAAGCTTGCGCGCGCCGCCGCCGAACGCGTCGCCGCCGAAGACGGCAAACCACGCTTCGTCGCCGGTGCGCTCGGCCCAACCAACCGCACCGCCTCGATATCGCCCGACGTCTCCAACCCCGGCTACCGCGCCGTCACCTTCGACGACCTGCGCAAGGCTTACGGCGAGCAGATCAACGGCCTGCTCGACGGCGGCGCCGACCTGCTGCTGGTCGAGACCATCTTCGACACGCTGAACGCCAAGGCGGCGCTGTATGCGATCGCGGAAATCGCCGAGGCGCGCGGCGTCGACGTGCCGGTGATGATCTCCGGCACCATCACCGACAAGTCCGGCCGGCTGTTGTCGGGCCAGTTGCCGGAAGCGTTCTGGAATTCGGTGCGCCACGCCAGGCCGATCACGGTCGGCTTCAACTGCGCGCTCGGCGCCGAGGATCTGCGCGCCCACATCGCCGACATCGGCCGCGTCGCCGATACGCTGGTGTGCGCCTATCCCAACGCGGGATTGCCCAACGAATTCGGCCAGTACGACGAGAGCCCGGAATACATGGCGCGGCTGATCGGCGAATTCGCCCAGGCCGGCCTCGTCAACATCGTCGGCGGCTGCTGCGGCACCACGCCGGCCCATATCGCCGCGATTGCGGCTGCCGTCGCGCCGCACAAGCCCCGCGTCGTCCCCGCGATCGAGCCGCGGCTGCGGCTGTCGGGACTCGAGCCGTTCGAACTGACGCCCGCGATCCCCTTCGTCAACGTCGGCGAGCGCACCAACGTCACGGGCTCCGCCAAATTCCGCAAATTGATCACCGCGGGCGATTACACCGCAGCCCTGCAGGTAGCGCGCGACCAGGTCGAGAACGGCGCCCAGATCATCGACGTCAACATGGACGAGGGCCTGCTGGATTCCGAAGCCGCGATGGTGACGTTCCTCAACCTCGTCGCCGCCGAACCCGACATCGCCCGCGTCCCGGTGATGGTCGATTCGTCGAAGTTCGCCGTGATCGAAGCCGGCCTGAAATGCGTTCAGGGCAAGCCGGTGGTGAATTCGATCTCGATGAAGGAAGGCGAGACAAAATTCATTCACGAGGCTCGGATCGCGCGGCGCCACGGCGCTGCCGTGGTGGTGATGGCGTTCGACGAGGCCGGCCAGGCCGACACGTTCGCGCGCAAGACCGAAATCTGCAAGCGCGCCTATGACATCCTGGTGGGCCAGCTCGACTTCCCGCCGGAAGACATCATCTTCGATCCCAACATCTTCGCGATCGCCACGGGACTCGAAGAGCACAATAATTACGGCGTCGACTTCATCGAGGCGACGCGCTGGATCCGCGCCAACCTGCCGCACGCCCATATTTCCGGCGGCGTCTCCAACCTGTCGTTCTCGTTCCGCGGCAACGAGCCGGTGCGCGAGGCGATGCATTCGGTGTTTCTCTACCACGCGATTCATGCCGGCATGGACATGGGCATCGTCAATGCCGGGCAGATGATCGTCTATGACGACATTGATCCCGAGCTGCGGCAGGTGTGCGAGGACGTGATTCTGAATCGCGACCCCGGCGCGTCGGAACGGCTGCTGGCGTTGGCCGAAAAATTCCGCGGCAAGGAGAAGCAGACCAAGGAGCAGGACCTCGCCTGGCGCGAATGGCCGGTCGAAAAGAGGCTCAGCCACGCGCTGGTGCACGGCATCACCGAATATATCGAGGCCGACACCGAGGCCGCACGGCAAACGGTCGAGCGCCCGCTCAACGTCATCGAAGGCCCGCTGATGGCCGGCATGAATATCGTCGGCGACCTGTTCGGCGACGGCAAGATGTTCCTGCCGCAGGTGGTGAAATCCGCCCGCGTCATGAAGCAGGCGGTGGCCTATCTGATGCCGTTCATGGAAGAGGAAAAGGCGCGCAACCTCGCCAATGGCATCGAGGGCGACGGCCGCAACTCGGCCGGCAAGATCGTGCTCGCCACCGTCAAGGGCGACGTCCACGACATCGGCAAGAACATCGTCGGCATCGTGCTGCAGTGTAACAATTTCGAGGTGATCGATCTCGGCGTCATGGTGCCGGCCTCGAAGATCATCGAGACCGCCAAGGCCGAGGGCGCCGACATCATCGGGCTGTCCGGCCTGATCACGCCGTCGCTGGACGAGATGAGTTTTCTGGCCGGCGAGCTGGAACGGCAGGGCATGACGGTGCCGCTGTTGATCGGCGGCGCCACCACCAGCCGCGTCCATACCGCGGTCAAGATCGATCCGAACTACAAGGGCGGCCCGGTGGTGCATGTCAACGACGCCAGCCGCGCCGTCGGCGTCGCCTCCTCGCTGCTGTCGCCGGAGCGGCGCGAAGCCTATGCCGCCGAGGTGCGCGCGGATTATGCCAAAATCTCCGCGGCGCATTTCCGGGCGCAGGCCGACAAGAGGCGGCTGAAGCTGGCGGACGCCCGCGCCAACGCGGTCACGATCGATTTTGCCAGGACGCCGCCGAAGAAGCCGGCGTTCCTCGGCATCCGGAGCTTTGCCGATTACGATCTCGCCGAATTGGCCACCTACATCGACTGGACGCCGTTCTTCCAGACCTGGGAACTGACCGGGCGTTTCCCGGCGATTCTCGACGACTCGAAGGTCGGCGAAGTCGCGCGCTCGCTCTATGACGACGCCCGCAAGATGCTCGATCGCATCATCGCGGAGAAATGGTTCAAGGCGCAGGCAACGATCGGGTTCTGGCCCGCCAACGCCGAGGGCGACGACATCGTGGTCTACGCCGATGACAGCCGCAAACAACAGATCGCGACGTTCCACACCCTGCGCCAGCAGCTGGAGAAGCGCGAAGGCCGCTTCAACTCGGCGCTGTCGGATTTCATCGCGCCTGTTACGTCGGGCGTGCCCGACTATATCGGCGCCTTCGTGGTCACCGCCGGGATCGGCGAGGACATTATCGCCGACCGCTTCAAGAACGCCAACGACGACTACTCCTCGATCCTGTGCAAGGCGCTGGCCGATCGTCTCGCCGAGGCCTTTGCCGAGCGGATGCATGCCCGCGTGCGCCGCGAGTTCTGGGGCTACGCGCCGGACGAGGCGCTTTCGCCGGAACAACTGATCCTCGAACAGTATCAGGGCATCCGCCCGGCGCCGGGCTATCCGGCGCAGCCCGATCACACCGAGAAGGCGACGCTGTTCGCGCTGCTCGATGCCGAGAACACCGCCGGCGTGAAGCTGACGGAGAGCTATGCGATGTGGCCGGGCTCCTCGGTGTCCGGGCTCTATTTCAGCCATCCCGAGAGTTTTTACTTCGGCGTCGGCAAGATCGAGCGCGACCAGGTCGAGGACTACGCTTCGCGCAAAGGCTGGAGCGTGGCGGAAGCCGAGCGCTGGCTGGCGCCGGTGCTGAATTATATTCCGGCGCAGGATCAGTCCGAGCAGGATCGCCGCCTCAGGGAAGCGATGCCGACTTTGGCGCCGACCTCCGCCGAGCCCGCCAACGACGTGTCGTCGCATCCGCCCGGCTGCAATTGCGCGGTGCATCTGGCGTATCGCAAGAAGGCGGCACGGGCGTAGGTGGATTCTTGTTTCCCTTCTCCCCCTGTGGGAGAAGGTGGCGCGAAGCGCCGGATGAGGGGTCTCTATCCGCCGGCACGACGGCCGTTTCCATGGCCGCTGTGTCCCGGCCGACACGCGGACTTGTCCTGGGCGGAACAACCGTGGGACCATGCGGAACAGGCGCTTCAACAGCGCCCGTCTTCATGAACGCGTCTTCAATTGGCCGCGACTACCAGAGGAGAGATCGATTCCTGGGCAGGGGGCGCCATGCAGAACATCGAACCGCTCGGCCACGCACATATCTCCACGAATGCGTTCGCCGAGCACAAGCGGCTGGCGACCTGGCAGGAGATCTACGGCCGCGGCATCGCCAATGTCAATATCGAGCCGATCGGCGACAAGCCGTTTCGCGCCGACGTCACCTTCAACCTGCTGCCCAATGTCAGCATCGCCGCCGGCTCGCGCTCGCCGGCGCATTACCGGGTGACGCGGGAGCTCGCCGGACGCGGCCGTGACATCATCGCGCTCAGCATCCTGCGCAGCGGCGCCGCTTCCGCCACGCAGTTCGGCAACGAGCTGATCAGCGGCGTCGGCAGCGCCAGCGTGCTGGTGCCGACCGATCCCTCGACCTCGACGCTGTACACGGATGGCAGTTTCATCACGCTGGCGCTGTCGCGCCGCAGCCTCGCCGCACTGGTTCCGGACCTGTCGCAGGCCTTCGGGCGGCCGGTCCCGGGCAGCAGCACGGCGCTGCGGCTCCTGACCCGCTATCTCGAGGTGGTGCAGGCCGGCGACGAGCTGACCCATCCCCGCATCGGGCAGAGCGTGTCCGATCACATCATCGACCTGGCAGCTCTGGCGCTGGGCGCGCGCGGCGATTACGCCGAGATGGCGCAGGCGCGCGGCGCCAGGGCGGCGCGGCTCGGCGCCATGAAATCGGATATCCTGCGCGAGCTCGGCCGCGGCGAGCTGTCGGCCGACCTGATCGCGGCCCGTCACGGCATCTCGCCGCGCTATGTGCGAAAGCTGTTCGAGCAGGACGGCTCGTCGTTTTCCGCCTTCGTGCTGCACGAGCGGCTGGTCAAGGCCCATCGCATGCTGATCGACCGCCGCTGCAACGGCATGAGCATCGCGCAGATCGTCTACGCCAGCGGCTTCGGCGACATCTCCTATTTCAACCGCGCCTTCCGCCGCCATTTCGGCGCCAAGCCCTCCGATTTCCGCGAGGCCGCGCGGCGGAGCTGGCGCGAGGGATTGGAGTGAGGGCGGGTGCCACTTTCTTCCCTTCTCCCCTTGTGGGAGAAGGTGGCAGCCGAAGGCTGCCGGATGAGGGGTCTCTATCCGCGGAAACAGACCCCTCACCCGTCTCGAATGCGCGAGCGCATTCGATCCACCCTCTCCCACAGGGGGAGAGGGAAGAAGGACGGAGCCCCCCATGAAATTCTTTTCCTTCTGGCGATCGCTGGCGAGTTTTCGCGTTCGCATCGCGCTCAATCTCAAGGGCCTGCCGGCCGAAATCGTATTCGTCGATATCGACGCCGACGCGCACCGCGCCGATGACTACCGCAAGGTCAATCCGCAGATGGCGCTGCCGGCGCTGGTCGAGGACGACGGCACCACCCTGTTCCAGTCGCTCGCGATCATCGAATATCTCGACGAGACCCATCCCGCCCCGCCGCTATTGCCGGCCGATCCGCGCGGCCGCGCCAGGGTGCGCGCGCTGGCGCTGATGGTCGCCTGCGAAGGCCATCCGCTCCTGGTGCCGCGGGTGCGGCGCTATCTCGATCACGAACTGAATCTGCGGGAGACCCAGCAAGCGGCGTGGCGGCGGCACTGGACGACGGAGACGCTGGCCGCGCTGGAAGCCATTCTCGCCAACGACAAGGCCACCGGCCGCTTCTGCCATGGCGACACGCCGACGCTCGCCGACATCTGCATGGTCGGCCACGTCAGCGTGGCGCTGACCCAGCAGATCGATCTCAAACCCTGGCCCATCGTGAAGCGCATCTTCGAGACCGCGATGGCGCTGCCGGCCTTTGCGGCCGCGCATCCGCTGGCCCAGCCGGATACGCCGGAGGCGATGCGGGTGAGGAAGTGAGGGAGGCATTGGCACGCCCACCACACGTCGTCCCGGCGAACGCCGGGACCCATACTCCGCAGCCTGTGTTGCCTGCAGAAGGTGTTTGACGCCGGAGCCAAGCCAGAGAGGCCGCGGAGTATGGGTCCCGGCTCAAGGCCGGGACGACGGCGGTGTTTGTTGTTGCACCGTGCACTCATCCGGCAGCCTTCGGCCGCCACCTTCTCCCACAAGGGGAGAAGGGAAGAAGCCCGCCACCTTCACCCCTTCGGCGGATCGAGCTTCTGCACGACTTTCCGGAACGGCTCCAGCGCCTCGCAAGCTTCGGCGTGCGCCGTCAGCGCCGGATAACGCGCGGCCGGGAACAGCGCCGGATGCGCCTCGCTCGTAAAGCGCAGCGCGCAGGCCACCATGATGTCGGCGTGACCGATCCGCTCCCCGAACCAGTACGGCGTCGCCACCGCGGCGCGCTCCTTTTCCAGCAGGTCGAGCACGCCGCCGATCTGGGCCTGGCAGCGCTCGACCCACAGCTCCAGCTGATCCTTGCGCAGCACCCGCTCGTAGATCAGGCTGACCGCCTTGTCGGCAAGCCCGCTGCCGAGCGCGCAGATTTTCAAAGCATGGCGGCGCGCCGGACCCTTTCCCGCGATCATCGCCTTTTCCGGCCCGACCAGTTCGTCGAGATAATCCAGTATCGCGCTGCTCTCGATCAGCACCTCGCCGTCATCGAGCACCAAGGTCGGCACCCGCCGCAGCGGATTGAAGGCTGCGATCTTGTCGGCGTCGCCGAAGGTCGACCACGGCCGGTGCTCATAGGGCAGGCCATAAAGCCGCAGCGCAATCGCCACGCGGCGGACGAAGGGGGAGTCGTATTGGCCGATCAGGATCATGGGGTTTTGGCACCTCTCTCATCGTCATCACTTCTTCCCCTCTCCCCTTGTGGGAGAGGGTGGCTCGAATGCGCTCAGCGCATTCGAGACGGGTGAGGGGTCTGTCTCCGCGGATAGAGACCCCTCATCCGGCGCTTCGCGCCACCTTCTCCCACAAGGGGAGAAGGAAGAAACCAGCCGCTCAACCTTGCACCGCTTCCCGTTCCATGTCGCGGCCCGAGAGGTCCTCGCCCTGCATGTGGGCGTAGTCGCGCGCCATCTCGCGCATCAGGAATTTGGCGGGAACGTCGTGGAACGAGCCGTGGTCGCAGACATATTGCATGTAGGTCCGGCCCTCGCCGTCGAAGGGATGCAGCAGCGCGTCGCTGTGGCCGTCGAAATCGAGCGGATGCACGCCGACCTTGGCGCACAGCGTGGCGTTGAAGGTCGGGGTGGCCTTGCGCCAGGCGCCGTCGACATGGACTTCGGTGTAGCCGTGCCAGGTGAAGATGTCGGTGCCCATGCTCTGGCGCAGCTTCTCGGTCGTGAGGTGGTTGCGCACGTCGGCGAATCCGACACGGGCGGGAATGCCGTGGACGCGGCAGGCGGCCGCATAAAGCGCCGCCTTGCCCACGCAATAGCCGACCCCGGCCGCAAGCACGCTCGAGGCCCGGAACGTCTCTGGCGCGCGCATGTCGACGTAAGGGTTATAGCGGATGCCGTCGCGCACCGCTCTGTAGAGCAGGCTGGCCTTCTCGCGCTCGCTTGCGTCAGGCGGAGCGGCGGCGCCGGCGAAGTGGCTGACGGCCGGATGGTCGCTGTCGATATATTCGCCGGGATCGGTGTAGAGGCGGCGGATCGTGTCGGGAAGAATGTCGGTCATGCCGCAAGTGTAGCAAAGGGCATTGGGTTGGCAAATGGTCTGGCTGGTGCCGTTGCCGAAGCGGCGTCGGTTAGGGGCATGACTCGCTCGTCATGGCCGGGCTTGACTCGGCCAGCCGGGTTCTCTGCCCTTACACTTGCTAAGGCTGTAAGACCTGTGGCTATCTACCTACAACCCAATAAACTATGATTTGATATTTCGCTGGGAGCAATTGAGAGGCAAGATGAAATCGATAGCGGTTTTCAACAACAAGGGTGGCGTAGGGAAAACCACCCTTCTTTGCAATCTTGCAGCCTTTCTGGCTCTCGAAAAAGGCAAGAAGGTCCTTGTCATCGACGCCGATCCCCAATGTAACGCCACACAACTAACCTTCACTGATGATGAAACTGAGGAACTTTACGAGAAGAACGACGCCTTCACGATCTACAGCATCATTCACCCTCTCTCTCTCGGGAAGGGCTACAATCGACAGGTAAGCACAAAAGAGCGCGCCGATTTCGGCTTCGACATTTTGATTGGCGATCCCCGGCTTTCGCTAAAGGAGGACTTGTTAGCGAGAGACTGGAGCAGCGGATTAGGAGGCGAAGGTCGAGGAATTAGGACCGGTTATCTGTTTTCAGAACTACTAACACGATGCACTCAATATGATTACGTCTTCTTTGATGTCGGCCCCTCGTTAGGATCAATCAATAGATCCGTTCTTCTTGCTTGCGACTATTTTGTAAGCCCGATGACCATAGACATATTCAGTCTCAAGGCGGTCGAAAATATTCGAATTTCGATTGAGACGTGGAAAAAGCAACTCGCAACGGCCTTAGACAATCTTCAAGATAAAGATGCCCTGCCTGATGGGATCGCTCAAGAGATGCGAATTAGATTCGCGGGCTATGTTACTCAGCAATACAAGGCTAGGACTGATGGGCAAGGAGGGCTCGTTGCGGTCAAAGCTTATGAGCGAATCATGAAGAAGGTGGGGCCAGTCATAAAGACGAACTTCGTCGACAAGCTTCAGCCAGACTACAACAAACTAAAATATCAACTCGGCACGATTCCGAATCTGTTCAGCCTAATTCCAATGGCGCAGTTTGCTCGGCGGCCAATCTTTGCTCTTCGCTCAAGCGACGGCGTGAGGGGCGCACACTTTTCTAAAGTAAAAGAGTCCTACGATCTCTTCGAAGGCATTGCCGAACGCTTTGAGACGAATTTGCAGAGCTTAGGATGATCCAGTGGCCCGATCAGTTAGTTACTGACATCGCACGACGTAGAGCCGTGCTGATGATCGGTTCAGGAATATCGAGACATTCCGTCGGACAAAATGGTTCTCGCCCACCAACTTGGCACGGATTTTTGGAAGCAGCTCTGGATCAATGCGAGCCCAAGCCCCCACACATAAAGAAGGCCATTCAACGGGGACAATACCTTGACGCCTGCGAATGGTTGAAAAAGCATATTGACGACGGATGGGTGCCTTTTCTTCGTCAATCTTTCGTTGAGCCAAAATTTCAGACTGCTGAAATTCATAAACTGCTTTACCAACTTGACTGTCGAATAGTCTTAACTCCGAATTTCGACCTCATTTATGACGGGTACGCCGTCTCAGAGTCTCAACAAACTATCTTGGTAAAGAACTACGACGATGCAGATATCATCGACGGAATCCGCCGAAACGATCGGCTCGTATTGAAAGCGCACGGCTCAATCCATGAACCAGCTAAAATGATTTTTACGCGGAGCGACTATGCGCTGGCGCGAACAAAATATGCCGGCTTCTATTCTCTCTTAGATGCGCTAGTTAATACCAATACTGTGCTGATTGTCGGCGCTGGATTGGACGATCCGGATTTCCAATTACTTTTCGAAGATAGCGCGGCAGAATTTTCATCTGGACTACCGCATTATATGACTTCAGGAGACAATTTTCATGCCGATATGATCGCCACGATAAGACAGACGCGGAATATAAAAACTCTCGCATACTCACCCAAGAAGAATCATGCAGAGTTGGTCGCCTCTTTGACGGAATTGGTTAAACTTGTCGGCGACAAGCGTGTGTTACTAACGCGAACGATGGACTGGTGATATATTGCTTGCCGCAGCTCAGAGATAAACCTCCCCCTCATCGCTCGCCAGCAGCCCCTTCACCGCCCGCGCCCAGCCCGCCAGCTTGCGCTCGCGCGTCGCAGCAGACATCGCCGGCTTGAAGCGATGTTCCAGCCGCCAGTTGTCGGCGAATTTTGCCGGTTCGGGATAGACGCCGGCGGCGAGGCCGGCGAGATAGGCGGCGCCTAACGCGGTGGTTTCCTGGATCATCGGGCGGTCGACCGGCGCGTCCAAGAGATCGGCGAGGCGCTGCATGGTCCAGTCCGAGGCGGTCATGCCGCCGTCGACGCGGAGCACGACATGGGCGGCCTTGGCATCCGGCCAGTCGGCGCGCATCGCGGCCCACAGGTCGAAGGTCTGGTAGCAGACGCTTTCGAGCGCGGCATGGGCGAGTTCGGCGGGGCCGGTGTTGCGGGTGAGACCGAACAGCGCGCCGCGCACCCGCGGATTCCAGTAGGGGGCGCCGAGGCCGACGAAGGCCGGCACCAGGTAGACCGACTGCATCGAATCGGACTTGTCGGCGAGCGGGCCGGTCTCGCTGGCCTGCTTGATGATGCCGAGCCCGTCGCGCAGCCACTGCACCGCGGAGCCGGCGACGAAGATCGAGCCTTCGAGCGCGTAGGTGCGCTGGCCGTTCAATTGATAGGCGATGGTGGTGAGCAGCTTGTTCTTCGAGGCGACCGGCGTGGCGCCGGTGTTGAGCAGCGCGAAGCAGCCGGTGCCGTAGGTCGACTTCATCATGCCCGGCGCAAAGCAGGCCTGGCCGATGGTGGCGGCCTGCTGGTCGCCGGCGATGCCGGAGATCGCGATCGCGCCGCCGAACAATTCGGGCACGCTGTCACCGAAATGGTGCGAGGAATCCTTCACCTCCGGGAGCATCGAGCGCGGCACCCGCAAGAGCTTCAGGAGATCATCGTCCCACTGCCCGGTGTGGATGTTGAACAGCAGCGTGCGCGAGGCGTTGGTGGCGTCGGTCGCGTGCGCCTTGCCGCCGGTCAGCCGCCACAAGAGGTAACAATCGACGGTGCCGAACAGGAGCTCGCCGCGCATCGCGCGTTCGCGGGCGCCGGGGACGTGGTCGAGGATCCAGGCGACCTTGGTGCCGGAGAAATAGGGATCGACGATCAGGCCGGTTTTGCCTGCTATCGCCGGCTCATGGCCTTCGGCCTTCAATTTGGCGCAGATGTCGGCGGTGCGGCGGTCCTGCCAGACGATGGCGCGGTGGATCGCCTGTCCGGTGGCGCGGTCCCACACCACGGTCGTTTCGCGCTGGTTGGTGATCCCTATGGCGGCGATATCCTTCGCGGTGACGCCGGCTTTCTTCAGCGCCTCGCGGCAGGTCGCAATGGTCGAGGTCCAGATGTCCTCCGGCTCGTGCTCGACCCAGCCCGAGGCCGGAAAATGCTGCGGGAATTCAGCTTGCGCCGTGGCGGCAATCGAGATGTCGCTGCGAAACACGATGGCGCGCGAGGATGTGGTGCCCTGATCGATGGCCAGCACAAAGGACATGACGTTGCTTCCCGGGATGCTTGTTGGGTGGTGCTTGAGGCAAGGCAAGCGGATTGGGGATGGTTCGTCAATATCCAGTGTCGTCCCTGCGAACGCAGGGACCCATAACCACAACCGCGAATTTTGCCAACAATGTCCGCCGCCTCATCTCAATCGAGGGCTCAACGCGGTATGGGTCCCTGCGTTCGCAGGGACGACGCGTTGAGAATCCGTGTGCGCCCCTTCTTCCTTCTCCCACAAGAGCAGGGGGAAGAAAGAGAGCTACACCGATGCCGTCGTCACGCCACCATCCACCACGATGGTCTGGCCGGTCATGAAGCTCGAGGCGTCGGAGCCGAGATAGGCGACGGCGCCGGCGATTTCGTCGGGCTCGCCGATCCGGCGCAAGGGTGTGGTGGCGCAGCGGCGCTTCAGGCGTTCTTCGTCTTCCCACAACGCCTTGGCGAAATCGGTTTTGATCAGGCCCGGCGCGACGCAATTGACGCGCACGCCCTTCGGGCCCCATTCGCCGGCGAGGCTGCGGCATAATGCAAAATCCGCCGCCTTGGAAATCCCGTAGGCGCCGATCACGGTCGAGCCGCGCAATCCGCCGATCGAGGAGACGATCACCACCGAGCCGTTGCCCCGTGCCGCCATCTGCGGGATTGCCAACGCGCAGAGCCAGATGTTGCTCTTGACGTTGGAGTTCATGATCTTGTCGAAAGCCTCGTCCTTGATGTCGAGCAGCGGGCCGTAATAGGGATTGACCGCGGCGTTGCAGACCAGGATGTCGATCTTGCCGTAATGCCTGGTGGTGCCCGCGATCAGCGCCTCGACTTCCTCGCGGCGCGAGATGTTGCAGGGAATGACGTGGGCGTCGCCGCCCGCCTTGCGAATGCCCGCGGCCACTTCCTCGCAGGCGTCGGCCTTGCGGCTCGAAATCACCACCTTGGCGCCGAGCTTCGCCAGCAATTCGGCCGATGAGCGGCCGATGCCACGGCTGGAGCCGGTGACGACGGCGACCTTGCCGGTGAGATCGAACGG
This sequence comes from Bradyrhizobium sediminis, assembly GCF_018736105.1. Classification (NCBI taxonomy): domain Bacteria; kingdom Pseudomonadati; phylum Pseudomonadota; class Alphaproteobacteria; order Hyphomicrobiales; family Nitrobacteraceae; genus Bradyrhizobium; species Bradyrhizobium sediminis. Next base: position 4,952,266 of record NZ_CP076135.1, read on the forward strand.
GGTGCTTTTCATTGCTTGTCGCTCCTAGCTCGTCATTCCGGGACACGCGCGAACGCGCGTGGACCCGGAATCCAGAAGTCGTGGCGCGAGATTCCGGGTTCGCCGCTATGCGGCGCCCCGGAATGACAGCTCCAATCCTACACCAACCCGCCGCCGTCGCTGACGCGACGCAAATGGTATTCGGTGTCGCCGAAGGTGTTCTCGATCATGGTCAGCCGCTTGAAGTAGTGGCCGATCTTCGCCTCCTGCGTCATGCCGATGCCGCCATGGAGCTGGATCGACTGCTGGCCGACGAATTTCGCCGACTTGCCGATCTGTACCTTGGCCGCCGCAATGGCGGTGGCGCGCTCCCTGGCGTTGTCGAAATCGGCCGCCATGGTCGCGAACATCGACATGCTGCGGGCCTGCTCGACGGCGACGAACATGTCGGCGGCGCGATGCTGCAGGGTCTGGAAGCTGCCGATCGCCACGCCGAACTGTTTTCGGGTCTTGAGATATTCGACGGTGGTCTTCAGCGATTCATCCATCGCGCCGACCGCTTCCGCGCACAGCGCGGTGCGGGCCTCGTCGACCACGCGCTCGATCAAGGCGAGCCCGTTCTCGGGATCGCCGATCGCCGCATCGGCGCCGACCTCGACGCCGGTGAAGGCGATGTCGGCCGCGTGCAGGCCGTCCTGGGTCGGATAGCCCTTTTTGGCGATGCCCTTGGCGTTGGCCGGCACCAGGAACACGCCGATTCCGGTCTTGTCGCGCTGGCCGCCTTTGGTGCGCGCGGTCACCACGAAGCTGTCGGCGTTCTCGCCGTTGATCACGACGAACTTCTCGCCGTCGATCACCCAGCCGTCGCCCTTCTTCTTCGCCGTGGCGGCGACGTCGGAAAGGTCATAGCGCGAATTCTTCTCGAGCTGCGCAAAGGCAAAAGTCTTGCTGCCGTCGATGATGCCGGGGATATGCGCGGCCTTCTGCGCCGCCGAGCCGCCATGGCGCAGGAAGCCGCCTGCGATCACCACGGTCGGCAGATAGGGCTCCAGCACCATCGCCTTGCCGAGCGCCTCCATCACGATCATGGTCTCGACCGCGCCGGCGCCGAAGCCGCCGTCGGCTTCCGGGAACGGCAGGCCGAGCAGGCCCTGTTCGGCGAGCTTGCTCCAGACGGCCTTGCTCCAGCCGCCCTTCTCCGCCCGGTATTTCTTGCGCGCGTCGAAGTCGTAGGAGTCGTTCAACAGCCCGTCGACGCTTTCCTTGAGAAGCCGCTGCTCCTCGGACAGATCAAAATCCATGTTCTCTACTTTCCTTGATACTTAGAAGCGAGTCATTCCGGGGCACGCGTCTTCGCGTGAACCCGGAATCTCCGGGTGCCACAATCTCGAGATTCCGGGTTCGCGCTCACGCGCGCCCCGGAATGACGGTCACAACCCCAGCACGGCCTTGGTGATGATGTTGCGCTGGATCTCGTTGGAGCCGCCGTAGATCGAGACCTTGCGGTTGTTGAAGTAGCTCGGGGCGATCTGCGCGGTCCAGTCCATCGCCTCGTTGCTGCCGTCCTCGCCGTGCTCGTCGTAGGGTGCGGCGAACGGGCCGATCACTTCCATCAGGAGTTCGGTGGTGGTCTGCTGGATTTCCGAACCCTTGATCTTCAGCACCGAGGACGCCGGATTGGGCTTGCCCTTGCCGTGCTTGCCTTCGTCGGCGACCACGCGCAGCTGGGTGAGCTCGAGCGCCTTGAGTTCGATCTCGCAGGCGGCAAGCTTCTCGCGGAAGCCCTGGTCCTGGATGATCGGCTTGCCGCCGGATTCAACCTTGGAGGCGAGTTCCTTGATGCGGCGCAGCCGCTCCTTGGAGACGCCGACCCGGGCGATGCCGGTGCGCTCGTTGCCGAGCAGGAACTTGGCGTAATCCCAGCCCTTGTTCTCCTCGCCGATCAGGTTCTCGACCGGCACCTCGACGTCGTCGAAGAACACCTCGTTGACCTCGTGGCCGCCGTCGATGGTCTCGATCGGGCGCACCGTGACGCCCTTCGACTTCATGCTGAACACGATGAAGGAGATGCCCATCTGCTTCTTCGCATTGGTGTCGGTGCGGCACAGGCAGAAGATCATGTCGGCGTGCTGCGCCAGCGTGGTCCAGGTCTTCTGGCCGTTGATGATGTACTTGTCGCCCTTGCGCTCGGCCTTGGTCTTGAGCGAGGCGAGGTCCGATCCCGAGCCGGGCTCCGAGAAGCCCTGGCACCACCAGTCGTCGACATTGGCGATGCGCGGCAGGTACTGCTTCTTCTGCTTCTCGTTGCCGAAGGTGTAGATCACCGGGCCGACCATGCTGACGCCGAAGGCGAGCGGCGCCGGCGCCGGGTGCATCTGCAGTTCCTCGTTGAAGATGTAGTGCTGCACCGAGCTCCAGCCGGTGCCGCCATATTCCTTCGGCCAGTGCGAGACGCCCCAGCCCTTCTTGTTCAGGATGCGCCACCAGGCGACCATCTCGTCCTTGGAGAGATGACGGCCCTCGACCAGTTTCCGCCGCGTCTCCGTCGGCACGTTGTCCCTGAAGAACGCCCGCACTTCCTCACGAAACGCTGCTTCTTCCTTGCTGAAAGCGAGATCCATCGGATCCTCCTGTGTGCGAATGAACTACATTCGTTAGTTAGTTACGCGTTGTGTTTAACGACTTCCGGATACGAGTTGCGGTTGCTTTCCCGGCGCCGGCTGCCGGTTGCGCAATTCATGGCGCGACAGCTTGCCGACCGGGGTGCGCGGCAGTTCGTCGACGAATTCCAGCGCGGCGGGAATTTCGTGCTTGCCGAGCTTGCCGGCGAGCAGCGCCTTGAGTTCGTCCAGCGTGAACGGCGCAGCACCGTCGCGCAGCTTGATGAAGGCCTTGGCCGCCTCGCCGCGATAATCGTCGGGAATGCCGATCACGATCACTTCATGCACCGCGGGGTGAGTGTAGATCGCCTGCTCGATCATCTGCGGATAGACGTTGAAGCCGCCGGAGATGATCATGTCCTTCTTGCGGTCGACCAGATAGAAATAGCCATCCGGATCCATGTAGCCGATGTCGCCGGTGAGGAAGCGGTCGCCGACGAAGGCCTCGGCGGTTTCCTTTGGCTTGTTCCAGTAACCCTTGGTCACGTTCGGCCCGCGGATGCGGATTTCGCCGACTTCGCCCGGCTGCAGAATTTTCTTGGGATCGTCGAGCGCGACCACGTCCATTTCGATGCCGGGCAGCATCAGCCCGATCGAGCCCGGCTTGTCCGGGCCTTCCTTGGGATGGCCGGTGCCGGGCGAGCAGGTCTCGGTCATGCCCCAGCCGCTCTTCAGCTTCATGCCGACCTTGCGCTCGAATATCCTGGCGACTTCGACCGGCAGCGGCGCGCCGCCCGAGCCGCAGCTCACCAGCGACGACAGATCGCGCTTGTCGAGATCCGGAAGCGCGGCGATCGCGATCCACATCGTCGGCACGCCGGGGAAGGCAGTGGCGCGCTTGACCTCGATGTCGCGCATCACGGCCTCGACGTCGAAGCGCTGATGCAGCGAGATCAGATTGCCGCGCCGGAGCGAGGACAGCAGCACCACCGTCAGCGCAAAGATATGAAACAGCGGCAGCACGCAGATCACGCGCTCGATGGCGTTGCGCTCGGCGCGCGCCGTCTTGCCCCAGACGTCGTAGACCGAAACCGCCGAGGTCAGGTTGCCGTGGCTGAGCATGGCGCCCTTGGGCAGCCCGGTGGTGCCGCCGGTATATTGCAGCAGTGCAACGTCATCGACCGCGATCTGCGGCCACTGCGCCGGCCTGGTCGCGCCGTCGACGAACTGACGGTAGGTGACGATGGCGGGATTGGCGGGCAGCGGCGTCTGCGGCGTGCCGGCCTTGCCCCAGTCGTCGTCCTCGCAGACGATCAGGCGGTCGAGCAGACCCTTGTCGAGGAATTTCAGCGCGGTCGGCAACAGCGCCTGAAGATTGCTGGTGACCAGCACCCGCGCGCCGGAATCGCTGAGCTTGTGCGACAGCGCGATCTCGCCGTCGAGGGGGCTGAGATGCACGATGCGGGCGCCGGCCTTCAGCGCGCCGAAGAAGTTGACGGGGTGATCGGGCGTGTTGCCGAGGAACAGCGCGACCGAATTGTCCCGGCCGTAGCCGGCGCGCAGGAACGCCGCGGCCGCGACCTCGACCTTGGCTTCGAGCTCGGTGTAGCTGATCGGACGGTCGCGGAATTCGATTGCCGGCCGCGCGCCGTATTCCGCCGCCGCGTGCGACAGCAGGTCAGGCAGCGTCCCGCGCGCGATCGGATCGTCCCAGTGGACGCCTTGCGGATAGAACTGTTCGCCGGGGTGGGTCATGAGTTTTCCGCGTCGTCCCTGCGAACGCAGGGACCCATAACCCCGAATCTCGACATTGAAGAAAGGTCTCTACCCCCGCGCCAAAACGCGAGTTCCCAGCGCCGCGATGAGCGCCCTTGGCGCTCACGCTGGGGTCCCTGCCTTCGCAGGGACGACGGGTTGAGGCGCGGAGCAGAGCACATCCGGTTCATCCCATCACGCCGCTTTCGCCGTCTGCGTCAGCGACGCGAAGGTCTGGCCTTCGGCGGCGAGGCGCTTGAGCAGCGGTGACGGCTCCAGCGAGGGATCGTTGGTCTCCCTGGCGTAATAGGCGAGGCGCTCGGCGATGTGCTTGAGGCCGACCTGGTCGGCATAGAACATCGGGCCGCCGCGGTAGATCGGCCAGCCATAACCATAGAGCCAGATCACGTCGATATCGCTCGGACGCGCCGCGACCTTCTCTTCCAGGATCCGCGCGCCCTCGTTGATCATCGGATACATCATGCGCTCGAGGATCTCCTCGTCCGAGACCACCCGCTTCTTGCGCCCCAGCCGCTGCAGCGTCTCGTCGATCAGCTTCTCGACTTCAGGATCGGGCAGCGGCGCGCGCGAGCCGCCTTCATACCTGTAATAGCCCTTGCCGGTCTTCTGGCCGAAGCGGCCGGCTTCGCACAGCGCGTCGGCGATTTCCGACTTGATGCCGCGGTCCTTGCGCGAGCGCCAGCCGATATCGAGGCCGGCGAGATCGCCCATCGCGAACGGTCCCATCGGCATGCCGAACTTGGTCACCACGGCGTCGACCTGCTGCGGCAGCGCGCCTTCGAACAACAGCTTCTCCGCCTGCTTGCCGCGCTGCGCCAGCATCCGGTTGCCGACGAAGCCGTCGCAGACGCCGACCACTGCCGGCACTTTTGCAATTCTGCGCGCGACGGCGACTGCGGTGGTCAGCGCGTCCGGCGCGGTCTTGGCTGCGCGCACGATCTCGCACAGCTTCATCACATTGGCCGGCGAGAAGAAGTGCATGCCCAAAACGTCCTGCGGACGCTTGGTTTCCTTCGCGATCTCGTCGATGTTGAGATAGGAGGTGTTGGAAGCCAGCACCGCGCCGGGCTTGGCGTATTTATCGAGCGCGGCGAACACTTCCTTCTTGATCGCCATGGTCTCGAATACCGCCTCGATGATCAGGTCAGCGTCCTTGACGTTCTCGAGTCCGACCTTGCCGTCGATCAGACCCATGCGCTTGGCCGGCGCGTCGGCAGGGATGCCGCCGCGGGCCGCGGTGGCCTCGTAGTTCTTCTGCATCACGCCCATGCCGCGCTTGAGCTGCTCTTCGCCGGTCTCGATCAGAGTCACCGGTATACCGGCATTGGCAAACGACATCGCGATGCCGCCGCCCATGGTGCCGGCGCCGATGATGGCGACGCGCTCGACATTGCGCGGCTTGGTGCCCTCGGGCACGCCGGCGATCTTGGCGGCTTCACGCTCGGAGAAGAAGGCGTAGCGCTGCGCCTTCGACTGATCGCTGGTCAAGAGCTTCAGGAAGCCCTCGCGCTCCTTCTTCAGCCCTTCGTCGAACGGCAGGTCGATCGCGGCGCCGACCGCATCCGCGGCGGCGAACGGGGCTTCCAGCCCGCGCGCCTTCTTGGTCAGGGCGGCGACCGCGTTGGTGAAGATCGAGCGGTCGGCCTTGGCGGCGGCGAGCTTGGAGTCGTCGTCGCGCAGCTTGCGCAGCGGGCGCTTCTCGGCCAGCACCTTGCGGGCAAAGGCCTCGCCGCCCGACGCCGGGCCTTCGACGATTTCCTCGATCAGGCCGTTCTTCAGCGCGTCGGCCGCGCCGATCGGATCGCCGCCGACGATCATCTTGACCGCGAGTTCGGGGCCGACCGCACGCGGCAGGCGCTGGGTGCCGCCGGCGCCCGGCAGCAGGCCGAGCTTGACTTCGGGCAGGCCGAGCCGTGCGTCCTTGGTCGCGACCCGGAAATGACAGGCCAATGCTACTTCGAGGCCGCCGCCGAGCGCGGTGCCGTGAATCGCGGCGATGATCGGCTTCGGCGAGTTCTCCATCGCGACCAGCACTTCGGCGAGGCCGGGCGGCTTCGGCGGCTTGCCGAATTCGGTGATGTCGGCGCCGGCGATGAAGGTGCGGCCGCCGCAGGTCAGCACGATCGCCTTTACTTCGGGATCGGCGATCGCCGCTTTCATGCAATCGAAAATACCGCCGCGCACGGCGGCGCTCAGCGCGTTGACGGGAGGACTGTTAACCGTGACGATGGCAATAACATCATGACGCTCGAGCTTGACCACTTCGTTCACGAGACTCTCCCTGGATACCTGTTCTTGGATGGCTTCTTAACTTGCGTCGAGAAGCTACGGCACTTGTTAACTTGCGTTCAGTAGCTACGGCACTTGCGTTGAGTGGCTACATTTTTGCTTATTTCGCACTGCGAAATTCAATTCCACACCTTGACACGGAGGGTTATTTTGAAGCACGTCCGTTGTCAACGAGGTCCGTTCAGCAGCAGGCAATGAAACGTCCAGCCAAGAAAGTGGCGACCGATCGCAGTTTCGTCGTCGCGCTTTCCCGCGGCCTTGATGTTTTGCGCGCATTCCATCCCAACGACGGGCTTCTTGGCAATCAAGAGATCGCGGCCCGTACGAACTTGCCGAAGCCAACCGTTTCGCGGCTGACCTATACTTTGACCAAGCTCGGCTACCTTACACCGGTTCCGCGGTTCGAGAAGTATCAGCTGGCGCCTTCAGCCATGGCGCTGGGGTATGCCGCCCTTGCAAACCTCGGGGTCCGGCATTTGTCCGAACCCTTCCGCGAGGAACTCATGCGCGAGACCGGTGGCGCGGTCGCCGTCGGCGGCCGCGACCGCACCAGCATGATCTACTTCGGCCAGAGCCGCGGTCAAACGCTGGGCGTGCAACTGGACGTCGGCTCGCGAGTCCCGATTGCCACCACCGCGATGGGACGCGCCTATATCTGGGCGCTGCCGGACGATGAGCGCGGCGCGCTGCTGCGCGAACTGCGCGAGCACTACGGCAGCCGCTGGCCGCGGATGCGCGACGGCATCGAACGCGCCGGCGAAACGGTGGAAAAATTCGGTTTCGCGATCTCGGCCGGTGAGTGGCATGACGACATCCACGCGGTCGGCGTAGGGCTGAAGCTCAACGACGGAACCGGTCCGTACGCCTTCAATTGCGGCGCGCCCGCATTCCGTTTCACGGAAGATCGGCTGCGCAACGATATTGGACCTCGCCTCGTGGCGATGGTAAGGAACATCGAAGCGGCCTTGGGTGGCGCGGCGCCGCAATCAAAAAAAGATGACAAGAAATTGAAAGCAGGAGGGAAAGTTGCACGTGTGGCTGAGGGGATCAGGTAGCCTTCATCGTTGCGACCGGCGAAACAATTCGCATGGCCGCTTCCGCCCAACGATCGACGCGGGCGGAGCAAGATGATGCAGGCACAGCTCGCGCAGGGACAGAGTCCCCTGCTTGCGGTTCGCGACGTCAGCGTCGTGTTCGGCGGCATCGTCGCGTTGAATGGCGTGTCGTTCGACATGCGCAAGGGCCAGATACTCGGCCTGATCGGGCCGAACGGCGCCGGCAAGACGACGCTCTTCAACTGCCTCTCCAGGCTTTACCAGCCGAGCTCCGGTGACATCCTGATGGAAGGCGAGAGCATCCTGACGCGCCCGCCGCACCGGATCGCCGAAATCGGCATCGGCCGCACCTTCCAGAACGTGGCGCTGTTCCCCAATCTTTCGGTGCTCGACAATGTCAGGGTCGGCACCCATTCACGCACCAACAGCGACATCATCTCGGACTCGCTCCAACTGGGCTGGGTCCGCCGCGGCGAGGCCGAGATCAACCGGCGCGTCCACGAAATCGTCAGCTATCTCGAGCTCGACGCCGTCGCGCACACCGTGGTGTCCGGGCTGCCGTTCGGCACCCAGAAGCGCGTCGAACTGGCGCGCGCACTGGCTGCGGAACCGAAGATCCTGCTGCTCGACGAGCCCGCCGGCGGCCTCAACCACGAGGAAGTCCACGTACTCGGCGACCTGATCCGCCGGATTCGCGACGATCGCCACATGACCGTGCTGCTGGTGGAACATCACATGGGTCTGGTGATGTCGATCGCCGACCACGTGGTCGCGCTGAACTTCGGCCGCAAGCTCGCCGAAGGCACGCCGGCCCAGGTGCAATCCGACCCGGATGTCATCAAAGCCTATCTGGGGAGCAAGGACCAATGACCGCGATGCTTAACGTCAAGGATCTCAGGGCCTATTACGGCCAGGTCCAGGCGCTTCACGGCCTCTCCTTCTCGCTCAACGAAGGCAGCCTGACCACGCTGCTCGGCGCCAACGGCGCCGGCAAGACCACCACCTTGCGGGCGATCTGCAGCATGGTGCGTTCGACCGGCGGGATCGAGTTCGACGGTGCGCCGCTCACCGGCCGCTCCACCGAAAACATCGTCCGCCTCGGCATCGCCCATGTGCCGCAGGGCCGCGGCACCTTCACCACCATGACGGTGGAGGAAAACCTGCAACTCGGCGCGATCACGCGCAAGGACAGGGCCGGCGTCGTCTCCGACATCGAGCGCATGTACGATCACTTTCCGGTCCTGAAGGAGCGGCACACCCAGCAGGCCGGCACGCTTTCGGGCGGCGAACAGCAGATGCTGGCGGTCGCCCGCGCGCTGATGCTGCGCCCGCGGCTGATGCTGCTGGACGAACCGTCGTTCGGCCTCGCGCCGCTGATCGTGCGCGATCTGTTCAAGATCCTCGGCAAGATCAACCGCGAGGACAAGGTCACCATTCTGGTGGTGGAGCAGAATGCACAGCTTGCACTCGAGCTCGCCGACAAGGCCTACGTCATCGAAACCGGACGCATCGTGATGTCGGGAAGCGCCGCCGAAATCGCGAGCAACGAAGACGTCCGTAAATCCTATCTCGGTTATTGAGGAGCGCAGCCATGGAACTTTTTATCAACCAAGTCCTGGCTGGCATCGCCACAGGTGCGATCTATGCCTGCATGGCGCTCGCCGTCGTCATGATCTACCAGGCGATCGATCATCTCAATTTCGCCCAGGGCGAAATGGCGATGTTCTCGACGTTCATCTCCTGGCAACTGATGCAATGGGGCGTGCCCTACTGGTGGGCCTTCCTGCTCACGCTGGCATTTTCGTTCGCCGGCGGCATCCTGATCGAGCGGTTGCTGTTCAAGCCGCTTGCCAAGGCGCCTCTCCTGACCAATGTCGCCGGTTTCATCGCATTGTTCGCGATCGTCAACAGCGTCGCCGGGCTGACCTGGGACTTCACGATCAAGCAGTATCCGACGCCGTTCGGATCGTCGCCTTTTCTCGGCAGTCAGCTCATCTCGACCCATCAGGCCGGCATGATCGGCGTCACGATAGGACTGTTGATCCTGCTCTATATTTTCTTTCAGTTCACGCGGATCGGCCTTGCCATGCGCGCGGCCGCGTCGTTGCCGGAATCGGCACGGCTGGTCGGCATCAACACCAGCTGGATGATCGCGCTTGGCTGGGGCATGGCGACCGCGATCGGCGCGATCGCCGGCATGCTGATCGCGCCGGTGGTGTTCCTGGAACCGAACATGATGGGCGGTGTGTTGATCTACGGGTTTGCCGCCGCCGTCCTCGGCGGCCTGACCAGTCCTCTCGGTGCGGTGGTTGGCGGCTTCCTGGTCGGCGTGTTCGAGAATCTCGCCGGGACCTATATCCCCGGCGTCGGCAATGAACTGAAATTGCCGATCGCACTGGCGCTTATCATCACCGTGTTGGTTCTCAAACCGGCGGGCCTGTTTGGCCGTCCCATCGTGAAGCGAGTTTGATCATGAGCGCAATTGAGGAAGTCGCAAACGAAGCACCGGCGGTCGAGGCCGTTCCAAAGAGAGCCATGACGCTGGGCTACGGCACCTCGCTCGTGGTGCTGGGATTGCTGGTCATCGCGCCGGTGTTCATGAAGAATTTCATCGTCTTCCAGCTGACGATGGTGCTGATCTACGCGCTGGCGGTGCTGGCGCTGAACATCCTGACCGGCGGCAGTGGCCAGTTTTCGCTGGGCCAGAGCGCCTTCTACGCGGTCGGCGCCTACACTTCGGCCATTCTGATGGAACATGTGGGCATGAATTATGCCCTGACGCTGCCCATTGCCGGCATTATCTGCTTTGGCTTCGGGTTCCTGTTCGGTCAGCCGGCGCTGCGCTTGAGCGGCGTCTATCTGGCGCTGGCGACCTTCGCGCTGGCAGTGGCAATGCCGCAATTGTTGAAGCTCGGTGTCTTCGAACACTGGACCGGCGGCGTCCAGGGCCTGGTGGTGACCAAGCCGGATGCGCCGTTCGGCCTGCCGATCTCGCAGGACAAGTGGCTGTATTATTTCACGCTCGTGGTCTCGATCGCGATCTACATCTTCTCGATCAACCTCCTGAAGTCGCGTTCCGGCCGCGCCTTCATGGCTATCCGCGACAACGAGATCGCGGCTTCCGCGATGGGCATCGATGTCGCGCTGTACAAGACGCTGGCATTCGGCGTCAGCGCCGGCATCACCGGCGTTGCCGGCGGCCTTGGAGCCATCGCCGTGCAGTTCGTCGCGCCCGACGGCTATACCATCACGTTGGCGATCTCGCTGTTTCTCGGCATGGTCGTCGGCGGCGTGGGATGGCTGCCCGGCTCGATCGTCGGTTCGGCCTTCATCATCTTCGTGCCGAACATCGCGGAGGGAATTTCGAAGGGCCTGTCCGGCGCGGTGTTCGGCGTGCTGCTGTTCCTCGTGATCTTCCTGGTGCCGCACGGCGCGCGGCAGGTCGCCATCGTCGCCCAGCAACTGATCGGCAAACTCAAGAAGGGTTAACGAACGTATTCCACCTAGCGGAATACGCGTCGAATCTGTTCCCAATAAAAAAGCCCCCTGCGACCCCCGTTGCAGGGGGCTTTTTCTTGATGGGCACCCACAGAAGGTATTGAATGCAGGCAGGCGCCGAAAAGTGCGTCCAATAAAAACAATGACACAGTCACATCAGGACCCAGGGAGATCAAAATGCCTGCTATCCAACTGCGATTGGGGGCCTTTTCGGCTGCCCTCGCGATGCTTGCCGTAACCAGCAGCGGCGCACTCGCACAGAAGAAATACGACACCGGCGCCACCGATACCGAGATCAAGATCGGCAACATCATGCCCTACAGCGGTCCTGCTTCCGCCTATGGCGTGATCGGCAAGACCGAAGAGGCCTATTTCAAGAAGATCAACGCCGAGGGTGGCATCAACGGTCGCAAGATCAACTTTGTCAGCTATGACGACGCCTACAGCCCGCCGAAAACGGTCGAACAGGCGCGCAAGCTGGTCGAGAGCGACGAAGTACTGCTCGTTTTCAATCCGCTGGGCACGCCGCCGAACTCGGCGATCCAGAAATACCTGAACTCGAAGAAGGTGCCGCAGCTGTTCGTCGCCACCGGCGCCACCAAGTGGAACGACCCGAAAGACTTCCCCTGGACCATGGGCTGGCAGCCCAACTACCAGAGCGAGTCCCGAATCTACGCCAAATACATTCTCAAGGAAAAACCGAACGCCAAGATCGCCATCCTCTATCAGAACGACGATTACGGCAAAGACTACGTCAAAGGCCTCAAGGATGGTCTCGGCGCCAAGGCAGCCACCATGATCGTTGCCGAGGAAAGCTATGAAACCTCGCAGCCGACCATTGATTCCAACATCGTCAAGCTGAAGTCGACCAACGCCGACATCTTCTTCAACGTCACCACGCCGAAATTCGCGGCGCAGGCGATCAAGAAGATGCACGAAATCGAATGGAAGCCGCTGCACTTTCTCAACAACGTGTCCGCCTCGATCGGCGCCGTGATGAAGCCGGCCGGCTTTGAAGCCAGCCAGGGCATCATCTCGTCCGCCTATCTGAAGGATACGTCCGATCCGCAGTGGAAGGACGATGCCGGCATGAAGGCCTTCGACGAGTTCCTCGCCAAGTACTTCCCTGAAGGCAACAGGATCGATGGCGCGGTGATGTACGGCTACACGGTCGCACAAGGCCTCGTGCACGTGCTGAAGGCCTCCGGCGACAATCTCACCCGCGAGAACATCATGAAGCAGGCGGCCAACATCAAGGGGCTTGAGTTGGGCAGCATGCTGCCGGGCATCAAGGTCAATACCAGTCCCACCGACTTCGCCCCGATCTCCCAGCTTCAGCTGATGCGGTTCAAGGGCGACAAATGGGATCTGTTCGGAGAGGTCATCAGCGGCGACGTCGGCGGCTGACGCTCCGGCGGGATTAACCGACTGCCAAGGAAAGAGCCCCTGCGCCCCCCCGGCGCAGGGGCTTTTCCTTGATGGCCGCCGCCAAATGGTATTCAATCCGGCCGTGCCAAGAAGAACATAACGCACCCAACATCAAGAAAAGGGAGACCCTGAATGCTTACTACCCCCAAAAAACTTGCGATCGCCTCGGCCGCGTTCGTTGCGCTTGCCGCAACCAGCAGCGCCGCGCTCGCCCAGAAGAAATACGACACCGGCGCCACCGACACCGAGATCAAGATCGGCAACATCATGCCCTACAGCGGACCGGCCTCCGCCTACGGGGTGATCGGCAAGACTGCAGAGGCCTACTTCAAGAAGATCAATGCCGAGGGTGGCATCAACGGCCGCAAGATCAATTTCATCAGCTATGACGACGCCTACAGCCCGCCGAAGACCGTCGAGCAGGCGCGCAAGCTGGTCGAGAGCGATGAGGTGCTGTTGGTCTTCAATCCGCTGGGCACGCCGTCGAATACGGCGATCCAGAAATACCTGAACTCGAAGAAGGTGCCGCAGCTGTTCGTCGCTACCGGCGCCACCAAGTGGAACGATCCGAAGGGCTTCCCCTGGACCATGGGCTGGCAGCCCAACTACCAGAACGAAACCCAGATTTACGCCAAGTACATCCTCAAGGAACTGCCGAACGCCAAGATCGCCGTGCTCTATCAGAACGACGATTACGGCAAGGACTACCTGAAGGGATTGAAGGACGGACTCGGCGCCAAGGCGACTTCGATGATCGTCATGGAAGAAAGCTACGAGGTCTCGGAGCCGACCATCGACTCCCATATCGTCAAGCTCAAATCCACCGGCGCCGACGTCTTCGTGAACATCACCACGCCGAAATTCGCCGCGCAGGCGATCAAGAAGAACGCGGAAATCGGCTGGAAGCCGCTTCATTTCCTCAACAACGTCTCCGCCTCGATCGGCAGCGTGATGAAGCCGGCCGGCTTTGAAGCGGGCCAGGGCATCATCTCGTCGGCCTACCTGAAGGATACGTCCGATCCGCAGTGGAAGAACGATGCCGGCATGAAGGCCTTCGACGAGTTCCTCACCAAGTACTTCCCCGAAGGCAACCGGATCGATGGCTCGGTGATGTACGGCTACACGGTCGCGCAAGGCCTCGCGCACGTGCTGAAAGCTTCCGGCGACAATCTCACCCGCGAGAACGTCATGAAGCAGGCGGCCAGCATCAAGGATCTGGAGCTCGGCGGCCTGTTGCCCGGCATCAAGGTCAACACCAGCGCCACCGACTTTGCTCCGATCTCGCAGGTGCAGCTGATCAAGTTCAAGGGCGAGACCTGGGAGAGGTTCGGCGAAATCCTGGGCGCCGACGCCACCAACTGACGCACTAACCTGCGCCGCCCTTCAGGGCTCTCAAACCCCCGCAGCGCGCTGCGGGGGTTTTCTTTTGTGCAAAACGGATGGATAACCGGACCACAGGTTTCAGCTCGCATCCCCGTGACACGATGACCGACAGACGCCCTCTCCTGCGCGCGATCTATGATGCCGCCGTCGCCGCCGCGCATCCCGACGTGGTGCTGGCTCGGCATCTGCGCCCGGCGCCGAAGGGCCGCGTGATCTGTCTGGCCGCCGGCAAGGGCGCGGCTGCGATGGCTGCGGCGGCGGAGCGGCACTATCTCGACGAACTGGGGCTCGAGCCGTCGCGCCTCACCGGCATCGCCACCACCCGCCACGGCCATGCCGTGCCGACGCGGCGGATTCGGGTGGTCGAAGCCGGCCATCCCGTCCCCGACGAGGCCGGCCTCAAGGGCGCCGAGGACAGCCTCCGGCTGGCCGCGAGCGCGGGTGTCGACGATCTCTTGCTGGTGTTGTTGTCGGGTGGCGGTTCCGCCAACTGGATCGCGCCGGCCGAGGGCGTATCGTTCATGCAGAAACAGCAGCTGAACCGGGCGCTGCTGCGCTCGGGCGCGCCGATCGGTGAGGTCAACACCGTTCGCAAACACCTGTCGCGGATCAAGGGCGGGCGGCTGGCACGCGCCGGGAAGCTGGCCGAAATCGTGACGCTGGCGATATCGGACGTTCCGCACGACGATCCGAGCGCCATCGCGTCCGGACCGACGGTGCCGGATCCGACCACGCTTGCGGATGCGCGCGCGCTGGTCGCGAAATACGGCCTTCAGGTCGACGACGCGATCCGGATCGCGCTCGACGACCCCCGGAACGAGAGCTGCAAGCCGGGCGATGCCGCGTTTGCGCGCGCACGTTTTGAGTTGATCGCGCAGCCGAAGGCGTCGCTGGACGCCGCGATCCGGCTGGCCAGGGACGCTGGCTACGAGATCATCGGACTCGGCGCCGACCTCGAAGGCGAGGCCCGCAACGTCGCCGTCGATCACGCCAGGCTGGCGCTGCAGGCCCGCGCGGCGAACAGGCGCGTGGCGATCCTGTCGGGCGGCGAACTCACCGTGACCGTGCGCGGCAATGGCCGCGGCGGCCCCAACCAGGAATATGCGCTGGCGCTGGCCGGCCTGCTCAAGGACACGCCCGGCATTTCGGCGCTGGCGGCGGATACCGACGGCGCCGACGGCGGCGCCGGCAGCGCCGCCGATCCCGCGGGCGCAATGATCGATTCCGCCACGTTCGCGAAGATGAAGTCGCTCGGGCTCGATCCCAAGGCGTACCTCGACAACAACGACGCGTCAGCGTTCTTCAGCGCAACCGGCGATCTCCTGCTGACTGGCCCGACGCTGACCAATGTCAACGATATGCGGGTGATCCTGGTGGACTAGCAGACCCCGGTGGTGAGGAGCACGCCTGCGCGCGTCTCAAACCATGACGCTCCCTCGAGACGCGGCCAAGAGGCCGCTCCTCCAGCGACGAGCGCAATTGCGCTCGCGCGGGGATGAGGACCTCACGAGCCGCGAGTCACTCCATCCGCACCCCACCGCCCTCATCCTGAGGAGCCGCGCATCTTCGCGCGGCGTCTCGAAGGATGGCTGCATGCACCGCCTCAAAACTCTCTTGCGAGCTTGCTCAGCATATCCAGCAGCGCGGCGCGGTTGGCGGAGCCCAGCACCTCGTTGAGACGCGCTTCGTGCTTGGTCGCGACCAGCTTCTTGGCGCGCGCCAGCACCGCCCGGCCCTTGTCGGTCAGCATCAGGATGTGGGAGCGGCGGTCGTTGGTCGAGCGGACCCGCGTGCACAGGTCGCGGCTCTCGAGGCTGTCGAGCATCGCCACGAAATTCGGCCGCAGGATGCCGAGCGTATTGGCGATCTCGGTCTGGTTGCGGCCGGGATTCCTGTCGAGCAGCAACAGCACCGAGAACTGCGCCGGCGTCAGCTGCAGCGGCGCCACGCAGCGCAGGAAATCCTCGAAGACCCTCAACTGCGCGCGCTTGAGCGAATAGCCCAGGAGTTCCGACAATTCGCCGAGCTGCAGCGCGATGTCCGGCGCCGAGGCCTCCGCCGGTTCCTTGCGGGCGGCGCGGGACGACTTGACGGCATCGGCTGCGGCGGTCTTGGAAACAGTCATCGCTCGAGGCTCGCAATCCCGCTAGGCTGAAAGGTACCCGGCTGAGGCCTACCGGGCCTTGAAGTTATATTTGATAATTGTTATGCACTATATCGAATATCGGTAGGGCTTTTCAACTGCTGTTATTCGACGGTCAGCGTCCGCTCAAGGCTGCGACCGGTCCGACGCTTGAGGGGGAGCGCCCGGCCTTGAATACAACCATCATGCTGTTCCTGGTGCAGGACGGCATTACCAACGGCGCAATCTATGCGCTGCTCGGACTTGCGCTGGTGCTGGTGTTCGCCGTCACCCGCGTGATCCTGATTCCGCAAGGCGAGTTCGTCACCTATGGCGCGCTGACCTATGCCACGCTGTCGGCGGGCCACGTGCCCGGCACCGCGCGGCTGGCGGTGGCGATGGGCATGGTGGCGTTCGGCCTCGACCTGTTCGCCGGCCGCAAATTGCTGCATCTGCGCCTGGTGGCGCGCGCCTTCGCGGTCAATATCCTGCTGCCGGTGGCGATCCTCGCTTTGACCTCCTGGCTCGCCGGCCGGAACTCGATCGCCATCAATATCGCACTGTCGCTGCTGATCGTCGCGGCGATCGGCCTGTTTCTCTACCGCATCGCGTTTCAGCCGATCGCGCACACCTCGGTGCTGGTGCTGCTGATCGTTTCCGTCGGCTGCCATCTCGCGCTGCAGGGCCTCGGCCTGGTGTTCTTCGGCGCCGAAGGCCAGCGCGGTCCGGCGATCCTGGATGCGGCCTTCACGATAGGCCCGCTGCGCTTCACCGGCCAGAGCATCGCGGTCTACACCATCACCATCGCCTTCATCGTCGGCCTGTGGCTGTTCTTCGGCTTCACGCTGATGGGCAAGGCGTTGCGCGCCACCGCCGTCAACCGGCTCGGCGCGCGCCTGGTCGGCATCCGGACTACGCTGTCGGGACAGATCGCATTCCTGCTGGCCTCGGTGATCGGGGCGATTTCGGGCATCCTGATCGTGCCGATCACGACGCTGTATTACGACACCGGGTTCCTGATCGGCCTGAAGGGCTTCATCGCCGCGATCATCGGCGGCCTCGTCAGCTATCCCCTGACCGCGGCCGCGGCGCTGATAGTCGGCACCGTCGAGGCGTTCTCCTCGTTCTATGCCAGCAATTTCAAGGAGGTCATCGTCTTCACGCTGATCCTTCCGGTCCTCGTGCTGCGGTCGCTCGCCGCACCCGAGGTCGAGGAAGAGAAGGATTGATCGCGATGACGCAACGCCTCGTACCTGTCCTCGTCTTCGCGCTGGTGATGGCGGCGATTCCGTTCATCCCGGGCATGCCGCCGTTCTGGATCGTGCTGCTCAACAATATCGGGCTGGCCGCCCTGGTGGCGATGGGGCTGGTGCTATTGACCGGCGTCGGCGGCCTGACCTCGTTCGGCCAGGCGGCATTCTGCGGTTTCGGCGCCTACACCACGGCGGTGCTCACCACCGCGTATGGCGTATCGCCGTGGCTGACGCTGCCGCTGTCCTTGCTGGTGAGCGGCATCGCGGCCGTCCTGCTCGGCCTCGTCACGGTGCGGCTGTCCGGCCACTACCTGCCGCTCGGCACCATCGCCTGGGGCATCGGCCTGTTCTACCTCTTCAGCAAGCTGGAATTCCTCGGCCGCAATGACGGCATCACCGGGATCCCGCCGCTGTCGATCGGCTCGCTCAAGATGCTCGATGCCGGGACGATCTACTTCGCAATCTGGGTCGCGGTGCTGATCTCCGCCCTGCTCACCATGAACCTGCTGGACTCACGCACCGGCCGCGCGATCCGGGCGCTGCGCCGCGGCCACATCGCCGCCGAAGCCTTCGGCGTGCAGACCCCGCGCGCCAAGCTCCTGGTGTTCATCTATGCCGCGGTGCTGGCCGGGCTGTCCGGCTGGCTCTATGCGCATTTCCAGCGCGCCGCCAATCCGACCCCGTTCGGCGCCCAGGCCGGTATCGAATATCTCTTCATCGCGGTGGTCGGCGGCGCCGGTTATGTCTGGGGCGCGGTGCTGGGGGCCGGCATCGTCGTCATCCTGAAAGAGATCCTGCAGAGCTACCTGCCCTATCTGTTCCACGGCGAAGGCCAGCTCGAGACCATCGTGTTCGGCATCCTGCTGGTGCTGCTGCTGCAACTGGCGCCGACCGGCGTCTGGCCCTGGCTGATGGCGCGGCTGCCGTTCACGCCCGGCCGCAAGCGGCCCGATACCTCGCTGGTCCTGCCGGCGCGCAGCCGGCCGGCGACCTCGCCCGGCGTATTGCTGCAGATCGACCATGCCCGCAAGCAGTTCGGCGGCGTGATCGCGGTCAACGACGTCTCCTTCGACGTCCAGGCCCGCGAGATCGTGGCGCTGATCGGCCCCAACGGCGCCGGCAAGAGCACCACCTTCAACCTGATCACCGGCGTGCTCACCTCTACCGGCGGCTCGATCTCCGTGCTCGGCCGCAACATCAACAACGCGCCGCCGCAGGAAGTGGTGAAACTCGGCATCGCCAGGACCTTCCAGCACGTCAAACTGGTGCCCGACATGACGGTGCTGGAAAACGTCGCGATCGGCGCGCATCTGCGCGGGCATTCCGGCGCGCTCTCCAGCATGTTCCGGCTCGACCGGGCAGATGAGGCGAAATTGCTGGCGGAAGCGGCGCGCCAGATCGAGCGCGTCGGGCTCAGTGACCAGATCGATCAGCTGGCCGGCAGTCTTTCGCTCGGCCAGCAGCGCATCGTCGAAATCGCGCGGGCGCTCTGTGTCGACCCGATGCTGCTGCTGCTCGACGAACCGGCGGCCGGACTGCGGCATATGGAGAAGCAGCGGCTCGCCGGCCTGCTGCGGCAATTGCGCGACGGCGGCATGTCGGTGCTGCTGGTGGAGCACGACATGGGATTCGTGATGGATCTCGCCGACCGCATCGTGGTGCTCGACTTCGGCACCAAGATCGCCGAGGGCACCCCCGACGCAATCAAGACCAATCCGGACGTGATCAAGGCCTATCTCGGAGCGGTTTCATGAGCGCGCTGCTGCAGGTCACCGACGCGCATGTCGCCTACGGCAAGGTCGAGGCGGTGCGTTCGGTCTCGCTCGAGGTCAACGACAACGAGATCGTCACCATCATCGGCGCCAACGGCGCCGGCAAGACCACGCTGCTGAACGCCGTCATGGGGATCCTGCCGCTGCAGGGCCGCGTCGGCTTTGCCGGCGCGGACATGCTGCGGTTCGAGATCGAGGACCGCGTCGCCGCGGGCCTCAGCCTGGTGCCCGAGCATCGCGAGCTGTTCGCCACCATGAGCGTCGAGGACAATCTGCAGCTCGGCGCCTTCCGGATCGCGAAAGCGGTCGCCGCGCAATCGTTCGAGCGGGTCTATACGCTGTTCCCGCGACTGAAGGAGCGGCGCAAGCAGCTCGCCGGGACGCTGTCGGGCGGCGAGCAGCAGATGCTGGCGATGGGCCGCGCCCTGATGGGCGCGCCGAAGCTGTTGATGCTGGACGAGCCGAGCTTGGGCCTCGCCCCGATCATCGTCGCCGATATCTTCCGCACCATCGGCGAATTGCGTACAGCCGGCGTCTCGGTGCTGCTGGTCGAGCAGAACGCGCAGGCCGCGCTGAAGATCGCCGACCGCGCCTATGTGATGGAGCTCGGCGAGTTCATCCTGAACGGACCGGCAGCGGACATCGCCGCCAACCAGCGGGTGGCGGCGAGCTATCTCGGCTTCACCCACGAGGGCGAGAGCGCGATCTAGAAAAGAAAAAGGTGGGCAAAGGCGCATCCGCGCCGTGCCCACCGTGGTGGATGGCGTTCAAGTGGTTGGTGGGCACGCTTACGCCTTGCCCACCCTACCGACTACGAACTTCAGCTCACTTCGCCGGAACGTATTTCCCGTCCTTCACCGTCAGGATGATGCGCGAGCGGTCGTCGAGGCCGTAGCGATCCTTTTCGGTGAAGTTGTAGACGCCCTGGCTTGCCGCCATGTCCTTCTCGCTCAGCCACGCCTTGCGGATGCCTTCGCGGAATTCCGGCGTGCCCGGCTTGCCTGCCTTGAGCGCAACCGGAACGACGCGCTTGAGAATCTCGAAGGCGTCGTAGGAGTGTCCGGCGAACTGGCTGCGGCTGTTGGGACCGAACTTGGCCTCATAGGCGGTGTTGAGCGCGAGGCCGGGCTTCTTGGTCAATGCGCTGTCGGGCTGCGTTTCCGGCGACATCACCGGACCCGACGCCATGATCACACCCTCCGCCGCCTTTCCGGCGATACGGATGAAATCCATGCTGGCGGCGCCGTGGGTCTGATAGATCAGCCCCTTGTAGCCGCGCTCGCGCAGCGACGTCTGCGGCAGCGCCGCGGCGGTGCCGGATGCGCCGATCAGGATCGCGTCGGGATTGGCGGCAACCAGCTTCAGCACCTGACCGGCGACCGAAGTATCCGGCCGCGCAAAGCGCTCTTCATCAACCACCGTCATGCCCATGGGAACGCCCTGAGCCTTGAAGTCATTGAACCAGAGATCGCCGTAGGAATCGGAATAGCCGATGTAACCCACGGTTTTGACGTTATGCGCCTTCATGTGCTCGTACAGCACCTTGCCCATGATCGGGATCGGCTGCGGCATCGAAACGGACCACTTGGCGCGCTCCGGCGTGATCGGGAACGGCGCCAGGCCGAAATGCGGAATGCCGGCTTCATTGGCGACGGTGGAGACCGCAACCGTCGGCGGCGTGGTCGACGAGCCCATGATGATGTCGGCCTTGGATTCCGTGACGAAGCGCCGCGCATTGGTGGTGGCGGCGGTCGGATCGCCGCCGTCATCGAGCACGATCACCTTGAGCGGGACGCCGCCGATTTCCTTCGGCACGAATTCGAGCGAGTTGCGCTCGGGAATGCCCAGCGCCGCCGCGGGTCCCGTGGTCGTGACGGTGATGCCGATCACGATTTCATTGCTCTGCGCGCTTGCCGGTAACGCCGGCAGCGCCAGGGACACCGCGATGGCCGCGGCCGACAGGTAAAACTTGTTCATTCATTCCTCCCTTTGAGTGTTGTTATCCAACCTAGATCAAAATCAGGCCGTTCATTCAGCCCCTTCTTTAGGTCATGCCGCTGCCCAAGTCAGCCTTTTCAAGTCAGCCTTTTCAAGTCAGCCCCGCGTGAACCTCGCAATAATCTCTTCCGGCATCGGGGCCGATTTCAGCTTGCCGGGATCGTCCGGGTGCCGGCCGACCAGTACCCGGGTCTCGAACGCCTCGATCGCCAGCGCCTCGCCCTTGAACACCTTGTGGGTCACCTCGAAGCTCGACCGCTTGAAGCTCTCCACCCGGCTCTCGATCGCGATCCAGTCGCCGTGAGTCGAGGCGATGTAGAATTTGGCCCGCGTATCCACCATGGGAATGCCGACCAGGCCATATTTGTGGATGATGTCCTGCTTCGAGAAACCGGCGGCTTCGAACATGATCGAGGTCGAATCGTCGAACATCGCGAAATAGCGCGGATAATAGACGATGTTGGCGGGGTCGCAGTCGCCCCACTGGATCTGCACATCGCGCCGGTGGACGAACATCCGCTTGTCCTTTAGCGCGGCGCCATGCGCAGCGCGGCGTCGAGCCGCACCACCTCGCCGTTGAGGTAGGGATTGTCGATCATGTGCAGCGCCAGCGAGGCAAACTCTTCGGGCTGGCCGAGCCGGTGCGGGAACGGGATCGCCGCCGCGAGTGAGTCCTGCGCCTCCTGCGGCAGACCGCCGAGCAGCGGCGTCAGGAACAGGCCGGGCGCAATAGTCAGCACGCGAATGCCGAACTGCGCCAGTTCGCGCGCGATCGGCAGCGTCATCGCGACGATGCCGCCTTTCGATGCCGAATAGGCCGACTGCCCGATCTGGCCGTCATAGGCCGCGACCGACGCCGTGGAGATCACGACGCCGCGCTCCCCGGTCGAAAGCGGCTCCAGCTTGGCCATTTCGGCGGCCGCCAGCCGCAGCATGTTGAAGGAGCCGATCAAATTGACCTTGATCACCCTGTCGAAATCGGCGAGCGGCATCGGGCCATCGCGGCCGACCACCCGCTTGGCGACGCCGATGCCGGCGCAGTTGACCAGCACCCGCGCCGGGCCATGGGCCTTGGACGCCGTGGCGATAGCGGCTTCCGCCGAAGCGACGTCGGCGACGTCGCAGACCACGGCAACACCGCCGATTTCGGCGGCGACGCTTTCAGCAAGCTTGGTGTTGAGGTCGCATACCGCAACCTTGGCGCCCTGCGCTGCGAGCTTGCGCGCGGTGGCGGCGCCCAGTCCCGATGCGCCTCCGGTGACGATGGCGGCCTGATCCTTCAACTGCATGGTTCTCTCCCTGGCGAAACTGGTCGTTCGAATTCGGTTAAAGGGTTATCACGTGGGCCGGCGGCGTGGGCGAATAAAGCAGGTCGATCAGGCCGCTGCGGTGATCCAGCACCGCGCGCTGGTTGATTGAGCCCTTGTCGGTAACCTCGCCGCTGTCGATCGACAGCGGCGTGTCGAGCAGCACCGCGCGCGTGATCCGGGTTGACGATCCCGTCGCGCTCGCGAGAAATTCCGCAAACCGCTCGCGGAACGCTTCCCGGATCAGGGGATCGGACGCGATCGCGGCGAGGTCGTCCGGCGGCAGCGTCGGATTGATCAGGCGGCAGCCGTCGATGTCGAGAATCACCAGCGCCGATATTTCATCCTGGTTGATGCCGGCGATCACGACGTCGCGCACCAGCGGCGCGCAGGCCGCGACGAAGCGCGCGCGCAGCGGACCGACGCTGACCCAGGTGCCGCTGGCAAGCTTGAAATCCTCGGCGATGCGGCCGTCGAAATCGAAACCCTTGTCGAAATCGTTCGGGTCGACCGGCTTCAGCGCGTCGCCGAACTTGTAAAATCCTTCCTCGTCGAACGCGGCGGCGGTCAGTTCCGGCTGGCGCCAGTAGCCCGGGGTGACGTTCGGGCCCTTGGCTCGGACTTCCAGCTTGCCGTTGTTCGGGATCAGCTTGGCATCATTGCCGGTGACGGGAAGACCGACATGCCCGGAGCGGCTGGTGGCGGGTTTGACCGACATGAAGAACGGCGCGGTCTCGGTGGCGCCGAGGCCGGTCAAGACAGGCACGCGATAGCCGGTCTCGGCGACGGCGAGTTCATCGAGGCTGTTCCAGACGAAAGGCGACAGCGCCGCCCCGGCGAAGAACATCGCGTGCAGCCGGTGGAAGAATTTTGCGCGCAGCGCCTTGTCGTCACGCAAATAGGGCAATAGCGATTCATAGCCTTTCGGCACGTTGAAATAGACCGTCGGCGAGATCTCGCGAAGATTGCGCACGGTCTCCTCGATGCCGCCGGGCATTGGCTTGCCCTCGTCGAGATACATCGAGCCGCCGTTGAACACGGTCAGCCCGACATTGTGATTGCCGCCGAAGGTGTGGTTCCAGGGCAGCCAGTCGACGATCACGGGCGACTCGTCCTTCAGGAACGCCAGCGTCTCGCGCAGCATCACCTGGTTGGCGCAGATCATCCGCTGGGTATTGATCACCGCCTTCGGATTGCCGGTCGAGCCCGAGGTCAGCAGGAACTTGGCGATGGTATCCGGCCCGATCGCGGCATGCGCCGCATCGAGGCGCGGATGTTCCGGCGTCGCCAGCAGCTCGGCAAGCATGGTCACCTTGCGGCCGGGCACCGCGCCGCGGCACGCTACGATCTCGGCATCCCCGGGAGCGTTGGCGGCGAGCGCATCGGCGAATTTGCCGGCGTCGTCGGCGAACACCAGGCCGGGCGTCAAGAGCTTCATCAGGTAGGCGAGCTTGCCGTAATCCTTCGACACCAGCGAATAGGCCGGCGATACCGGGCAAAAGGGAATGCCGGCATAGAGCGCGCCGAACGCGAGCAGTGCGTGATCGACCGAATTGCCTGAGAGAATGACGATCGGCCTTTCGGCGGAAAGCCCGCGCGCGAGCAGCGCCGAGGCGATGTGCCGCACGGCCGCCAGCCATTGCGCGTAGGTGACCTGCCGCCAGCCGCCGCCCTTGTCGCGCTCCGCCATGAACACGCGGTTGGGTTCGGCGCTTGCCCAATGGTGCAGGCGGTCGGTCAGCCGCACCGGGTAATCGCCGAGCGACTGCTTCGGCCTGAGATAGATGGTGCCGTCGTCACGGCGCTCGACCGACACAACGGGATCGCCGAACGAGATCGGCCGCAGCGGCGCATCGCTGGTTCCGGCCGGGACGGACATGTTGGGCTTGGCGCTCATGTCAGACGGGTTTCACCTTTGCGGTCTTGCGGTCGAGGAAGTCGCGAATCCGGCGCTTTGCCTCCTTGTCGCTCTGCGCCACGGTCGCCATCAGCGATTCCATCAACAGGCCGGTCTGCGGATTGGCTTCCGCAATCATCGGCAGCGCCTGCAATACCGCAAAATTCGTCAGCGGCGCATTGGCGGCGACGCGCTCGGCCAATTCCATCGCCTTCGGCAGGGCGCCGCCGGCCTCGGTGAGGTACTGCGAAAAGCCATAGGCCGAACCCTCGGTCGCCGAATAGACGCGGCCCGTGAGCATCATGTCCGTCATCCGCGCCACGCCGATCAGCCGCGGCAGCCGCACCGATCCGCCGCCGCCGACGAAAATGCCGCGCTGGCCCTCGGGCAGCGCGAAATAGGCTGAAGGCTCGGCGACGCGGATATGGGCGGCGCAGGCGAGTTCCAGCCCGCCGCCGATCACCGCGCCCTTCAGGGCGGCGATGACAGGCACCCGGCAGTACTGAACCCGGTCGAACACCCGGTGCCACATCTGCGAATGCCGCAGGCCCTCGGTGGCGTCGTGCTCGGTCAGTTCCGACAAATCGAGGCCGGAGGAGAAATGGTCGCCGATGCCGTGGATCACCACGGCGCCGATGCCTTCGGGGAGATTGGAGAAACAGTCCTGAATCGCGAGGATTATGCCGTCATTCAGCGCATTGCGCTTGGCGGGCCGGTTGAGACCCACGGTCAGCACCGCCCCCAGCTTCTCGATCTTGAGCAGCGCGGCCCGCTCGGCGGTCGCGGCAGATGCGGCGTTTCCCATGGGCGTTTTTACGTCCTGTCCAGAATAGTTATGCTTTATAACGATTTTGGGGGGAGTCAACAAGCCAGGTTTTTGGGGGCGCGTGTCGGCTCTTACTACCCTCCCCTGGAGGGTAAGAAACCTCACAGCACCTGATGCACGTCGATGACGACGCGGTCGGCGTGGCGGGCGGCGGAGCCGATGAACAGGTTCTCCATCAGCCAGCGGTATTTTTCGCTTCCGGTTTCGAACCTCGGCACGGTGCGGAAATAGATCAGCCCGGGGTCGACCGGCTCGCCGCGTTTCAGCTTCAGCAGCAGCTCTACAGGGCCGAAGCGGATGCCCTTGTTTTCGATATAAACCACCGCGCCGTCGTCGGTCTCGAAAGCGTATTTCGCCTCCAGTTCGATCAGTTCGTTGGGCCGGATGATCTGAAAGTCGGCGCCGAACGCGCAGACCTTGCCGTTGACCTTCTCGCCGCGGACCTCGCCGCCCAGAATCGGGATGATCCGGCGCACGCCGGTACCGATATCGCCGGCGGAGGTCACCTCGCCGATCCGGACGGTGATGGTGAAGGCGTATCTGGTCGCAAGCTGCGGCGTCATGGAAAGCCTTTTGATTCGAGCATGATCTTATTCGGAAAACCGGTTCCCACTTTTCCGGATCATGCTCTATCCCATCATGCGCTGCGGCAGCCAGGTCGCCAGCAACGGAAACAGAATCAGGATCACCAGCCGGATCAGGTCAGTCGCCACGAACGGGATCACGCCCCTGAAGATGGTGGAGAACGACACGTCCTTGACCACGCTTTTGATCACGAACACGTTCATGCCGACCGGCGGATGGATCAGGCCGAGCTCCACCGTCATCACGATGATGACGCCGAACCAGATCGGGTCGAAGCCGAGATGCATGATCACCGGAAAGATGATCGGCACCGTCAGGATGATCATGGCCATCGCGTCCATCAGGCAGCCGAGCACCAGGTACATCACCATGATCAGGGCGAGGATGCCGTAGCGGCCGAGGCCGAGACCGGTGAGAAGCTCGGTGACCTTCTGCGGGGTCTGCGTCACCGTCAGGAAATAGCCGAAGATCAGGGCGCCGATCAGCACCGTGAAGACCGCGGCGGCGGTGCGGGTCGCCTGCAGCAGCGAATTGAGGATCTTCTCCTTGTCCAGCCGCCCGGTGAGCACCCCGATCAGGAATGCGCCGGTGGCGCCGACGCCGCCGGCCTCCGTCGGCGTGAAGCGCGGCAGGAACGGCAGGCCGTACAGCCCGCCGATGACGAACACGAACAGCAGCACCGGCGCCCAGATATTCTTCAATCCCGCAAAGCGCTCGCGCCAGGTGGTCTGCGGACCGGTCGGCAGGAAGCCCGGCCGGAAATAGCCGATCAGCGCGATGGTCACCATGTACATGGTCATGGCGAGCAGGCCGGGAATGATGCCGGCGATGAACAGCTTGCCGATGTCCTGCTCGGTGATGATGCCGTAGACCGCGAGCACCGTCGACGGCGGCAGCATGGCGCCCAGCGTGCCGCCGGCCGCGATCACGCCGGTGGCGAAGGATTGCGGATAGCCGAAGCGGCGCATTTCCGGATAGGCCACGGCCGAGAACGTCGCCGCCGTCGCCACCGACGAGCCGCAGATCGCGGCGAAACCGCCGCAGGCCGCGACCGTGGCGATGCCGAGCCCGCCGCGCAAATGGCCGACAAAGCCGTTGGCGGCGCGGAACAACTCGCGGCTCATGCCGGAATTGCTGACGAAGGTCCCCATCAGCAGGAACATCGGGATCACGCCGAAGGTGTAGTCGGTCACCGTGCGCATCGAGGTCTGGCCGACCAGCTTCAGCGCCGGCGTGAAGCCGACCAGGTAACCGAAGCCGGTGACACCGACGAGGCCCATCGCCATGCCCACCGGCACGCGCAGCAGCATCAGCGCGAACAGCGCGACGAATCCGAGGACGGCGACGGCATCGGTGCTCATGCCGTCTACTCCACGGTCTTGATCTTGGGATCGTGCATCTGATCCGGATGGAAGATCAGGCGGTAGGTGCGGATCGCGATCAGCAGCACCGCCGAGACGTCGCCGGCCCACGCCACCGCGAAGAACGGCCAGGTCGGCATGTGCATGTCGAAGGTAACGACGTTGTCATTGTAGGTGCCGCGCACCTTGTCGAACAGCGTCCAGGTCTGCACCGTGACCACGAACAGCAGCACCAGCGTCGCGAACACGTCGATCCAGCGCTGATATCTCGGGCTGACATTGGCCCAGACCAGATCGACGGTGATGTGGCCGCCGCGATAGCTGGTCGCGGCGATGCCCCAGAAAATCAGGATGCCAAGCAGCATGCGCCCGATATCGAAGGAATCCGGGATCGAATAGCTGAAGATATTGCGCAACAGCACCGCGAGGAAAATATTGGCGGCGACGATGCCGACAAATCCGGCCGCGATCCATTCGATCGTGTCGATGAAACGATCCATCGAAGCGCGCTTCATTTCCGTTCCACGCTGCTGGCGGTTGCAAGAGAACGGCGGCGGGAGCATCCCCGCCGCCGCATCGATGTGGGGGGCGCTCTTACTGCGCCAGAGCTTTGTATTTGGTCAGCGATGCGCGAAGTTCGGTCATTGCCGCGTCCGGGTCGGTACCGGTCTTCTTGACATTCTCGGCCCAGGTCTTGATCAGCGGCTCGGATGCCTTCTTCCACAGCGCCGTCTGCTCCGGCGTCAGCTTGTAGACTTCGTGACCGGGCAGCGCCTTAATCTTCTCGACACCGGCGTCCTCGAACTTGCCCCAGGGTTCGCCGACGCGGCCGGCGGCCTCGGTGTTGCAGTTGTTGTCGATCGCCTTCTTCTGCTTGTCGGACATCTGGTTGTACTTGTCCTTGTTCATCACGAACGCGAAGGTCGTGACGTAGAGCGGCGCGTCCATGTCGTATTTCGTCACCTTGTCGATGCCGAACAGCAGCAGCGATCCCCACGGGAAGGTGACGGCGTCGGCGACGCCGCGTTCGATGATGTCGCGGACTTCCGGCGCCGAGGACTGCACGTTGGTGCCGCCGAGCTGGGTCACGAAATTCGCCATGGTGGCGTGGGCCGGGCGGATCTTCATGCCCTTGACGTCATCCGGCACCACGATCTTCTTCGCACGCGAGTGGAACGACGACGGCGAGTGGATGAAGGCGAGGCAGAACTTGACGTCCTTCATCTCCTTCTCGGCATATTTCCGGTACCAGGCGTCGAGCGCCATCGAGCCGCCCTTGGCGTCCGACATCAGGAACGGCAGTTCGCCGGCGCCGATGATCGGGAAACGGCCGGGCTGGTAGCCCGGATTGACGTAGGTGACGTCGGCGATGCCGTCACGCGCCATGTCGTAATGGTCGAAGGCCTTGCCGAGCTGCTGGGCGGGAAACACCTTGGACTTGATGGTGCCGCCGGATTCCTTTTCGACCGCCGCGCCCCAGTCTTCCAGCGCCTTCTGCAGCGGGTGCGACGCCGGCACCCAATGCGAAAGCTTCAGTTCGAAGGTCTTTTCCTGCGCAAACGCAGGCGTCACACTGGCGGCCAACAGCAACGCCAAGAACGTTTTCCTCATCGGCATCCTCTCCCTCGTGCTCAGGACTTCAACGGCCCTTTGCAGACATTGTTATATGACATAATTATCATTGCAAGACGTGAAGCGACATCTTGGGGCTTTGGTTGAAGCCTATAATAGTCAGGGGGGCAAGTGTTGCGGACAAAAGTAGCCATCATAGGCGCGGGGCCGGCGGGGCTGCTGCTCGGGCAACTGCTCAACCGCTGCGGCATCGACAACGTCATCCTGGAGCGCCAGAGCCCGGACTATGTGCTGGGCCGGATCCGCGCCGGCCTGCTCGAGGAAGGCACCGTGGCGCTGCTCGACGAGGTGGGCTGCGGCGCGCGGGCGCACCGCGAGGGCCTGATCCATGACGGCATCGAACTCGCCTTTGGCGGCCGCCGCCATCGCATCGACATGAAGGCGGCTACCGGCAGGACCGTGATGATCTACGGCCAGACCGAGGTGACGCTCGATCTGATGAATGCGCGCAAGGCGGCCGGCCTGACCACGGTCTATGAAGCTGCCGACGTCACGCCGCTTGATTTCGATACCGACCATCCGAGGGTCTCCTACGTCAAGGACGGCGTTGCCTGCGAGATCGCCTGCGATTTCATCGCCGGCTGCGACGGTTTCCACGGCGTCAGCCGCGCCAGCGTGAAACCTTCGGCGATCAAGACCTTCGAGCGGGTCTATCCGTTCGGCTGGCTCGGCATCCTGTCGGAGACGCCGCCGGTCAGCCCCGAACTGATCTATACCAACCACGAAAGAGGCTTTTCGCTCTGCACCATGCGCTCGACGCACCGCAGCCGCTACTACCTGCAATGTTCGCTCGACGATCACATCGACCAATGGCCGGACGACCGGTTCTGGGAGGAATTGAAGCGGCGGCTGGACCAGAAGGCGGTCGACCAGCTGATCACCGGCCCCTCGATCGAAAAGAGCATCGCCCCCTTGCGCAGCTTCGTCGCCGAGCCGATGCGGTTCGGACGGATGTTCCTCGCCGGCGACGCCGCCCATATCGTGCCGCCGACCGGCGCCAAGGGGCTCAACCTCGCCGCCAGCGACGTGCATTACCTCTCGGGCGCATTGCGCGAGTTCTATGACGAGAAGTCTTCCGCCGGGATCGATGGTTATTCCAGGCAGGCGCTGGCGCGGGTCTGGAAGGCGGTGCGGTTTTCGTGGTGGATGACCTCGATGCTGCACAAATTTCCCGATCAGGGCGAATTCGGCGCGCGGATTCAACTGGCCGAACTGGATTACCTGGTGGGATCGAAGGCGGCGGCGGCCTCGCTGGCGGAAAATTACGTCGGGCTGCCGTATTAGGGGAGCGGTGACTCGGACGGGCGCCCCGCAACACGGGAAATCCCCTCATGGTGAGGAGCGCGTCGGAGTTTATCATCGGGCGCGCGTTCGCGCGACCCGTTGGCGCGTCTCCGGACGATGCTTCGCATCGCCGGGAGAACCATGAGGCCCGTGGCCCATCCTTCGAGACGCTTGCTTCGCAAGCTCCTCAGGATGAGGACAGCACCTCTTGCCGGCTTGGGCCGGCGGGATGACGACCGCGCCGTTTCAAACAGCTGCCGAAATCCCGTTTAAAACTTTGTAGGCGGTGCGCGTGCCGCCGCAATCGCGTTTACTGGCGCAATGTGATCACCAACCTTCGAGCGCCGCACATGACGACCACCGATCCCGATATCCCCGAAGGCTTCGAGCGCCACTTCCGGCAGAGCCCGCTGACCGATCCCTGGGAACCCTTGTATTCGAAGCGGACCGACAAGGCCGTCATCATCGGATTGCGGCTCGCCAGGCCGCATACCAATGCCCGCGGGCTGATTCACGGCGGACTGATCGCCGCACTCGCCGACAACGCCATGGGCTATAGCTGCGCCCATGTCATGGGCGACCGGTCCTCGCTGGTGACGATCGGGATCGCGATCGATTTCACGGGCTCCGCGCAGGTCGGACAGTGGCTCGCGGTCGAGAGCGACGTGATCAAGACCGGCAGCACGATCTGCTTCGCGCAGAGTCTCATCAAGGCCGACGGCGCCGTGATCGCGCGCGGCAACGCCACGTTCCGCGTGGTGCCGAAGAAGGCAGCCTGATCGTCATTCCGGGGCGCGAGCAAAGCGAGCGAACCCGGAATGACGGTCATGCCCCGAAACGCCAGTCGCTGAGCTCGGTCACGGTATCGATGAAGCTGCGCACCTTGGCCGACAACAGCCGCGACGTCGGATAGACGATGTGGATCGGCAGCAGCGGCTGCTCGAATTCGGCCAGCACGATCTTGAGCCGTCCGGCCCTGAGCGACTCCGCCGCCTGATAGGCCAGCACCCGGGTCAGGCCGCCGCCCTGCTCGGCATACTGGATCGCAGCATCGGCGCTGTTGGTGGTGAACCGCGGCGTGCAGTCGATGCGGATCTCCTCACCCTGTTCGACAAAGCGCCAGTCCGACGACGCACCGGTGCCGCCGAACTGGACGGTGTCATGCGATACGATCGCCGCCGGCGTCATCGGCTCGCCGCGCGCCCTCAGGTAACCCGGCGAAGCGACCACGATCCGCCGCATCTCGCCGACATGGCGCGCGACCAGGCTGGAATCGGCGAGGTGACCGATCCTGACGGCGAGGTCGATGCCGTCCTCCACCAGGTTGACGATCCGATCCGACAGCCGCAATTCGCCTGACACCTCGGGATACCGCAGCAGATACGCCGACATCACCGGACTGACGTGCAGGCGCCCGAAACCGACGGGCGCCGAGACCACCAGCCTGCCGCCCGGCCGCGTCCGCTCGCCCTCGACCGCGCTTTCGGCTTCCTCGACATCGCCGAGGATGCGGCGGGCGCGCTCCAGATAGCGCGCGCCGACGTCGGTCAGCGTCACCGAGCGCGTGGTTCGCTGCAGCAGCCGCGCGCCGAGGCGATCCTCCAACGCCGCGATCAGCCGCGTCACGCCGGACGGCGACAACCGGAGTTTGCGGGCCGCCGGAGCAAAGCCCCGGAGGTCGGCCACGGCGACAAAGGCCTGCATGGCGTCGATGCGGTCCATCGACATTATTTCATATATTGCAATTATGTAGTGTCAATCCTGATAATTGTTGGAATTACAGAAACGTCCATCTTGGGAGCCGAGACGGCGCTTCGCCGCCCGGACTCCGGAGGCTCCCATGTCAGAGACCCACACCTATTCGAGCGACGTGGCGTTCACGCCCGCGGTAAAGGCGATTCAGGCCCGCAAGGGCTCGCGCGAGGCCTATGCCAAGGTCGAGCAGCGCGGCGGCTGGCACACCGAAATCGACGACAACCTCGCCGCGTTTCTGGCCGAGGTGAACAGCCTGTATTTCGCGACCGCCAGCGCCGACGGACAGCCCTACATCCAGCATCGCGGCGGGCCGAAGGGCTTCATCAAAATCCTCGACAGGCACACGCTGGCGTTCGCCGACTACAGCGGCAACCGGCAATACATCACGCAGGGCAACCTCTCGGAAAATCCGAAGGCCAACATCTTCCTGATGGATTATGCGCATCGCCGTCGGGTCAAGATCTGGGGCGAGGCGCGCGTGGTCGACGACGATCCGGCGTTGCTGACTTCCCTGATGCCGCAAGGCTACAAGGCACGCCCGGAGCAGGTGATCCTGTTCAGGATTGCCGCATGGGACACCAACTGCCCGCAGCACATTCCGCAGAAATTCGACGCCGCCGACGTGGCGGCGGCGCTGGCCTCGCGCGATCGGCGGATTGCCGAACTGGAAGCGGAGCTGGCGGCATTGAAGGGCCAGCCCGCTTCGGCAGATTGAGCCTCAGGCCGCCTGCTGCTGTGGCGCCCAGGCGAAGTCCGGATAATATTGCAGCATCATGCGGTCGACATAGGCGGTGAGATTTCCGAACTGCTCGGCGCGCCCGCGCAATGGCGAGGCGAAGTACGGCGTCAGGATCCCGGCCAGCGCGCCGAAGGCGGTGGCATCGGTGCCGCAAGGCGTGTCCCCCATCAGATACGGCTTGTCGCCGAGCTGGACCGACAGCGCGAACAGCGAGCGGACCGCCAAATCGATGTCTTCGTCCGGCGCGTGGCGGCCGAGGCCGCTCAGCAAGTAGTTCTCGGCGACGCGGAATTGTGCGTCCTCGCGCAGCTTTTCGCGCAGATGCTCCGGCACCGCGTCGAAGAAGTGCGCCGGCCCCTTGGCGAAATTCTCCGAATCGACCCAGCGTGCGCCGACCAGCGCCCAATAGACGTGATGCTCGATCATGCGCTCGAACGCCCAGGCCTGCGCGCGCGCCTGCAGACTGAGCGGGGCGTCGAAGTCGAAGCCGTATTTGCCTTCGATATGCGCGCGAATGAAGGTGGAATCGGCAATCCTCTCGGCCTCATCCTCGATATAGGGGAGCTGCCCCTTGGGAGAGGCCGGCGGCATCGCCTTTTCCTTGCGATAGGCGAGGCCCGCCATCTTGAGCTGGACCTCGGTCTTGGTCACGAAAGGGCTGATTTCCGGCAGGCCGAAGCCGGCGCCAAAGCCATAGAGCGTAATCATGCGAGGGTTCCCGATTTCTTGAAATGAAGTTTCAGCCTAGCCGCGTCCTGCTGCCACCGTGCTGTCAGCATGCTGAGCTGCCCGGCTTGCGGCATTGCGAACCAGGTGGCCAAACTGATCGCGCCCGAGGGCCCAGACCGAGCGGAGGGAACGCAAGGCCAGCGCGATCATCGCCCAACGCAGGTCGCCGGCAACGCAATCGATGGAAATCAGTCGCTCCAGCGCCCAGCTCTGAACGCGCCAGAGCGGCTGGAAATTTCCGGTGTCACAAAGAATCATCATGGACAAATCCCCTTCAGTTGAAGTGTTGTCCCGGGTATAGCCACGGCCTGCTGCCAACATGCTGTCAGCATCGGCGAGGCTGCATCATGAAAAGAGATTGCCCATGAGACGCGCCGACCGGCTGTTTCAGATCATTCAGGTGCTTCGCCGCTCCCGCAAACCGCTGACGGCGGATGCCATCGCGGCCGAGCTGGAGACCTCGAAACGGACCATCTACCGCGACATCGCCACCCTGATCGGACAGCGCGTGCCGATCCGCGGCGAAGCCGGCATGGGCTATATCCTGGAGAAGGGATTCGACCTGCCACCCTTGATGCTCACCCCCGACGAGATCGAGGCGGCGGTGCTTGGCGCCTCGTGGGTGGCAGGACATGCCGATGCCGTGCTCGCCAGAGCCGCCGAAGACCTGATGGCAAAAATCGCCGACACCGTCCCCGAGCGGCTGCGACCCTTCGTGCTCGAACCGGCGAGCCGCGCCCGGCCGGGCTGGCGCAGGGAACCCGACCGCATCGACATGGCGCGGACGCGCGCCCATATCCACGAAGGCAAGAAGATCGCGCTGTGCTATCGCGACGAACAGGGCCGCGACAGCAAACGCACGATCTGGCCGATTGCCATCGGCTATCTCGAGGCGGTGCGGCTATTGGCGGCCTGGTGCGAACTGCGCAAGGATTTTCGCAGTTTTCGAACCGACCGCGTCGTCGACGCGGTCTATCTCGACGAGAAATATCCGGAGCGGCGCGCCTCGCTGCGGGCGAAATGGCGACAGAGCCTGGTCTGGGAACCTCCCAGCGATGCCTGATGCGGATCGCAGGCGCGGCCGGCTGGCCGGTCGCGCCATTCCGCGCTAAACGAGGCCCATGGAACCACTCGATCCAGCCGTGGATGGCGAAAACCCCTGCCAGGCCTGCGGCGCGTGCTGCGCCTATTCGTCGAACTGGCCGCGCTTCACCACCGAGGACGATGCCGCGCTCGATCTCATTCCGGAAAAATTCGTCAACGATAAATTATCGGGAATGCGCTGCGACGGCGACCGCTGCTGCGCGCTGTCGGGCAAGATCGGCGTGGCGACCGCCTGCGGAATCTATCAGGTGCGTCCCGAAGTCTGCCGGACCTGCATGCCCGGCGATGTCGAATGCGACATGGCGCGAAAGCGGCACGGCCTGCCGGCGCTGCCGCGGCCCGGCGCTCCGCCGGACTGAGGCCGTATTTGTACGGAGCGGCGCCCTATCCGCATTTTTAACGGCTGGCAGCCGAATATCCTCGCGGTGCGATTGATACATTCGGCCCGATCGACGGGACGAAACCGCCGTCCATCGGGAATCCTTCCAAATGGCGCTTCGTGAAACCATTGCGACCTTCCTCGCAGCACAGCTGGATTTCATCTTCTTCCTCTACGGGCTTGCTTTCCTGTTTCTCGGCACGGTGTGCTTCGCCGTCGGGAGGATGAGAGAACCCGGGTCCGCCTGGAAGCCGCTCGGGCTGTTCGGTTTCTTTCACGGCGCCGGCGAGTGGCTGGATCTGAGCGCGCTCGGCGTCACCGACACCGCAACATTCGCGCTGATCCGCACGATGGCCATGACGGCGTCGTTCCTGTTCCTGCTGGAGTTTGCCCGGCAAAAGGCCATCCGGTTCGGCCTGAAGCCTCTCGAGGGGCCGCCGCTTTATACCGCCCTGATATTGATGGTCATGCTTGGCGGCATCGTCGGCGGCGTGCCGATGGCGGGCGCCTATGCGCGATATGGAATCGGATTCTTCGCAGCGGTGGCTGCCGCGAGCGTCTTTGTCGCGCATGCGAGGGGATTTTCCGGCACGGCAAGAGGCCTGGCATTGGTCACGGCCGCGGGATTTGCGCTCTATGGCGTCGCCGCCGGGGCTGTGGTCCCGGCCGCACCTTTCTGGCCCGCAAGTGTATTCAACCAGGCGTGGTTCTTTCAGGTCACGGGAATTCCAATCCAGCTGGTGCGCGGATTGCTTGCCTGCGTACTGGCGCTGTCGGTCTGGATGATCTGGGGCCAGCTGCTGATCGCCGAGATTTCCTCGGAACGTTACGCGGCCTATCTGCGCCGGCA
Source organism: Bradyrhizobium sediminis (assembly GCF_018736105.1). Taxonomy (NCBI): domain Bacteria; kingdom Pseudomonadati; phylum Pseudomonadota; class Alphaproteobacteria; order Hyphomicrobiales; family Nitrobacteraceae; genus Bradyrhizobium; species Bradyrhizobium sediminis. The sequence goes on from NZ_CP076135.1 coordinate 4,987,867, forward strand.
GTTCGTCTGGACGCTGGCGGCGATAATGACGTTTCTGGCGTGCGGATGGGTGCTGACCGACTTCCTCGGTGCCGCCTACAAGCGGGACATCCAGAAACAGGCGCAGGGCGACATCAACCTGATCGCCAGCCGCTTTGCCGGCGAAGCCGCCATCGTGAACGGAACGGTGAAGGCGCTGGCGGAGTCGCCTTCCGTGCTGCCGTTGCTGACCGGCGGAAGTGGCCAGGACGAGCGGCGCGCGCGGACCGTTCTGGACCTCGGTGTCGAGGCCTCCGGCGCCAGGTTCGGCGCCATCCTGGATATTTCCGGCACCCTCGTCGCCGCATCCGATCCGGTCGACGCCGCCGACGTTTCGAAATGGTCCGCTGCACCCTGGTTTCAGAAGGCCCTCGCCGGGCAGGCAGGCTATCACTTCGCGTTCGATCCCGCCGACCGCGGACGCTATTACTATGCGAGCTATCCGGTTCGCCGTGACGACGGCTCGATCGCCGGCGTCGCTTTCCTTCAGAAGTCCCTCGACCGGCTCGATGCGGATCTGAGGCTGTTCGTGCGTCCCAATTTCTTCGTCAATCCCGACGGCATCGTCGTGCTGACCAACCGTCCGGACATGATGCTGCGGGCGTTGTGGCCGCTCCCAGCCGAAGCCAGGTCGACACTGATCCGGCAATTCGGAACGCTGGACGATCGGGCGGTGGTGGAACGCGAGATCAAGGACGGTAGCTGGGTTCTGTTCAACGGTGAGCGCGATCTGGTGCGCCGCAGCAGCATCGAACACAGCCAATGGTCGGTCATACTGGCGATGCCGGGCGCAAGGATATACGCCGGCCGGATGCTGGGAATCGTCGCCACGCTGCTGATGACGTTGATGGTCCTGATCTATTTCTTCGGCAGGGAATACGGCATCCGTGACCGGATCCAGATGAACAAGCGGGTCGAGTTGCAGGAGTTGGCCCAGAATCTCAGGCTGAGGGCGACCACCGATCCGCTCACCGGCCTCTACAACCGCGCGAAGTTCGACGAATCGCTGGCCAGCGAAACCGCGCGGTCGGAACGATACAAGACCCCCCTCGCCCTGATCATGTACGACGTCGACCATTTCAAGCAGGTCAACGACGTGCATGGCCACCAGACCGGTGACGACGTGCTGGTGCGTCTTTCGGAAATCGTATTCGAATGCATCCGCACCACCGACCTGCTGGCGCGATGGGGTGGAGAGGAATTCGTCATCCTTGCCCCCGGCCTGGACGGCGAGGCCGCCTATCAGGCGGCGGAGAAGCTGCGAGCGGCCATCGAACAGGCCACGTTCAGCGTCGCCGGGAAAATTACCTGCAGCTTCGGCGTCGCTGAATTCTCGGAAGGAGATTCCGCGGCAACTCTGGTGGCGCGCGCCGACGACGCGCTCTACCGGGCAAAGATGCGCGGCCGCAATCGGACTGAACTGGTGTCACGATCGGATTCGATCAGGGGCGGCATGGCCTCGGTCGCCTGATCGCCGGCAATCGCTTCGGCTTGCAGCAGGAGAATTCGGATGCGGCGGGTTTCAGGCCGTGGCTGCCGGCGGCAGGCCCGGCTCAGACGGTCGCGGCTTCCGCGAAATCCTCTTCGTCCACATGATCCTCGATCGGCGAAAACGTGCTCAGCGGTTTGGTCGAGAGCGTGATCGGCTTGCGGCTCGACGATGACGCCGTGGCGCGCGTCGCCTTCGTTTCACGGGACAGCGCATAAAGGGTGGAACCGACGCGTCCGCCCAGCTGGATCAGGTCGCGCTCGCTGCAGCTTGCGGCGATCGACAGCGCCAGCGAGTAGAGGTGGCTCCTGCGATAGCAGAACAGCGCCAGCATCGCCCGGACGTCGGAAGAAACGCTCTCGACCAGCCTGGGCAGGCCGTTTTCGTTGGCGCGGTACATTTCGCCGAGCAATTCATCCCGGACCGGGCAGAAATCGTTGTCGTAGGCGTCGCGGCTTGAAAACATCGCAGTTCTCCCTGACCGCGAAGATGCCGTGCAATCCTCTAACGAAAGGTTAACCACGGCACCCGGTAGCCGCCCGGCGCGCTTGCCAGATCGCTGCGAATCGGAGCCGCCCGCGCCGCTTGCGATTCGTGCCGATGACCGCAATTCCGATTGCAATCGAAACTGCAGCCATGATCTTTTTTTGACACGTTTTCTTCGCGACCCGGCGTGCCCGGGGAGATCAGCCGTTCGCCGACATGAAAATCGACAGGCCGAAGCCGGTGAGATGATGCAGCGCCTGGTCGACGCCGATCAGCGTCCAGAACCATGGATGCTCGTGCGTCACGCCGAATGTCGACGTGCAAAGTCCCTTGGCACGGTCGATCGTGATGTGAATCAGAAAGTCGATGATGGCGACGAACCAGAACTTCGGCGCGATGATCAGGATCAACGTCATCGCCACCGCGAGATGGACCAGACAGTGCGCCAGCAGGGGCAGCGCCCAGCCGGTCTTCTGGTCCTTGCCGATCGCCATCCAGGAGGTCTGCAGTGCGAAATCGGCAATGATATGCTTGACGGTGAGCAGCAGCATCCATCCGACGAGCGCACCAACCGGAACCGACGACGACATTGACGGAAACAACAAAGCTGACGCCCTTTGCTCGGACTGACGGGAAGGAAACAGGAGGCGTTCAGCGCAACTTCTTCTCAAACCCGGACAATTCGACCGGTATTTTTCACTTATGACATCTCCCGCGCCGGAATGCACCTGTGGGTAGTTCGAAAAACGCCAGGTGTGGCCCAACGGCGATAGATCGGCGCACCGACTGGAAGGCCCGCCGGTAAGGTTACCGGATAGGGCCGGTTTGCAATCTGCCCGGAGCGGGATATCATTCTTAAACTGGAAAATTGTCGTTCCTTTTTAGATATTTACGATTTCGCTCGGAAGCCGCGGAGCCAGCTTGAGGCGGTGAAGCGACCCGGCCCGGATATGTGCCATGAGCGCTGAAGTCCCAACGCCACCGGCGGCAAAGCCACGCTCGCGTTCCCGGGTTGTCAAAAGCAACCGCAGGCAAATGCTGCTTTTCGCCGCGCTGACGGTGATCCTGACGGTCGCAACCGTGTGGGGCAGCCGGATCTGGCTGAATTCCGAAACGCTGACCTTCGCGGCCGGCGATGCCAACGGCCCCGAGGCCCGGTTTGCCGCCAAACTCGCCGCCATGCTCAAGAGCACCAACTCACGGCTGCATCTCAAGATCGTTCACAATCCCGACAACGCCAAGGCGCTTGCGCAGTTCGACCGCAAACAGGCAGATCTTGCAGTGCTGCGCACCGACGCCCGGGTACCGCCGCGCGCCCGCGCCATCGCGATCCTGGAGCACGACGTGTTGTTGCTGTTCAGCCCCGGCAACAAGAAGATCAAATCGCTGGCCGAGCTGAAGAAAAAGAAGATTGCCGTTGTCGCCGACGCCGACAGCGGCACGGCCTTCATCCGCCGCCTGCTCGAGGTTTCCGACGATCCCGACGCCGCTTCGCGGCTGCAACTGGCGCCGCCGAATTCGAGCTACGACAAGTTGCTGGCGCCGGGCGGCTATGGCGCGGTGATCACCATTGCGCCGGCCTCGAGAATGATGCGGGACAAGAGCTTCGCGCAATATGCCAAGCGTGGCGGCTTCACCCTGAACGCGATCAGCGACACGAAAGCGCTGGTCAGGAGGAATTCCGGCTTGACGGAGGAGACGCTGGCGGCCGGCATCCTGTCCTCCTCACCCGCAGTTCCCGAACAGGATCTGGAAACGGTCGGGCTGCAGTGGCTGCTGGTGGCGCAATCCAGGCTGTCGACCGCGACCACGGGAAATCTTGCGCGCGCGATCTACGAGAACAAGGCCGAGCTTGCATCGGAGAATGGCTTCGCCTCGAGAATCGAGCCGGCGAACACCGACAAGGACGCCTTCGTCGTCGCCCATCAGGGCGCCGCGGACTACATCAACGACGACACCAAATCGTTCATCGACCGCTACAGCGACCTCGCCTATCTGGGCGCCGGAGTGCTCAGCGTCATCGGCTCGCTGTTCATCGCGCTCTATACCAAGGTAACCCGGATTGCGCCGGAGAAAGCCAGTGAGCTGGCAACCGCCATTCTCGACATCGGCGAGCGGATGGAACATGCCACTTCGATGGAGGCCCTCGACGCGCTGCAGGATGAGCTCGAAGCCATCCTGCGCGGCGTGGTGATCGGGCTGCGCGACGGAACCATCTCGAGCGACGGCCTGGAGACGTTCAAGCTCGGCTATCAATTCGTACGCGATGAGCTCGGCATGCGGCGGGAGAGCCTGAGGCGGCATGCCGGCCACGACGACAATGTGGTGATCGTCAAGACGGCGCAAAGCGCGTAAGCGCGTTTCGGCAAGCGCCAATGCCCGCTCCGTTGGTGCTCCGACAGCAGCTCCGCTAAACCTTGGTCTGCGAAACGGCCTCTAGGGGATTCGTTCGAAACGTGGCCATTTCAAATCGTCGGCCTGCCGATCGACACAAGCAAAAGCCCCGGACCAACGTCCGGGGCTTGAGCCTTGTTAAAGCTTGACGATCAGTACCTGGCGACGACCGGGCCGCCGAAGCGGTAGTTGATGCGCGCGGTGACCATGTCGACATCCTGCTGGATACGGTCAACCGTCTGAGCCGGCGAAGCGAACGCGATGTTCCTGTCACCGAGGAAGATGTGATCGTACTCGAGAGCGAACGACCAGTTCGGGGTGAAGCCGTATTCGAAGCCAGCGCCAACCACGCCACCCCAACGGGTCTCGGACGCCGTACCGGTGTCAACCGCCGCGTTGTTCAGGTAGTAGTTGTACTTGTCGGACACGACCGCGCCACCACCCTTGACGTAGAGCAGAACGTTGTTCCAGGCGTAACCGACGCGGCCAGTGAAGAGGCCGAAACCGTCAATGTGCGAACGGTTGGTGAAGGTCGGGAAGGCCAAGCTGACATTCCGGCCAGTCAGGTCAGCCCAGTTGCCCTGCGCTTCGACACCGAACACCCAGGAGCCGGCCTGCCAATTATAGCCGATCTGGCCGCCCGCCGTGCCGCCAGACGCGTCATGGCATCCTTCCGCGACATACACAGCCAAGGGCGCGGCAACGGTACCAGCGTAGTCCCAGCACTTGTGGCTCGTTGCCCAACCGCCGTTGGCGCCCACATAGAAGCCACCCCAATTGTACATCATGACCGGCGCGACCACCGGACGGGCCTTCACCGCCATGTCAGCGGCCGAAGCAGCACTCACGAGACCGAGGCTCAAGGCAGCGCCACCGAGGAGCGCAATAAACTTGGAATGCATGGGAATCCTCCCTCAACGAAATTTGATTATCAGACAAGCGAAATTCGATGATCAAACAAAAAGCGTGTGCGGCCGGCCCAGGCAAGCCAAAAGCCACGATTCCGGGCGACACGCTCCATATTGCGGGAAAGCTGCGACATTTCTGCAATAGCGACGGCTCGATTCAGCGCGAAATCCAGCCAAATTTCGCGTTCTGCGCGGGACTGTCCGGCAGCGGACATTGAGGTCTGAGGGTCGAATTCCTGGTGTCGACGCTGGAATCGCCCCGTCCTCCGGCAGATGAAAATCAGCCCGCAGCCGCGTCGGCGCCGGCCGAAAGCGCCTGCGCCCTGATCTCCGCGATGGTGCGTTTGAGCGCCACCTGCCGCGGATCGGGCATCGCTGCCGCGCGGGCTTCCGCCACGGCGCCGGCCAGATCCCTCAGCGGCAGCACGCCGTCGAAGGTTGGCTTGGCGAGGCCGTCGATGATCGCATGCCAATCGGCGAGACCCTGGCGGTAGGCGTCACCGTACCCCTGTATCATGGTCGCGGTCTGAACGATCTCGGCGGCGGCGCCGGGCTGCTTGGTCAGGCTGCGGTCGATCATATGCAGCCAGCGCTCGACCCACATACGTTCCCTGGCATAGCGCACCGAGAACCGGCGCCATCGCCGCAGCGACGCCTCGATCTTGAGACGGCGAACGCTCCAGCGGTTCTTGGTGCTGAAGCGGATCGAGATCCGCTTGCGCAACCATCCCAGGCGTTCAAGGACATCGAGAACAGGCTCGGCGACCGCCGCGGGCAGCGCCTCGACCAGTTCATCGAGCCGGAACTTCCTGACGTCATCGGCCGACGGAATGCGCTGGTCGCCGGCGCCGGTCTCCAGTTCGGCAAGCTTCAGCTGCGCGATCCGGATCGGATCCTCGTAGCTCATGCGCATGGTCATCAGCCGCGCGATTTCAGCGAACATCGCATCGTCCACTCCCGGCTTGCCGATGAAGCGCCGCAACCGGTCGACATAAAGCTTGGCGTAGGCGGCGCCCTGATAGTCGATCAGGCGGTGAATGCCGTCGCTGACGAGCGTTGTCGCGCCCTCGGGCAAACCGCCCGGCAGGAATGGCGGCTCGTCGTCGTCCTCGCCGATGAAATCGGCGAGCAGGTAACGGAGCGAGGAAAGGACGCTTGCCATTCCAGACCTTCAAGCCGGCTTTGCGGCAGCGGCGGCCGCCGTCTGCTCCGCCAGCCGCTGCTCCAGCTTGTCGATGTTCTGAAACAGCCGGGCGCTGGCGAGGCGGAGAAAATAGAAGCCGAACGCCGGATTCTGCACGTAGAGCTCCTCGACCTTGGTGTAGCTGACGCTCAGGATCGTGCCGGCCTCGATGCATTCCAGCGTCTGGGTTCGCATGTTCGACGGCGACAGCATGCCGAGTTCGCCGACGATGGCGCCGACCGGAAATTCGATGCCGGACTCGACCAGATGGAAGCGGCCGCTGACGATGTAGAGCATGTCCTCGGCCTTTTCGTCCTTGTAGAACAGCACTTCGCCGGCGGCGCATTTGCGCTCGGTCATGAACGGCTTCAGCCATTCCATCGACAGGTCGCTGTTGACCGATTTCTTGACGTCGCGCACCAGCTGCAGCATCTGGTGCAACCGATAGCCGTTGAGCACCAGCACCACCGACTGCACTCCGATGATCAGGTAATTATGGCTCGGGATCGCGGTCCCGATCAGCACGAGGTTGGTGCAAATGCCGAGCACCCTCAGAGGGATCATCGTCCGCATCGTGGTGGTCGCGACGACGAAGACCGATGCGAACAAGGCGCCTGCGGTGCCGGCGTGTTCTGCGATATGTGAGGTATCCATTGGAAGCCAACCAGCTTTTTAAGGAGTGAATGTTTTGTAGGGATCGTCTTCGAGCGCGCCCGTCATCGTAATGTCGGCAGGGAGCTTTTGATATACGGAGAAAAGGCGACGTTTGGTCCGGGATTCTGACTCGTCACGGCAAAAAATCCCGCATTGGCGGATATCCGGACCGATGCCGGTTCCTCCGGCCGAGGCTTGCATTCGGTGACCGGGCCGCGCCGGGGCCGGCACCGCGCGAAACGCCACGGACCGGGCCGATAACGCTGTTTCCCGCGCCTCGTTGACGGCCTCCCCCCGCCCGGGCACTTTGTGGGCCGGCCACGCCCCGCATGGCCATATCAGGCTCTTTTCGCACCGACAGGCGCCGCCTCCCGATGTCCAAGCCGCTTGTTTCCCCAGTGCTGGCGGAATTCGTCGCCGCAACGGCCGGCCGCAACATGACCAGGGCGGCCTATGCCGCGGTTGCGACCGGCATCGGCATGATGCTTCTGCTGACGGTCGATCCGGCCTACCAGGCGGCGCATCACTGGGTCGACGCGGTGCTGTGGGCGTGCCTGTCCTTCTTCGTGTTCGAATGGGTGGTGCGGCTTCGCCACGCCGTTCTGGCGCACCGCGGACTGGCCTATGCGATCTCCGGCCGCGGGCTGGTGGACGCGGTTTCCGCCGCGGCAGTGCCGCTGGCCCTGTCCCTTGGCGCGGATCCCCAATCGGGGTGGCTGCTGGGCGTGTTCTGGATGTTCAAGCTGGTGCCCGGGATTCCCGGTTTGCGGCAGTTGCGCCGGGTGCTGGTGGTGGAATCCGGTTCGCTGCTGAGCGTGCTGGTGATTTTCCTGATGGTGCTGTTTCTTTCTTCGGTGGCGGTGCATTTCCTGGAACGCGACGCCCAGCCGGTCGCCTTCGGCAGCGTGCCCGCGACCTTGTGGTGGGCGGTCGTCACCCTGACCACCGTGGGATACGGCGACGTGGTGCCGATCACGCCGCTCGGACGGCTGGTCGCAGCTTTTGTCATGATCTGCGGACTCGGCGTGTTCGGGCTCTGGACCGGCATCCTCGCCACCGGATTTGCCGCGGAGACCCGCCGCGACAATTTCCTGAAAACCTGGGAAACGGTGAGCAAGGTGCCATTCTTCGCCGCGCTCGGCCCGTCCGCGATCGCCGACGTGACCCATATGCTGCGCACCATGGACCTGCCGTCGCGCACCATGATCATCCGCAAGGGCAAGACCGGCGACTGCATGTATTTCATCGCCGACGGCGAGGTCGAGGTCGATCTGCCGGGCAAGAAGGTGACGCTCGGAGCCGGCTCGTTCTTCGGCGAGATGGCGCTGCTCGGCAACAATCTGCGTACCGCCAATATCACCACCACGCGGGTCTCGAAGCTCTTGGTGCTCGATCTCGTCGACTTCCGCATGCTGATGGCGCGGCATCCCGACCTCGCCGAGACCATCGACGCCGAAGCGAAGCGGCGGGCGCTGGAAAACAAATACAAATAATGGAGAAGCCGAAAATAATGGAGAAGCCGATGTCCGGATCCGCCGAAACGGCGAGCACGCCGCTGTTCGAGATCAACGGCGCGCGCGCCACCATCCGCCTCAACCGCCCGAAGCATCTGAACCGGCTGCAGCCGGACGACCTCGACGCGCTGATGGAGCTGTTCGACCGGATCGAGGCCGATCCCGCCGTCAGGGTGCTGGTGCTCACCGGCACCGGCCGCGCCTTCAGCGCCGGCTACGATCTCAACTCGGTCGCGGCGCGCGCCACCAGCGCCGTCGAACAGAGGAGCGCCGGATCGGCCTTCGAGGTCGTCGTCAACCGGCTGGAGGACCTTGCCGTGCCGACGATCTGCCGGCTCAACGGCGGCGTCTATGGCGGCGCCACCGATCTGGCGCTGGCCTGCGATTTCCGCATCGGCGTCGACTCTTGCGAGATGTTCATGCCGGCGGCAAGACTCGGATTGCATTATTACAAGAGCGGCATCAAGCGCTACGTGTCGCGGCTCGGCGCCGACAACGCCAGGAAGCTGTTCCTGACCGCCGAGAAGATCGGCGCCGCCGAGATGCTGCGGATCGGCTACCTCACCGCGATGGCGCCGGTCGAGGCGCTGGATCGGGAAGTCGACAGGCTGGCGACGGTGCTGGCCGGCAACGCGCCGGTCGCGATGCGCGGCATGAAGCGCGCCATCAACGAGTTCGCCCATGGCAGGCTGGATGAAGACGCCGCCGACCAACGCGCCCGCGAGAGCATGCGCAGCGCCGAGATCAAGGAAGGCATCCGGGCGTTTTCGGAAAAGCGTCCGCCGAAATTCTAGCGTACGGTCCTTGCGAGGGATGCAGCCTCGCGCCGGCGGATGCAAGGCACCGGACCGTGCGATTTTACCCGCGCGGCGCCGTTAGCCGAATGACATCCCCCGCCGCGACGTTTTGCGATTGACTTGGGATTGACTTGGGGTTTTCGATGCTTAGCCTCACCCGTGGGGCGGGAGGCTTGAATGCAGGCTGTGGAACCATATTGGGGACGGCAGGCGCTCGATTTCGTCGACGCGATCGAGGCGTCGAAGACGACCGCGAGCGTGATTTCGCAGTTCGAGCGAATGATCGCCAAGCTCGGCTTCCACGCCTACATCATGGCGGGGATTCCGACATCGGGGCAATCGCTCGAGCAATTGACGATCGCGAACGGCTGGCCGGCGGAATGGTTCGAATTGTACAACCGCGAAAACCTGAGCGCGGTCGATCCCGTTCCGCGGCATTGCTTCAGTACCCTGAACCCGTTCGAGTGGAAGGATGCGCCCTACGATCCGGAGTTCGATCGGCCCGCGCACCGGGTGATGACACGCGCCCGCGATTTCCGGTTTCACGAAGGCTTCTGCATCCCGATCCATTACGACGACGCCACCGGCGCCATCAGCATCGCGGGCGAACGTCCTTATCTCGATCCGGAAACCAAGAGCGCGCTTCACCTGATGAGCGTGTTCACCCATGGCAGGCTTCGGGCGCTTTCCAGGCCGAGCCCGGCCACCTCCGGCCGGCGGCTCTCCGACATCGAAGCCGAGGTGCTGCGCTGGGCAGCGCGGGGAAAGACCGCCTGGGAGACCAGCCAGATCCTTCACATTTCGGAGCGCAACGTACGCTGGCACATCGAGGAAGCGCAGCGAAAATTGATGACGAAGAACAAAACCGCCACCGTAGCGATGGCGCTTGTCAACCGGGAAATCCTGCTCTGAACTGGGAGTTCTTCCAGTAGATCAATTTTAGTTCATCGGCATGCTGACCGCCTGATCGAATCCCGATCAAGCGGTGAGCCCGATGCCCGAAATTCACGTCGTCCGAAAAGACAACCGGCATCTCTATCAGGAATACTTCGACCCGTATTTCCGGTGGCGCCACGAGATCTATGTCAAGCAGCGCAAATGGATGGCGCTCGATCGTCCGGACGGCCGCGAGATCGACCAGTTCGACACCGAAGATGCGGTCTATCTGTTCGCCATCGACAACGGCCAGTTGATCGGCGGCATGCGCGCGCTGCCGACGCTGGCGCCGACCCTGATGAGCGACATCTTCCCCTACCTCAACATCCGCGGGCCGGTCCGACGATCCGACGTGTACGAATTATCGCGGATCTTCGTCATTCCGGAACGCCGTGGAGAGCATGCCGGACCACGTGTGGAAATGCTGCTGCTGACCGCGATCATGGAATACGGCATCAGCGTCGGGCTGACCGGCTTCACCATTGTGCTGGAGTCGTGGTGGCTTCCCCGGTTCGAGCGCTGCGGCTGGAGGGCGCATCCGCTCGGTCTGCCGCAGATGATCGACGGCATGTCGGTGCTGGCCGTGCTGGTCGATTGCGATGACGCGACGTGGAAATCGCTTTGCGGCCAGATCGGCTTGACGCGACCGACGCTGACATGGCGCGGACTGGCCGGAATCAATCGCCTGGCGCTGCCGGAAATTTCGATTCCCGTTCCGTCAACCGCTCCGCCAGCGCGATGAGTGCATCGGGATGCTATTCATTGCTGACATATTGGATTTAACGCTGTGACTGAACCTTCGCTCGACAGGATCATAGAACGCCTGCAATCCTGCATCGATGACTCCAGAGATATGCAACTCAAGATGTTGGAGCGGATTTTGTCAATAGCGCTGCTCCAAGCCCATGATGATAAAGACGAATCTGATGACGACGACGGCCGCTATTGCTGCCGTATCAGCCCGCGCCGTTGAAGACGTGAATGCAGGCGATGAGGCGTTCGGCCGATAGCGGCGAGCCGCCCGCCCTGGACGAATGCCGAAGCCGCGACGCGCGGCCGACCGACCGCATCCGCGGCGACGAAGTCGAGCAGGGCATCGTGTCGTCCCGCAAACCTAATCCGCCCAAAAAATCAGTGCGTGATCTTTCTTTCTTGAGCCGTTATGTCGCACAGACGGGCTTAGGCGGTATCGATCTATTGAGATAGATCAACCCTCGCACCCGCCGAAACACTCTACTGCGGGCTCGATAGGAGACAGGCATGGCGTTCAAAGATATTCTTGTCGCGCTCAACAGTTACCCCGACCCGACGCCGGTTTCGGCGGTCGAGGATGCGGTTTCGGTCGCCGCGGCGCTCGGCGCGCATCTCGCGGCGCTTTCTTGCGAGACCCGGGTTCAGTTGCCGGGGCACTTCGTCTCGGCCTCGATGGTCAGCGGCATGATCGCGGCCGAAACCGGCAAGAGCCGGAAGAACGCCCACGACCTGCTGGCCGCGTTCGATGCGGCCGCGCAGAAAGCCGGCATCCTGCATGAGACGATCCTCGAGAAATGCCTCACGCTGGAGGTCCCGGATATCCTGGTGGAATATGCGCGGCTTCGCGACCTGACCATCCTGCCGATGCCCGCGGCTTCCGATCAATGGTACGCCGAAGCCATCATATTCGGATCGGGCAGGCCGACCCTGATCCTGCCGGAGAACCCGAAGCGCCGGCCGTTCCAGCTCGGGACGGTGGCAGTGGCCTGGGATTTCAGCCGCGCGGCGGCGCGAGCGATTTCCGACGCCCTGCCGATGCTCGAACTGGCGAAGCAGGTGCGCATCGTGACGGTCGTCAATGAAAAGGCGCTCGACACCAAGCGTTCCGACGAGGAGGTGGCCAAGAACCTGGCCCGGCACGGCATCAATGTCGTGTTGGACAAGGTCGACGCCAAGGGAAAATCGATCGGCGAAGTGCTCGAATCCTACACCTCGTCGCAAACTGCGGATTTGCTGGTGATGGGTGCATATGGACACACGAGGCTGCGCGAGTTCGTGCTGGGCGGCGCGACCCGGAGCCTGTTGTCGAAGCCGCCGCTGCCGATCCTGTTCTCGCATTAAATGACGGCCGATCCGCCGGCCGGGAGCGCGGTGCCGTTGCGGCGCCGGCTGGGTCTGCCGCTGCTGGTGCTGTATGGGACCGGCATCACGATCGGCGCCGGCATCTACGTATTGATCGGCGAGGTTGCCGGCCACGCCGGCACCTTTGCGCCATGGTCGTTCGTGCTTGCCGCGGCGGTGATGGCGCTGACGGTGGCGTCGTACGCCGAATTGTCGACCCGCTTTCCGGTCAGCGCCGGCGAGGCGGCCTATGTGATGGCGGCCTTCCAGTCCCGGGCCTTCGCTACCGCAGTCGGCCTGTTGTCCGTCGCCATCGGCGTGATTTCCTCGGCCGCCGTTGCGCTCGGCTCGGTCGGCTACATCCAGCAATTCATCCCCCTGCCGCAATATCTGATCGCGCTGGCCGTGCTGGCGCTGCTCGGCGGCGTCGCGGCATGGGGCATTCTGGAATCCGTCGTGCTGGCGAGCCTGTTCACCCTGATCGAGGTCGGCGGGTTGCTCATCGTCATCCTGGCTGCGGTCTCCAATGATCTGCCGTTCGCCGCGGCAATCACCACCCTGCCGCCCATCAGCACCACCGCGCTGTCGGGCATTGCCTTCGGCGGGCTGCTCGCCTTCTTTGCCTTCATCGGCTTCGAAGATCTCGCCAACATCGTCGAGGAAGCCCGGGTGCCGCACCGCGACATTCCGCGCGCCATGGTGTTGACGCTGCTGATCTCGACGGTGCTGTACGTGCTGGTAGCCGCGATCGCGGTCAGCGCGGTTCCCACCGGGCGGCTGGCCTCGTCCACCGCCCCACTCAGCCTGGTGTTCCGCGAAGTCGCCGGCGTCAGCCCGGCGACGATCAGCGCGATCGCCATCGTGGCGACACTGAATACGATCCTGGCGCAAATGACGATGGCGGCGCGGGTGATCTACGGCCTCGCGCGCGAAGGCAGCCTGCCCGCCTTTTTCGCCCGGGTGAACCCGCGCACGCGCACGCCGTTACCCGCCACCGCATTCGTGGTGCTGGCGATCGTTCCGCTGGCATTGCTGGTGCCGCTGACGCCGCTGGCGGAGCTTACGTCACTGGCGACGCTTGCGGTATTTGCGGTCGTCAATCTTGCCCTGTTGTGGCTTCGCTGGCGTGGAGTGGAATCGCTCGTTCCCCATGTCACGGTTCCGACCTGGGTGCCCGCGATCGGACTTGCGACCTGCATTGCCATGATCGCGCATGCGCTGCTGCCATGACGGCTATTCGTCGAAGAAAGTGACGGTGTCGGCAATGCCGGCGCGCGAAGTCCGGTAGCTGTTGACCTTGTGGGCATGATCCGCATAGCCGAATGAGATGCCGCAGACCACCCGGCGGTCGTCGCCGAGCTTGAAGTGGCTGCGGATCAAGCCGGAATGCCGCGCCAATGCCGCCTGCGGAATCGTGCCGAGGCCGAGCGCCTGGGCAGCCAGCATGAAGTTGCCGACATAGGCGCCGCAATCGACGGCGCCGTAAACCCCGAGCGGCTCGTCGGTATGAACGATCGCGACATGCGGCGCGCCGAAGAAATTGTAGTTCTCCAGCGCCTGCTTCGCGTAGGCCGCCTTGTCGCCGCGCGCGATGCCGAGCGTGTTGTAGAGCTGGAAGCCGCTCTCGCGCCGCCGCTCCAGGTAGACGCCGCGATATTCCCGCGGCGGCGGAAAATCATGGCCGTCCTCGGCGCCGGAAGCCGCTTCCTTGTAGATCAGCTTGCGGAAGCGCTCCTTGGCTTCGCCGCTTGCGATCAAGACCTGCCATGGCTGGCTGTTGCACCATGATGCCGTCCGTTGCGCCACCGTGAGCACATGCTCGATAGTCTCACGGGGAACCGGCTGCGGCAGGAAGGCGCGGACCGAATAGCGCTCGTTCAGGAGTTCCTCGAGCACGCCGATGCGGTCCTCGGCCGTATAGCGCGCTCCTGGCGCCTTCGCAGCGGCATCTGCCATGTCTAGCGCCCCTTGGTCGGGATTTTGTTGAACGGCACGTCCTTGTCGACGCGGATATCGCCGGGCAGTCCCAGCACGCGCTCGGCGATGATGTTGCGGAGAATTTCATCGGTGCCGCCGGCGATGCGGGTGCCGGGCGCGCTCAGCAGCATCTGCTGGAACTGGCCCGCGGTCGCCTCCTCCGCCGCGCCGGTGAGGGCGCCGGCGGCGCCCTGCAGGTCCATGGCATAGGCCGCGATGTCCTGCAGCATGACGCCGGCGACCAGCTTGCCGATCGAGTTCTCCGGACCGGGGCGCTCGCCCTTGGAGAGCGCCGATACCGCGCGATAGCTGGTGTATTTCAGCCCGCTCGCCTTCACCGCCCAGCTCGCGAGTTTCGAGCGGGTGGCGCGATCGTCGATCGCAGGGCCGTCCTCCGTCATCAGACTGGAGCAGAACTCGAACAATTCAGGAAATCCGGTCGCGAGCCGCGCGCCGATCGACATCCGTTCGTTCATCAGCGTGGTGAGCGACACGTTCCAGCCGTCGCCGACATTGCCGAGACGCTGGCTGTCGGGAATGACGACGTCGGTGAAATAGACTTCGTTGAACTCCTGCATGCCGTTGGCCTGCTTGATCGGCCGCACCTCGACGCCTTTGCTCTTCATGTCGAGGAAGAACATGGTCAGGCCCTTGTGCTTCGGCACATTGGGGTCGGTACGCGTGATCAGCAGGCCGTAGTCGGAGTAATGCGCGCCGGAGGTCCAGATCTTCTGGCCGTTGACGATCCAGTTGTCGCCCTTCTTCTCCGCACGGGTGCGCAGGCCGGCAACGTCGGAACCGCCCGCCGGCTCCGAAAACAGCTGGCACCAGATCTGTTCACCGGAGGCGAGCTTCGGCAGATAGTGGCGCTTGTGCTCCTCGCTGCCGAAGGCCATCACGGTCGGGCCGCACATGCCCTCGCCGATCTGGAACGGCTGCGTCAGCTTGCCATAGACGCCCTCTTCCTGCTGCCAGATCACCCTCTCGATCGGCGTGGCGCCGCGCCCGCCATATTCCTTCGGCCAGTGCAGGCAGGCCCAGCCGCCATCGGCCTTCTTCTTCTGCCAGGCCTTGCCGACCTCGACGATGTCGTCGTTCTGCAGCCGGATGCGGCCGAGCGAGGATTTGGAAAGCTCCGCCTCGTACTGCTTCGGCGCGTTGGCGGCGATCCACTTGCGGGCCTCGGCGCGGAACGCGGCTTCCTGCGGGGTATCATCGAAATTCATGGCGAACCTCTCAAGTTTCCAATCTTTGCATCAATCTCAAACCCTCATGGTGAGGAGGCGCGCAAGCGCCGTCTCGAACCATGTGGCCCGTGGCCCATCCTTCGAGACGCCACGCTTCGCGTGGCTCCTCAGGATGAGGTCATATTCGTTATCCCCGTCCCTTGGTCGGTATCTTGTTGAACGGCACGTCCTTGTCGACCCTGATGTCGCCGGGCAGGCCGAGCACGCGCTCGGCGATGATGTTGCGCATGATCTCGTCGGTGCCGCCTTCGACGCGGGTGCCGGGGGCGCGCAGGAGCATGGCCTGGAATTTACCGGTGGCCTCGGCATCCTCGGGGCCGCTCAACACGCCGGCCGCACCCTGCAGGTCCAGCGCATAGGCCGCGACGTCCTGGATCATCGAACCCGCGACCAGCTTGCCGATCGAATTCTCCGGCCCCGGGCGTTCGCCCTTCGACAGCGCCGAGATCGCGCGCATGCTGGTGTATTTCAGCCCGCTCGCCTTCACCGCCCAGTTGGCGAGTTTGGAGCGTACATTGCGGTCTTCGATCGCAGGACCATCGTCCAGCATCAGGCCGTTACAGAACTCGAACAGCTCCGGAAAACCGGTCGAGACGCCGGCGCCGATCGACATCCGCTCGTTCATCAGCGTGGTCAGCGACACGTTCCAACCGTCATTGACGGCGCCGAGCCGCTGCGAATCCGGGATCCTCACGTCGGTGAAGTAAACTTCGTTGAAGTCGGACGCGCCGTTGGCCTGCTTGATCGGCTTCACTTCGACGCCGGGGCTCTTCATGTCCAGGAAGAACATGGTGAGGCCCTTGTGCTTGGCGACGTTGGGATCGGTGCGCGTCAGCAGGATGCCGTAGTCCGAGTAATGCGCGCCCGAGGTCCAGATCTTCTGGCCGTTGATGATCCAGTCGTCGCCCTTCTTCTCCGCGCGCGTGCGCAGGCCGGCGACGTCGGAACCGCCGGCGGGTTCGGAAAACAACTGGCACCAGATCTTTTCGCCCGAGGCGAGCGGCGGCAGGTATTTGCGCTTCTGGTCCTCGCCGGCAAAGGCCATCATGGTCGGGCCGCACATGCCGTGGCCAATGATGAACATGCCGGAGAGCTTGCCGAACGGGCCCTCTTCCTGCTGCCAGATCACGCGCTCGATCGGCGACGCACCCCGCCCGCCATATTCCTTCGGCCAGTGCAGGCAGGCCCAGCCGGAATCGGCCTTCTTCTTCTGCCAGACTTTTGCCACTTCGAGGATATTGGCGCCCTTGAGCTGGGTGCGGCCCAGCGAGGACTTGCGCAACTCTTCCTCGTACTGCTTCGGCGCGTTGGCGGCGATCCAGGCCTTCGCCTCGGCGCGGAACGCGGCCTCCTGCGGGGTGTCATCGAAGTTCATGGACGTTGTCCTTTGTGAGACTTGTTACGCCGCGTTCCGCTTGCGCATGCGGTCGATCAACGCGTCTTCCCAATAAGACAGGCTGCCGAGCCCGAGCGCGGTGGCGTTGGCGCGGCGGTAGTACATGTGGCAGTCGAATTCCCAGGTGAAGCCCATGCCGCCATGCACCTGGATGTTGTTCTTGGCGCAATGCTGGAACGCCTGCGTCGCGCTGATGCGCGCAGCCGCAGCGGCCTCCGGCAGTTCCGACGCGTTGGTCGAGAGCGCCCAGGCGCCGTAGTAGCAATTCGAGCGCGCCAGCGTCGCCGAAACGTACATATCGGCGAGCATGTGTTTCACCGCCTGGAACGAGCCGATCGGCCGGCCGAAGGCGATGCGATCCAGCGCATAGTCGCGACCCATTTCCAGCGCGCGGTCGGCGCCGCCGACCTGTTCGAACGCCATCAGCACCGCGGCGCGGTCGAGCACCTGCGACAACACGCTCCAGCCCTCGCCGGCAGCCCCGAGCGGCTCGGCCTTGCAGTTCTTAAAAGTGAGTTCGGCCTGTCCGCGCGACGGATCGAGGCTGGTCAGCGCCTTGGCTTCGACGCCGCCGGCCTTCATGTCGACCAGGAACAGCGAGATATCGCTGTCGCGCCCCGTCGAGCCGGTGCGGGCAGCGACGATGGCGAAGTCGGCGATGGCGCCGTCGGGTACCGGCTTCTTGACGCCGTTGAGCGTGCCGCCGGCGGCCGCGAGCTTGATCGCTTCGGGCGAGGGATTGCCCTTGCCTTCGAACAGCGCCAGCGTGCCGATCGCCGAACCCGAGGCGATGGCGGGAAGCCACTTCTTCTTCTGCGCGGCGCTGCCGGCGATCAGGATCGCTTCGGCCGCGAGATAGACGGTCGAGGAAAACGGCACCGGCGCCAGCGCGCGGCCCATTTCTTCGGCGATTACGCAGAGCTCGAGATGGCCGGCGCCGGCGCCGCCGAATTCCTCGGGGATCGCGACGCCGAGGAAGCCCATCTCGGCAAGGCCCTGCCACAAATCCTTGTCATAACTGGCATTGCCGTCGAGCACGGTGCGCACCGCCTTCGGCGGGCACTTCTCAGCAAGGAATTTCCGCGCTTCGTCGCGCATCTGCTTCTGTTCGTCGGAAAAATCGAAGTTCATGTTGGCTACTCTTCTTGATGATGCGGTCTAGTTGAGGATGATGACGTCTTCGCCGGGCGGATCGGCATAGAGCCGTTCCACCAGCGCGGCGCGGCGCTCGAGCCCGGCGCGCTGATTGATGTAGCCCTTGTCGGTAAGCTCGTTGCCGTCGATCGAGGCCGGCTCGACCATCAGCATGGCGCGCGCCACGCGCATGCTGCTGGCGCCTTCGGTCGACTTGTTATGCGCTTCCAGCCCGCGCTTCAGGCAGGCGATCACTTCGGGATGCCTGACCACGTCCTCGTAGCTCGCATCCGGGTTGCCGGTGATCTGCCGGCAGGCGTGCAGATTGGGCCAGGCCAGCAATCCGACGAACGGGCGATCCTGCCCCGTGACCAGCGCGTCCTGCACCACCGGCGTGGCGGCAGCAATGGCGTCGGTACGCAAGGAGCCGACATGGACGAAGGTGCCGGTGGTGAGCTTGAAGTCCTCGACCACGCGGCCGGCGAAGATGATGCCCTGCAGCGGATCATTGGGATCGACGAACACGCCGGCGTCGCCGATGCAGTAGAAGCCTTCCTCGTCGAACGCGGCTTCGGTGAGATCGGGCCGGCCGAAATAGCCGGGCGTGACGTTGACTCCGCGCAGGCGCAATTCATATTTCGCGCCGACCGGCACCATCTTCAATTCGACGCCGGGGAACGGCAGCCCGATCAGGCCGACGCGCTCGGTGTTCCAATAGGTGCCGGTCGATGTCGGCGCGGTTTCGGTCGAACCCCAGCCGGTGTAGAACACGAGGCGCTCGCCGATGGCGCGCACCGCCAACGCCTGCATCCGGTCATAGAGATCGTCGGGCAGCCGCGCGCCGCCGTAGGCCATCAGGCCGAGATTCTTGAAAAAGCTGCGGCACAGCACGTCATCCTTCTCCATCGCTGCCGCGAGCGCGGCGTAGCCGGCGGGCACGTTGGCGTAATAGGTCGGCGAGATCTCGCGCAGGTTGCGCAGCGTCTCCTCGATCATGCCCGGCATCGGCCGGCCGTCGTCGATGTAGAGCGTGCCGCCTTCGGTCAGCACCGGATTGAACAGCGCATTGCCGCCCATGGTGTGATTCCACGGCATCCAGTCGAGATAGGTGGCGAGCGGCGCATTCGGATCGCGCGGCCGCACCTGCATCATCATCGCGGCGTTGGCGCACATCATCTGTTGGGTATTGATGACGGCCTTGGGCATGCCGGTGGAGCCGGAGGTGAACAGGAGTTTTCCCACCGTATCCGGCGTGATTTGCGCGATCGACTCCGCGACGTCCCCGGTCACCGGCGTCGCTGCGAGGTCGGCAAAGGCGACGCTCTTGATGCCTTCGCAGGGACGAGCGACATGGATGACGGTGACGCCGTCGAGATCGAGCGCCTTAAGCGCCTTCTCGAAGGCCGGGCCGTCCTGCACCATCACCACCCTCGGCCTGATCAGGTCGAACAGATATTTCAGTTTGACGTGATCGTGGCTCATCAGCGAATAGGCCGGCGACACGGGGGCAGCCGGTAGCCGCGCCTGCATCGCCGCCATCGTCATCAGCGCATGCTCGATCGAATTGCCTGACAGGATCGCGACCGGGCTGCCGGGCTCGAGCTTCATATCGAGCAGTCCCTGCGTCAGCCCGTCCACCGTGCGCTTGGCTTCGCCATAGGACAGCTTGCACCATTGCCGGTCGGCGCCGCCGCGTTGCGCCAGCCAGGTTCGCTCGGGCGCTTCGCTCGCCCATTTCGCCAGCGAGGCCGGGATATGTTTCTCGTAAGCCTTCAGCGGAATCCGCGACTTCAGGATGATGACGCCGTCGGGCCGCCGCTCGACCGCGATGTCGCGCTCCAGCCATTCGATCTTGCGAAAGCCTGGCTTGGTCAGCACCGCGGCGGCATTCCCATCCATTTTGCGTCTCCCGGAACTTGGCCTTGGCGGCCGCTTTTCTTAACGCCTGATATAGACAGGCTTTCGCTTTTCCAGAAAGGCCCTGATGCCTTCGTTGAAATCTTCCGAACGGCTGCACAGGACCTGATTGCGGTCTTCCATCGCAATCACCGCCTCGATCGAGCCGGCATCGACGCTCATGTTGAGGCATTCCTTCGACAGCCGCAAACCGACCGGCGAGGCCGTCATCATCGCTTCGACATAGGGTTCGGCGGCGGCATCGAGCCCGCCCTCCTCGACCACTTCGGAAACCAGACCGACCGCCAGCGCGCGCTCGGCATGGATGAAGCGTCCGGTCAGGATCAGTTCGGAGGCGACCGACACCCCGACCAGCCGCGGCAGGAAATAGCTGGTGCCGATGTCGCAGCCGCCTAGCCCGAGCTTGATGAAGGCGCAGTTCATCCGCGCCGATCTGGTGGCGATGCGGATGTCGGCGGCGAGCGCCAGCGCGAAACCGCCGCCGGCCGCGGAGCCCTGCACCAGCGCGATGATCGGCTGCGGGCAGCGCCGCATCAGCATCACGATGTCGGCAATCCGGCGCTGCGAATCCAGCGACTCGGTGACGCCGGGCGGCTCCTGCTGCCCGGCGCGGCGCGCCATCGCGTGCTTGAGATCGAGCCCGGCGCAGAACGACGCACCCGCCCCCTTCAGCACCACCACGCGGGTGGCGCGGTTGCGCTGCAGACCCTCGAAATAGCCGTTCAGCGCGTCGATCATCTCTGGATTGAGCGCGTTGAGGCTGTCCGGGCGATTGAGCGTCACCCGGTCGACCCCGTCATCGTGTTCGATCAGCAGCGGTCGGGTCACGCTGACCTCCGCACTATCGTCGTCCCCGCGAACGCGGGGACCCATACGCCGTGCCGTTTCGATCTGGGCATGGTGGCAGAGACCTCCCGAAACAATTACCGCCGCGGAGTATGGGTCCCCGCGTTCGCGGGGACGACGACAGAGTTTGCTACCGCGGCGCCATGCGGATGGCGCCGTCGAGACGGATGGTCTCGCCGTTCAGCATCGGGTTCTCGACGATGTGCACCGCGAGGTTGCCGTATTCGGAGGCGTCGCCGAGCCGGGCCGGATGCGGCACCTGCGCGCCGAGGCTCTTGCGGGCTTCCTCGTTCAGGCCCATCAGCAGCGGCGTCAGGAACAGGCCGGGCGCGATGGTGTTGACGCGGATCTTGAGGCTGGCGAGATCGCGCGCCGCCGGCAGCGTCAGACCGACCACGCCGCCTTTCGATGCGGAATAGGCGATCTGGCCGATCTGGCCCTCATAGGCCGCGACGCTCGCGGTGTTGATGATGACGCCGCGCTCCTCGCCGACCGGAGCCGCGGTCGCCAGCCGTTCGGAGAACAGCCGCAGCACGTTGAAGGTGCCGATCAGGTTGACGTTGATGACGCGGACGAACTTGGCCAGCGGATAGACGCCGTCCTTGCCGACGATGCGCTGCGAGCCGCCGATGCCGGCGCAATTCATCAGCACGCGGGCGATGCCGTGAGCGGCTTCGGCCTTGGCGAGCGCGGCCTTGACCTGTTCCTCGTCGGTGACGTCGGCATGCAGGGCTATGCCCTTCACTTCGGCTGCGACCTTCTCGGCGTTTTCCTTACTCTGGTCGAGCACGCCGATTTTCGCGCCCTTGGCCGCCATGGCGCGCGCGGTGGCGGCGCCGAGGCCGGAGCCACCGCCGGTGATGATTACGGCAACGTCTTGCAACTGCATGATAGAGACCTTTCCTTGGGCGTTTCTTCTGTATTGGGCGAATGGCGAATAGCGAATGGCGAATAGAAGAAATCTATTCGCTACTCACCATTCGCTATTCGCCCCTTCTTTTCTTCCAGCATCCCCCCGCAAATCAGCGCTTCCATGTGCCTGATATATTGGCGGCAGACTTCGTCGGTGACCGGCCCGACGCCGGTGGCGCGCGACATCGCGTGGCGTCCGAAAAACAGATGATCGCATGCGCCGATCAGGCTGGTGTAGAACAGCACCGGATCGATATCGCGGAACTCGCCGGCCTTGATGCCTTCCGCCAGCAGCCGGCGATGAAATTCCAGCAGCGGCGCGACGAAGAATTTCGAGACCTCGTCGGCGGCTTCCACGCTGCTCTCATGCAGCAAATAGTGGATCAGCCGGTTCATATAGGGAAACTGGTGATACGCCCGGATGATGCCGGCGATGTGCAGCTTCAGTTTCGCGGTCGGCGTGATCGCCTGCGCCAGCAGATATTCGAGGTTCGCCACCTCGGTCGCGGCGTCGCGCGCCAACAGCGCCAGCAGCAGGCCGTCCTTGTTGCCGAAGTGATATTTGACCAGCGCGGCGTTGACGCCGGATTTCTGCGCGATGTCGCTCAGCGACACATCGATCGAGGAGCGCTCGATCATCAGCTCGCTCGCCGCGACGAGGAGCTTTTCCGCCGTTGAGTTTTTGCCACCCGGAAGCCGGGCCGGTACGCTGGTATTCAACTCTGATCCCATCACCTGCTGCCGGGAAATCCGGGCGCAGATAACCCGATGATGGGGCTCACCTCAAGAGTTAATTGATTGATTGACTAAATCCTCCTGCCTCTCTTAAATCCGGCCCATCTTTCAAACCCCATCCAAAACAATCAGGGAGAACAGTCATGGCCGAGGCCTATATCGTCGCCGCCGCACGCACCGCAGGCGGCCGCAAGGGGGGACGCCTCGCCGGCTGGCATCCGGCCGATCTCGCCGCGTCCGTGCTGAATTCACTGGTCGATCGTTCGGGTGCGGCGCCCGACCAGGTCGAAGACGTGATCATGGGCTGCGTCATGCAGGTCGGCGAACAGTCCAACAACATGGCGCGCAACGCCATCCTGGCCTCGAAGCTGCCGGAGAGCGTGCCCGGCACTTCGGTCGACCGCCAGTGCGGCTCGTCGCAGCAGGCGCTGCATTTCGCGGCGCAGGCGGTGATGTCCGGCACCATGGACATCGTGATCGCCGCCGGCGTGGAATCGATGACCCGGGTGCCGATGGGCCTGTCGTCGCAATTGCCGGCCAAGAACGGTTTCGGCACTTCCAAGAGCCCGGGCATCGAGAAGAAATATCCGAACATCGTGTTCAGCCAGTTCACCGGCGCGGAAATGATGGCGGAGAAATACGGCCTCTCCAAAGACGATCTCGACAGGTTCTCCTTTGAAAGCCACCAGCGCGCCATCGCCGCGACCCAGGCCGGCAGCTTCAAGGACGAAATCATTCCGCTGCAGATCACCCGCGCGGACGGTTCGACCGACACCCATCACATCGACGAAGGCATCCGCTTCGACGCCACCCTTGAGGGCATCAGGGGCGTCAAGCTGATCGCCGAGAACGGCAAGCTCACCGCCGCCAGCTCCAGCCAGATCTGCGATGGCGCCTCCGGCGTGATGGTCGTCAACGAAAGGGGCCTGAAGTCGCTCGGCGTCAAGCCGCTGGCGCGGGTTCATCACATGACCATGATGGGCGGCGATCCCGTGATCATGCTGGACGCGCCGCTGCACGCCACCGAGCGCGCGCTGAAGAAGGCCGGCATGTCGATCGACGACATCGACCTGTTCGAGGTCAACGAGGCCTTCGCCTCGGTGCCGACGGCGTGGCTGAAGACAACAGGCGCGGATCCGGCGCGGCTCAACGTCAACGGCGGCGCCATCGCGCTCGGCCACCCGCTCGGCGGCTCCGGCACCAAGCTGATGACCACGCTGATCAACGCGCTCAAGCAGCGCAACAAGCGTTACGGCCTGCAGACCATGTGCGAAGGCGGCGGCATGGCCAACGTCACCATCGTCGAGCGGCTGTAAGAAAAGCGGCCACAACAAAGGTGTCGTCCCGGCCTTGAGCCGGGACCCATAACCACGAATGTTCGCGATTGCACTGAGCTGGAGCTCCAGCTCGTTTCAAAGCTCGGACCTGTGGTTATGGGTCCCTGCATTCGCAGGGACGACGTAAACAATAAAAACTCCCGAGGAAACCCCCATGACCCACCCTTCCGTCTACGCGCGGACCCAGCCGGACAAGATCGCCTATCAGATGGCCGGCACCGGAAAGGCGATCACTTATCGCGAGCTCGACGAGCTGTCGAACCAGGGCGCGCAGCTGTTCCGCTCGCTCGGGCTGAAGGAAGGCGATCACATCGCGTTCCTGATCGAGAACCGGCTGGCGTTCATGGAGATCTGCTGGGCGGCGCAGCGCTCAGGACTGTATTACACCGCGATCAGCCGCTACCTCACCCAGGACGAGATCGCCTACATCATCGGGGATTGCGGCGCCAGGGTCGTCATCACGTCACCGAAATGCGCCGAGCAGATCAAGGGGCTGGTGCAGGGCGCGCCCGGCGAGCCCGTGTTCTACATGCTCGACGAACCGCTGCCCGGCTTCCGCTCCTGGGACAAGGAAGCGGCGGCGCAGCCGACCACGCCGATTGCGGACCAGGTCGCCGGCTACGACATGCTGTATTCGTCGGGCACCACCGGCCGCCCCAAGGGCATCAAGCGCGAATCCGAGCACAACCCGATCGATCTGCCGAACCCGTTCCTGAAGATCCTCTGCGCCGACATGTGCGGGATGAATTCCGACAGCATTTACCTGTCGCCGGCGCCGCTCTATCACGCCGCTCCCTTGCGCTTCAACATGATGGCGATCACGCTGGGCGGCACCTCGATCATCATGGAATCCTTCGACGCCGAGGAATTCCTCAAGCTGGTCGAGAAATACCAGATTACCCAGTCGCAGCTGGTGCCGACCATGTTCGTGCGGATGCTGAAACTGCCGGACGAAGTGCGCCGGCGCTACGACGTCTCGTCGCTGAAGGGCGCGATCCACGCCGCCGCGCCCTGCCCGATCGACGTCAAGGCCAAGATGATCGAGTGGTGGGGACCGATCCTGATCGAGTACTACGCCGGCTCCGAAGGCAACGGCGTCACGGTCTCGACTTCGCAGCAATGGCTGACCCATCGCGGCACCGTCGGCCGCGCCGTGGTCGGCAAGATCAAGATCCTCGACGAGAACGAACAGGAAGTGCCGGTGGGCCAGATCGGCACGGTATATTTCGCCGA
Organism: Bradyrhizobium sediminis; assembly: GCF_018736105.1. NCBI lineage: Bacteria > Pseudomonadati > Pseudomonadota > Alphaproteobacteria > Hyphomicrobiales > Nitrobacteraceae > Bradyrhizobium > Bradyrhizobium sediminis. The sequence continues at coordinate 5,013,074 of NZ_CP076135.1, forward strand.
CGCGCCGGTCTTCACCTATCACAACGATCCCGAGAAGACCAAGCGCGCCTACAACGCCAAGGGCTGGTCGACGCTCGGTGACGTCGGCTATCTCGACGCGGAAGGCTATCTCTACCTCACCGACCGCAAGTCCTACATGATCATCTCCGGTGGCGTGAACATCTATCCGCAGGAGACCGAGGACGTGCTGATCACCCATCCTGGCGTCGCCGACGTTGCGGTGTTCGGCGTGCCGAACGAGGAGATGGGCGAAGAGGTCAAGGCGGTGGTGCAGCCGCACGACATGGCGAAGGCCGGCAAGGAACTCGAGGCCGAACTGATCCTGTTCTGCCGCAAGCATCTGTCGCCGATCAAATGCCCGAAGAGCATCGACTTCGCAGCGGAGTTGCCGCGGACGCCGACCGGCAAGCTGGTCAAGCGCCATTTGCGCGACAAGTATTGGCCGAAGACGGCGGTTAAGGTGTGACTTCCTTCCCTTCTCCCCTTGTGGGAGAAGGTGGCCCATAGGCGGCCTTCGGCCGCCGTTCTTAAGCACGCCGATGCTTCGCATCGGCTACGGCGAAGCGAAGGCGGATGTGGGGTCTCTATCCGCGGAGACAAACCCCTCACCCGTCTCAATCGCGCGTTGCGCGATTGATCCACCCTCTCCCACAAGGGGAGAGGGAAGAAAGGGGCTCGACCAATGACCTCCCTTCCCGACGTTCCCCTGCCCTCCTCCATCCGCTCCCGCTACGTCGAAGACATCAACGGCCTGCGCATGCATGTGCTGGAGGCTGGCTTCGAGACCAAGGGCCGGCCCTGCGTGCTGCTGCTGCACGGCTTTCCGGAACTCGCCTTCAGCTGGCGCAAGGTGATGCCTGTTTTGGCGGCAGCCGGCTATCACGTGATCGCGCCGGACCAGCGCGGCTATGGCCGCACCACCGGGTGGGATCCGGACTACGACGGCGACCTCGCTTCGTTCCGGCTGCTCAATCTGGTGCGCGACGCGCTGGGCCTGGTTTCGGCGTTCGGCTATCGCCATGTCGACGCCGTGGTCGGGCATGATTTCGGCTCCTCCGTCGCCGCCTGGTGCGCGCTGGTGCGGCCCGACGTGTTCCGGTCGGTCGCGCTGATGAGCGCGCCGTTCGGAGGCCCGCCGCAGATCGCCTTCAACACAGTGGATGCGCCACAGACGTCGAAGCCGGAAGATCCCGTGCATCGCGAGCTCGCGGCGCTGCCGCGGCCGCGCAAGCATTATCAATGGTACTACTCGACGCGCGAAGCCAACGCCGACATGCACCACGCGCCGCAAGGCGTGCATGATTTCCTGCGCGCCTATTACCATCACAAGAGCGCGGACTGGAAAGCCAACGCGCCCTATCCGCTGCAAGGCTGGACCGCGAGCGAACTCGCCAAGCTGCCGACCTATTACGTGATGGACCTCGCCAAGAACATGGCCGCCACCGTCGCGGGGGAAATGCCGTCCGCCGCCGCAATCGCCGCCAACCAATGGCTGCCCGACCGCGAACTTTCCTTCTACAGCGCCGAATATCAGCGCACCGGATTCCAGGGCGGCTTGCAGTGGTATCGCTGCGGCACCTCGGGCGAATTCATTGCGGAACTGCAGACCTGGTCGGACCGGACCATCGACGTGCCTTCCTGCTTCATCTCGGGCAAGCAGGACTGGGGAACCTACCAGCGCCCCGGTGTGTTCGAGGCGATGCAGACCACGGCTTGCACGCGCATGATCGGCTGCCATCTCGTCGACGGCGCCGGCCACTGGGTGCAGCAGGAACAGCCCGCCGAAGTGAGCCGGCTGCTGCTCGCCTTCCTGCACCAAGCTGCCGGGCGGCGATGAATTGACCTGCCAACGGCGCCCCTCTATAAGATTTAGAATGGTTCTAAATTATCCAGCAGAGGCGTCGTTGTGAAGAATTTCGCCGACCTGACCGAGCGCGAAATCCTGGCGGTTGCGATCTCCGCGGAGGAGGAAGACAGCCGCATCTACATGACCTTCGCGGAAGACCTCGCGGAGCGTTATCCCGAATCGGCGAAAATATTCGAGGAGATGGCCGAGGAGGAAAAGGGCCATCGCCACATGCTGCTCGAAATGTACGAGAAGCGTTTCGGCGAGAACCTGCCGCCGATCCGAAGAGAAAACGTCAAGGGATTCCTGCGCCGCCGTCCGGTCTGGCTGACCAAGAATCTGTCGCTCGACACCATCCGCAAGGAAGCCGAGACGATGGAGTTCGAGGCCGAACGGTTCTACGTCAAGGCCGCCGAGCAGACCCACGACGTCGGCGTCCGCCGGCTGCTCGGCGATCTCGCGGAAGCGGAAAAGGGCCATGAGAATGTCGCGGCCAGGCTGACCGACCTGATCCTCAGCCCGGACGTTCGAGAACAGGAGGACAAGACCCGCCGGCGCGTATTCGTACTGCAATATGTGCAGCCCGGTCTCGCCGGGTTGATGGACGGGTCGGTCTCGACGCTGGCGCCGCTGTTCGCGGCGGCATTCGCGACGCATAACAACTGGCAGACTTTTCTGGTGGGACTTGCCGCCTCGATCGGCGCTGGCATCAGCATGGGCTTTGCCGAAGCACTGTCCGACGACGGCTCACTGACCGGGCGCGGCTCGCCGTGGCTGCGCGGCGTGACCTGCGGCCTGATGACGACGCTGGGCGGCCTCGGCCATACCCTGCCCTATCTGGTGCCGGACAGCTGGGCCAATGCATTCTGGATCGCGACCGCGATCGCTGGCATCGTGGTGTTCTTCGAATTGTGGGCGATCGCCTATATTCGCGCGCGCTATATGGACACGCCGTTCATGCAGGCGGCGTTCCAGATCGTGCTCGGCGGCGCCATCGTGCTCGCCGTCGGCATTCTGATCGGCGGGGCGTAGCAGACCTGCGCAGATTGCAGCAGCAATTCCGGTCAAGCGCAGCGGCCGCATAGGGCCTAGGTAACGCGGCGAGCGAAGGGTCGCACGATGCGTCGATGCATGACGCACCGGTCTTGCGGCCCGTTCGCAAACTGAGCATCATCCCTCCCAAGCAAAAGTCAGCAGGAGCAACGCCTTGGCCAAATCGCAATGGAGTTTCAGATCCGCGACTGAACTATCCGCAGCCCTCGCCGCGAAAAAAGTCTCCGCCGTCGAGCTGGCGCAGGACGCGATCGGGCGCATCGAGCGCCACGACGGCAAGATCAATGCGATTTGCGTGCGCGATTTCGCGCGCGGCCTGGAAGCGGCCCGCGCCGCCGACGCAGCACGCGCGCGCGGCGAAACCGGAGCGCTGCTCGGCTTGCCGATGACGGTGAAGGAATCCTTCAATATTGCCGGATTGCCCACGACATGGGGTTTTCCGCCGCAGAAGGATTTCGTGCCGGGCGAAGACGCACTGTCGGTTTCGCGGGTCAAGGCTGCAGGCGGCGTGATCCTCGGCAAGACCAACGTGCCGGTCGGCCTCGCCGACTGGCAGAGCTACAACGAGATCTACGGCACCACCAATAATCCGTTTGATCTCGGCCGCACGCCCGGCGGCTCCTCCGGCGGATCGTCGGCGGCGCTGGCCGCTGGTTACGGCCCGCTTTCGCTCGGCTCCGACATCGGCGGCTCGCTTCGGGTGCCGGCGTTCCACTGCGGCGTCTATGCGCACAAGCCGACCTACAATCTGGCGCCGGTGCGCGGGCATACGCCGCCGCCGTTCCCGGCGATGCCGCTCGACCGCGACATGGCCGTGATCGGCCCGATGGCGCGTTCGGCCGCCGATCTGTCGCTGCTGCTCGACGTGATGGCGGGACCGGATCCGCTGGACATGGGCGTCGGCTACAGGCTTGCGCTGCCGCCGCCGCGGCACAACGCGCTGAAGGATTTTCGCGTGCTGGTGGTCGACAGCGATCCGGTGCTGCCGGCCGACCAGGACATTCGCGGCGCCATCGACAAGCTCGCGGGCAGCCTCGCCAAAGCCGGGGTGAGCGTCGCGCGGCAAAGCCCGCTGTGGCCGGACTTTGCGGATTCGTCGCGGCTCTACATGCGGATGCTGATGGCGTTCCTGGGGGCGTTCTTTCCGCTGGAGGCGGTCGCAGGCGCGCAGGCCGGCGCCGCCCAGTTGAAGGCCGACAACAGGAGCCTTGCCGCCGAACGTCTGCGCGGCATGACGCAAAGTCATCGCGACTGGGTACTCGACGACGGCGCGCGCGCCCGGCTGCGCGCGCAGTGGCGCGAGCTGTTCAAGACTTTCGACGCGGTGATCTGCCCGATCATGCCGACGCCGGCCTACCCGCACGATCATTCGCCGGACCAGGAAGCGCGCCGCATCAAGATCGACGGCAAGGATTACGTCTATACGGATCAACTGACATGGCCCGGCATCGCCACCCTGCCCGGGCTGCCGGCCACGGCGATCCCGCTCGGCCTGTCGCCGCAGGGCCTGCCGGTCGGCGTGCAGATCCTCGGCCCCTGGCTGGAAGATCGCACGCCCCTGAGGCTGGCGGAACTGATCGAGCGCGAATTCGGCGGCTTCGTGCCGCCGCCGATGTTTGATGATTAGATCTTGCCTCATCCTGAGGAGCGGCGCCTTCACCGCGTCTCGAAGGATGAGACATGATTGGCCTTCACGGTTCGAGACGGCGCTGACGCGCCTCCTCACCATGAGGGTTTGGCATGGGAGATTAGGAAATGCGAAACGACCTTGCCGAACTGACCAGCCTCAATCGCGATTACGTCAATTCCGTGCAGCATTCCGACGTCAAACGCTTCGACGAAATCCTCGCCGCGGATTTCTACTGCTCCAATCCCGACAAGACGCTGGTCGATCGCGCCGGATTCCTCAAGCAGACCGCAGTGCCGGTGGCGATCAAAAATCTCGAGGCGCATGACGTGAAGATCCGCCTGATGGGCGACTTCGCCATCATCCATGCCGCCACGCGCTACACGATGCCGGACGGCACGCCGGGCACGGGACGCTACACCGACGTCTGGGCAAGGCAGAACGGCCGCTGGCTCGCGGTATCGGCGCATGTGTCGAGATGATTTGAGGAAGGTGTCATGCCCGGCCTTGTGCCGGGCATCCACGTCCCAATCGCCGCAAAAACGTGGATGGCCGGGACGAGCCCGGCCATGCCGGCAACTTAGACTCTCGCAACAATCAAACCTCGCTCATGCATCGAACATGATGACGCTGCGCACGGTCTTGCCGGCTTTCATCGCGGCAAAGCCTTCGTTGATCTCCGACAGCTTCAGCTTGGCCGAGATCCAGTCTTCCAGGTGCAGCTTGCCGCGCATGTAGAATTCCACCAGGCGGGGCATGTCGACGCGGAAATGGTTCGAGCCCATCGAGGAGCCCTGGATCCTGCGTTCCCTCAGGAAGTCGAAGCCGTGCAGTTCGATCTTCTGGCCGAACGGGATCATGCCGACGATGGTCGCAGTGCCGCCCGGCGCCAGCATCGCAAAGGACTGCTCCGCGGTCTCCTTGCGGCCCAGCACCTCGAAGGAGTGATTCACGCCGCCGCTGGTGAGTTCGCGCACCTGCTGCACCACGTCGCCGTTGCGGGGATCGACCACGTCGGTGGCGCCGAGCTTGGTGGCAAGCTGAAGTTTTGCGGGATTGGTATCGATCGCGATGATCCGGCCGGCGCCCGCGATCGCGGCGCCGTTGATCGCTGCCATGCCGACGCCGCCGCAGCCGATCACGGCGACGGTCTCACCGGCCTGGACCTTGGCGGTGTTCACGACAGCGCCATAGCCTGTGATCACGCCGCAGCCGATCAGCGCCGCCAGATCGAGCGGCATCTCCTTCTTGATTTTGACGATGGCGTTTTCGTGCACCAGCATCTGCTCGGCAAACGACGACAGGTTGAGAAACTGATGCAGTTTCTCCGACCGCGCCCAGGACAGCCGGTTGGACGCGCCGGGCACCATCTTCACGGTGGTGTCGGTGCACAGCACCGGCCGTCCGGTCGTGCAGTTGTCGCAGGTGCCGCAGAACACCGAAAGACAGGTGACGACGTGATCGCCGGGCTTCACATAGGTGACGTCCGAACCGACCTTCTCGACCACGCCGGCCGATTCGTGCCCGAGCACGGCCGGCAGCGGATGCGGATAAAGCCCTTCCATGAAGTGCAGGTCGGAGTGGCAGAGCCCGGCGACCGCGGTGCGGATCAGGACCTCGCGCGGGCCGGGATTTGGAAGGCTGACGTCCTCGATCACGAGCGGCTTGTTGACTTCAAACAGGACGGCGGCCTTCATCGGTGTTTCCTCTTTTGTTTATGTTCAAGCCTTTGAAACGCGAAAGGTGCGCCCCTCTCCCCTTGTGGGAGAGGTAAGATCACGCGTTGGAGACTAAGCTACCTTCAGCAATTCGCCAACCTCGGCCATCCCGACGGCGCGATCGTCGAGCAGATGGCCGGTGATGGCGCGCTGCGCCGCATTTTCCGTGAGCCGGAACGGATCGCTCGCCGCGACCCGGTGATCGATCACCATCCGCGACAGCAGCAGCCGCCGTGCGTCGCCGCGCATCTCGTGGATGCGCCCGCCTTCCCAGGCCAGCGCCACGGCGCTGGCGACGTGATAGAGCAGGCTGGTGGCGCGCCGCGCGTCGGCTTCGTTGTCCATGCGGCTTGCGACCTCGCGGGCGAAGCCGATGGCGCGATCGGTGAGATCGCGCAGGCGGCCGCGCCAGGCCTGCGGCACATTGGCGCTGTCGTCGAGCCGGGCATGCAGGTCGGCGGCCAATGCGGCCTCGGCGCCATGGCGGCCGACGGCGCGCTTAAGCGCGTCGATTGCAACGATGTTGCCGGTGCCTTCCCAGATCGAGCCGAGATGGGCGTCACGCAGCAGCCGCGCCGTGGCGAATTCCTCGATGTAACCGATGCCGCCGCGCATCTCGAGCGCGTCGCCGCAGACCTTGCGGGCGTCGCGGGTGGCGCGAAATTTCAGCGTCGGGGTCAGGATGCGCAACAGCGCCGCCGCGTCCTGGCTACCGGCCTCGGCGCGGTCGAGCGCGTCAGCGGTCAGGAAACTCAATGACAGTGCCTGCTCGGTCGCCAGCATGATCTTCATCAATTGTCGCCGCGCCAGGGGCAGATCGACGATGCGGCTTCCGAACACCACGCGGTTCTGCGCCACCGTCATCGCGTCGTGATGCGCGCGCCGCATCAGCGCGGTGGATTTGACGCCGTTGGAAAGCCGCGAGGAATTGACCATCTCGGCCATCTGCACGAAGCCACGGTCGAGCTTGCCGACCGCGTAGGCAATCGCGCCCTCGAGTTTGATCTCGCCCGAGGCCATCGAGCGGGTGCCGAGCTTGTCCTTGAGACGGACGATCCGGTAATGATTCGGGGTGCCGTCGTCGAGCGTCCGCGGCATCAGGAACAGGCCGACGCCGCGCGTTCCCGGCCCTGCGCCTTCCGGCCGCGCCAGCAGCATCACGACTTTGGCGTCCGCATTGGAGCAGAACCACTTCTCGCCGGTCAGCCGCCAGTGATCGCCTTCCTGCACCGCCGTCGTGGTCAGCGTGCCGACGTCGGAGCCGCCTTCCTTCTCGGTCATGAACTGGCCGCCCTGCGTGAGCTTGCTCATGTCGGTCTGGGTCAGGCCATCGAGATATTTCGATTTCAAGGCCTCGCTGCCGAAATTCGCAAGCAGCTTGGCGCAGCCGTCAGTGACGTTGATCGGACAGCCCAGCCCGAATTCGGCCTGGTTGAACAGGAACGTAAAGGCGTGCTTGGCGACGACCGGATACTTGTCCGGCCAGCCCAGGATGCCCTTGCGCACCGACATCGCGTGAATGCCGAATTCGCCGAACGCGGCGCGCTCCAGCTCACGATAGGCCGGATGATATTCGATCCACTGCGCGTCGCGGCCGAAGCGGTCGCGCTGGTGCAGCACCGGGGTGTGGCGGTCCGACAGGCGCGCGCATTCGTCGAGATGGCCGCCGGCGAGGCCGCCGAGCCGGTCGAGATGCGGCTCGATATGGCGGAACAGCGCTTCCGGCAGATGAATGCGCAACAGATCCGTCAGTGCCGGATCGGCGCGGTAGAAATTCATCCCCGTTGTGTCCGGCGCGAGCAATCCCGGCTGGCCGGGAGCAAGACTTGCGCGATCGTGCTTGAGTGGCTGCATTTTTTGACTCTTGTTCGTTCCGCCCGATATTGCCTGCTATAGACCACCTACCGATAAAGCAGGCGACAACGCCGTCAACAAACATAATTGGAGGATCACCCTGTGGCAGACGGATACCGCATCATCGGCGCCGAGATGTCGCCCTACTCGGTCAAGGTCCGCTCCTATTTTCGCTACAAGGCCATTCCGCACCAATGGGTTTTGCGCAATGCGGCAAGCCAGGCGGAATATGACAAATACGCCAAAATGCCGATCATTCCGCTGGTGATCACGCCCGAGGGCACTGGCATCCAGGATTCCACTCCGATCATCGAGCAGATGGAGAAGCTGCATCCGCAGCCGTCGATCCATCCGGACGACGCCATCGCCAACTACGTCTCCACGCTGATCGAGGAATTCGGCGACGAGTGGGGTAACAAATGGATGTTTCACTACCGCTGGGCGCGCGAGGTCGATCAGCGCGCATCGGCCGGGCGCATCGCCCGGATGCGCAGCCCGAAAGCGAGCGAAGCCGAGCATGACGCCTTCGCCGACCAGGTGCGGACCCGCATGGTGAGCCGGGTCTGGTTCGTCGGCTCGAACGAACTGACCGCGCCGCAGATCGAGGAAGGTTTTGGGGACATGCTCGGCCTGCTCGACGATCACCTCGCCAAGCGGCCTTATCTGTTCGGCGGACGGCCCGCGTTCGGCGACTTCGGTCTCTGGGGCCAGTTTTACGAGCTGTGGACCGATCCGACCGCCGGCGCTCTGATCGAGGGCAATGCGCCGCATGTACTCGACTGGATCCACCGCATGCTGTGGCCGCGGGCGGAAGGCGCGTTCGAAGGCTGGACCACGCTTGCGCCGACCCTGATGCCGATCCTGGTCAAGCAGGTCGGCCGACAATTCTGGCCGTGGACGCTCGCCAACGAGGCCGCGCTGCGGGAAGCCAGGGAAGAATTCAGCGTTACGCTCGGCGACAAGGTCTGGACCCAGAAGCCGCAGAAATATCACGCGCGGTCGCTCGGCATGCTGCGCGCCAAATACGCCGAAGTGCCCGACAAGAGCGCGCTCGACATGGTGCTGGCCGCGGCGGGTTGCCTTGCAGGATTGCGCGCCTAGATACGGACTCCCCGCCATTCGAGGACAGCCCATGGAAATGCCTGACTACAAGATTGCCCTGATCGTCGGCGCCGGCGAAGGCCTCAGTGCATCGCTGGCGCGACTGTTCGCCAAGCAGGGCATTCGCGTCGCGCTGGCCGCCCGCAAGATCGAAAAGTTGGGGGCGCTCTGCACCGAGACCGGCGCCCGCGCCTTTGCCTGCGACGCCACCGATCCTGATGAAGTCGAGCGGCTGTTCGGCATGGTGGAGCGCGAGATCGGGTCGCCGGACCTCGTTGTCTACAACGCCAGCGGCCGTGCCCGCGGCGCGTTCACCGATCTGGTGCCGGCGGATGTCGCGCAAGCCATCGCCGTCAGCGCGTTCGGCGGTTTCCTGGTGGCGCAGCAGGCGGCACGACGGATGCTGCCGAACCAGCACGGCGCGATCCTGTTCACCGGGGCTTCGGCCAGCATCAAGGGCTATCCGCAATCCGCACCCTTTGCGATGGGCAAGTTCGCGCTGCGCGGGCTGACGCAGAGCATGGCGCGCGAATTGTCGCCGCAGGGCATTCACGTCGCGCATTTCGTCATCGACGGCGGCATCCGCAGCACGGCGCGCAGCGAGCCCGCCGACCGGCCGGATTCGATGCTCGATCCCGACGCCATTGCCTTGAGCTACTGGAACGTGCTGCAGCAGCCGCGCAGCGCCTGGACCTGGGAGCAGGAATTGCGGCCGTGGGTGGAGAAGTTTTAGCGCAACACCGTCATTCCGGGATGGTGCATAGCACCACACCTGCTTCGCATCACCCCGGAATGACGGAGACAATAACAAAAACAAATTGGGGGAAACATGACCACCGAGATCACCATCGACACCGGCACCAATGAATTGCTGTGCGTCATCCGCGACCGCGTCGCCATCATCACGCTCAATCGCCCGGAAGTCCGCAACGCGATGTCGGACAATCTGACGCCGGCGTTGCGCAACATGATCAAGGTCAGCGGCGAGAACCCCGACGTCGGCGCGCTGCTGATCACCGGCGCCGGCACCGCCTTCTGCGCCGGCGGCAACGTCAAGGGCATGGGCGCCCATCGCGACAGGAAAAAGCTGGAGATGTCCTATGACGAGAAAGTCGCCGACCTGCAGGAGCGTCAGCGGTTGTTGACGGGCGCACTGGTCTCGGTGCGCAAGCCGACCATCGCAGCGCTGCCCGGCCCCGCGGTTGGCGCCGGCCTTGCGTTGGCCATGGCCTGCGACATCCGCATCGCCGCCGAATCGGCCTTCGTCTCCACCGGCTATCTGCGGGTGGCTCTGAGCGGCGACTACGGCATCGCATGGCTGTTGACGCGGCTGGTCGGAACATCGCGGGCGCGCGAGCTGATGTTCACCTCCGACAAGGTCGAGGCGAAGCGGGCCGAAGCGATCGGTCTCGTCAACCGCGTGGTGCCGGACGCCAAGCTTCAGGAAGCGGCCTTTGCGCTGGCGAAATCGATGGCGGAAGGGCCGACGCTGGCGTTGCGCTACATGAAGGACAATCTCGACGAAGCCCTGCTGTTCGATTTCGCCACCGCGCGCGACCATGAGGCGGAACGGCTGGTCCGCCTCACCACGACGGCCGATCACCGCGAAGCGGTGCAGGCCTTCATCGACAAGCGCAAGCCGGTGTTCAAGGGAAGCTAGTTCTTCAAACCGGAACCTGATGCGCCATCTGCCGGGCCGCCAGCCGCCAGCTGGCGCAGGGAATTTCCTCCGGCGCGACGTCGATGTGCTTTTCGAAGCGCACCAGCTTCCAGTCGCCGGGCGAATGCGTGAACGCGAAACCGGACTTGCGGGCGAGGCCGAGCATGGCGTCGTTGGAGCGCAGCGTATCGCCGAACAGCCGCATGGCGCCGAACGCCGCGGCCCGGCATTCCAGATTGCCGAGCAGTGCTGAACCCACGCCGTGGCCCTGCCAGCGGTCATGGATCGACAGGCCGAATTCGAAACTGTCGGTTTCGGCGTCGAACGCATAGCGGGCTTCGCCGACGATGGTCTCGGCGCCGTCGACGGTCATGACGGCAACCACGCTGAAGCGGTCGGCCTCCCCGACATGGACGAAACGATCGAGCTCCGCCGGCGGCAGTTCGCTGATGGCGCCGAGGAAACGATTGTAGCGGGAACGGGTCGAGAGCGACCGGAAGTAGCCCTGCACCATCTCCGCATCATCGGGCTCGACGAAGCGCACGGTCAGCGACTTGCCGCTGCGCAGGCGCAGGATATCGGAATGCTGCCGGAGGTCGTCGAGACGAAGCGCGGTCATGGCTGGAATGCCTTGGGTTTCGAAAAGTCGATGGCCGGCACCCCCCTCACGAGGCGGCGCCGGCCTGGCTGCTGCTCAAGCCCGCCAAAACGGCTTTTCGGCTTCGTAGACGATGTCGCTCCAGGACAGGCCGATGTCGTGCAGGTCACGGGCGGACAGTTGCGCGAGCGCGCGCCGGTCCTGCTGGCGCTGGCGCCAGACGCGGAAGGTATCGACAACCCCGGCGAAAGCACCGAATTGATGATGATTTATCATCGATTCATGGGTCAAAGTGGACATGTTCATCTCCTGTGGCTAAGCTGTTGTTGCCAATATCTGTGTCTTTCGGGCTTTCGGCAAACGACACTTTGTACCGCTTCGCATGATATAAGCTCATGCATTTGGATGATCCGGGATGACCGCGAGATTGCCGTCGCTGAATGGATTGCGTGCCTTCGAGGCCGCGGCCCGGCATCTGAGCTTCACCGTTGCGGCGTCCGAGCTGAACGTCACGCAGACCGCGATCAGCCATCAGATCCGGCGGCTCGAGCAGGAACTCGGCATCAAACTGTTCGTCCGGCAGAACCGCGCGCTGACGCTGACGCCGGCGGCCAAGGAATATCTCCCCGGGGTCCGCGCCGCGTTCAACGACCTCAGGCTCGCCACCGACCGGCTGCAGCGCCGGGATAGCGACCATGTGCTGACGGTCAGCACATTGGCCTCGCTGGCGGCGAAGTGGCTGCTGCCGAAACTTTCCGCGTTCCAGGAGGCGCATCCCGGGATCGACGTCCGCATCACCACCTCGACCAGCCTCGTCGATTTCAAGAGCGGCGATGTCGACGCCGCGATCCGCTATGGCCGCGGCCAATGGCCGGGCCTGAGCGCCGACTGGCTGATGGCCGACCAGCTGTTCCCGGTCTGCAGTCCGGCCTTGCTGGCGGGCGACAAGCCGCTGCGGCAGCCGGAGGATCTCGCCGACCACGTGTTGCTTCACACCAGCGGCGGAGCGGAGGACGACTGGCGGCTGTGGCTGACGGCCGCGGGCCTGCCGACCAACCTCTCGAAACAACCCGGCGTCACCTTCGATCTCACCTTCATGACCCTGCAGGCCGCAATCGACGGGCTCGGCGTCGCGATGGGCCGGACCTCCTACGTCGAGGCCGATATCGCCAAGGGCCGCCTGGTGGTGCCGTTCGATATCGCCCTGCCGGCGGACGCCGGCTTCTACCTGGTGTCGCCCGAGGCCAGGGCCGACACCCCCAAGCTGGCGGCATTTCGGCATTGGCTAAAGGCCTCGATCCATGGCAAACGGGAAGAACTTGGCAAACGGGAAGTACTCGGCAAACCCGAGCCGCTGCCTGAACCGAACCAGCCCGCCCGGCGCCGCCGGGTTTGATTTCCGTGCAAACAATAATAACAAGACGCATGGTCGACCTCTCCCGAAAATTCGATTGTCTGGTGATCGGCGGCGGCAACGCGGCGCTGTGCGCCGCGATCAGCGCGCGGCGCGCCGGCGCGTCGGTGCTGGTGCTGGAAGGCGCCCCGAAATTCTATCGGGGCGGCAACACCCGCCACACCCGCAACATGCGCTGCGCCCACGACGCGGCGACCGACATCCTGACCGGGCCCTATACCGAGCAGGAATTCTGGGAAGATTTGCAGCTTGTGACCGAGGGCCAGACCGACGAGGAACTCGCCCGCCACATGATCCGGGAGTCGAAGGACATCCTGGGCTGGGTGGTCGAACAGGGCGTGCGCTGGCAGCCGTCGCTCGGCGGCACGCTGAGCCTCGGCCGCACCAACTCGTTCTTCCTCGGCGGCGGCCGGGCGATGCTGAACGCGCTGTATCTGACCGCCGAACGGCTCGGCGTCGACATCCTCTACGACGCCGAAGTGCTCGACCTCGACATCGACAACGGCATGTTTCTCTCCGCTGATCTCAAGCAGGGCGACGGCCGCGTCAGCGTGCGCGCCGCGACGCTGGTGGCGGCCGCCGGCGGATTCGAGGCCAACATCGAATGGCTGAAGCAATATTGGGGCGAGGCCGCCGACAATTTCCTGATCCGCGGCACGCCCTATAATCGCGGCTCGATCCTGAAAATGCTGCTTAACAAGGGCGTGCAGCAGGTCGGCGATCCCACCCAATGCCATGCGGTGGCGATCGATGCCCGGGCGCCGAAATTCGACGGCGGCATCATCACCCGCCACGACTCGGTCGTGTTCGGCATCGTCGTCAACAAGAACGCGATGCGTTTCTACGACGAGGGCGAGGACATCTGGCCGAAGCGCTACGCGATCTGGGGCCGGCTGGTCGCGGCGCAACCCGGCCAGATCGCCTACATCGTCTTCGATGCCAGTGTGCGCAACAGCTTCATGCCGACGCTGTTCCCGCCGATCGAGGCCGGCTCGATCGCCGAACTCGCCGGCAAATTCGGGCTCGATGCGGCTGCGCTGGAAAAAACCATCGCCGACTTCAACGCCGCGGTCAGGCCCGGCACCTTCGACCACACCATCCTCGACGATTGCCGCACCGAAGGCCTGACGCCGCCGAAGACCCATTGGGCGCAGCGGATCGAGACGCCGCCTTATTATGCCTATCCGGTGCGGCCCGGCATCACCTTCACCTATCTCGGCACCCGCGTGAACAAACAGGCGCGCATGCTGATGAAGGACGGCAGGCCTGCCGCCAACATGTTCGCCGCCGGCGAAATCATGGCCGGCAACGTGCTCGGCAAGGGTTACGCCGCCGGCATCGGCATGACCATCGGCAGCGTGTTCGGGCGGATCGCGGGACGGGAAGCGGCGCAAAATGCACGGAACTAACATCCTCGAGGAAGCCGACCGGCTGATGACGGTCTGCAACTCCTGCCGCTACTGCGAAGGCCTTTGCGCGGTTTTTCCGGCGATGGAAATGCGCCGTTCGTTCTCCGACGGCGACCTCAATTATTTCGCCAATCTCTGCCACGCCTGCGGCGCCTGCTACACCGACTGCCAGTTCTCGCCGCCGCATGAATTCAACGTCAACGTCCCGAAGACGCTCGCGATCGCCCGCGCCGAATCCTGGGCCGCCTATGCGTGGCCCCGCGCCTTTGCCGGCCTGTTCGCGCGCAACGGCCTTGCCATCAGCCTGATCGCAGCCTTGAGCGTCGCAGCCTTCATCTTCGGCTTCACCGCGCTGCACGACCGGCAGGTGCTGTTCGGGATCCATAGCGGCCCCGGCGCGTTCTACAAACTGATGCCGCACAACGCGATGGCGGCGCTGTTCGGCGCGGCGTTCCTCTATGCGATCGTCGCGCTTGTCATGGGCGTGCGCGCGTTCTGGCGCGACATCGGCGAGCCGATCGGCATGCTGGCGGATCCGCCCTCGCTGTGGCAGGCGATGAAGGATGCAACGCAACTGCGCTATCTCGACGGCGGCGGGGTCGGCTGCGTCAACGAAGACGAACGGCCGAGCGACCTGCGCAAGATCCATCATCACCTGACCTTCTACGGTTTTGCACTGTGCTTCGCCGCGACCTGCGTCGCGACGCTGTATCACTACCTGATCGCGCGCGAGGCGCCGTATCCGTGGTGGGACCTGCCTGTCGTGCTGGGCACGCTGGGCGGCATCGGACTTTTGATCGGACCGGCGGGATTGCTTAAGGAAAAATGGAAGCGCGATACTGATCTGGTCGATCAGCAGCGCATGGGCATGGACGTCGCCTTCATCGCCATGCTGTTCCTGACCAGCCTGACCGGCATGGCGCTGCTGCTGTTGCGCGACACCGCGGCAATGGGTCCGCTGCTGGCGCTGCATCTCGGCGTGGTGTTCTCGCTGTTCATCACCATGCCCTACGGCAAGTTCGTGCACGGCATCTACCGCTTCGTCGCGCTGGTGCGCCATGCAAGGGAGCGGCGGATGATGGCGGGTGGGGTTTAGCAGCGTCATTGCGAGAACGTAGGGTGGGCAAAGGCGCTCTTGCGCCGTGCCCACCATCGAGAGCGTTGTCGTGAATGGTGGGTACGCTGACGCTTTGCCCACCCTATGGCTCAGCTTTCTCCACTCGTCGTCCCGGCCTTGAGCCGGGACCCATAACCACCGGCCCGAGTTGTTGAGAGGAAGCCGTCCACCAGCGCGCTCAATAATGACCGCCGCGGCGCCGCGATGAGCGCAATTGCGCTCACGCTGGGGTCCCGGATCAGCGCTCGCTGTGCTTGCTTGTCCGGGACGACGAAACCTATTTCCGATCTGTCAAACAGCAGATACGCGTTCGCGTTCTCGCGGCATGATTTTGCCCGAGGTTTGCGTAGCTGTCCCTCAAAAACGAGGGAGCAGGGAATGCCGGATGCGCGCTGCACCCGCGGTCTCGTGTGCAAAGTTGTGCGAAGAAAGCGCACACGAGCATACAGGTTCAGCGGAAGCATCCGACATTCCCTGCGCAATGGTCTTACGGCTTATACCGCGCTCTCCCCGGTGACCGGGCTTTCTTGCCACCGTCGCCCCTGAGAAGCTTGCTTCCCAGGAACTTGACACCAGCGTCGGGGTGCCAGGACCACACGGCTTCGCCGTCCGCTGCCAGCACGCCCGTCTCGCGCGCTGCCCGCGTCCACCGCATCCCATCCCGCGTTTCGTGACGATCGCGATACGCCCCTCTTGCCGGGTGAGACGGGCGAATCTGTAAAAGTGATTTGCCCGACGGGTTAAGCGAAATCTTGCCCGTCGGGTTATTTTGCCGCAGCCAGGGCTGCCATCAGCCGCCAGCCACGCTTCCGCCTACGTGGGCTGTCGTATATGAGAGAATCACTTGGTCGAAGCAGGTGCGGACAGACATCTCAACCGGGGCACGGCATGTTAAATCGATTTGCGGCGCGATCCACCGGGGCGATGAGGCGTTGGAGGCCTCCCGCCATTGTCACGCTGGCGGCGACGGCCGCGCTGGCGGCGCTGACCGCCGGGGCCGCGGCGAGACCGGCGCGCCCCGCGCCACCCACCGAGGCTGTGGCGCCGCGCGATGCGGGCGAGCCGATCATGGCGATCGTGTCGATTAGGAGCCAGCGGGTCACCTTCTACGACGCCGATGGCTGGATCCTGCGCGCGCCGGTATCGACCGGCACCACGGGACGCGAGACGCCAGCCGGCGTCTTCGCCGTGCTGGAGAAGGACAAGGACCACCGCTCGACCATGTATGACGATGCCTCGATGCCGCACATGCAGCGCATCACCTGGAACGGCATCGCACTGCACGGTGGGCCGCTGCCCGGATATGCGGCCTCGCACGGCTGCGTGCGGATGCCCTTCGGCTTTGCCGAAAAGCTGTTCGACAAGACGCGGATCGGGATGCGCGTGATCATCGCGCCTGACAACGCCGAGCCGGTCGATTTCTCCCATCCTGTCCTGTTCGTGCCGAAGGCGGAGGCCATCGCGGCCGCGCCGGCCAGGGCCGAGGCGCTCGCGAGCGAGGCGGCCGAGGCTGCGAGGTCAGCCGACGAGGCGAAGAAAACCGCCGCGAAAGCGCCGCGCGAGATCGCGGCGCTGACGGCGTCGCTGCGCAAGCTGGAAGGGCTCAAGACCCGCGCCGAGGCCGAACTCGCCGCCGCCGGCAAGGCGTTCGCCGCCGCCAAGACGGACGAGGCCAGGATGCGGACCGAGGACCTCAGGCAAAAGGCCGCCGCCAGGGCCGCCGACCTGGGCACGCAGCTCGATACCGCCAGGGCCGACGCAAAACCGAAGTTTGAGGCCGCCGCCACCGCAAAGGATGCCGCCAAGGCGGCCGCGACGAGGAAGGCCGACACCGCCAAAGCGGCAAGCGAAGCAAAGCTCGCGCTCGAGCCGGCGTCGATCTTCATCAGCCGCGCAACGCGAAAGCTTTACGTGCGGCGCAACACGCACAAGCCGGCGCCGGATGGGGGCGGCGAGGTGTTCGATGCGACCATCGAAGTTCCGGTCGCGATCCGCGATCCCGAGAGGCGGATCGGCACCCATGTGTTCACGGCGCTGGCGCGCAACGACGCCGGCCTGCGCTGGAACGCGGTCACGATCGACAACGCCGAAGACGCCAAGGCCGCGCTCGACCGCATCACCATCCCGCAGGCGGTGCTCGATCGCATCGCGCCTACCGCATTGCCGCGATCCTCGATCGTCATCTCGGACGAGCCGCTGAGCGCAGAGACCAACTATCGCACCGAGTTCGTCGCGGTGCTGAGCCACCAGCCGCAAGGCGGTTTCATCACGCGCAAGCCTACGCCCGATATCTACGTCGCGGAGCAGAACTTCTGGGGCGACAACAACAGCGGCTTCGGCTTCTTTTCCCAGCGCAATCCGGAGCCCCAGCCCGGCAATGCGCGCCGGCGCGGCGGCCAGCCCTATTATCCGGCGCAACGGGGCTGGTGGTAAGACGCGGCACGCCGAGCGCGCGGGCCGCGCTCGACCACTAGCGTGATGCCACCATAGCCTCCGGATCTGGTGTTGAACGTTGTCCGCCGTCCGAACCTGGGAGCGAGCCGGCCGCGAAAATGTCGTGCACGAGCCCGAGTTTTCCAAGCCCCAGAATAATCAGGCCATTGATGTCGATCTCGTACCAGGCGTGCGAAAGGTAGGCGTCCCGCGGAAACCGATGATGGTTGTTGTGCAGCCCTTCACCGAAGGTGAGGATCGTGGTCACCAACTCGTTGGTCGTGCCATCGTCGGTCTCGAAGCGGCGGTAACCGTAGCGACCGTCGCTATGGCAGACCGAGTTGACCAGCGAGGTGGCCATGGTCATGACGTAGCTGCGGAACAGGCCGGAGAACAATACGCAGCCGATCATCGCGTGCACGCCGCCAAGCGCGTAGCCGAGGGCGCCCGGAATGAACACCGCCGATATCGCGTACCAGTACCAGCGCGTCCTGGTGAAGAACATGGCGATCGGGTCGGCCAGAATATCCTTGGCGTAGTATTCGGCATCGGTGGTGGCCTGGTCCCACACCCAGCCGCCTTGCGCATGCAACATTCCCTTGGCGAAGCTGACATGGCGGTTACCGGCGCCGTCATAGTAAGGGCTGTGGACATCGCCGGGCTTGTCGGAGTGAAGATGGTGCCGGCGATGATTGGAGACCCATTTGAGCACCGAGCCCTGCACCGCCATCGTGGCGATCGCGGCGAGTAGCGTCCGCATGACCGGACCGCAGCGGAAGCTGCGGTGGACGAAGTAGCGATGCATGAAGCCGATGCCGACCGTGCTTAGCACGAACATGCCGGCGAAGACCGAAATCTCCACCCAGCCGATGCCTTGCGTGAATGCCCAGACCAGCGCCGCGATCGAACCTCCGATCATGATGCCGAACGCGGCATAGGAATCGCGAAACTTGGCGTCCACCACCGGGCCTTCGACAAGCACTCCCGGCGGCATTTTCCGGTCCGCACCTTCTTCCGACACCACGCCCTGAACTACCGTCATCTTAACTGATCCATTCACGCAAAATTAACTATTCTGCGACGCACTCTACCGAAGCGGGTGATTTCTAGCAAGGACTCGATCGGCCGCGAGAGCGCGGAGCCGGGACCCAAAAAAGGCGCGGTCGGAAGTCGGTGAAGCCAGATTTCACGGCTTTCGTGCATGTGGCGAGTTCGATCTCAGGGGACGCTTTGCCCGGCAAGGAGCGTCTCGCCTGTCGGCGCGCGGGATTCGCGTTGCGCGATTTCAATGGTTTGTAGATGCGCTGGAGGTCGCGTTATGCCCGGCGCCGCACCGACGTCGTCGACGTCTGCTGCCATCGAGGTCCATTTCGATTTCGCTCAGGGAGACTTGTTCAACCGCTTTCGCCAGAACCCGGTCTGGATTCAGACGGAAGGCGGTATCGCGGTTCTACAGCAGGATCCACGCGCGCGCGTGAATCAGCGTTTCAAGATGATGCGCGACACACCAGGGAGTTGACGAGACCGCGTGCGTTCTCTATCGACTACAACCATGGTTGAATACGTCGCGCGGTTGATTGCACAAGACGGGAAGTGTACCGAGGAAATCACGTTGCCCAATTGCCGCGACGACGGGCATGCTGTCTCCCACGCTCGCAAGTTTACCGGCACAGCCGCCAGCGTCGAAGTCTGGTGCGGCGAACGCCTAGTGTACGCGATAGAGCGCGCCTGAGATTGATCAGGCATAAGATGTCTACGGATGACGCCAAGCGAGTTCCGCTTTGGGTCAGAGTCGGACTTCGGGGCTGGTCCAAGGCAGGTCCGCTCGTCCCCCAATAGCTGACATGCCGCGACTGCGGCGGCATATCCGGCTAGGGCGCAAGGAAGCGGCGGACGATGGAGCAGACGGTTTAGCCTATCGACGTCATTGCGAGTGCAGCGACTTTGACCGCACAAAATGATACTGTCATCGCCCGGCTTGACCGGGCGACCCAGTATCCCAGAGACGGCAGATGGGAGCACGCAGCTTCTACATCTATATCCTTGCCAACCGCATCGGTGGTACGCTTTACATCGGCGTGACCAACGACCTCGTTCGCCGGGTGTCCGAGCACAAATCGGGCGCCGCCGAAAGCTTCACCAAAGAACATGACGTGAATCGGCTGGTCTATTTCGAATGCTTCGAGGACATCGAAGCTGCCATCCATCGCGAGAAGCGGTTGAAGAAATGGACGCGGGCCTGGAAGATCGCGCTGATAGAGAAAGACAATCCCAACTGGATCGATCTTTATCCTGAGATTGCTGGGGGATGAAGACGGGTTCTCGTTTTCAACCGAGAGGGCTCTGGAATACTGGGTCGCCCGGTCAAGCCGGGCGATGACAGTTAGAGATCCACCACCACGTAATCGCTCTCCACCGACACCGCCAACGTCTCCGCGACGTACGGCCCCTTCACCACGCTCGCGCCCGGCTCGACATTGACCGGATAGGCGCGGGTGCGGAATTTTTTTGGGTCGCAATAGGATTGCCCGGTGCGGATGTCGAATTCCCAGCCGTGCCAGGGGCAGCGCAGGATTTCGCCTAACCTCGTATATTCGATCTCGCCGGGATCGGAGGATTGCGCCAGCCCGATCAGCGGGCCTTCGCACAGGGCGGCGCCCTGGTGCGGGCAGCGGTTCAACAGGCCGAAGAATTCGCCGTTGATGTTGAAGATCGCGATCGGCCGCTCGTCGATGGTGAGGAATTTTCGCGTACCCGGCGGCAATTCGTCCACCGGGGCAATGACATGTCGGGCCATCAAGCTAATCCGTACAGCTTCAGCGCGTTGGTCAGATAGAACGCCTCGCGGTTGGCGTCGCTGACGCCGGCCGGCAGCACCCGCGACGGCTCGTCGTAATCCCAATGCGGATAGTCGGTCGCGAACAAGAGCTTGTCCCAGCCGATCCAGTCGATAACGTCGAACAGATGATCGCGCCGCTCGGGGTCTTCCATCGGCTGCGTGGTCCAGAAGATGTGGTCGCGGATATATTCCGACGGCTTGCGCTTCAGATGCGGCACCTCGCCGTGCAGCTTTTCGAAGACCTTGTCGAGCCGCCACGACAGCGACGGCGCCCAGCCGAAGCCGGCCTCGATCATGATCATCTTCAGTTTCGGGTGCCGTTCGAACACGCCTTCCAGCACGAGACTGGCGAGCGCGGTCTGCTGGCACTGCGAATGGCCGACCATCTCCTCGATGTAGTAGCTCGGCCAGCCCGAGGCGGTGATCGGATTGCCGCCGAAGCCGAAGGCGTGAACGCCGACCGGAAGCCCGGCCTCCTCCGCCGCCTGATAGATCGGCCAGTAACGGCGCTGGCCGAGCGGCTCGACGTTGCGACTCAGGAGCAGCACCTGCACGAAATTCCTGTCGCCGGCGCGCCTGCGGATTTCGGCGGCCGCGGCCATGCCGTCCTCATTGGCGACCACGACGGAAGCTTTCAGCCGGCTGTCCTTGCTGGTCCATTTTTCGATCTGCCAGTCGTTGATGGCGGTCGCCAATGCGGCGGAAAGATCGTGATTGCGCATACCCTGCCCGGTGGCGCCGAGCGGGTTGAGCACGCCGAGCGCCACATGGTTGGGATCGAGATGCTGCTTCTGCATGAACGACAGCGACGAGCCCTGCTGGCCGCCTTCCGGCGGCCAGGCGTCGCGGCGCGACGCATTGGGCTGCGTCTTGGGATAGGGCGGGCCTTCCATCATGCCCTGATAGGCGTGGACGCCGTAGGTTTCGAGATGGGCGTGCCAGCGCCCGGCGAGGAACGGGTACAGCTCGTCTTTGGTGGCGCGCGCCGGATGAATGTCGCAATCGGCGATCGCGGTCTTGACGCTCGCCGGCGACGCCGGCTCCGGACGGTCGCGGAACTGCACGTTCATGGCGTCTTCTCCTTAGCTCTTGGGCATGATCTTTTCCAAAAACCGGTTTCCACTTTTCGGGATCATGCCAGCGCAGCCTGCTTCAGGCGAGGATAGGTCGCGTGCGGGTTGTCGATCATGATCTTGCGCACGAGTTCTGAAGATATTCCTTCGGGCAGCACCGCGTCGCCGTCGAATTGCCAGTGCGGATAGTCGGTCGAGAATAGGAGCAATTCGTCCGACTGCATATGGTCGAACAGGCGATTCAGGATCGCCGGATCCGGCGGTGCATCGACCGGCTGCAGCGAGAAGCGGATGTTGCTGCGCACAATTTCCTGGGGCGAGCGGTCCACCCACGGCGTTTCCATGCGCGCGCCGCGCCAGAACTTGTGCAGCCGCCACAGATAGGCCGGCAGCCAGGTGAAGCCGGACTCCAGCATCACCATCTTCAGGTCAGGATGCCGCGCGAACACGCCTTCGACGATCAGGCTGGTCAATTGGGTCTGGAACGCCTGCGCCTGCGCGACATAGTCCTCGATGTGATAGGAGCCCCAGCCGACCGAGGTCGGCGGGTTGTGATAGGCGCTGCCGGCGTGAATCCCGATCGGCAACCCCAGCCGCTCGGCGGCGGCGTAGATCGGCCAGTAGGCGCGCTTGCCCAAGGGCATGTCGCCCATGACCAGCATCAGCACCTGGACGAAGCGCTTGTCTTGGGCGCAGCGCTCGATCTCGGCCACCGACTTCTCGATGCTCTGCACCGGTATCACGATCGAGCCGCGCAGCCGCGCGTCCTTGTCGAGCCATTCCCTGACCAGCCAGTCGTTCAGCGCGCGGCAGAACGCGTCCGCCATGTCCTCGGAAAACACCATCTGCACGCCGTACAGCGGATTGCAGATGCCATAGCTGACGGCGAAGCGGTCGAGCGCCTGCGCCTGCATGTCCTGAAGGCTCGAGCCCGGCTTGCCCTGCGCCGGGCGCCAGTCCGGCCGCGAGGAGATCGGCGAATGGGCCGGATAGGATTGCGACACCAGGTCGGTCATGCCGCGGGTCGTGACCTGATCGCGCCAGTAATCGTTGAGATAGGGCAGCAGGCTGGTCAGGTGAGGAACGGCTGGATGCAGATCGCAATCCACGCCGCCCGCGATCGGTGACGTCATGACCTCAAGGTTTCCTCTTCGCGCGGGGGCGACATCAGAATTCGGCGTTGGCTCGCTGTAACAGGCGCAGCATATGGCCCGCGCGCTTCCCCGTCCATCGGCGGGCCAGCCGCTCCTGAGTCGGCAGCCATGCAATCCTGTGCTAGGAGATAACAAAGACGTCGCAAGGGAGGCATGGCATGCAAGGACTGAGAATGGCCGCAGTCACAGCCCTGCTGGCGTTGTCCGGGCCGGCCTTCGCGCAGCAGCAGCCGGCCGCGCCACCGTCCGCGCCGCCGATGGATTATTCGAAGGCCGAGATCAAGACCGTCGCGCTCGGCAACAACGCCTACATGCTCGAAGGCCAGGGCGGCAACATCACCGTGGTGGTGGCGAAGGACGGCATCATCCTGGTCGACGGCCAGTTCGCGCCGCTGCACGACAGGATCAAGGCCGCGGTGGCTGCGACCTCCAGCCTGCCGATCAAATATCTCGTCAACACGCATTATCATGGCGACCACAGCGGCGGGAACGAAGCCTTCGCCAAGGAAGGCGTCACGGTCGTCGCCCAGGACAATGTCAAGAAGCGGCTGATGGCGGGCACCACCAACGGCCTCACCGGCGTCAAGACGCCGCCGGCGCCGCAGGGAGCGCTGCCGTCCGACACCTATACGAATTTTTCCAAGATCAGGCTGCAAGGACGCGTTGCCGACCTCAAGCACATCCCCAATGCGCATAGCGACGGCGACACCTATGTCTGGTTCAAGACCGCGCGCGTGCTGGCCACCGGCGATACCTTCACCAACGGCCGCTATCCCAATATCGATTTCGCCAATGGCGGCAACATCAAGGGGATGATCGCGGCAGCCGACGTCTATCTCAAGCTGACCAACGCCAGGACCAAAATCGTGCCGGGTCACGGGCCGGTCGCCGACAAGGCGGCGCTGGCGGAATTCCGCACCATGCTGGTCACCGCGCGCGACCGGATGGCGAAGCTGGTCAAGGACGGCAAGACCGAAGACGAGGCGGTGGCCTTGAAACCGTTCGCCGATCTCGACCCCAAATGGGCGCCGGACGAGCTCGCGAGCAAAAACTTCATCCGTGTCGTCTACCACTCGCTCGCCGACAAGCCCGACAGCCAGCCGGGATTGTTGAAACGAATCTTCCGCAGGAATTGAGAAGTCGATGAAAGACCTTGTCCCGATCGCCGAAAACATCGCCGCCCGACTGATCGAGCGGCGCCAAACCATCGCCGTCGCGGAGTCCTCGACCGGCGGATTGATTTCGGCCGCATTGCTCGCAGTGCCCGGCGCCTCGGCCTATTTCCTCGGCTCGGCGGTGGTCTATACCCGCGACGCGCGGCGGATCCTGATGGACATCCCCGACGAGGTGATGAAGGGCATCCGCTCCGCCTCGGAAGTCTACGCCAAACTGCTGGCGAACCAGATCCGCCAGCGCTTCGCCGCCAACTGGGGGCTGTCGGAAACCGGCGCCACGGGTCCTGCCGGCAACCGCTACGGCGACGCCGCCGGCCATTGCTGCATGGGGATCGCGGGCGGGTCAGAGCCAATTGCGATGACGCTGGAGACCGGCCGCGCCGACCGGCTCGGCAACATGCATGTGTTCGCAACGGCCGCGCTGAATCTGCTGTTGCAGAATCTGTCGCGCTAAAACACCACCGTCGCCCCGGCGAACGCCGGGGCCCATAACCACCAATCTGAGTGTATTGAGCAAAGCTGGAGCCGCTAGCCAGCATCACAACGCACATTAGGTGGTTATGGGTCCCCGCTTTCGCGGGGACGACATTGTGGGTTGAACTACCGCTCGCGGAACGAGCGCATCAGCTGGTCGCTCAGCGGCTTCATCAGATAGGACAGCATGGTGCGGTCGCCGGTCTGCACGAAGGCCTCCACCGGCATGCCGGGGATGATCTTGACCTCGCCGAGGCGCGCGACTTCCTCCGGGGACATCGAGACCCGGATGGTATAATAGCTCTGGCCGGTGCGCTGGTCGGTGGTGACGTCGGGCGAGACGCGGGTGACTGTTCCGTTCAATTCCGGCGTGGTGCGCTGATTGAACGCCGACAGCCGCAACACGGTCTTCTGGCCGACCTGCAGCTTGTCGATATCCTGCGGATTGACCTTGGCCTCGACCGAAAGCGCGTCGGCCTGCGGCACGATCAGCATGATGGCGTCGCCTGCGGT
Source organism: Bradyrhizobium sediminis (assembly GCF_018736105.1). Taxonomy (NCBI): domain Bacteria; kingdom Pseudomonadati; phylum Pseudomonadota; class Alphaproteobacteria; order Hyphomicrobiales; family Nitrobacteraceae; genus Bradyrhizobium; species Bradyrhizobium sediminis. Next base: position 5,038,132 of record NZ_CP076135.1, read on the forward strand.
GATCACCCCGCCGACGGTATGCACCGTCGACTGCAGCACCACGCCGTCCTGCGGCGCGCGGATGTCGATCCGGCGCAACTGGTCTTCGGCCGTCACCTTGCGCTCGACGAATTCGCCGATCTTGTCGTTGGTCTCGCGCAGATCCTTGGAGACTTCGCTGACCAGATCCTTGTCGACCTGAATGATCTGCAACTCGGTTTCGGTGATCTTGCCCCTGGCCTGCGCCCGCGCCGCGATGTATTGCGCCCGCTCGCCGTTGAGCCGCGCCGCGTCGCGCTCGAGCACCGTCAGGCGCGACAACTGCACCAGGTGCTGTTCGTAGAGCGAGCGAACCCCGACCAGTTCCTTCTCGATCAGCGCTATTTCCTTTTCCTTGGCCTTTTCCTGCGCGGTCAGGCCGGCGATCTCCTCGTTCAGCTGCGCCACGCGCTCGCGCAACTGCGACTTCTGTCCGGCGCGTCCGGTGGTGCGCACCTCGAACAGCTTGCTCTCGCTGGCCATCACGTTCTGGACGTCGGGATCGTCGGCGCGATCGAGCAGCATCGGCGGGAATGTGAGCTTGTCGAGGCCGCGCTGTTCGGCTTCCAGCCGCGCCGCCCGCGCCCACAGCCCGTTGAGACTCTTGGTGACGATCGCAAGGCTCGCCTTGGTGACGGTGTCGTCGAGCCGCACCACCACGTCGCCGGCCTTGACCGCGGCGCCATCGCGCACGCGCACCTCGCCGACGACGCCGCCGGTCGGATGCTGTACCTTCTTCACATTGGTATCGACGACGATCTGTCCCGGTGCGATCAGCGCGCCCGAGATCTGCGCGGTCGCCGCCCAGCCGCCGAGCCCGCCCGCCAGCACGACGATGACGGCGAGGCCGATGACCAGATGCAGCCGGATCGAGGCTTTCGCAGTCCGCATTTTGCTGCCGCTCATGACTTGGCTACGCCTCCCTCGGACACGATCTTGATCGGCGAAGGCGGCGCGACCCGCTGCTGCAGCACCTGCCCCAGCACGGTTTCCTTCGGCCCGAAGGCCTGCATGCGGCCGTCCTTCAGCACCAGCAGCATGTCGACCGCCTCGATCCCGATCGGCCGGTGCGCCACCACCACCACGATGGCGCCGCGCTCGCGCGCGCCGCGCACCGCGCGCGTCAGCGCCTCGTCGCCTTCGGTATCGAGATTGGAGTTCGGCTCATCCAGCACGATCAGGAACGGATTGCCGTACAGCGCCCGCGCCAGCGCCACGCGCTGCGCCTGGCCGGCCGACAGTGCGGTGCCCTGCTCGCCGATCTGGGTGTCGTAGCCTTCGCGCATCTTGATGATCATGTCGTGGACCCCCGCCTCCTTGGCGGCGGCGATGATCCCCTCCGAGGTGGCGTCCGGATCGAACCGGCAGATATTCTGCGCGACCGTGCCTGCGAACAGCTCGACATCCTGCGGCAGATAACCGACGTGGCGGCCGAGCACGTCGCTCGACCACTGGTCCAGCGCCGCCCCGTCGAGCCGCACCTTGCCGCGCAGCGGATGCCAGACGCCGACCAGCGCGCGCACCAGCGACGACTTGCCCGATCCGCTCGGCCCGATCACGCCGAGGCCGTTGCCGGCCTCCAGCGCGAACGTCACGTCCTGGACGATGATCTTCTGATCGCCCGGCGGCACGATGCTGACGGCCTCGACCGACAGCCGCTTCGACGGGGTCTGCAGCTGCGTCGGCGCCGTCTGCGCCGGCAATGATTCCAGCATGCGGTTGAGGCGGTGCCAGCTCTGGCGCGCGGCGACGAAGCCCTTCCAGTGCGCGATGGCGAGATCGACCGGCGCCAGCGCCCGCGCACTCAGGATCGAGCCGGCGATGATGACGCCGGCGGTGGCCTCCTGATTGATCACGAGATAGGCGCCGACCGCGAGCACCGCGGACTGCAGCGTCATGCGCATGACCTTGGCAATGGCGCCGAGACCGCCGGCGACGTCGCTGGCGCGCTGATTGCCCGCCAGATATCTTTCGTTGGCCTCGCTCCAGCGCCTGGTCAGACGCCCGGACATTCCCATCGCGACCAGCACTTCGGCATTGCGCCGGCTGGTGGCAGCCAGATCGTTGCGGCGCGCGGCAAGCCCCATGGCCTCGCGCGCCGGCGCGCGCGACATGTATTCGGTGATGATGGTCAGCGTGACCAGGACGATGGCGCCGGCCAGCGCGGTCACGCCGATCAGGACGTGGAAGGCAAAGCAGATCGCCAGATAGAACGGCAGCCACGGCAGGTCGAAGAACGCGCCCGGCCCCATGCCGGACAGGAACGAGCGGACATTGTCGAGATCGCGCAGCGGCTGCAGGCCTTCGTTGCGCCCGCCCACCATCAGCGGCAGGCGCACCACGGTTTCGAACACGCGGGCATTGAGGGCCTCGTCGAGCGAGGTGCCGATGCGGACCAGGATGCGGCCGCGGATCAGGTCGAGAATGCCCTGGGCGATGTACAGGCCGCCGGCGAGGATGACCAGAGCGACCAGCGTCGGGATGCTGCGGCTCGGCAGCACCCGGTCGTAGACCTCCAGCATGAAGATCGAGCCGGTCAGGTACAGAAGATTGATCATGCAGCTCATGGCGCCGACGCCAAGAAACGCGCTGCGGCAGGCGCGCAGCGCATCACCGAGTTCGGAACGCCGGACACCGGGAGCGGCTGCCATCAATTGATCTCTTCGCGAGGGGTGCAAGGCCGTTAGTTCTACCGATGTTTGCGGCCATCGTCCATGCAACTGGCGTTAACCTAAACGTCATCGGCACGCCCGCGCGGCGGTCCCGTCCTCCGAACGGAGGAGGACCGGCCCCACGGGCGACGCGAATCGGCCTTTCGGGGAGCCGGTCGCGGGGGTGCAGGGAGCTAGCTTGCCGCCGCCGGCTTCGGAAAGGGAACCAGCACCACCGCCATCGAGACCCGGCCGATCTCGCCATGGACATCGAGCAGCGCGCCGCTGCCGATGCCGAGCCCGGCAGCCGGCCGCCAGCGGGTTTGCGCGCGGACGCCGACCCATTCCCCCAACGGCTGCCTGAACAGCTGCACCGTCAGGTTCGGGTTGGGATCGGCCACGACATTCTCCAGCGGCCGCGCGATGCCGTGGGTCCAGTCCGCCGGACCGAGCACGGAAGACAACGGCCCGGCGCCGTCGATGATCCCGTGATTGAGGCGGAACCAGGCGACGCCGTCGCCGGCGCGCGCCTCCATCGCGTCCATGAACCAGGGACCGCCATGGGCAGCCCGCCGGCTGCGGACCGGAAACCGCAAGGGATCGGCAGCCTCGCCGGCGGCGTCGACAAATCCCGGCAGCTCGACCGCGCGTTCGCGCGACAGCGTCACCCGCACGGTGGCGCAGGGCTGCGCGTCATCGTCGGGCCACAGCGTGTTGTCGACCACGCTGACACGACCGCCCTCGGTCAGCACGGAAAGCCGCGTCCGCAAACTCGTCATCGGCGTCGGCCGCAGGAACCACGCGGTCACGCTGACGGCAGCGCCCCATTTTCGCTCCGCGGCGAGCGCCTCGACTTCGGCGGTCAGCAGGCTAGCGACCGCGCCGCCCTGCAGCCCCGCGAAGGGACCTGCGGCCAGCGCCGACGGCTGCCAATGATTGGGAGCGCTCAATGGTTCGAAAATCGCCATGATGGTCCAGATGAGAAATATTGAGTGATAGGGTAATCTGGCCGATAATAATGCCTGCTACAAAAGGGATTTGGTCACCCGAGATGAGCGAAATTCATCTGTCTGCGAGCGACGGGCCGCTGCGGGCGATCCCGCCGCTCTCCGCGCTGCTGGCGTTCGAGCGCGCCGCCACGCAATTGAGTTTCCGCCGCGCCGCGCGCGATCTCGCGCTCAGCCCGTCCGCGATCAGCCATCAAATCCGCGGGCTGGAGGAACTGTTCGGCGTCAAACTGTTCGTGCGCGGCGCGCGTTCGGTGCGGCTGACCGCGGAGGGCGAGCGCTATCTGGCGAAAGTCTCGCCAGCGCTGGCGGCGCTGCAGGACGCCGGCCGCGAGATGCGGCGGCACCGGCGCGACGCCGGCGGCGAACTCTGGATCAGCTCGTTGCCGTTCTTCACCTCTACGGTGCTGATTCCGGCGCTGGGCGATTTCAAGCGGCGCAATCCGACCCTGACGCTGCGGATCGAGGCCACCCATCAATATGCCGACTTCAACGCCTCCCGCGTCGACGTCGCGATCCGCTACGGGCGCGAGCACTCGGCCGGCCTGAAATTCGAACCGCTGATCGAGGTCAGGGGTTTGCCGGTCTGCGCGCCGACCCTGGTCAAGGGCGGGCTGCGCCGCCCCGAAGACCTGTCCCGGGAGGTGTTGATCCATCTGACGACGCAGCCGCGCACCTGGGCGGCGTGGCTCGAGCAGGCCGGGATTCCGGAGCTCGCCCCGCGCGGACATCTCTGGCTCGACAGCGTGCCCGCGATGCTGGAGGCCGCCGAGCAAGGGCTCGGCGTCACTCTCGCGATGGCGCCGCTGATCAGGGCGCGGCCGGGATTCGGCAAGAAACTGGTCGCGCCGTTCGATGCCGCGGCGGTCAGTTCGATGGAGACGATTTATCTCGTTTCGCGCACCGAACAGGCGCGCGACCGCCGGATTGCCGCGCTGCGGCGATGGATCGTGGATGCCGTCAGCCGCGCCAGCCGGTAGGTCAGGGCGCTAGAGCCCCGTTCCGATTGAACCGGAACGGGCTCTATCTTTTTGTTTTGACGCGTTTTCTTCACGCGAACCGGTATCCACTTCGCTTGAAAACGCTCTACAGCCGGCCGCCGGTCCGGACCAGCCGCACCACCAGCAGCAGCAGCACGGCGCCGATCGCCGAATAGATAATCTCCGAAACCAAGCCGCTGCCGATATGGATGCCGAGTTTCGGAAACAGCAGACTGGCGACCAGCGCGCCGGCAATGCCGACCAGGATATCGCCGATGATACCGAAGCCGGTGCCGCGCACGATCTTGCCGGCCAGCCAGCCCGCCACCAGGCCGACGAACAAGATGACGAGAATGCCTTCGTTGGAAATCTGCATGAGAAACTCCCCCTGTCGGCGCACGTTGTTCCTGCGCACGGCACCGGAGCCTATCCGACAATGGCCCGAAGTGACGACTCCAATATTGCGGAGTCAGGTCGCGATCGCGGCCTCGGTACGTTCAGCCAGAATACATCGCGCAATCCGGTCCGGCCCGATCTGCACGTTGGGCGGCAGTTGCTCGACGCAGCGGGCCTGCGCGAAACCGCAGCGCGGCGCGAATGAGCAATTGACTGGCGCCTTGTCCAGCGAAGGCGGCGTACCCGGGATGGTTTCCAGCCGCTGGCCGCGCTTGGCGCCGTGCACGGTGGAAGCCAGCAGCCCGCGCGCATAGGGATGAATCGGCGTGCGCACGATCTGGCGCAAGCTGCCCTGCTCGACGACCTGGCCGGCATACATCACGGCGACCCGGTCGCAGATTTCGATCGCGACGCCGATATCATGGGTCACGAAAATGACGGACATGCCGAACTCGCGCTGCAGTTCGCGCAGCAAGAGCAGGATCTGGATCTGCACGGTGGCGTCGAGCGCGGTAGTCGGCTCGTCCGCCAGCAGGATCTTCGGCTTGCAGGCCAGCGCCAGCGCGATCATCGCGCGCTGCCGCATGCCGCCACTCATCTCGTGCGGATAGGCATCGAGCCGGCGCTTGGCCGAGGGAATGCGCACTACTTCCAGCATTTCGAGCGCACGCGCCATGGCGTCGGCCTGGCTCTTGCCCTCGTGACGCATCACGGTTTCCGCGATCTGCCGGCCGATGGTGTAGACCGGATCGAGCGCCAGCGCCGGCTCCTGGAAGATCATCGAGACGGTCTGGCCGCGAAATGCCGACAGCTGCTCGTCGTCGAGCGCCAGCACATCGCGCCCGAGCACCTGCACGCTGCCCGAAATCTGCGTCCGCTTCTTCGGCAATAGCCGCATCACCGCGCGCAGGGTCACGCTCTTGCCCGAACCGGACTCGCCGAGCAGGCCGAGCACCTCGCCCTCGCCGAGCGAGAGGCTGAGATCGTTGACGGCATGCACGGTGCGCTCGCCGCTGAAGCGAACATTGAGGCCACGGATTTCGACGAGATTGCTCATGGCTTAATTCGGCACCCGGTCGTGGAAATCGGTGGCGCGCTGGAACGCCGCCCCGATCCGCAGCAGCATCGCTTCATCGAACGAACGGCCGACCAGCTGCATGCCGACCGGAAGCCCGCCCTGCGTGAAGCCCGCGGGTATCGCCAGCGACGGCAGGCCGAGATAATTGATCGGGCGGGTGAAGCGCGTCAGCCGCTGGATCACGGCTTCGGCGTCGGGGCTGTTGCCGACGTCGCTCTCAGCGATGGTGGGAGCCGCCACCGGCGCCGCCGGCGCGATCATGGCGTCGACGCCGGCGACCGCGGCATTGTGCGCCGCCAGCGCCGGCCCGCGCCAGCGCATCGCTTCGAGATAGGACACGCCTGAAATCGCGAGCCCGTTCTGCAGCCGCATCAGGACCTGCGGGCCGTAATCGCCTGATCGTTCGATCATCCAGCGTTTGTGGAAAGCGGCCGCTTCGGTAGCGAGCACGAACTGACAGGCCGCCGTGAGCTGGCGCTGCTCCGGCAGCTCGACCTGAACGATCGTAGCACCTTCCCGCTTCAGCGTCGCGATGGTGTCGTCGAGAATGCGCGCGACTTCGGAATCGAGATCGTCGACATAGAAGGCGGTGGGCACGCCGATGGTGAGGCCCTTGATCGATCCTCGCGTCGCCGCCATGTAATCCGGCACCGGCCCGGTAACCGCGGTGGGGTCTTCCGGATCCGCCCCCGCCATCAGGCCGAGCAGCAGCGCGCAGTCCTCGGCGCTGCGCGCCAGCGGCCCGACGGTGTCGAGCGACTGCGACAACGGCATCGCGCCGGCGCGGCTGATGCGGCCGTAGGTCGTCTTCAAACCGGTGACGCCGCAGAAATGCGCGGGCAAGCGGATCGAACCGCCGGTATCCGAGCCCAGCGCCGCGAACGTCAACCGTGCCGCGACCGCCGAACCCGATCCCGACGACGAGCCGCCGGTGATGCAATCGGGCGCCCAGGGGTTATGCACCGCGCCGTAATGCACGTTGTGGCCGGTCGGCCCATAGGCGAATTCCACCATCTGCAGCGAGCCCAGGCGGATCGTGCCGGCGTCCTTCAGCCGCTGCAGCGCCGTCGAAGTGGTGGTGGCGACGAAATCGCGCCGGATCTTCGAGCCGCAGGTGACCACGTGGCCCGCGTCGTAATACATATCCTTGTGCGCCAGCGGAACGCCATGCAGCGCGCCCTTGGCGGCGCCCTTCGCCAGCGCCGCATCGGCCACATCGGCTGCGCTGAGCGCCGCTTCGGCTTCAATGGCCATGAAGGCGTTGAGACGGGGCTGCCACTGTGCGATCCGGTCGAGACAGGATTGCGTCACCTCGCGCGACGAGATCTTCTTCTGCGCGATCGCCTGCGCGACCGACGTCAGCGACATCAAGGCGGGCTCGGTGCTCATTTCGACACCTTTGCAGCTTGCACGAGCAGAAAGCTCGCAGGCTCCAGGTCGAACGGCAGCGTGCCGGCGACCGGCGCAAAGCCTTCGAACGCCGGGCCCATGGAATGGGCGATACGCCCGGCGACATCGGCATCGACGGGCACGCCCGCAACGTCGGTCATCGCCTTGATCTCTTTCGCTGTGGGTTTTGTCATGTCACTCCCTCTGCCGGTGCGCGGCTGTGCCCGGAGCCTGATATGGCCATGTAGCACGCCGCTTCATGACCCATTCTATCGAGCGCGGTGAGTTTTGGTGTGGCATTTGCGCAGAGCGGCTCCGCGAACGGGCAGCGGGTGTGAAACCGGCAGCCTGGCGGCGGATCGATCGGATTGGGCGGATCGCCCGAAATCGGCGGCGTCTCGGTGCGGTTGTCGGGATCGGAGGACGGCATCGCCGCCAGCAGCGCCCGCGTATAGGGATGCGCCGGCGCGTCCCATACCCGGTCGACCGGGCCGAGCTCGACCACCTCGCCGAGATACATCACCAATACACGGTCGGAAATGTAACGCACCACGTTGAGATCGTGGCTGATGAAGAGATAGGTCAGTCCGAACTCGCGCTTGAGATCGACCAGCAGATTGAGCACCTGCGCCTCGACCGACTTGTCCAGCGCCGACACCGCCTCGTCCAGGATCACCAGCCGCGGCGACAGCGCCAGCGCACGGGCGATGTTGACGCGCTGGCGCTGGCCGCCGGAAATTTCGTGCGGATAGCGATTGGCGAAATTTTCCGGCCGCAGGCCCACCTTGCCGAGCAGTTCGCGCGCCAGCGCGCGGGCCGCCCCGTCGGCCATGCCATGAACCTTTGGTCCGAACGCGATCGATTCCTCGATAGTCAGGCGCGGATTGAGCGAGGCGTAGCTGTCCTGGAACACCATCTGCATGCCGCGGCGCAATTCACGGAGAGAAAGCGCGCGCCCGACCTGCATGCCGTCATAAATGATATCGCCGGCATCGCGCTGCATCAGGTGCATCAAGAGCCGCGCGGTGGTCGACTTGCCGCAGCCGGATTCGCCGACGATCCCGACCGTTTCGCCCTTGGCGATGGCAAACGACACGTCGTCGACCGCGCGCACCGTCTTGCGCTTGCTGAAGAGATCGCCGCGTACCGGGAAATGCTTGGTCAGGCCATTGACCTGCAGCAGCGGCTGCGCAGCGCCGCCGACATCCTCGACCGGCTCGAGCAATTCGACTGAGTTGGCGAGTTCGGTCATGGCGTCAGTTCCGTATGTCCATGGCGCTGCGCATGCCGTCGCTGAGCAGGTTGAAGCAGATCGATACCGCGAAGATCATGACGCCCGGCAAGGCCGCTACCCACGGATTGATGTAGATCGCGGTGCGCAGCGTGTTGAGCATCAACCCCCATTCCGGCTCCGGCGGCTTTGTCCCCAGGCCCAGGAACGACAGCCCCGCGGCCAGGATCATCGACACCGAGATCAGGCCGGTGGCGTAGACGAAGATCGGCCCCAGCACGTTGCCGAGCATGTGCACGCGCATGATGGTGAAAGGTCCGGCGCCGGAAGCGCGCGCCGCCTCGACGAAGTCCATGTTGCGCACGCCCGTGGTAACGCTTTCGGCGACCCGGGTGATTTGCGGTACGAACACGACAGTCAGCGAGACGATGGAGTTGACGATGCCGGCGCCGAGCGCGCCCGAGATCGCGATCGCCAGCAGCACCGAGGGAAAGGCGTAGAAGACGTCGACGGTGCGCATGATCGCGGTATTGATCCTGCCGCCGACATAGCCGGCGACGAGGCCGAGCGAGGTTCCGACCACGAAGGCAAGGATGACGGGGAGAATGCCGATCAGGAGCGACAGCCGGCCGCCATAGACCAGCCGCGCCAGCATGTCGCGGCCGAGTTCGTCGGTGCCGAGCGGATAGTTCGGCGCGCCGATGTGGCGGAGACGGCGGATCATCGAGCCCTGATAGGGATCGGCGAGCCCGAGCCACGGCGCGAGCAAGGCGGAGAGAAAGATCAGCGCCAGAATTAGGGCGCAGAACATGCTGACCTTGTCGCTGGCGATGCGGCGGCCGACCGTCGCCCAGTAGCCGCGCGCCTTGGTGGCGGGCGCGGCCTGCAGGGCGGCATCTGATATCGCGCTCATGGACGGATACTCACTGGCTTCAGCCCCGCTTGATTCGCGGATCGATCGCGGCCTGCGCGATATCGACCATCAGATTGAGGCACACGAAGAACAGCGCCAGCACCAGGATGGTGCCCTGCAGCAGCGGCAGGTCGCGCTGGAAGATCGCGGAATTGAGCAGCAGCCCCGAACCCGGCCATGAGAACACGGTTTCGATCAGGATCGAGCCGCCGAGCATGTATCCGAGCTGCAGTCCCATCACCGCCATCGCGGTCGGCGCGGCGTTCTTGATGACGTGGCGGAACACATGGGTTTCGCGCAGGCCCTTGGCGCGCAGGGCCTCGACGAAATCCTGCGAGAGGATATCGCCGGTCAGCGCGCGCACGGTGCGGGTGACGATGCCCATCGGGATCACCGAAGTCGTGATCGCGGGCAGGAACAGATAACGGATGTGCTCCCAGTCCCAGCCCCAAGCGCCGGAGCCGCCGGGACCGGCGCCGACCGCGGGCAGCCAGTTGAGCTGCACCGAGAAGATGATCACCAGCACCATGCCCAGCCAGTAATGCGGCACCGAGACGCCGGCAATCGCGATCGAAGTCGCCAGTTTGTCGACCCAGCTGTCGCGGAAATAACCGGCGATCAGGCCGAAGAACAATCCGAGCGTGAAGCCGATCGTCGCGGCCGCGATCGCAAGCGTCACGGTATTGCCGACCGCGCGCATCACTTCGGTCAGCACCGGCCGGCCGGTGGCGATGGAATGGCCGAGATCGCCATGGACCGCTTTCCACAGCCACAGCCCGAACTGCACCGGCAGCGGCCGGTCGAAGCCGTAGGCGACGCGCAATTGCGCCGCCAGTTCCTGCGACGCATCGGCGGGAAGGATCGCGACCAGCGGATCGCCGGGCGTGATGTGCACCAGGAGAAAGCACACCAGCGCCACGCTGACGACGATCGGGATCACATAGACGATGCGGCGGGTAACATAGACGAACACAGGATTACCTAGAATGTATTGCGCGACGAGATGGTCGGGCTCCCCTCCCCCTTGCGGGGAGGGGTTGGGGAAGGGGGTGGCCGCGAGGTCGGCGGGTGTGGCTACCCCCCACCCTAACCCTCCCCCACAAGGGGGGAGGGAACGAGACATCTCGCCACGAAGAACGAAGTGCGAATCACGGCGTCATGGAGATCGGCGAGAAGTCCACGAACCAGCTCTTCGGCTGCACGAAGCCCTTGACCTTCGGGCTCATGGCGCGGGGAGCGACGTCGTGGGCGACGTAGAGGAATGCCGCATCGTCGACGGAAGCCGCGTGCAGCTCGGCGAGGGCCGCGTCTCTCGCGGCCGGCTCGAAGGTCTGGCGCGCCTTGGTCACCAGCTCATCGAATTTGGGATTGTTGATGTAACCCCAATTGTTCGACACCGGCGGCGCCATCGACGACTGCAGGAAGCGCACCAGGGCGAAGAACGGATCCATCGCCGCATAGGTGACGTTGGTGGCGTTGGCGCCGTTGGCGGACGGGTCCTTGGTGCCGCGCCGCCAGTTGGTGAACAGCGTATTCCATTCGATGACGTCGAGCTTGACGTCGAAATAGCATTCGGCCAGCGCCTGCTGCAGGTACTCGTTCATCGGCAGCGGCAGCATCTGGCCGGAGCCCGACGCCGAGGTCTGGACCTTGACCGACAATTTCTTGTCAGGACCGAAGCCGGCCTCCTGCATCAGCTTCTGCGCCGCCGGCTTGTCATACTTGATCTTGAAGGTGACGTTGCCGCGCCAGGGGTGGCCGGGCTCGAAGGTGCCGGTGGCCGGCACCATCAGGCCGCCGAGCAGGCCGTCCTTGAGGCCTTCGCGATCGACGCAGAGATTGGCCGCCTTGCGAACCCGGATGTCGTTCCAGGGCGAGCCTTCGACGCGCGAGAACTGCCACGGCCAGACATGGGGCTCCTCGTTGGTCTGCAGCACGAAGCCGCGCTGCTTGATTTGCGCGACCGCATCCGGCGCCGGCGCTTCGATCCAGTCGACCTGGCCGGACAGCAAGGCCGCGGTCCGCGCATTAGCCTCCGGCATCGGCAACAGCAGCATCTTGTCGACCTTGGGAACGCGCGCCTTGTCCCAGTATTTTTCGTTCTTCACCAGCTCCAGCCGCTCGCGCGGCGTGAAGCTCGACATTTTCCAGGGGCCCGTGCCGGAGGCGTCCTTTGCGAACGCAGCCCATGCGGCCTGCGATTTCGCCTTGGCGTCGGCGCCCTCGGCCACATCGTAAAACTTCTGCCATTTCGAGGGGCTCGCCATGAACAGGTTGGTGAGGTTGATCGGCAGGAAGCTGTCCGGCTCCTTGGTGGTGAGCTCCACCGTCATGTCGTCGATCTTGCGGGCCGAGGCCAGCGTCGGCATCCGCGACGCGGTCACGCCGACCTGGCTCGGGTCGAACTGCGGTGCATCCTGCTTGAGCACCTTTTCGACATTCCAGACCACGGCATCGGCGTTGAACGGCGAGCCGTCATGAAAGGTGACACCGGGACGAAGCTTGAACGTCCACTTCTTCTTGTCGGCGTCGTCGACTTTCCATTCGGTCGCAAGCCCCGGGATCATAACGCTCGCCTTGTCGGCGGAGGACAGGTCCCACATCGTCAGCCCGTCATACATGGTGAGGCCGGTGAAGCGGTTGCCCTCGAAACCCTGATCGGGCTGGCCGAGCGTGCGCGGAATGTCGGCGGCGGTCATGCCGATACGCAGGGTGGTCTGCGCGAAAGCGGCTACCGGCAGTGCAAGCCCCACCGCCAGCACGGCAACCGTCACGGCAGTCCGGCACTTCCCTTGTTGTTCGACACGCATCGCAGCAACTCCTTTTCTTCTTTTCGATCTTGATGATTATTTCTTATGCAACGTTATGCAACGCCTGTGCCAATGGCGACAAACCGTCTCACATTGCGATTTGCTGCGCAACTTCCTGTGAGCGCTCATGCAAGAGGGACAGCACTGCCTAATCTGGCATCAAGCTTGCAATGCACGCTCCAATTCCCCTCCAATGGAGCTTAGTTGATGCGCATCCGAAATTCGATGCTTCTTGCTGCCGCGGCGTTCGCCATGGCTGCCGCCTTTTCCGGCATTTCGGCGCAGGCCGAGACCGTGGTGCGATACGGCATCTCGATGGCGGATATTCCGCTGACGACGGGGCAACCGGATCGTGGCGCCGGCGCTTACCAGTTCACCGCCTATACGATTTACGACCCGCTGGTCGCCTGGGAAATGGACGTGTCCGACAGACCCGGCAAGCTGGTGCCCGGCCTCGCCACCGAGTGGAAGGTCGATGAGTCCGACAAGAAGAAGTGGCGATTTACGCTACGGCAGGGCGTCAAGTTCCACGACGGCAGCGACTTCAACGCCGATGCGGTGATCTGGAATCTCGACAAGGTGCTCAACGACAAGGCGCCGCAGTTCGACAAGCGGCAGAGCGCGCAGGTCAAGACCCGGCTGCCGTCGGTCGCGAGCTACGCCAAGGTCGACGACTCCACGATCGAAATCACCACCAAGACCGTCGACTCCTTCTTTCCCTACCAGATGCTCTGGTTCCTGGTCTCCAGCCCCACACAATATGAGAAGCTCGGCAAGGACTGGGACAAGTTCGCTGCCTCACCTTCAGGCACCGGACCGTTCAAACTGACCAAATTAGTGCCGCGTGAACTCGCCGAACTGTCGAAGAACGCCGACTACTGGAACAAGAAGCGGATCCCGAAGGTCGACAAGATGGTCCTGATCCCGATGCCGGAGGCATTGACGCGGACCAACGCGCTGCTGGCCGGACAGGTCGACCTGATCGAAACGCCGGCGCCCGATGCGGTGCCGCAGCTGAAATCGGCTGGGATGAAGATCGTCGACAACATCACCCCGCATGTCTGGAACTATCATCTCAGCGTGCTGCCGGGCTCGCCCTGGACCGACATCCGCTTGCGCAAGGCGCTCAATCTCGCGATCGACCGCGACGCGGTGGTGGGCTTGATGAATGGCCTCGCCAAACCGGCCAAGGGCCAGGTCGATCCGTCGAGCCCCTGGTTCGGCAAGCCCGGCTTCGAAATCAAATACGACCTGGCGGCGGCGAAGAAGCTCGTGCAGGAGGCCGGCTACTCCAGGGAGAAGCCGCTGAAGACCACCTTCGTCATCGCGCAAGGCGGCACCGGGCAGATGCTGTCGCTGCCGATGAACGAATTCCTGCAGCAGAGCTTCAAGGAGATCGGCATCGATATCGACTTCAAGGTGGTCGAGCTCGAGACATTATATACGGCGTGGCGCAAGGGCGCGGCGGACGAGATGAACGCCGGCATCACCTCCAACAACATCGCCTATGTGACCTCGGACCCGCTCTATGCCATCGTGCGCTTCTTCCACTCCGGCCAGATCGCGCCGGTCGGCGTCAACTGGGGCGGCTACAAGAATCCGAAGGTCGACGCCGTTATCGACCAGGCCAAGCAGACCTTCGATATCGCCAAGCAGGACGAGTTGCTGGCGCAGGCGCACGCGCTGATCGTCGACGACGCCGCGCTGGTGTGGGTGGTGCACGACACCAATCCGCACGCGCTGTCGCCGAAGGTGAAGAAGTTCGTGCAGGCGCAGCACTGGTTCCAGGACCTGACCACGATCGGGCTGGAATGAGATTCTGATTCGCGGAGCACCTCCTAACCGCCTACCAAGGCCGTCATACTCCGCGAAAGCGGAGTATCCAGTACGCCGCGGCCTTTCGATGCCAGCTCTGGCGTCTCTGGAATAATGGATCGCCCGCTTTCGCGGGCGACGACGACGGCGAATCAAGCTCTCGCGCTACTTGGTCAGCAGCGCGAAGGCACCGTTCCAGTCTTGCGGCGGCGGGCTTTCCTGATAGCCGCGGATTCGCGTCTCGTATAATTTGTACAGATATTCCAGCGCGTGCCCGTCGTCGCCCTTGCGGCCGCGCTCGATCGCCGCCAGTGCGCCGTCCCAGTCGCGGCTGCGATAGCAGGTCAGCATCTCGATGGTCAGGTTGCGCAGCCGCTGGAAATGTTCGGACTGCGCGGTGTCCTGGCGGCCGGCGATGGCGTAGATCACCTCGGGCTCCTTCTTGCCCTTGACCATGATGAAATCGAGTTCGAGGATCGCAAACCTGTCCTTGACCGCCATCGCGGTCCTGGAGCCGATGATGATGGGGAATCCGTATTCCTTGGATTGTCCTTCCAGCCGCGACGCCAGGTTGACGCTGTCGCCCAGCACCGAATAGTCGAAGCGCAAATTGGATCCCATGTTGCCGACGACGCAGACGCCGGTGTTCAGACCGACGCCGACATTGATCGGAATATAGGTGTGACCGCCGTCCTTCGCCTCGATCTCGCGGTCCTGGTTGAGGGCGTCGATCCGCTCCAGCATGTCGAGCGCGGCTTCGCAGGCGTTGATCTCGTGTTCCTTGTCGTCGAGCGGCGCATTCCAGAACGCCATGATGGCGTCGCCCATGTATTTGTCGATGGTGCCCTTGCGATCGAGGATGGCGTTGGTGAGCGGCGTCAGGAACCGGTTCATCAGCGCCGTCAAACCTTGCGGATCGTGCTTGTAGGACTCCGAGATGGTGGTGAAGCCGCGGACGTCGGAGAACATGATGGTCATCTCGCGCTCCTCGCCGCCGAGCTGGAGCTTTTCCGGCGACTGCGCCAGCTGCTCGATCAGCGCCGGCGACAGATACTGGCCGAATGCCGAGCGAATCTGCCGGCGCTGCTTCTGCTCCCTGACGAAGCTGGAAAAGATCAGGGTGAGATAGATCGACGTGGTCGACGCCAGCGGGTAGGTGAAATCGATCAGCAGGCGGTGCTGGGTGTAGAAGTACCAGGAGGTTCCCATCAGCACCGTCGCAAACAGGGCGCCGACCGCAACGAGGGTAATCGGTCCGAACATCGGGGCAAACGCGATCACCAGCAGCCCGAGGAGGAGAGCGGAGAGAAATTCGGCGACGATGGCGTAATTGGGCCGCGACAGTTCCGTTCGGGTCAGCACGCTCTCGAGCACCTGGGCGTGAATTTCGACGCCGGGCATCACGGGATCGACCGGCGTGGTCTTGACGTCGAGCAGCCCGACCGCCGAGGTTCCGATCAGCACAAGCTTTTGCGCAATCCTATCCGGCGCGACGCGGCCTTCGAGCACGTCGACCGCCGAAACATAGATCGACGGATCGCGGCGCGCGAAATGAACCCAGATCTGGCCGTTGTTATCGGTCGGAATTTCGAAACCCCTGACGCCGACGCTCTGCAGGCCGGCCTTTTCGGCCTTGGTTAGAATGGTGCCGCTGCCGCTGGCGACCCGCAGCATCTCGAAGCTCAGCGACGGCATGGTGGCGCCCTGCGCCAGCATGATCATCGGCACCCGCCGCACGATGCCGTCGCGCTCGTTCTTGATCGAGAACAGCCCGCGCCCCGCGGCCGCCTCCTCCAGAACATGAACGTTGCGCACCAGCCCGGGAAAATCGAGCAGGAACGGTTGCGGCTCCTCGCCGCGCATGGCGAGCCCCGTTACCGGCAGCGACTTGTCGAATTCGGTGAGGACGTAGGGAAGCCCGGATTCGCCCAGCACCACGCGGGACCGCTTGATGGCATCGGCCAGGATTTGATCGTTGCTCGGCAGCGCACGCAGCTTGGCCCGGGTTTCCTCATCGAGGTTGCGGATGGTATCGGCGGCCTCGCCCGGATTGAGCCGGTCGCGCTCCGCGAACACGATATCGAAGGCGATCACGACGGCGCCGAGACTGGTCAACTTGTCGACCAGATCCGCGATCCGCGTCCGCGGCCAGGGCCACTGGCCGAATTTCGCCAGGCTCTTTTCGTCGATGTCGATGATGGTGACCGGCCGTGCGGTCTTCACCCGGGGGTCGAGGACCTGGAATTTATCGAAGGTCCTGACCCGCAGTTCCTCGACCACGGCGGGATCGGCGACGCGCAGCGCCGCCAGCCCGATCAGGATCGCGAGGCACAGCAGCCTCGCAATCCCGAACTTTCGCATGAACCAGCGTCGTAATATCCTCAGTCGCTTCATGCTGCTTGGGTATCACGCTCGGGCTGGCCGATCACGCCAAGATGTGCGCGGGCAGTGAAAAATATCGCATGACGCCAGGAATCCGCTTCCGCCGCTAGGCGCCGCCGCCGGCGGGGAGGATGAAGTCGTTGGCATGCAGGCCGCCAAAGGACGCGTTCTGCAACCGGATCGTATTCTGGCCATTCAGATGGAGGTCAATGAGTACGTCGTTGCCATCGATGATGACGTGGCCTGCAGCAACCCAGGCGCTGAAATCATTCGAACCGCTGGAATCGAAGGCGGCGTAGTCGAGCTGGATATGGTCCTGCCCCGACATGAAATCGCCAATGGTATCGTTGCCGATGCCGCCCAGCGCGGTGTCGTTGAAGACGAAAGTATCGTTGCCGCCGTTGCCGAAGAAAGTGTTGTCGTGCGTGTCGCCGGTCAGGGTGTCGTTGAACTGCGAGCCCGTCAGATTGGCGATGTTGGTCAGCGTGTCGATGCCTGCCCCGCCGGTATTTTGAGGATTCGGGGTCGATAGATCGACCGTCACGCCGCTGCTCGCATGCGCGTAGCTCGCGGTATCTCCTGTTTCGCCACCATGACCGATCAGGTGGTCGTCACCCAGACCACCCTCGAGCACGCTGCCGCCGTTGCCGGTCAGGGTGTCGTTGAAATCCGAGCCGCGCAGGCCTTCGATGTTGATAAGCGTGTCGGTGCCGGCGGCGCCTGTGTTCTGGGCGCCCACGAAGGCAAGGCTCACGGACACCGCCGCAGTCGCATGCTCATAACTGGCGGTGTCGACGCCGTAGCCGCTGGCGCCGCCATCGAGCGTGTCGTTGCCCAGCCCGCCCTCGATCACGTTGTTCTGGCCGTCGCCGGTCAGAACGTCGTTGAAATCGCTGCCGCGCAGATTTTCAATCGAGATGAAGATATCGCCCGCAGCGGCGGCGCCGCTGGTGGTGCCATCGAACAGATTGACGCTGACGGGCGCCGTCGCATGGGAATAGTCCACCGTGTCGCTGCCGGGATCGAACGGACCGAACGGACCGGGCATGCCATTGAAGACATCGGCCTGATTGCCGCCGAAGAAGACGTCCGCGCCATCATGCGGCTGGCTATGGTTGTCGGCGAAGCCGCCGGTGCCGACGGCACTGTAACTCACGGAGTTGAAGATCGCATTCAGATCGGCGATTCCCGCCTCACGCGTCACCGGGCTATTGTACTCGCCGATTGCCGCGAACAGATCGATCGCCTGGATATTCCAGCCGTTGGTATTGACCAGAACATGATCCTGGGTGGTCTGGGCCGGGTCGGTCGTATTGAGGATGTTGATCGCGGTGACCGTGCCTCCGCCCGACGAGGCTAACCCGGTGCCGATCAGTTCGAAGGTGATTCCCCTCGCCGTATTGACTGCGAAAATGTGCGTATCGTCGTTCGCAAGCTGTGCCGCGTTGCTGGCGGCCAGGTCGTCATACAGCGTGGAGAAGTCGTAGCCGTCCGGCGTCTGCACCGTGACGGCGACCTGGCCGGTGAAGATGAAATCGCTGGCCTGCGAGCCAACCATCCCTTGGACAATGATCGAGTTTCCGGAACCAAAGCCGGTAATTCTGGTGTCGCTGCCCGCGCCTGCCGTGAACTCTCCGTTGCTCGGATTGAAAGCACCCGTCGTGAGCGTGGCCAACCCGCTTCCGGTTCCGATCCCGCTGATTCCCGCCAGCCGCAAATCGATCCGGTCGCCTTGGGCGCGATTGAAGTCGGTGATGCGGTCGTGGCCACCATTCGCCTCGTAGACGAAAATATCCGCGCCGGTTCCGCCGATCAGCACATCGTCGCCAGCCCGGCCATCGAGCACGTCATTGCCGGCCCGGCCTTCGAGGGTGTTGTTCGCGCTGTTGCCGGTGATGATGTCGTTGAATTCCGAGCCGCGCACCCGGGTGACGCCGCTGACGATATCGTCGACGCCGCTGGATGCGCCGACCGCGCTGCCGTGATTGGTGGAGGCATTCGGGTCGGTATTGTCTCCGAGCGTCACCACTACGCCGCCGGTCGCGTTGTAGAATGCGATGCGGGTGTTGCCATTGCCGATGACGGTGTCGTCGCCGCCGGCGCCTTCGAATTCGTTGAAATCCGTAGCGGTCGCGTTGGTGGCCGAAACCTGCGTGTTGCCCGCGTTGGCGCTGCTGGTCGAGAACCCGACGGCATTATAGACATCGGCGAAATCCGTGCCTGTGATCCCCTCGACGGAGTCCAGGAGATCGGAGCCGACGTCGGACCCGCCGGTCACCGTGCCCGCCGCCAGGTCGACGGTGATGCCGGTTCCGACGAAGGCGCCGCGATAGATGGCGCGGTCGAATCCGACACCGCCGTGGGTGACATCGTGGCCGCCGAGCCCCTCGAAATTCTCGTTGGTGCCAAAGGGATTGTCGCTGCCGAAGAAGGTGTCGTCGAAGAAGGAGCCGCGCACGCGCGACACGCCGGTGAAGGTGTCGGTCCCGACCGAGCTGTCGCCGCTGGCATGTCCGGAAGCGCCCTGCCCGCTTATCCAGCCATCGAACGTGACGGTGACGCCGGAAGTCGCATGATAATAGGAGATGCGGGTGTCGCCGTTGCCGATGATGGTGTCGTTGCCGCCACGGCCCTCGAACTCGTTGAAGGTGCCACCCACGTTGAATGCGACGGTGCTGCCGGCATTGGTGCTGGAAGCGCTGAAACCGGTGGCATTGAAGGTGTCGGCGAAGTTGCTGCCGGTGACGAATTCGATCGACTGCAGCGTATCGGCGCCGACCGAGCCGTCTCCGGTCACGGTGCCGGCGGCGAGTTGCACATTGATTGGCCCTGTCGCGCCGCCATAATTGGCGCGGTCATAGCCGAATTCGCCTCCGAGCGTATCGTTGCCGCTCCGGCCGGTGAAGATGTCGTTGACGTCGCCGGCGAAGAAGGCATCGCCGCCGCCATTGCCGACGAAACTGAAGGTCCACTGACTGACCAGCGCCTCGATCGGGCCCTGGTCGCCATGCGACTGCGCAACCACGGCATTGTACCAGTCGGCAGCGGGCACATGCAGACTGAAGGTCGCAAGCGGCGTATGGCTTGGGTCATGCGTCACCTCCTGAATGAAGGTGATGGTGCCCGCTGTGAACCGATGGAGTTCCGGGTTGTAAACGAAGCCGCTGCCCGTGACGAGGAAGTCGCGATTCGCCTGACCGTTGACAATCGTGAATGAATGAGCGGGGTCGGCGCTATCAGGCACCACGTCGCCGCGCCCCATGGCGCCGATCGGATCGTCCTGATCGAAATCATATCCGTCCGCGGTCAGCACCGTGAACTGCGCATCGACGATACTGGCGCCGACAAAGACCGTTCGGTCCGGACTGGCACCATCGGACAGAGTGAGCGTGACGGCGCCGGCCCCCGCATAATCCGGGTCATCCGTGACGAAGAGAATCCAGTTGGCCTGAATGTCGCCGAGCGTGAAATGGTCTCCGGGCGCGATGGTGTCGCCCGATTCTGCGTTGAACAGATGGCCGTGACTGGATTCGACAACCGTGAAGGTCAGGCTCGCCGGATCGCCATCCAGATCGTCGGCCTTGACGTCAGCCGTGGTGAGCGCGACAGAGCTGCCTCGCACGACGGCGATGGCCATGTCGCCATCGACGGTCGGCGCCTGGTTGGCGACGACGATGAAATCGGCGGCGTGCAGGTCAGCGGCCGCAACGTTCTTCAAGAGGAGAGTGTCGTCTGGCGACAGATGGATCAGCGTGTCATTGCCCTGAGTTTCGAAGACGCCGGGGGTGGCCCTCCATGCATCGAGGTCGGCCTCGGTGAACACGCCGTTGACACTGAGCGGAACGCCGCTGAAATGATCCAATTGGATCCGGTCGGCGCCCGGCGTGAAATCATATATCGTGTCGTGACCTGCACCGGGTGAGAAAACAAACGTGTCTGCGCCGCCAAGACCGATCAGCAGGTCATCGCCGCCGAGGCCATCGACCGTGTCGTTCCCCGCGGCGCCGTAAAGCGCATTGCTGCCGTCGGTCGCGACGTTCGCGGTGGTGAAATAGGTGATCTGAACGTGGCTTCCGGCAACCACCGTGCCGATATCATTGGTCAGTGAAATCGCCAGGTCGTCGAGCGCGCCGTTGGGATCGACCGGGGTATCGAAGGCGCCTGGAACGTAGGGATCGGTGTTGGTAAAGCCGAAAACCGATCCCCGCCACTGACCGCCGAGGCCAACAAGCGCAGCATGGACCCCCGAAGTCGGACCGATAGCCGAGACGATAGCGAACGACGCGGAGCCGTCCGGATTTTGAGCAACGTCGTTGAACGTGAAAAAGGTGCCGAAAGGCTGTAGATCCTGATCGGGATCAAAGCTGCGCATGAACCTAACTCCCGTTAGGTCCAACGTGCCGCCGTTGTCGATATCGATCGTGGTCGTGAAGAAATTGGCGTCGGTTCCGAGCTCGATGGTTTGAGTCAGCGTGACATCGTTACCGGCATCAAGCCTGGTCACGACAGACGATCCACCGTCGAAGGAATGGAACACAGAACTGATGGGAGTGAAGTCATGGACCCCCAGCATTGGATCGCTGTTGAGCACGACATGACTGGCGCCGATGTCGTACCCGAGCACGATGCGATCTTCCGGTGTGCCGGGCGTCGTCACATTGCCTGCACCCGGGAAGACGAATCCATTCGTTGCGCCATCCGGCGTCACCACGATGCTGACACCTGCGGTGGATGTCAGGGTCGAGGTCGCCAACTCGTTAAACACGAAGTCATCGGCGACGAGGCTCGCAAGTGAGACGTTGCTGAGCGTCAGCGAATTTCCGCCGCCGAAATCGATGAACGTATCCACGCCGCTCGGCGTCGCATGGGCCAGCACATCCGCGAGCGAGTGAATGCCCGGCACGCCGGTCAGATCGATCCGGTCACCGTCGCTGTGGTGGAAATCGGCGATGGTGTCGGCGCCGTAGCCGGCGGCATAGACGAAAGTGTCCGCGCCGCCGCCGCCGATCAGCCTGTCGGTTCCACCGCGGCCGTCGAGCGTATCGTTGCCGCCGAGACCGTTGAACTGCTCGATCGTTCCCGGAGCATTGTCGCTGCCGAGAAGAACGTCGCCAAAATTACTGCCGACGACGGAGTTCACGCCTCCGGTAATGGTGTCCTGTCCGATGTTGGCGAGATCGCCGGACGCGGTGCCGTGCGCAGTGCCCGCGGCGAGATCGACCGTTACGCCGGCGCCGGCATTGACGTAGAGAATCGTGGTGTTGCCGTTGCCGGTGATCTGATCGTCGCCATCCCATCCCTCGAACTGGTTATAGGTGCCGTTGTTGCCGACGTTGAACAGCAAGGGATCGAGATAGCCGGCGGCACCGAAGTTTGTGGCGTCGAAGGTGTCGTTGAAATTGGTGCCTTGCACGCCTTCGATCGAACGCAGCGTGTCTGTGCCGGTAGAGGCATCGCCGGCGACGATGCCGTGGACCAAATCAACGCTGACACCGCCGGTGGTAAAGGTCAGAATGCCGTATTGGGCGGTATCGAAGCCACCGCGACCGTCAATGAAGTCGTCGCCGGCAAGGCCCAGAAAGCTTTCGTTGTTGGCGCTTCCCAACAGGGTATCGCCGAACATCGAACCCATGACGGCGTTGACGCCGCTGAAGGTGTCGGTTCCGGTGTTGGCCAAATCGCCGGACGCCGTGCCGTGAGCGGTGCCGAGTTCGATGTCGACGGTTACGGCCGCCGTCGACTGCGAATACTGAATCCGGGTGTTGCCGTTACCGTAGATGAGGTCGTTGCCGCCCTGGCCGTCGAAATTGTTGAAGGTACCGTAGCTCCCGACATTGCCGGTGGCCGGGTTCAGGAAGCCCGCGGAGCCGAAATGTCTCGCATCATAGGTGTCGGCGAATTGGGTCCCGCGAACCGCTTCGACGCTGTCCAGCGTATCGGTGCCGATCGACGCGTCGCCGATCACGGTGCCCGCGGCGAGATTGACGGTGATGCCCAAAGTCGTGGCGGGGTCGTTGCTGTAAACGGCCAAATCGTAGCCGCCGCGGCCGTCGATGATATCGTTGCCGCCGCGACCTTCAAATGACTCGTAGCTGCCGTTGATATTGTCGCTGCCGCGCAGCGTGTCGCCGAAGCTGGACCCGATCACCCCGCTGACGTTGGTAAAATGATCTGATCCGACCGAGGCATTGCCGATCGCCGTGCCCGCGGCGAAATCGACGGTCACAGCCGCGGTAGCGCTGGCATAGGAAATGCGGGTCAGTGCCTGGCCCTGCACGTTGACATTGCCGATGATGAAGTCGTCGCCGGCCATGCCTTCGAAGGTGTTGAGGCCAATGGGCACGCCCGGCACCCCGGAAATCCCGGTGAAGCCGACCGCCGAATAATGATCGATAAAATTGCTGCCCTGGATCGCCTCGATGTCGGTGAGCGTGTCGGTGCCGACGCCCTGGCCGGACACCGTCCAGGCAGCCATATCCACGGTGATGCCGCCGGTCGCATCGGTGTAGACGGCGCGGTCGAGGCCGGTCAGGCCGATGATGGTATCATCTCCGCCGAAACCCTGGAGGATGTCGTTGCCGGCGGTGCCGGTCAGGGTATTGCCGTCGTTGTCGCCGGCGATGGTGCCGGGATTGGCCACCACGGCGGCAACGGGCTGATCCGCATCATAAACGCTGACGCGGACCGGTATCGTCGTCGTGCCGACGCTGTTGCTCAGCGTGACCGTGAAATTCTGGATCGCGAGCTGGCCGGGCAGCAGCGAGGCAAAATCCGACCTCGGCTCGCTGAAGTGCCATACGATGTTCCCATCGGCGTCGAACTCAGCGGTGAACCTGCCGGTCGGATCCGAAACGCCGAGCGTGACGCCGTTGTGGTCGCCGGTCAGCGTTATGATGCCGCTCGCCTCGAGTATCGGCGGCGAATTCGCGGTCTCCCGGATGATCGCGCTGTGGCCCGAGGTCGCATCGGCGAGGAAGATATCGCCGGTGCCGGGAGTGTCGCCCTGCGAAAGATTGGAGGCGCTGCTGCCGAACGCGACGAACAGCCCACCGACGCTAATCGCCGCGCCCAGGTTGGAAGCGGCGTCGGACTGCGTTCCGTCGGCGAGGCTCGAAACCAGCCGGTAGACGGGGTTGCCGGGATCGCTGACGTCCACGACATAGGTGTCCGCGACGGCATTGGTGTCGCCGGACGTCAGATGCGCGTCGCTGGCAAAGATGATGAAATGACCGTCCGGGCTGATCACCGGATTGTAGCTGGCGCCGGAGGCATTGGCGGTGTGGAACACGACCTGCCCGGTGGAGAGATCGTAGAGATAGATTTCCGAGTGCCCGCCCGGCGCGTCGCTTTGATAGACGATATAGCGTCCGTCGGCGCTGAGCGAAGCCGCACTGTTGCCGGCATCCGTCGCGGTGCTTGCGATGTCCGTTACCGTCCCGGTCGACAGGTCATAGGTGAGGAGATGGCCGGATCCGCCGGGCGTCGACGCACCAGTACTCCAGAACGCGATCAAATGACCGTTGGCGCTGATCGCCGGCAGCCAGACCGATCCGGTTTCTCCGATTGCGGCCGGCGTGATCGTGGCGAGCACGTGGCCCTGCTGATCGTAGACTCCGATGCTGTTGCCGCCATGCTCGACGACGATGATGCTGCCATCCCCCGAGACCGCCGGCGCGCCGCCTTCGACGAGCTGGATCGTGTGCTGGTAGTGCGCCGAATCGGAGGGATCGTTGTTGTAGATGAAGACGTAGGACTGGGTGCCGTCCGAGCCCTGGAAAACGATGTAACGGCCGTCCGCGCTGATGGTCTGGCCACTGTAAGTGAAGCCATTGCCCGCCTGCGCGATCGTGATCGTGGTGTTGCTTTGCCGGTCGTAGAGGAAGATCGAGCCATCGGGATCGTAGACGATGGACTGCCCGTCGGCGCTCATAACAGGACCGAAATGGTCGCCGCCGTCCCCGGAGATGCGGGACACCGTCGGCGGGGTCACCACGAAAGGCAGCGGCGTGGCGGGCACCACGACCTGGACCACGATCGGGTCCGCCGGAGCCGTCGATGATCCGGTCGGCCCGGAGCCGGAATTGATCACGACTTGAACGGGCGTTCCGGGGCCGGCTGGCAGCAGACTGCCGGTGTTGGCGCCGACCGGCGCATTGAATTGGGTAGAGGTCGAATCGGCCGGCTGGATCTGGCTGCCGGCAAACCTCGTCGGCTGCTGCGGATTGGCGTTATCGGTGTGTTCCGGCAGATTCGGGAATAGCTGCCTGCCGACGTCATAAGTCTGCAGCAGAGTCTGGAAGGTGTTGAACTCCAGCGCAACCTGCGCGACCGTCTTGTTGCTCTCCTGGGCGATCACCTCGAAGTTGGCCACCGGCGTCAGCGTCAAGGCAGAGCCGTTGCTGGTCACCGTGCCGATCAAGACCCCTTGGGTGTTGAACACCTGAACCGCATGAACCTGACCGTCGCGCTGGTCGACGACCGAGATCGACACCCTGCCATCGACCGCGGAAATGTCGAGGATGACAGCGGTGCCGCGAATGCCCATGGTCGCGACCGGCGTGCCGACCTTCATGTCGCCGGTCTTGGCGACCTGACCGGCGACGAAGCTCGCCGCGCCCTGCACCAGCGTGAACAGCGCCGAGTTCGACGTGCTTCCCGCCTCGTAGGTCAGGTCACTCAGCATCAGCCGCGCACTGGCGGAGAGGTTGAAGGTCGTGCCGTCGATCAGCACCAGGCCGAGCGTGGAGCCGCTGCCGGTCTGCACCACGTCGCTCTGGTAGACGTTGTCGCCCTCGTTGAGCGTGACGGTGACGCCGTTGCGCACGACGCTGGCGCTGCCGGTCATCTTGACGACGTGGCCGACCACCTTGCCGGCGGCGGCGGCGCCGGAGGCCTGGGCGTATTGAACGTGTCCGGTCAAGGCTTCGATGACGCCGGGGTCGAGCGGCGCGCCCTCGGGCGAGACCAGCATCGGACGCTTGTCGCCGTGGAAGTAGTTCGGCACCACCACGCGGTGGAACTGATCCGAGACGATCAGATCGGTGCCGGATCGCGAATAGTCGCCGGAGAACAGCAGATGTGCATCGGGGATGGTGACGGCGTCGCTGCCGCCGCGATGTGCCGGCGAGTCGGAATAGAGTGCGACACTGGAAAAAGTGTCCGCAGCGCCCGATCCAAATTTACCGGCGAAGTTCAATGCAACACCGTAAATAGTTAATACTTAAATAATATTCCGTATGGCTTCGTGCTTATCACTACGCGGAACAATGCGAAACCATCTCCAGCTTGTGCAAATCTCATTCCGCACAGCCTTCGCCAAACGCGTCTTCTTGAGAAACGCCCGGACAGCGAAGTATTCGGAATCGATCCCGCAAGTACTGAAACGTATTTCTATCCATAAACCCGCCGCTTTGGCGTAGTTCCACGTATAGATGCCGCAACTGATACTCTTAATGATTTTCAACCTGTATCCTGTTGCAAAATACTGCGCCAGTTCCAAAACAAAGACTGTGATCTGGATAACAGAACGAGGCGATTCCCTCCGAATTAGCCAGATTCGGCCGAAATCGCCGCAAATACAACCTCAGAGTGCCTTCTTGCGCCATTGCGAGCCGGGACCGGGACCGGGCGATCGATAAAATTTTCAGCAAATCGGCGAGACGGGTTTCAGCCTGTTTCGCACTTTCCGAGCCGCTGCCCCCGGTCTTAAGCAGATCAAAAGCTGCCCCGCCCATCCTCGCCTGTGAAACGATCCGGTCGCGAGCTGGCTGATGAGGCCTCGCCGACGCCCGGACATTGGGGCGTCAGATGGGGATTTTCGGTCACTCGCGCGCATTGCGCGCGGTCGTACTTGCCTGCGGCATGGCCTTTATCGGACCAGCGGCAGAGCTTTCCGCGGCAACGCTGAATTCATCGCAGGCGTCGGATCCGATGGAGCGATCCGCCGAGCCGTTCGGGCTGTTTGCCTCGGCTCTCTCCGGCGGAGGCCTGCGGGAAAAATGGCTGGGCATCCAGCGCCGTCTCGACGACGAAATGGTGCAGCTGGCGCTGTGCGAAGGTGACCCCGACCGCTGCGCCGCTCCGGCCGCGCTGCAGTTTCTCGCCATTGTCGAGACCGCCAGAACCCGCGAGGGCCGCGCCCGGCTCGGTGAGATCAATCGCGCGATCAATCTCGCCATCAGGCCGATGGGCGATCTCGAGCAATATGGCGCGATCGACGTCTGGAGCTCGCCGCTCGCGACCCTGACCCGTGGCGCCGGAGATTGTGAAGACTACGCAATCGCCAAATTCGTTGCCTTGCAACGGGCCG
The DNA here is from genome assembly GCF_018736105.1 of Bradyrhizobium sediminis. Classification (NCBI taxonomy): domain Bacteria; kingdom Pseudomonadati; phylum Pseudomonadota; class Alphaproteobacteria; order Hyphomicrobiales; family Nitrobacteraceae; genus Bradyrhizobium; species Bradyrhizobium sediminis. The sequence continues at coordinate 5,065,111 of NZ_CP076135.1, forward strand.
GCATCTCCCCCGACGACCTGCGCATCGTGATCATGCGCGATACCATCCGCGGCGAGGATCACGCCGTCGCCGCCGCGCGGCTGGACGGGCACTGGCTGACGCTGGACAATCGCCGCATGGCGATGATCGAGGACGCCCAGGTCAGAAACTACCGGCCGAGCTTCGTCATCGATCGCGACGGCGTCAAACGCTACGAGGATGCGCCGATGCCTGCGCTCAGGGACCGCAACCTCGTTTCGGAAGCGGCGAGCCATTCCGGATTAGAAACCTCGCCGATGTAACGCCGCCTCCCCGACCGCCCTCCGCAACGACGATCGAGATCCCGGCCGACAATTTCACTTCGTCGCAGCGGCTGAAGAAGCTATATGGTCCCGGCAGGTTCGGTTCGATGCTTGTTCGGCGGGGATGAATGCGGGCGATTATTCTGGCCATCGTTGGACTGCCGCTGGCATTGATGCATCCGGCATGCGGGCAGAACGCCGCGGACCCCGACCGATTGATCCGCGAGATGCTCCCGCTGTTTGACAGCAATCGCTGCGCCATATTCAGCGACACCGCGGAGCGGCTGTTCTGCGGCGACCCCGGATTGAACCGGCTGTCCGCACGACTGAGCGGCGCGGTGCAGGGCAGGCTGGACCGGATTCCCAACCGCCGCCTCGCGATCGAGGAAAACGCGGAATGGATCCGAAGCCGCAATTCGAGCTGCGGCATCTTCAGAAACCAGAGACTTTCCGCGCCCGAAATCAATTACATCAAGGGCTGCCTGTTGAAGCAAACGGAAGACAGGATCGATATCCTGGACGACCCCAATTTCGATTGCCTGTCCTCGAACAACGCCGCCGGCTTGCTGATCTGCAGCGACCCCGATCTGGCCGCCGCCAAGACCGACTTCAACAGCATGGTCGTCGGCCTGCTTGCGAAGTTGAAGGGCGACGACGCCAGGCGGGCACTGCTCGAATACGAGCGATGGAGCAGGGAACGCGATCGAACCTGCGATCTGGCGGACAAGGACAATGTGCCGCTGGAAGAGCTGTCGTCGTCCGAAGCCTGCCTGGCGGATTATTTCAAGCGGAAGACCGCCGAACTCGCCGCGGCCAAGGGCGATCCGGGGCGGATCTTTGCGCGGCCTGCGTTCTCGCCCCTGCCCGATGCCAATGCCGTCGATCTCTGCGTCGCGCAAATCCATGCGGCCAATACCTGCGAAGGTTTTCTGTCGGTGAAGCGCGTCATCGAGCTGGACAGCGAAATAGCGCCGGCGAGCGCCATCGTGACCGCCGAGATCGAGATGAGCGTGCTGACTCCCTTTGCCGTGTGCAGCCCGATTGCATCGGGGTGCACCGGTTCATGCTGGGACGCCAAATCCGGGGAAGCCAAACCGGCGCCGGCGAGCCGGGCAAGCCTGACGTCCGGCCGCCGCGTGAGCATCCAGAAATCGTTCGCCTTTCAGCGAACCGATGGCGGCGGCTGGCGCTGCGAAACGGCCGCACTCCAGCCTGTCGAGGCCGGGGTTGCGATGAGCGCTCCTTAAGCCCGACCCATCGCCATCGACCGAACGCTCCGGATCAATTCGTTCGATCATCGCATAGCCGCAACTTGAATCGCTGTTCGATATTGCAGTGCAGCCGGAATGCGGATGGCATGTCGCTTGGCGGAAATTATGGCGACATGAATTTTCTCTTTTGCGCTTCGCCGCTACCTTTGATTGACGCCCCGCTTTGTACCGGCATACCATCGCCGCAGATCCGCTAGAGATCGCCAGGGAGGGAAAGATGAGACGTTCGCCACGCGTTGATTTTGCTCGCCGTTTTTTTCGCAACATCGCCACTGATCGACACCGGACGGCCCGCCTCGCCTGCGCCGCCACGGCAATCGGCTTCGGCCTGGCGCTTTCGTTCAGTCCCGCCATCGCCCAGAACGCCGCCAAAGGTTCTCCCGATCATATCAAGGCCGTGACATCGGCGGTCGACGGCGCCTCGATCAAGGCCAATACCGCGACCTCGAACGACTGGCCGACCATCGGTCTCGACTATGCCGAGACGCGCTTCAGCAAGCTCAACCAGATCAACGCCGACAACGTCAAGAAGCTCGGGCTGGTGTGGAGCTATCCGCTGGAATCCTCCCGCGGCGTCGAAGCGACGCCGGTCGTGGTCGACGGCATCATGTACCAGACCGCGTCCTGGAGCGTGGTGCACGCCATCGACGCGCGCACCGGCAAGCGACTCTGGACCTTCGATCCGAAGATCGATCGCGAGAAGGGCTACAAGGGCTGCTGCGACGTGGTCAATCGCGGCGTCGCGCTCTGGAAGGGCAAGGTCTTCGTCGCCGCCTATGACGGAAGGCTGATCGCGCTCGACGCGGCGACCGGCCAGAAGGTCTGGGAAAAGGACACCCTGATCGACAAGGAGCATTCCTACACCATCACCGGCGCGCCGCGCGTGTTCAACGGCAAGGTGGTGATCGGCAATGGCGGCGCCGAATATGGCGCGCGCGGCTACGTCACCGCCTATGACGCCGACACCGGCAACCAGGCATGGCGCTGGTTCACGGTGCCGGGCGATCCAAGCAAGCCGTTCGAGGATGAATCGATGGCGGCCGCGGCCAAGACCTGGGATCCGGCCGGCAAATACTGGATCAATGGCGGCGGCGGCACCGCCTGGGATACCATCACCTTCGATCCCGAATTGAACATGGTCTATATCGGCACCGGCAACGGCTCGCCCTGGAACCGCGACATCCGCAGCCCAGCCGGCGGCGACAACCTCTATCTGGCGTCGCTGGTGGCGCTGAACGCCGACACCGGAAAGTACATCTGGCATTACCAGGAAACCCCGGGCGACCACTGGGACTATACCTCGACCCAGCCGATGATCCTGGCCGACCTCACGATCGACGGTGCGCCGCGCAAGGTCATCCTGCATGCGCCGAAGAACGGCTTCTTCTTCGTCGTCGACCGCACCAACGGCAAGTTCATCTCGGCCAAGAACTTCGTCGATGTGAACTGGGCGACCGGCTACGACGCCAATGGGCGGCCGATCGAGGTGCCGGCGGCGCGCGGCGAAGCGGCCTATGACAGCATCCCCGGCCCGTTCGGCGCGCACAACTGGCACCCGATGTCGTTCAATCCGCAGACCGGCCTCGTCTACCTGCCGGCGCAGAACGTGCCGCTGAACCTGACGCCGGAAAAAGCCTTCAAGCAGAACGCGGCCACGCCCGGCAAGTTCGGCGGCGCCACCGGCTGGAACGTCGGCTTCATGCTCAACGCCACGCCGCCAAAGGCGCCAGCGTTCGGCCGGCTCCTGGCCTGGGATCCGGTCAAGCAGAAGGAGGCATGGCGCGCTGAGTATGTGGCGCCGTGGAACGGCGGCACCCTCACCACCGCGGGCAATCTGGTGTTCCAGGGCACCGCCGACGGCCGCTTCATCGCCTACAACGCCACCACGGGCGAAAAGCTCTGGGAAAGCCCGACCGGCACCGGCGTGGTGGCCGCGGCCGGGACCTACATGATCGACGGCAAGCAGTATGTGACCATCGCGGTCGGCTGGGGCGGCGTGTTCGGAATTTCGCAGCGCGTCACCGAGCTGGAGAGCCCGGGCACGGTCTATACCTTCGCGATCGACGGCAAGGCGCCGCTGCCGGCCTTCGTCAAGTACCAGACCGAGGGACTGCTGGAGGGCGTGAAATACGACCCGAAGGACGTGCCTGAAGGCACCGCGATCTACGTCGCCGCCTGCGCCACCTGCCATGGCGTCCCCGGCGTCGACAAGGGCGGCAACGTGAAGAACCTCGGTTACGTTTCGAAGGAGACGATCACCAACCTGAAGGACTTCGTATTCAAGGGCCCGTTCAACGATCAGGGCATGCCGGATTTTACCGGCAAGCTGACCGAAGCGGACGTGGTGAAGATCCAGGCCTTCATCCAGGGCACCGCGGACGCGATAAGGCCGAAGAAGTAGGCCCAATTCGTCATGCCCGGCCTTGTGCCGGGCATCCACGTCTTGGGAGTGCGGAAGAAGGAAGAAGGAAGAAGGAAGAAGGAAGAAGGAAGACGTGGATGGCCGGGACGAGCCCGGCCATGACGGGAATCGAAAGCAAAACAGAAGGGCTGCGCGAGACCATCGCGCAGCCCTTGGTCGTTAGAGCGAGGCTACTCTCAGAACATCAGGCCTTCCTTCACCAGCACCCAGCGGCCGTTCTTGATCTGCTGGACCTGCGTGATGGTGTTGGCGAGATGGTTGGTCTTGGAGAACTTGGTCGGCGGCGAATTGAAGATATCCTTGAACTGGTCGCCGGACTCCAGCGCATCGAGCATTTTCTGGCCGGTCAGATCCTTGCCGGCCTTGTTCGCATAGTGCGCGAACGTCGTCACCGTATTGTAACCGATAATGGCCTGGGTGTTGGCGTCGGTGCCGAACATCTTCTTGTAGTTGGTGAGCCAGTCCTTCACTTTTCCCTTCGCGGTGTCTTCGTAGGGAATCTCGAAGCCTGACGCGGCATAGAGACCTTCCACCGCTTCCTTGCCGAGCGCCGGCACTTCAAGCACGTTGGTGGGCGTGGCGCCGAGGAAGGTGACGTCCCACCCGAGCTTCTTGGCTTCGCCCATCGCGCCGATGGTCTCGCGGATCACCGTGCCGAGCACGACCAGATCGCAGCCGTCGGCTTTCATCTTGGCGACCTGCGCGCTGAAGTCGGATACGCCGCGCTTGTAGCTGGTGACCGAGGCCGGCGTCAGCTTCATCGCGGCGACCTGCTGGGTGAAGCCGTCGAGCACGTTTTTGCCGTACTCGTCGTCCTGATGCATGATGCAGGGCTTCTTGAAATTCTTGCCCTCGATCATGTATTTGACCGCCGCGCGGGTGCTCTCGACATAGGGCAGGAGGTTGTTGAACTTCAGCCGTTCCTGCGGCTTGGCCGGATCGAACTTGAAGGTGAATTCGGCAGCCGTCAGCGGGAACAACTGCAGCACCCCGGCATCGAACAGGACATCCTGCGAGGCCAGCACGGTCGGCGATCCCATCGGGCCGACCATCGCGAAGATCTTGTCGCGCTCGACCATCTTCTGCGACGCCAGCACGGCGCGCTTCGGATCGTAGCCCGAGTCCTCGAGGATCAGCTTGATCTTGCGGCCGTTGATGCCGCCGGCGGCATTGATTTCCTCGACCGCCATTTTCATGCCGTTGGAAACCGGCACGCCCCAGACCTTGATCGGGCCGGACAGGTCCTGGTGGGTCCCGATGACGATCTCGGTCGCCGAGATGCCTTCATTGGTGACTTTGGTCTGGGCTGCGGCCGGCAGGTGGGTCAGCGCGAGGGCGCCCACCGCAAGGCCCAGCGCCTTGAACGATTTCGACATTGCAGTCTCCTCTTGGTTTGGCCCGTGTTGAGCGAAGGGTGGGGCCTTTGAATCCTTCGCCGTTTTCGATTGTTGGTCTGCTCGTTGCCTACGCGACCGCCCGCTGGCCATACATGGCTTCGATCTCGCTCGCGTAACGCTTGTTCACGAAACTGCGCTTCAGCTTCATGGTCGGTGTCAATTCCTCGTCCTCGGGCGTCAGCTGGCGCTCGATCAGGAAGAATTTCTTGATGGTTTCGACCCGCGCGAAATTGACGTTCACCGCCTCGATCTCGCGCTGGATCAGATCCTGGATTTCCGGCGCCCGGCACAGGCTCGCATAATTGGTGAAGGGAATATCGTGGTCCTGGGCGTATTTTTCGACGTTCTCCTGGTCGATCATGATCAGGCAGGTCAGGAACGGCCGTTTGTCGCCGATCACCACGGCGTCGGAGACATAGGGCGAGAATTTGAGCTGGTTCTCGATTTCCGAGGGCGTGATGTTCTTGCCGCCCGAGGTGATGATGATGTCCTTCATCCGGTCGGTGATCTTGATGAAGCCCTCGTTATCGATCGAGCCGACGTCGCCGGTGTGCAGCCACCCCTTGGTGTCGATGGTCTCGGCGGTCTTCTCCGGCTGATTGAGGTAGCCCATGAACAAATAGTCGCCCTTGATCAGGATTTCGCCTTCCGGCGAGATCTTGACCTCGCCCCAGGGCGCGGCCTTGCCGACCGAGCCGAGCTTGACGCGCTCCGCCGGCATCACGGTGGCCACGCCGCAGTTTTCGGTCTGGCCATAGACTTCGCGCATGTCGATGCCGAGCGCGAGGTACCAGCGGATCAGATCCGGCGAGATCGGCGCCGCTCCGGTGAAGGCCAGCCGGCAGCGATCCAGCCCCAGCATGCGGCGGATGTTGCGGAACACCAGCCAGTAGGCCGCCTGATTGGCGAGCCGCAACGACAACGGAGCCGCATCGCCCTGCAGCTTGTATTCGGTCTGGCGATAGCCCACCGCCAGCGCCTGGCGGTACATCCAGTTCTGGAACGGGGTGGCGTCCTTCAGCGCGATCGTGATGCCGGAATAGAATTTCTCCCAGACCCGCGGCACCGCCAGAAACGCGGTGGGCTGCACTTCGCGCAAATTGTCCGGCACCGTCTCCGGGCTTTCGGCGAAGTTCATCACCGATCCCAGCGCCAGCGAGATGTAATAGCCGCCGATCCGCTCGGCGACGTGGCAGAGCGGCAGGAACACCAGCCGCTCTTCGCTGTCGGTGGACGGAAACAGATCGTTGGCGTGACGCATCTGATGGGTGACGCCGCGGTTGGAATGCATGGCGCCCTTGGGTGGGCCGGTGGTGCCGGAGGTGTAGACCAGGATGGCGAGATCGTCGGCGCCGCGGCTTCCGACCATCTCGTCCCACAGCGTTTCGTGGTCCTGGATGTGATTGCTGCCGAGCGCCATGAACTCGGCGAGCGACATCACCATCGGATCGATGAAGCCGCTCAGGCCCTCCATGTCGAACACGACGATCTTCTCGAGGGTCGGACAGCGCGCGCGGCACGCCAGGATCTTGTCGAGCTGCTCCTCGTCCTCGGCGAAGATGACCTTGGTACGGGAATCGTTGATGAGATATTCGACCTGGACCGAGGAATCGGTCGGATAGATGCCCGAAGAAACACCGCCGGCACACAGGATGCCCATGTCGGCGTAAACCCATTCCGGCACCGCGTTGGCGATGATCGAGGCAACGTCTCCCGGCCGGAAGCCGACGGCATGCAGCCCGTAGGCGATTTCCCTGGAAATCTCCAGCCACTGGCGCCAGCTGGTCGGCTGCCAGATACCGAACTTCTTCTCGCGGATCGCCGGCCGGTCGCCGCGTTTTTCCACGGCCTGCAGAAAGCTCCTCGCGATCGTGTCCGCCACAGTCAGCACTGCGGGTCTGGCCATCATTCGTTCCCTCCGCCTCTCGGCGCCGCCTTCGGACGCCGGCTTTGACAGCCGGTCTTTTCGCAAGGCAGCTCCATATTTAACGCCAAAACCGGCGCAAACGCCAAGTCTTCCTTGAAGTCTTTCTTGAAGTCTTCCTTGGCCTCAAGTCCCTCTCAACGCCACGTTTTCTTCTTTTTCCAACGCCGTTCGCCCCGCGCACCCTCTTCCTTGGCGCCGAGATAGAATTCCTGGATGTCCTTGGAATGCATCAGCCGCTCGCAGCTGTCGTTCATGACGACCCGGCCGATCTCCAGTACGTAGCCGTAATGCGCCGTCTCCAGCGCGATCTTGGCGTTCTGCTCGACCAGCAGGATCGACATGCCCTGCTCCTCGTTGACCCGCTTGATGATCGTGAAGATCTCCTTGACCAGGATCGGCGACAGGCCAAGCGAGGGCTCGTCGAGCAGCAGCAGCGTCGGACGGTTCATCAGGGCGCGTCCGATCGCGAGCATCTGCTGCTCGCCGCCCGAAAGCTGCCCGGCCGGCTGGTTGATCCGTTCCCGCAGCCGCGGGAAATAGCCGTAGACCCGCTCCAGATCCTCGGCGACCGCCTCGCGGTCGCTGCGCGGATAGGCGCCCATCATCAGGTTCTCGCGCACGCTCAGGAACGGAAACACTTCGCGCCCCTCGGGCACATGACTGAGGCCGAGCCGCACGATCTTGTCGGCCTCCATGCGCTGGATCGGCTTACCGAGAAATTCGATCGAGCCCTTCTGCGGATCGAGAATGCCGGAAATGGTCTTGAGCACCGTGGTCTTGCCGGCGCCGTTGGCGCCGAGCAGGGTGACGATCTGGCCGCGCGGCACCTCGATGCTGATGCCGCGGATGGCCATGATCGGCCCGTAATAGCTCTCGATATTGCTGAGCTTCAGGATGATGTCGGGAGTGCTCATGGCATCATCCTCTAGGCGCCGAGATAGGCGGCAACGACGTCGGGATGACGCTGCACCTCGGCCGGCGATCCCATCGCCAGCACCTTGCCGTAGTTCAGTGCGATCACACGGTCGGAGACGCGGTTCACCAGCGTCATGTCGTGTTCAACCATCAGCACGGTGACGCCGAGTTCGGTCTTCATGTCCCGGATCCAGAACGACATGTCGTCGGTTTCCTCGACGTTCAAACCGGACGATGGCTCGTCGAGCAGGATCAGCTTCGGCTCGCTGCATAGCGCCCGCGCCAGTTCGATCACCTTGCGCACGCCATAGGGCAGCCCCGAGATCAGCTTGTCGCGGTATGGCTCGAGATCGAGAAATTCGATCACCTGCTCGACGCGGCGGCGATGGATTTTCTCGTTGCTGCGCACGCTCGGCAGAAACAGGAATTCCTGCCAGAGCTGGGTGGTGGAATGCCGGTGCCGGCCGACCAGGAGGTTGTTCAGGACGGTGGCATTCTCGAACAGTTCGATGTTCTGGAAGGTGCGGGCGATGCCGAGCTTGGCGATGCCGAACGCGGGCTCCTCGGTGATATCCTGATCCTCGAAGAAGATCTTTCCCGAGGTCGGGGGATAGATCCGCGATATCAGGTTGAAGATCGAACTCTTGCCGGCCCCGTTGGGACCGATGATGGAAAGAATCTCGCCTTTCTCCACCGCGAAGGAGACGGCGTCGACGGCCTTCAGGCCGCCGAAATGCAGCGACAGGTTTTCGGCGCGGAAATAGCTCATCGGTTACGCTCCGATTTCACGTAGATCTTCTGCCGCTTGAAGGTGGCGCGCTTGTAGAGCGGGAACAGCTGAAAGAAGAGCTTGATCTTCAGCCAGCGCCCGTAGAGGCCGAGCGGCTCGAACAGCACGAAAAGCACGATGATCACCCCGTAGATCGCGCCCTTCAACCCGTTCGCCGAGGCGAAGGCGGCGACGCTGCTCTTGACGGCCGCGGCGCGCTCGGCGCCGGCGCCCAGCGTCGCGGCGACGCCGGAGATCATGCCGGGCACGTCGTCCTTGAGGTAGGTCAGGAACGGATCGATCATGACGATGAAGATCGCGCCCAGCACCGCGCCGTGCAGGCTGAAGGTGCCGCCGATCAGGATCACGATGATGAACTCGATCGAGAGCTGCAGCGTGAACATTTCCGGGCTGATGAAGGACAGCTTGTGGGCGAACAGGCAGCCGGCAAACCCGGTGATGGCGGCCGAGATCGCAAACGACTTGACCTTGTAGAGCGAGACGTTGACGCCCATGGATCTCGCCGCGGTCTCGCTGTCGCGGATCGCGACGAAGGCGCGCCCCGTCGGCGAGCGCAACAGGTTGAGCGTACCCACGATGGTCAGGACCAGCACACCCAGGCACAGGAAATAGAAGGCCGGGCTGTCGCGCGACACTGATGTGCCGAGCAGCTGGATCGCCTTGACGCGCATGCCCTCGTTGCCGTTGGTCACGGTTTCCCACCGCGCCAGGATCTCCTCGACGATGAAGGCGAAGGAAATCGTCGCGATCACGAGATAGATGCCCTGCAGCCGCAGTGCCGGGAATCCGACCATCGCGCCGATCACGCCGGTCAGCAGTCCGGCGGCCAGGAAATATACCGGGAACGGGACGTTGAACTGCTGCAGATAGGCCGCGGTATAGGCGCCGATGGCGAGAAAGGCGGCATGGCCGAGCGAGGCCTGCCCGGTGAATCCGGTCAGGATCATCAGCCCGACGCCGACGGTGGCATAGATGCAGACGAAAACCAGCTGGCTGACGATGTAACTGGAGAGAACGAACGGTGCGACCATCAGGAACGCGAGCAGGACGCCGTAGGTGACCATGTAGCCCGAGTGCGGAAACAGCTTTATGTCGTCTTCATAGTCGGTCTTGAACATGAAACGCATGGCTGGCCCCTCAAACCTTCTTGCGCACGTGATGGCCGAACAGGCCTTCGGGCTTGAGCAGCAACACCGCCAGCAGAACGACGTAGGGCGCGACGTCCTTCCATCCCTGCGGCAGATAGAAGCCGGCCATGCTTTCGATAACGCCGATCAGCACGCCGCCGACCACCGCCCCCGGTATCGAGCCGAAGCCGCCGAGCACGGCAGCCGGAAACGCCTTCAATCCCAGCACCAGACCGACATTGGAGTGGATGAAGGTGATCGGCGCCAGCAGCACGCCGGCGCAGGTCGCGACCGCCGCCGATATCGCCCACACGATCGACACCACGCGCTTGACCGGGATGCCCATGTAGTAGGCGGCCAGCATGTTCTCCGAACTCGCCCGCATTGCGGTGCCGAGCGTGGTCCGGTTGAAGAACAGATAGAGCAGTGCGCAAAGAATGATGGTCGCCGCGATCACCGAGAGCTTGTCATAGGCCAGCACCAGAGAGCCGATTCGCAACACGCCCTGGCTGAACGGCGTCTCGATCTTGAGATCGTCGGTGCCCCAGATGATGCCGGCGACGGAGCGCAGGAAATATCCGAGCCCGATCGTCGCCATGATGATGGAAAACTGCGGATAACCGAGGATCGGGCGCACCACGACGCGCTCCGCCAGCATGCCGAACAGCGCCATTGCCGCGACCGCGCCGGCAAATCCGATCCAGTAATTGAGTCCGAGAATGCCGATGAAGGTGAAGGCGAAGAATCCGCCCAGCATCATCAGGTCGCCCTGCGCGAAGTTCACGACCTCGGTAGCCTTGTATACAAGGACGAAGCCGAGCGCGATTAGGCCGTAAACGCAGCCGAGCGCAATACCGCTCACCAACTGCTGAACGAAGTCCAGCATTGCCGATTTCCCTCCCCCGATGCGCGGCGACTCTATCGATCGCCTTTGTCGCATCTTGTGTCTAGTCGCTGCCCCGGCGCCGCCTGTGGCGAAGCACTCACGAACAACTGGCGGTTATACAGCCCAAAGCAGCGAGCCCTGTCAACTTAGCGCTGGTTGCCCTCCCAAGGCCGGGTTGCGGACAAATGCCGCAGCTTTGGGCAACCTTGCGCATCGGCGGGATTTGCCGCCCCGGATTCACCGCGCCGAAAGTTCTTGGGTCCATGGTTCGCATCCCATTCAACGGCCGGAACTTGCGACATGAAGCCCGATGAATCCGCGCTGGAGTTACGAGGGTTAACGAAGCGTTTTGACCGCGTGGCGGTCGATGCACTCGATCTGACCGTCCGGTCAGGCGAATTCTATGCGCTGCTCGGGCCCAATGGCGCCGGCAAGACCACGACGCTGCGCATGGTGGCCGGCCTGCTCAGGCCGGACGCCGGCTCGGTGTCGGTACTCGGCATCGACGCGCTGGCCGATCCGGTCGCAGCCAAGCAGGTCACCGCATGGGTTTCGGACGAACCGATGATCTATGACAAGCTGACCCCGCTGGAATATCTCGAATTCGTCGCCGGGCTCTGGGGCATCGCGCCTGCGGTTTCGGAACCGTCGGCGCGCAATCTCCTGGTCTCGCTCGGCCTGGAACCGCATCTGCACGAACGTTGCGAGGGATTCTCCAAGGGCATGCGCCAGAAGGTGGCGCTGGCCGGGGCATTGGTCCACGATCCGCGCCTGATCATCCTCGATGAACCGCTCACCGGCCTCGACGCCGTCTCGGCGCGTCACGTCAAGGGCCTGCTCGGCGAACGGGTGCGTTCCGGCTGCACCGTGATCATGACCACGCATATCCTGGAAGTCGCCGAACGGATGGCCGACCGGATCGGCGTCATCGCATCCGGACGGCTGGTCGCCGAAGGCACGCTTACCGAACTGCGCCAGCAGAACGGGCGCAACGACACCAGCCTCGAGGACATGTTCATCGCGCTGGTCGATACCGAGGCCGCTGCCGCATGAGTTCGTCAGCGGACCTGACGTGGTTTGCCCGGCATGAAATAAGGCTGGCGTGGCGCGAGGGGCTGGCGATGCTCACCGCCGGCCGCAAGGGGCGAAAACGCACCGCGATCATCGGGCTGATCGTGTTTGCCGCGATCATGCACCTTCCGGCTTACGCCGTGATCGGCCGGTTCGCCGACCTGCGGGAGCCGCTGGATAAATCCACCCTGATCGTCATCACCGCGACCATATTGCTGGCTTGGGCCCTGATGCTGTCGCAGGCGATCGAATCGGTGACGCGGGTGTTCTACGCACGCGCCGATCTCGATCTGATCATGTCGTCGCCGGTAGCCCTCGCCAACGTGTTTTCGGTTCGTATCGCCGCGATCGCGCTGTCGGTGATTGCGATGGCGCTGTTGCTGTCGACGCCCTTTGTCGACGTTCTCGTGATCGGCGGCGGCTGGCGCTGGCTTTCCGCCTTCGGCGTCGTCGCAGCCATCGGGCTTACGGCGGCGGCGGTTGCGATCGCCGTCACCATCATTTTGTTTCGGCTGATCGGACCAAGCCGCACGCGGCTGGTCGCACAAATTCTCGCCGCCGTGATCGGCGCCGGCTTCGTCATCGCGCTGCAGGTCGCAGCTATCCTGTCCTACGGCACGCTGTCGCGGTTCGCGGTGCTGACTTCGGATGCTGCGGCTGCCTTTGCGCCCGGCCTCGACAGCATCGCCTGGTGGCCGGCGCGCGCCGCGCTCGGCGACGGCGAGGCGCTATTGTGTCTTCTGGCCGGCGGCCTCGTCCTGCTCGGCGCCGTGATGGCGATCTTCTCGCCGCGCTTCGCCGACACCGTCGTCAGCGCCGCGGCCAATGCCGCAACGACCCGTCAAGGTCCCCGCACCAAAGCGTTTCGCGCCGGCTCGCGGCAGCAGGCGCTGCGCTGGAAGGAATTCGTGCTGCTGAAGCGCGATCCGTGGCTGGTGTCGCAGAGCCTGATGCAACTGCTCTATCTGGTGCCGCCGGCGCTGCTGCTGTGGCGAAGCTTTGCCGACAGTTCCGCCGCCATCGTGCTGATCACGCCCGTGATCGTCATGGCCGCGGGACAACTCGCAGGCGGTCTCGCCTGGCTGACGATATCCGGCGAGGACGCCGCGGATCTGGTGGCAACGGCGCCGCTGCCGGCTTCGCGCGTGACCCGCGCCAAGATCGAAGTGGTGCTGATCGTGATCGCCGTCATCTTCGCGCCGCTGGTTGCGGCCCTTGCCTTTACCGCGCCGTGGCAGGCGGCGGTCACCGCGCTTGGCGTTATCATCGCATCCGCATCGGCCACCGCGATCCAGCTCTGGTTCCGGGTGCAGGCCCGGCGCAGCCAGTTCCGCCGCCGCCAGACCTCGTCGCGGTTTGCGACCTTCGCGGAGGCGTTTTCCTCGATCGGATGGGCCGCGACCGCAGCATTGGCGCTGGCGATCCCGATCGCCGGCTTGGTCAGTGGCCTGATGACCGCGGCCATCGTCGCCGCGACCTGGAGGATCAGCCCGCGGCGGGAGTAGGACAGCCCTCCGGCTGAGGTCCCTGGGCTTACGTCCTTGAAAGTAAGGCTTTTATGCCTTACATTCACGGCCTTACGATGAGGCTTCCATGAGCACGCTTACGGTTACTGCCAAAGGTCAGGTCACGCTGCGCAAGGATTTGCTGGAACATCTGGGTGTTCATCCCGGTGAAAAAATTTCCGTAGACAAGCTCCCTGACGGACGGATCGAGGTGAAAGCGGCCCGGCCGACAGGCAAAATCTCAGATCTCTTCGGCAGCTTGAAAGCGAAGAGAAAAGGCCGATCCCTGTCGATCGAGGAGATGAATGAGATCATCGCCCGAGGCTGGGCTGGTAAGCGATGAAGATCACTGCCGATACCAACGTGCTGGTACGGGCGTTGACCGAAGATCACGCCGAGCAAAGCAAGGCAGCCCAGATTGCCCTGAGCAAAGCCGATATAGTCGCACTGACGATACCTACGCTTTGTGAACTGGTCTGGGTGTTGCGAAGCTACAGGATCCGATCGAGCGACATCGCAGGGACGCTTCGAGGTCTGCTGAACGGGGCGAACATTGTGGCGAATCGACCGGCGGCAGAAGCCGGACTGGCGATGCTGGATGCGGGTGGTGATTTTGCCGACGGCGTTATCGCTTACGAAGGAAACTGGCTGGGCGCTGACATTTTTGTCTCGTTCGACAAGAACGCCGTCAGGCTGATCGAAGCGCAAGGTAGATCAACCCAACTGCTGTCGTAGGCAGTCGGCGCGCTACTGCTTCTCGACACTAAGCACCGATCAGCTCCATCACCGCGGCCGCGAAGGCTTCGGGTTCTTCCTGCGGCAGGTTATGTCCCGCGCGCGAGATGACGCGGTGGCTGCGCGGGCCGGTGAACTTCGCCGCGCTCGCGCTGCCGTCGGTCGCGGGAGCGACGCCGTCGCCTTCTCCATCCAGCGTGATGGCCGGCACCGAAATCGCAGGCAGCGCCGCCAGCCGGCGTTGCATATCGGCATAATGCGGATCGCCATCGGCGAGACCAAAACGATGGCGATAGCTGTGAATCACGACATCGACGTAATCGGGATTGTCGAACGCGGCCGCCGACCGCTCGAAGGTGGCATCATCGAAGCGCCAGTTCGGTGACCATTGCTGCCACAGGATCCTCGCGATCTCGCGCCGGTTGGCGGCAAGCCCGGCCCGGCCGCGCTCGAGCTGGAAATAATATTGATACCAGAGCGCAACCTCGCGCTCCGGCCTCATGGGAACCATGGCCCGGGCGATGTTCTGAATATTGTAGCTGTTGACCGAGACGAGGCCGATGCAGCGGTCCGGCCACAGCGCAGCGCCCACGCAGGCGGCGCGCCCGCCCCAGTCATAGCCGGCGAACACGGCGCGCCTAATGCCGAGCGCGTCCATCAGCGCGATCAGGTCGGCGCCAAGAGCGGCCTGCTCTCCGGAGCGCGGCGTCGATGGGTCGCGAAAACGGGTCGGCCCGTAGCCGCGCAGATAGGGAACGATGGTGCGGCAGCCCTTTGCGGCCAGCTGAGGCGCGACATCGACATAGGAATGGATGTCGTAGGGGAAGCCGTGCAGCAGCATCACCACCGGGCCGTCGGCAGGCCCCGCCTCAAAGTAAGCAATATCGAGAACACCGGCATCGATGTGATGCAGCGGCTCCAACCGCCGGGAAGAGGATGCGCGTGGCAACATGAACTCCTTGGCTGCAACTCCCGTTGCGGCGCGCCGGCGCGCGTTTCGTCCGGGCTTCGCCATCCGGGTAGCTTAATCGCTTAACCGGCGCTGCGGCCAATCGGAAAACGCCAATGCGCATGCGAGAATTCCGGCGGGCGGCAATTCAGCCGAGACATCTGGTTCCCGTCTCTTGTTCCAGCTCCCGCCGCCGCCCGCATCAGCGGCCGATGTGGATGCCGCCATGACGGCTGCCGGATTCGGCGATACAGTGCCGTTCCGGGCCCCCCTCGAGACAGGTCTTGCCATGTTGCGATCCTTCCCTGTCGTCTTCGCCATACTGGGTTCGCTGCTGGCGCCGGCTGCCGCCCAGCAACCCCTGCGCAGCGAATGCCTGGCGATGGCCAATGCGCCGCCGCGCGCCACGCCGGTCAGTCTTCGCCGGATCGCGGCCAAGGCCGAAGAGGTCGCCATCACCTATGCCGGCCATTCGACCTACTACATCGAGACACCAGGCGGCGTGCGGATCGCGACCGACTACAGCGGCGCCTACCGGACCGGCCGCTTGCCCGACGTCGTCACCATGAACCGCGCCCACAGCACGCATTATTCGCTGTTTCCCGACCGCGGCATCCCGCATGTGCTGCACGGCTGGGGCGATGACGGCAAGCCAGCCTATGTCTCGCAACGCATCGGCGACGTCTATATCCGCAACGTGACGACCGACATCCGCCGCTATTACAGCGACGATTCCAGCGGCGAGATGATCCGGGACGGCAACTCGATCTTCATTTTCGAGGTCGCCGGCCTGTGCATCGGCCATCTCGGCCACCTCCACCACAAGCTCGACGACAGCCATTTCGCCGCGATCGGCCGGCTCGACATCGTGATGGTGCCGATCGACGGCAGCTATACCATGTCGCTCGACGGCATCTCCGACATCACGCGGCGGCTGCGCGCCTCCGTGGTGCTGCCGATGCACCGCTTCATGACCCCGCTCGACGACTTCATGCGCCGGATCGGCCAGCAGTTCGGGTTTGACGCGCCCCGCTTCGAACGATTTCCATAACAACAAAAACCGGGAGTGAAATGATGGCCGCCAGCACCGCGCCCGCCTCGAAGAGCGGGCTGTTTGCCGATCCGCGCGAAGACTGGCTCGCGCAGCACACCGAGGAAGTCATCGACCCCCGGCGTCCGATCGTCGATCCGCACCATCATCTGTGGGACCGCGGCGGGTTGCGTTACATGCTGGAGGACATGGCGGCCGACATCGCCTCCGGCCACAACGTCGTCGCGACCGTCTATGTCGATTGCCGCTCGATGTACCGCGCCTCCGGCCCGGAGGCGTTTCGCCCGATCGGCGAGGTTGAATTCGCCAACGGCGTCGCGGCGATGAGCGCCAGCGGCGGCTTTGGTCCCGCCGCGATCTGCGCCGGCATCGTCAGCCACGCCAACCTGCTGCTTGGCGACGGCGCCAAGCCGGTGCTGGAGGCGGAAATCGCCGCCGGCAACGGCCGCTTCCGCGGCATCCGCCATTCCTCGGCGTGGGATGCGGAGCTTGAGGTCGCCGGCATGTACGCCAATCGCCCGAAAGGCCTGCTGCTCGATTCCACCTTCCGCAAGGGATTTGCCTGTCTGGCGCCGCTGGGCCTGAGTTTCGACGCCTGGCTGTTTCATCCGCAGATCTCCGAGCTGACCGATCTCGCCCGAGCCTTTCCCGACACCAGGATCGTGCTCGATCATTGCGGCGGGCCGGTCGGCGTCGGCCGTTTTGCCGGCAAGCGCGAGGAGACCTTTCCGGCGTGGAAGGCCTCGATCCGGGAAATCGCGAAATGCCCGAACGTCTCGGTCAAGCTCGGCGGCCTCGCGATGTGCCTGCTCGGCTATGACTTTCACCTGCGGCCGAAGCCGCCGTCGTCGGAGGAGGCCGCCGCGGCCTGGCGTCCCTATATAGAGACGTGCATCGAGGCCTTCGGCCCCGACCGGGCGATGTTCGAGAGCAACTTCCCGCCTGACAAGGGCCAGTGCAGCTATCAGGTGATCTTCAACGCCTTCAAGCGCATCGCCGCCCAATACAGCGAGGCCGAGAAGACTGCACTGTTCTCGAGGACGGCGGCGGAGTTTTACAAACTGAAACTCGGGTGAGCCACGCCTTCGGCGCAGACGCTCGCGCCGCAGTCGCCGGGACGCTTCGGCGACCGTCATCATCAGCCTTCGTGATCATCAGGCTTGGCGATTCTTCTTCTTTTTCTTCTTTCCGAACGCGGCTTTCGCTGCAGGCGCGCCGGTATGCTGCGCCTGTCCGGCATGGGCCGGCCTGTCCCGGTGTCGCTTCTTCTCGAAACCGGGCTCCCTGGCAAATTCCGGCCCGCCCTGGCGATGAGGCTTGCCGTGCGGCTTCGGCTCTCGCTCCTCGCGGGGACGTTCGTTGCGGCGATCGCTGCGACCGCCCTCATGCGCCTCGCGCCGGGGATGCGAAGGCTTTTCCATCGGTGCCTGTGGCGCGCCTGCCAGCGGCTCGATGCGGATGTTGTCTTCCTTGTCGGGGCGCCTGATCATGGCGGCGAAGGATTCCGCGGCCCGTGCGGAAATCTCGAACTCGGTGGTGGTGTCCATGATGCGGATGGCGCCGATGTCCTGCTTGTCGATGCCGCCGCGGCGGCAGATCATCGGCAGCAGCCAGCGCGCTTCCGCGTTCTTCCGCCGGCCGATGGCGGCGCGGAACCACACGCTGCCCTCCGCCATGCCGTGACGCGGCGACGATTTTCCCGGCTTCGGCCGCGGCGCGCCGGCGCGATCCTCGCCTCGCGACGGCGCGCGATCTCTTTCCCGGCCGCGATCGTCACGCGATCGGCCTCCGCCCTGGCCGGGATCGAGTATGTCCTCCGGCGAAGGCAGCCGCGCGCGATAGAGCCGCGCCAGCGCCGCTGCGATATCCTCCGGCGTCCGCTCGGCGAGCATGGCCTGCGCCAGCACCAGGTCCTCGGCGGTGTTCTCCTCCGCGAACAGGGTGTCCTTCAGCATGCGCTCCTGATCGAGCTTGCGGATTTCTTCCGCCGTGGGAGCCGTGCCCCAGACGGCGTCGATGCCTGCGAGATTCAGCAGCAATTCCGCGCGCCGCTTGCGCGCCGGCGGCACCAGCAGCACGCTGACCCCCTTGCGGCCGGCACGGCCGGTGCGGCCGGAACGGTGCTGCATCACCTCCGGGTCGTTCGGCAGGTCGGAGTGAATGACGAGGTCGAGATTCGGCAGGTCGATGCCGCGCGCCGCCACGTCGGTGGCGACGCAGACGCGCGCGCGTCCGTCCCGCAACGCCTGCAACGCTTGGGTTCGCTCGTTCTGCGTCAATTCGCCCGACAGCGCGACCACGGAGAACCCGCGCTCCAGCAGCGTCGCCTGCAGATGCCGCACCGCGTTCCGGGTGTTGCAGAACACCAGCGCGCTCGGCGATTCGAAGAAGCGCAGCACGTTGACGACCGCGTGCTCGACATCGCCCGGGACGATCCGGATGGCGCGGTACTCGATATCGGCATGGCCGCCTTCGTCGCCCGCGACCTCGACGCGAAAGGCGTCGCGTTGATACTGCTTGGCCAGCGCGATGATGCCGCGCGGCAGGGTCGCCGAGAACAGCAGCGTGCGTCGGCTGTCCGGCGTGGTCTTGAGGATGAACTCCATGTCCTCGCGAAAGCCGAGATCGAGCATCTCGTCGGCCTCGTCGAGCACGACGGCCTTCAACTCCGAGACGTCGAGACGGCCGCGCCGCAAGTGATCGCACAACCGGCCGGGCGTGCCGACCACGATGTGGGCGCCGGCGGCCAGCTCGCGCTGCTCGCGGCGCGGATCCATGCCGCCGACGCAGGAAACCACGCGCGCATCGGCATATTGATAGAGCCATGCGAGTTCGCGTTGCACCTGCAAGGCGAGCTCGCGGGTCGGCGCCACGATCAAAGCCAGCGGCGCGGCCGCCCGCTCGAACCGCTCGGCGCCGTCGAGAAGGTTCTCGGCGACGGCGAGCCCATAGGCGACGGTCTTGCCGGAGCCGGTTTGCGCCGAAACCAGCAGGTCGCGGCCGCCGGCCTGGTCCGCCAGCACGGCGGTCTGCACGGCGGTCAGTTGATCATAGTTGCGTTCGGCTAACGCCCGGGCAAGCGGCGGAACTGTGGTCGAAAATGTCACGAGATGAAAAACCTTGGTTGGCGTTCAGCGGGAACGCTGAACGGGGCCTCGAACCCTCAAGGGGTCGAAGCTTGCATGTGGCTGGCAGATGCACAGCCGCGTCGGCGGTGGATTTGATTGAGTTGGGTGTCCTTTAGGCCAAATGCGGCCAAAACGCCATGGCTATGGTTGCATGCGAGATCGGCCGCATTGCCGGGCGCATCGGCGCCGCCGACAACAATTCGGGGCGAAACACGCCCGCTTTGGCATTGGGGCGGCCATTCGCGCCACCCGTTAACCAATCAGGCCCACTCACCCTTCCTGAACACCGGCACCCGCCGGCCGTCGGCGTGGATGCCGTCGATGTCGGTCTGATCCGAGCCGATCATCCAGTCGATATGGATCAGGCTCTTGTTGCCGCCCTGGGCTGCGATCTGCTGCGGCGTCAGCTTGCCGCCGTCGACGAAACACTTCGAATAGCACTGGCCAAGCGCGATGTGGCAGGCGGCGTTCTCGTCGAACAGGGTGTTGAAAAACAGCAACCCGCTTTTCGAGATCGGCGAGGAATGCGGCACCAGCGCCACTTCGCCGAGCCGGCGCGCGCCCTCGTCGGTATCCAGCACCTTGTTGAGCACCTCCGCGCCGCGCGTGGCCCTGGCTTCGACGATGCGGCCTTCCTCGAACCGCACCCCGATGCCGTCAATCAGCGAGCCCTGATAGGACAGCGGCTTGGAACTGACGACATGGCCGCTGACCCGCCGGCAATGCGGCGTGGTGAACACTTCCTCGGTCGGAATGTTGGCGTTGCAGGTGATGCCGTTCTTGGCCGTGGAGGCGCCGCCCTGCCATTCGTGGCCGTCGGCGAGACCGATCGTCAGATCGGTGTCCGGTCCGGAATAATGCAGCGCGCTGAAGCGCTGGCCATTCAGCCATTCGGTGCGCTCGCGAAGCACGGCGTTGTGCTTCTGCCATGCCGCGACGGCGCCATCCTTGTCGACGCGCGAGGCGGCGAAGATGGCGTCGGCGAGTTTGGCCACCGCGACGTCTTCCTCGTCGCCGGGAAACACCTGCCTGGCCCAGGCCGGGCTCGGATAGGCGATGATGTTCCAGTTGATGTCGAAGCCGACGATTTTCTCCAGCGCCGGCTGATAGGCCATCGAATTGGCCTTGCTGGCGCGCGAGACCTTGGCGGGGTCTTCATTCGCCAGCAGCATCGGATTGTCGGCGACGATGGCGAGCCGCGCGGTGTTGGCGACAAACGCCTTCGACATCCCCTCATAGAGCCAGCCGGCAGCGCGATCGAAACTGTCATCCGGCGCGAAGCGGTAGCGCGCCAGCGTGACCTCTTCGTCGGACAGGATCGGCGTCACCAGGCCCGCGCCGGCCTTGTAGGCGTGCTCGGCGATCTTCCGCACCAGCGGCAGCGCCACGCTCGGCGCGGTCAGCAGCAGGTCCTGCCCCGGCTGCAGATTCAAGCCGACCCTGATGGCGACCTCGGCGAGCCGGTCGAGTTTTGCGGGGTCGATCGATGCCGAGATGTTGCGGTCGTGGATGGTCATGGCGGGGCCTCTTGCAGGTGCGAAGTCCTATCTAAACCTGCCATCGCGGGGTGCAATAGCCAACCCGTGAATCGTAGCCCGGCTCTGAATGTGCCCCGGACATTTGCACGATGACGATAAAAATTCATGCCTGATGCGCGCTATTTGATCTCGCATTGGCGGGGACCAATACGTATTTATCAACCAGGTAGGAAATTCGCCCCAAGGACAACTCCGCAAAGGAGCCATCCAATGGCGAACGTGCTAACCTCTGGGGCCTGGCTTTCTGCCCCGACCAGAAAACCCTCATTTTTCGCACGATTGTTGCGCGTCCAGATCGAATCCCGTCAGCGACGGGCTGACCGCGTTGTTGAGCAGTATCTTGCCACCCGCGGGCTCAAATTGACGGATGACGCAGAGCGTCGAATTGAGCGTCTGCTTTCCAAGGCGGGTGAATAGCCATGGTCACACTCATCATCATGCAGGTAGCAACCAGGCTCGCTCGCTTTGAGAAAGAGGTTCGTGAAACCTGGTTCGAAGCTCAGCGACTTCGTCGCATCCTTCGGGGCCCAACCGAGGAGTAGCTAGACCCCGCGCGGGCCCATCCGTTTGATTCCGCGGGACGCTCCGCCCATGCGGCTGATTGGTCTGTCCGGCCGCGTCGATCAGCGCGTGTATATACGCATGAGGACGGTGTCGCCCTAGGTGGAGTGAGCGAAGTCGAACGGCAGTCGACCCTCGTCCGCCGTTCTCACAACGGCGGACATTGCCCGTGACCTCCGCCGGTGGGTTACTCTTGCGGCAGCCGGCTCACCGGCCTTGCCGGCGAGCCAGAAGAACCGCGCCCCGGACCGGCGCTGACCGAATCAGTCTAGCAACGCTGCCCGTTTGACAGACGACACTGGCCGCTACCGGGCTGGCTCTTTGCGTCTGAAGCGGTCTGGGCTTGCGCAAGTGATCCCCCGACGAAAACTGCAAGTGCAAACGCCGCTGCAACCAGAGCCGAAAAACGATTCATGGAATCCTCCTGGTTCAAGAACGCCACCCCCGGCTCGGCGGAGGTGGGTGACAAGGAATGTCGCGCCAACAGTGAGGTCGGCCAGCCGGGGCGTCATCCTCCAAATAGATGAAGACGATCGAAATCGAATGAGGGTCGCACCGCCCTATCCCGGCTTCGCGGCCGCCAGCACCCGGTCCACCATTTCGGGCGCAAGGCCGAGATAATTCTTCGGCGAGGTTAGCCGATCGATCGTCGCGCGGTCGATGCGCCCGGACACCTGCGGGTCGGCCGCCAGCGCGTCGGCGAGCGTCATGCCTTTCTCGCTGGCGAGGCGGCAGGCGTCGTAGACGATATCATGTGCCTGCTGCCGGCCGATCAGGGGCGCCAGTCCCATCATGACGGCTTCGGCGACGATCAGGCCGCGGCTGATGTCGAGATTGTCGGCCATCCGCTTCTCGTCGACGACCAGGCCGGCTAACGCGAACTTCGCCTGATGCAGGGCGCCGGCGGTGAGCACGAAGCTCTCCGGAATGGCCATCCACTCGGCATGCCACGGCCCGGTGGCGCGCTCGAAATCCTGCACCATCGCATCCAGCATCAGCCCGGCATGCTGTCGCACGGCCTTTGACGCCGCCAGCATCAGCTCGGACGAGATCGGGTTGCGCTTCTGCGGCATCGTCGAGGACGCGCCGCGGCCCTTGACGAAGGGCTCGTAGACCTCGGCGAATTCGGTCGAGGCCATGATCATGATGTCGAGCGCGATCTTGCCGAGCGAGCCGGTCACCAGCGCGAGGAAATTCACGGCTTCCGCAAACCCGTCGCGGGCGACGTGCCAGGTGGACACGGGAACGCCGAGACCGAGTTCCTCGCAAAACGCCTGCTGGACTTCCAGCCCCTGGCCGCCGAGCGAAGCCAGGGTGCCGGCGGCGCCGGCGAACTGGCCGACCAGGACGCGCGGCTTCAATTGTTCGAGACGCTCGGCGTGGCGGTCGAACATCGCGAGATAAATCGCGGTCTTGTAGCCGAACGTCACCGGCAGCGCCTGCTGCAGATGGGTGCGGCCCGCCATCGGCGTATCGCGGTAGCGCCTCGACAGGCCGGCGAGGATGCCGCGTAGGGCTGCAATATCCTCCCCGATGATCTTGAGACCCTCGCGCAGTTGCAGCACCACGGCGGTGTCCATGATGTCCTGCGTGGTCGCGCCCCAATGCACGTAGCGGCCGGCCTCGCCGCATTGCTTTGTCATTTGGTGGACCAGCGGCAAAATGGGGTAGCCGACGATATCGGTTTCCTTCCGCAAGGCATCGAAATCGAACGCCGTGACGTCGGTGCGCCTTGCGATTTCCTCCGCGGCCTCGGCCGGGATCACGCCGTAGCGCGCTTCAGCCCTGGCGAGCGCGATCTCGACCTCGGCATAGCGGGAGATCAGGCTGAAATCCGAAAACGCCTCGCGCATGGCAGGGGTGCCGAAGGCGTCGCGGAACAGGATGGAGTCGAGAACGGTGGTGGAGGCCGGGAAGGCGGGCATTTGTATCCTCGTCAAAATCGCGGGTCAGCGGACGACGCTGTGGCACGGCGCTCCGCACAGGCGCGGATGGCGGACTTGATTGGCACCTGTTTCCTGCCGCCTGCGCTCAAGATCCCGTCCGATCGAGCGCAGCGACCAGCTGGGCGAGGTCGGCTTCGGTGACATGAAGATGAGGCGCAAAGCGGATCGATTGCCCGCGCCGGCTCACGAAGACGCCCCGTTCGCGCAAGCTCGCGGCGAAGTCACCATCATCCCTGCCCGGCAGCGTCGCGCCAAACATGTGTGGCGCGCGCCGCATTGCCGGCAGCACGCCAAAACCTCGCGCTTCCAGCTCCGGCGCGATCCGGCCGGCTATTGTCCCGAGGCTCTCGGCGATCCGCGCGATGCCCCAGGCCCGGAGTTGTTCGAGCGCGGCGATCGCCGCGGGCAGGATTGTAGCGGTGCAGGTCTCGCCGACATCGAACCGCCGGGCCCCGGGACGATAGACATCGCTGTAATTCACGAGGTTCGCGAAATCCTCGGCGCCGGTGCGCGCCAGCCAGGTCTCTTCCAGCGGCCTGGCGTCGCGCCAGCGCGGCGCGACATACATCAAGCCGAAGCCGTAGGGGCACAGCAGCCATTTGTAACCCGCCGCCACCATGAAATCCGGATCGATCGCCGCGAGATCCAGCGGCAGGGCACCGAGCGACTGGGTGACGTCGAGAACCAGAACCGCGCCGATCCGCCGACAGGCGGCGCTGATTTGCGTGAGGTCGAGCAACGCACCGTTGGTCCAGTGACAGTGCGCCAGCGCGACGACGCGAATGCCCGGGCGGATCTCCTCGAGTATCGCGGCCGTCCAATCCCCGTCCGCAGGCGTTGCCACCGTCGTCAGGACCGCGCCGGCCTGCCCGGCCGCCCGGCGCCACGGCAGGACATTGGAGGGAAACTCGTCGGCCATCACCAGGATGCGGTCTCCCGGTTCGAGAGTCGGTTCGATGGCGCGTGCGGCGGCGCTCAATCCGTAACTGGCCGCGGGAATGACCGCCCATGCATCGGAATCAGCGCCGAACAGATCCGCGGCAAGACCGCGAATACTTTCCGCTTCGGCAAAGAAATCGGACGACTGACGTTCCCAGGGGCGGCTCTTGGCGCCGGCGGCTTCGAGCAGGCGAGCGCGCGAGACATTCAGCTGCGGGGCGTTGGAGGCGGTGTTGAAATAGGCCACACCTTCGGGAATGTCGAAGAGTTTACGTTGCGAACCTAAAGCATACATGCGGCCATCTCATCGCGGCTGAAGATCAATCGGATACTTTCGATCCCGGCAAGCGCGCCGAGGCGGATCCGGTATAGCATCCAAGCCGACCATCGCGAACAGCGATTGGAATCATATCTCCGTAGTCCCTTTCCCCGGGATCAGTCTGCCCTGGAGCGCCGACGAGGATGCTGCCGTTTGGGCGGCTGTTCGAGCGCCCGAAGGCGGGCAACGAGACGCCGCCCCCGGCTGCGCATGGCGGGGCTGCCGGTACGCGCGAGGGTGCCGAGCAACGGGAGGACTTTCCCGCGCAGGACGGGGTCGCACGCCGCGAAGTCGGCGAGCGCCTGCATGGCAAATGTCTTCACGATCTTGCTGTCGTCATTCAGGTACTCGAACATCCACTTGATCGCGCGGCGCGTCTCCGCCGGCTCGAGCGTCAGCCGCGGCAGCATCTGGGCCAGATGCCAGCGCAATTCCTGCTCGGCCGTTGTTGCCGCGAGCGCGAGCAGCGCGGCCTTGTGTGGCTGAAGCCACTGCGGATGCCGTCGCGTCACTTTCTCCGCCGCATCCGCACAGCGCATCCGAACCAGGACATCGGCGTGGCTGAGCCCGCCGATTACTGTCGCAAGCAGCGATGGCCTTGCCAGAACGTCGCGCACGACGCGGTCCGACTGCCCGATCGACCTGCGATCTCCACCGGCGAGATGGCGAAGCAGATCGCGCATGGCCTACCCCGCCGGCTCGCGCGGACCTGCGGTGGCGGAGGTCGGAAAAGCGCGCATTGATCTCCTCGTCAGACCGCGGGTGAGCGGATGATGCTCTGGTTCTTCAAGAGTAGCGCCGCGCCTGCGATTTGTCCGCCGTCCGGCAGGGACCTTCCGGCCAGGCTTGTCTCTCTTGTCTCAGGGCCTGCCGTTCTTCTCGGCGGCGCGGCGCAGGGCTTCGGCCAGCGCGCCGCCGGACGGCTCCTGCGGCCTGCGCGGCGCCGACGACGTCATTGATGCGCGGGAATTGTCGCGCGGCATGCCTTGCGAGGCGCGCTCGCTCTTGCCGCCGGTCTCGTCATCGAGCCGCAGCGTCAGCGCGATGCGCTTGCGCGCGACCTCGACCTCCAGCACCTTGACCTTGACGATGTCGCCCGACTTCACCACCTCGCGCGGATCCTTGATGAAGGTCTTCGACATCGCCGAGATGTGCACCAGCCCGTCCTGATGCACGCCGATATCGACGAAGGCGCCGAACGCCGCCACGTTGGTGACCGTGCCTTCGAGGATCATGCCGCGCTTGAGATCCTTCAAGGTCTCGACGCCCTCCTTGAACACCGCGGCCTTGAAGGCGGGGCGCGGGTCGCGGCCGGGTTTTTCCAATTCACGCAGGATGTCGGTCACTGTCGGCAGGCCGAAGGTGTCGTCGACGAAAGCCTGCGGCTTGACCTGGCGCAGGATATCCGCATTGCCGATCACCGCCTTGATGTCGCTCTTGGTCGCGGCAAGAATCTTGCGCACCACCGGATAGGCTTCCGGATGCACGCCGGAGGCGTCGAGCGGATCCTCGCCGCCCTGGATGCGCAGAAAGCCGGCGCATTGTTCGAACGCCTTGGGCCCGAGCCGCGGCACCTCCTTCAGCGCCTTGCGCGATTTGAACGGGCCGTTGGCGTCGCGGTGCTGCACGATGCTCTGCGCCAGCCCGGAGCCGATGCCGGACACCCGCGCCAACAGCGGCGCCGAGGCGGTGTTGGCGTCGACGCCGACGGCATTCACGCAGTCTTCCACCACCGCATCGAGCGAGCGCGCCAGCTTGCTCTCGCCGAGGTCATGCTGGTACTGCCCGACCCCGATCGCCTTGGGATCGATCTTGACCAGTTCGGCCAACGGGTCCTGCAGCCGCCGCGCGATCGAGACCGCGCCGCGCAGGGTGACGTCGAGCTCGGGCAATTCCTCGGAGGCAAAGGCCGAGGCCGAATAGACCGAAGCGCCGGCTTCCGACACCACGATCTTCGACATCATCAGGTCCGGCAGCAGCTTCACAAGATCCATGGCGAGCTTGTCAGTTTCGCGCGACGCAGTGCCGTTGCCGATCGCGATCAGATCGACGCGATGGGCGACGGCGAGCTTGCCCAGCGTCGCCAGCGCCTCGTCCCAGCGCCGCGCCGGTTCGTGCGGATAGATCGTGGTGGTGGCGACCACCTTGCCGGTGGCATCGACGACCGCGACCTTGACGCCGGAGCGGAAGCCGGGATCGAGGCCCATGGTGACCCGCGCGCCGGCCGGTGCCGCCAGCAGGAGGTCGCGCAAATTGGACGCGAACACGCGCACCGCTTCGGTTTCGGCCGCGTTCCACAGCCGCATCCGCAGATCGATATTGAGATGGACCTGGATCTTGGTGCGCCAGGCCCAGCGCACCGTCTCCAATAGCCACTTGTCGCCGGGGCGGCCCTGATCGGAAATCGCAAACCGCTGCATGATCTTCAGCTCATAAGAACTGACCGCGGCCGGCGTAGCCGAAACCGGCTCGGGCAGCATCTGCAGATCCAGAATCTCTTCCTTTTCGCCGCGGAACATCGCGAGGATGCGATGCGACGGCAGCCTGGTGAGCGGCTCGCTGAAATCGAAATAGTCCTTGAACTTCTCCCCCTCGGTCTTCTTGCCCTTGCGAACCGTGGAGGTCATCAGGCCATTCGACCACATCTGTTCGCGCAGCGCACCGAGCAGGTCGGCGTCTTCGGCGAAGCGTTCGACCAGAATGGCGCGGGCGCCGTCGAGCGCGGCCGCGGCATCGGCCACCTGCTTGTCGGCATCGATGAAGGGTATGGCCGCGGCTTGCGGATCGTTCCCCGGCTGCGTCAGCAGCAGGTCGGCGAGCGGCTCGAGCCCGGCCTCCTTGGCGATCTCGGCCTTGGTGCGGCGCTTCGGCTTGAACGGCAGATAGATGTCCTCCAGCCGCCCCTTGCTGTCGGCGGCGAGGATCGCGGCTTCCAGCGCGGCATCGAGCTTGCCCTGCTCGCGGACCGAATTGAGGATGGCGGTGCGGCGCTCTTCGAGCTCACGCAGGTAGTTCAGGCGTTCTTCCAGCGTGCGCAATTGCGCGTCGTCGAGCGCGCCGGTGATTTCCTTGCGGTAACGCGCCACGAACGGGACCGTGGCACCGCCGTCGAGCAACGCCACTGTCGCCTCGACCTGTTGTTCGCGAACGCCGAGTTCTTCCGCAATCTGCCGGTAGATGTTTGCCACGCGCAATCTTTCTCAAAGCCGCCGGCCGGTGAATCGTCCGCCGCGGGAGGACGCTTATGAACCATCGCCGATCGCTTCTTCAACCCGCCGCACCAAACAAATAGATCTGTGGATGGACGATGTTGATATCCGGGCGATGCAGCTTTTCACAAAATAGCTCGTGTGGATCGTGCGGCAAGATAAAGGTGGATCGGTGGCGCTTAACTGTGTAGACGGACGCTCCCTCCTGGAGCCCCCATGTCGATCTGCGGACTTGATTTCGGAACGTCGAACACGACACTCGGCACCATCGTCGGCGATGCGCCGGTCCTGACGGCGCTGGAGGCCGGCCACACGACGATTCCGAGCGCGATTTTCTATCAAGCCGATGGCGGGGTGCTGATCGGACGCAAGGCGATCGAGACCTATGTCGAGGGCGCGCCCGGCCGGCTGATGCGCAGCCTCAAATCGGTGCTCGGCACCTCGCTGATCGAGGAGACCACGCGGCTGGGGCGCGAGCGGACCAGCTTTCGCGACGTGATCGCCTATTATCTCGGCGCGGTGAAGCGGCGCGCCGAACAGGCCACCGGCCGCGAGCTGCGCGACGTGGTGCACGGCCGGCCGGTGCACTTCGTCGACAATGCCGACGACGCCGACCGCAAGGCGGAGCAGACCCTGCGGGAGATCGCGCGCGAAATCGGCTTCGGCGAGATCACATTCCAGTTCGAGCCGATTGCCGCGGCGCTGGATTATGAGCGCCAGATCGGGAGCGAGGAAATCGCCCTGATCGCCGATATCGGCGGCGGCACCTCGGATTTCTCGATCGTGCGGCTGGGGCCGCAGCGCCACGCCAGAAGCGACCGCGCCTCCGACATTCTCGCCAATGACGGCGTGCGCATCGGCGGCACCGATTTCGATCGCCAACTCAGTCTCGGCGTCATCATGCCGCTGTTCGGCTTCGGCAGCGCCATGAAGCGGCCCGGCCTCGACGTGCCCTCGAGCTATTTCCACGACCTCGCCACCTGGTCGAACATCAACCGCATGTACGAGCCGCGGGTGCTCGCGGGCATCCGCCAGGTCCGGCAGGAGGCAAGCGAGCCCGATCTGCTCGATCGGCTGGTGCGGGTGGTCGACGAACAGCGCGGCCATACGCTGGCGATGGAGGTCGAGGAAGCCAAGATTGCGCTGTCCGACCGTCGCCGGGCCGACATCCCGCTGGAATGGGTCGCGCCGGGCCTCGGCGCCGCCATCGGCCGCCCTGACCTCGTCAGCCATACCAGGCAACTGGCCGGGCGCATCGCGGCCCGCATCAGGATTTGCCTGACGCAGGCGCAATTGTCCGCCGGCGACATCGACGCAGTGTTTTTGACCGGCGGCTCGGTGCGGCTCGCCCATGTCCGCAAGGCGATTACCAAGGCGCTGCCGTCGGCCCGGATCGTCGAAGGCGACACGTTTGGTGCGGTCGGCAAGGGCCTCACCCTCGAGGCGCTCCGGCGTTATGGGCCGGGGCATTGAGACCGGCCCGGCACAGACGCCTATTTGCAATGCCCTCGCGGCAATTGCATAGTTGATCCAACGAAATGTCGTGATGGCAGTTGGAGAAATAGAGAAATGGCGGACGCCGATCTGGATGTCGTAATCCGGCAGCTTGCGAAGCAACAATATAAAGGCTTGATGGCCGCCGCGAAGAAGCGGCGCGATCGGTATGTCGGCCTTGCCGCCAAGGCGAAGAATGGCGAGGCCAGGGCCCGCTTCAAGCAGATCGCGAAAGATACCATGTTGCAGGCCACTGCCGCGGCGCGAAGGCTGCAGATTTCCGCCGATAACGCCGCGGACAGCTATGCACGATCGATGCGAAACGCGGCGGAGGCCCCACCGCCCGTCAAGAAGGTGGCCAAAAAGGCGGTGAAGAAGGCGGCCAGGAAGGCAAAGGCCTGAGCAGATGACCGCAAGGTAGCCGATGGATCTCAAACAACTGCGCACCTTCCGGGCGGTGGCCGAACTCGGAAGCCTGAGCAAGGCGGCGGACCGGCTGCGGGCCGCCCAGCCTGCGCTCAGCCGGCACATCAAGCTGCTCGAGCACGAGCTTCGGGTCGAACTTTTCATCCGCAACGGACGCGGCATGCTCTTGACCAGCGCCGGCCAGATCCTGCTCGACCGCACCACCGGGCTGGTGCGGCAGATCGAACAGGTTCGCGACGACATCCAATCGGCGAGCGGCAAGCCGTCCGGACGGGTGATCCTCGGCCTGGTGCCGACGGTAAGCGCCGTGTTGTCGGGGCGCCTGGCGCGCCGGATCATCACGGATCTTCCCGATATCTCGCTGCGGATCGTGGAAAGCTATGGCGGCCATCTGGTCGAATGGTTGCACCGGGGCGAGATGGATCTCGCCATCACCTACGGTCCCGCCGACGACCTGCATCTTTCCGTCCACTCGATCGGACACGAGGACCTCGCCGTCGTCGGTCCGCCGGGCTCGGGTCTGGCCAGGAAAAAGCAGGTCGAGCTGGAATGGCTGGTCAGGCAGAGGCTGATCCTTCCCAGCGTTTCGCATGGCCTGCGGGCGCTGCTTGAGAAAGCAGTGGCCCGCAAGAAATTGACGCTCGACGCCATGATCGAGGCCGATTCATATCGCGCCCAGATCGCCCTCATGGAAGAGGGACTGGGCTACACGCTGTTGCCGGCATCAGCGATCCGCGCCGAGCTGGCGGCCAAGCGGCTGGAAATGGCAGCGCTCGTGAACCCGCCGGTCAGTCGCGAAATCATTCTGGCATCGCCGATCGCGCGCCCCTCGTCCATCGCCACCAGCACGATCTCGTCGCTGATCGTTGCCGAGATCGAACAGCTTGCCAAGGAAGGCCTCTGGAAAATTCGGATGGCGGGTTGAAGCACCACTTCAGAGTCCTGCAAGACCGATCGGTGTTGCTTCTCGGTATTGCTTCAATTGTAGAGCGATTCATCTCCGAGAACGGATCGCCGGAAGCGCGTGGTCAGGATGCCGCCATCGGCCGGCGGCAACACGAAGACCAGCGCCTCGGGATTGATCTTGAGCTGCGCGAACACCGGTCCCTTGCCCTGATGGGCGAGATCGCGGATCTCCGTCACCTGTTCCATGGTCCTGACGACACGCGACGTGCGGATACCCGCGGCAAGCGCCATGGCGGCGAGGTCGACGCCTGAGGCGGTATGGGTCTTCTGCATGCCGGTCTCGCCGAACCGCTCGTTGTCGAGCACGGCGATCGTCAGGTTCGGCGGTCTCTCGACGGCGATGGTGGCGAGCGAGCCGAGGTTCATCAGCATCTCGCCGTCGCCGGTGACGACCAGCACCTTGCGCTTCGGCTGCGCCAGCGCCAGGCCCAGTCCCATCATCGAGGCGGCACCCATGGCGCCCCACAGCGGAAAATTGTTGGGGTTGTCGCCGGCGGCCGAGACGTCCCAGTTCGGCGCGCCGAGACCGGCGATGACCAGCAGGTCGCCGCGGTCACGCAGCAGTTCGCCCACGACGTCGCGGCGATGAAGCAGAGCATTAGGGTTGGTCATTTGCGCGCCAGCTCCTTGAAGTTCTTGGCCCCCAACACCCGCTGCCCGATCAGGACCGCGGCCGGCCGCCAGGTGTTGAAGGCCAGATTCGCAGCCCCCCAGACCGTCTGCGCGACGAGATGCGGCTCGTCCGCGCGCGTGACGATGACGCCCATGGCCTCGAGCGCCGCCTGCGTTCCCTGCCCCATCGGGATCTGCCACGGGTTGAACTCACCCCAGTCGCCGCGCATCGTCACCAGCATCAGCAGCGGCATGTGACAGATCGCCGGCAGCGACAGCATGTTGATGCAGTTGCCGACGCCGCTCGACTGCATCAGCAGCACGCCGCGCTGACCGCCGAGCCAGGCGCCGGCGAGCATCGCCACGCCTTCCTCTTCCGTCGTCAGGGTGACGACGCGCGTCTCCGGGTCGGCCTCGAAGGCGCGAATGAGACGGCTGTGGCCGGCGTCCGGCACCATCCCGACTTGCTTGACGTCAGCTTCCTTGAGGATGCGGTAGACGTCGTCCGGCCACGTCGGCGGCGGTGACGCCTGGTTCGGTTTGGCGGCCAAATCTGCCATCGAGCGGCGCTCCTCACTTCGTTCTTCGGGTTTGGTTTCCGCCCCAGATTAGACGGCGTTGGTGGAGCGGCAAAAGCTCAATGTCGTTATGGCTTCTATCGCAAAATTGAAACTCCCGGCGTGTTGAGAGTCAAAGCGAGGGGTCTCCCTCGCCTCGGCCTCAGATCACGAAGAATCCATGGGTGCCGTCACGGCGGAGCTGTTCGACGAGGCCGTATTCCCAATCGAGATAGGCCTGCATCGCGCCCGCATCGACATCGGTGCCCTCATAGGGGCGCCGGTAGCGGTGCGACGGGTCGGGCCTCGGCAAAACCTGCGGCGGGGCTACTTCAAGCGCGCGATCATAACCACCTTCGAGCACGTAGACCTCCCAGCCCATTTGCGCGAGCCAGGATGCGGTCATGTCGGCGCGCACGCCCCTGTCGTCGGTGAGAAGAATGCGCGCGCCGCGCACCGGCGCGGCCATGTCGATCTCCTGCACCAGTTGCCCGCCGGGATAGTGGCGAAAGGCCGCGATGTGGCCGGCGGCATACTCTTCGGCGTCGCGAACGTCGAAGCGATAGAGCGTGTGATGACTTTGAGCCTGCAGCGCCGCCGCTTCTTCCGCGCTGATATGCTTCACGCCGGCACGATAGGCGACTTCGCGGGCCCTGGCCTGCGCGCCCTCGAACGGGCCGATGCCGCCGCGCCGGTCCGCGCCGTGCTCGAGCTCTTGCTTCGCCAGCGTCCAGCCGATCGTGCCGTTGCGCAGCGCCACCACTCTGTTGGCGACGCCGGCGTTGATCAGCGACTGGGTGCCGATGATCGAACGGGTGCGGCCGGCGCAATTGACGATGATGGTGGTGTCGGGATCCGGCGCGATGCCGCCCGCGCGCAGCACCAGTTCGGCGCCGGGCACGCTGACGGAGCCGGGGATGTTCATGGTGGCATATTCGTCGAACCGCCGGACGTCGAGGATGGCGACATTGGCCTTGTCCGCAATCAGGGCGGCGACCTCCTCCGCCGGCAGCGAGGGCGTGTGCCGGCGGGACTCGACCAGTTCGCCGAACGCCTTGGCATAGGAATTGACGTCCTGAAACAGTTCATAGCCCGCCGCCTGCCAGGCCTCGAGCCCGCCTTCGAGTTGGCGGACGTCGGTGTACCCCAACGCTTTGAAACGATCCGCCGCCTGCGCAACGAGGCCTTCGCCGGCGTCATAAAGAACGATCGGCGCGTCCCGTCGCGGCAGTCTCGCCGCGGCTTCGAGCGCGATCCGGTCGGCCGCCATGTTGGCGGCAAACAGCGGATGGCCTGACGCAAAGACGGCCTCGTGCCGCAAATCGAGCAGCGCGATTTCATCGCGCGAGATCAGCATGCAGCGGACTTGCGAGGGGGAGATGGCGGGTATGGTCATGCATGGCGGGCCTGGATGGGAATGACGGCTAGCCTTGCACTGTTGCGCCGGCCTGTTCAACTCCGGGCCGTTGCGCGCACCCGAGCCGACGCCCGCTCATCTTAGCCATCGCAGATGGACAAAGGCATATGTCCGCGTTCCCGCGGCGCATTTCGCCCGGGTCTTGCCGGGAACCTGCCACCCTCTCCAACCAGCGGGCGCGGGGAATGCAAGAAGCACGTACAGCCCTGTCGCGTCGGTGCATGTGTGCCGCACCTCACACAGAGCGGAGGCACTCCTCTGATTGGCTGACGTGCAGCCGGTGCTGCATCGCTTAGCTTGCAAGCGGGCTGACATCGACCACCGGACGGCGATCGCCGCGCACGAGATGCGCGGAGATCTTCCATCCCTCCAAAACGAGGATCTTCAAAATGGCCAAGACGATTCGTGCTCTTGAGCAGACCGATTTTTTTGATAGCGGACTAGGGATCGGCATCCCCGCCGGGCCGATCTTCATCACGGGAACGTGGGACAATGACACCATCTACGGCAGTAACTGGGACGACTACATCGATGGTCTTGGCGGCAATGATACGATCTACGGCTTCGGCGGCAACGACACCATTGTCGGCGGCTACGGCGCCGGCGGCAGCTACCTGGACGGCGGCGACGGCGACGACGTCCTTCTGGCCTACAACGGCAACGACACGCTGGCTGGCGGCGCCGGCGACGACTACCTCTTTGGTGGCGATTATGGCTTCAATGTCCTCGATGGCGGGACTGGCGCCGATACGCTTATCGGCGGCCTTGACGCCGACATCATGATGGGTGGCGATGGCAACGACTACCTCTTTGACCTCAATGGCGCCGGCGGCGATTTTCTTGATGGCGGCGCCGGCAACGACCGGCTGATCGTCGGGGCCGGCGCAGCTTTGCTGTTCGGCGGCGATGGATACGACACCGTCTCTTATAGTCTCTCGTTCGGCGCCGTCTCCGTGAATCTGGCTAACATGAATTTGAACGCCGGCGAGGCGGCCGGCCATGTCTATTTCGGCATCGAAGCATTTTCGCTCTCGAGCTTCGACGATACGTTCGTCGGCTCGAATCTCGCTGACATCGTCAATGGCGGCATCGGCAACGACACGCTGTTCGGCAACGACGGTGCCGACATCCTGGACGGCGGCGAGGGCAACGACCGGCTCGATGGCGGCGGCGGTGACGACGCTCTGTACGGCGGTAACGGCAACGATATTCTCGAAGCCGGCACCGGCGACGACATTCTCAATGGCGGCACCGGCGCCGACATTCTGTCGGGAGGCGACGGTTTCGACATCGCGGCCTACTACGACGCTACCGCCGGCGTCAGCATCGATCTCACCCGCTCGTCGACGACCTGGACGGGCGAAGCGCAAGGCGACGTCCTGTCGTCGATCGAGGAGATTGATCTGACGGGCTTCGCGGATACCTTCCGAGGTAACGCCAATGACAATTTCGTCTTTGGCGGAAGCGGCAACGATCAGATCTACGGTCTTGCCGGCAACGATACGCTCTATGGCGGCAACGGCGACGACAGCGTGTTCGGCGGCGACGGCAATGATATCGTCCATGGCGACAGCGGCTGGCGGCAAGGCGGCAACGATTATCTGCAGGGGAATGCGGGCGATGACGTCCTGATCGGCGGCGTCGGCAACGATCGCATGGTGGGAGGTACGGGCAATGATATCCTGAGTGGCGGGGCTGGCAGCGACTATCTCGTCGGCAACGAGGGCGCCGATACCTTTCAGTTCGCCGCGGTCTCGGAGTCGCAGAACCAGCTGTCGTGGGGCACCCAGCAGGATACGATCGTCGATTTCACGCAAGGACAGGACAGGATCGATCTGTCCCTGATCGATGCTAACGTTTCGCTGGCGGGCGACCAGGCCTTCACTTTCCTCGCCGATCCCGCCCACTATACCGGCGACTGGTCGGGCCTGGTCTGGCAAACGACGGACAGTCGGACCGGCATCGCCACGCTCAACGTCTCGATCGATGCGGACCCCGGCGCCGACATGCAGATCTACATGTCACACCCATACACGTTCACCGCCAACGACTTCATCCTTTGAGCGATCGAAGGACCGTCGGCAAAGCGGCCCAATCATTTCGGGATACGGCGCGGTCGCGCCGTATCCCGAACCGTCGGGCAAATCATCGACGCGGCCGCAAGA
Source organism: Bradyrhizobium sediminis (assembly GCF_018736105.1). NCBI lineage: Bacteria > Pseudomonadati > Pseudomonadota > Alphaproteobacteria > Hyphomicrobiales > Nitrobacteraceae > Bradyrhizobium > Bradyrhizobium sediminis. The sequence continues at coordinate 5,100,715 of NZ_CP076135.1, forward strand.
CGCTTGGTGCATCGCGACCGCAAATCAGCCAGCGGATTTCCTGCCACGCGTAACGCAGGATGCCCTGGCCGGCAGATGACTCGGCAAGACGGCCTGGGGCAAGTGCTTCTGCGCGATACGCACCCCGATGCATTCGCGGCGACGGCCGGGCGCGTTCTGCATCGGTTCCGGACAGATTCCGTCTTCGGCCGGTGGACGGGGCCTGACGTCGGCTCTAATACTCGGCTCTCCGCCGAAAACCGTCTGTCGCAACCGCCGTGGAGACTGGGTTTGCAATTGCACAAGGCCATCGACATCAGATGAAGATCATGCAGGCGTTCCGATTTGAAGCGGCGCACTGGCTGCCGAAAGTACCGGTTGAGCACCGCTGCCACCGGATGCACGGTCATTCGTACCGCGTCGAAGTCATACTCGAGGGGCAGGTCGACGAAACCACCGGCTTTGTGGTGGACTTCTTCGACATCGAGGCTGCGTTCGCGCCGTTGTTGAAACGGCTCGACCACCACTGCCTGAACGAAATCGAGGGGCTGGAGAATCCGACCGCGGAAAATATCGCCAGCTGGATCTGGCGCCATATCAAGCCCTCGCTCGCCAGCCTTTCCGCCGTGCGCGTTTTCGAAACTCCGGATTGCTGGGCCGAATACGATGGATGAGGATATCTCCCCGGGGGGCTTGGTCCTGTTTCCCGATGGCCAAGTCCGCTGACTACGACAGTGCGGCGGGAAATTACGGCGTCAGTTGGCTATCGACGGAATTGGGCATCGATGAACTGAGGCGGCGAGGAATTGGGTGAATGCATTGTTCTGAATGTGGAGAAGTGGCGCGCCCGAAGAGATTCGAACTCCTGACCCCTAGATTCGTAGTCTAGTGCTCTATCCAGCTGAGCTACGGGCGCGTTTTTCGCTAGGCATCTTGGGCCTAAGGCCCCGCATGCGTTCCGAAAGTTGTCCGGAAGGTCGCGAAAGAGCGCTTTAGCTACCCGCTCCGGCCCGGATTGGCAAGGTCCGGCAGGCGGTATCTGCGAACGGCAGCGGAGGTAATTTTCACTGTCAGGGGCATGTGCCAGCGCGAACCCGGAATCTCGTGCAAATTCCTCTGGATTCCGGGTTCGATGCTCTCGCATCGCCCCGGAATGACGATATGGGGTGGTTCTTACGCTCGCGCCCGCTCGTTGCGCACGCTCTGCAGTTCCACCGGCCGGTCCGGGATCGTGATCCGGAAGGTGGCGCCGATGGTGCCTTCCACCAGATGGATCTCGCCGCCATGGGCGCGGACCAGTTCGGCGGCGATGGCGAGGCCGAGCCCGCTGCCGCCGGGCCGCCCTGAGGTCTGGAACGCCTCGAACAGGTGCTCGCGGGCCTTTGGCGGGACGCCGGGGCCGGTGTCGGAAACCTCCATGATGGCGACCGAACCCTCGCGGCGGCCGGTGATGCGAATCTGCATGGCCGCGACGTCGCTTTTCGGGCGGCTTTCGAGCGCCTGCGCGGCGTTGCGCACGAGGTTGAGCAGCACCCGGAACAGCTGGTCGGGGTCGGCGTCGACCGAGAGCCCACGCTCGATCGCGCTGATCCAGGCGATCGACGCCTCGGTGGCGAGCCCTGCGGATTCCCGCACCTCGGCCACCACGGGCTCGATCAGCGTCATGCGGCGGTCGGGCGAGGCCTCCTGGGCGCGGCCATAGGACAAGGTCGACTGGCAGAACGCGATGGCGCGCTCCAAAGAGCGCATCAGTTTCGGCGCAAAGCGCTGCACCCGGGGATCGGGCACGCTGGCGAGCTGGTCCGACAACAGCTGCGAGGACGCCAGAAGATTGCGCAGGTCGTGGTTGATCTTGGATACCGCAAGCCCAAGGGCGGCGAGCCGGCTCTTCTGATGCAGCATCGACACCAGATCGCGCTGCATGTCGGACAATTCGCGCTCGGCGACGCCGATCTCGTCGCCGCGCTGGCTGGGCACGATGATGTGGGCCGAACTCTCGGGATTTTCGTGGAATCCGACCAGGCTCGCGGTCAGCCGCCGCATCGGCCGCACGAACAGGTAATGCAAGGCAAGGTAGACGAGACCTGCGGTCAATCCCGCGATCAGCAGCGAAACCACCAGCACGTTGCCGGAAAAGCGGTACATCGCCTGGCGCAGCGGCGCTTCGTCGATCACCACTTCGATGAACTGGGCGCCGCCCGGCGCCGGCCCGACCACGCGGATCGTTTGATTGCCGGTTTCCAGCATGATCTCGAACGCATCGACGATGGCCGACCACACCGTGATCTCGCGCATGTCGACGTCGTGGTCGATCGCCGGCGGCAGATCGGCGCTGGCGAGCAGCCGGCGCTGCTGCCCCATCTTGATGGCGACCGCGCGGGCGCCGATGCTTTTCAGGATTTGCCGCGACAGCGAATCCGGGACCATGCCCGACGGGGCGGCATCGAGCACCAGCGCGGCGGTATTGGCCGCGGCGAGCCGGTCGTTCAGGCGGTTCATCCGGAAATTGGCGATCGCCGGCACGTAGATCATGAGCCCTGCGATCATCACCAGCGGAATGGTCAGCAGCAGCAGCTTTCCGGACAGCCCAAGCCGGCGCGGCGGCCCGGGCCGCGGCGTTTCGGTGGCTGGCTGTGGGTCGGTCACTGACACGAATCTGCCTCGATAGCGCGGATTTGAGGATGCGTTTGGCCGTCGCACCGGTCAAATTACGGATCGCTAATGTCCGCCTGTTCCGGATCTAATGGGCAGGCGTGCTGGTCGCCATCCTCGCCCTCAAAAACACCGCGAAAACCGATATATTCGCGCCAATTGCGCCGTTTCGAAGGGCCTCAATTGCGGCATCCCGCAACATTGACGAAAACAGGACGCTCCCGTATAAGCCGCGCCAACTGTCCGCGATGACCCGGTCCGACCGGGGCGGCTCGTTTTTGGGCCGGAAACGGCCCGTTCGGGGCCGAACAGCATCATCGGACTTACCTCATTAATCAGGCAAATTGCCGGCTTAGCCTGCCAATTGTCAGCGGAGAACGACCCGTGAAGCGGACTTATCAACCCAGCAAACTGGTGCGCAAGCGCCGTCACGGCTTCCGCGCCCGTCTGGCGACCGCCGGCGGCCGCAAGGTCCTCGCCGCGCGCCGCGCCCGGGGCCGCAAGCGTCTGAGCGCCTGAGCCCGGGCTTCCCGGAGATTCCAGCATGGATCGGCTAAGGCAGCGGGCGGACTTCCTCGCCGTTGCCAATGGCGCGCGGGCCAACAGCGCTGCCTTCGTGCTGCAGGGCCGCCGCCGCGACGATGAAGGTCCGATCCGGATCGGCTTCACGGTCACCAAAAAGAACGGCACCGCCACCGAGCGCAATCGCATCCGGCGCAGGCTTCGCGAACTGGTGAAGCGGCTGGACGTCATATCCATGCGACCGCACAGTGATTATGTGCTAGTCGGCCGTCGGGCCGCCCTTACCTGCGACTTTGCGACCATGCTCGACGATCTCCGCTCGGCGCTGCATCGCCTCGAGCGGCAGCCATCCAGGACGGCAAGCCGCCATCCGAATTGAATGACGAGACCTTGAACGATGACCGATAATCGCAACACCATCCTCGCCGTCATTCTGTCCGGCCTCGTGCTGATCGGCTGGCAATATTTCTACAATGTCCCGCAGATGGAGAAGCAGCGCGCTCAGCAGGCCCAGAGCGAGCAGGCCAAGCAGCCCGCGCCGCAGGCCGGCACCCCGGCCACCCCCTCGGCCACGCCGCAGGCCGGCACGCCGTCAGCCAATGCGCCTGCGCCGAGCCAGCCGGCGTCGGCGCCGCTGGTGGTCACCCGCGAGGTCGCCATCAACGCCAACCCGCGCATCAAGATCGAGACCCCGCGGGTCTCCGGCAGCATTTCCCTGAAGGGCGCGCGAATCGACGATCTGGCGCTGGTGCAGTTCCGCAACACCGTCGATCCCAAATCGCCCGCGATCGTGCTGTTCTCGCCTTCCGGCACGGCGACGCCCTATTACGCGGAATTCGGCTGGGTCGCCGCCGCCGGCTCGACGGTGCGGATACCCGATCAGAACACGGTATGGCAGCAGGAAGGCTCGGGCAGCCTCGCGCCGAACAGCCCGGTGACGCTGAAATACGACAATGGCGACGGCCTCACCTTCCGCCGCACCATTTCGATCGACGAGCGCTATCTCTTCACCATCAAGGACGACGTCACCAATATCGGCAATGCGCCGGTCACGCTCTATCCATTCGCGCTGATCTCGCGGCACGGCACCCCGCATGTCGAGGGCTACTACATCCTGCATGAAGGCCTGATCGGCTATCTCGGCGAGCAGGGCCTGCAGGAGTACGGCTACAAGAAGATCGACGACGACAAGGTGAAGACCTTCAATGTCACCAATGGCTGGCTCGGCATCACCGACAAGTACTGGGCCTCGGCGCTGCTCCCGGACACAACCGCAAAGCTGCAGGCGCGGTTCTCGTCCAACCTGGTCGGCGCCACGCGCACCTATCAGACCGACTATCTGCAGGATCCGCAGACCATCGCGATCGGCGGCACCGGCTCTTCCAATGCACGGCTGTTCGCCGGCGCCAAGGAAGCCAGCGTGGTCGGCATCAATTTTCCGTTCGCCGGCCTCGGCGGCTACAACAAGCAGCTTGGGCTGAACCACTTCGATCTCCTGATCGACTGGGGCTGGTTCTATTTCATCACCAAGCCGATGTTCCTGGCGCTGGACTTCTTCTACCATCTGGTCGGCAATTTCGGCGTCGCCATCCTGCTGGTGACCGTGCTGGTGAAGCTGCTGTTCTTCCCGCTGGCCAACAAGTCCTACGCCTCGATGGCGAAGATGAAGTCGGTGCAGCCGCAGCTGGCCGCGCTGAAGGAGCGCTTTCCCGACGACAAGGTGAAGCAGCAGCAGGAGATGATGGAAATCTACAAGAAGGAGAAGATCAACCCGATCGCCGGTTGTCTTCCCGTCGCCTTGCAGATTCCGGTGTTCTTCTCGCTCTACAAGGTGCTGTTCGTCACCATCGAAATGCGCCACGCGCCGTTCTACGGCTGGATCAAGGACCTGTCGGCGCCCGATCCGACCACGATCTTCAACCTGTTCGGACTTCTTCCGTTCGATCCGATGACGCTCGGACCAGCGATCGGCCCGTATCTGATGCTGGGCGTCTGGCCGATCATCATGGGGCTCACGATGTGGTTCCAGATGAAGCTCAATCCGACGCCGCCGGATCCGACCCAGAAGATGATCTTCGACTGGATGCCGCTGATCTTCACCTTCATGCTCGCCTCGTTCCCGGCGGGGCTCGTGATCTACTGGGCGTGGAACAACCTGCTTTCGGTGCTGCAGCAGAGCTACATCATGCGCCGCAACGGCGTGAAGGTGGAATTGTTCGACAACCTCAAGGCCACCTTCGCGCCGAAGAAGGCGGAGCAGAAGACCTGACAACGACCCTCATCCCGAGGAGCGCGCTCTGGCGCGCGTCTCGAGGGATGGGCCACGGGCCTCATGGTTCGAGACGGCGCTGAAGAAGCGCCTCCTCACCATGAGGACACAGAAAGCCTGCACATGACCGCCGCCGACACCGATGCTGACCTGATCGAGCAGGGCAGAAAACTGTTCGCCGGCGACTGGCAGTTCATCTGGGCCTCGCCCTCGATCGAAACGCTGCCGCCGATGGCGGGCGTGGAGGTCGCCTTCGCCGGCCGTTCCAATGTCGGCAAATCCAGCCTGATCAACGCGCTGACCGGCCGCAACGCGCTGGCGCGGACCTCGCATACGCCGGGCCGCACCCAGGAACTGATCTTCTTCGAAGGCCCCGACAATATGGGCTTCCGGCTGGTCGACATGCCCGGCTACGGCTACGCCTCCGCACCAAAGGCGAAAGTCGCGTCATGGACCGCGTTGATCCACAAATTCCTGCAGGGCCGCGCCAGCCTGGCGCGGGTCTATGTGCTGATCGATGCCCGGCACGGCCTCAAGGAGGTCGATCTCGACGTGCTGAAGACGCTCGATAAATCTGCCGTCAGCTATCAGGTCGTGCTCACCAAGGCCGATCAGGTGAAGCCGGCCGAGCTGGAGCAGCGCGTCGTCGACATCAAGGCGGTGCTGGCCAAACATCCCGCCGCCTTTCCGGAAATCCTGGTGACCTCCTCGCGCACCGGCGCCGGCATGCCGGAATTGCGCGCCGCCATGGTGCGGCTGCTCGCCGAGCGGAGTTGACGATGGAAGCGCGGCTGTCCCGCATCCTGATCGTGCTGGCCGGCGTCATGGGCGCCGACGGCGTGATCATGGCAGCGGCCTCCGCGCATCAGCCCGATGCCGCCCGGCTGGCGTCGGCGTCATCGATGCTGCTGTTTCACGCCCTGGCCGTGCTCGGCGCCGTGGCGCTGGCCGAGCGCGGCGTCATTCATGCCCGGATCGGAATCCTGGCCGCATCGGGCTTCGTCCTCGCCACCGCCCTGTTCGCCGGCGACCTGACGCTGCGGCAATATGCCGGCCATGGCCTGTTCCCCTTTGCCGCCCCGACCGGCGGCACGCTCTTGATCGCAAGCTGGCTGGCGCTGGCCGTGGCCGCCGCATGGCCGCGGCGCGGTTGAGGGGCCACCGAGGCTTTGCGCCTCGTCGACCAATCAGATAGAAACCGCCCCACCCCAGAGACCAAGAGACCCGCTTCATGACCGACGCGCCGCATATCAGTCCGCTCGATCAGGCCCGCATCCTGTCCGAGGCGCTGCCGCACATGCAGCAGTATGACGAGGAAACCATCGTCATCAAATATGGCGGCCATGCCATGGGTGCGGAAGAAACCGCCAAGGCATTCGCCCGCGACATCGTTCTCCTGGAACAGACCGCCATCAATCCTGTCGTGGTGCATGGCGGCGGGCCGCAGATCGCGACCATGCTGAAGCGGCTCGGCATCCAGTCCGAATTCGCCGCCGGCCTGCGCATCACCGACGCCGCCACCATCGAGATCGTCGAGATGGTTTTGGCCGGTTCGATCAACAAGCAGCTGGTCGGCTACATCAACGAGGCCGGCGGCAAGGCCGTCGGCCTGTGCGGCAAGGACGGCAACATGGTGATGGCGTCGAAGGCGACGCGCTCGATGGTCGATCCGGATTCCAACATCGAGAAGGTGGTCGATCTCGGCTTCGTCGGCGAACCCGAGAAGGTCGACCTCACGCTGTTGAACCAGTTGATCGGCCATGAACTGATCCCGGTGCTGGCGCCGCTGGCGACATCGCAAAGCGGGCAGACCTTCAACGTCAACGCCGACACCTTTGCCGGCGCGGTTGCCGGCGCGCTCAAGGCCAAGCGGCTATTGCTCCTGACCGACGTTCCCGGCGTGCTCGACAAGTCGAAGAAGCTGATTCCGGAACTGTCGGTGAAGGAGGCGCGCAAGCTGATCGCCGACGGCACCATTTCCGGCGGCATGATTCCCAAGGTCGAGACCTGCATCTACGCGCTCGAGCAGGGCGTGCAGGGCGTCGTCATCATCGACGGCAAGACGCCGCACGCGGTGCTGCTCGAACTGTTCACCAACCAGGGCACCGGCACGCTGATCCACAAGTGACCCGCGCAATGTTCCCGCCCCCGACGTTCATGCGCCGCTTCCGCGCAGCGATGCGGCGATACGGGGCGCGCACGGCCGTCGCGCTGCCGGCCGCGACGATCTCGTTTTTCTTTTCATCGGCGCCGGCTTTTGCCGACCTGAAACTCTGTAACCGCATGAGTTATGTGGTCGAGGCCGCCATCGGCATCGACGACAAGGCCGCCACCGCGACCCGCGGCTGGTTCCGCATCGATCCGGCGGCGTGCCGCGTCGTCGCACAGGGCACGCTGACCGCCGACCGCATCCTGCTCAATGCCCGCGCGCTCGGCGTTTACGGCTCCTCGCCGGTGCCGCAGAGCGGCAACGACACGCTGTGCATCGCGCCCGACAATTTCGTCATTGCAGCGGCGCGCCAGTGCCGCCACGGACAGACGCCGGCGCCGTTTACCCAGATCCATCCGACGCAGACCGACGACGGCAATCTGGTCGCCTATCTCGCCGAAGACAGCGAATATGACGACGAGCAGGCAAGGCTCGCCGGCATCCAGCGGCTCCTGGTGATCGCGGGCTACGATGCGGCGCCGATCGACGGCGTCGACGGTCCGAAGACGCAAGCAGCGCTGGCGGCGTTCCTGAAGAACCGCGGGCTGACGGCCGACATCGTGCAATCGCCGAAATTCTTTGCGACCATGATCGAGGCGGTGCAGTCGCCGTCTTCCACCGGGCTGACCTGGTGCAACGACACCCCGCACAAGATCATGGCTGCGGTCGGCACCGACGACGGCAAGACCTTGACCAGCCGCGGCTGGTACCGCATCGACCCCGGCAAGTGCCTGCATCCCGACGTAACGGGCCAGCCGAAGCAGATCTTCAGTTTCGCCGAGGCGGTCGACGGCGAGAACCGCGCGCTCAGGATCAAGGACAAGCCGCTGAACTGGGGCGGCGCCACCCAGCTTTGCACGCGCGAGAGCAAGTTCGAGATCAACGATCAAAGCGATTGCGGCAACCGCGGGCTCACCGTGACCGGCTTTGCCGCCGTCGACATGAGCGGCGGCGGCAAGACCCTGCGCTTTGCGATGCCGTGATGAACGTCTCGTCGTCCCCGCGCACGTGCGGAGCCATAACCACAGGATTGCGTCATTGTCGCTGACATCGCCCCAAGCCAAAACCAACCGGCATCGTGCCCCTCACGACCGCCGCGGCATGGGTCCCGGCGCTCGCCGGGTCGACAAGGTGAGAGAGCGATGAGAACGCCCCGCCCCTTCACCCATATCGACACCTGGGTATTCGATCTCGACAACACGCTGTATCCGCATCACGTCAATCTGTGGCAGCAGGTCGACGCCCGGATCGGCGAGTTCGTCAGCGCCTGGCTGAAGATATCCGCCGAAGAAGCCCGCGTGATCCAGAAGGATTATTACCGCCGCTACGGCACCACCATGCGCGGCATGATGACCGAGCACGGCGTGCACGCCGACGACTACCTCGCTTATGTGCATCGAATAGACCATTCGCCGCTGGAGCCGAATCCGGCAATGGGCGCTGCGATCGCCAGACTTCCCGGGCGCAAGCTGATCCTGACCAACGGCTCGACCGACCATGCCGACGCGGTTCTGGCACGGCTCGGCATCGGCGAACATTTCGAGGCGGTGTTCGACATCATCGCCGCCGAGCTGGAGCCGAAGCCGGCGCCGCAGACCTATCGGAAGTTCCTCAGGGATCACGGGGTCACCCCCGAAACCTCGACGATGTTCGAGGATCTGGCGCGCAACCTCGTGGTGCCGCACCAGCTCGGCATGACCACGGTGCTGGTGGTGCCCGACGGCAGCCAGGACGTGGTGCGCGAAGACTGGGAACTCGAAGGCCGCGATGCCGCCCACGTCGATCATGTCACGGATGATCTAACCGGGTTTTTGGAGAAGCTGGGCGCGACGCGGTAAGCCATCACTCCATCGACTCGTCGTCCCGGCGTTCGCCGGGACGACAGCCTACTCAGTCTTGACTCTCCGCCCTCAAATCCCGACAAAAGCCCTCCCAAATCGCCGCCCTGATTGCCCCCCGCGCGCTCCCCAAGGAAATCTCGATGTCTCTCGCCTCCCTCGAATCCACCGTCAACTCCGCCTTCGAAGCCCGCGACGGCGTTTCGACGTCGACCAAGGGCGAAGTCCGCGAGGCCGTGGACCATGCGCTCGAACTGCTCGACAAGGGCGAGGCGCGTGTTGCCGAGCGCGAGGCCAGCGGCAAGTGGAAGGTCAATCAGTGGCTGAAAAAGGCGGTGCTGCTGTCGTTCCGCCTCAACGACATGAGCGCGATTCCGGGCGGCCCCGGCAAGGCGGCGTGGTGGGACAAGGTGCCGTCGAAATTCGAGGGCTGGGGCGAGAACCGATTCCGCGACGCCGGCTTTCGCGCGGTCCCCGGCGCCATCGTGCGCCGCTCGGCCTTCATCGCCCGCAACGTCGTGCTGATGCCGTCCTTCGTCAATCTCGGCGCCTATGTCGATGAATCGACCATGATCGACACCTGGTCCACGGTCGGCTCCTGCGCCCAGATCGGCAAGCGCGTGCACATTTCCGGCGGCGTCGGCATCGGCGGCGTGCTGGAGCCGCTGCAGGCCGAACCCGTGATCGTCGAGGACGATTGCTTCATCGGCGCGCGCTCGGAAGTCGCCGAAGGCGTGATCGTGCGCAAGGGCGCGGTGCTCGCGATGGGCGTGTTCCTCGGCGCCTCCACCAAGATCGTCGACCGCGAAACCGGCGAGACCTTCATCGGCGAAGTGCCGGAATATGCCGTGGTGGTGCCCGGCACCCTGCCGGCCCGCCCGCTGAAGAACGGCCAGCCCGGCCCGTCCACCGCCTGCGCCGTGATCGTCAAGCGCGTCGACGAGCGCACCCGCGCCAAGACCAGCATCAACGAGCTGCTGCGGGACTAGGGCATGACCGATGCCCTTTCCATCGCCCGCGACCTGGTCCGCTGTCCCTCGGTCACCCCCGCTGATGCCGGCGCGCTCGGCGTTCTCGAAAACATCCTGAAGGCCGCCGGCTTTACGGTGCATCGCGTCACCTTCGGCGAACCCGGCACATCAGATATCGACAATCTCTATGCCCGCATCGGCGACTCCGCGCCGCACATCACCTTCGCCGGGCATACCGACGTGGTGCCGCCGGGCGATGAGAGCGCCTGGAGCCATGGCGCGTTCTCGGGCGAGGTCAAGGACGGCCTGCTATACGGGCGCGGCGCGGTCGACATGAAGGGCGGCATCGCCTGCAGCGTCGCGGCGGTGCTGGAATATCTCGCCGCGAATGGCGGCAAGCCAAAGGGCTCGATCTCGTTTTTGATCACCGGCGACGAGGAAGACATTTCCGTCAACGGCACCATCAAGCTCCTGCAATGGGTGGCGGCGCGCGGCGAGAAGTTCGACCATTGCGTGCTCGGCGAACCCTCCAATGTCGAGGTGCTGGGGGACTGCATCAAGATCGGCCGCCGCGGCTCATTGCATGGCATGCTTTACGTCGATGGCATCCAGGGCCACGTCGCCTATCCGCACCGCGCGTCGAATCCGGTACCGGATATTTCGCGATTAATCGTGGCGCTCAGCGACGAGCCGCTCGACCACGGCAGCGCCCAGTTCCAGGCCTCGAACCTCGAATTCACCTCCGTCGACGTCGGCAACAAGGCCGGCAACGTGATCCCCGGCCAGGCGCGGGCGAAGTTCAACATCCGCTTCAACGATCTGCACACCCAGGAGACGCTGCGGCAGCTGGTCGACGAGCGCCTGGCGAAAGCCTGCGGCAACCGGATCCGCGCCCGGATCGTGTGGGAGCCCTCCAATTCCAACGTGTTCGTGACCAAGCCCGGCCCCTTCACCGATCTCGCGGTCGCCGCGATCGAGGAAGTCACCGGCCGCAAGCCGGAACTCTCCACCTCCGGCGGCACCTCGGACGCGCGCTTCATCGCCAGCTATTGCCCTGTGATCGAGTTCGGCCTGGTCGGCCAGACCATGCACCAAATCGACGAGCGCACGCCGGTTGCCGACCTGGAAAAGCTGACGAGGATCTATCGCGGCGTGCTGGACCGGTATTTCGCCTAGTAGTCTACCCGCACCAGATAGAGTCCGTCGGGCGGCGCGACCGGGCCGCAGGCGGCGCGGCTGCGGGCGTCGAGCGCTTTCTGCAGGTCCTCGGCGTTCCAGCGGCCCTCGCCGACCCAGACCAGCGATCCCACCATCGAGCGCACCTGGCTGTGCAGGAACGAGCGCGCCGAGGTGACGATGTTGACGGCGTCGCCGTCCCTGATCACGTCGAGCTGGTCGAGCGTCTTCTCCGGCGATTTGGCCTGGCATTCGGTGTCGCGAAACGTGGTGAAGTCGAACTTGCCGACCAGCAGCTGCGCGGCCTCATGCATCGCGTCCGCGTCGAGCGGCCGCGGCAGCCGCCAGACCTTGCCGATATCGAGCGCGAGATTGGCGCGGCGGTTCGATATCCGGTAGAGGTAATGGCGCTTCTTCGCCGAGAACCGCGCCTCGAACGTATCGGGCACGACCTCCGCTGACAGCACGCCGATCGGATGCGGCCTCAAATGCGCATTCAGCCCGTCGCGAAAACGGCCCGGCACGAAATGCTTGGCAATATCGCAATGCGCGACCTGCCCCAGTGCATGCACCCCGGCGTCGGTGCGGCCGGCGCCGTGCACGCGCACCTGCTCGCCGCAGATCGCTTTCACCGCATCTTCCAGCGCGCCCTGCACCGACGCGCCGTTTTCCTGCAGCTGCCAGCCGCAGAACGGGCTGCCGTCATATTCGATGATGAGCTTGTAGCGGGGCATCAGACCAGCCGCATCGGCGGCTGCAGCGGGGTGCCGCGCAGGAAGACGTCCGCCTTCATCGGCGCCTTGCCGGCGCGCTGCAACTCGAGAATCCGGATTGCGCCGTCCCGGCAAGCTATCGCGAGGCGATCGTCGAGCAGATCGCCCGGCTCGCCGGAACCATCAGCCGGTTCGCAGCGCAGGATTTTCACGCGGACCTGCTCGCCGTCGATGGGCAATTCGCACCACGCGCCGGGAAACGGCGACAACCCGTGAATGTGGCGCAGCACGTCGCGTGCCGGCCGGTTCCAGTCGATCCGCGCCTCGGCCTTTTCGACCTTGGCGGCGTAGGTGACGCCGTCGGCGCTTTGCCTGGTCAGCTGCAATTTGCCGCGTTCCAGCGCGCCCATCGCGCGCACCATCAAATCAGCGCCGAGCGGCGCCAGCGCGTCGTGCAGGTCGGCCGCGGTCATCGCATCCGTGATCGCCAGCCGCTCGGCCATCGCGACGTCGCCGGTATCGAGTCCGACATCCATCTTCATCACCATCACGCCAGACTCGGCATCGCCGGCCATGATGGCGCGGTTGATCGGCGCCGCGCCGCGCCAACGCGGCAGCAGCGAGGCATGCAGGTTGAAGCAGCCAAGCGGTGGGGCGTCGAGAATGGCCTGCGGCAGGATCATGCCATAGGCGACGACCACTGCCGCGTCGGCGTCGTGCGCGCGAAACTCCTCCAGCGCTTCCGGTGTCTTCAGGGTCGCAGGCGTCAACACGGGGATGCCGAGCCGCCGCGCTTCTTGCTCGACCGGGGTCGGCTGCAGTTTCATGCCGCGCCCGGCGGGCTTCGCCGCGCGGGTGTAGACGGCCGCTATCTCGTGGCCATGGGCCACCAGTTCCAGCAACGTCGGCACCGCGAAATCGGGCGTGCCCATGAAGATCAAGCGGAGCGGCATAAAGAGTTGTCCTGAGGCTATCCGTCATGGCCGGGCTTGTCCCGGCCATCTACGTCTTTGGCGCGGCGAGAAGAACGTGGATGCCCGGCACATCTGGCGCAAAGACGCGCTTCGCGCTTTAGGCCGGGCATGACGGCTGATGAATCGCGGCCCTACTCCGCCGCCCTCTTCGCGGCCTTGGTGAACTTCTTCAGCACGCGGTCGCGTTTCAGCTTCGACAGATAGTCCACGAACAGCACGCCGTTGAGGTGATCGATCTCGTGCTGGATGCAGGTGGCGAACAGGCCCTCGGCGTCTTCCTCATGCACCTTGCCGTCGAGATCGGTGAAGCGGATGCGTACCTGCGCCGGCCGCTCCACTTCCTCGTAATAGTCAGGGATCGACAGGCAGCCCTCCTCGTAGACCGACATCTCTTCCGACGACGACAGGATCTCCGGATTGATGAAGACGCGCGGCAGCGGCTTGGTCTCGCCCTCATCGCTTTTCTTGGCGAGGTCCATGGTGATCAGCCGCAGCGGCTGGGCGACCTGGATCGCCGCGAGCCCGATGCCGGGCGCGTCGTACATGGTCTCGAACATGTCGTCGGCGAGCTTGCGGATCTCCGTCGTGACCTTCTCGACGGGCCTGGAGATCAGCCGCAGCTGCTTGTCCGGCAGGATGATGATTTCTCTGAGTGCCATGATTTCTCTAAGTGCCCTGGCGGGCGATTTAAGCTGCTGATTTGCCGGGGTCAATGCGCCGGCGGAACTGGTTTACCGACGGTTAGCCACGAATATTAGCCAAATATTAACCACGAAAATTAACCCGAAGTTCACCTTAAATGTTCCCTCTTCGTTCGCGTTCAAGAGCGAATCGGCTACAAGTTCTGCCATGAACGAGATTCTTCTCACGATCGGCGACTGGCCGGTCCACACCGGCGAGGCGCTGATCGGCTTCGGCGCGCTGGCGCTGGCTCTGCTCCTCACCATCGCCATCGTGATCGCGCGGTCGGGCAGGCGCGGCGCGGAACTGGCGATGGCGCAGGCCATCCGGGCCGACGAACTGGAAGAGCGGCTCAGCGAAATGCTGCGCGCCCAGAGCGAGGCCACCGGTCGCGTCGACGCCATGGGCCAGGCGCTGGCCGGCCGCCAGGCCGACATGGCGCGCGCGGTCAGCGAGCGGCTCGATTCGGTCACCCATCGCGTCGGCCAGTCGATGGAACAGACCACCCGCAACACCATGGATTCCCTGCGCGTGCTGCACGAGCGGCTCGGCATCATCGACAATGCGCATAAAAATCTCACCGACCTGACCTCGCAGGTGACGACGCTGCGCGACGTGCTCGCCAACAAGCAGTCACGCGGCGCCTTCGGCCAGGCCCGGATGGAAGCTATCGTCCAGGACGGCATGCCGAAGGGGGCTTACGAATTCCAGTACACGCTTTCCTCCGGCAAGCGGCCGGATTGCGTGGTGTTCCTCCCCGATCAGCGGCCGCTCTGCATCGACGCCAAGTTCCCGCTGGAAGCCATGACCGCGCTGCATGACGCGCGCAGCGACGAGGAACGGAAATTCGCCACGCAGCGGCTGCGCGCCGACGTGATGAAGCATGTCAGCGACATCGCCGAGAAATACCTGATCGCCGGCGAGACCCAGGACACCGCGCTGATGTTCGTGCCATCGGAATCGGTCTACGCCGAAATCCACGACGGTTTCGACGACGTGATCCAGAAGGCCTATCGCGCCCGCGTCGTGCTGGTGTCGCCGTCGCTGCTGATGCTGGCGATCCAGGTGATGCAGCAGATCCTCAAGGACGCGCGGATGCGCGACGCCGCCGACCAGATCCGCACCGAGGTGCTCAACCTCGGCGACGATCTCAATCGCCTCCGCGACCGCGTGCTGAAGCTGCAAAAGCATTTCGGCGACGTCAACGAGGACGTCCGCCAGATCCTGATCTCCGCCGACAAGATCGAAAAACGGGCGGGACGGATCGAGGAACTCGATTTCAGCAAGGCGGAAGCGCCTGCCGAGCCCGCAGGCATCGTCAAGCCGGTCGCGCCGGAGCTGTTCCCATTGCCGCGCAAGCTGCAGGCGGGGGAATAACACCAACTGTCATTACCCGGCTCTTCCTTCCCTTCTCCCCTTGTGGGAGAAGGTGGTTCTCGCGAAGCGAGGACCGGATGAGGGGTCTCTATCCGCGGAGACAGACCCCTCACCCGCCCGCGATGCTTCGCCATAGCCGATGCAAAGCATCGGCGTCTTGTCTAAGAACGGCGGTCGAAGACCGCCTATGCCCCCTCTCCCACAAGGGGAGAGGGGAAGAAGCGCGAATCTGCTAGCACTGCGGCATGACATCCACACCCGAAGCTGCCACCAAACCGCCATCCGTCCGCTCCGCGCCCCGCGCCTCCTGGCGCGAAGGATGGGCGGTATACCTGCAGCGGCGGGTCCTGATCGTGCTGCTGCTCGGCTTTTCCTCCGGGCTGCCGCTGGCGCTGTCGGGGTCGACGCTGCTGGTATGGATGCGCGAGTCCGGCGTCGATCTCGGCACCATCGGGCTGTTCGCGCTGGTCGGCACGCCCTACACGCTGAAATTCCTGTGGGCGCCGCTGGTCGATGCGCTGCATGTGCCGTTTTTCACGCGTGCGTTCGGCCGCAGGCGCGGTTGGCTGGTATTCTCGCAACTGTTGCTGATCGGCGCGATCCTGCTGCTGGCGCTGACCGACCCGGCGCGCTCGCCGCTGTTCGTGGCGCTCGGTGCGCTTTTGGTTGCGACGATGTCCTCGACCCAGGACATCGTGGTCGATGCGTTTCGCGTCGAGAGCCTGCCCGAGAGCGAACAGGCCGCCGGCATGGCTTCCTATGTCGCGGCCTACCGCATCGGCATGCTGGTCTCGACCGCGGGCGCGCTGTTCATGGTGAGCGCGTTCGAATCAACCGGCCTGACGCGCGGCTCGGCATGGATGTGGGGCTACGTGGCGATGGCGGCGCTGGTGCTGATCGGCACCGTCACGGCGCTGGCCGCCACCGAGCCCGGCCAATCGGCGCGCGCGGAAGCCGCCACAAGCGCGGACAGCGCATTCACGCGCGTGATGCATGCGGCGGTAGGCGCGTTCTCCGAATTTCTCGTCCGAAAGGATGCGTTGGCGGCGCTCGCCTTCGTGGTGCTGTTCAAATTCACCGACGCGTTTTCCGGCACCATGACCGCGCCGTTCGTGATCGACCTCGGCTTCACCCGCAACGACTACGCCGCCATCGTCAAAGGCGTCGGCCTTGCCGCCACCCTGATCGGCGGCTTCGCCGGCGGCTATGTGGCGCGGCGCTATCCACTGGCCGCCAGCCTGTGGATCGGCGGCGTGCTGCAGGCGATCGCCAACCTGTCGTTCTCCTGGCTCGCCTATGTCGGCGTCAATCAATGGGCGCTGGCGTTTGCGATCTCGGCGGAAAATTTCACCAGCGCGATCGGCACCGTGATCTTCGTCGCCTATCTGTCGGCGCTGTGCAAGAATCCGCTGCACACCGCTACACAGTATGCGCTGCTTACCGCGCTCGCCGCGGTGGGACGCACCTATCTGTCGTCAGGCGCGGGCTATGTGGCGAAGGCGACCGGCTGGCCGCTGTTCTTCGCGATCTGCGTCGTGGTCGCGGTGCCGAGCCTGATCCTGCTGGCCTGGCTGCAGCGGCGCGGGCATTTCGACGAGTTGGGGCCGGTGAAGGTTTAAGCGGCGAGTTGGCAACGCGGCGTCAGCATCCTCAGTTGTCGTCCCCGCGAAGGCGGGGACCCGGTATTCCAGAGCAGCTGCGATAGAACCGAGAGAGCACGGCGCACTGGGTCGCCCGGTCAAGCCGGGCGATGACAGCGGTATTTGTGGGCGACGACTTCGTGCGGACGGCCCTGTCTCAATGCTTCGTCACCACGCTCCACTTCGTCACCACGGCCTCGCTCATCTGCCCGGCGTCCTGCGCGCAGGCGACTTCGTCGACCTTGATCGAGATTTCCTTGCCGATGAAGCCCTTCAGTTGCGCGGCCTGGGCGTCGCTGGAGGTGACGAGCTGGAACGTCTCGGGGCCGGTCTCGAGGTTGCAGAGCCCGTTCGGCGGCGGCAGCCGGCGCGGTTCGCTGGTGAGCTGGTAGGTGGCGACGCGCTTGCCCTTCTTGGCCCCGCGGACCTTCATGGCGTTGAGCTCTCCCGACAGCACGTCGCCGGCCTTGATCGGCTTGCCCGGCTTCGGCACCGGTTGCGCCTGCTGTGCCCAGCCGGATGGAGCGGCGAGAGCCACCATCATTGCCGCAAAAGCCAGGCGTCCGGCGAATCGTCGTTTCGTCATGTCGATCAGTTCCGTCTCTTGATTGCTAGAACAACGTACGCTGCCGCATGGCTGCGGACAGCGTGCCTTCGTCGAGATAATCGAGTTCGCCGCCCACCGGCACGCCGTGGGCCAGCCTCGTCACCTTGACGTTTGCCTCCTGCAGGAGGTCGGTGATGTAATGCGCGGTGGTCTGGCCGTCCACGGTCGCATTCAACGCCAGAATGATTTCCGTCACCCGCGGGTCGTGGGCGCGCGCCACCAGCGCGTCGATGGTGAGGTCCTGCGGGCCGACGCCATCGAGCGGCGACAGCGTCGCGCCGAGCACGTGATAGAAACCGTTGGTGGCATGCGCGCGTTCCAGCGCCCAGAGATCGGCGACATCGGCGACCACGACGATGATCGAGGGATCGCGCCGCGGATCGGTGCACACCGTGCAGGGATTTTGCGTATCGATATTGCCGCAGGTCTTGCAGACCTGGATCTTGTCGATCGCCACCTGCAGCGCGCCCGCAAGCGGCGTCATCAGCGCCTCGCGTTTCTTGATCAGATGCAGCGCCGCGCGCCGCGCCGAACGCGGGCCGAGCCCCGGCAGCCGCGCCAGCAGCTGGATCAGGCGTTCGATTTCGGGACCGGCAACCGCGGAAGACATGCCGGCTAGCCGAGACCCAATCCGGGCGGCAGCCCGAGCCCGCCGGTCAGCGCCTGCATCTTCTCCTGCATCGCGGCTTCCGCCTTGCGCTGCGCGTCGTTATGCGCGGTCACCAGCAGATCCTCGAGGATTTCGCGCTCGTCCGCCTTCATCAGCGAGGGATCGATCCTGACCGCCTTGACCTGCATCTTCGCGGTCATGCGCACGGCGACCAGCCCGCCGCCGGAAACGCCCTCGACCTCGACATTGCCGAGCTCTTCCTGCATCGCCTGCATCTTCGATTGCAGCTGGGCTGCCTGTTTCATCATGCCGAGGAAATCAGCCATGAATGCTTCCCTTTGAGATTCCAGAGCCCCGATTCGATTGTATCAGAATCGAGGCTCCATTCGTTTGTTTTGACGCGCGTCTTCCTGACGCGAACCGTTATCCGCTTCGCTCGAAACGCCCTAGAAATCGTCGCTGTCGGGACGCTCGGCGGGATCTTCTCCGCTAGCATCGGATTCCGGCGGCTCGGGGGCAAGCCGGCGGACCTCGACCACCTTGGCGCCGGGGAATCGCGCCAGCACCTCCTGTACCCTGGGATCGGCTTCCGCGGCGCGCTCGCGCTGGCTTTTCTGCAACTCGTTCTGCGACCGCAGCGTCGGCTGTCCGGCCTCGTTGGACACGATCACGGTCCAGCGCCGCCCGGTCCATTGCTCCAGCTTGCGCGAGAGATCGTTGATCAGGGTCCGCGCCGCGCTGCGCTCCAGCGCCAGTTCGAGCCGGCCGTCCTCGATCCGGACCAGGCGGACATCGGCTTCCAGCGCGGCTTTTGTCAACAGATCGCGCTTCTCGCCGGCCAGCGCCACCAGTTCCGGATAGCTTGCGATCCTGAGCGCTGCGGGTGCGGACTGCGTCTCCGCCATCGGCGCCATCATTTGCGGGCGTGCCGAAGGTTCGGCGCTGGCGCGCGGCGCGGCAGACGCGCGCGGCGCCGAGGCCGGCATCGAAGACATCGTCGAAGCGGGCGCCGTCCGCGCCGATGCTGCGCTTGCTGCGGCAACCGGCGAAGCGCCGCCATTCTGTTCGATCATCCGGATCGCCTCGTCCGGCGTCGGCAAATCCGCGACATAGGCGATGCGCACCAGCACCATTTCCGCGGCCGCCGCCGGCCGGGTCGCGGCCTGCACCTCGGTGATGCCCTTGAGCAGCATCTGCCACATCCGCGACAGCACCCGCATCGACAGCTTGGACGCGAAATCGCGGGCGCGCACGCGCTCGGTCTCGCCGAAGGCGACGTTGTCGGCCGTTGCCGGCACGATCTTGACGCGGGTGACGAAGTTGACGAATTCGGCGAGATCGGACAGCACCACGATCGGATCGGCGCCGGTGTCGTATTGCTCGCGGAATTCCCTGAAGGCGCTGGCGATGTCGCCGCGCGCCAACTGTTCGAACAGATCGATCACCCGGGTGCGGTCGGCGAGGCCGAGCATCTGCCGCACCGCATCGGCGCGCACCGGGCCCGCCGCATGCGCGATCGCCTGGTCGAACAGCGACAGCGAATCGCGCACCGAGCCTTCCGCCGCGCGCGCCAGGATGCCGAGCGCCTCCGGCTCGACCTCGACGTTCTCCTTCGCCGCGATATTGGCAAGATGCCCCATCAGCACGTCGGCGTCGACCCGGCGCATGTCGAACCGCTGGCAGCGCGACAGCACCGTGACCGGCACTTTGCGGATTTCGGTGGTGGCGAACACGAATTTGGCGTGCTCGGGCGGCTCTTCCAGCGTCTTCAGGAACGCGTTGAACGCCGCGGTCGAGAGCATGTGGACTTCGTCGATGATGTAGACCTTGTAGCGGGCGCTGGCCGGCGCATAGCGCACGCTGTCGTTGATCTGGCGCACGTCGTCGACGCCGGTATGGGACGCGGCGTCCATTTCCAGCACGTCCATGTGCCGGCTTTCCATGATCGCCTGGCAATGCACGCCCGGCACCGGCATGTGGATGGTCGGCCCCTTCACCGAGCCGTCCGGCAGCTCGTAATTCAGCGCGCGGGCGAGAATCCGCGCCGTGGTGGTCTTGCCGACGCCGCGCACGCCGGTCAGGATCCAGGCCTGCGGAATCCGCCCGGTTTCGAACGCGTTGGAAACGGTACGGACCACGGCATCCTGGCCGATCAGGTCGTCGAAGCTGGACGGGCGGTATTTCCGCGCCAGCACGCGGTAATGCTTGCCGGCCTCCGGCGGGCCGCCGAGATCGAAGCCGCCCTGATGGGCGCTTTCGGCATCGTTTGGGGGCGTTACGGGGATGCCAGCGTCGGTCATCGATCGATCCGCAATTGATTGTCTCTCGAAGCCGGCTTGCGGAAAGGGAGCCGAATCCAGCACAGCACGGGATAGCCCATCTTGCGCGATTCGCTCGAAAAAACAGGTAGGAGACTGACGAGCGACCCGATCCGGACCTCGTTAGGGCTGCTTCCTTCCGGACCTGACCCGGTTGGCGAGTGGCTCGTCCACCGCCAATCTCCCGGTCCTTATTTGGGGCCAAAAGCCCCGGAAAGCAAGCGGGGCGAGACCGGTTTGCGGGACTTGCTCAAAAAGGCGGAAAGGCATTAGTTGCCGTCATGGCCGGGCTTGTCCCGGCCATCCACGTCTTGCTTTGCTGCCAAACAAGGAAGACGTGGATGCCCGGCACAAGGCCGGGCATGACGAGGGAACATGTATGCCTTCTGACGCTCCCGCCTGGTCGCTGCACTCACAGCTCAAAAAGGACACCATCGACATCGGCGACCTGCCGCTGTGCCGGGTGCTCGTGATCAAGGACGCCCACTACCCCTGGCTGCTGCTGGTGCCGCGCCGGCCCGACGCCGTCGAGATCATCGACCTCAGCGAGATCGAGCAGGCGCAGTTGATGACCGAGATCAACCGCGTCGCCCGGGCCCTGAAGGAAGTCACCAAGTGCGACAAGCTGAATATCGCAGCGCTGGGCAATCTGGTGCCGCAACTGCACGTTCATATCATCGCGCGGCGCTCCAGCGACGCCGCCTGGCCGCGTCCAGTCTGGGGGGTGATGCCGCCGCTGGCGCACGACGCCGAAGAAGTCCAGAATTTCATCAGCGCACTGCGCCGCAAGATTTGGCTTGGTTGAACCCATGACAGCATTCGACAAGTTTCCACTGGGGCGGCCCGCCTTCGTCACCAATATTCTGGATCGCGCCGCGCATCTGCGCTCGAACGACGAGAAACTGCTCGCTCTGGAAGGGCATCGCGACGCCCGCGCCTATGTGGTGCATCGCGATTCGCTGGTGGTGAAGCAGGAAGCCGGCGGCCCCCGCGCGCTCTTGACCATCGACGAGGCGCTGAAATTCGGCGCCAATCCGGGCACGATCTTCCTCGGCCTGCGCGACGGCGCGCCGGTGTTCGGCATGGGCATCCCGGCCGCATCGGTCGAGAAGCTCCTGACCCGCGACGACGTCGCCGTCACCGAGTTGCGCGGCATGGCGATGCAGGGCGTGATCCCGCCCGAGCAGCTCTCGGCGATCGCGATGGCGAAATCGATGGTGAGCTGGCATCAGCGCCACGGCTATTGCGCCAATTGCGGAACCCGCACCGCCATGAAGGAAGGCGGCTGGAAGCGCGACTGCCCGAACTGCAAGGCCGAGCATTTTCCGCGCACCGATCCCGTCGTGATCATGCTGGTGACATCAGGCGACAAATGCCTGATGGGCCGGCAGAAGCAGTTTCCGCCGGGCATGTGGTCGTGTCTGGCGGGTTTCGTCGAGGCCGCCGAGACCATCGAGGACGCGGTCCGCCGCGAAATCTTCGAGGAATCCGGGGTCCACTGCACCGACGTGAGCTACTACATGACGCAGCCCTGGCCCTATCCGTCATCCCTGATGATCGGATGCACCGCGCGCGCCACCAGCGAGGAGATCATCGTCGATCACGCCGAACTGGAGGATGCCCGCTGGTTCGACCGCGCCGAGGCCACGCTGATGATCAAGCGGCAGCATCCCGACGGCCTCGCCGGACCGCATCCGTTTGCGATTGCCCACCATTTGCTCGGACGCTGGCTGCATGAGGGTCCGGACGCGCGCACATAGCGGGGAACGCCGCATGGCTCGATCGATTAACTCCGGACCAGGGTTCCGGGACAACGCGGAACCGGCATGACGGATTCCCGCATGAACTTTCACGCCGCCGCGCCGAAGATTCCGCCGCGCATCCTCTGCATCGGCATGCCGGTGCGCGACCTGACGTTCCGCGTCAGCGGCGTTCCCGCGCGCGGTTCCAAGGAGAACGCCAGCCATTTCGACGAAATCTGCGGCGGCAACGCGCTCAACGCCGCGATCGGAATCGTCCGCCTCGGCGGCCGCGCCACGATCTGCGGCCCGACGGGCGACGCCCGCGAGGCCTCGAGCCGCTTCATCTTCGAAAAACTAGCCCATGAGGGCATCGAAACCCGGCACATCGTGCACATGCCGGGACTGGTGACGCCGATCTCGTCCGTCATGGTCGATCCGAGCGGCGAGCGCACCATCGTCACCTTCCGCGATCCGGAACTGTGGAAGGTCCGCCTGCCCGACACGGAAACGCTGCTGGAGGATTGCGCCGCCATCCTCACCGAGAGCCGCTGCGCGGAATTCTGCACCGATCTGTGCGCCGAGGCGCGCCGGCGCGGCATCCCCGTGATTGTGGACGTCGATCGCGCGATGTCGCTGCGGGAAGGCCTGCTCACCGCATCTTCCCACCTGGTATTCTCGAGCGAGCCGCTGCAGGAGACCGCCGATGTCACCGATGACGGCCAGGCGCTGAGGAAGATCGCGAAGCTGACGCCGTCGTTCCTGGCGGGGACGCGCGGGCCGAAAGGCACAATCTGGCTCGACGAGCAGGGCCGCCTGCAGGAGACGCCGGCCTTCCCGGTGCACACCGTGGATACGCTCGGCGCCGGCGACGTATTCCATGGCGCGTTCGCGCTCGCGATCACCGAACGACAGGAATTGCGGCAGGCGCTCCGCTTCGCTTCGGCCGCGGCGGCCTTGAAATGCACCCGCTTCGGCGGCGCCTTTGCCGCCCCGCAACGCGCTGAAGTGGAACAGCTTTTGGGCCAGGGCCAGGCCGCCGCCAATCCGGCTCAAGACGGCCAATGACGGGCTTGTCTTAGAAGATTTTTCTCTATATGAGGGACACAAACCTCAAATATGGAAAAAAGTTCTTCCCATGACCGACCTCGCCACCCAGGTTATCGAGCCCAACCGCCGCCTCGACGCCATCGACCGCAAGATTCTGACCGTGCTGCAGGAGGACGCCTCGCTCTCGGTCGCCGAGATCGGCGACCGCGTCGGCCTGTCCTCGACACCGTGCTGGAAGCGGATCCAGCGGCTCGAGGCCGACGGGGTGATCCTGCGCCGGGTCGCATTGGTCGACCAGAACAAGATCGGGCTCGGCATTACCGTGTTCGTCTCGGTCGAGAGCTCAGATCATTCCGAGGCCTGGCTCAAGACCTTCGCCAGCGCCGTCAGCGCGATGCCGGAGGTGATGGAGTTCTACCGGATGGCCGGCGACGTCGACTACATGCTGCGCGTCGTGGTCGCGGACATGCAGAGCTATGACGTGTTCTACAAGAAGCTGATCGGTGCGGTGCCGCTGAAGAACGTGACGTCGCGCTTTGCGATGGAAAAGATCAAGTCGGTCACCGCATACCCGGTGCCGGCGGCGGCGTAGCTAGGCCGATCGATCCCATACTGCCGTCATCCGCGGGCTTGACCCGCGTATCCATCATTCTTCAATAGGCGTTTCATGACAGATGGATTGCCGGGTCAAGCCCGGCAATGACGAGTTGGAGCGCGCCGCTCAAATCGTCTGATTGTATTCGCCGACCTCGGGATGGGTGCGCAGCACCACATTCATCGCTTCGAACAGGTCATGCATACGCTGTTCGGAAACCGGGCTCTCTACCACCACCACCAGTTCCGGCTTGTTGGATGACGCCCGCACCAGGCCCCAGCTACCATCCTCGACGGTGACTCGCACGCCGTTGACGGTGACGAGATCGCGGATCTTCTGTCCCGCCACCTTCGCGCCCTGCTTCTGCATCGCCTCGAAATGCTTCACCACGGCGTCGACCACGCCGTATTTGGTTTCGTCGGCGCAATGCGGCGACATGGTCGGCGACGACCAGGTTTTCGGCAGCGCCTCCTTCAGATCCGCCATCGACTTGCCGGGCGCGCGATCGAGCATCTCGCAGACCGCTATCGCCGAGAGCAGGCCGTCGTCATAGCCGCGGCCGAACGGCTTGTTGAAGAAGAAATGGCCGGATTTCTCGAAGCCCGCCAGCGCGCCGAGCTCGTTGGTATGACGCTTCATGTAGGAGTGGCCGGTCTTCCAGTAGGTGGTGTTGGCGCCTTGCGCCTGCAGCACCGGGTCGGTCGCGAACAGCCCGGTCGATTTCACGTCGACCACGAACTGCGCGTTCTTGTGGATCGCCGACATGTCGCGGGCCAACATCACGCCGACCTTGTCGGCGAAGATCTCCTCGCCGGTATTGTCGACCACGCCGCAGCGGTCGCCGTCGCCGTCGAAGCCGAGGCCGACATCGGCCTTGTGCTCCAGCACCGCGTTGCGGATGGCGTGCAGCATTTCCATGTCTTCGGGGTTGGGGTTGTATTTCGGAAAGGTGTAATCGAGCTCGGTGTCGAGCGGCACTACCTCGCAGCCGATCGCCTCCATCACCTGCGGCGCGAACGCGCCCGCGGTGCCGTTGCCGCAGGCGACCACGACTTTCAGCTTGCGCTTCAGCTTCGGGTGCCTGGTCAGATCGGCGATGTAGCGCGCCGGGAAATTCTCGTGAAACTGATAGGAGCCGCCGGCCTTGTTCCTGAAGTCGGCGTTGAGCACGATCTCCTTCAGCCGGGTCATCTCGTCCGGCCCGAAGGTCAGCGGCCGGTTGGCGCCCATCTTGACCCCGGTCCAGCCATTGTCGTTATGCGACGCCGTCACCATCGCGACGCAGGGCACGTCGAGCTCGAACTGCGCGAAATACGCCATCGGCGTCATGCACAATCCGATGTCGTGAACCCTGCAGCCCGCGGCCTGCAGCCCCGAAATCAGCGCGTATTTGATCGAGGCCGAATAGCCGCGGAAATCGTGCCCGGTGACGACCTCCTGCTTGACGCCGAGCTCCGCGATCAGCGCCCCCAGCCCCATGCCCAGCGCCTGGATCCCCATCAGGTTGATTTCCTTGCCGAACAGCCAGCGCGCGTCATATTCGCGAAAGCCGGTCGCCTTCACCATCGGCTCGGATTCATAGGCATAGGTATTCGGAACCAGCGCGGATTTCGGCTTCGGAAACATTCAGGCCTCGTGGTGATACGCAAAAGGAACGCACCGCAGCCATAGCGAATGCGCGGGCGCGGCGAAAGGCGGGATAATGGCTTCTGGCGATTAATTGCGGCGGATTGGCAGCGAAGCTGCCTATTGCTCAAGCACCAGCCTGCCGTTCGCATACTCAAACCGCTTCAGCTTCGACAGGAACGACAGGCCGAGCAGGTTTTCCGACAGCGCCTCGTCGGGCAGCACCATGGCGTCGACGTCGCGCACCACGAGGCCGCCGAGTTCGACCATGGCAAGCCGCGTGCGCGCCGCCTTGATGGTGCCGTTGGCGGTGGAAACGGTGGCGTTGTAATCGCTGCGTGAGGGGCGGAAACCGAACCGCGCCGCCGACTTCTCGTTCAGCGCCACCACCGATGCGCCGGTGTCGACCATGAAGCCGATGCGCTGGCCGTCGATCCGGCCCTCGGTCTGGAAATGGCCGCGGGCGTCGCGCGGAATGCTGAGGCTGCGGCCGCCCGTCTGCGCCGGCATTTCGACCGCGGCGGTTTTCCGGGATGCATTGCTGGCGAGCGCGGGAGAGGCCGTCATCTTGTCGGCCATCTGCGCCATGATGGTGCCGAGGCCGACCATGAACGCGGCAATAATCATAATGTTACGCATCACGCCACACTCGCTGAGAAGACCGCGATTTCACCACATCCGCCGCTCACCCGCGACTGAAGGCGGCGGCGGAGCCTGCCATTTTGGCGAAAAGGATGAGCGAAGTGTTAACGGAGACTCAATGCTGTCATGCCCGGACTTGATCCGGGCATCCATCCCCTTCGCAAGAAACGCTTCATGAGATGACGGATTGCCGGATCAAGCCCGGCAATGACAACCCTAAGTCAAGTTCCCCGCGGCTTGACCCGCCGCGTCGGCGCCGCGTGAGCGGGATCTTCCGGCCAGGGATGCCGCGGATAGCGCCCGCGCAAGTCGGAACGCACCGCGGCATAGCTGCCGCGCCAGAACCCCGGCAGGTCGCGTGTCACCTGCACCGGCCGGTGCGCGGGCGACAGCAATTCCAGCACCAGCGGCACCGCGCCTTTGGCGATCGACGGATGGGTGTTGAGCCCGAACAATTCCTGCAAGCGGACCGCAATCGTCGGCCCCTGCTCGGCCTCGTAATCGATCGCAAGCTGGGTGCCGGTCGGAGCCTCGAAATGCGTCGGCGCTTCCCTCTCCAGTCGCGCGCGCAATTCCCAGGGCAGCAGGCCCATCAGCGCATCGGACAGCTCGCCGGCCGAAAGATCCTTCAGCGCCGCCTTGTCGTAGAGAACAGGCGCCAGCCATGCCTCGCGCTGCGCCGCCAGCGCGCCGTCGGACAAATCGGGCCAGGAATGCTGTGACGTGTCGCCTTCGGCCTTGCGCAGAAACATCACGCGGTCGCGCCATTGTTTCAGCGCTTTCGACCATGGCAGTCTGTCGAGCCCGGCGGCGACCAGCCCGTCGGCCAGCACCCGTGCGGTATCGGCCGACGGCTGCAGCGCTAAGGGGGCCTCCGACAGCGTGATCGCGTGCAGCGTCTTCCTGCGCCGCGCCCGCAACGCCATCGCGCCGCGATCGAAGGAAATTTCGTCCGCGGTCTCGATCTGGTCGGCAAAGCGCAGCTCGATCTCGGCCTGCGTGATCAGGGCAGCCAACAGGATGCGGCCCTGCGCCGCGGTGCCGGTCAGTTCGGCGACCGCGATATAGGGCGCACGCGCCAGCGCGGACGTCTGGTCCACGGCGGCGCCGCGGCCGTTGGCCAGCACGAAGGAGCCATTGCCGCGGTTCTTCGCGACCCGGTCGGGAAAGGCAAAGGCGAGCATCACGCCGGTTGAAGGCGAAGTATCCTCGCCGGGCCGCCCCTCCGTGGCCGCCACCTGCTGTGCCCAGCGCCGGGCGAGGCTGCGCGCGCTGGAAGCGCGTTGCGAGCGGTCGCGGCGGAACTGGTCGAGCCTGAAATCGAGGTCGGCGCTGTCGCCGCCGAGCCCGCGCTCGGTCAGGATGGCGGCGATGTCGGCGGCTTCCTCGCCGGCGCCCAGCCGATGCGAATCCACGATCATGCGCGCCAGCCGCGGCGGCAGCGCCAGCGCGCGCAGGCTCTTGCCTTCCGCCGTGATCCTTCCGTCGGCGTCGAGCGCGCCAAGTTCATGCAGCAGGCTTTTCGCTTCCTTCAGCGCCGGCGCCGGCGGCGGGTCGAGAAACGCCAGCGTCGCGGGGTCGCTGACGCCCCATTGCGCGAGGTCGAGCACCAGCGACGACAGATCGGCGGAAAGGATTTCGGGCTGGGTGTAAGCGGCGAGCGAGGCGGTCTGCGGCTCGTCCCATAGCCGGTAGCAGACGCCGGGCTCGGTGCGCCCGGCGCGGCCCCGGCGCTGATCGACCGCGGCGCGCGAGGCGCGCACGGTTTCCAGCCGCGTCAGCCCGATATCGGGCTCGTAGCGCGGCACCCGCGCCACGCCGGAATCGACCACGATGCGCACGCCCTCGATGGTCAGCGAGGTCTCCGCGATCGAAGTCGCCAGCACCACCTTGCGATGACCCTTTGGGGCGGGCGCGATGGCGCGGTCCTGCACCCCGGCATCGAGCGCGCCGAACAACGGCACGATTTCGATCGAAGCGTCGTGGACGCGCTCGCCGAGGAAATTCTGGGTGCGGCGGATTTCGGCAGCACCCGGCAGGAACGCCAGCACCGAGCCGGGATCGGCGCGCAGCGCCATCGCGATCGCATCCGCCATCTGCCGCTCCAGCGGCGCATCGGCCTTGCGGCCGAGATAGCGGGTCTCGACCGGAAAGGCACGGCCCTCGCTGGCGATAACTGGCGCGTCGCCGAGCAGTTTTGCCACCCGCGCGCCGTCGAGCGTCGCCGACATCACGAGAATGCGCAGATCCTCGCGCAGACCGGTTTGCGCGTCACGCGCCAGCGCGAGGCCCAGATCGGCATCGAGCGAGCGCTCGTGGAACTCGTCGAACAGCACGGCGGCGACGCCCGACAGTTCCGGATCGTCGAGAATCTGCCGCGAGAAGATGCCCTCGGTGACGACCTCGATTTTCGTCGCGCGCGATACTTGCGAGCCGAAGCGGACGCGGTAGCCGACGGTGTCGCCGACGCGTTCGCCCAATGTCTTTGCCATGCGCTCGGCGCTGGCGCGGGCCGCGATCCGCCGCGGCTCCAGCACGATGATCTTCCTGTCGGCTATCCAGGGCGCATCCAATAGCGCCAGCGGCACCCGCGTGGTCTTGCCGGCGCCTGGCGGCGCCACCAGCACCGCTGAGTTGTCAGCCGCGAGCGTGCGGGCCAGCTCGTCGAGAACCGCGTCGATCGGGAGGGGCGTGTCGAAGCTGCGGGGCAAGGTCTCTCACCAACTCGTCATGCCCGGCCTTGCGCCGGGCATCCACGTCTTCCTTGCGCGAGAAGACAAGACGTGGATGGCCGTGACAAGCACGGCCATGACGGAAATCGTCATTGTGCGAGAGCGCAAAGAGGCCTCACCCCCGCGGCTCGGCCGACCGCCCGACGCTCTCATAGATGAAGCCGAGCGCCGCCATTTCCTCGGGGCGATAGATGTTGCGGAGGTCGACCACCACGGGATGCGCCAACTCGCTCTTCAGCCGTTCCAGATCGAGGGTGCGGTACTGCACCCACTCGGTCACCACCACCATGGCGTCGGCGCCGCGCACGCAAGTGTAGGGATCGTCGCAATATTCGATGTCGGGCAGTTCACGGCGCGCCTGCTCCATGCCGACCGGATCGTGCGCGCGCACCTTGGCACCGAGGTCGAGCAAACCGGTCACCAGCGGGATCGACGGCGCCTCGCGCATATCGTCGGTGTCGGGCTTGAAGGTGAGGCCGAGCACGGCCACCGTCTTGCCGCGCAGGCTGCCGCCGGCCGCATTCGCGACCTTGCGCGCCATCGCGCGCTTGCGGTTGTCGTTGACCCCGAGCACCGCCTCGACGATCCGCAGCTGCACGTCATGATCGAGCGCGATCTTGACCAGCGCGCGGGTGTCCTTGGGAAAGCACGAGCCGCCGAAGCCGGGACCGGCATGCAGGAATTTCGAGCCGATGCGGTTGTCGAGCCCGATGCCGCGCGCGACTTCCTGCACGTCGGCGCCGACCTTTTCGGCGAGATCGGCGATCTCGTTGATGAAGGTGATCTTGGTGGCGAGGAAAGCGTTGGCGGCGTATTTGATCAGTTCCGCGGTGCGCCGCGCCGTGAACATCAGCGGCGCCTGGTTGAGCGACAGCGGCCGGTAGATGTCGCCAAGCACTTTTTGCGCGCGGGTATCCGAGGTGCCGATCACGATGCGGTCGGGAAACTTGAAGTCGCGGATCGCCGCACCCTCGCGCAGGAACTCCGGATTGGACGCCACCACGACGTCGGTGGCCGGATTGGTTTCGTGGATCAGGCGCTCGACCTCGTCGCCGGTGCCGACCGGCACGGTCGATTTGGTGACGACCACGGTGAAACCATCCAGCGCCGCGGCGATCTCGCGCGCGGCGGTATAGACGTAGCTGAGGTCGGCATGGCCGTCGCCGCGCCGCGACGGCGTGCCAACGGCGATGAACACCGCGTCGGCCTCGGCGACCGGCACTGCCAGGTCGGTGGCGAAATCCAGCCGCCCGGCCTTGACGTTGGACGCCACCAGCATATCGAGCCCCGGCTCGAAAATCGGGATTTCGCCGCGGCGCAGGCTGGCGATCTTGTCGGCGTCCTTGTCCACGCAGGTGACGTGATGGCCGAAATCGGCAAAACAGGCGCCGGAAACCAGCCCCACATAGCCCGTGCCGATCATGGCAATACGCATCTCAAAACCCGTCGATAATGGTTAATTCGAAGCCCGATTTCGAGGCGGTCTTTAAAGCATTTCCGGCCCGAGGGGAAACCGGAAGGTTCCGGAAAACCGGCATATCCTTTGAATGAATAAAGGAGAACGAAACCGATTCCGCCGATGATGCGGCGAAAAGGGACACCCATGACCACAAACGGCACATCCGCAGGCGCAACGCGTCCCATCCAGTCAATGCCCGGCCGCATCGACTGGGTCGACTACGCCAAGGGCATCTGCATCGTCATGGTGGTCATGATGCATTCGGTGCTGGGCGTCGAGGCGGCGGCCGGCCAGACCGGCTTCATGCACATCCTGGTCGCCTTCGCCAAGCCGTTCCGGATGCCGGATTTCTTCCTGATCTCGGGCCTGTTTCTCGCGGTCGTGATCGACCGCGACTGGCGCACCTATCTCGACCGCAAGGTGGTGCACTTCGCCTATTTCTACGTGCTTTGGGTGACGATCCAGTTCGGCTTCAAGGCGCCCTCCTTCGCCGCCGAGGCGGGCTGGGCCCATGTCGGCTTGCTGTACCTGGAATCCTTCATCGAGCCGTTCGGCACGCTGTGGTTCATCTATCTGCTGCCGGTGTTCTTCGTCGTCACCAAGGCGAGCCGCAAGCTGCCGCCGGCCCTGATCTGGGGCGTCGCGGCGCTGCTGGAGATGGCGCACATCTCGACCGGGTGGACCGTGATCGACGAGTTCTGCGCACGCTTCGTCTATTTCTATTCCGGCTACCTGTTCGCTGGCCTGGTGTTCGCTTGGTCGGACCGCGCGCGGGCGCGTCCTGCGTGGGCGCTCGCGGGCCTCGCGCTCTGGGCGCTGGTCAACGGCAGCCTGGTCGAATTGGGCTTCAGCGAATGGCCGCTGGTCTCGCTGGCGCTGGGGCTTGCGGGCGCTCTCGCCATCGTCACCGCGGGCACGCTGCTGGCGCGCGCGCACTGGCTCAATTTCCTGCGCTATTGCGGCGAGCATTCCATCGTCATCTATCTGGCGTTCTTCCTGCCGATGGCGACGACGCGGACGCTGCTGCTGAAAACCGGCTTGATCCACGATATCGGGACGATCTCGCTTGTAGTTACCGTGGTCGGCATCGCCGGCGCGCTGGCGATCTGGCGGATCGCGCTGAAGTCCGGGGCCAACTTCCTGTTCGAGCGCCCGGCCGCGTTCTGGATCGCGCCGAAGAAGGCTCGCCCGACGCTGCAGCCGGCGGAGTAATCCTCCCGCTCGCACCACCCACAACTGTCATCGCCCGGCTTGACCGGGCGACCCAGTACGCCGCGGCCTAACCGCATTTCTCCAACGCCTCTGGAATACTGGGTCACCCGCTTTCGCGGGTGACGACAACCTGCGTGTTGTCACGCCCCCTCGATCTTCACGCCAGTCTTCATCTGCGTCAGCTTGGCGCGGAACGCCTCGGCGTCGCCGAAATCGGCAAAGCCCTGGTAATACGGATGCGGGCCGAGCACCCGGCGGGCATGCTTGATCGGACACCAGTAGATCTCGGTGCGCGCCGCCACCTCGCGCATGAAGGCGAACGCGCCGTTGACGTAGGAGCAATAGGCGCAATTGATTTTTTCGATGGCGTTGAGATAGGCGAGGTGGTGGCGGTCGAACACCAGGTAATCGCGGCGGCGCACCTTCGGAATCTTGTAGACCGGAAAGCAGATCGCCTGAAAGGCCATGACGCAGAGATCGACCAATACGATCGGGATAACCAGCAGATAGATCACCGGCGCACTCAGGATCATCAGCGGATTGGCGTCGAGCAGATAGCGCGTCACCCGCGTCTTGAACTCGCGGTGGATCCGCAGCACCTCCCGCTCGAACACGATCCGGCGGTTTTCGAGGTGAAAGCGCAGCTCCTCCCGCCGTTTGGCCAGTTCGACCTCGATTTCGGCCTGGACCTGGTGCAGCTTCTCCGTGAGTTCGTCGAGTTGCGTGGCCATATCCGTTCCTTCGGTCCGACTGTCCCCGCACGGGGACACGGAACGGCGCCCATTGCAACTCCTGCTGGGATGGCCGGCCGGACACAAAAATCGCGGCACAACCGCCGCCAAAGGCTGTCAATTCGCGCAAAAATCCCTAAGTTTCGGCCATGCCTAAAACATCCCCCAAAGCCGCTGCCAAACCCGTTGCCGTCAAGGCGCCCGCCAAGGGCGACCATGTCTTTCTGGTCGACGGCTCCTCCTATATTTTCCGCGCCTATCACGCGCTGCCGCCGCTGAACCGCAAATCCGACGGTCTGCAGGTCAATGCCGTGCTCGGCTTCTGCAACATGCTGTGGAAGCTGCTGCGCGACATGCCGCCGGACAACCGGCCGACGCATCTCGCCATCGTGTTCGACAAGTCGGAAATCACCTTCCGCAACAAGCTCTATCCCGACTACAAGGCGCACCGGCCGCCGGCCCCGGACGATCTGATCCCGCAATTTTCGCTGATCCGCGAGGCGGTGCGCGCCTTCGACCTGCCCTGCCTCGAACAGGGCGGCTTCGAGGCCGACGATCTGATCGCGACCTATGCCCGCGAGGCCGGCGAGCGCGGCGCCACCACCACCATCGTTTCCTCCGACAAGGACCTGATGCAGCTCGTCACCGACAAGGTGACCATGTACGACACCATGAAGGACCGCCGCATCGGCATCCCCGAAGTGATCGAGAAATTCGGCGTGCCGCCGGAGAAGGTGGTCGAGGTCCAGGCGCTGGCGGGCGATTCCACCGACAATGTGCCGGGCGTGCCCGGCATCGGCGTCAAGACCGCCGCGCAACTGATCGCCGAATATGGCGACCTGGAGACGCTGCTCAAGCACGCCGGCGAGATCAAGCAGCCGAAGCGGCGCGAGGCGCTGATCGGGAATGCCGAGAAGGCGCGGATCTCGCGGCAGCTGGTGCTGCTCGACGACAAGGTCAAGCTCGACGTGCCGCTGGCCGAGTTGGCGGTACATGAGCCCGATGCGCGCAAGCTGATCGCGTTCCTGAAGGCGATGGAATTTTCCACCCTCACCCGCCGCGTCGCCGAATATTCGCAGATCGACCCCTCGGACGTGGAAGCCGACGCGAGGAACGCCAGCGGCGCCAGCGGCAAATCGGCAGGCTCTTCGCCGCCTCCCCCGCGCGCGGCGGAAGGCGATCTTTTCGGCGATCAGGCTCCGCCTGGTTCCGCCAACGGCAAGAGCGGTGCCTCCGCCGTCGGAAAAGAGGGCAAGCCGGATAGATCGAACGTCGTCCTGACGCCCCATGCGCTCGCCGCCGCCCGCGCCGAAGCCGCGCGCAAAACGCCGGTCGATCGCAACAAGTACCAGACCATCCGCAGCCTCGATCAGCTCAATGTCTGGATCGCGCGGGTCCATGACGTCGGCTATTTCGCCATCGAGGCCAAGGCGAACTCGATCGACCCGATGCAGGCGGAGATGTCGGGCATCGCGCTGGCGCTGGCGCCGAACGACGCCTGTTACGTTCCGCTCGCCCACAAGGCCTCCGGCGACGGCGCCGGCCTGTTCGCCGCCGGCCTTGCGCCCGACCAGATCAGGGCGGCCGACGCGCTGGAGGCGCTGCGGCCGCTATTGGAATCGGCGGGTATCCTGAAGATCGGCTTCAACATCAAGTTCAACGCGGTGATGTTCGCGCAACACGGCATCACCCTGCAAAATCACGACGACGCGCAGCTGATGTCCTACGCGCTCGATGCCGGCCGCAATTCGCATGCGCTCGATGCACTGTCCGAGCGCTGGCTCGGCCACGCCATCATCAGCCATGGCGAATTGACCGGCAGCGGCAAGGGCAAGCTCGCCTTCGATCAGGTCGCGATCGACAGGGCAACCGCTTATTCGGCCGAAGATGCCGACGTGATCCTACGGCTGTGGCAGGTATTGAAACCGCGCCTGGTCGCCGAGCGCATGGCCACCGTCTACGAGACGCTGGAACGGCCGCTGATCTCGGTGCTGGCGCGGATGGAGCGGCGCGGCATCTCGATCGACCGCCAGGTGCTCTCGCGGCTGTCGGCCGATTTCGCCCAGACCGCGGCGCGGGTCGAGGCCGAAATCCAGGAGATCGCCGGCGAGCCGGTCAATGTCGGCAGCCCCAAGCAGATCGGCGATATCCTGTTCGGCAAGATGGGCCTGCCCGGCGGCACCAAGACCAAGACCGGGGCGTGGTCGACCACCGCGCAGGTGCTCGACGATCTCGCCGAGCAGGGCCACGACCTCCCGAAGAAGATTCTCGAGTGGCGGCAGGTCTCGAAACTGAAATCGACCTATACCGACGCGCTGCCGACTTACTTGCACCCGCAGACCCATCGCGTCCACACCACCTATGCGCTGGCGGCGACCACGACGGGGCGGCTGTCGTCGAACGAGCCGAACCTGCAGAACATTCCGGTGCGTACCGAGGACGGCCGCAAGATCCGTCGCGCCTTCATTGCTTCCCCCGGCCACAAGTTGGTGTCGGCGGATTATTCGCAGATCGAGCTGCGGCTGCTCGCCGAGATCGCCGATATCCCGGTGCTGAAGCAGGCCTTCAAGGATGGGCTCGACATTCACGCCATGACGGCCTCGGAAATGTTCGGCGTGCCGATCAAGGACATGCCGGGCGAGGTGCGCCGCCGGGCCAAGGCGATCAATTTCGGCATCATCTACGGCATCTCGGCGTTCGGGCTCGCCAACCAGCTCGGCATCGCCCGCGAGGAGGCCTCCGCCTACATCAAGAAGTATTTCGAGCGCTTTCCGGGCATCCGCGCCTACATGGACGCGACCCGGGATTTCTGCCGCAGCCACGGCTATGTCGAAACCCTGTTCGGCCGGAAGTGCCATTACCCCGACATCAAGGCTTCCAACGCCTCGATCCGCTCGTTCAACGAGCGCGCCGCGATCAACGCGCGCTTGCAGGGCACTGCCGCCGACATCATCCGCCGCGCCATGACGCGGATGGAGGACGCGCTGGCCGAGAAAAAGCTCTCGGCGCAGATGCTGCTGCAGGTCCACGACGAGCTTATCTTCGAGGTGCCCGACGAGGAAGTCGCCGCGACCTTGCCGGTGGTGCAGCATGTCATGCAGGACGCGCCGTTCCCCGCAGTGGTGCTGTCGGTGCCGCTGCATGTCGACGCGCGGGCGGCGAACAATTGGGACGAGGCGCATTGAGCGTTTTCAGCGCGCCGAAAGCCCAAACCAGCCTGCAACCCCACCGTGGACCACCGATGAAAATCATTGCGATTTCCGGCAGCCTTCGCGCTGTCTCCTTGAACACCGCAGTACTTCACGCCGCCGGCCGCCTCGCTCCTGCCGGCGTGGAAATCGAGGTCTATGAAGGAATCGGGCAGCTTCCCTTCTTCAATCCCGACCTCGATGGCGAACGCCTGCCCCGGCAAATCGCCGATTTTCGCAACATTATCGGAACAGCCGACGGACTCCTGATCTCCAGCCCCGAATACGCCCGTGGCGTCGCCGGGGTGACAAAGAATGCGCTCGATTGGCTGGTGGGCAGCTTCGAATTTCCGAACAAGCCGGTGGCGCTGATCAATACTTCGCCGCGAGCGACCCACGCGCTGGCAGCTCTGACGATCACGCTCGAGACGATGTCGGCGCGGCTCGTCAAGGACGCGTCGATTACGCTGCCGTTGCTCGGCACGGTGAACGACGCGGATAGCATCGCGACGAATCCCGAGTTTGCCGGCCCGCTCCGGAGCGCGCTCGAGATCTATGTTCGTGCGCTCAGGGCTATCGCGAAAGAAGAATTGCACTCGGAGCAATTTACGAAATGACATCGCGACATCGCACGCGGTAGAAACCGCGCGAATTCACTTCGCGAGTCTCCCATGCCCGACCTCACCTCCCTGCTCGGCTTTGCCCTGGTCGCGCTGACCATGGTGCTGACGCCGGGGCCGAACATGATCTACCTGATCTCGCGTTCGATCACGCAGGGGCCGATGGCCGGCATCATTTCGCTCGGCGGCGTCGCACTCGGCTTCGTGTTCTACATGCTGTGCGCGGCGCTCGGCATCACCGCGCTGTTGTTCGCGGTGCCGTTCGCCTATGACGCGCTGCGGCTCGCCGGCGCCGCCTATCTGATGTGGCTGGCGTGGCAGGCGCTCAAGCCGAACGGGCGCTCGCCGTTCCAGGTGCGCGAACTCGCGGTCGATCCCCCGCGCAAGCTGTTCGCGATGGGCCTGTTCACCAACCTGCTCAATCCCAAGGCCGCGATGCTCTATCTGGCGCTGCTGCCGCAGTTCATCGATCCGGCTCACGGCAGTGTGCTGACGCAGTCGCTGGCGCTCGGCTTCACGCAGATCGCGATCAGCGTCAGCGTCAACGCGCTGATCGCGCTGGCCGCCGGCTCGATCGCGCTGTTCCTCGGCACCAGGCCGAGCTGGCTTCTGGTGCAGCGCTGGCTGATGGGCACCGTGCTCGCCGGGCTGGCGGTCCGGATGGCGCTGGAGACGAAGCGGGCGTAGCGCGCTCGTCATGCGCGGGCTTGACCCGCGCATCCATCGTCTGCGGCAGCAGACATGAAATTTGGTCGAAGGGGATGGATTGCCGGGTCAAGCCCGGCAATGACACTGAATAGAACTCAATCCAGCTTTGCTTCCATGCCGCGCTTGACCGCCGGCCGCGCCATCAGGGCGTTGTACCAGCGCTCGACATTCGGAAAATCCTTCAGCTCCACCTTGTGGCGCGGATGGCGCCAGGCCCAGCCGAGAATGGCGAAGTCGGCGACCGACAAGGGTCCGGCGACGAATTCGTTGGTCGCCAGGCGGCGGTCCAGCACGCCATAGAGCCTTCGCGTCTCCGCCATGAAGCGCTTCAGGCCATAGGCGCGATCCGTCTCGTTCTCCAGCGCGATGAAATGATGCACCTGGCCCGGCATCGGCCCGAAGCCGCCCATCTGCCACATCAGCCATTCATAGACGGGAATGCGGTCGATCAGGGGGACGGGCAGGAACTTGCCGGTCTTCTCGCCGAGATAGAGCAGGATGGCGCCGGATTCGAACACGCTGACCCGCTTGCCGCCGGGGCCGTCGGGATCGACGATCGCGGGAATCTTGTTGTTGGGGCTGATGGCGAGAAATTCCGGCGCCATCTGCTCGCCCTTGCCGATGTTCACGGGAAATACCTTGTACGGCAGCCCCATCTCCTCCAGCGCGACCGAGATCTTGCGGCCGTTCGGCGTGTTCCAGGTGTAGAGCTCGATGGTCATTTTCGTCGTCTCCCCCGCGAAGCGGGGTATTCAGTAGCCCGGAACCCCGGGGGGTTACAACCGCTGCTGCCGCCGGTGCCAATAGGGACACCATGCGTTGTTGACGGAACGAGATCGGCGCTGGAATGTGCCCGCGGCCGCCGATAGATTGCGCCCGCCCCTCCCCAATCAAGAGCAACGCCTTGTCCAAATCAGCCTCCCGCGCCCGCCTCGCCGAGATCATCCGCAAACGCTCGTTCGGGCGCGGCGAAATCACGCTGGCCTCGGGCCGCAAGAGCGATTTCTATTTCAACCTGAAGCCGACCATGCTCGATCCCGAAGGCGCGACGCTGCTGGCGGAACTGACCTTTGAGGCCCTGAAGGACGATAACCTGGATTATGTCGGCGGCCTCGAAATGGGCGCGGTGCCGCTCGCCGGCGCGATCGCGCAACTGTCCTGGATCAAGGGCCATCCGATCGCGGCGTTCTTCGTGCGCAAGAAGCCGAAGGAGCACGGCGCCCGGCTCGCGGTCGAGGGATTGGCAAAAGGCGAGAGCCTGCAAGGCAAGCGCATCGTCATCGTCGAGGACGTCACCACCACGGGCGGCTCGGCGCTGAAGGCGGTGGAAGCGGTGCGCGACGCCGGCGGCGAGATCGCGCTGGTCTTCACCATGGTCGACCGCGAGGAAGGCGCCAGCGAAACCTTCGCGCAAGCCGGCCTGAACTTCCGCTCGCTCTACAAGGCCAGTGAATTTCTGAAGGGCTGACAACCCCAATTGCTTTTCTTCTTACCTCTCCCGCTTGCGGGGGAGGTCGACGCGCTCGCAGAGCGCGGCGGGTGGGGGCTCTCACCGTTCACACCGCATTCTCGTCGGACACCCCCACCCCAACCCTCCCCGCAAGCGGGAGAGGGAGAACATCCGCATTTCTTTTCGGCAATCTCTTCTCCCGGTCACCGCTCGTTTACCATCCCGCACTAATGTGAATCCGTGCCGAGGCGCGTATCGCTGCGGCCGGTCTTGTTGCGTCGGGTGGAGTTTGCGTTGCGTAAAGAGTTGAGTGTTCAGCGCATGCGGCGCCGCATGATGCTTGTTGCCGCCGCCGCGCTCATGGGCTCGCTTGCCCTGGCGCCGCGCGTCGCGTCCGCCGAAGGCCTGTTCGATTTCTTTTTCGGCGGCGCCCAGCGGCAGCAGGCGCGCCAGGCCCCGCCACAGGCCAATTTCTTTGCCGATCCGTTCAACCAGAACCCGCAGATGCCGGCGCCGCCGCAGCGCGTCGCGTCGGGTTCCGGACCCGCCTTTTGCGTGCGCAGCTGCGACGGCAAGTATTTTCCGCTGATGCGCGGCAATGCCTCGCCGGCCCAGATGTGCCAGGCGTTCTGCCCGGCAAGTCCCACAAAAATCTTCTTCGGCAGCAGCATTGACGGCGCATCCTCGGCGACCGGCGAGCGCTATGCCGACAGCGAAAACGCCTTCGCCTATCGCAAGGCGCTGCGCGCCGACTGCACCTGCAACGGCCGCAACCCTGCAGGGTTGGCCCCGGTCGATCTCACGCTCGACAATTCGCTGCGGTCGGGCGACGTGATCGCCACCACCAGCGGGCTGGTGGCCTATACCGGCGTTCGACTCGGCGCCGAGCAGGCGGCCGAATTCACGCCGGTGGCCTCCTATCCCGGCCTCACCGCCGACGTCCGCGCCCGGCTCGGCGAGATGAAGGTAGCGCCGGTGACCGCGGAAATGGTCGCCACATCCGCGCCGGAAGCGAGCCGCGAGGTCGCGCTGCCCGCGACCTCGGTGCCGAAGACGGTTTCGACCAGAGACAAGCGCGCGGAAGCGAATTGATCATCACTCCCTCATGGTGAGGAGCACGGCAACGCCGCGCGTCTCGAACCATCTGGCATGCAATCCGACTCATCCTTCGAGACGGCGCTGACGCGCCTCCTCAGGATGAGGCCACCGCAAGAATCACCGCCCGACGATGACGCCGATCACGTTCGGCGCCGACAGATATTTCTCCTCGATCTCGGCGCGGGCCGCGGCGCGGTTTTCCGGCGTCAGCAGGCCGCGCTTTTCGGCCAGGATCATCCAGCAATAGCCCCACCAGTCCGTCAGCATCCCCTCGTCGTCGACGAGGTCGTAGCCCTGTTCGGCGGCGAAGATCCGCGCATGCGCTTCGTCGAGCGAATCGAGGAAGACGTGATCCTGGTCGGAAAACAGATCGTCGCTGAAATCGTCCGTGGTGTAGCCCCACACCGACATGCAGACGGCGTTGAATTCGCGGTCAATCGCGTCGTCATCGACGATCCTGCGGCGGGAGGCCTGATGCAGCCGCGACAGCGACCGGGCGAAGTCGGCGATGCGGGTGAGCGCGAATTGATCGAAGGCGATGGTGGACATGTAGTCCTCACAGGCTTGGACAGACCATAGATATTGTGTCGACAGCGCGTCGAATCACTATGATATATCAAAGACTTGCTAAAGTGTTCTTAATTTGTTCCGATCGACCGTTGTCGTCCCGGCGAAGGCCGGGACCCATAACCACGGATGTCACAGGCGTGCGGAGTCGTGCCAATGTGCAGGGTAAACGCATACTACGTCTACATCCTCGCCAGCGGCCGGCACGGAACGCTCTACATCGGCGTCACCAATAACCTGCGGACAAGGCTTGAGCAGCATCGCAGCGGTCGCGGCTCGGAATTCGTCAAAAAATATGGCGTGTACCGTCTCGTCTATGTGGAATCGTTCACATCGGCGCCGGAGGCGATCGCACGCGAGAAGCAGCTGAAGAACTGGCACCGCAATTGGAAAATCCGCTTGATCGAAGAAGACAATCTCGACTGGAGCGACCTGTCCCACCTACTTTGAAGAGCGGTGGTTATGGGTCCCGGCCTTCGCCGGGACGACGAAGGAAAGCGCGATTCCTGTTCAAGATCTCACATCGCCGACAGCATCTTATCCCCGCAATATTTGGCGTAGAACTTTCCGCCGCACCGCCGCTTGATCGCTGCGCAGCGGGCAGCCGGCGAGGCGTTTTTCGCGACGCTGAAGGAACAGCTCAGGCCGTCGGCGCTCTTGATGGCGCGGCTCTCCCCTAAGCTATCGCAGTCTCTCGTCTTTCGGATGAATCATAGCACCGGCGCGAGCTGGCGCGGAGGCGGTCAAATCGGCCCGGTCCTTGCATAAAATCATGCCAACGCAGTGCACAATGGTGCCCCCGGCGGTTTCGATGCCTGTGCGAGGCGCGTATCATTTTGCCGGGGCTCGAAGAAGGATTTGAGATTTGCCAGGTCAATCTTTCCCAGGGAATTTTCCGGCGATGGGCCAGCCGGTCGACGAGCTGGCGCTGGCCGAGATCAAGAGCGCGATCCTCGTCAAGCTCACGCTGGCGGTCGGCAAGGACGCCGGCATCGCGACCACGCGCGACTGGTACAAGGCGGCGGCGCTGGCGCTGCGCGACCGCATCGTGCACCGCTGGCTGATCACGGACAAGCAGAGCTACGACGAAGGCCGCAAGCGGGTCTATTACCTCTCGCTCGAATTCCTGATCGGCCGGCTCTTCACCGACGCGCTGAACAATATGGGGCTGTTGCCGGTGTTCGAGACGGCGCTGGGCGATCTCGGCGTCGGACTGTCGGACTTGCGCAAGTGCGAGCCGGATGCGGCGCTCGGCAATGGCGGTCTCGGACGGCTGGCGGCGTGCTTCATGGAGAGCATGGCCACGCTGGCGATCCCCGCCATCGGCTACGGCATCCGCTACGATTTCGGCCTGTTCCGCCAGATCATCCACGACGGCTGGCAGCAGGAATATCCGGACGAATGGCTGTCCTTCGGCAACCCCTGGGAATTCCAGCGGCCGGAAGTGGTCTATCACGTGCATTTCGGCGGCGGTGTCGAACATGTCGAAGTCAAGGGCCGCGACCGCGCCATCTGGCATCCGGCGGAAACCGTCAAGGCCGTCGCCTACGACACCCCGATCGTCGGCTGGCGCGGCCAGCACGTCAACGCGCTGCGGCTGTGGTCGGCGCGCTCGGCCGATCCGCTCAATCTCGACGTCTTCAACACCGGCGACTATCTCGGCGCCAGCGCCGAGGAGGCGCGCGCCGAATCGATCTGCAAGTTCCTCTATCCGAATGACGAGAGCCCGGCGGGCCGCGAGCTGCGGCTGCGCCAGGAATATTTCTTCGTCTCGGCCTCGCTGCAGGATCTGGTCAAACGCCATCTTTCGTCCGACGGGCAGTTGCGCGGGCTGGCGACGAAGGCCGCGGTGCAGCTCAACGACACCCATCCGAGCCTCGCCGTCGCCGAGCTGATGCGGATCCTGGTCGACCTGCACAATTTCCGCTGGGACGAGGCGTGGAAGATCACGGTGGCGACGCTGTCCTACACCAACCACACGCTGCTGCCGGAGGCGCTGGAGACCTGGCCGGTCGAACTGTTCGAGCGCATGCTGCCGCGCCATCTCGAAATCATCTACCGCATCAACGTCAACCATCTGGCGCTCGCCGACGAGCGCTGCCCCGGCGATGACGATCTCAAGGCCTCGGTGTCCCTGATCGACGAGAAGTCCGGCCGCAGGGTGCGGATGGGGCAGCTGGCGTTCGTCGGATCGCACCGCATCAACGGCGTCTCGGCGATGCATTCGGACCTGATGAAGGAGACCGTGTTCCACGATCTCAATCATCTCTATCAGGGGCGCATCACCAACAAGACCAACGGCATCACCTTCCGCCGCTGGCTGATGCTGGCCAATCCGAAGCTGACCGAGCTGTTGCGCGAGGCCTGCGGCGAGGCGGTGCTCGACGATCCCTCCCGGCTCGGGCTGTTGGAGGCCCGCGCCGGCGACAATGCGTTCCAGCAGCAGTTCCGCGCCGTCAAGCATCACAACAAGGCGGCGCTGGCGCGGCTGATCGGCGAACGCCTCAACGTCAAGATCGACCCGTCGGCGCTGTTCGATATCCAGATCAAGCGCATCCACGAATACAAGCGGCAGCTGCTCAACATCCTCGAGGCCGTGGCGCTCTATCACGCGATCAAGGACGACCCGCAGCGCGACTGGGTGCCTCGGGTGAAGATCTTCGCCGGCAAGGCGGCGGCGAGCTATCGCTACGCCAAGCTGATCATCAAGCTGATCAACGACGTCGCCGAGATCGTCAACAACGACCCTGCGATCGGCGGCAAGCTGAAGATCGTATTCCTCGCCGACTACAATGTCAGCCTCGCCGAAGTAATCATTCCCGCCGCAGATCTCTCCGAGCAGATTTCGACCGCGGGCATGGAAGCCTCCGGCACCGGCAACATGAAACTGGCGCTGAACGGCGCGCTGACCATCGGCACGCTGGACGGCGCCAATATCGAAATCCGCGACCATGTCGGCGCGGAAAACATCGCGATCTTCGGCATGGAGGCGATGGATGTGGTGGTGCGGCGCAAGCAGGGGCTGGATGCGACCGACGTCATCCGGCGCTCGCCGCAGCTTTCGCGCGCCATCAGCGCGATCGGGTGCGGCGAATTCTCGCCCGGCGACCCCGACCGGTTCGAATCGATCGCGCACGCGCTGCGCCATCACGACCATTACATGGTCAGCGCCGATTTCGACTCCTATTACGAATGCCAGCGCGGCATCGACGCGCGCTGGCAGGTGGCGCCGGCATGGACGCGGGCTTCCATCCTCAACGTGGCGCGGATGCCGTGGTTCTCTTCCGACCGCACCATCCGCGAATATGCCGAGGAGATCTGGAACGTGCCGGTGCGCGGTGCCCTGCCGCGGATCCTGCAGGAACCGGGCGCGCAGCGCGGCGCCGGCTAGGAGAGAGGACCATCCCGAACCACTACCTCGCACGTCATTGAATTCGGCCGCGCCGGCATGATAATGCGCGAACCGCAAGAGCGTCTTTGCGAGGAGCGAAAGCGACGAAGCAAACCATACTTGCTTTGTCGCTTCTGGGTTGCTTCGCTTCGCCCGCAATGACGGAAAGTACTGGAATGCTGACGAAAACCCCGCACCTTTTCGACGAGGCCACGCGCGTGACCGCCGGCGACAGCCGCTGGCAGGGACAGACCAGCGAGGATTACTGGGCCTTTGTCGGCCCGTTCGGCGGCGCCACCGCCGCGACCATCCTGCGGGCGCTGCTGGATCATCCGGAGCGGGCTGGCACGCCGCTCGCCATGACCGTGAATTATTGCGCGCCGATCGCAGCTGGCGGGTTCGACCTCGACGTTCGCCTGATCAAGGCCAACCGCTCGTCGCAGCACTGGTGCGTCGAGCTGACGCAAGGCGGCGGCGAGGTGGCGACGCTGGCCACCGCGGTGTTCGCCGAACGCCGTCCGTCATGGACGCACCAGCCCGCGCCGTTTCCGCAAGGCTTGCCGTTCGAACAGATCCGGCCCTATCCCAAGATCGAGGCCACCTGGGCCAATCAGTATGATTTTCGCTTCATGGAGGGCAACCCGGATTTCAGCGGGACGGCGCCGCCGGCCGAGCCCGCGAGCGCCTATTCCAAACTATGGATCGGCGACCGCGTGCCCCGGAAGATCGACATGCTGTCGCTGACAGCGATGTCGGACGCGTTCTTCGGACGGGTCTTTCATGCGCGGCGCCAGATGGTGCCGTTCGGCACTGTGTCGCTGACGACCTATTTTCACGCCGACGCGGACGATCTTTCGGCTGAGGATACTACCCGCGTGCTCGCGGTCGCCGACGCCAAGATCTTCCACAAGAGCTATGGTGACCAGAACGGCGAATTGTGGTCGCCGAACGGGCGCCTGCTGGCGACCACGACCCAGATCGCGTATTTCAAGGCCTAGAATGTCCGAACCCAACAAGCCGCGCATCGCCCTGCTCGGCGT
This sequence comes from Bradyrhizobium sediminis, assembly GCF_018736105.1. Lineage (NCBI taxonomy): Bacteria > Pseudomonadati > Pseudomonadota > Alphaproteobacteria > Hyphomicrobiales > Nitrobacteraceae > Bradyrhizobium > Bradyrhizobium sediminis. The sequence continues at coordinate 5,145,099 of NZ_CP076135.1, forward strand.
TCCCATCGAGATCGGCGCGTCGCAGCGCGGCACCCTAATGGGACCGGATGCGCTGCGGACGGCGGGCATTGGCCGCATGCTCGATCAGCTCGGATTTGCCGTCGAAGATCACGGCGACCTCGAGATGACAGCGGCCGCAGCGTCCGACGACCCAGCGCCGGCCAACGCCAGGTTTTATGACAACATCAAAACCTGGATTTGCGCGCTCAGCGAGCGCGCCTTCCTGCTCGCCCGTTCCGGCGCGGTTCCAATCTTCATGGGCGGCGATCACAGCCTGTCGATGGGATCGGTGAACGGCGTCGCGCGTTACTGGCAGGAACTGAACCGGCCGCTGTTCGTGCTGTGGCTCGACGCCCATGCCGACTACAACACGCCCGACACGACCGAGACCGGCAACATGCATGGTATGTCGGCGGCGTTCCTGTGCGGCGAGCCCGGCCTCGATCGCCTGCTCGGCGACCAGCCGCGGGTCTCGATCAGTCCCGACCGGCTCGATCTGTTCGGAATCCGCTCGATCGATCCGCTGGAGAAGAAACTCGTCGGCGAGCGTCCGATCGCGGTCGCCGACATGCGCGCGATCGACGAGTTCGGCGTCGGCGTCCTGATCCGGCGGGTGATCGAAAAGGTGAAGGCGCATAACGGCGTCCTGCATGTCTCCTTCGATGTCGACTTCCTGGATCCGGCGGTGGCGCCGGGCGTCGGCACCACCGTGCCGGGCGGCGCCACCTATCGCGAAGCGCATCTCGTGATGGAGCTGTTGCACGATTGCGGATTGGTCCGCTCGATCGACATCGTCGAACTCAATCCGTTTCTCGACGAGCGCGGCCGCACCGCACGCGTCGCGGTCGAACTGGTCGGCAGCCTGTTCGGCATGCAGATCACCGACCGCCGGACGCCGAGCAACGCGGTGCTGCCGGATGATAGCTGAGGGACTGGAACCGAACAAAAAAGGGCGGCCTCGCGGCCGCCCTTTTGATTCACGAAATCGATCGTCCGAAACTCACTCCGCCGCGAGCTTGAGATCCGGTGCGGCGGCGCGGACGTCGGCGTCGACCTGGGCTTCGAACTTGGCGAAGTTCTTCTGAAACATGCCGACCAGCGCGCGCGCCGTCTTGTCGAACTCGGCCTTGTCCTTCCAGGTGTTGACGGGATCGAGGATCTCGCTCGGCACCCCCGGCAGCGCGGTCGGCACCGCAAAGCCGAAGAACTTGTCGGTGCGGAATTCGACATTGCGCAAGCTGCCGTCGAGGGCTGCGGTCAGAAGCGCGCGGGTCACCTTGATCGGCATCCTGGAGCCGGTGCCGAACTTGCCGCCGGTCCAGCCGGTGTTGACCAGCCAGCAATCGACGTTGTGCCTGGCGATCAGCTCGCGCAGCATGTTGCCGTACACCGACGGATCGAGGGGGAGGAACGGCGAGCCGAAGCAGGTGGAGAATTCCGGCTGCGGCTCGTTGCCGAGGCCGCGCTCGGTGCCGGCGACCTTGGCGGTATAGCCGGACAGGAAGTGATACATCGCCTGCGCCGGGCTCAGTTTCGCGATCGGCGGCAAAATGCCGAACGCGTCCGCCGCCAGCATCACCACGTTCTTCGGGTGGCCGGCGCGGCCGGTGCGCGAGGCGTTGGGGATGAAGTCGAGCGGATAGGCCGAGCGGGTATTCTCGGTCTTCGAACCGTCGTCGAAATCCGGCACCCGCGTGTCTTCGTCGAGCACCACGTTCTCGAGCACGGCGCCGAAGCGCTTGCTCGCGGCGTGGATCTCGGGCTCGGCTTCCTTCGACAGCTTGATGCATTTGGCGTAGCAGCCGCCCTCGAAGTTGAAGACGCCCTCGCTGCCCCAGCCGTGCTCGTCGTCGCCGATCAGCGTGCGCTTCGGATCGGCCGACAGCGTGGTCTTTCCGGTTCCGGAGAGACCGAAGAAGATGGCGCTGTCGCCCTTGGGCCCGACATTGGCCGAACAATGCATCGGCATCACGCCCTTGGCCGGCAGGTAGTAGTTCAGCGTGGTGAACACGCTCTTCTTCATCTCGCCGGCATAATGCGAGCCGCCGATCAGGACGATCTTGCGGGCGAAGTCGATCGCGACCACGTTCTCCGAACGCACGCCATGGCGTTTCGGATCGGCGCGGAAGCTCGGCATGTCGATCATGGTCAGCTCGGGCACGAAATGCCTGACCACTGCGGCCTCGGGCCGGATCAACAGCGTACGGATGAACAGCGAATGCCAGGCGAGTTCGGTGAACACGCGGGTCTTGATCTGGAAGTTCGGATCGGCGCCGCCGTAGAGGTCCTGCGCGAACAGCGTCTTGCCTTCGGCGTGCTTGAGGAAGTCCTGATACAGCGCCTCGAACTGCTCAGGCGTGATCGACTGGTTGCCGCCCCACCACATGTTCTCGGTCGAGGCGTCGCGCACCGTGAACTTGTCCTTCGGGCTGCGGCCGGTGAAGTCGCCGGTGTCGGCGCACAAGGCGCCATCGGCGGACAGCACCGCTTCCCCCGCCGACAACGAATACTGGTAGAGCTGCGGCGCGCCGAGATTCCAGTGCACCTGCTTGAGATTTCTTAAGCCGAATTTGTCGGCGCCGAAGGCACCGTTGCGTATTCCCGTCTCTTGCACTGGAAGAATCCTCCTGGAACCCGCGTATCTCCAGCGCGAATGCCGACAAACGCGCCGCTGTCGCGGTGACCTTCTATATAGCCTTCCGGCCATGTCCGGCGACCTAATACTTATGAACACCGGGCTTGCCAAGCCGATGCCGCGATATTTGGTTTATTCGAAGGCGACTCGTTGAGGCCGCTCATGGCGCGCCGCAACGCGAGCCAAACCGGCCGATATTCAAAGGTTTGGACGCACGGTAGCGCGACCATTCACCGCGATCGTCACCTTATTGCGACGCACAATCCACATTTGTTAACGCGCGGCGCCTTCGCCGATCATGATGATGCGTTCTCTCTTCGCCTCGTTTGCGTTGAGGTGAGTTTTCGTCAGGCCTTCGCCCGCGCCTCGCCTGCCAGCCTGACCAGCATCTTTCGCAACTCGGCCGGCCCGGTCACCCGCTCCGGAAAATCCAGCCGCAGGGTTTTCGAGCCGGCCTGCAGGTCGAGCCCGCCGGGATCACAGCCGGTGCAGAGCCAATCGAGGACCTCCGCGCCGAGCAACCGGGTCGCGTACAGCTTAGTCGCGTCGCGGTGATCTGCGTTCATGTGGTCGATGGCGTCCTGCTCGGCCTCCACCAGCGCGCCGGCGTCGGAGATATCGGTCAGAAACTGATCGGGCCGGAGGTCGACGATGCGCCCGAAACCCGCCACCAGATGCATGCCCGAAGGCAGGATCCGGAAGAAGGAGAAATCCTTAAAATCGACAAAGCCTTCGGCGGACGGATGGGCGTTGAGGTAGCGGCGGCGCAGGACCGCCCCTTCTTCGGACCCGGCCTCTTCGGCCCGGCCCAACAGCATGATCCGGGCCCCCTCCAGCGGGTCGCCCTCGGCCCGCTCGTCCAGCATCAGCGACACCCTGCTATCGCCGAGAATATTGCGGGTATGCACCGCCAGCCGGGAAATCAACAGGATCGGGGAGCCATCGGGGGCGCTGGCGACGTTGACCAGCGAGCAATAGGGGTCGCCGCTGCCGGCCATCAGGGTCGCCAGCGCCCCCTGCCGGCTGCGGCGCAATAGCGACCGGACCAGCCGGCCGGCATCGAAATCAGCGGTGGGCTGCATTGCTCAGTTCCCCATATCTCATTGCAAAAAGGGCCTTTTCCCGGCAGAAAGGGTATCTATATAGGTCTGGGACCCTTCGATAGCTCGGGCGTTTTACGGAATTCGGTCACACTTCAGCCCAGCTTGCATTGCTCGTTGACCGCGTTCGAAGCCCAAATATGCGGCGCATCACTGGATTGCTGCCGTTTCAGCCACACGTGTATCTGAAAGCAGGCTCATGCCCACAATCGCCCTGGTCGACGACGACCGCAACATTCTCACATCCGTCTCGATCGCGCTCGAAGCCGAGGGCTATCGCATCATGACCTACACGGATGGCGCCTCCGCACTCGACGGCTTCCGCACCTCACCGCCCGACCTTGCGATCCTCGACATCAAGATGCCGCGCATGGACGGCATGGAGACGCTGCGGCGGCTGCGGCAGAAGTCCGACCTGCCGGTGATTTTCCTCACCTCCAAGGATGAGGAAATCGACGAATTGTTCGGCCTCAAAATGGGCGCCGACGATTTCATCCGCAAGCCGTTCTCGCAGCGCCTTCTGGTCGAGCGCGTCAAGGCTGTGCTGCGCCGCGCCGCGCCGAAGGATCCGACCGCGGCGCCGAAGGAGACCGACGCCAAGGCGCTGGACCGCGGCCTGCTGCGGATGGACCCGGAGCGCCACACCTGCACCTGGAAGAACGAGCCGGTGACCTTGACGGTGACCGAGTTTCTGATCCTGCAGGCGCTGGCGACGCGCCCCGGCGTCGTCAAGAGCCGCAACGCCCTGATGGACGCCGCCTACGACGATCAGGTCTATGTCGACGATCGCACCATCGACAGCCACATCAAGCGGCTGCGCAAGAAGTTCAAGGTGGTGGACGACGATTTCGAGATGATCGAAACCCTGTACGGCGTCGGCTACCGCTTCAAGGAAACCTGATTTGAGGGCGTTCGACGGGCGTTTTGTTGACTGACGCCCCCGCGCATCTCGGGTAGGATGCGAAGGCGACGCACATCCCGATGACGGAACCCGAAACAACCGGCAGTTTTGGCCATTGCTCGATCGAACGCAGCCTGATCCAAGCCTGAATGCCGAGGGCGCCTTGCCGTCACTCGCCTTGGGCGATGCTGCCGTCGACACCCCGCCGCAGCACAGCGGGCAACGGGTGCTCGGCTTTTTGCGCCGCGCCGGTCAGTTTTTCTTCGCGCTGTCCTTCTCCAGCCTCACCCGCCGAATCGTTTCCCTGAACATCGCCGGCCTCGTCGCGCTGGTGGCGAGCATTCTTTATCTCTCGCAGTTCCGCGCCGGCCTGATCGACGCGAAGGCGCAGAGCCTTCTGGTGCAGGCCGAGATCATCGCCGGTGCGATCGCGGCGTCCGCCACCGTCGAGACCAATACCATCACCATCGATCCCGACCGGCTGCTCGACCTGAAGCCGGGCGAGACCTACGGCGTTCCGGACGAATATTCCGGGCTGGATTTTCCGATCAATCCGGAGCGCGTCGCGCCGGTGCTGCGACGGCTGATTTCGCCGACCAAGACCCGCGCCCGCATCTATGGCGGCGACGGTGGACTGATCCTCGACAGCCGCAGCCTCTACGGTCGCGGCGACGTGATGCGCTTCGAACTGCCGCCGCCGTCGTCCGACAAGCCGGGCATGGCCGAGCGCTCCATGATCGCGATCCGCACCTGGCTCAACCGCGGCGACCTGCCGCTCTATCGCGAGCTCGGGCCGGAGAATGGCAAGGGCTATCAGGAAGTCGTGCAGGCGCTCGACGGCCTGAAGAGCAGCATGGTGCGCATCAACGACCGCGGCGAGGTGATCGTTTCGGTCGCGGTCCCGGTGCAGCGGTTTCGCGCGGTGCACGGCGCCCTGATGCTGTCGACGCAGGGCGACGACATCGACCAGATGGTGACGGCCGAACGGCTCGCGATCCTGAAAATCGGCGGCGTCGCCGCCGCGGTGATGATCGTGCTGTCGCTGCTCTTGGCGAGCACCATCGCAGGGCCCGTGCGCCGGCTCGCCGACAGCGCCGAGCGCGTCCGCCGCCGCATCCGCACCCGCGTCGAGATTCCGGATTTCACCCGCCGCCGCGACGAGATCGGGCATCTCTCCGGCGCGCTGCGCGACATGACGGATGCGCTCTATAACCGGATCGAGGCGATCGAGATGTTCGCCGCCGACGTCGCCCACGAATTGAAGAACCCGCTGACCTCGCTGCGCTCGGCGGTCGAAACGCTGCCTTTGGCGCGCAACGAGAACAGCCGCTCGCGGCTGCTGGCCGTCATCGAGCACGACGTCAAGCGGCTCGACCGCCTGATCTCGGACATCTCGGACGCCAGCCGGCTCGATGCCGAACTGCAGCGCCAGGACATGACCTCGGTCGATCTGCGCCGCCTGCTGACCGCGCTGACCACGGTCTCCAACGAAACAAGGCGCGGCAACAACGTCGCCGTCGAGGTTCGCTTCGAGGGCCGCGGGCCCAACGACACCTTCTCGGTGCCGGGCCACGATTCCCGGCTCGGACAGGTGATTTCCAATCTGCTCTCCAACGCGCAGTCGTTTTCCGAAGCCGGCGGCAAAGTGCGCATCGTCTGCCGCCGCGTGAAGAATGAAATCGAAATCGTGGTCGACGACGACGGGCCGGGGATCGGCGAGGATGCGCTGGAGCGGATCTTCGAGCGCTTCTACACCGACCGGCCGCATCAGGGCTTCGGGCAGAATTCCGGACTGGGCCTGTCGATCTCCAAGCAGATCATCGAGGCTCATGGCGGGCGCATCTGGGCCGAGAATCGCCCGGGTCCCACCGGACCCGATGGCGAGCCGACGGTAGCCGGCGCGCGCTTCGTGGTCAGGCTGCCCGCGCCATGACGGCGGCGGCAACAGCGAGCGTGCACGCATCCGCCGTGCTGGTGGGCAAGCGCGCGGTGCTGATTCGCGGGGCCTCGGGCGCCGGCAAATCCCGTCTCGCGCTCGATCTGATCCTTGCCGGGCGCGCCGGACAGATCCCGCCGGCCGTGCTGGTCGGCGACGATCGCGTCCATCTCGAGGCGCGTGGCGGGGAACTGGTGGTCCACCCGGCGGCCGAACTGGCCGGCCTGATCGAGATTCGCGGGCTCGGGATCCGCAGTTGCGACTTCGCGCCCGAGGCCATCGTCGGCCTGGCGGTCGATCTTTCTGCGCCCGATGCGGATCGCCTGCCGCAGCCGGAAGCGCTGTGGACACGAATCCATGGTATTGAAATACCTAGAATTCCCGTGGGAATTGGTTACGCGGCGGCACCACTCGTCATCGCTGCACTGACCATGACCGCGAATTCACCTTCACCCCGACCTTCGGCTGATTGCCCGAAGGGAATTGGTAACCATATCAGCCCCACTATCGCGACCGAATAGACCGGCCCCGGCTTCCCTCCCTACCGCTATTTCCGGGAGAATCGCAAAGATCCCCTCTTGCGCGGGGGCTCTGGATGGTCAAAGTGGCGCGTTCGTGCGGTGCACCAAAAAGCACCCGCGAGGAGTTTCCGATGATTGGTCTAGTACTTGTGACCCATGGGCGCCTTGCCGACGAGTTCAAGGCGGCGCTCGAACACGTCATGGGTCCGCAAAAACAAATCGAAGCCGTCACGATCGGTGCCGAGGACGATTCCGATTTATGTCGAAGTGACATTATCGAAGCGGTCAACCGCGTCGACAGTGGCGACGGCGTTGCTATCCTCACCGACATGTTCGGCGGCACGCCCTCCAACCTCGCGATCTCCTGCATGAGCCGTCCCAAGGTGGAAGTGCTCGCAGGCATCAATCTCCCCATGCTGGTCAAGCTTGCCAAGGTTCGCGAGGAGCGTTCGCTCCCCGACGCCATCGCCATGGCCCAGGAAGCCGGCCGCAAATACGTGACCATCGCCAGCCGGGTTCTCGCCGGCAAATGAGCGAGGATGGCGCGGCACCTCCCAACGATGCCGGGCCGGGTGTCCCGCCGGGCGCGGTGTCACGGGAACTTCCCATCATCAACAAGCGCGGTCTGCACGCGCGCGCTTCGGCGAAATTCGTCCAGACGGTCGAGCGCTTCAACGCCGAGGTCTGGGTGACCAAGGGCGGCGAGACCGTCGGCGGAACCTCGATCATGGGACTGATGATGCTGTCGGCGGGACCGGGCACATCCATCCTCGTCTCCGCCACCGGCCCCGAGGCGCAAGCCGCCCTCGACGCGATCACCGAGCTGGTCGGCAGCAAGTTCAACGAAGAAGGCGTTTGAGCGGACCTCAACTTCGAGACGTGCGAATCGGCAAGACTACCTCGCCGGCGGCGCGATGAAGACCTTCCAGGTGATCGCCGGTCCCGGCCGTCCCTTGAAGAAGCGCTGCGTGGTAATGGTCAGTTGCTCGGCGTCCTTGCCGTTGGCCTTCATCCACGCTTCGCAGATCGGCAGACGGCCGTCGGTGGTATCGCAGACGCCGATGAAGCCGAGCCGTTTGGCCTCTTCGAGCGACGTCAGCCCCGACGACCAGACTTCGCCGGGCGTGAACGGCGCCGGATGATCCGGGCTGTAGAACGCCAGCGGCTCGGCCATTTCCGTGGTGCCCGCGACCACCGCCCAGCGTGAATGAAACCGCGTGCGCCAGGCTGCCGTCAGTTCGCGGGCGAGTTCGGAGCGCGCACCGTAGGTCGCCGCCCCGTTCGGATTGATCGCCATCTCCTTTGCCGCGATCCAGGGCGAAGCGGCGAGCACCGCGAGCGTGATCGCCAGCCAGATCGCGGCCAAATGAAACAGCGCCATCTTCTGCACGCGCAACGCAGGGATCGCGGCCAGCGCCAGCGGCGTCAGGAAGAACAGCGAAATTCCCCAATCGGTCTTCATATAGATCGTGAAGAACAAGCCGCCGAGCGGCGGCCCGATCGCGACGATCGCCTGGATGATCCAGATATTGCGCGCCTGCGGCAGGTTCACGCTCCCGTTCGCACCGCGCGACCAGTTGCGCGTGATCCATGCCGACGGCCGTCGCGTCAGCGTCGCCCAGGACAACGGTCGCCAGGCGAGCGCCAGCCCCGCCAGCGCCACGGGAATAGCGAGCAGCGCAAGATTGTGGCCGATGTAACCGAATACGAGCTGGATGCTCTGCGCGCGGTTCGACAGCCCATAGACATCGCCGGCATAGGTCAGCGGCACGAAATCGACTTCGCGCAGCCACCACAGATGCGGCAGCATCGCCGCCGCCAGGATGGCGATCGCGACCCACGGCGCCGGCGAGCGCAGGAACAACAAGCGGTCGGGATGCAGCAGTGCGGCGAGCCCGATGGCGCCGATCATGGTCAGCACCCAGTATTTGGTCATCAGCGCCAGCGCGCCGGCGAGGCCCAGCCACAGACCCGATTTCACGCTGCGTTTTTCAAACGCATTCAGATAGGCCAGCACCACCAGCGGCAGGGTGACGAGCTGCAGCAGGTCCGCATTGTACTTGAAGCCCTTGAAATTGAAGATCGGATAGAGCGCGAGCATCACCACGACGAAGAAGGCGCGGCGGCGATCGACCACGCGCAAGGCGATCAGCCAGGAGATCACGAGCCCGCAGCCGAGCGTCGTCATCGCCAGCGCATAGGTCGCCCAGTCGGCAACCGGGAACACCTTGAACCACAGACCGGCGATCCAGCCGGACAGCGGCGGATGCTTGCCGTAGCCGAATTGGAACTTCTGGCCCCAGGCGAAGGCTTCGGCGACGTCCATATGGACGTCCTGCGCCGCCTTGAGATTGATCAGGATGAGGGTCCAGAGCACCGCATGGGCGGCGGCAAAGCCGATCACCAGCCAGAGCCCGGCCCTGGGATCGCAGGCATTCGCCGCGAGCCAGGCCGCCAATCGCCTGAGGCTTGGCCTGCGGCGCGCGCGCGAAGCCGCGGGCAAAAATGATGCAGTCGACATGACCCAGTGCGTAGCGCGTTTTGGCCTCAAGTGGAATCAGCTTGGCGTGAAGAAGCCTGCAAAAACAGCGCAATATGGTTGCCGCTGGGGGGCGCGAATGCTATCCCGCGCCCATGACAACCGTCCCCATTTCCAACATCCGCAACTTCGCCATCGTCGCCCATATCGACCATGGCAAATCGACGCTGGCCGACCGCCTGATCCAGATGACCGGGGGCCTGACCGATCGCGAAATGGCGGGCAAGGAACAAGTGCTCGATTCCATGGATATCGAGCGCGAGCGCGGCATCACCATCAAGGCGCAGACCGTCCGGCTCAACTATCACGCCAAGGACGGCAAGGATTACATCTTCAATCTGATGGACACGCCGGGCCATGTCGACTTCGCCTACGAAGTCTCGCGCTCGCTGGCGGCCTGCGAAGGATCGCTGCTGGTGGTCGACGCCAGCCAGGGCGTCGAGGCGCAGACGCTCGCCAATGTCTATCAGGCGCTCGACAACAATCACGAGATCGTGCCGGTCCTCAACAAGGTCGACCTGCCCGCGGCGGAACCCGAGAAGGTCAAGCAGCAGATCGAGGACGTCATCGGCATCGACGCGTCGGAAGCCGTGATGATTTCGGCCAAGACGGGCCTGGGCGTTCCCGACGTGCTGGAGGCGATCGTCACCCGACTGCCGCCGCCGAAGGGCGACCGCGACGCCACCTTGAAGGCGCTGCTGGTCGACAGCTGGTACGACGTCTATCTCGGCGTCGTGGTGCTGGTGCGGATCGTCGACGGCGTGATGAAGAAGAACAGCCGCATCCGGATGATGGGCACCAACGCCGCCTACGACGTCGAGCGCGTCGGCTTCTTCACGCCGAAGATGACGCAGGTCGACGAACTCGGCCCCGGCGAGATCGGCTTCATCACCGCGGCGATCAAGGAAGTCGCCGACACCCGCGTCGGCGACACCATCACCGACGACAGGAAGCCGGTCACCGAGATGCTGCCCGGCTTCAAGCCGGCGATCCCGGTCGTGTTCTGCGGCCTGTTCCCGGTCGACGCCGACGACTTCGAAACGCTGCGCGCGGCGATGGGCAAGCTGCGCCTCAACGACGCCAGCTTCTCGTTCGAGATGGAAACTTCCGCCGCGCTCGGCTTCGGCTTCCGCTGCGGCTTCCTCGGGCTGCTGCATCTGGAGATCATCCAGGAGCGCCTGTCGCGCGAGTTCGATCTCAACCTGATCGCGACCGCGCCGAGCGTGATCTACAAGATGCACCTCACCGACGGCCAGGAGATCGAGATCCACAACCCCGTCGACATGCCCGATGTGGTCAAGATCGCCGAGATCCAGGAACCGTGGATCGAGGCCACGATCCTGACCCCCGACGAATATCTCGGCAGCGTCTTGAAACTGTGCCAGGACCGCCGCGGCTCGCAGAAGGAGCTGACTTACGTCGGCTCGCGCGCGATGGTGAAATACGACCTGCCGCTCAACGAGGTGGTGTTCGATTTCTACGACCGGCTGAAGTCGGTCTCCAAGGGCTACGCCTCGTTCGACTACCACCTCACCGACTACAAGCCGGCCGATCTGGTCAAGATGCAGATCCTGGTCAACAACGAGCCGGTGGACGCGCTGTCGATGCTGGTGCATCGCACCCGCGCCGAAGGCCGCGGCCGCGCCATGGTGGAGCGGATGAAGGAACTGATCCCGCCGCACATGTTCCAGATCCCGATCCAGGCCGCGATCGGCGGCAAGGTGATCGCCCGCGAAACCGTCCGCGCGCTGCGCAAGGACGTCACCGCCAAGTGCTATGGCGGCGACATCACCCGCAAGCGCAAACTTCTGGAGAAGCAGAAGGAAGGCAAGAAGAAGATGCGGCAGTTCGGCAAGGTCGACATCCCGCAGGAAGCGTTCATTGCGGCGCTGAAGGTGGATAGCTGAGCAAAATCGATCGCCGTCCTGATGGCACTCGCAGTCCCTACGGCACGCTCAGGACATAGAACTTCGAATCGACGGCCATGATCGGGAATGCCTTGGGCAGGCCGGCTTTCTCCAGCTCCTTGAATCCCTGCTTTTCGTAAAATCGATGCGCCGCCAGGAATTTGTCCGTGGTGCCGAGAAAGATCTCGGCGATACCCTGCGCGCGAGCATGCGCCAGCAAGGCATCCAGAAGCTTTCCCGCCACTCCGAACTCCCGGCCACGAAACGGAGCGGCAACAAACATCTTTCGCAACGCCGCCTGCCGCAGACCGATATCTTTCAATCCGACGGTTCCGACCACTTCGTCATTAGACCGAGCCACCCAGAAGCCGCCGGTCCCCGATTGGTAGAACTCGGGAATGTTCGTGAGGTCCGGCTGATCCGCTTCGGTGATGGGAACGCCAAATTCCCGTTGCTGGATCGGCAGGATGACATCCAGGACTCCACGCTGATCGGCGGCGGCAAACGTGGCGATATTGATTTTCGACATCGATGTCCCGGCCGTTCCAGCCAACTGGCGCAGATGCGCGGTGACAGATTTGGGCGCGGCTGACTAGCACGAGGTGCCATGAAGGACAATCAGGCATCGCCGTCTGCTCGCGCTACGCGACGGGAGCCGCGATGTCTTCCGCTACCAGCCGCTCCCGCGCGATCTTCGAGGCGCGTCAGGAACATGGTGTAGCCGGTAATATCGGCAATGAGCAGAAAGCCGTTTTGCGCCAAGGCCCGTACTCCCAAGGGATCACGCAAGGGATCACGACGCGAAATACGGATATCCTAGCAGGAAGTTGCGGCGTTTTGAAACGCGCAGCCCCGAATCCGGACTCCTCCCATGCTCCAGCCATCTTGATCGGCGGCGGCGGATGGACCACCATTGCGGCTTCGCCAGCCAAAAAACCCAAAAAGGGCGAGGAAACGCATGAACAAACTTCCCGGCTTCGGACTGATCGAGCGCGCGCGGGCGCTGGCGCCGCTGATCGCGCAGGAGGCCGACGAGATCGAGCGGACGCGGCGGCTGACCCAGCCGGTGGTTTCCGCCCTGATCGAGAACGGGCTCTATCGGGCGCTGCTGCCGCAAAGCCTCGGCGGCACCGAGGCGCCGCCCGAGATCTTCATGCAGATGCTGGAGGAGGTTGCAAAAGCCGATGCCTCCACGGCGTGGTGCCTCGGCCAATGCTCGGTCTGCGCCATGACTGCGGCCTGGCTTGACGCCGACGCGGCGCGCGAGATTTTCGCCCGGCCAACCGATATCCTTGCCTGGGGCGCCATCGCCAACGAGGTTCATGCCGTTCCCGGCGGCTACCGCGCCACCGGGCGCTGGAATTTCGCCAGCGGCTCCCGTCAGGCGAGCTGGCTCGGCGCCCATGTCCAGGTCGTCGAAGCCGACGGCACGCGGCGGCGGGGCCCCGGCGGTGCGCTGGAAATACGCACCATCCTGTTTCCGGCGAGCAGCGCCACGATGTACGACGTCTGGGACGTGATCGGCCTGAAGGGCACCGGCACCGACTCCTATTCGGTCGACAACCTGTTCATTCCGGAAAAATTCGCAGCGCTACGCGACGAGCCCACGGCCTTGCGCGAACAGGGGCCGCTCTACCGGATCCCCACCAACCTGGTGTACGCGCAGGGATTTGCCGCGGTCTCGGTCGGCGTCGCCCGCGCCACGCTGGACGCCGCCATCGAGCTTGCGCGCAGCAAAACCCCGGCCGGCATCAAGGCGATGCGCGAGAACAATGCCGTGCAGGGACAGATCGGGCGCCTCGAAGGCAATTTGCGCGCGGCACGCGCCTATCTCTATGCCACGACCCGCGAAGTCTGGGGCGATCTGACGCGCGACGGCGTTGTCACCGAACAGCACCGCATGGCGCTGCGGCTCGCCACGACCTGGACTATTCACCAGGCGGCCGCCGTGGTCGATGCCGCCTATCACATGGCCGGCGCCACTGCGGTGTTCAGCGCCAACAGGTTCGAGCGCCGTTTTCGCGACATGCACGCCATCGCCCAGCAGCTCCAGGCCCGCGACAGCCATTACGAGGATGTCGGCAAGGCGATCCTTTCCCGATGAAGCGCCCAGCAAGGAAGATCGGCGGGGGAAAGAACCCCGCGAAGAAGTCCGGCGCGGGATTTGCCGATCCCGCGGTGGCTGCGGTGTTCAGCGCCTATCCGGAACCGCTCCGGGCGAGATTGCTGGCGCTGCGCCGGCTGATCTTCGACACCGCCAGGACCACCGGTGGCGTCGGCGCGCTTGAGGAAGCCCTGAAATGGGGGCAGCCGAGCTATCTCACGTCAGAGACCAAAAGCGGCAGCACGATCCGGATCGACCGGGTAAAATCCGCCGCCAACCGCTACGCGGTGTTCTTCCATTGCCAGACCGGCCTGGTCGAGACTTTTCGCGAGCTGTACCCGACCGAACTGAGCTATGGCGGCAACCGCAGCATCCTCTTGAATGCGGACGATGATATTCCCGAACAGGCGCTGCGCCACTGCGTGGCGCTGGCGCTGACCTATCATCGGCGCAAGCGCAAGGCGGGACGCTGGAAATAGCATTCCGCTGTCATTCCGGGATGGTGCGCTAGCACCAGACCGCAGGTGCGCAATTGCGCACCGGGGAATCTCGAGATTCCGGGTTCGATGCTTCGCATCGCCCCGGAATGACTGCCTCACGCCACCAGCGCGGCTTCCTCGCCGGTATCCACCGGCGCGACGGGCGCCGCGCCGCGCTGTGCCTGCAGCAAGCTGACGATCTCGGCGTTCGGCCGCGCGCGGCTGAACAGAAAGCCCTGCCCCTCGTGGCAGCCTTCGGCGCGCAGGCAGCTCAATTCGGCTTCGGTCTCGACGCCCTCGGCGGTGATCGTGACCCCGAGGCCCTTGCCGAGGCTGATGATCGAACGCACGATCGCCTGGGCATCGCGATTGGAGCCGAGGCCGCGCACGAACGACTGATCGATCTTGATCTTGTCGAACGGAAAACTCCTGAGATAGCTCAGGCTGGAATAGCCGGTGCCGAAATCGTCCATCGAGATGCGGACGCCGAGCGCGCGCAGCGCGTGCAGCGTGGCCAGCACCTGGCTGCTCTTTTCCAGAAGCAGCGTTTCGGTGATTTCCAGCTCCAGCCGCTTGGCCGGCAGGCCGGATTGCTTCAGCGCATCCATCACCAGCGACAGCAGGTTGCCGACACGGAACTGCAGCGGCGACAGGTTGACCGCGACACGGACGTCGTCGGGCCAGAGCGCGGCGTCCGTACAGGCGCGGCGCAACATCAATCCGCCCAGCGCATTGATCAGGCCGGTCTCTTCGGCGACCGGAATGAATTCGGCCGGCGATATCATGCCGCGCTCGGGATCCGGCCAGCGCACCAGCGCCTCGAAGCCGGTGATGCGACCGGTCGCCAGATCGATCAGCGGCTGATAATGCGGCCGCAATACGTCGTTCTGGATCGCGTCGCGCAGATCGATTTCGATCCTGCGGCGGCTTTGAGCACGGGCGTCCATGCCGGGTTCGAAGAAGCTGAAGGTGCCGCGCTGCTCGTTCTTGGCGCGCGACAGCGCCATGTCGGCGCTCTTGAGAAGCTTCTCGGAATCGTCACCGTCACCCGGCGCCATGGCGATGCCGACGCTGGCGCCGATGACCACCGAATGGCCGTCCAGCAGAAAGGTCTCTCCGATCGCCGCAAGCAACCGCTTCGACAGCAGCACCGCATCCTCGGGGCGCGTCAATCCGCTCTGGATGATCGCAAACTCGTCGGAGTTGAGGCGGGCCAGCGCGTCTTCCTCGCGCAAGCTCGACCGCAGGCGCTTGGCGACGCCGCGCAGCAGCTTGTCACCAATGCCGTGGCCGAGCGTATCGTTGACCGCCTTGAAATTGTCGAGGCCGAGCACCAGCACCGCGACCTTTTCGGCGCTGCGCCGCGTATGCAGCAGGATGTCATCCATCTGCTGACGCAGCAGATTGCGGTTCGGCAGCCCGGTCAGGCTGTCGTGCTGGGCCATGAAGGCGAGCCGCGCCTCGGCACGCTTGCGCTCGGTGATATCCATCAGCGCCAGCAGTACCGCGGGCTGGTCGTTGTAGACCAGCTGGCGCGAATAGATCGCCAGATCGATCAGCGCGCCGTCGGCCCGGACGTGCTTCCAGGTCCGCGCGGTCTGCTCGTCGCTGGAGCGGTCCCCGCCCCAGGGCAATTCGGTTTCGAAGGCCTGCACGCTGCGGATGGTCAGCTTCTCGAATTCGGCGCGGCTGTAGCCGTAATGCTCGATGGCGGCGGCGTTGACGCCGAGGATGCGCTCGTCGTCCAGTGCACAGACGATCATCGGAACCGGATTGCTGTCGAACAGCAGTCGGAACGAAGCCTCGCGCTGCTTCAGCTCGGTGATGTCGACGCGCAGGCCGACGATACCGCCGTCTTCGGTCAGCCGCTCCTCGATCAGGATGCAGCGGCCGTCGCTGAGGGTCTGCTCGTGCCGTTCGCCGGGCTGATAGAGTCTTGTCAGCCGCTCCTTGATCCATTCTTCTTCGCGGCCGATCGCTTCCGGATAGTCGCCGCGCTCGACGCCGATGCGGATCGTGTCCTGCAGCCGCGCGCCCGGCTTGAACAGGTCCGAGCTGCGATTGTAGATCTCGGCATATTTCTTGTTCCAGAGAATGTAGCGGCCTTCGGCGTCGAGGAACACGATGCCTTGCGGCAGGATGTCGATCGCCTCGCGCAGCCGCTCGTGGGATTTTCGCGCTTCGGCGATCGCGGCTTCCGCCTCGGCGCGCTTGCGCACGATCTCGCCGATCTCGGCGGCAACGCGCCGGCTCGAGGAAGAGAGTTTGGGACTGGGTTTTGCCGGCCGGCCGGGAAGGCGGGCAATCGCCGCGTGCTTCGATTTCTTCTTGGCTGGCTTTGGCCGATGACTTTTCATTCGCTTACGTCCACTCGCATTCTGCGCCGCCTGTTCTCCGATAAGTGTCTGAAAAAAATGGTAACACTTACCTGCCGGGGCACCGTGCCGGCGAGGTTCGCGGTCGGTAGACTAAAGTTTCGGCTGCCCGTTTAAGTGGCGAGTTCCCGGACATCCGCGCAACGAAAGTTGTCCCACGGTGCAAGATCGGCGGTATCGGCGAATGCGCGCGGCAGAATCGCCGGCGGATAGTTGATCTAGATCAAGACTGCACAATGGACGCGCGAATTTCCGCGGCGTCGCACGAATTTTCGTCAATGCCCGACAGGGTTATCGGACAGTTAAGGAACGCGTCGCCAGTCTCTGTTTTGACGCGTGTTCTTGACGCGAACCGGCTTCCACCCCCGGATCAAGTCCGAGGGCATGCTTCGCTCGAACACGCTCTCTGGTTCGAAATCTCGATCCGCGTGTTGCGCGGGCCGCTGCGCTCCACCAATGCGAACAACGCCGCCGCATGCGACGGATGCAGCCGGACACAGCCATGCGACGCCGGGCCGCCGAGCCGCGCCAGCTCGGTGGTGCCGTGAATGGCGAAGCCATGATAGAAGAAGATCGAATGCGGCATCGGCGAGTTGTAATAACGCCGCGAGTACCAGCGCCGCGCCATCATCTGCGGATGGAATACGCCGCTCGGCGTGCCGTAGCCGTTGCGGCCGGTCGAAACCGGCCAGGAGTATCGCGTCATGCCGTCGACGCTCACGGCCATGCGCTGCGACGACTTGTCGATCTGGACGACAACACCGGCGCGCGCCGGCGTCAGCGGCTAATCTTAACCTGCCGCCGGCAGTGCATTCGCAAAAACCCGGCCCGAAAAATCAGGCCGTTGCGCCCGGCGCGGCTTATCGCCGGTCGTCGAATTGCGTGTTAGTATTCATTATCAATGGTCAGTGAGTCGCTTGTTGCCCATGCTTCGAGACGCTCGCGATGCTCGCTCCTCCCGAGTGAGCGCGAAGCGCTCATCCGGGCATGAGGTTGTTGTGTATCAACAAGTTAGACCTCATCCTGAGGAGGCCGCGAAGCGGCCGTCTCGAAGGATGGCTGCATTACCGATTTATGATTCCGGGTATTAGGCTTCGCGCGATAGAGTGATCCGATTGATGAGCCCCCGCCCGATTCTCACTTTGCTCGTTCTGCTGTCCGTCGCCGTCAGTTCCGGCATGGCACTGGCGCAAGACAAGGGCAGCGTCAATCCGAAGCCGCTGCCGCCGCTGGCCAACCCCAACGATCCCAAGCTCGGCGCCAAGGAACTGTTCGGCCGCAAGATACTGCCGACGGCGATGCCGACGCGCGTGGTAGGGTTCTATGCCAAGGGCTGCATCGCGGGTTCGGATGCGCTGCCGATCAACGGCCCGACCTGGCAGGTGATGCGGCTGTCGCGCAACCGCAACTGGGGACATCCCGACCTGGTGAAGCTGGTGGAGCGGCTGGCGGCCAAGGCGCACAAGGACGCCGGCTGGCCGGGCATACTGGTCGGCGACATGTCGCAGCCGCGCGGCGGCCCGATGCTGACCGGGCACGCCAGCCATCAAGTCGGGCTGGATGCCGACATCTGGCTGACGCCGATGCCGAACCGGCAATTGTCGCGCAACGAGCGCGAGGAAATGTCCGCGGTCATGATGGTGCGCTCCGACCGGCTCGACATCGAGCCCAGCACCTGGACGCCGACCCATCTCAATGTGATCCGCGCCGCGGCCCAGGAGCCGACCGTGCAGCGCATCTTCGTCAACGCCGCGATCAAGAAGGCGCTGTGCCGCGAAGCCAAGGGCGACCGCAGCTGGCTGCACAAGGTGCGGCCGATGTACGGCCACGACTATCACTTCCATGTCCGCATCAAGTGCCCGCCGGGCAGCGATGAATGCGAGAGCCAGCCGGAGCCGACGGCAAGCGAGGGCTGCAGCCCCGGCGATCTTGCCTACTGGTTCAAGGATGCCATCATCCACCCGAAGCCGCCGAAGGAGCCGCCGAAACCGCGGCCGCCGATGACGCTGGCGCAACTGCCGCCCGCCTGCAAAGCGGTGTTGCACGCGCCGGACGCCAGGCAATAGCCGGTCGCGCGGAGCCCTTTGCGCGGGCCCGGCAATGCTGTAAGCTTTCTTTCGGCGATGTCCGGACGGATCGTAAATCCTCCGGAGCAGCGGAACGGCGCTTCCGCCTGTCGCATTCCACCATCACCGCCTGACTTGCGCGCGCAAAACGCGCCGCCTTCACGCATGGAGCGCCACGATGCGTCGTCTCGCCGGACTTCTTGCCGCCTTCGCCCTCTTGTGTGGAGCGGCCCCTGTGCTGGCGCAGGACGAGAGCCTGACGGTGTTCGCCGCAGCCTCGATGAAGAACGCGCTCGACGAGGTCGACGCCGCCTATACCGCCAGGAGCGGAATCAGGATCGTCGCCAGCTACGCCGCGAGTTCGGCACTGGCCAAACAGATCGAGCAGGGCGCGCCGGCGGATGTTTTCGTATCCGCCGACACCGACTGGATGGACTATGCGATCGCAAAAAAGACCATCAACGAACCGACGCGGGTCAATCTGCTCGGCAACAGCATCGTGCTGATCGCGCCGAAGGAATCCAAACTCGACAAGGTGGCGATCGGACCGGGCTTCGATCTTTCAAAACTCGCCGGCGACGGCCGGATCGCCACCGGCGATGTGAAGGCGGTACCATCAGGCAAATACGCCAGGGCGGCGCTGGAGAAACTCGGCGCCTGGCAGGCGGCGGAACCGAAATTCGCGATGGCCGAGAACGTGCGCGCCGCGCTGACGCTGGTGGCGCGCGGCGAAGCGCCGCTCGGCATCGTCTATGCGACCGACGCCAAAGTCGAACCCGGCGTCAAGATCGTCGGCGCCTTTCCGGCGGATTCCCACCCCGCCATCATCTATCCCGTGGCCGCGACGGCGACCGCCAGGCCGCAAGCCGCCGAATACCTCGCCTTTCTGCGCTCGCCGGCGGCCAAGGCCATCTTCGAGAAATACGGCTTCTCGTTCCTGATCCGACCGACTTCCTGATGTTCGACCTCTCGCCCACCGAATGGACGGCGATCCAGCTTTCGCTGCGGGTCGCCGCGGTCGCGACGCTGGTGGCGACGCCGCTCGGCATCGCGCTGGCGTGGCTGCTGGCGCGGCGCGACTTCTGGGGCAAGTCGCTGGTCGACGCGGCGATCCATCTGCCGCTGGTGCTGCCGCCGGTCGTGACCGGCTATCTGCTGCTGCTGACCTTCGGCCGGCGCGGCCTGGTCGGCGCGTGGCTCGCCGATCATCTCGGCATCGTGTTCGCGTTCCGCTGGACCGGGGCGGCATTGGCCTGCGGCATCATGGCGTTTCCGCTGCTGGTGCGGCCGATCCGGCTGTCGATCGAGGCGGTCGACCGCAAGCTCGAGCAGGCGGCGGGCACGCTGGGCGCCGCACCCTGGCGCGTGTTCCTGACCATCACGCTGCCGCTGGCGCTGCCGGGCGTGCTGGCCGGCATGGTGCTGGGCTTTGCCAAGGCGCTCGGCGAGTTCGGCGCGACCATCACCTTCGTGTCGAATATTCCCGGCGAGACCCAGACCATCTCGTCGGCGATCTATTCGCTGATCCAGACGCCGGACGGCGACGCCGCGGCGCTGCGGCTGGTGGCGGTATCCATCGTCATCGCGCTGGCCGCGCTGGTCGCCTCCGAATGGTTCGCGCGGCGCGCCACAAAACGCCTGCACGGGAATTGACCATGCTGCGCGTCGACGTCGCAAAACAACTCGGCGAGTTCTCGATCGAAGCTTCGTTCGCCAGCGAAGGCCGGGTCACCGGATTGTTCGGCGCCTCCGGCGCCGGCAAGACCTCGCTGATCAACATCATCGCCGGATTGCTGCGGCCCGATCGCGGCGTCATCGCCGTCGACGGCGAGACGCTCGACGACACCGCTCGCCATGTCCATGTCCCGGCGCATCGCCGCCGCATCGGCTACGTGTTCCAGGATGCGCGGCTGTTTCCGCATCTCGATATCAGGCAAAATCTCGACTACGGCCGGCGGATGAACCGGCTGGCCGACGATGCCGCGCAGCGCACGCGCGTCACCGACCTGCTCGATATCGGCGGCCTGCTCGACCGCCGTCCAGGCCAGCTCTCCGGCGGCGAACGCCAGCGCGTCGCTCTGGGGCGGGCGCTATTGGCGCAGCCGAGATTGCTGCTGCTCGATGAGCCGCTCGGCTCGCTCGACGAAGAACGCAAGGTGGAGATCCTGCCCTATCTGGTGCGCCTGCGCGACGAGGCCAATGTGCCGATGGTCTATGTCAGCCACGACGCCGCCGAAATGCGCCGGCTGGCGACGCAGGTCGTGATGCTCAGGCGCGGCCGGGTGGTCGCGTTCGGCGGACCAGAGGTGTTGCCATCGGCCGCCTCAAACCCCGGCTAGCTAGTCCGGCAAGGTCTCGCCGGAGCCGCCGAGTTCGGCGGGCAGATCCTTGAACTTCGGCAGCCCGTCCTTCACGGAAACCATCTTGCTCCCGTAATTGGCGTGCAGCGTCGGCTGATGCGCAAAGCCCTGCAGCAGATTGGCATAGACGTCGATCAGCCGCAGGCGCGGATGCTCCGTCATGACATGTCCGCCGCAGACCTTGCAGAACTTGCGGTAGGAATTCTCGGTCTTGTGGAAGGTACCGATATCGGCCTCGCCTTTGGTGATCCGCACGCTGCTCGAAGGCCACAGGCTGAAGGCGTTGATCGGCGCGGCAGACCAGGCCTGGCAGTCGCGGCAATGACAATAGCCCGCGAACGTCGGCTTGCCCGTCACCTCGATCTCGACCGCGCCGCAAAAGCAACCAGCCTTGTGGACGGCGGCAACCGGCTTCTCTTTCGCGCCGGGAGCCAGCAGATCGCTGTATTCGGGATGCTTGTCGATATAGGAGCGGATGAAATCGCATTCGACGGTGAGTTTCCGCCCCTGCGCCCGCACCGCGTCCAGGGTCGCGCGTCCGAGCTTCGAGCCAATTCCCCGCCCGCCCAGTTCCGGCGGCACCTCGGTATGAACCAGGGTGATGGCGCCGGGCGATTTGCGATAGGTGACAAAGGCGATGTGGCCCTCGACGTCGAGTTCGAAGCGCTGGCGACCCTCATTGTCGTGGAAATTCCCGGCCATGCGTCCTCCTAGCCCCGGCATTTGAAGCCATTGATTATTATAGCAACGGAAGAGGTGCGGTTGCATCGAATTGCGAAAAATTGCAGGAATCACGTACCTGCTTTCGGGCAGGCTCGAGCCTCTCCGCTGGTCCTTCTGAAAGTCACCCAGGAAATGCCGGTTCAGATCACCTACCGCATGGCCCGCCCCGACGACAGCGGCGAGCTCGCGCGCTACATGTGCATCGCCGGCGGCGGCCTCTACGAATTCCTGTTCGACGAACTGATCCCGTTCGTGACGGCAGTGGATATGTTGTCGGCCGGCATCGGCAGCGAACGCTATCCCGTCTCATACCGCAATTGCTGCATTGCATCCCTCGGCGACGACGGCGCGATCATCGGCGCCGCCAATGTCTTTCCCGCCGACATGCTGAAGGATGACAATTATGTGTTGCTTGGCTCCGAGCGCCATGACCACGTCCGGCCGATGCTGGAACTGCAGGATTGGGGCAGCATGTTCCTGAACAGCCTGGCCGTCAGCGACGCACATCGCGGTTCAGGCATCGGGGCAAGATTGCTCGATTGGGCCGAAACCCGCACGGCGGAAGCCGGTTACGACCGCCTGAGCCTGCACGTATGGGCCGATAATTCGCCCGCATTGAAATTCTACAAGCTGAGGGGCTTCGTCGAGGTCGCCGTCGCCGCGATTCCGCCGCATCCGAGGCTCCCGCACCATGGCGGCAGCATCCTGATGCATAAGGCGATGCCGTCGGCGGCATGACCGCCGCCTGTTCTTATCGATAGCTGCGGGGGCTATGCCGCGCGGCCCGACCTCAGCAGCAGCAGCACGCCGAAGGCCGAAACCGAGGCGAGCGCGCAGACCCAGAGCGCGCCGGTGCCGATATGCTCCACCATCAGGCCAACCGCGAGCGGCGCAAGCGCGCCGGTGGCGCGCGCCGGAAGCGAGAGCAGCCCGACCCGGCGGCCGAAACCTTGCGGCCCGAACAGCGCCAGCGGCAGGGTGCCGCGCGCGATCGTGAGGATGCCGTTGCCGGCGCCGTAGAATGCCGCAAAGACCGGCGCCAGCAGCGGCCCGCCGAGGGCAAGCGCGATGACGCCAACCGGGGTCGTCAGCGTCGCGAGTCGCGCCGAAACCAGCGGGTGATAGCGCGCGAGCCAGCCTGCCTCGACCAGGCGCGCGGCGACCTGTGCAGGCCCGACCAGCGTGCCTGCGAACAATGCCGCCGCCGGCGTCGCGCCGAATTGCACCAGCATGGTCGGCAGCACCGCCGAGAGCCCCGAACTGACGAAGCCGGTCGCCGCGAACACGTAGGCCAACGCGGTCATCGTGAAGGCCTCGCTGCGCTTGGTCACCCCCGGACCTTCTTCCGCAGCCGTGACCGGCTGCAGGGGACCGACGCGCGGCAGAATGAAATTGAGCGGCAGCGCAAGCACGAGATGAATCAGCGCCCACACCTGACAGGTGGCGCGCCAGCCAAGCTCGACGTCGAGCCATGTCGTCAGCGGCCAGCCGACGGTGCTGGCAAAGCCCGCGATCAGCGTGATGCCCGTGATCGGCCGGCGCGCGGCGGTTCCGTAGATCCGGGTCAGGCTCGCAAACGCCGCCTCATAAAGCCCCATGCCCATGCCGACGCCAATGACGACCCAGGCCGCGATCAGTCCATAGGCGCCGCCGGCAAAGGACAGCAACAACAGTCCGGCCGCGAGGATGCCGTTCGAGATCGCGAGCAGGCCGCGCCCGCCGAAGGTATCGATGGCATGGCCGACCCGCGGCCCCAGCAAACCCGCGATCACCAGCGCGCCCGACAGCGCGCCGAACACGAAGGTCGGCACCAGACCAAGATCGCGCGCGATGGGTGCTGCGAGTATCGCCGGAAGATAATAGCTCGACGCCCATGCGATGGTTTGCGTCGTGCCCAGCGCCAGGATGACGGGCAGCGAACCGGAGGGTCCGGCATGGCCGGTGCTGGCGTCCTTCATGACCGGCCGCCGTTCGCATCCACTCGCCCGCTTTGGCCAGATTTCACCCGACACCCTTCAGCATGTGAGCCCACGCTTCAAATCCCCGCCACCGACGACCACATTTCCGACAGCCTGCGCTTCAGGGACGCCATCCGCGTCAGCGGCGCCGTCTCCTCCTCGTCTTCGGGCAGCCGAAGACCGACAACGCTGACCCTGCCGCCCGAGATGCTGCGCGCCACCAGCACGATGGAGTCGAGTTCGAGCGTCGCACCTTCCTTCGGCGCGCGGTCGAGATGAACGTCGAAATAGTCGGCGAGCGTCAGCTTCGCCTGCTCTTCATCAATCGCCACGCCATAGATCCCGGCAAGCTCGCCAAGGGTGTGTTCGCCCGACACCATGAAGTCGCCGAGCAGATGCGGATCGGGCGCCGGGCTTGGCGCCATGTCGACGAAGAAACGGTCGAGCGCTTCGGCCTTTTCCGGCGGCGCCAGCAGATAGATGTAGTCGCCCGGCGCGACCGGATCGGCTTCCGCGGGCGACAGGATGCGCTGGTCGCGGATCACCAGCGTCGGCTTCGACCAGGATGGAATGAGGCCGCGCCGGAAATACAGACTCTTGGAGCGGACGGAATAACCGACCAGTTGCTGCTCCAGCTGGCCGGGCAGATCGAGTTCGACCCGCCGCGGCCCGCGATCGGCGCGCGGCAGCGCCACATGCAGCCGACGCGCGGCTGGCGCCAGCGTCCAGCCCTGCAGCAGCAGCGAGATGATGACGACGACGAAGGCGACGTCGAAATAGAGGTAGGCCTTCGACAGCCCGACCAGCATCGGGATCGAGGCCAGGAAGATCGCAACCGCGCCGCGCAGGCCGGTCCAGGCGATGAAGAGCTTTTCCCGCCAGTTGAAGCGGAACGGCGCCAGACACAAAAACACCGCGATCGGCCGCGCCAGAAGCATCAGCGCGAACGCCACGATCACGGCCGGAACGATGCTGCTGACCAGCCGCTGCGGCGAGACCAGCAGGCCGAGCAGCACGAACATCACGATCTGCGCCAGCCAGGTCGCGGCGTCGAGAAAGGTCACCACCGAATTATGCGCCCGGGTCGGCCGGTTGCCGATGATGATGCCGGCGAGGTAAACCGCGAGAAACCCGGAAGCGTGCGCGATCTGGGCCGCGCCGAAGACCACCAGTGCTGCGGTGGCGACGAACGGCGCGTGCAGGCCCTGCGGCAGCGCGACGCGATTGAGCGCCAGCACCACCAGCCGGCCGCCGACCACGCCGACGATGGTGCCGAGCACGAGTTCGCGGGTGAATTCCAGCGCCACATGCAGGGCCGAGCTTTCGCCGATCGAAATCAGTTCGACCAGCATCAAGGTCAGAAACACCGCGAACGGATCGTTGGTGCCGGATTCGGCCTCCAGCGTCGCGCCGACGCGGGGCCGCAGGCGCAAGCCCTGCGCATGCACCAGCAGAAACACCGCGGCGGCATCGGTCGAGGCCACCACGGCGCCGACCAGCAGCGCCTCGGTCCAGTTCAGATCGAGCACGTATTTGGCGATCGGCGCGGTAATCAGCGCCGTCAGCAGCACGCCGATGGTCGCCAGCACCATCGACGGCGCCAGCACCGCGCGGATGCTCTGAAACCGGGTTCGCAGGCCGCCGTCGAACAGGATCAGGGCCAGCGCCACTGATCCAACCAGATAGGTGGAGCGCACGTCGTCGAACCGCACCTGGCCGGGGCCGGAATCGCCGGCCAGCATGCCGATGAACAGAAATACCAGCAGCAAGGGCGCGCCGAAGCGCAGCGCGAGCAGGCTCGACAGGATGCCGGCCATCACCAGAACCGCGCCAAGCAGGATGGCTATGCTGACCTGGTCGAGAGAAGCCATGAACCTCCGGAAATGCGTGCAAATACTTGCACTTTCATCCTTATCGTCGCCACAGTTGGACGCCAACCCATTTCTGTCGGGAGCCGCGATGTGCCCGATTTTCCGGCCTTAATTGACTTCACCGGGGTGTCGTATCGATGGCGCCGGCGCCGCCATTATGGGAATCTGCCGGTTATTCGAATCAAGTTTGCTCCCGATCTGCCTGCGACGAGATTTTGACGATGGACCTGAACGAGATCACCGAATTCCTGCAATCCGCGGCGCGTTCGGTCGGCGCGGAGGTCACCTCGCCGTGGTTCTATCTGCAGCTGGGGCTGATCCTGACCGCCGCGGGGATCGCCTACGCCTCCGGCGCGGCCGTGCGCGCCAAGGTCGACGTCACCTCGGTTGCGATGGGCTGGCCGGCACCGTTCCGGCTGTTCATGCGCGTGCTGGTCGGCAGCGCGCCGACGGCGGTGTTCGCGGCACTGATGACGCTGGCGCGGGTGGTCATGCTGGCGTCGACCTGGCCGAGCCGCAGCTATCTGCTGGCGGTCGCCGCCAAGCTCGCGCTCGCCTGGCTGCTGATCCGGCTGATTACTTCGGTGATCCGCAACGCCTTCATCGTCCGGCTGGTATCGCTGTCGGCATGGGCGATCGCAGCGCTCAGCATCATCGGCCAGCTCGGGCCGGCGATCGACGCGCTGGACTCGGTTTCGATCGTGCTCGGCGACCTCAGGCTGACGCCGCTGGTGCTGATCAAGCTCGGCGCGCTGCTGATCCTGGCCTTGTGGCTGACCAACATCGCCAGCAATTTCGTCGAAAGCCGGATCAACCGCTCGGCCGACCTGACCCCGTCGATCCAGGTGCTGCTGGTCAAGATGATCCGGATGGGGCTGATGGTGGTCGCGATCGCGATCGCGCTCAGCGCGGTCGGCATCAACCTCTCGGCGCTGGCGGTGTTCTCCGGCGCGGTCGGCGTCGGTATCGGTATCGGCCTGCAGAAGATCGTCGCCAACTTCATCTCGGGCATCATCCTTTTGGCGGACAAATCGGTGAAGCCGGGCGATCTCGTCACCATCGGCGACAGCTCGGGCCGCATCAGCGCGATGAAGACACGTTATATCTCGGTCGCCGCCGGCGACGGCCGCGAATTCCTGATTCCGAACGAGGACCTGGTGACGCAGAAAGTCGTCAACTGGACCTATACCGACAAGAACACGCTGGTGAAGGTCAGTTTCGGCACCAATTACGACGCCGATCCACGGCTGGTCTGCAAACTCGCGATCGATATCGCCGCGGCCGCACCGCGCGCCATCAAGAGCAAGCCGCCGAACTGCCTTCTGACCGAATTCGCCGAGCACGGGATGAAGTTTTCCCTGACTTTCTGGATCGCCGACCCCGACGGCATGGATAGCGTGAAGAGCGAGGTGATGCTGGCGCTGTGGGACGCCTTCAAGCGCGAAGGCATCCGCGTGCCCTACCCGGTGCGCGAAATCCGCGTCCGCGGCGGGGCGCTGCCGGTCGAAACCATGGTCGAGGTTCCGACCCGTTGAGGCCCAACCCGCGCTTGCGACCGGTCGCTCCGATCACTAGATTGGGGCCTCAATTCACCTCCCGCCAAGACGATCCGCCCCATGAGCTACATCGAAGCGACAGATACCTCCTTGCGCAAGACCGGACAGATCAAGCTGCATGGGCCGAGCGGGTTCGCGGGCATGCGCAAGGCAGGCGCGCTGGTCGCCAAATGCCTCGATGAGCTGACCGATATCGTCAAGCCGGGCATTCCGACCTCCGTCATCGACGAATTCGTCCGCGACTTCGCCTTCCGCCATGGCGCCTTTCCCGCCACTTTGATGTATCGCGGCTACCGCTATTCGACCTGCACCTCGATCAACCATGTGGTCTGCCACGGCATGCCCGGCGACCGGGTGCTGAAGGAAGGCGACATCATCAACATCGACGTCACCTTCATCGTCGAGGGCTGGTACGGCGATTCCAGCCGGATGTATGCGATCGGCCCGATCGCCCGCAAGGCCGAGCGGCTGATCGAGGTGACCTATGAGGCGATGATGCGCGGCATCGCCGCGGTGAAGCCGGGCGCCACCACCGGCGACATCGGCCATGCCATCCAGAGTTTCGTCGAGCCGCAGGGCATGAGCGTGGTGCGCGACTTCTGCGGCCACGGCCTCGGGCGCATGTTCCACGACGAGCCGAACATCATCCATGTCGGCCGGCCCGGCGAAGGCGTGCCGCTGAAGCCCGGCATGTTCTTCACCATCGAGCCGATGATCAATCTCGGCAAGCCGCATGTGAAGATCCTGTCCGACGGCTGGACAGCGGTCACCCGCGACCGCTCGCTGTCGGCGCAGTTCGAGCATTCGGTCGGCGTGACGGCCACCGGCGTCGAGATCTTCACGCTGTCGGAACGCCACGCCGAAAAGCCGCCGGCCGCGGCGTAGATTTCCGGCGGGCCGGACCGGCCCCGTGACACTTCTTGGTTGCAAAACCTGGCCGGCACGGCATGTTTGCGCCGATGGCCGCAAAACCCAGCGACGAGCAAGATCAGCCCGGACCCGCCGAGACGCCGCATTACCACGGCCACCGGACGCGGCTGCGCGAGCGCTTTCAGCGCGCCGGGCCCGATGCGCTGAGCGACTATGAATTGCTCGAACTGGCGCTGTTCGCCGCCCTGCCCCGGCGCGACACCAAGCCGCTCGCCAAATTGCTGCTCAAGACATTCGGCTCATTCGCCGAGGTCATCCACGCGCCGGAGACACGGTTGCGGGAAGTCGACGGCATCGGCGATGCCTCGATCCATCAGCTCAAGCTGATCGCGGCGGCGGCACACCGCGTCGCCAAGGGCGAGTTGAAGCAGCGCACCGCGCTGTCGTCATGGAATGACGTGATCGACTATTGCCGCACCGCCATGGCGTTCGCCGACAAGGAGCAGTTCCGCATCCTGTTCCTCGACAAGCGCAACCAGCTGATCGCGGACGAGGTGCAGCAGACCGGCACCGTCGACCACACCCCGGTCTATCCGCGCGAGGTGATCAAGCGCGCGCTGGAACTGTCCGCCACCGCCATCATCCTGGTGCACAACCATCCCTCCGGCGATCCGACGCCGTCGCAGGCGGATATCACTATGACGAAAGCGATCGTCGATATCGCCGCCCCGCTCGGGATTTCCGTGCACGACCACATCATCGTCGGCAAGAACGGGCATGCGAGTTTGAAGGGGATGCGGCTGATTTGAATAGCCCGGCTGATGCCCTGCGACACAGAGCAGAACGTCCTTCAGGCACCATCGGAACGAGCGGCAACCCTCGCATCGAGCTCCTGTGTCCGAATGAACGCGGGCCGACTTTCAATGCGATGGAGGTAGTCAGCAAAGGGAGCAAGATCGGCAGCGATAAGATCTCCCATCCGAGCGATCCTGAGGTCCGCAGCGAGATATATGTCGGCCACCGTGAACTGCTCGCCGAGAAGCCACGGCCCCTGTGTCAGGGCGGCGGACATGACGTCCTGCACCCTGTCAAAATCACCCCAACCATTGTAGTAAGGGTTGGGTGTCCAGCCTTGGAAGCGTTCGCCCATCGCGGGCTCAAGATTGGAGCCGACGAAGAAGAGCCATTTGATGCAGGCCGCACGGCGCGGATCGCCGCGTTGCGGTATAAGGTTCGAAGTGGCCGGATTGTCGACAAGATGGAGAAGGATAGCGCCGGTTTCGGTCACGACGGTTTCACCGTCCGCCAGCGTAGGCACTTTCATCATCGGATTGAGCCGTCGATAATCGTCGGCCTTCTGTGCTCCTTGCCGTAAATTGATAATCTTCAGTTCGTATTCCGAGCCGATTTCTTCGAGAGCCCACAGTACAGGGAATGCGCGAGTCTGAGGGCTGTAATATAGGATCATGTGTTTCTCCAATTCTGATTCTCAGAACATATCGAACCACAGGGGCTCCTTCTTGTAGAAACCCGCAGCGATCGGGATTGAGAAAGGTTGATGAAATGTCAGAGGAGAGCGGCGTCACTCTTCCGATTAGAGGGCTGCTCAAGTCCGATGTCCGCACAGACGAGCGTATCCTGCGCTGGTTCGAGCCCTCAGAGGCTCTCGCCCCCTATGTTCAGCGGATATGGTCGGCTCAATGGAACGTCCCCGCTGGAGAGATTCGGATACAACCCATTCTTCCCTATCCCTGCGCCAACCTGGTCGTCAGCGGGGGATGCGCCACAATCTTCGGAGTGGCCACCCAAGCGGCCGTCCAACGACTTGAAGGCTCGGGCTGTGCGTTCGGAGCGAAGCTGACGCCGGGGGCGATGCGTGCTCTCGGCATCGAACGACCATTCGTTCTTCGCGACAAGTCGATCCCGGCCGAAAGCCTCCTTTCAGTGAAGCCTTCCAACTGGGAGCTGGATGATCCGGAAATCGCCGTGAAGGAAATCGAGGCTTACCTCCGCCGCCAGAATCCGAAGCATGATGCGTTCTCGCTAAAGGCGGAAGAGATTGTTCAAGTGGCCGAAACCCACCGATCCATCCTTGCCGTTTCGGACCTTGCCGAGGCCGTTTCCCTCTCGGCGCGATCGATCCAGGATATTTGCCGCCGCACCCTCGGTATCTCCCCAAAGTGGCTCATTCGTTGTTTCCGGCTTCAGGATGCTTTGGCGCGGCTGGATACCGGCGCGAATATGAATCTGTCCGCGCTGGCGCAGGACCTCGGTTATTTCGATCAAGCCCACTTTACGAGGGACTTCAAAATAATCACTGGAGTAAGCCCGGGCCGATACTGATGCGCTCTGCGTGTTTATACAAGTCGCGCCGAGCGGTAGAAGGTAGAAGGTAGAAGGTAGAAGGTATCTCGGGAGAAACAGGTGAAAGATCGAAACGAACCGATTCTGGCCTTTTCGAGCAGCCGGGACATTGAAGCCCATATGACCGGGGAATCGAAAGGCTCCAAAGGCTTCTGGCTTAAGCTTTCCAAACTGGGAGCGCCCGTCGCCACGATCAGTAAGGACGAAGCGATCGAGGCCGCACTCTGCTGCGGGTGGATCGACGGCCAACTCGACAAGTTCGATGACCATTACTTCCTCGTGCGGATGACACCCCGCCGTCCCGGCGGACTATGGTCCGCCAAAAACCGGGCGACCGCTGAGCGCTTGGCACAGGAGGGGCGCATGAAACCGGCTGGGCTCGCCGAGGTCGAGGCGGCGAAGAGCGATGGAAGATGGGTCGCCGCTTATGCCTCGCAGGGAAATGCTGAAACACCGAGCGATCTGGCGAAGGCTTTGGCACTGAACGCGGCCGCAAGTCGTTTCTTCGAAACGCTGGATCGCGCGAACCGCTATGCGATCATCTACCGTGTGAACAACACCAAGCAACCAGCGACACGGGCTAAGCGCATCGAACAGTTCGTCGAGATGTTGGCTCGGGGAGAGACCATTCATCCTCTCAAGAAGACGATAAAAGCCTCCAGCTAGAGATCTATCGACGCG
Source organism: Bradyrhizobium sediminis (assembly GCF_018736105.1). Taxonomy (NCBI): domain Bacteria; kingdom Pseudomonadati; phylum Pseudomonadota; class Alphaproteobacteria; order Hyphomicrobiales; family Nitrobacteraceae; genus Bradyrhizobium; species Bradyrhizobium sediminis. Next base: position 5,176,045 of record NZ_CP076135.1, read on the forward strand.
CTGAGTTGGGGATCAGCAGGCCTCATGATCAGCCGCCGCTGGTTGCTGCTCGCCGCGCTCCCCATATCCCCTGACGGATGTATCACACCATACAGCAGCTGCAGCACCGGCCCGGAGACGAGCGCGTTTCCCAATCCAATTTGCATGCCAGAACCATCGAAAAAATCACAACCCTGCAATTTCATCATTTTATGAAATATGCTGGACTGATGCACAACCACCCCTCCGGCGATCCGACGCCGTCGCAGGCCGACATCCAGATGACACGCGCGATCGTCGACATCGACACCCCGCTCGGCATTTCCGTGCACGACCACATCATCGTCGGCAAGAACGGGCATGCGAGCTTGAAGGGGATGAAATTGATTTGATGGTGCCGATCCGTGGCGATCGCTTCAATGGCGGGAAGGACTTACGTCCCCGCATCAGGTCTGTTCGACGGCACGCTCGAGCTTCCTGCTCACTATCCAGGAGACGCCGAGGAACGCGAAAAGCATCGCGAAGCCGAGGCCCGAAGAGGCATCGTTCATGACCTTCTCCGAGACCTGGCCGAAGGCATAGCCAACCGAGACGATCGCGCACGACCACAGGCCCGCCGCGGCGAAATTGAGCGCCAGGAAGGTCGACCAGGGCAGCTGCGATATCCCATAGGCAATGCCCGCGACGCCGCGAATGCCGTGCGGGTAGCGATGGAACAGGATCATCCAGACGTAGTGACGGTCAGCCAGCCGGGCCGCGATCTGGACGGCGCGCTCTACCCTGGGGAAGGACCCGAGCCAGCGGGTGCCGAAACGCCGCCCGATCCAGAACCGGATGACGTCGCCGGCGAAGCTGCCGAACCAGCAGACCATGATGAGAGTGCCGAGGCTCAGCGCGCCTGAATGCGCCGCATAGCCCGCGAACAGCGTGAGCAGCAGGCTGTGCGAAGTTGCCCACGCGAACATCAGGCTGTAGGCCGCATCGCCGTGTTGGCGGATGAGTTCGAGGAACGAGGCGAGATCGGTCGGAAACAGCAAGCGGACTCCAGTTCGACGGCTTGTCATCACGCTTTCCGATGACCGGATCGACACGGAGGCCATCATGCGGCCGGGGGCCCATGGAAGCAAACGGAAGTTTGCGATGACGAGTATCAAAACGGGACCATCTTGCGCGCTACGCCCGCAGCGCATCCCGTTCAATCCGCCAGCCGTTCGATCACGAGGTCGAGCAGCGCGCGCAGCCGCGTCAGCCGCTTGAGATCGCGGTGATAGCCGACATAGGTGTCGCGGCCCGGCGGCTCTTCGCCGAGATCGATCCGCTCCACGCCGGCGAGCGCGTCGCCAAGCGGCCGCGGCAGCACCGCGAGGCCTGTACCTGCGGCGCATAGCCTTGCCTGCACGTCGCGATTATTGCTGCGCGATACGACATGCGCGTTCGGCAGGATCCGTTTCAGCCAGACCGCGTCCGCCATGCCGCCGAATGCAGTGTCCATCGTGATCAGCGGCGTTCCCTTGCCGTCGCCCAGGCGCGGGCGAAAGGCGCTGCCGGACCTGACATAGACGCCGTAGTCGATGTGCATCAGCCGCCGTGAAATCACCTCGGCCTCGTCGAACGGCCGGATCCGGAACACCATGTCGGCCTCGCGCCGCGGCAGGCTGTAGAGGCGTGCATCGGTCAGCAATTCCACGACCACGCGCGGCTGCGCCTTCGCGAACTCGGCCAGCACCGGCGTCAGGATGTGGGCGCCGAACCAGTCCGACGACGAGACGCGCAGCATGCCCTCGAGTTGCCGTTCGTGCCCCGCCAGCTGGCGCTGAAACGCCAGCGCCTCTTCCTCCATCCGTTCGGCATGCGAAAGAACGATCGAGCCTTCGTCGGTGAGCACGAAACCGTCACCGGTGCGCTGGAACAGGGTGTGGCCGACCGAGCGCTCCAATGCGCGCAGGCGCCGGCCCATCGTCGGCTGACTCTGGCCAAGCTTCCGCGCCGCCGCGCCGAGCGTGCCCTCGCGTGCGACAGCGAGAAAGATCCGCAGGTCGCTCCATTCCATCAGAATCCGTATCCATTCATTTATGAATGATGAAAGTTCAATTCTATCGATTTCCAAACAATTCTAGATGTCCCAGATACCGGAGGCAACAAAGAGGCCTCGCCATGTCATCGGAAAACACCATGCAAGCCGCCGTTCTCGATAGCCACCATGCGCCGTTCCGGATCGCGCGCGTCGCCAGACCGCAGCCCGGCCCGGGCGAGGTTCTGGTCCGCATCGAGGCCGCCACCGCGAGCCCGCTCGACGCCAAGATCCGGGCCGGCAAGGCCGCCCATGCGCGCCAGCCATTGCCCGCGATCCTCGGCCTCGATCTCGCCGGCGTCATCGAAGCGGTCGGTGCCGGCGTGACGGCGTTCCGGCCGGGCGACGAAGTCTTCGGGATGACCGGAGGCGTCGGCGGGCTGCAGGGCGCGCAGGCGGAATATGCGGCGGTCGACGCCAGCCTGCTGGCGCCAAAGCCCGCCAACCTCAGCATGCGCGAGGCGGCCAGCCTGCCGCTGAACTTCATCACCGCCTGGGAAGGATTGGTCGATCGCGCGGCGGTGCATTCCGGGCAGAAGGTGCTGGTCCATGGCGGCGCCGGCGGCGTCGGTCACATCGCCGTTCAGCTCGCCCGCGCCTTCGGCGCCGAGGTGTTTGCGACCGGCTCGGCGGCAAACCGCGCGTTGATCGAACGGCTCGGCGCCACGGCGATCGATTACCGGGCACATCCGGGCGAAGACCATGTCGCCCGGCACACCGGCGGACGCGGCTTCGACATCGTCTACGACACCGTCGGCGGCGCGACGCTCGACGCATCGTTCAATGCGGTCGCCCGCTTCGGCCATGTCGTCAGCGCGCTCGGCTGGGGCTCCCACGCACTGGCGCCGCTGTCGTTTCGCGCCGCCAGCTATTCGGGCGTCTTCACGCTGCTGCCGTTGCTGACGCGCGAGGGTCGCGCGCATCACGGCGACATCCTGCGCGAAGCCACAAGACTGATCGAAGCCGGCAAGCTCGTGCCCCGCGTCGACCCGAGGCATTTTACCCTGGCAAATGTGGACGACGCCTACGATGCGGTCGAGAGCGACGCCGCCGGCAAGATCGTGATCGACATCCGGGAATAGGCGCAGTACCGCGAAACAGCGTCAATCGCTTCGCCTTGCCGGGCGCAGCAAGTTCGGAAGATCGCAGCTCATCGCCGTCAGCGACGGCTGCGATCCCGACTGATCATTTGTTGCGCGGATCGTCCGCCGGATCGATGTAGAGGACATCGAAGGGACCCACTCCGTTGACCTGGACGACGGTTTCGATTTCGGTCCAGGCGTAGTGCGGCATCCCCGCGGGAAGGTGAACGAAGCTCGCCGGGGGCAGCGGCTTCGACGACGCGCGGTCCAGCTTCTCGCCAGACCCGATCGCGAAGCCTCCTGAAATGACGGTGACGAGTTCGTCCTTCGAATGCCGATGCGGCGGGATCGTGAAGCCCGCGGGAAATTTGAGGCGAAGCACGAACGGTCCCTCCTTGGCGGGGCTGCCGAGCAGGGCCGCCGCCCGCGCGCCAGACGGCAAGGATGGCGGAGCCGCACCCCAATTGACGGCATCGCCGGAAACAACCGTATGATGCGGTTCTGCGGCGGGCAGCGACGCGGTGCCGCCGACGATCGCGGCGGAGCCGAGCGCGAGGGCGATCAAACGGACGGCCGACGAATGTTGAGCAAGTTTCATGGCAAATTCTTTCCTGTTGCAAGCCTTGAAGAGCGCGCCCGGCGTCAGCGCCGTGTGATGACGACTTCCAGGTACTCGCTGGGGACGACCAGCGTACCGTCCGACGCGACGTTGAACTCGTCGATCAGCGCGTACAGATCGGTCTTGAGCCATTCGCGCGCCTGCGGATCGATTGCCGCGAACGCTTTGTGAACCGGGCCGTAATAGCTGCGGAAGACCTCGAGCATGTGCTCGGGCGACTTGTAGCGGAACGTGAAATACTGGCTCTCCGCCGCAACGATCGCATTCGCGCCGAACAGGCTGTCGAGATGGGCCTTCTTGCCCCACAGCGCCGGCGACTGCAGGCCCGGCGCCGGCGGAACGTATTTGCCGATCGTCTTGAACAGCTGACCGACAAAACTCTCCGGCGTCCAGTTGGCAAGGCCGATCTTGCCGCCGGGGCAGCAAACCCGCATCAGTTCGCCCGCGGCCCGTTCCTGGTCCGGAGTGAACATGACGCCAAAGGTCGAAAGGACGACGTCGAAGCTGTCGTTCGAGAAGGGGAGATTTTCCGCGTCGGCTTCGCGGAACGTGACCTGCAGGCGGTCGGCCTCGGCACGCTCGCGGCCGCGCTCGAGCAGCGCGCCGACATAATCCGTCGACACGACGTCGGCGAAGCGGCGAGCCGCGGCAAGGGTCGCATTGCCGTTGCCGGCGGCGACGTCGAGGACGCGCTGTCCGCTACGCACGTCGACGGCTTCGCAGAGCGTTTCGCCGACGATCTGCAGCGTCGTGCCGACGACCGAATAGTCGCCCGAGGACCATGCGCCCTGCTGGCGAGCCTTGACGGCAGAGAGATCCGTGGCACCGGGAATGGCTGCTTGAATGTTCATTTCTGTATCTCCTGATTGCTGGGGTTGATGGAGGCGCAAGAGTGCTTCTGTTCAGCGCGACCGTCGGTCAGTGCTGGGGTGAATGGTCGTGATCGTGTTGCGGCGAGCCGAACTCTGCGTAAGGGCTTTCACTGTCGTTCTCCGTTGTTGAACGGGATGGCGGCGCGGGCGTCCGCCGGCGACGCTCGAATGCTCGCGGAGCGCTGCAGCGGCGCGGCCTCAGCGGGGCCTTTCGTGGAAGGCGTAGTCCGCCGCATACGGCACGCTCAGGAATGCGCCTTCTGTCCCGCAAGGACCTTCGGCCGCGCCACCCCTGGTGTTGAGACGCTGGATCGTGGTGACGGTTGCGAGCCCGCCGGTCCCGCGCCGCGATGTGACGTCGAGTTTCAGCAGCGTAATATCGTTGGCTGTCGCGCCCGCCGCACGCCCGGCGATCCTTCCCACGATGGCGCTGCCGTCGTTGAGCTCCCAGTTCGGGCCGGCATAGTGCCGGCCGACGGACCTGCCGCTTTGGTCAAGCAGCGCGGCGACCGGTTCGCGAAATCGCCAGCCGAGCTTACCGGACGTATCGGCCTTGCATTCGTAGATCTGCGCGCCCTGCGCATGCAGCGTCATGACCAGGACTTCGCCCGGCGCTGCGATCGTCTCGGGCACCTCGGGACTGGCCGCGGACGCGGGCGCGAGTGCGGCCAACAGAACGGTCGAAACCAGGAATTTGCGCATTGCAGTCTCCGTCTGATGTTGTGTTCATGCGAACCGCGGCACGGCCTGTCGAACCGCTCACCGGCGTTTCCCCGGGCGACCGCTGCGTGCCGCTCGGCACACAACGGAAGTCGTCGGGCCCAGCCCCTGGCTGATCGCTCAGAAGACGCCGCAGAGGTTGCCGTAACACGGCACCTTGCGCGGGCGCCTCTTGCCCTCCGTCACGGTCACGCCGCCGCTCGCGCTGCCCTCGCGATGATCGCGGGTCTCGGTCGCGGTGCCGGCCCGGTGATCGCGAACGACGGGCTTGGTGCGATGATCGCGAATGTCCGGCTTGGGGATGTAGCCCGCGGCGGCGGCCTTTTCGGCGGCAGCTGGCGTGAGCGATCCGAGCAGCGCGGCACCGGCGACGCCGAGCGCCATCAGCGCGCCGAACGTGGTGGCGATCGTGAAGCGGCGGGCGGTGGCGACATTCAATTGAATGACGGAGTTCATGGCTTTGCTTTCTTTCCTGGGCGTCGGGGTTGCGTGGACTTGGTGGGAGTGTTCTGCCGCTGAACGTTCCTTTGCGTTCACCGACGGGGAGACAGTGCGAGCGCGGTGCTAGCGCTGTCCGTTGGACCTGAAGTTCGGACCGTTTCCGCCGTTTGACTTCATGATCGGGCCGCTGGTGCCGCCGGAATGAGGAACCGGCTGTCCGGCGCCGCCCGAACGGAGGATCGGTCCGTTCGTTCCGGCATCCGATCGCTGGAAGATGCCGCCGCCGATCGGCGGGCGCGTGTCGTTCACTCTCGGTGGCGCTTTCGGCTCGTCCCTGGTGCCGCCGGTCGGAGGCATGCCTGGATTGCCACCCTTCGGATGGATCGGGTCGGGCGGCGTCTCAACGTTGCTGCTTCCCTCCGCAGGAACACACGACACCACTTGAGCGTCGCATCGACGGTAGCAAGCATCCTTGCGGGCCGGAGTATCGAATACCCTGCCGCAGCGGGCGATGCAGGCAGCATGCTTTTTCCAGCACCCCTTTGCGCTGCCCATCGCCGCTTCGGAGGGCGCCGATGCTGCAACAAGCAGCATCGACGCCAAGCCCGCTACCGCGAGCGCTGAAACGGCGGCGCCGCGCGGCGACGTGATCCAGATGCGCTCACTCATGAATTTCTCCTGCTGTAGCCTCTGCCGGGCGGGTCATTTCCTTGATGACCGCGGTCCGGATCGGCTAGTCTTGCGTTGCGTCGGAATGCACCGGCGCTTCCATGTCCGATGGGTAAGATCGGGAGCCTGTTCCCTCAATGATCGGAACGCCGCCTTCGTTTGCAGCTACACCGGAAAGCGGCGGCGGCTATGACGTGCTGGCCGAAATGCTGCGTTCGGTGCGGCTGAGTGGATCGGTTTTCCTCAATGCCCGTTTTTCGACGCCGTTCGCCGTCGTCAGCCCAAGGCGATACGACGCCGGCACGCCGATGGCGCATCTGCGCCATGTCAGCGTGTTTCATCTGATCGCGGCCGGCGGTTGCACCATCGAGATCGTGACCGGCGAGCAAAGGACCGTGGCGGCCGGCGACATCCTGCTGTTGCCGTTCGCGGACTCGCACAAGTTCTGGAACGGCGAATTGCCGGAGATGGCCTTCGGCCCGGACCTCATGCGCCCTGGCCCCGTCAAGGGGTTGTGGACCGTCAATCACGGCGGCGGCGGGGAAGCAACGCGCATGGTGTGCGGATTCCTCGAATCCTCGGAGTTCCTGTTCACGCCGGTGTTTCGTTCGCTGCCGCCATTGTGGGTCGATCGCACCGGTGACGACAAAGTCAGCGCACTCCTGACGTCCACGGTGAGGGAAATATTAGGGCTCGCGGACGCCGCCGCGCCCGGGACCGAACTGATGCTCGGCCGGCTGATGGAGTTGTTGTTCGTCGAGGTATTGCGCCGCTACGCCGCTCGCCTGCCGGCGAGTGCGACCGGCTGGTTCGCGGCATTGAACGATCCGATCGTCGGCCGCGCGCTGCAATGCGTGCACGGCGAACCCGCCCGCCGCTGGACGGTGGACGAATTGGCCCGCGAGGCCGGCGCCTCTCGCACCGTGCTCGCCGAGCGATTCAACGCGGTAATGGGTCAGGCGCCGATCGAATATGTCACCGGCTGGCGGATGCAGCTGGCTGCCGAACGAATTCGGAGCGGAAGCGACAGCCTCGCCGCTATCGCGACGGATGTCGGCTACGAATCCGAAGCTGCGTTCAACCGCGCCTTCAAGCGAGTCACCGGCGTCACGCCGGGCCGCTGGCGCGATGGTGTAACGGCGGGCCCGTCACGATAGCCGTGGGATTCGACAGGCCGCCTCCGCGGCGCGCCGCTTCAGCAATTCCTGCTCACGCCTGTTGCCCGCGAGCTGCGCCGCCGCTTCGAGCGCGACGCGCGCTTCCTCGTATCGGCCGAGCTTGTGCAAGAGGTCGCCGCGAACGCTGCCCAGCAGGTGGTAATTCCTGAGCACCGGCTCATGCGCGAGGCCATCGACGATCGCGAGCCCCGCCCCGGGGCCCTCGGCCATGCCGACGGCCACCGCGCGGTTGAGTTCGACGATCGGCGAGCGCGCGAGCGCCGACAGCTCCGCATACAGCACCGAAATACGCCGCCAGTCGGTGGCATCGGCGGTCGCCGCTTCGGCGTGGCAGGCGATGATTGCGGCCTGCAAGACGTAGAAGCCGCCGCCGCCGAGTTCGCGCGCCCGCGCCAGCGCCTGCAATCCGCGCCGGATCTGCAGCCGGTCCCACAGCGAGCGGTTCTGCTCGAGCAGCAGGATCGGCTCACCCTTGGCGTCGGTGCGCGCCGCCATCCGCGAGGCGTTCAGTTCCATCAGCGCCAGCATGCCGTGCGCCTCAGGCTCCTGCGGCGCGATCGAGGTGAGCACGCGGGCCATCCGCAACGCCTCCTGGCAGAGCTGGGGACGCAGCCAATCGTTGCCGCGCGCGGCGGTATAGCCTTCGTTGAAGATGAGATAGACCACCTCCAGCACCGAGGCGAGCCGCTCTGACAGTTCCTCGCCGCGCGGGGTCTCGTAGGCCAAGCCCGATTCCGACAGCGTCCGCTTGGCGCGCACGATGCGCTGGGCGATGGTCGGCTCCGGCAGCAGGAAAGCGCGCGCGATCTCGCCGGTGGTCAGGCCGCAGATCATCCGCAGCGCCAGCGCGGCGCGGGCCTCGCGCGACAGGCGCGGATGACAGGCGGTGAAGATCAGCCGCAGCATTTCGTCACCGATGTCGTCGTCGAGTGCGGCGTCGAAATCGGGCATCGCCTGCTGCTCCTGCTCGAAGTCGAGCGCGACCATGCCGTGCTTGCGCGCCAGCATCCGGCCGCGGCGCAGATGATCCAGCGCCCGGCGTTTCGCAGTGGCCATCAGCCAGGCGCCGGGGCTTTCCGGAACGCCCGTAGCGGGCCAATGTTCGAGCGCCGCCAGCAGCGCTTCCTGCGTCAGGTCTTCGGCCAGCGGCACGTCGCGCAGCATCCGCGCCAGGCTGGTGATCAGCCGCGGCTGCTCGATCCGCCAGACCGCGAGGATCGTGCGATGCGTCGTGTCGTCGATGCCGGCGGCCGTCATGGCCGCCGGCTGGATTTGTCGGCCCGTCGCATCACGCGTGGGCGGCTACGTCGACCTGGGCCTGACACCCTGTCTCGTCCGGTCCGGCCATCGCGCGGACCTCGCAGGTCCCTTCCCAGCCCGGCATGTGCTGCTTGTGCAGCTGCATGAACTCCACCGCCGAGGCCAGCGCCTCCTCCTTGTTGCGGAATTCGAAGATGGCGTAGCCGCCGATCACTTCCTTGGCCTCGACGAAAGGTCCGTCGACCACGCTGAGCTCGCCGTCCCTGATCCGCACCTGCGCGCCTGACGCGAGCGGCATCAGCCCGCCCATGTCGATCATGCGGCCGGCCTTGATCTCGCGATCGGCAAGCTTGCCCATCGCCTCCATCAGTTCCGGCGTCGGCATTCCAGTGTGGGCGGAGGTAACGATAGACATGAAGCGCATGCAAAAACTCCCTCTGAGGCGAGCCGCGGGCCCCAAGCCCGCAAAACTGTCTCGCTATGGAGTGGACGATCCAGCCCGGGCCAGATCGACATGGCTTGCGGAAAAATTTGACGGTAACAGGGCCCGGCCTGGCCGGTGCCGCGGTATTCCGTTCCGACGACCGGATGCTCGATCTGTGCTTCTTCAGCCAGACGCGCGACACCTGGCGCGAATCGAAGAAGACCCACGGCAAGTAGGGCGGCCGCGACGCGCCAGCTATCGCTCTCAATTTGAGCCTTGCCAACGAGAGTCTTGCAGCAAAGGCCGATCGATCCGTTCCGCCACGGAATGTCCCGTCACTTCCATCGCCTTTTCTACGCTGCCCTCACCGTCCCGAGGAACTTGTCCACTTCCGCGCGAAGCTGTTCGGATTGTTGGGAAAGTTCCGATGCAGCCGACAGGACCTGGGAGGCAGCAGCACCGGTTTCTCCCGACGACTGGGTGATTCTGGAGATGTTGACGGAAACCTCGCCGGTGCTCCTTGCGGCAAGTTGAACGCTGCGGGAAATCTCGTTGGTCGCAGACCCCTGCTGCTCGACGGCAGCAGCAATCGCAGTCGAAATGTCGTTCATGGTCTTGATGACGCCCGTAATCGTTCCGATGGCTTCCACCGATTCCGTCGTCGCACTCTGTATGTCCCCCACCTGTCCCGCGATTTCCGCGGTTGCCTTTGCGGTTTGCTCGGCGAGCGACTTCACTTCCGCGGCCACCACGGCAAAGCCGCGCCCGGCTTCACCGGCGCGCGCCGCTTCGATCGTTGCATTGAGCGCCAGCAGGTTTGTCTGTCCTGCAATGTTGTTGATCAGGTCGATCACCGTGCCAATTCTCTGAGCGCCTTCCGAGAGGCGACGCATTTTCCCGGCGGTCTGATCCGCATCGCGCGCTGCTTCGCCCGAGGTGCGCGCGGATTCATTGACCTGCCGGGATATCTCCCGAATTGACCCGGTCAATTGCTCTGTTGCAGCGGCAACCGACTGAACGTTGGACGAGGCATCTTTTGACGCCGCGTCTACCGCCACGGACTGCGTGGCGGCCTCATTCGCCGAAGAGGTCAAGGTCTGCGCCGCCGTCTGCAATTCGGTGGCCGCCGATGCCACGATGTTGACGACGCCGCCGATCGTCTTTTCGAAGTCGGAGGCCAGACGCTCCAGGATCGAACGCCGGTCGCGGCGGCCCGCCTCGATGTAGACAGCAATCGCAAAATCCATGTCCAGCATGGCTGCCTTGATAACAGCCGTCTGCAGGTTCGCTTTCTTCCTGGCCCCGCTGCGATCGAACCTCTGGACGGGCATGCGGTCCGCGATCGCGTTGACCAGCCCAGACACCAGCGCGTTGTAGCCGCCGATATACCAGCGCGGCTCGAGGCCGAGCCTGTTGTGGACTTCGCCTATCTTGGTGACCGAGGATTCATACTCTTCGTCAAAGCGGCCATCCATGATGATCGCCCAATGCTGCATCTGCATTTTCTTGGCGTGCATCATATGGTCGCGGTTCCTGAAGAATTTGGCGGTCTCGGCGAACTTGCCGATGTGATCGTAAAACGCATCCAGGATCAGAGGCATCTCGGAAAGGATGAAGGGCTTTGCCTCGCGCAGGATTGCGACGGTGCCCTGATCGATCATGTTGAACCGGAGCCGTTCCTGGATCGTGCTTTCATCGCTCATGTTCTGGCTCCCCCAAAAGGCCGAGAAAAACGGCTGTCATAAATTGTGCGCAGAACTAGTTTCACGCGCGTTAACAAAGAATTAACCGAGGAATTCGGCATTTGATGAAAATCTGGGCGCCGTTCCGGGCAACTACGGGCCGGAAGCAGAAAAAATTTTAGTGCTCCCGGCAGATATCGGGCCGCAGTTGGCAATTTTTGCGATAGGGGGCTTCCGAGGCAGATCAGCCGCGAGAAATCAGGCTATGTCGGGGACCACGGTTGCCAGATTTATTTTCTGCTGTCCGGTGACGAAGCTTTAACTTATGTTGAAGTCGGTGTTGCGAATCAATCGCAACTAAACCGAGAACCTTTGGGAACGCTCAGCCGGAGGCTGAATCCGGATACGCAATGCTCATATTGTTCGACGGCAACCTAGGCGCGCGGGAAACTCTTCGTTTCATCGAAGAAAAGCTTGGAGCGGGCACCTGGAGCTGGGACCTGGCGAGCGGCGATATGCAGTGGTCTCACGGCTTCTTTTCGCTGCTCGGCATCGAACCGGATTCGATCAAGCCTTCATCCTCGGTTCTTTCGCAAATGGTCCATCCGGATGACCGCCCTCCCTCCGAGGCCGTCAGCCGGACCCTCAACGAAGGCCTGCCGGCCGAGTGGGAGTTCCGTATCATTCGCCCGAACGGGCGCATTCGCTGGATAGCGACACGTTCCGAATTGCTGCTCGATTCCGATGGCCATCCCGTTCGGTCGATCGGCGTCTCTTTCGACGTGACCAAGCGGCACGAATTGCTTCAGTCGCTGGATATCGCAAGCGGCCGCTATGATGCACTGATCCGGGCCGCCCAGGGGATCGTATGGTTCGGAGACAAGAGCGGCAACATTACGAAGGTATTGAGACCCGATGACACGATTGCGGAACGGCCCATGGGCCGCCAATCCGAGCATTGGACGGACTTTGTTCATCCGGATGAGAACACCTTGGTCGAGGGGCTGTGGCGTCAGGCGGCCCTCTCGCGAAATCCGTACCGATTCGAGCATCGGATTCGTCAGCGCGACAACTCATATCGATGGGCGCGCACGACTATCGTTCAGGTATTCAGCCGCCGCGGGGAGCCGCTGGAATTGATCGGCCTGTCTACCGACATTGAAATCGAGAAGCGGTATTCCCCGAACTCGGCGAGACCGAAGCAATTGACCGGCGCTCAAATACGAGCCGCACGAGGGATGCTTGCATTATCCGTGAAGGACCTCGCCGAGAAAACTGCCATTTCTCCAACGACGATTCGTCGCTACGAGCAAGGCGATGGACCAATAAATTCAGCCGAGGCGGCTTTGGAGGTCATCGAACGCACTTTGGCCCAGGCAGGCATAGAGTTCATATTCCCCGAACTTGGAAAGCCAGGCATTCGACCGCGCTAATTACTGCCGCAGCATGATAAGGGGGTCGGCGCTGTCGGGCACCCGCCGCCATTGCGCATTGTCGTCGGCCTCGAACTGCCAGGTGTCGCCCTTGGCCGACATCAATATCATCTGGCCGCGATCGAGCCGCCATTGCGTGGGCGCGAAGGCCGCGATCGCGGGATCGCATTTCGGCTTGAGAAATACCTGGAAATTGTCAGGGCTCGCCTCGGTGTTGGTCAGCGTCAGGCCGCAGATCGCCACACCGTTGCCGCGGACCATCGACCAGTCGCCGATCATCTGGTCCATCGATTTGGCCAGCGAGCGCGCGGCGGCGAGATTTTGCAGGATGTAGATGCCCTCACCCTGCCGCAGCCCCTCGAAAATCCCGCTCTCGACTTCGGTGAAATCGATCACCGGCTGTCCGGCGGCGTCCTGCAGCCGCACGATATCCAGTCCCCTGACGTTCCAGGCGGTGATGTCCCTGGTGAAGGGCAGCGCCGCCGCGCAGCCGGACTCCAGCTCGAGCTTCAAGCCTTGCGGCGTGGCATCGCCCTTCAGCGTGACAACGCAGGTCTTGCTGCGTTCGGTGGTCGAGAGCTCCCACTGGCCGACCATTTCCTTTTTCAGGGCGGCGGAATCCTGCGACCACGCGGGCGACGCCAAAGAAACCGGCAACACAAGCAACGCCACAAGCGCCGGCAACCCGATGCCAGGGCGACCTGCGGACATCAGCGGCCCTTCACCGGCGTTTCCGCGACCGGCGTCAGCGGCGGCTTGCCGGCGAACCATGCCTTCAGATTATCGACAACCAGTTGATCCATCGCGTTTCGCGTTACCACCGAAGCCGAGCCGATATGTGGCAACAACACGACATTTTGCATGGCGCGAAGTTCGTCCGGCACCGCCGGTTCCTTGGCGAACACATCCAGCCCCGCGGCCAGGATGGTCCCCGACTTCAACGCCGCTATCAAAGCCTGCTCGTCGACGACGGAGCCCCGCGCCACGTTGATGACGACGCCGCGCGGCCCCAGCGCCTTCAGCACGTCGGCATTGATCAGGTTGGCGGTCGCAGCCCCCCCGGGTACGATCACGACAAGCGTATCCACCGCCTTCGCCATCTCGATCAGGTCGGGATAGTGCTTGTACGACACGCCCTCGGCCGGCTTGCGCGAATGATAGACGACGGGAACGCGCGAGGCGTCGAGACGGCGTCCGATCGCCTGGCCGATCCGGCCCATGCCGACGATACCGACCTTGCGGTCGCGCAGCGAGCCCACGCTCAAGGGATAGTTCTGGGTGGTCCAGAGGCCGGAGCGAAGATAACGGTCGGCCTTGACGAACTCACGTAGCGTCGCGATCAGAAGTCCCATCGCGACGTCGGCGACCTCCTCGGTCAGCACATCAGGCGTGTTGGTGACGACGATGTTGTGTTCGCGGGCGTAAGCCGAATCGACGTGATCGTAGCCGACGCCGAAGGAAGCTACGATCTCGAGCTTGGGAAACAGCGCCAGCGCGCTTCGGTCGGCGTGCACGGTGTGGTAGGTCACGGCGATGCCGCGGATTTTCTCCGCCGTGCCCGCCAGCCGCTCGAGGTCGTGCTTGGTCTCGGCCGAATGGAGGACAAACTGATCGGAAAAGCCGTTCTGGATGATGGGCCTGCCCGGCCCATAGACCAGCAGATCGATCTTCTCCGACGAAATATTACCCGCAGCCATCAATTTTCCTTTCCAAGCGCACTCTCGTGCCAGCGCCGCAGCACCAGATGCGAGGTTAGCGCCAGCAGCCCATAAATGACAATTCCGGCGGCAGAGAGCAACAGAAGTGCGGCAAACATCCGGGGAATGTTGAGACGATAGCCGGATTCAGCTATCCGGTAGGCGAGGCCGGAGCCGGCGCCGGCGGAGCCCGCCGCGATTTCGGCGACCACCGCGCCGATCAGCGACAGCCCGCCCGCGATCCGCAATCCGCCGAGGATGAACGGCAATGCAGCCGGCAATTTGAGATAGCGCAGCGTCTGCAACCGCGACGCGCCGTAGAGTTGAAACAGGCCGGCCAGATTGCGATCCACCGAGTTCAGCCCGAGCGTGGTGTTGGACAGCACCGGAAAGAATCCGACGATCCAGGCGCAGGCGACCACCGCGGTCTGCTGCGGCAGATAGATCAAAAGCAGCGGCGCGATCGCGATCACCGGCGTCACCTGCAGGATCACCGCATAGGGAAACAGCGAATATTCCAGCCACTTCGACTGATTGAACAGCAGCGCCAGCGCGATGCCGCCGACGGCTGCGGCAATGAAGCCTTCGAGCGTGGTCAGAAGCGTGGTCAGAAGCGATTGCGACAGCACCGCCCAGTCCTTGACCAGGGTCTCGAACACCGCCGTCGGCGCCGGCAGCACATAGGGTGGAATACCGTTGAGCCACACCACGAACTCCCAGATCGCGATGCCGGCCGCCAGCACAACCGCGGGAAGCAGGATGCGCGCGAGATAGAGGACGCGGCGCTCCTCCGTGCCCTGCCCCGCGGCCAGCAATGGTGTTTGCGGGGTGCTCATCAGCCGGACTGCCCCGAATAGGAGGGCGCCAGCGCGTTGGAAACCTTGCGGCAATAGCCGGCATAACCGGCCGAGGTGCGAAAATCCTCATCCCGCGGCTCCGGCGCGTCGATGCGAAACTCCGCGCCGATCCGTCCGGGGCGCGCCGTCATCACGATCACCCGCTGCGACAGGTAGACCGACTCGAACACCGAATGGGTGACGAAGATGACGGTCTTGCGCAGATTGCGCCACAGCGCCAGCAGGTCGTTGTTGAGCCGGAACCGGGTGATCTCGTCGAGCGCGGCGAACGGCTCATCCATCAGCAGGATATCCGGATCGGTGACCAAAGCGCGCGCCAACGAAACCCGCATCTTCATGCCGCCGGACAATTCGCGCGGGTAGGCACCGGCGAACTCGGTCAATCCTACCTGGGCCAGCGCCGCGCCGATTCGCGTATTCGCTTCCGCCGATCGGGCGCGGGACAATTTCAGCGGCAGCCGCACATTATCCCACACCGTGGCCCACGGCATCAGCGTCGGCTCCTGGAACACGAAGCCGATGGAATGCCCGGCGCCGGTCCCGCTTGCGGATGGCGCGACGCCGACAGTGCCGGAGGTCGGCACGCCGAGGCCCGCGATCAGCCGCAGCGCCGTCGATTTTCCGCAGCCGGACGGGCCGAGCAGTGAAACGAACTCGCCCTTGCGCACATCGAGGTCGAGCGGCCCGAGCGCGGCGACGCCGCTGTCATAGACCTTGGTGACGCGGCGCAAACTCACCGCGAGGCCGGCGCGCAGGGTTTCGAATCCAGGCAAGGCGGCGGGCTCGGCCATCGCGCGCTAGTTCTTCGGCCGCAGATTGAGGCCGACGCCCTTGTTGGTGAAGCGCAGCGTATAGGCCTTGCGGAAGTCGATGTCGCGGCGCACCACGCCGGCCCGCACCATCTTGTCGAAGAAGCTGCCGATGCGCGCGTCGCTCATGGCGCCGATGCCGTCCTTCAGCGCGTCGCCGGAATCGACGATGCCGTGTTCCTTCATCCTGGCGACGGAATAGGCCAGCAGCTCGTCGGTCATTTCCGGATTGAGCTTCCTGATCATCGCGTTGCCGGGCGCGTTGTCGCCGTACAGATAATTGTACCAGCCGACAATGGAGGCGTCGACGAAGCGCTGCACCATATCCGGTTTCCTGTCGACGAGATCGGCCCGCGTCTCGATCAGGGTCGAGTAGGTGTTGAAGCCATAATCCGCCAGCAGGATCACGCCCGGCTTGAACTTGGCGGCCTTTTCCACCGCGAAGGGCTCGGAGGTGACGTAGCCCTGCATCGCGCTCAGCCGGTTGGCGATGAACGGCTGCGAGTTGAAGGTGTAGGGCCTGACCTTGTCCTCGCTGAACCCGTATTCGGTCTTCAGCCACTGGAAATAGCTCGAGATCCCCTCCTTGGAGACGAACAGCGTCAGCGGCTTGAGGTCTTCGAGTTTCGTCACCTTCGAATCGGGATGGGTGAGGAATACCTGCGGGTCCTTCTGGAAGATGGCGGCGACGGTCACGACAGGCACATTGTTGGCGACCGCGTCGAACGACATCAGCGTGTTGGCGGCCATGAAGAAATCGAGCTTGCCCGAGATCAGCAGCATGCGGTTGTTGTCGTTGGGGCCACCCGGCACGATGGTGACGTCGAGGCCGTATTTCCTGTAGGTGCCGTCGGCGAGCGCCTGGAAGAACCCGCCGTGCTCGGCCTCGGCCACCCAGTTGGTTCCGAACGAGACCTTGTCCAGGCTGGTCTGGGCAGACGCCGGCGCGATCGCCGCAAACAGGGCCGTGAGAGCTGCGGTTAACGCTCGCGGCAAAAAGGCCGGCTTCATGGTTGGACTCCGTCGATCGTTCTGGCCCATGATGGGATGGATGGACGCGATCGCGTCCCGGGAATGGATACCAAACTCCCTTGCAAACTACCCTGCAAATCGGTTCGAAGAAACGCCTGGCTCGATGACTTCCCTGCTTCCTCCCCGCGACTGGGCCGAGATCCGCTGGCCCGAGATTGCCCCGGCCGAGGCGGCGCGGTGGATCGCGGTGCTGCCGCTGGCGGCGACCGAGCAGCATGGCCCGCATCTGCCCGTCGAGACCGACGTCATGATCGGCGAGGCCTATCTGGCGCGGGTGCGCGAACTGCTGCCGGACACTATTCCGGCGACGTTCTTGCCCGTTCAGCCGGTCGGGATTTCCACCGAGCATATCCACTATCCGGGCACGCTGACGCTGCCGACCGAGGTTGCGCTCAGGAGTTGGATGGCGCTCGGCGAGAGCGTGGCGCGCGCGGGCTTGCGAAAGCTGGTGATGGTCACGAGCCATGGCGGCAACAGCGCCGCGATGAGCCTGGTCGCGCAGGATCTGCGCGCGCATCACGGGCTTCTCGCTGTCACCACCAGCTGGTCGCGCTTCGGCACGCCGGAGGGATTGTTCCCGGCGGAAGAGTTGCGCCACGGCATCCATGGCGGCGCGGTCGAGACCTCGATCATGCTGGCGCGCTATCCGCAGCATGTGCGCAAAGACGCGATTGCCGATTTCCGGCCCAACAGCATCGCGATGGAACGACAATACCGCTGGCTTTCGGCACACCGGCCGGTGCCGTTCGCGTGGCAGGCGCAGGACCTGCACGAGAGCGGCGCCGCCGGCGATGCGACCTTGGCTACCGCGGCGAAGGGCGAACGCCTGCTCGATCACGGCGCGCGCGCCTTCTGCGAGCTGCTCGGCGACGTCGACAAATTCGATCCGGCAACGCTCGGGACCGGCCCGAAGCCCTGATCTTTGGACTAACCTGTTGTAATCACGATCGATTAAACATTGCCTGGAGTTAATCGAGCCGGTTCGAACCGGATTCGGGGAGCCTCCGTCCAACTGGCCATGCGGACCAAAACGGTGCCGCGTTCAACCGGATGGAGTTTCTCATGTCGATCAAGACCAAAATCGCCGCCCTCGCCCTCGCCACCCTTGCCGTTACCGGCACCGTTGCGTCCACCACCTCTCAGGCCCAGGCCAAGCCGCTCGGCTGGGGCATCGGAGCCGGCCTGCTCGGCGCCGCGGTCGTCGGCAGCGCCATCGCCGCTTCCAGCAACGGCTACTATTACGACGGCTATCGCCGCTGCGGCTGGGTGCGCCAGTTCGACGTCTACGGCAACTACATGGGCCGCGTTCGCACCTGCAATTTCTGATGATCGGCTTGAGGGTATCAGCGCGTTTTCCCGAATCGCTTCGCCCGAAAACGCTCTGACTGTGGATTTCGCGTCCGGCACGGGCGCCTCATCCACCCCGTGCCGCACTCCGACCCGCCCGGTTGTCCCCCCGGGCGGGTCAACTTTTTGCAGCTGGAATTCCTTGAAACTGGAACGGTTTCATTGTGTTGCACGCTGGTCACGATGCGATGTGATATTTGCTGCCGGATTCTCGCCGCTTCTTGCAATTGCGAATTACTTGCAATAAAGCTCTCGGGAGTGGATGGCGGCTGGGACGATCTGGTTTTTTGACCGCAAAGGGCGGCAAATCCGGACGGCTGCAACGAAACTGGATTTGCTGGGGGCAGCGCGGCGTATGACATTGGTGACGAAGAGTTCCGCAGAAATGCGCGCCGGCAACCAGGCGATGATCCGCATCGCCCGGTCCCCGAAAGGCGCATTCGCCGGCATCACGCTGAGCCTGCTTGCGTTCGATGGCGCGGCCTTCGCCGCCGAAGCCAACATGCCGCGCAAGGCGCCGCCCGTTCCGTCGGCGTTCGACTGGACCGGGCTCTATATCGGCGCGCATGCCGGCTACGGCCGCGCCCCGGCCAGCGCCGTCCTCACCGATCCCTTGCTCAACGCCACCGCAACCAACAGCGCCAGCGCCGGCATGATCGGCGGCGTTCAGGCCGGCTACAATGTGCGGCTGCCGTCCGGGCTCTTGTTCGGCGTCGAAGCCGATCTCACCTCTCCGAATTATCTGATCTCGGATTCGATCGTCGCCGTGCTGGCGACGCCGCAGTCCGAAATCGTCGAGCATCTGGACTATGTCGGAACAGTGCGCGGCCGCCTCGGTTACGCTTCCGGCCACTGGCTGCTCTATGCCACCGGCGGCCTGGCCTATGCCGGCGAGCGCTTCAGCAACACGCCTGCCAACGGCACCGAGGAAAAGCACCTGAACATCCGGCTCGGCTGGGCTGCCGGCGCCGGCGTCGAATATGCCTTCGCGCCGCACTGGAGCCTGAAGCTCGAATATCTCTACAACCGGTTCGAGGATGCCAACATCCGGTTTCCGTCAGGCACGCAATATTCCTCGACCCTGGATTTCCAGTCGATCCGCGTCGGCCTCAATCGCAAGGTCGACTGGCCGGGATCGCCCAATTTCTCGCCGAAGACGTCGCTGAGCGATCCGGAATCCGCTTCCTGGGAAATCCACGGTCAGACGACTTATCTGCCGCAAGGCTATCCGCGTTTTCGCGCGCCCTATACCGGAACCAACAGTTTTACGCCGGCGCCGCAGGTGCAGGCGACCTGGGGCAACGGCCTGTATTTGAACGCCCGGCTGTGGGAGGGCGGCGAGGTCTACTACAACCCCGAACTGCTGCAGGGCTTCGGCTTGAACAACACCGTCGGCGCCGCGGGCTTTCCCAATGGCGAAGCGCAAAAATCGAATTTCCCCTACCCGCATTACAACACCTCGCGGCTGTTCCTGCGCCAGACGTTTGGCTTTGGCGGCGAGCAGGAGGAACTGGCGAGCGCACCCGGCCAGCTCTCCGGCAAGGTCGACGTTTCGCGGCTGACGCTGCAGGCCGGCAAGTTCGCGGTCCTGGATGTCTTCGACGGCAACTCCTACGCCAAGGATACCCGCAAGGACTTCATGAACTGGTCGATGTGGGCGCCCGGCGCGTTCGATTATTCGGCCGACAAGCTCGGGCTGACCTACGGTGCCACCGCGGAGTTGAATCAGAAGCAATGGGCGCTGCGCGCAGGTTATTTCCTGATGCAGTCGGTATCCAACGCCAACAGCTTCGACACCAAAGTGTTCGAGCGCGGAACCTATGCGATCGAACTGGAGACGCGCTATTCGCTGTTCTCGCAGCCGGGGAAACTGCGCACCATCGCCTGGTTCAACAGCGCCAATTCCGGCAGCTACCGCGAGACCCTGAACAATCCGGCGTTCGATCTCGACATCGCGCAGACCCGCAGGGGCCGCATCAAATACGGCTACGTCGTCAGCATGGAACAGGCATTGAACGACCAGGTCGGATTGTTCGGGCGCTGGAGCTGGAACAACGGCAAGACCGAGATCATGGCGTTCACCGATATCGATGCCTCGCTATCGCTCGGCCTGTCGATCAAGGGCGCCAAATGGGGCCGGCCCGACGACGTGATCGGGATCGGCGGCGCCATCAACGCGCTCTCGCAAGACCATCGCGACTTCGTCGCCGCCGGCGGGCTCGGCGTGCTGATCGGCGACGGCGCGCTGAACTACCGGCGCGAGCGCATCCTCGAAACCTACTACGCCTATGCGCTCAACAAGCAGCTCACGCTGACCGCCGACTACCAGCTCATCACCAACCCGGCCTACAACGCCGACCGCGGGCCGGTCCACATCTTCTCGGGCCGCTTCCACGGCGAGTTCTGATATCTGTCGCCCGACGAACGCTCGGGCGACGCAAGAATGGAGATCCGCCTCACCCCGCCGGCGCGAAGGTCTCCGCCCGCGCCAGTGCCCAGGCGTCGCGGAAGCGCGGATCGCTGGTGCCGTCGATCAACTCGCCCGGGCGAAGCGACGGATAAAGTTGCGCGAATGTCTGCACCTCGGTGGTCGAGCTTCGCTGCGAGAAATGGATCGGCCGCAATTCGCGCGGATGGTCAAGACCGGCGGCGGCAAGCAGCTCCGCCAGCGCATGCAGCGTCGCATGGTGATAATTGTACACCCGCTCGATCTTGTGCGGCACCACCAGCGCGCGGTTGCGCGTGGGATCCTGGGTGGTAACGCCGGTCGGACAGCGGTCGGTATGACAGCTCAGCGACTGGATACAGCCCAGCGAGAACATGAAACCGCGCGCCGAATTGCACCAGTCGGCGCCGATCGCCATGGCGCGCGCCATGTCGAAGGCGGTCGCGATCTTGCCGGAGGCGCCGAGCCTGATGCGGTCGCGCGCGTTGATGCCGATCAACGCGTTATGGACGAAGTTGACGCCCTCGCGCATCGGCGTACCCAGATGATCCATGAACTCCAGCGGTGCCGCGCCGGTGCCGCCTTCATTGCCGTCGACCACGATGAAATCGGGATAGATTCCAGACTGCAGCATCGCCTTGCAGATCGCGAGGAACTCCCAGGGATGGCCGATGCACAGCTTGAACCCGGCCGGCTTGCCGCCGGACAGCCGGCGCATCTCGGCGATGAACGCCATCATCTCCAGTGGAGTCGAGAACGCCCGGTGCGACGCCGGCGAGATGCAAT
This sequence comes from Bradyrhizobium sediminis, assembly GCF_018736105.1. Taxonomy (NCBI): domain Bacteria; kingdom Pseudomonadati; phylum Pseudomonadota; class Alphaproteobacteria; order Hyphomicrobiales; family Nitrobacteraceae; genus Bradyrhizobium; species Bradyrhizobium sediminis. The sequence goes on from NZ_CP076135.1 coordinate 5,197,449, forward strand.
CCTCGTCCATCGCCACGCCCCGGATCTTGGAAATCTCCTCGGAAACCTTGGCCGCCGGCAGCACGCCGCCATGCCCGGGCTTGGCGCCCTGGCTGATCTTGAGTTCGACCATCTTGATCTGGTCATCGGAGGCAACGCTGGCGAATAATTCGGGATTGAAGCTGCCGTCGCGGTTACGGCAACCGAAATAGCCCGAGCCGATTTCCCAGATGATGTCGCCGCCGTTTTCGCGGTGATAGGGACTGACACCGCCCTCGCCGGTGTCGTGGGCGAAGCCGCCCTTCTTCGCCCCCGCATTCAGCGCGCGCACTGCGTTCGGGCTGAGCGCGCCGAAGCTCATCGCGGAAATGTTGAAGACGGAAGCCGAATAGGGCTTGGCGCAATCCGGGCCGCCGATGGTGACGCGGAATTTCTCGCTGGCATGGGTCTTGGGCGACATCGAATGGTGCATCCATTCGTAGCCCTCGCGATAGACATCCTCCTGGGTACCGAACGGCCGCTTGTCGAGCTCCATCTTGGCGCGCTGATAGATCACCGCGCGGGTGTCGCGGCTGAACGGCATGCCGTCCTTCTCGCTCTCGAAGAAATACTGCCGCATCTCCGGCCTGATCTCTTCCAGCAGGAAGCGGATATGCGCCGAGATCGGATAGTTGCGCAAAACCGCGTGGCTCTTCTGCGTGAGATCGCGAAGGCCGAGCAATGTGAGGGCGCCGAAAATCAGGATCGGCACCAGGATCAATTCCCACACCTTGGTGTTGTCATCCACGATCCCGATCGCGAGCAGCAAGGCCGTGACGACGGCGCAGATCGTCAGGACGATGAAGCGCGGAGAGAACGGAAGCATCAGCGTTTCCATGGGATCCCTCGGGCAGATTGTGCCGATATCATTCTTGCCGGCCTTGAGCCTAATCCAACTCTCGAAATAATCCTGTACACGATATCCGGCATTAGAGGTTACGGATATGATGGCGGACCGTTTCGCGGAAGGCTATCGAATCATCCGGCGGAGAAGCAATGCGATGCCGGCCGCCGCGCGCCCTTTCGCACTGCAGCGTAACCTCCGCCGCCTCGAGCGGGTCAGTGGCGGTGCGGGCGCATCTCGTGGGGAATCCCGCCCTGCTCCAGGCCGTTCTTCGCCAGCCACGCATCGGTGCTGTGGATGGCGCGCTCGAGATGATCTGCGGTGCGCGAGAAATCGTAGGGCGATCCTACCAGCGGACATAATGGCGGCACCACGACATATTCAATGTCGGGACCGAGGCCTTCGAGCTCGCTCACCAATTGCCGCGCGATCAGCAGCGTCAGCGCATGCAGCGCATTGGCGACCGCGCCTGACGGGGGCTTCGTGGTGGCGCAGGCATATCCGGTCGGCAGGATGATCAGGCGCCGCGCGCCCTTGGCGACCGCGACCCTGACCGGGGTGTTCGAGGAGATCGCGCCGTCGGCGAGGTAAATATCGTTGTGGCGAACCGGCGCGAAGGCGCCGGGAATCGCGGTGGAAGCCATGATCGCCTCGGCGGCCGGGCCTTCCGACAGCCCCACGCTGTCGCCCGAGACGATGTCGGTGGTGACGATATGAAGCGGAAGCCTGGCGTCCTGCAGGTTGCGATAGGGCAGATGATCGTCGATCAATTTCAAAATCCCGCCCTGCGGGATCAGGAAATCCCGGCGCCAGAGAAATCCCAGCAGCGTCCGCCACGTCACCGGGAACACGTCGCGCCGCCGCAGCCCGCGCCAGATGCTCTCGAGCTGCAGCACGCCCTTCAATGACGGGTCACCAGCGTAGTAGGCGCCGTTGAGGGCGCCGACGCTGGAGCCGACCACCATGTCGGCGCAAATTCCGTGCGCGGCGGGCGAATGCATCATGCCGACCTGAATGGCGCCGAAGCTGCCGCCGCCCGCGAATACGAAGGCGGTCTTGGTGGGGCCGGTATGGTCGGACACGGACAAGGTTCTGTTCGCTCCCGCTACCCGCGCATTGGCCGGAGCCACGCGGCGCTTCGGGAGAATTTATAGCAGGGGCAAGCGGGCCGCACGTCAACATTGGTTGTTGGAAAGCGGGATCGCGAATGAGCTCTTACCTCTCCCATCGGGAGAGGTCGGATTTCTTGCCTATGTTCCCGGCGACCGCCGATGCTGCGACATCGCAACGGCTACGGCATCAGCGCTCGACGAACGCCTTCTCAATGACGAAATGGCCGGGCTCGCCGTGGCTGCCTTCGAGAAAGCCGCGGGTCTCGAACATCGTCCGCAATTCTTCCAGCATCGCCGGGCTGCCGCACATCATGATGCGGTCGGTCTCGATGTCGAGCGGCGGCTGGCCGATGTCGTTGAACAGCTGCTCCGAGGTGATCAGGTCGGTGATGCGGCCGCGGTTGCGGAACGGCTCGCGCGTCACGGTCGGATAATACTGCAGCTTCCCGGTCAAGAGCGGTCCGAACAATTCGTCGTCGCGCAGCTTCGCCACCAGCTCTTCGCCATAAGCGAGTTCGGAGACCTGCCGGCAGCCGTGCACCAGCACGATGCTCTCGAACCGGTCGTAGACGTCGGGATCCTTGATCAGGCTCGCGAACGGCGCCAGACCCGTTCCGGTCGACAGCAGCAGCAGCCGCTGGCCCGGGATCAGGTTGTCGGCGACCAGCGTGCCGGTCGCCTTACGTCCGACCAGGATGGTGTCGCCTTCCCTGATCTTCTGGAGCTTGGAAGTCAGCGGTCCGTCGGCGACCTTGATCGAGAAGAACTCCAGCGATTCCTCGTGATTGGCGCTCGCCATGCTGTAGGCGCGCAGCAGCGGACGGCCATCGACCTCGAGGCCGATCATGGCGAACTGCCCGTTCTGGAATCGGAAGCCGGAATTGCGGGTGGCGGTAAAGCTGAAAAGCGTATCGGTCCAGTGCCGGACGGAAAGAACTTTCTCTCGATGGAATGCGCTCATGTGTTTTCGTTTTTCCTGTCGGCCTGACGTGGAACGAACGGTTGTTCGGCCTCGAGAGAGGCAAAAAACCCCTGCAATGTCTGATGATTTGGCGCTTCACCTACGCCAAAACGAGAGATAGTCAACCAGCCTTGAAGCGCAATTGCGCGCTCGGAATGGCAGTCGATTCATCTCGAAGACCGGTTCAGAAAATCTTCATCGCCTGAGCGGCGCATACGCAATTAACTTGCTGAAATACGTGCCGTTGCGGCAGGAAATTGCCCCCGCGACCTCCGAAATTTCGTTAAAGATAAAGCATCAAGAATGGAATGCCAGATCGCCGGATATTGCATGCGCGACTTGAAAGATTTTCGAGCGGGAAAACCGGGCTTCTATCCGGACCAGGCGGTCTATGCCGCCTATGCCTGCGCCGAATTCGGCCTCGCATTCGCGGATCGCGACGGCGGAACGGGGCTGGTGTTCAGCGTCAGTTCGACGGCCGGCTGCGTTCATTTCGGCGCCGGGCGCTGCTCATGCTATCCGCAGAACAACGCCACCGCATCGACGCTGGCGTCGGACAAATACTTCACCAGCCGGATTCTCGAACAGGCCGGCGTCGCGACGTTGGGCGGCGAATATTTCTTCCTTTGGGACCGCCACCGCGCCCATCGCCCCGCGGGGCATGAGCGCGAGGATGCGCTGGCGCATTTCCGGAAACTGGGTGGATCGGCTTTCGTCAAACCCCTGACCGGTTCGCGCGGCGATTTCGCGCAGGCGGTGCATGACGAGGCCTCGCTGGTGCGATATCTCGGCGAGGTCGCGCCCTACTACGACGCGATCCTGATGCAGCCCATCGTCGCGGGAACTGAATACAGGGTGTTCCTGCTCGACGACGAGGTGCTGTTTACGGCGCGCAAATATCCGCCCTCGCTGCTGGGCGACGGCGTCCGCCGCATCCGCGATCTCCTGACCGCGCACAATGACGGCTTGCGATCTCGCGGCCTTTCGCCGGTTGCCGTGAGCAACGATCGCGGCACGGCGCTCGATGCCGTGCTAGCGAAGGGCGAGCGCTGGGACATTCCCGGACGCATGAACCTGAGCGCCGGCGGCACGATGCGGCTCGAACCGCTGCCTTCCGAACCCGCGCTGGCGCTGGCGAAGCAGGCCGTGAGCGCGCTCGGACTGCGCGTCGCCGCCGTCGACCTGTTCACCGATATCGGCGGCGACCCCGGCGCGGTACGCGTGATCGAGGTCAACTCCAACCCGTCGATCCGGCTCCTGGAGCAATCGCAGCGCGGCGACCTGATCCTGAAAATCTGGCACCATACCTTTGCCGCGACGGGACTGCTCGGTGTTTGACCTCCCGAAATATGGCGACGGCGTCTGCCTGGCCCGGATGGCCGAGCTGCTCGAGGCGCTGGCGATCGATCGCGAGCGCCTCGCACGCGTCTCCGTCGCCGTCACCGGGTCCAACGGCAAGGGGTCCACCGCGGCGCTCTGCGCCGGCATCGGCCGCGCCTATGGCCTGCGCACGGGCATGTTCACCTCGCCGCATCTCTATCGTTTCAACGAGCGGGTTCAGCTCGATGGCGCTCCGATCGGCGATGACGATCTGGCGCGGCTGAAACGGCGGATCGAGGCCGCGATCGCCGAGGTCTCACAGCGGCGTGGCGAGCAGTTCGGCGCTTTCGAAGCGCTGTTTGCGCTGGCCTGCCTGCATTTTCAGGAGTGCGAATGCGAGTTTGCCGCCTTCGAGGCCGGCATCGGCGGGCGCTACGATCCGGTACGTCTGATCGGCGCGCCCGTCGCCTGCGTCACCTCGGTCGATTACGAGCACGTCGAACTGCTCGGCCATTCCCTTGAATTGATCGCCTCCGACAAGAGCGACGCCTGCGCCGCCGGCGGCACTGTCATCTATGGCGAGAATTGCCGGACGCTGCGGCCGCACCTGATCGAATACAACCGCAATCGCGACATTGCCTCGCTGTTCGTTCGCGAGCAGATCGGCATCGACAGCGAAGTCGCATCGGCGTCGGGGCTGCGGTTCGATTATCAGTTCGGATATTACGATTTTCGTCACGTCGAAATCGGCTTGCCCGGCGCGTTTCAGATCAATAACGCAGCCATTGCGATCACCCTGTTCCTGCTCTGGCTGCAACGCACGCACCCCCGCAAGGCTCTCGACCGGATTGAAGCCGCCGTGCGAGCCGGTCTGAGCGATACGCGTTGGCCCGGTCGCCTCGAAACGATCAGGCAAGATCCGCTCACGGTGATCGACGTCGGCCATACGCCCGACGGCGTCCGGCAAGCGCTCGCCGGCCTCAAGGCGATCCATGGCGCGGACGGCTGGGTTCTGGTGACCGGCGTTTCCCGCGACAAGAAGGCCGAGGAGATCGCGGGCGCGCTGGCGCCGTCCTTCGACACCATCATCTGTACGCGCGCGCACCACAAGGGCGCCGACGCCGAGCTCATCGCCCGGGCGGTGCGGGCGGCCAATCCGCAGGCCGCCGTTCACAAAGCTGCCACCATCGAGGACGCGGTCGGTATCAGCGAAGTACTCGCCGCCGCCCAAAATCGAAAGATCTACGTCGCCGGCGGACTGTTCCTAGCGATCGAATACGCGGTCGTCGCGCGAGGTGGCCGTGCGGAGGAACTGACGTTCTTTTGACGAGGCTCAAGTGCAACCCCTCATCCTGAGGAGCGCGCCCTTGCGCGCGTCTCGAAGGATGCAGGCCCGGGCCACATGGTTCGAGACGCGCAAAGATGCGCTCCTCACCATGAGGGTCGCAACCACCGCCGCGTTTGCCAGAATGTTCCCGTTGTGGAATGAACGCCCGCCGATTAGCGTCACGCGCAATGCTTATGGGTAGTCGGGCGCTTTCAGCGCGCCGACTACATCGAGAACCGAGGGTTAGGGAGAAACACCATGAACGGCACCGTCAACCGCCAGATCCTGCTGGTCGAAAAACCCACCGGAAAACTCGGCCCCGAGCATTTCAAACTGTCGAAGGCCGCCATTCCCGAGCCGAAGGACGGCGAGGCGCTGCTGAAGGTGCGCTACATTTCGCTCGACGCTGCCAACCGGGCCTGGATGCATGGCGCGACCTATCGCGCGGCGGTCGAGGCCAACACGGTGATGGCCGGCGGCGGCATCGCCGAAGTGGTGTCGTCGAAAGCGCCGGGACTTGCGGCCGGCGATATCGTGTTCGGCGACACCGGCTGGCAGGACTACGCCGCGGTGCCGGCCAAGCATCTGTCCAAGATGCCGAAGATGGAGCCGATGACGCATCTGCTCAGCGTCTACGGCATCGCTGGGCTGACCGCCTATTTCGGGCTGCTCGATGTCGGCAAGCCGAAGGCCGGTGAGACCGTGGTGGTTTCGGCGGCCGCGGGCTCGGTCGGCTCGATCGTCGGCCAGATTGCGAAGATCAAGGGCTGCCGCGTCGTCGGCATCGCCGGCGGCAAGGACAAATGCGACTGGCTGGTCAACGAGCTCGGTTTCGATGCCGCGGTCGACTACAAGGACGGCGCGGTGTTCAAGGCGCTGCGGGCGGCGGCACCAAAGGGCATCGACGTCTATTTCGACAATGTCGGCGGCGACATTCTCGAAGCCTGCATCGCGCTGATGAACAATCGCGGCCGCATTGCCTGCTGCGGCGCGATCTCGCAATATGACGGCGTGCCGTCGGCGCACGGCCCGCGCGGCGTACCCGGCCTGATCGTGGTGAAGCGGCTCACCATGCAGGGCTTCATCGTGATGGACTATATGGATCAGCGCGATCAGGCGCTGAAGGACCTGCAGTCCTGGGTCGCGTCAGGCAAGTTGAAGGTCCAGGAGGACGTCATCAACGGTCTCGAGAATACGCCGAAGGCGCTGATCGGACTATTGGCCGGCGAGAACCGCGGCAAGCGCATGGTGAAGGTATAGGCCCGGACTCTATCAGTTGTCGTCCCGGCGAACGCCGGGACCCATACTCCGCGGCGGGTGTGATGTGGAAAGCCGGCTGACATTCTGCGCAAACGAGAGGACACGGCGTGTGGGTCCCGGATCGGCGCTCGCCATGCTCGCTTGTCCGGGGCGACGGAGATCTTGAATGCCCGGGCATGACGAGCAAGCCTAATGCGTCACGCCCGGCGTCGGCGCAACCGGCTGCGGCGCGGGGGATTCGCTCGTCCGTCCCGCCAGCCAGTTCTCGAACCGCTGCACCACGACGAAGAAGGTCGGGACGAACAGCACGGCGAGGCAGGTCGAGGCGATCATGCCCGAGAACACGGTGATGCCGATCGACTTCCGGGCGCTGGCGCCGGCGCCGGTCGCCAGCACCAGCGGCACCACGCCGAGGATGAAGGCGAACGAGGTCATCAGGATCGGGCGGAACCGGGCCCGCGCCGCCTCGATCGCGGATTCCATCAGCGGCTTGCGGCCGCGTACGTGCAGCTCCAGCGCCACCTCCACGATCAGGATGGCGTTTTTCGCCGACAGCGCGATCAGCAGGATAATCCCGATCTGGGTGTAGAGGTTGTTCTCGATCCGCAACGCCGTCAGCACCGACATCGGGCCGAGTAGCGACAACGGCACGGCGAGGATCACCGAGATCGGCGCGTACCAGCTTTCATATTGCCCGGCCAGCACCAGGTACACGAGCAGCAAGGCAAGGCCGAACGCGAAGTAGATCTGGCCGCCGACGACTTTCTCCTGGTACGACATCGCCGTCCATTCATAGCCGGTCCCCGCCGGCAGGGTCCTGGCGGCGATCTCCTCCATCAGCGCCATCGACTGGCCGGAGCTGTAGCCGGTGGCCGGCAGGCCGATCACGGTCGCGGACGGATAGAGATTGTACAGGCTGATCAGCGAAGGGCCGACCGCCGGCGTGATCTTCGCCACCGTGCCGAGCGGAATCATGTCGCCCTGGCTGTTGCGCACCATCAGCTTTTCGATATCCCGCGGCGTCAGGCGGAATTGCGCATCCGCCTGGGCGTAGACCTGGAAGGTGCGCCCGAACTTGTTGAACTGGTTGACGTAGGTCGAGCCCATATAAGAGGACAGGGTCGAGAAGATCTGGTCGGTGGTGACATGCAGGGTCTGGGTCTTGATGCGGTCCACCTCGACGTCGAACTGCGGCACCATCGAGCGGAATGACGAACTGACGCGCTGCAGCGCGCTTTGGGTCTGCGCGTTGGAGACGATCGCGCCGGCGATCGCCTGCAGTTTGCCGAAATCGGCATTGCCGTCTCGCAACTGGATCTGCATGGCGAAGCCCGCGGCGTTGCCGATGCCCTGGATCGGCGGCGGCGGGATCACCAGAATCCGGGCCTCCTGGATCACGGACAGCTTCTCGTTCAGGCCGACGAACAACGACCGCAGATCCTCGCCCGGGCCGCGCGCGCTCCACTCCTTCAGGACCAGGTAGGCGACGCCGGCACTGGACAGGCTCGAGGAATTGTCGAGCGCCGATATGCCGGCGATGCCGATCACCTGTTCGACGCCCGGCGACTTGCCGGCCAGTTCGCTGACCTGATGGAGCACGCGCTGGGTACGGTCGAGGGCGGCGCCATCGGGCAACTGCACCGCGACGAGCAGATAGCCCTGATCCTCGATCGGAATGAAACCGGTCGGCACCCGCGACAGGCCGTAACCGGCGATGCCGATCAGGATCAGCGCCGATATCACCGACAGATTGCTGTGCGCGACCAGGCGGCCGATCAGCCCGGCATACCCCCGCTCGAGGCGGTCATAGACGGCGTTGAAGCCGCGATAGAAGAAGTTGCGCTGTTCAGGCGGCACCGGCCGTCGCAGCCACAGCGCGCATTGCGTCGGCTTCAGCGTTGCGGCGTTGACGGCGCTGAGCAGCGCGGTCGCGGCTATCACCAGCGCGAATTGCGCGTACATCCGTCCCGTCAGCCCCGGCAGGAACGCCGCCGGCAGGAACACCGAGATCAGCACCAGCGTGATGCCGACGATCGGCGCGAACAGCGCATCCATCGCCTTGATCGCCGCGTCATGGCCCGACATGCCCTGCTCGATATTGTGCGCGGCGCCCTCGACCACGACGATGGCGTCGTCCACCACGATGCCGATCGCGAGCACGATCGCAAACAGGGTCGAGATGTTGACGGTGAAGCCGAGCGCCGCCATCGCAGCAAAGGCGCCGATAATCGTCACCGGCACGGTGGTGGCAGGGACCAGCATCGCCCGCCAGTCCTGCAGAAAGATCAGGATCACGATCAGAACCAGAAAGCCGGCCTCGATCAGGGTCTTGTAGACTTCCTTGATCGATTCCGAGACGAATTTGGTGGTGTCGAACGGCGTGTCGTACTTGATGTCCTGCGGAAATCCCTTCGCCAGCGCCGCCATCTTGGCCTCGACCGCCTTCTCGACCTCGAGCGCGTTGGCGCCCGGCGACTGGAATACGGCGATGCCGGTGGAAGGCCTGTTGTTGAGCGAGAATATCTGGCTGTAGGTCTGCGCGCCCAGTTCGACCCAGCCGACGTCGCGCACCCGGGTGACGTCGCCGCTGCTGCCGGTCTTGACGATGATGTTCTCGAACTGGCTCTTGTCGTCGAGCCGTCCGTTGACGTTGAGCGTGTACTGGAACGCCTGCCCGGCCGGCGTCGGCGGCGCGCCGACCTGGCCCGCGGTGACCTGCTGGCTCTGCTGCTGGATCGAGGAAATGACGTCCTGCGGCATCAGCCCGCGGACCTGCAGCTTGTTCGGGTCGAGCCAGACCCGCATCGAATACTGGCCGGCGCCGAACACCGTGACATTGCCCACCCCCGGCAGCCGCGACAGTTCGTCCCGGATATTGATGGTGGCGTAGTTGGAGAGGAAAAGGCTGTCATAGGTCGCGTTCGGCGAAGTCAGCGTCACGAACAGCAGGATCGCCGTCGACCTCTTCTGCACGGTGACGCCCTGGTTCTGGACCGACTGCGGCAGCTGCGACAGCGCGCTCGACACCCGGTTCTGCACCAGCACCTGCGCGAAATTGAGATCGGTGCCGATCTTGAACGTCACCGTCAGCGAATAGGTGCCGTCGGCGCCGCTGTAGGACTGCATGTAAAGCATGTCCTCGACGCCGTTGACCTGCTGCTCGATCGGCAGCGCCACGGTGTCGATCACGGTCTTGGCGCTGGCGCCGGGATAGCGGGTGGTGACCTGCACCGTCGGCGGCACCACGTCGGGATATTGCGCGACCGCGAGGCTGAACAGCGCCACGCCGCCGATCAAGATCATCAGGATCGCGATGACGTTGGAAAGAACCGGCCGCTCGATGAAGAATTTCGAAATCATGGGCCCGGTCCTATTTGGCCGACGCCGGCGACGATTCGATCTTCCGCAGCTGCGGATCGACCTTCTGGCCGGGGATCGCCCGCAGCAGCCCGGCGATGACGACGCGATCGTCCGACTTCAGGCCGCTTTCGATCACGCGCAGACCGCCTTCCAGCGGCCCGGTCTGCACCTTGCGCTGCTCGACGACATTGTCCTTGTTCACCACCAGTACGTAGCGTCCGGCCTGGTCGCTGCCGAGCGCCGCGTCGGGCACCAGCAATGCGTTCTGCTGCTGATCGAGGGGCACGCGGATCCGGACGAAAGAGCCGGGCAGCAAGGCCCGGTCGGAATTCGGCAGCACGCCGCGCACCGCCAGCGTACCGGTCGACTGGTTGATGGTCGGGGCGGCGTAGTCGAGCTTGCCGTTGTGCGGATAGCCGTCTTCGGTTTGCAGCCCGACCTCGATCGGCAACTGCCGGAGATCGTTCACCGTCATGCCCCGCCGGCGCGCTTCCTCGCGAATCCGCAGCACGTCCTGTTCGTTGACGCTGAAATTCACGTAGATCGGATCGAGCGCGACGATGGTCGCCAATTGCGTCGGCGACGACGCGCCGACCAGTTCGCCGACCGAGATGAGATGCGCGCTGACGACGCCGTCGAACGGCGCCGTGACGGTGGTGTAGCCGTAATTGACCTGCGCGATCCTGGTATTGACCTGGGCCTGCGCGAGGTTGGCCTGCGCGTTGTCGCGGGCGGACGTCGAGGTGTCGAGCGTGGCCTGCGAGACGACTTGCCGCGAGACCAGTTCGGACTGGCGCTTGAAATCGGCCTCCGCCTGTTTCAGCGACGCCTGCGCGCCGGCCTCGGCCGCCTGCGCCTGTTCGAGCTTGAGCTTGTAGGTCTCGGGCTCGATCGTGAACAGCGTGGTGCCCTGCTTGACGAAATTGCCGTCCTGGTAATCGATCGATTGCAGAAAGCCCTGCACCCGCGCGACCAGATCGACGCTCTTGATCGGAGCGGTGTTGCCGGTGGCTTCGAGAAAACGCGTGATGCCTTGCTGCGCCGGCACGCCGACATCCACCTTCGGCGGCGGCGGCGGCACGAAGCTGTTTTGTTCGCAGGCACTCAATGTAACGAGCGCGAACAGCGCGAAAGCAGCACGGCAGGCCCCGGCGACTCCTTGCCGCACACCGCCGTTCGGACCGCTGCATGTTGGCGAACGCGCAGGCATCATTCGCGGGCCCCAATTTGTTCTCGTTCCGAAAAGCTTTTGGTTCGGAAGCAGGCCATCCATGGATAGCAACAATCTTCTTGCAGAGGAACCTGAAACCGAAAATGATGATGCTGCTTTCGAAATTTTCCCTGTCACCCTTTTGTCATCCCTCTACTGAATTTTGCTTCGATTGCAGCGGCGGCTCAAGCGACACGATAAGGATTTCTTCAAATGATCAACACGTTAAAACATCGGGCAATGATGGCAACCGCCATGTTCATGGTGGTGACGCCGGCGTTTTCACAAGCGCCGACCGATGCACAACGCAGCGCCATCCGGTCCGAATGCCGCGCCGACTATCAGGCGCTTTGCGCCAGCGTGCCGCCGGGCGGCGAAGCGTCGCTGCAATGCCTGCAGAAGAACATGCCGAACCTTTCGTCGGGCTGCGCGGGGGCCGTGCGCGCGGTGGGACCTGCCGCAGCGCCGAAGGCCGAATCCGCTCCGGCCGCGGCACCCAAGGCCGAGTCCGCTCCGGCTGCAGCACCGGCGAAGCCCGCTGCAACAACCTCGGCGCCGGCGGCAGCGCCGGCCGCTGCCCCCAAGGCGGCAGCTAGCACCGCGGCGAAACAGCCAACCGATGCGCAGGTTTCCGCGATCCGCACCGCGTGCCGCTCCGACTATCAGAAGGTTTGCGCCGGGGTCCCGACCGGCGGTTCTGCGTCGCTGCAATGCCTGGATATGAACAAGGCGAAGACGTCGGGCGGCTGCCAGCAGGCCCTCAACGCCGTTAGCGGCGGCACGGCCGCGCCTGCCGCAGGCGTCGCTACCGCCGCAGCCGCCAGTCCGGGAGCGGCGCCCGCCGCGGCTGCGCCCGCGCCGGCCTTGAGGCTGCGGCCGATGCTGCCGCGCGAGGAGTTGTTCGTGTTGAGGTCGGCTTGCAGCGGCGACGTTCGCGGGCTCTGCGGCGGCGTCGCGCCCGGCGGCGGCCGCATCATGCAATGCCTGGCGAACCAGCCCGCCACGATTTCGTCCGCCTGCAAGCAGGTGCTGGTGCAGTTCGCCGCGCCGTAGACCGGCATTAGGCGCCGTTCCGCCGGCGTCCCCGCAAGGCCGCCGGTCATTCCAGAGATCACCGACACAAGATAAGGAAACCACCAATGCTGCGCTCGATACTGATGACCGCCGCCCTGCTGTGCGCCACGCAAACGGCGTTCGCCCAGGAGCTGACCGCCGAACAACGCAGCGCCTGCATGGGCGACTATGAAAAGTATTGCAAAGGCGTCGTGCCCGGCGGCGGAAGGATTATCGCCTGCCTGGCCAAGGAGAACGACAAGATCACGCCGGCCTGCAAGAAAGTGCTGGCCGCCGCGGAAAAGAAGTAGGCTGCCTTCGCACATCGCCGCACGCGGCGCATTCCGGCAGGATAGCCGGGCTCAGCGTGACGCTGCGGGACCCTGGCTGGTCGTCCAGCGGCCGCCGATCTTTTCCGTCAAGGTGCGGCAGACCTGCATCAGCCTTTCGACCACGGCCTGGTCATGCCGGCGGTCGAAGGCGGACGTCGCGATCACGGTGACGACGAGGGCGGCGCGCGCCTGGATATCGAGAATCGGCACCGCGGTGGCCCGCAATCCCGGGATCAGCATCTCGTCGACGGAGGCCGACATGGCGCCCCGCACCTTGCTGCGGATGGCGTCCACATCGGCGGCGCGCTTGTTGCTGGATTTTTCAATGTCGATCGCGCCGGCCGCTTCTTCGTCATCCATGAAGCTGAGGAAGACGTGTCCGGTGGCCGAGCCGAGCAGCGGCAGCACCGATCCAACCGTCAACGACGTCGTCACCGGCGGGCGGCCGGCGTGCCAGCGCACGATGGTCGGGCCGAGCGGGCCGCGGGCCGCGACCAGCGTGGTGCGTCCGGTCTCGCGCGTGAAGGCAGCGATGGCCGGATCGGCGTCCGCGAAGACGTCGGTGCGCGCGAGCGCCGCAAGGCCGATCTGGATCGCCTGCGGGCCGAGGTCGTAACGCCCCGATGAGGCGTCCTGATGCGCCATGCCGGAAGCGATCAGGCTGGCGAGATAGCGATGGGCCTGGGAGGCGGACAGGCCCGATCGCTTCGCCACCACGCCGAGCGTGGCCGGTTCCGGCTCGGCCGCCAGCGCGGCCAGCACGCGGAAACCGATATTGACCGACTGAATGCCGCGCCGGGGGGACGGCGTCGCATCAGACTCTCCGCCGATGCGCAGGCCCTTTACCGCTTTGCTGGTCGTTACCGGGCGAGGCTTCCTGGTGCGCATGTCGGATCTCGATCAGGGCCTTGGGCCGGGGTTAGGTGCAGCGGCGTCGAGCATCGACATGAATTCTTCGCTGAGCGGCGCGCTCTTGATCGTGCCATCATCCTTCAGCTGCGCCCAGGCGCGGATTTCATATCCGGTTCCGATCAGCTTGGCCTTCGAGCTGAACCGATAGTCGACCCTGAAACGGCGCTCGCCGGCCCCTCGCACGGTGATCTCGATGTCCAGGACGTCGTCGTAGCGGGCGGGCGCCTTGAAATCCGAATGGGCTTCCACGATCGGCGTGACCGCCCCGAAGCGCTTTCGCAGCTCGCGCTGGCTCAGGCCGCAGCTGCGCAGGAGCCGCTGAAAGGCGCAGTCGAACCAATAGAAGTAGTTGGGATAAAAGACGATTCCGGCCTCGTCGCAGTCGCCCCATTCGATCGTGAAGCTGGTCGTGAACATCGGTTCCTCCGTTTTCCACTATTGCATATTTGGCAATCGATTGTACCATGTAAAAAAGCGATGGAGGAGCATGTGCGTATCGCCGTGATCGGCGGGGGCCCCGGAGGTCTCTATTTCTCGTACCTCTGGAAGAAGCGCCACCCGGACGCCCAGATCGACCTGTTCGAACAGAATCCGGCCGGCGCCACCTGGGGCTTCGGCGTGGTGTTCTCCGAACAGGCGCTCGAATTCCTGCGCGCCGACGATCCCGACACCGTCGAGGCGATCGCGCCGCGGATGGAGAGCTGGAAGAACATCACCCTGAATTTGCGCGGCGAGAGCGTCGAGATCGACGGCGTCGGCTTCTCGTCGATCGGCCGGCTCGAGCTTTTGACCATCCTGCAGCAGCGCGCCCATGCCGTCAGCGTCACGCCGCAATATGAAACGCTGCTGCAGTCGCTGGATCAATTGACCGGCTACGACCTGATCGTCGCGGCTGACGGCCTGAACTCGCTGGTGCGCCGCGGCTTCGAAGGCGACTTCGGCACTTCATTGTCCTATTCCACCAACAAGTTCGCCTGGTACGGCACCACCAAGCGCTTCGAGACGCTGTCGCAGACCTTCGTGAAGACCGACCTCGGCACCTTCAACGCCCATCACTACCGCTACTCGCCCTCGATGAGCACGTTCCTGGTCGAATGCGATGCCGCGACCTGGCAGCGCTATGGTTTCGCCGACAAGAGCATCGAGCAATCGCAGGCGATCTGCGAGCAGGTCTTCGCCGCCACGCTCGGCGGACACAGGCTGGTGTCGAACAAATCGGTGTGGCGCAACTTCCCCTGGATCTGGAACGAACGCTGGTCGTTCAGGAACATGGTGCTGATCGGCGATGCCCTGCATACGGCGCATTTCTCGATCGGATCGGGCACCCGGCTCGCGATCGAGGACGCGATTGCGCTGGTCAAGGCGCTGGAGGCCGAGCGCGATGTGTCGACGGCGCTCGACCGCTACCAGGCCGATCGCAAGCCGATCGTGCACAAGCTGGTGAAGGCGGCGCGGACCAGCGCCGACTGGTACGAAAACTTCCCCGAACATATGAAACTCGGTCTGATGGATTTTGGTTACAGCTACATCACCCGCTCCGGCCGCATCGACGATGTCAGGCTGCGCGCGATGTCGCCGGCTTTCATGGCGCGCTACGAGGCGTCGAAGCGGCCGTTGCAGCAGGGCGGGAGCCGGACATGACGCGGCCGGATCGCATGCCGGAGATCGCCGACGGCGTGCCGCCGGACAGCCCCGGTGCGCGCGAAATCGGCTTTGCGATTCCGCAGACCTACAACGCCAGCCGCATCCTGTTCGACAACCTCGGCAAGGGCCGCGGCGACCGGCCGGCGCTGGTCGGCCCGGGCGGGTCGTGCAGCTATGCCGAACTCTGCGCCGAGGCCTGCCGCTGGGGCCACGGCTTGATCTCGCTCGGGCTGAAGCGCGGCGACCGCGTGCTGATGTTTCTCGACGATACGCCGGCCTATCCGGCGGCATTCTTCGGCGCGGTGCGCGCCGGCTTCGTGCCGCTGTTGATCAACACGCTGACGCCGCCGGATCTGCTGCAATTCTATCTCGCCGATTCCGGCGCGGCGGTTGCCGTCACCGACGCCGAATTTGTCGCGCGCTTCGACGCGCAGGCCTGCAAGGATACGCGGCTGCGCACGCTGATCGTGGTCAATGGCGCGGCTGGCGATCACGCGGTGCCGGACACGATCATCACCGAGCCATGGCTGCAGGGATTTTCCGCCGAGCTCGCGGAAGCCGGCACCGGCCGCAACGAAATGGCGTTCTGGATGTACTCGTCGGGCTCGACCGGACGGCCCAAGGGCATCGTCCATCTGCAGCACGACATGGCCTACAGCGAGGCCGCCTTCGCGCGCAACGTGCTGAAGCTTGAAGCCAGCGACATCTGCTTCTCGGTGCCGAAGATGTTCTTCGCCTACGGCTTCGGCAACTCCATCACCTTCCCGTTCGCGGCCGGCGCGGCGACGCTGCTGCTGCCGGGCCAGCCGAAGCCGGCCACGATCTTCGCGGCGATCGAACGGTTCAAGCCTTCCGTCTTCTTCGGCCTGCCGACGCTCTATACCTCGCTGACCAAGGCCGACGGCGCGGCCGACACGGATTTCTCCTCGCTGCGGATGGCGCTGTCAGCCGCGGAAGTGCTTTCGGCCGAGGTCTTCAACGGCTGGAAGCGGCTGACCGGCCTCGAAATCGTGGAGGGGCTGGGATCGACGGAAGTGCTGCACATCTATCTCAGCAATCGTCCGGAGAAGAAAAAACTCGGCGCCGCCGGGCTGCGCGTGCCCGGCTATGAAGTTGCCTTGAAAGACAAGGAGGGCCGCGAGGTCGGTGACGGCGAGGAAGGCATCTTGTGGGTGCGCGGCGATTCCAACACGCCGCTGTACTGGAACCGGCCGGACAAATCGGCCGAGACCATCCGCGACGGCGGCTGGATCTACACCGGCGACCGCTTCGTGCGCGATGCCGACGGCTTCCATTTCTTCCGCGGCCGCGCCGACGACCTCATCAAGATCTCCGGCCAGTGGGTCTATCCACTCGAGGTCGAGCTTTGCCTCGCCGAGCATCCCGCCGTGCGCGAATGCGCGGTGTTCGCCGCCGAACTGCCCGACCGGCGCATGACCCTGAAGGCGGTGGTGGTGATGAACGACCGCGGCTTCGATGCAGGCCATGCGACGAAGATGCTGCAGGATTTCGTCAAGGCAAAACTGCTGCCCTACAAATATCCGCGCGAGATCTCCTTCATCGAGGAATTGCCGAAGACCGGCACCGGCAAGATCGACCGGCAGGCCGTGATGCGGATGTAGCCCAAATGAACCCGGTGCCGTCCCCGCGAAAGCGGGGACCCATAACCACCGATGTTTGCTGGTACGATTGATAGCCGCTCCAGCGTCTTTCAACATACGCATCGGTGGCTATGGGTCCCGGCTCGCGCTTCGCTTGGCCGGGACGACGGATAGTTTTTGTCTATCCGCCCAGCCCCGTCCCGCCATACAGCCACTGGAGGTGCCCGTAATAATCCTCCGACGTCTTGGCGCCCATGATGGCGTTGCGGATGCGGGCGTGTTCGCCGGCGGGATGATAGATGTGTTCGCCGATGGCGCGGGATTGCAGCTGGATCCGCGCGGTGCGCGCGAAGCGCTGCGACAGATAGTGCTTGAGCGCGGCAGAGTGATCGTCCGGATAGGCGTCCAGCATGTGCGACAGGCACACCGCGTCCTCCAGCGCCATGCAGGCGCCTTGCGCGAAATATTGCAGCGTCGGATGCGCGGCGTCGCCAAGCAGCACGACGCGGCCGTCGATCCAGCGTTCCATCGGGTCGCGGTCGCACAGCACCCAGAGCTTCCAGTTCCGGCCGTGACGGATGATGTTTTGCGCCCGCTGATGCACATGCGCAAAGCCCCGCATCACTTCGTCATGGGATACGGCCTGACCTGCGACCGGCGCCGGCGCTTCGTTGTGATAGGTGACGACGAGATTGAACACCTTCCAGCCCGACAGCGGGTAATGCACGATGTGACACTTCGGCCCGGCCCACAGCGTCGCCGCGTTCCAGCGCAGGTCTTCCGGCATCTCTTCGGTCGGAATCACCGAGCGATAGGTGGAATGGCCTGAAACCCGCGGCGGTCCGTCGGCGGCGACCTGCTTGCGGATGTTGGACCACAGCCCGTCGGCGCCGATCAGCAACGATCCCGTGATGCGTTCGCCGGAAGCCAGATGCGCCGTCACCGAGGAGCCGTCCTGATCGTAACCCATCACTTCGCTGGAGACGCGCAGCTCGATCAGCGGGTGGTCCCGGCACGCCTTCAGGAACACGCCGTGCAGGTCGCCGCGATGCACGACGCCGTAGGGGTTGCCGAACCGGGTGCGGAAGGCTTCGCCGAGATCGATGTGGGTGATCTCCTCGGCGGTCAGCGCATCCATCAGCCGCAGCTTGTCGATATAAACCGCCATGCCGCGCGCGGCCTCGCCGACGCCGAGATAGTCGAAGGCGTGGAACGCGTTGGGCCCGAGCTGGATGCCGGCGCCGATCTCGCCGAGCGCCGAGGCCTTTTCCAGCAGGATCGAGGCAATGCCTTTCTGCGCCAGCCCGAGTGCGGCGGCGAGGCCGCCGATGCCGCCGCCCGCGATCAGGACGGGCCGTTTGCTTACCGTCATCAGCCTGCCTTCCCGAGATGTTCGAGCGCGTCTTCGGCGCGCAGCGGCACGCGCGAGGCCTCGTTGCTGAGATCGACCAGTTGCGTCAACAGCGCCAGCAGGGTCTTGCGGTCGGCGGGCTTCAGCGGCTGCAGCATCCGCGCCTGCGCCCGATCGACCGACGGCATGATATCGCGCAGCAAGGCCGCGCCTTCCCTGGTCAGATAGAGCAGCTTTATTCGCTTGTCGCCGGGCGAGGGCTTGCGCTCGATATGGCCCTTGCTCTCCAGCCGCTCGATCACATTGCCGAGCGTGGAGCGGTCGAATGCGATCACGGCGGACAGCCGCGTGGCGTCGATGCCGGGATGGGTGTGGATCGCGACCAATGCGGCAAATTGCACCGGCGTCAGGTCGTAGGCCCGGCACTCCTCGACGAAGATCGACACCGCGATCTGCTGCATCCGGCGGAACAGATAGCCGGGCGCATCGTAGACCGCGTCCATCGTCACCGACGTTGGCTTACTCGGCATCGGGCTGCCTGTCCGGTGCGGCGTCGGTAAACGCCTTCATGGCCTGTGCCGCCGCTTCGGCCCTGAGCAGCCGCGGATAGACCGAAACATCGACACCGAAGCGCCGCGCGTTGAACAGCTGCGGCACCAGGCAGAGATCGG
This sequence comes from Bradyrhizobium sediminis, assembly GCF_018736105.1. Taxonomy (NCBI): domain Bacteria; kingdom Pseudomonadati; phylum Pseudomonadota; class Alphaproteobacteria; order Hyphomicrobiales; family Nitrobacteraceae; genus Bradyrhizobium; species Bradyrhizobium sediminis. The sequence continues at coordinate 5,216,425 of NZ_CP076135.1, forward strand.
CGATGGTCGGCGTGTCGCCAAAACAGAATGGACCGGGCTCGCTCGCGATCAGGGCCTCGCAAGCGGCAAGGCCCTCGCGGTTGGCCCAGGCCGCCCAGCCCGTCACCTGCTCCTCGGGCAGGCCGAGTTCGCGCAATCGCGCCAGCACTTTCAGATTCTGCACCGGGTGGATATCGCAGGCCACGGCCTGCGCGAAGGCGCGAACCTTGGCGCGGCGCAGCGGATCATCAGGCAGCAGCGGCGGCTCGGGATGGGTTTCGTCCAGCCATTCGATGATGGCGAGCGACTGGGTCAGCACCGCGCCCTTGTCGTCCTGCAGCGCCGGGACCAGCCCTTGCGGGTTGAGGGCGAGAAAAGCGGGATCGCGCTGTTCGCCCTTGCGCAGGTGATGGGAGAGCTGATCGGCACGCAGACCCTTCAGATTCAACGCGATTCTGACCCGGTAGGACGCGCTGCTGCGGAAATAGCCGTGCAGCTTCATGACCAGCCTCCCCCTCAAATCTCTTGTTGGTCGTCGTTACCTGATTGACGATAGTCATATTGTAAGTATACTGTCAATCATTGAAGCCAACGATAACCCTCAAGGGAGGCTGGTCATGGAGCCCGTGCTGAAGACGCCGGAACGCGAGGCGTTCTACAAGAAGATCGACGGCGAAAATCTCTCGGCGTTGTGGAACGTGATGGGCGACCTGATCACGCCGGAGCCGAAGAGCGCCTGCCGGCCGCATCTGTGGAAATTCGACGCCATCCGCGACTACATGACCGAAGCCGGCAAGTTGATCACCGCCAAGGAAGCCACGCGGCGGGTGCTGGTGCTGGAAAATCCGGGGCTGCGCGGGCAGTCGAAAGTCACGACCTCGTTGTTTGCCGGCGTCCAGATGGTGATCCCGGGCGACATCGCGCCGTCGCACCGGCACAGCCAGTCAGCGCTGCGTTTCGTGCTCGAAGGCCACGGCGCCTATACTTCGGTCGACGGCGAGCGCACTGCGATGGAGCCGGGCGATTTCGTCATCACCCCGGCGATGACCTGGCACGATCATTCCAACGAGACCAGCGATCCGATGTTCTGGCTCGACGGGCTCGACATCCCGATGGTGCAGTTCTTCGACGCGTCCTTTGCGGAAGACTCCAAGGAAGACCAGCAGAAGATCACCCGTCCCCCGAACGACAGCTTCGGCCGCTACGGCCATAACCTGCTGCCGGTCGACGAGAAGCGCAAATCCAAGACCTCGCCGATCTTCAACTATCCCTACGCCCATACGCGCGAGGCGCTGGAACAGGCCAAGGCGCGCAATGAGTGGGACGCCTGCCACGGGCTGAAGCTGAAATTCTCCAATCCCGAGACCGGCGATTTCGCGATGCCGACCATCGGCACCTTCATCCAGCTGTTGCCGAAGGGATTCAAGACGGCGCGCTATCGCTCGACCGACGCCACCGTGTTCGCGGCGATCGAGGGCAAGGGCCGCTCCCGGATCGGCGAGCAGACCTTCGAATGGGGCCCGCGCGATTTGTTCGTGGTGCCGAGCTGGCAGTGGGTCACCCACGAGGCCGACGTCGATTCCGTGCTGTTCAGTTTCTCGGATCGCCCAGTGCAGCAGAAGCTGGATTTGTTCCGCGAGGACCGCGGCAACGCGTAACCGTCATGGCCGGATCAAAGCGCAAAGCGCGTCTTCGCGCTAGATGACCCGGCCATCCAACTATTACTTGTAACCGTCATAAAGAACGTGGATGCTTAGGACATCCAGCGCGAAGACGCGCTTCGCGCTTTTTGTCCGGGCATGACAAGAAATAATTCATTTGGGGGAAACCATGAGGATCTCGCTTGATCGCGCGTTCATGCCCGTTGCGGTGACCAACGGGTTGTAAGGAAGGTTCATTCGGCATCCGCGGGGGACGTCAAGACCTGATTGAGGGCGGCGTTTTGCAAGCATTCTCCAAAATCTCGAGCCGCCACTATTTCGCAATTTTTATATTGGCCTCCGCCACCCTGTCCTACCAGATACTGGTAACTCGTTTCTTCAGCGTCATGCTGTATTACCATTTTGCATTTGCTGCCATTTCACTCGCCATGCTTGGACTTACGCGCGGGGCGATGGAGGTCTACAACAAACCTGCCCGCTATGCTCCCGAACGGGTGGGAGTGGAATTCGCCCGCCACGCCTCATGGTTTGCAATTTCCGGCGTCGGCGCAATGATCGCCTTCCTGTGCGTGCCGCTCGTGATCCCCGGGGGATACGTACCTGCGGCCCTCGCGGTCGCGACGTTCGCCTTCGTGATGCCTTTTACCGAAAGCGGTGTCTGCATAACGCTTTTGTTGACTCGCCTGCCATACGGCGGCGGATGGCTTTATGCGGCCGACCTTTCAGGGGCGGCGCTCGGATGCCTCGGAGTCATCTTCGTATTGCTCATCGTCGATCCTGTGAGCGCCACACTATGGATCGGAGCCTTTGCCGCTGGCGCGGGCTGGATAGTGGTGCGGGACAGCGGCGACATCCGCAGCCTGCGCCTGAGCGGCGCCGTCGCACTTACGCTGGCTGCCGCCGCCACTGTGCACACCAGTCTGGCCGTTTCCGGCAAAGACCATCTGGGCGTCTTCTGGGCGAAGGGCTCTCAGCAGATGGGAACGCTGTTCGAGCGCTGGAATACCTACTCACGCGTGAGGGTGACGGCGCTTGGCGAGAGCACTCCGTTCGGCTGGGGCCTCGCCCACACGCCGGAGACGAAGATAGACCAGTACCACCTCGATATCGACGCCGATGCGGCCACGGTCATCACCCGGCACGACGGCGATCTCGGCAAGCTATCCTACTTGAAGGATGACGTCGTCAATGCCGCCTACCTGGTGCAGTCGCCTGACGACGTCGCTGTGGTGGGCGTGGGCGGCGGTCGTGACATTCTTTCCGGGCTCTTCTTCGGCGCCAAGCACATACGTGGAATTGAGATCAACCCCGCGATCTTCGAAGTCCTCACTGACAAGTTTGCCGATTTCTCCGGCCATCTCGATCGCCAGCCCGGCGTATCGTTGGTCAATGCCGAAGCCCGCAGCTACATCAACCATTCGCCCGATCGATACGACCTTGTCCAGATTTCGCTGATCGACACCTGGGCCGCAACGGCTGCCGGCGGACTGACGCTCACGGAAAACCGTCTCTATACCGTGGAGGCATGGGATGACTTCTACCGCGCGCTGAAGCCTGGCGGGCTATTGTCAGTATCGCGCTGGTACGAGCCGGACCATCACCGCGGTGAGTTTTATCGCCTCGTGGCGATCGCGGCGAGTGCGCTCCAGCGTCAGGGTGTGCCCGCAGCCGCACTGGCAAACCATGTTATCGCACTGAACGTCGACAACATCGTAACGGTGATTACCCGTCCTGACGCCTTCACCAAGGCCCAGTGGCAAGCTGCGCGCACAAGGCTTCTGGCCCAGGACTTCAAGATACTCCTGGGGCCGGATGTCAATTTCGACACCGTCACATCGACGCTGCTGTCCGGCAAGGCCGACGCGGCATTCTTCGCGTCACTGCCGGAAAACATCATTCCTTCAACGGACGACAATCCGTTCTTCTTCTATACGACGAGCTTCGGAAATCTTGCCGACGTGCTCTCATCGGCTCGCACCAATAACAGCGCGGCGATCAGCATGACCCTGCTGCTGCTCCTGATCGCGCTTTGCGCCTGCGGGTACTACATCGCCATTCCGTTTGTCCGCCTCGCAAAGCGGATGCCGCTGTCGACGCTGACGCCACCCGTGGCGTATTTCTGCGCGATCGGCATGGGCTTCATGCTGATTGAGATATCGCAGATGCAGCGGCTGATGGTCTTCCTTGGACATCCCGTCTACGGACTGGGCGTGGTACTGTTCACGATCCTTCTCTTCAGCGGGATCGGCAGCGCCACGGTCGGTGCCCATGCCCTTCGATCGAGCGCGGTCGTCACCAGGGTTGTCGGCCTCGTGACAACGCTCGTGCTGGCGGGGCTATTGACTCCGCTATTCACCACATGGGCGCGATCGGAAGCTACCGACATGCGCATCTTGTTGTCCGTACTGCTCCTCGCGCCGCCGGCGTTCTGCATGGGGATGATGTTCCCGCTCGGGCTAAGCATCTGGCGTCGTCACGCGGAGCTTCTTCCGTTCTTCTGGAGTGCCAACGGGATTACCTCGATGTTTGCGTCGGTGCTGGGCATGGCCTTGTCGATAGAATTCGGCATCGGAATGACATATGCGCTGGGCACCTGCTTCTATGTCGTCTGCGCAGTCCTGCTCGTCCGGAGCAGCCGGAGCGAACCGCATGGGCGTGTCCGCGGCGAGGCCGCTCAAGGGGCTGGAATTGGTGCGCCAGCTAGCGCCAGTGCAACAGCCGCGTCTCCAGGAGGTTGATCAGCTTCCCCACCGCGAGCCCGAACAGCGACAGGATGACGACGCCGGCCAGCAGTTGATCGGTCTGCATCAGGTTGCCGGCCTGCAGCACGAAGGCGCCGATGCCGAACTGGGCGCCGATCATTTCGGCGCTGACCACCAGCAGTAGCGCCACCGAAGCCGAAATGCGGAAGCCGGCGAGGATCGACGGCAGCGCGCCGGGCCAGATCACCCGCCGCACGATGGAAGCGAACGGCACGTTGAAGCTCTGCGCCATCCGGATCAGGTTGCGCGGCACCGCATCGACGCCGCTATAGACCGAGATCGCGGTGGAAAAGAATACCCCGAGCGCGATGGTCGCGACCTTCGGCTCTTCACCGATGCCGAGCCACAGGATCAGCAGCGGCAGCAGCGCGATCTTCGGAATCGGGAACAGCGCCGAGATAAAGGTGATGCCGACGCCGCGCGCGACGCTGGAAAGCCCGATCGCGAAGCCGACCAGGACGCCGGCGGCGGTGCCGAGGATCCAGCCGGAACCGATCCGCATCACCGACACCGAGACATGCTGCCAAAGCGCGCCCGAGATCGCGAGCTTCCAGATCGCCAGCGCAATCGCCGACGGCGGCGGCAGGAACAGCGGATTGATCCATCCGGCGCTGCCGGCCAGCTGCCAAAGCGCCAGTACCAGCGCGAGCGCGATCCAGCCGGAGGTGCGGCCTGCCTTCGGCGCAAAGCCGGCGCCGCGAAACCCGACCGGCCGCGACTCGGTATCGAGACCGGTTTGCGGCGGATCTTTCGGCGGCGCGCGCTCAAGCATGCTGCACCTCGCGCTCGGCGTCGATCGCCTGTTCGCGAATCTTCGACCACAGCTCGCTCTGCAGCGCCAGCAGCCGTTCGCGGGCATGGATCTCGCCGCGCTCGCCGCGCGTCATCGGGATGCTGACGACCTCGCGGATGCGGCCGGGCCGCCGCGACAGCACCACGATACGGTCGGCGATCCGCACCGCCTCCTCGAGATTGTGCGTGACATAGACCGCGCCCATCGCGCCGTCGGCGAGCAGTCCGACGAAATCCTCCATCAGCAATTCGCGGGTCTGCGAATCCAGCGCCGACAGCGGCTCGTCCATCAACAGGATCGCGGGTCTCACCGCCAGCGCCCGGGCGATGCCGACGCGCTGGCGCATGCCGCCGGACAATTGCTTCGGATAGGTGCCGCGAAAGTCCGACAGGCCGGTGCGGTGCAGGGCGTCGTCGACAACAGCGCGGCGATCGCTCGGGGTCAGGGCGGTATGCAGCAACGGGAATTCGACATTCTCAGCCACCGTGCACCACGGCAGCAGCGCGAAATCCTGGAACACGAAGGTCAGCGGATTGCGGCTGTCCGGCGGCGGCGCGCCGCGCCATTCCGCTACGCCCGCGCTCGGCTGCAGCAACCCGCCGAGGATCGACAGCAGCGTGCTCTTGCCGCAGCCGGACGGACCGACGATCGCCACCACCTCGCCCGAGCGTACCGTGAACGACACGTCGTCGAGCACCTCGAGCGCGCCGAAGCGATGGCTGATATGGTCGGCGATCAGGTGCATTCGGATACTCACTCCCAAATCCTCATCCTGAGGAGCGCGAAGCGCGTCTCGAAGGATGACGGCCACCAGCCGGGCCCATCATCCTTCGAGACGGCCGCGCTGCGGCCTCCTCAGGATGAGGGAGAAGAAGCGGACGACTGTTGAAGGTTCTCCCATCAATCCGCCTTCACATATTCCCTGGCAATAATCGCGTCGACGCCAAATCCCTTGTCGACGAAACCCTGTTCCTGTAGCCATTCGATCTGGTTGGCGACATTCCTGACGTCGAGCTTGCCGTCGGGATCGATATAGGCGCAGTTGCCGACCACCTGCTCGACCGGCAAATTGGTGTATTTGGCGATGATCTCCAGCAGCGGCCTGGTCTTGTCGTTGATCGAAGCCTTGCCGTCCTTGATCGAGGCCAGGATCACGTCGTGATATTCGCGGTCGGCGCGAGCCAGCGCAGCGAGGAGTTTGGTGACCAGCGGCTTGTTGGCCGCGGTCTTGGTCGACGCAAACACGGCGCCGAGCTGCCACGGCGTCTCGTCGCCGACCCAGCCCAGCAGTTTCGCGCCGCCGTCGTCGATCAGCTTGCGCGCGGTCGAGACCGGCAGCAGCGCGGCGTCGACGGTCTCGCCTTTCAGGGCGGCGGCGGCATTCGACAGCGACTGCAGCGGCAGCACCTTCACATCCGCAAGCTTGAAGCCGTATTTGTCGGCGAGCAGGCCGAGCGAATAGTGAAAGCTCGACCCGGTCTGGGTCACCGCGATGCGTTTGCCGGCGAGATCCTTCGGCGTCTTCAGGCCGCTCGCATAGGCGTTGTTGCTGGCGAAATAGCCGATCAGGGGATAGCCGGCCCTCTCGCGGCTCATGCCGCCGATCACTTTCAGCGTGCCCTTGCCGGCGAGGTTGTAGAGACCAGCGGTGAACGCGGTGATGCCGAAATCGACATCGCCCGAGGTAGTCGCGACCGCGATCGGCTGCGCGGCGTCGAAGAACTTCAGCTCGATATCTAGCCCGGCCTCTTTGAAGTAGCCCTTGTCCTGCGCGATGAACACCGGCGCCGACGACGACAGCCGCAACACGCCGATCTTCGCCTTCAAGGGCTCGTCCGCCCGCGCGATCCCGCCCGCCGCCAAAGCCACTAGGCCCGCCAATGCGAGCCACGCCAACCTTATCATCCGGTTTCCTCCGTCTTTATTATAGCCCTTCGGGCACGCGCTGGTCCTGCCCGATAAACGCGCCCTGTTGCTTCAGTTGTTGTTGCAGCTTTTCCACCGCAATGTCGCGCGGAATCGTGTTGCCTGACAGCGCCAGCGCCGCGGCGGACCCCGCGGCCTCGCCCATCGCAAAGCAGGCGCCGGAGACCCGCGCCGCCGACTGGCCGTCATGGGTCATCGAGGCGCAGCGCCCGGCGATCAGGAGATTGTCGATGCCGGCGGGAACCAGCATGCGATAGGGCAATTCGTTGAAGCCGCGCGATTCCGGGATCGGCGGAAACCTGAACACCACGTCGCCGGCGACATGGGATTCCATCGGCCAGCCGTTGACGCCGATACTGTCGCCGAACGAGGCGCAACCGAGCACATCCTCGCCCGACAGCATGTAGCCGCCGACCACGCGGCGGGTTTCGCGGATGCCGAGCTGTGGCGGCAGGTCGACGATGTAGGATTTCTCGAACCCCGGCACCGTGCGCAGGAACTCGAATGCCTGGATCGCCTGGCGGCGGCCGTCGATCTCGCCGCGGGTGAGGTCGTCGGGTTCGAGCCCGCTGATCGCGCTGCCGTCGTCGCGCGAAAGCTGGGTGAAATTCACCCGCCATTCGATTTGTGACCGCTGCGGCCGCACGATCGCGGCCTTGCGCGGAAAACGATGCGTGCCGGCGGCTTCGGCCGCTTCCATCAGCGCCGGAATCGTCCGCCAGGCGTCGCCGGCTTTTTCGGGGTCGATGCCGTTGAGGCGGAACATCATCGAGGGATAGAGCATGCTGCCGGCGTTGTCGCCGACCTCGAACGCGGCACCGGCCCAGGCGGCGAGATCTCCGTCGCCGGAACAGTCGATGAAGATGTCCGCAACGATCGCCTGACGCCCGGCTTTCGTTTCCACCATCAACGCATTGATGCGCTTGTCGTCCGGCATGACAACGCCGGCACCGAGTGCGTGAAAGAGAATGTCGACCTTGTGGGCGGCGAGCAGATCGTCGGCCGCGATCTTGTAGGCCGCGGTGTCGTAGGCCTGCGCCAGGATCTTGCCGAGGATCAGATGCGGCGCATTGAGCCCGCCGAGCCGGTCGATTCGCGTCAGCAGTTCGGAGGCGACGCCCTGCACCACCCGGTGCATCTCGCCGAAAACATTGGCGTGCAGCCCGCAGAAATTGGTCACGCCCGCCGCCGTCCCCATGCCGCCGAGAAAGCCATAGCGCTCGATCAACAGCGTGCGCCGCCCCGCGCGCGCCGCAGCGACGGCGGCCGCGATGCCCGCGGGCCCGCCGCCGAGCACGGCGACTTCATATTCGCCGTATAGCGGAATTTGACGGGCGGGTTCGGTGATGGATTTGGAGGGCAAGGCGGAGTTTCCGGATGATCCGTGAGTATCATGCTCCGGGTGCGGAATTTTAGCCATCTCGTCAAGGCCCGCATCACCGGTTGCACTGCGGAGCCAGCTTGTGGAAACTGCCTGCGACCTCTTCGACCCCTCCAGCAGGAACACCCTCCCCCATGCGTATCTGCATTTTCGGCGCGGGCGCCGTCGGCAGCCATTTTGCGGTGCGGCTGGCGCTGGCAGGGCACGACGTATCCTGCGTGATGCGCGGGTCGCATCTTGGGGCGGTGAAGGCCAACGGCCTGACGTTGCGGGTCGGCGACGCCGAATTCAAGGCAGGAGTGAACGCCTCCGACGATCCCGCCGCGCTGGGGCCGCAGGATGTCGTGATCTCGACGCTGAAGGCGACCGGCATCGGTGCGCTCGCGACCGGCCTCAAGCCGCTGCTGCGCGACGACACCGCCGTGGTGTTCGCCCAGAACGGCATTCCCTGGTGGTACGACATCGGACTGTCGGCCGATCATCCGCCGCCGCCCGATCTCGGTTTTCTCGATCCCGGAGCCCAATTGCGGTCGGCGGTCGCAAGAGAGCGGATCATCGGCGGGGTGATCTTCTCGTCGAACGAGGTGATCACGCCCGGCGTGGTGGCCAATCTCTCGCCCGAGCGCAACATGCTCCTGATCGGCGAATGCGACGACCGCAGCAGCGAGCGCATCGCTCACCTCCGCGCCGCGCTCGAAGGCGCTTCGATTACCTCGGCGCCGGTGGTGCGGATCCGGGAGACGATCTGGACCAAGCTCCTGACCAACATGTCGATGTCGGTGCTGTGCCTCTTGACCGGACTGACCGCGCGGGGCGTGCGGGACGACCCGGCGCTGCAGGAGGTCATTCCGCGCCTGCTCGAAGAAGCCAACGCCGTCGCGCAAAGCTGCTTTCCCGGCGTCAAGCGGCTGACGCGAAGCGGGCCGGCGCCCGACCACAAGCCGTCGATCCTGCAGGATTACGAACTCGGCCGCGCCATGGAGATCGACGTGCTGGTGCGTGCGCCGGCGGCGTTCGCCCGCGCCGCTGATCTGCCGACGCCGATGCTCGACCTGATGGCGGCGCTCGCGATCCGCCAGGCGCGCGACAAGGGGCTTTATCGGGGCTGAGCGTCACGTTCGGAAGCTGCCAACAGACTTTTTGACGCGTTTTCCTGACGCGAACCGGTACCCACTTCGCTCGAAGACGCTATGGCCGGTCAAAATCCGTACTTGCGGGAATGCCGCCGCCTGGTGTCGGCCTGATCCGCCGTGCGCCGCGGGCCGATCGCCTCGAATTGCGCCTTCTGCTCGTCGCTCAGCGTTCCCCAGAAATCGTCAAGCGCCGACCGCACCTGCTTGATCGCCTGCAGCATGGTATCGAGCCGTTGGCCGGCAGCCGCAAGGCGCGCCGGCGGCGTGACCGTGTCCCCGGCCGGGCACGAGGTCTTGAGCGTCTCCGCCGCCCTGGCGCCGGCGTCCTGCAGCGCGACGAGGCGCGCACGTTGCGCGTCGGTCGGGCGCAGCCTCGCATCGATCTCCTCGGCCGGCCATTGCGGCGCGGCAGGCTGCGCGGCGTCGCAGCTCCAGACCAGCGACCGGTTGCTCCTTCTCGCGGTGGCTTGCCGCTGCTGGTCCTCGCCGAGCGCGTTGAGCCGCGCCTTCTGCTCGTCGTTGAGCAGGCCGTAGAATTTATCCAGCGCCGGCCGCACCATGGCCACCGCCGCGATCATCGCCTCGATCCGCTGCTGCATCGATGCCAGCCGGCTTGGCGCGGTCAACGCAATCTTGTCCGGGCAGGCTGCCTTGATGTTCCGCGCGGCCGTGACCGAAACGCTGGCGAGATCGTCGAGCGCGGCGCGTTGCGTCTCGGTCGGCTCGATCGCCTGCTGGATCAGATCGATCGGGAGGCCGGCAATATCGCGGCTGTCGTCGCCGCACATCTGGGCCAGCCGGTCCATGGCGGCGCCGGGGCCGCCGGGCGAAGCGCGTGGCGGCAGATAGAATGCGAGGTCGTCGTAGCCGTAGGGCGCAAACAAGCCGGCATAGATGTCGCCGTAACCGTAGCCCCAGAACGGCGCGCCGACGCCGTTGCCCCAGATCGCATAGTCATAGATGTCGAAATAGGCGAACGGCCAGAACAGCGGTCCGACCCATCCGTATCCGCCGTTACCGTGCCGCCACCATCCGCTGCCGCTGCGGCCGTAGTGCCATCCCGCCAGCGCCGCGCCGGCGGCGATCCGGGTGCGCATGCCGGGGCTGTGCAGCGCCGCCGTGTGGCGCATCGAGCGGGCAAACGCACGGGAGCCCGGCGCGCCGGATCTGAAATTTTGCGCCGCGACGGCGCGATGGCCGCTGATGTGGCGTCCGCCGCCGAAATGCGCGCGGCCGAAATGCCCGCCGCCATGGCCGCCACTACGGAAATGCGCGCCGCCGTGGCCATGACCGCCACCATGGCCATGACCGTGACCGCCGCCATGACCGCCACCGCCTTTCGCCGCGGCATATCCGGCAGCCGACAGCACGGTCACGAGAACGATGGCGGCAAGCCTGATGTTGAATCTCGACATGGCACGGTCCCCGGCGCGCCGCGAATTTGCGGGCTATTCGAAAACGCAGGCTTGACGATATGGTTCCCCCGGGGCGGCTGCGAAATTCGGGCAATCGGCAGGCCGGGACAAAGGGCTTAAGACGCCCTTCTGCCCGGGCATGACGGGCGAGGTTGCCTGCCCGCTCGAACGAAGCGAAGATATCGCCACATCATCAAGGCAAACCGGAAAGCGCCCGCATGCACGTCAAGGGAAGAGTCTGTGTCGTCACCGGAGCCGCCAGCGGCATCGGCGAGGCGGTGGCCCGCGCCTGGGCGGCGGCCGGCGCGCGCGGCGTCGCGGTCGCCGATCTCAAGAGTTCGCGCGACCGGCTCGCCAAGGTCGCGGGCGAGATCGACGGCCTCGCCGTGACCTGCGATGTCGGCGAGGAGCAAGACATCAGGGCGCTGATCGCCGCGGCCGAGGACAAGTATGGCCCGGTCGACGTGTTCTTTTCCAATGCCGGCCTGTCGCGCAAGGGACAGGAGAGCGCCGACGACGCCGACTGGGAGGTCAGCTGGCGGGTGCATGTCATGAGCCACGTGTTCGCGGCGCGCGCGCTGGTGCCGGGCATGCTGGCGCGCGGCTCCGGCTATCTGCTCAATACCGCTTCCGCAGCGGGGCTGCTGGCGTCGCTGAACTCCATGCCCTACGGCGTGACCAAACATGCCGCGGTGGCGCTGGCCGAGCATCTCGCCATTCAATATGGCGACCGCGGCATCCGGGTTTCCGTGCTGTGCCCGCAATCGGTGCAGACCGGCATGACGACGCCGGGGCCGAGCGCGGCGCGGGTCGACGGCGTGCTGCAGCCGAGCGAGGTGGCGCGCATGGTGATCGAGGCGATGGAGGCTGAGCGCTTCCTGATCCTGACCCACCCGCAGGTGCATGAATACATGCAGCGCAAGGCCGCCAGCGCCGAGCGCTGGCTGACCGGAATGCGCCGGCTGCGCGACAGAATCTATGGCGCCCCGGCGGGCTGATAACTGATATCTGCTGCTGGATCGAGAAACCGGCTGGAAGGACCGACGGCCTTGAACCTGATTCTATCCGTCATGCTCGGCCTGATCTTCGGCGCGGCTCCCGCCCTGGCGGCGGTGGAGCAATGCCGGTTCATCCAGGCCAAGCCCGAACGCGAGGCGTGTTATCAACGCCAGGAAAAAGAGCTCGCGGCGAAGCGCAAGCCCGCGCCTGCCGCCAGCACCAGGACCATGGAAACGCTGGAGCAGATGCGGCGGGAAGACGATGCGGTTTACAAGAGCCTGCGCGGCATCTGCCGGGGATGCTGAGCGCGCCGGCTCGCACGGCTTATTTCTTGAGGCCGGCCCAATTGCCCGCGCGCTTTTCGGCGAACGAGGCAAGGCCTTCGGAAGCCTCCGCGGTCCGGCGCCGCGCCGAATGCATCCGGACCAGCCGCGTATAGGCCTCGTCGTCCACGGCCATGCCGCCGAACGAGCTTTCCATGGCGAGCGCCTTGGTCTCGGCCATCGCTTCGGGGCCGTTGGCCAGCAACTGGTCGACGACTTTCGCGCCCGCGGCTTCCAGATCGTCGAGCGGCACCACCTCATGCACGAGACCGATGCGGCGCGCGTCGTCGGCGCCGAAGCGCTCGCCGGTCAGCGCATAGCGGCGGACCTGGCGGACGCCGATGGCATCGCACAGTTGCGGGATGATGATGGCGGCCGTCAGCCCCCAGCGCACCTCGGTGATCGAGAAGACAGCATTGTCGGCGGCGATCACCACGTCGCAGGCGGAGATCACCCCGGTGCCGCCGCCGAAGCAGCCGCCCTGCACCAGCGCCACGGTCGGGATCGGCAGAAGGTTCAGCCGCTGCACCGCCTCGAACGTGGCTTGCGACACCGCTTCGTTTTCGGCAGGCGCTTTCGGCCGCACGCCATTGATCCATTTCAGGTCGGCGCCGGCCTGGAAGTGCCTGCCGTTGCCCTTCAGCACCACGACGCGCAGCGAAGGCTGCTTGCCAAGATCGGCCATCGCCGCCAGCACGCCGTTGATCAGGCCGGCGTCATAGGCGTTGTTGACCTCCGGCCGGTTCAGCGTGACCGTGGCGACGCCGCGTTGATCGAGGTCCCACAGGACCGGATTGGCAGGCATGGCAATTCCCTTGGTTGGATGTTGGCGACCGTCATGAGGGCAATACGCCGGGATCGCCGGCAGCGCCAGATCACTTCGCGTTGGTTCCGGCGATGCGACTGCTCCCGCGAATTCGCGGCACGCCGCTTATCTCTCTACCGGCCCCTTGCGCGCCCGCCATCCCGCCATGCCGGCCGGATAATGCTGCGCGTCCTGCCTCCCGGCAGCGATCATTCGCTTCATGGCAGCTGCGGATCGCGCCCCGGACCGACAGATCAGCACGACGCGCTCGCCGCGCGGCACGCGAGCAGGATCGAATTGGGAAAGTGGATGATTGACCGCGCCGGGAATGTGCCCGCCGGCATATTCGTGCGCCTCACGCACATCCACGACCGTGCACGCCCCGCTTCGATGCGCTTGCAGGAGTTCCTCATGCGTAATGGCGGGAGTGCTGGAGGTAGCCATGAACTTGCGCAAGAATTGAGACAGCATCGAACGAGCCTTTCCCTGGCCACGAGACCTGACCGCTCCCGGCGGCTTCGAACTGCCGCAGCGGTGCGATCACGTAATATATTCGTATTCTCTAATATATGTCGGTAACGAAGGCGGATCAATGGCTGATCCAGCGCGCGAACGCATCGAGAATTTCGTTCAGGACCTCGCGGTCGTTGCGGCCCGAACGCACCGGCACGTGGAAGGAGTGATCGGCCGCTTCGACGAGATGCAGCGTGGCCCTTCGCCCGAGTTTCCCGACGACCGGCTCGATCAGCTTGGTCTCTGCGAGCTTGTCGCTCGTGCCCTGCAGGAACAGCATCGGGATATCGATGTCGGCGAGGTGTTTGGCGCGATCGTCGGACGGCTTGCCCGCCGGATGCAGCGGAAAGCCGAAAAAGGCCAGTCCGTCGACGCCCTGAAGCGGCGCGGCAGCCTGCGCCTGCGAGGTCATGCGGCCGCCGAAGGATTTGCCGCCCGCGATCAGGCGCAGTCCGGGGCAGCATCGTGCGGCTTGCGCCACCGCGGCACGCACGGCAGCGTGCGCGAGCGCTGGCGGGTCGGGCCGCCTGCTGCCCTTTTCCATATAGGGGAACTGATAGCGCAGGCTCGCGACGCCACGTTCGGCGAGACCCCGGGCTGCCGCCTCCATGAAGGAATGCGTCATCCCCGCCCCCGCCCCATGGGCGAAGACAAAACACGCGCGCGCGTTGGCGGGACGGATCAGCAGCGCGGAGACCGAACCCGCGTTCCCGACCGCGATCTGCTGCGGGCTGGCGGCGTTCATCCGGTGTGAAACCCGATCGGCATCCGGCAAAGATTTGGCGATCCCGGCATGACTCGAACATGCGACCTACGGTTTAGGAAACCGTCGCTCTATCCGGCTGAGCTACGGGACCGAAGCCCCGCAAATGGGCGCGGGGACTTGGGAGCTATTTACCAGAACGAAAGCGCTATCGCCAGCGTTTGCACCGCCTGCGCACAACGCATCGAGTTGTGCCCCGACACGAGGATGCTCGTTTGCTTCGTTCCCTTCTAAGTTTTCGTTGACACAATCAAACTTTTAAGTTGAGATTTGCAATCTTGTGCTCTCGGCTGGTTGGCTTTTTGAAGTTGGATTTGCATCGCTGTCCGGACGTCTATCGTCCTCAGCATGAACTCCCGGCGGTCTGATTTTTCGCTGCCGTGGACGGGTTCGGTTTTTCTCGCCTGAATTCATTTGTTTCGTATGCATAGTCGAGGAGGATTATTTGGCAGATATCGAATGGGGAACGAACTACGCAGACTATGCGACCAAGCAGGCCGACAAGTCTCCCGACGAAGGTGCGCGAAGCCAGATTTACTCCGCAGCATTTGCAGAAATTGCGCAATCGAATCTAAGCCAGCGCGGCATTCGTCTTTCAGACAATCCTACGCCGGCCGAGCAAGCGCAGCAGCTTCGAAAGTCGATCGGCTCCGATCTCCTGAAGAGTCTTGCCAACAAAAATCTCGACAGCCAGATGGAGGTCCTCCATGGCCTCAGGTCGGCCGGCATCGCGCCGGTGCAAGCCGCTCAAGACGTCGCCTGGGTGATCGGGAAATTCAAACGTGTTGACCCAAGAACGATAGCTGCAGCCGATCCGCTCACGAAATACCGCTTTCAGGACGACGAAAAGCGGGCCATGGCCATCCTGCTAGACGATTTCTATCTGAGCAAGGGATGGACGATGGAGAAGCAAATCCAGCCTTGGGAGACGCAGCCGGCAACGCACGTTGCCCACTTCATTGCCTTGGTCGTCGAACATAATCCACATCTCTGATAGATCGCGGGACAGATCATGAACCGTTTCATTCGAGTCATTTGCATCAGCTGCATCAGCGCTCTCACGTTCGGCGCGGCAGGAAAATCGATCGCGGCTTCCGACAAGAAATGCCTGGAAAGCCCGCGGCTGAAGGATTTGCTGAAGATTTACGACCTCAACAAGGACGGCTGCATCGATCAGAGCGAACAGGATTTGATAAAGCGGGACGCCGGTATTCTGCCGGCCGAACCTCCGCCCCCAAAGGTCGCCAAGCGTGAGCCCTATCGGCCGGCGCCGGTTCTCCTGGTCCGGGATGCCCACCCCGCCAACGCCTTTTTGGACGGAGGAAGCAAGGTATCCGATGCCGGTGCTTTGTTTTCTTACACGAGCGACAATGCCACCAGCACAAGCACCTGGGCGGCCAAGGGATCGGTGGTGACCGGATTTGTCTGGGACAGGGAGGCAAAGCTCGATGAAATCAAGAACGGGTACGTCTCGAGAATCGCCTTTCTGACGGGGATCGAATTCGACCGTACGTTTCAGAATAAGACCGCGTCCGATAGTGGGTCCACCTCGGCGAAGGCCGGCTTTGAGATCGAGCGATTTGGCGGCGCCGATAGCGGACTCTTGCGTCAGTACTTCAAGGCCGACATGGTCTATACGACCGATTTTGACGGCAAGGCGAGCGTCTACGGATTTCAATCTTATTGGCAGCCGATGTTCCGCAATGGCCCGATCGGAAAAACCACTCAAATCGCAGACAAGATCTGGTTTGGATTTCGTCCGACCCTTGCGGCCGACTATTATCACGTGTCTGACAACGGAACCTTCAAGGCTCTCACCCCGGGAGAGGATTATCTGTGGCTGGGCACCAAGATCGCAGCGAGCCTGAGTTTCGACTACGAATATCTGAAGTCGCTTACGTTCGCCGCGAAGTACTTCTATTTGGCGGAAACCCTGAAAGCCCCGCAGCATCGGGACATCAATTATGTTCAGATCAGCGCACTTTACGATCTCGTCAAAGACATGCTTTCGCTTGAAGCACGTTACACATACGGCAACACGCCGCGAACGTTAGCTCGTCAGAACGAGTTTTATGCCGGGTTGACCGTTAAGCTGGGCGATCTTCCGGCGTCACCTACCTCGAACTGATTTTGCGGGACAGATTTCCTGCGCAACTGGCCGACTTGCTACGGAACCTTGTTGCTACGCCTTGATATTGTTCTCGCGCACCACCTGGCCCCAGATGCTGACCTGTTTGGCGAAGAAAGTGCCGAAGTCCTTGGCGTCGGCCAGCACCAGGGTCATCTGCTGGGTCTCGCGCAGCTGCGCCGCCACGGCCGGCTCGCTCAGAATCTCCTTCACCGATTTCGCCATGCTGGCGATGACATCCGGCGGCGTGCCCTTGGGAGCGAAAATGCCCCACCAGGCCAGCGTCTCGAAATCGGGGAAGCCTGCCTCGATCGCCGTCTGGGTGTCCTTGAGCACCGGCAGCCGCTCGCGCCCCAACTGCAGGATGGGACGAAGGTTGGGCCCGAGCTGTGCCGTCACCAGCGCCGCCGATCCCGCGATCAGATCGACATGTCCGCCGAGCACGTCATTCATGGCCGGACCACCGCCGCGGTAAGGCACATGGGTGATCTCCACGCCGGCCTTCTTGGCGAGCAGCGTCATCGCCAGATGGCCGAGGGTGCCGATGCCGACGGAAGCATATTTGACCGAGCCCGGTTTTTCCTTCGACGCCGCGATGACGTCGGCAAAGGTCTTGAAAGGCCGGCTGGCGTTCGCCGCAATCACATAAGGGGCGGTGCCGACCAGAAACACCGGCACCAGATCCTTCTCGACGTCGACCTGCGGCTTCTCGAGAATCGCGGGAATCACCGCGTGCGAGTCGAAGGTCACGAGAAACGACGAGCCGTCCGGCGGACTCTTGGCGACCTGGGCGGCGCCTAGCGAGCCGGCCGCGCCGGACTTGTTCTCCACCAGCACGATCCGGCCGAGCCTGGTTTGCAGGTGGGACTGCAGCACCCGGGCGAGCGCGTCGGTGGAGCCTCCCGGCGGGAATGGCACCACCAGCGTCATGTTCTTCGATGATTGCGCCAGCGCCAGCGCCGGCGCGACGGTGAAAGCGGCCGACGCCGCCAGCATGGTACGTCGCGTGATCTTCTGCATGGCTCTCCCCTGTTGGTTGCTGCGCTCTGGTTTTTTGGCAGCTTTATTGATTGCCGAAGCCCGATCCGGCCTTTTTGTATTCCGGCCGCGGCGGACTGAAGATATCGAGCACGCGCGCCCCCTCCGGCCCGGCGCGCATGGTATGCGGCACGTTGCCCGGCGTGCGCCAGAAATCGCCCTTCTTCACCGCAATTTCCTCATCCCCTTGCACCCGGATCGCCGAGCCGTCCAGCAACACGCCCCACTGCTCTTCGGGGTGATGATGCAGCGTCCCTTGCGAATGCGGCGCCAGCGTCACCACCGACAGCATGGCCTGTTCGCCGGCGAAAATGCGCGTGGTGAGGCCCGGCGCGAGATCGCGAAACAGGCCGTCATGCGGATTGTCCAGATTGTGAAACTCGTCCTTCTGACTCATCGTGCTTCCCTCAATGCCGGCTGCTTTTCGATCAGGATTTTGCGTAAGAGCCCTGGTACCGGCCCTCGCGGATCGAGACGATGGTTTCCTCTTCGCGCTTGATCTGGGCGCGGACCGCCTCGAGCAAGGTCGATGCGATCGAGACGGGAAAGGACACCACGCCGTCCTCGTCGCCGACCACGATGTCGCCGGGCGATATCACCGAGCCGCCGATCGAGACCGGCACGTTGATTTCGCCCGGACCGCTCTTGTAGGGACCGCGGTGAATGACCGCGCGGGCAAAGCATGGAAAGTCGGACGCGGCGAAGGCGGCGACGTCGCGGATGGCGCCGTCGATCACATAGCCCGCGGCGCCGCGATACTCGGCGATGTTCTTCATGATCTCGCCGACCAGCGCCCTGGTCTCGTCGCCGCCGCCATCGACCACGATCACGTCGCCCGGCCCGACCAGTTCGAGCGCCCGGTGGATGGCAAGATTGTCACCCGGCCGCGTGCGCACGGTGAACGCAACGCCCACCAGCCTGCCGCTGCGATGGAACGGCCGCAGCCCAACGGCGCCGGGCAGCCGGGCAAGGTTGTCGCTGATCACAGATGTCGGCGCGGTCCTGAACGCCTCGATCAGATCAGGCGCAGGCTTCGGCACGCTCATCATGGCCGTGGTGACGCTCATGCAGACGGCTCCCCTTTATGATTTCGGCCCGCGTTCATGCGCGCGCTCATTTGTCGGGACGGCTGCAGCATTGCCTGCTTTTGCATGCCGCCCCCGGCGCAACATCTGCAGCCTGTACCGTGGGGAGGTCAAGCTACGCTCCGAGCCTGTTTTTCAATACCTGATATTCAGGAAACCGTCGCTCGATCCGGCCGGGTGCTGGACCGAAGCCCCGGGCGCGAATTCACCGAAATCAGCAATAAAACGCTCGATTTTCGCGTGTTCCGCCCGCCGTCCGACACGCGATCTTAACCGCAAATACATTGTCAGGCTGTATTTTTACGGTGAACCATCGTTCGCTCGGGCGCTGATCGGATGCAGCTTGCCCGGCGGATTTTGCTGCGGCGCTTCCAACGAGGCAGATACCCATGCGGGCAGAGCAGCCCAAGGCAAACCAGGCGGCCGGCGCAGGCGCGGCCACGGACGATTCATTTCAGCTGTTGTTCGATGCCAACCCGGTTCCGATGTGGATCTGGGATCACGAAACCTATCGTTTTCTCGCCGTCAACGACACCGCCGTCGCGCATTACGGCTACAGCCGCGAGCAGTTCCTGAGCATGCGGTTGTTCGAACTGAAGCCGCCGGAGGATCACGGCGAGATCCGGGAAATCGCACAGAGCGGCAATAGCTATCGGATAGGCCGGGTTACCCGGCATATCAAGGCGGATGGCGGCCTGATCGATGTGGCTATCTATGGCCGATCGCTCGACTACAGAGGCAAGCCGGCATCGCTGGTGGCCGTTGTCGATGTTACCGCACGCAAGGGCGCCGAGGACGAAGTGCGCAGCACGCGTGAGTTCCTGAGCGTCGTGATTGAAAATGTCCCGGTGTCCATCGCCGTGAAGAACGCGGCCGATCTTCGTTATGTGCTCGTCAACCGCGCCGCGGAGGAATATCTCGGCCTTTCGCGCGGGGAGATCGTCGGCAAGACCGCTCACGACCTCTTTCCGGGCTCGACTGCGGATGGCGTGGTCGCGCGCGACCGCGATCAGCTCGAGACCGAAGGTTGCGGCAGCCTGGAAGAACATGAGATCGAAACACCGCGCAACGGCATTCGGGCCGCCAACAGCAAGCGGCTGACGATCCGGGGCGTCGATGGGCAGGCCCAGTACCTGCTGGTCATGACCGAAGACGTCACTGAAAAACTCAAGGCGGAAGCCCGGATCAAGCATCTGGCTCACCACGATCCCCTGACCAACCTTCCCAACCGGGCGAGTTTCAACGCGCACCTTGCCGAGGCCATCGATCGCGCCGACGCCTCCGGCGCAAGCTTTGCCGCCCTGTGCATCGATCTCGACCGATTCAAGGAAATCAACGACGTCTTCGGCCATTCCGTCGGCGATGCGCTACTGTGCCAGGTCGCCACCCGGATGAGGGAAGTCGCCGGCAGCGCGTTCATCGCCCGCCTCGGCGGCGATGAATTCACGATCATTCTCCAGGGCAGCGACCAGCCAGAAGCCGCCGCCATCTTGGCCGATCGCCTGCGCGAAGCCATGTCGCCCGAATTCGAAATCGAAGGGCAGCGGCTGCGCGCCGGCCTGAGCATCGGAATTGCCGTCTATCCGAGCGACGGGACCACCGCCGTGACGCTGCTCTGCAATGCCGACGCAGCACTCTATCGATCGAAGGAAGACGGCCGGGGCACCATCCGCTTCTTCGAGCCCGAAATGGACAAGCGGCTGCGGGAACGCCACGCCATTCAGCAGGACCTGCAATCGGCGGTCGCACGCGGCGAACTCGAATTGTACTATCAGCCGCAGGCCACGATCGGCGGCGGCATCATCGGATTCGAAGCGTTGCTGCGCTGGCATCATCCCAGCCGCGGCCTGATTCCGCCAATGACTTTCATTCCGATTGCCGAGGAGAGCGGGCTGATCGTCCGGATCGGCGAATGGGTGCTGCGCGAGGCATGCCGCGAGGCGGCGACATGGCCGATTCCGCTTCAGGTCGCGGTCAATCTCTCGCCGGTGCAGTTCCGGCATGGCGACCTGCAGACCCTCGTGCACACCGTGCTGCTGGAGAGCGGGCTCGCGGCCGGCCGGCTCGAACTCGAGATCACCGAAGGGGTGTTGATCGCGGATTTCGGGCGCGCGGTTTCCGTGCTTCGCCGGCTCAAGGCGCTTGGCGTGAGGATCGCGATGGACGACTTCGGAACCGGCTATTCCTCGTTGTCCTATCTGCAGGCCTTCCCCTTCGACAAGATCAAGATCGACCAGTCCTTCATTTCCAATCTGGAGCATAATCATCAGTCCGCGGCCATCGTGCGCGCCGTGGTGAGCCTTGCGCACGGCCTCGGTCTCCCGGTCATCGCGGAAGGCGTCGAAAGCTCCGCTCAGCTGGAATTCCTGACGCGCGAAACGGTCGACGAAGTCCAGGGCTACCTGCTGGGCCGCCCCTATCCCATCAAGCACTATGCCGGAATGATCGGCCATCAGCCCGATGCCGCAATCATGGCGGGCCGCACCGGCTGAGGCACAGCGCCCGGCCGTTGAATATCCTCGATAATTCCAGCGAGACGCGGGGCGCGCGTGTCCCTTTGGTCACAGGATCTGGCGAAGCTTGCGCGGGCCGCCGGAAAAATGCCCGGTTCCGGGGTGACAAGGCGGCCGATAATGGCGACAATTGGTGTAAGTTGTGTCGAGCGAATCTTCTCTTGAAAATCGTGCGTTGGGAAAATCGTCCGTGATGCCGTCACGTACATCCGTGCTGCTGATCACCGCAGCCGCCGCCTGCGTCGCGCTGGCGCCGTCGCGCGCGCAGGCGCAGTGGTGGAGCCGTGCGCCGGCCGATTTCGAGGACTGCGCCGACAGGGCGGAGAAATCGCCGAGCAAGGAAGAGAAGGCCGCCAAGCTCTCCGAGTGCCATTCGAAATTCGCCGGCCGGCGCAAAGTGGGCGGCGGCTACACTTATTTCGATTTCATGCAAAACCGGCACTTCGACATCGCAGGACCCAACCCGACGCCGGAAGAGCAGAAGAAGATCGACGAGCAATATATCGTCTATCTCGACCAGGAGCGGCGCAGCACCATCGCCGCCGCCGCCTTCACCGCCAAGCAGCAGCAACAGTTGCAGCAGGCCTCGCTGAGGACCGAAACCGGAAAGGTGCCGGTGCCGCGCCAGAGTCCCGCCAAGCAACAGGCCGCAACGGGAGACCTGAGGTCTGGCGACCTGAGGTCACGGACCAGAGCCCCCAATTGCGCGAAAGGCTCGTTCTCCTGCGAGTGGCCGCGGCTCTCCGGGGGCCTCAACGATATCAAGAAGCTGTTCAGCCCGTCGCCGAACCGGGCCAAGCGCAGCTGACGACATCGCCTCAATCCGTAATCACCATCGCCCAGAATTTCCGGTACGGCGACCTGGGGTTGGCGACCGAGGCGACGCCGACGCGGCGCGCGCCGGGCATCAGCAGATTCTCGCGATGGCCGCGCGAAGCCTTCCACTCCTTCAGCATTTCGGAAAACGCCAGAAATCCGGCGCCGATATTTTCCGCGGCCCGCGATTTGCGTAACGGCGCCACGCGCGAGGAAAACTGGCCGCCGACGCTGTGGGTGATGGTGCCGCTCGCGGCCATCGCCTGCGCCTGCTTCAGCGCGACCGCGGCGAGCCGGCCGTCCGCCCTGACCACGGATAATCCGTTGGCCCGACGGTAGGCGCTGATCTCGCTGGCATAGTCGCCAGCGGCCGCCGTGGCGGCGAAGCCCAGGCCGAAGCCGAGCGCGAGCAGCAGCCTCATTCGCAAACGCACCGGCATGCCGTCAATGCGCGTGGATCCGCTTCGCCCGGCGCGGCGGCGCCGGTTTGGGATAGAGCACGACCGGCGCAGACACCGTCCGCGCGGCGCGGCTCGCCTGCAGCCGCGCGTCATATCCCGGCGAGGGTGTTGCGGTCGGCGGCACGGCGATGGCCGGCGCTGCAGACGCGAGGCCGCCGAGCACCACCAGCGCGGCGATGGCGGATTTTACGTAAAATCGTTTCATGTCGTTTCTCCCGGATCGGGCGAGTCTCGCGCCGGATCATCGCCATTTCAAGGCAGCGCCATCTCGCGGCCGGATCGCGATCGATCTTCACCGCACCGCCCCGCACGGCAAGCTCGGCGCCTCCTCGCCTTGTAACCGTCATGGCGCGCCGTTATGTTCGACACCGGGCAGGCACGCGGCAGGAGAGAGAACCATGGGTTTACTCGACGTACTCAACGGCATGCAGAACGGCCCGCGCGGCCCCAGCAATCCCAATGCACAAGACAAGGGCGGGATGTCGCCGATCACCATGGCGATCCTGGCCCTGCTCGCCTACAAGGCCGTCAAGCATCTCGGCGGCAGCAAGCCCAATGCTGCGCCGGCGCCGGCCCCCTCGCCCAATACGACCAATGCCGGCCTGCCCGGCGGTGGAGGTCTTGGCGATCTGCTGAAGGGCGGACTGGGCGGCCTGCTCGGCGGCGCCGCCGCCGGCAGCGTGATCTCGGGCGGGCTCGGCGACCTGCTCAAGCAATTCCAGCAGAACGGCCAGGGCGAAGCCGCCGATTCATGGGTCGGCAGGGGTGAGAACAAGCCGATCGCGCCGGGCGATCTCGGCAAGGCCCTGGGCGTCGATCAGATCAATACGCTGGCGTCGCAGACCGGCTTGTCGCGCGACGAACTGCTGAGCGGCCTCAGCCAGTATCTGCCCGGCGTGATCGACCAATTGACGCCGGACGGACGGCTGCCGACGGAGAACGAATTGTCGGAACGGATCTGACGCCGGCGTTTTGCCCTTCTGCTTTTTCTAGAAAAGGACGACAGCCATGAGCGGCATTCTCTGGATCATCATCGTCGGCTTTGTCGCAGGGCTTATCGCGCGCTGGCTGTCGCCGGGCCCGAACACTCCGAGCGGCTTCATCCTGACCACCGTGCTCGGCATCGCCGGCGCGTTTCTGGCGACCTTCGTCGGCCAGGCCATCGGCCATTACAGTCTCGACCAGGGCGCCGGATTCATCACCGCGACCATCGGCGCGGTGGTGGTGCTGTTCATCTGGAACCGGCTGGTGGCGAGCGGCGTGATGTCCGATCCGGGGAAACGGTAGACTTCGTCATTCCGGGATGGTGCGGAAGCACCAGACCTCAGATGTGCAATTGCACATCGGGGAATCTCGAGATTCCGGGTTCGATGCTGCGCATCGCCCCGGAATGACAATATTCTACCTCACGTTATCAGATGCAGCCCCGCATCCATCCGCACCAGTTCGCCGGTCATGTTGCTCGACGCCGGCGTGGCGAGGAAACAGACCAGCGCCGCGATATCCTCGGCGGTTGAAGCGACCTTGAGCGGCACCCTGGCGACCACGGAATCGCGCACCTGCTTGGCGCCCTCCTCACCGCGGCCCTTGGTGAACCAGGGCGTGTCGATATAGCCGGGACATACCGTGTTGACGCGGATCAGCGGCGCCAGCGCGCGCGCCAGCGAAAAGGTGATGGTGTTGAGCGCGCCCTTGCTCGCGGCGTAGGCGATCGACGAGCCGACGCCGCTGATGCCGGCGACCGACGACACGTTGACGACCGCGGACGCCCGGCCCGAGGCCCTGGCGCCGTCCTCCAGCAGGCTGCGCGCTGCCCGCACCATCTGGAACGGGCCGATGGTGTTGACGCCGAACAGCCGCTGAAAATCCTCCGCCGACAATCCGTCGAGATTGCCGTGCGGCATGTGCTTGGTGGTGCCGGCATTGTTGATCAGCGCGTCGAGACGGCCCCATGGCGCAGCGGCGGCGACGATCTTCCTGCAGTCCTCGTCGCGCGAGACGTCGCCCTGCACCACCACGACTTCGCCGCCGGCGCTGCGGCACTGATCGGCGGTCGCCTCGGCTTCCTTCTGGCTGGAGGAGTAGTTGACCACGATGCGCGCACCGCCCTTGGCCAGAATGGCCGCAGTCGCCGCCCCCAGGCCGGAGGCCGAACCGGTAACAATTGCGCACAAACCATCCATCGACATCCCTGATTTCCTCTTTTTTGATTTTGCAAGCCGGGCCGTAGCGCCGCGATCTACCATATCGCGCAGGGAAATACCTGCAAATCCGCGAAACTCCATTGGGCGGAATTCATCGGTTCGGCCGCCGTCGCTGCATGCCGGCCGTGCAGGCCGCCCTGCGGAGCCGGACGCTTGTGTTGGCGGTAGCTTTTCCTCATCATCCGGTGCAAGAAAAGACCGCATTCGATCCCCCGGCGGAGCCGCCGGGTGCGATCCGGGCCAATCAAAACGAGGAACGCTGTGGCGGAGAGTGAGAACATTGTTGCCGAGACCGCGGAGAAGATCTTTGCGGATCTCGCCGACGCCCAAACCATCAACAGCGACAAGAAGGGCAGCTGGAAGGCGCCGCTGTGGCAAGCGCTGAGCGACGCCGGCCTGCCGCTGGCCTGGGTGCCGGAGGATTGCAACGGCTCCGGCGCCAGCCTCGCCGAAGGTTTTTCCGTGCTGAGTGCGGCCGGCCGTTTTGCGGTCGCGGTGCCGCTGGCCGAGACCATGCTGGCCGGATGGCTATTGGCGCAGGCCAGGATCGCTTCCCCCGACGGCGAGATGACGGTGGCGCCGGCAAGCCCGAAGGACCGCATCACGCTCAACGCCAACGGTACCCTGTCGGGCCGCGCCCGCGGCGTGCCCTTCGCCAAGGCTGCGAAGCATATCGCCGTGCTCGCCGGCGGTTCGAACGGGTTTTCGATCGCGCTGGTCGAAGCCGGCGCCTGCCGGATCGAAGCGGGCCTCGGCCTCGGTGGCGACAACAGCGACACGGTGACGCTCGCCAACGTCAGGCCGGTGGCGATCAAGCCGGCGCCGAAAGGTTTCGACCAGACCTCGCTGATGCTGATGGGCGGCGTGGCGCGCTCCCTGCAGATCGCGGGCGCGCTGGAATCGATGCTCGAAATCAGCGTGCGCTATTCCAACGAACGCGTCGCATTCGAGAAGAAGATCTCGAAATTCCAGGCGGTGCAGCACAACCTTGCAAAGCTCGCCGGCGAGTCGGCGGCGGCGCTGGCGGCGGCGACCTCGGCGGCGGATGCGGTGGCCAACAGCATCGCGTTCGACGATGCGTTCTTTCTCGAAGCGGCAGCCGCGAAGATCCGCTGTTCGGAAGCCGCCGAGAAGGGCGGCGCGATCGCCCATCAGGTGCACGGCGCGATCGGCTTCACCATCGAGCACATCCTGCATCGCTACTCCCTGCGCGCGCTGGCATGGCGCGACGATTTCGGCTCCGAGAGCTACTGGGCGGTCGAGCTCGGCAAACTGGTCGCCGACCGCGGCGCCGACGAGCTGTGGCCGCTGGTGGCCTCGCGCTGATCAACTGAATTCGAAAGTCGAGACTCTAAAATGACCGCAGCCCTCCGTTTCGATCCGATCCGCCTGCCGCCTGAATGCGAGAAACTGCGCAAGGAAGTGCGCGCCTTCCTCGCCGACGAAATCGCGGCCGGCACCTTCGATCCGCACAAGCCCAATCGCGAAGACACCGACGCGCCGGAATTCTCCCGCCGGGTCGGCGAGCGCGGCTGGCTCGGCATGACCTGGCCGAAGAAATATGGCGGCCACGAGCGCTCTTTCCTCGAGCGCTATGTGGTGACCGAGGAAATGCGCGTCGCCAACGCGCCGACGCGGCGCTTCTTCGTCGCCGACCGTCAGAGCGGCCCGGTACTTTTGAAATACGCGCCCGAGCACATCAAGATGGACATCCTGCCGCGGATCTGCCGCGGCGAGGTCTGTTTCGCGATCGGCATGAGCGAGCCGAACTCCGGCTCCGACCTGTTCGCCGCAAAAACCAAGGCGACCAGGACCGACGGCGGCTATCTGATCAACGGCACCAAGATCTGGACCTCGTCGGCGCATATCGCCGACTACATGATCGCGATCTTCCGCACCTCGCCGCCCACCAAGGAGAACCGCCGCCACGGCCTCACCCAATTCCTGGTCAAGATGAAGCAGCCGGGCATCCAGGTGAACCCGATCGGCCAGATCACCGGCCAGTACGAATTCAACGAGGTGGTGTTCACCGACTATTTCGTTCCCGACGATCACGTGCTCGGCGAAATCGATGGCGCCTGGAAGCAGGCGACCAGCGAGCTCGCCTATGAGCGCTCCGGTCCGGAACGTTTTCTCGAAACCTATTACGTGCTGACTGAGCTGGTGCGCGCGGTCGGCAAGAATCCGGACACCCGCAGCGCCGAGGGCATCGGCCGGCTGGTGGCGCAGCTGCACACCATGCGGCGGATGTCGGTCTCGGTCGCGGGCATGCTGCAGGCCGGCAAGGAGCCGGTGGTGGAAGCCTCGATCGTCAAGGACATCGGCACGGTCTGGGAGCAGCAATTGCCGCACCGGGTGCGCGACCTCGCCGCCTTCGTCGAGGAAAACGCCACCAACCGCGAGACGCTGGAGAACCAGCTGTCGTTCGCAATCAAGACCGCGCCGAAACTGACCATCCAGGGCGGCACCACCGAAGTGCTGCGCGGCATCATCGCGCGCGGGCTCGGCCTGCGCTGACGCGCGGTCCGGCTCCCGCGCCAATCCCATTCAACGAGGAAACCCCATGAGCAAGTTTACGGACATCGGCGTCGCCACGGTCGGACACGTCGGCACCATCGAAATCCAGCGGCCGCCGCTGAACTTCTTCGACATCTCGCTGATCAACCAGATCGCGGATGCGCTGGACGAGTTCGACAAGAATATCGAAATCCGCTCATCGGTGCTGATGGCGCAGGGCAAGGCGTTCTGCGCCGGCGCCAATTTCAGCGATCCGGCACGGCAGGCGCAGGAGGCAACCGAGGCCAAGGGCGATCCCGCCGACAGCCTCGGCTCGATCAACAGCCTCTACATGCACGCGGTTCGCATCTTCCGCGCCAAGAAGCCGATCGTCGCCGCCGTGCATGGCGCCGCCATCGGCGGCGGTCTGGGTCTCGCGGTGTCGGCGGATTTCCGCGTCACCTGCCCCGAGGCGCGCTTCTCCGCCAATTTCACCAAACTCGGCTTCCATCCCGGCTTCGGCCTGACCACCACGCTTCCCGAACTGGTCGGCAAGAACAATGCGGAATTGATCTTCTACACCAGCCGCCGCGTCACCGGCGAGGAAGCCACGCGAATGGGCCTCGCCAATGTCTGCGTGCCGCAGGACCAGGTGCGCGCGGAAGCGATGAAGCTCGCCCAGGAGATCGCCGAGTGCTCGCCGCTCGGCCTGCTCTCGACCCGCGCCACCATGCGCGCCGGCCTCGCCGACCGCGTGCTGGCCGCCACCAACCACGAACTCGCCGAGCAGAGCCGGCTGCGCAAGACCGAAGACTTCAAGGAAGGCGTCAAGGCCACCGCCGAGCGCCGCGTGGCGAACTTCAAGGGGCGGTGAACTTTCAAAAGCGTCGTCCCGGCCAAGCGAAGCGCGAGCCGGGACCCATACGCCGCGGCCTATCGGTGAGACCGCTGGCGTTAGAGACCTCTTAAAGCAACTGCTGCCGCGGAGTATGGGTCCCGCTTTCGCGGGGACGACATGTGGCGAGAGGCTGCTACTTCTTCCGCACCACCAGCGCATCGACGATGGTGACGCCCTGCCCCTCGGCGTGCACCAGCACCGGATTGAGCTCGATCCCGGAAATCTCGCCGGCATGCTGTGCGGCCAGCAGTGATATCTGCGCGATCAGTTGCGCCAACGCCGCGCTGTCCGCCTTCGCCGCTCCGCGAAAGCCATTGAGCAAGGGTGCCGCCTTCAATTCGGCCAGCATCGCGGACGCTTCCACAGCGCTCACCGGCGCGGGGCGATATACCACGTCGCGGAACAGTTCCGTGGTGACGCCGCCGAGCCCGACCATGATCATCGGCCCGAAGGTCGCATCCAGCATGGTGCCGACGATGATCTCGACGCCCGTTTTCGCCATCGGCCCGACCAGCACGCCCTGGATCGCGGCATCGGGCCGGTGCCGGCCCGCGGCCACCAGCAAGGCCTGATAGGCCAGAAACACTTCGCCCTTGGTGGCGATATTGACGCGCACGCCGCCGACTTCGCTCTTGTGCGCGATATCGCGCGACTGGATCTTCATCACCAGCGGAAAACCCGCGCGTGCGATCGCATCGTCCAGCGCGCTCTTGTCCGTCACCAGCACTTCGTCGGGCACCGCAATGCCGGCCTCGCGCAGCAGCGCCTTGCTGTCGAATTCGGACAATGTTGCGGACTTCAGATGCGCCGAGAGATCGCGCAAGGGAGCCGCCGCGGCGTCGACCGCGGGCGCGAGGCTGAACCGCGCGCGCTCGGCCATCCGCCGCAGCGCGACGCCGGCATGGGTCAGCCCCGACAGCACCACGGCGCCGCAGGCCGCAAGTTCGCTGCGCGCGAAGCCCGACGGCAGCGTGTAGGAATAGAACACGATCGGCTTGTGCTGCGCGTCGAGCACAGGCCTGAGCTCGGCCTCTTTGAACGGCATCCGCGTATCGCTCGACAGCGACAGCACCACCAGGATGGCGTCGACCTCGTCGGAGACGGCGAGCAGGTCGATGCTCCTCTGCAATCCGCCGGAATGCACGCCCTGCGCGGTGACGTCGATCGGATTGCCGGCCGCGCCGTAGGACGGCAGCAGCTTCCTGATCTCCGCCTGGATCGCCTGCGACAGTTCCGGCACAAGCAGCCCCTGCATCGCGACCGTGTCGGCGCCCCAGATGCCGGCGCCGCCCGACACCGTGAGCACGGCGACGCGGTCGCCTTTCGGCAAGGGGTTGGTGGTCAGCAGCGCGGCTATCGTCACGGCCTCGTCGAGATCATTGGAAACGATGAATCCGTATTTGGCGAACACCGCGTCATAGGCGGCGGACCAGCCGGCCATGCTGGCGGTATGCGAGGCGGCGGCGCGCTCGCCGGCGCCGGAGCGTCCGACCTTGGTGACGATGACCGGTTTTCCGACTTCCGCGGCGCGCCGCGCGGCGGCGAGGAACCTGTCGGCGTCGCGGACACCCTCGATGAACAACAGGATCACGTCGGTGGAGGCATCCTGCACCATGAATTCGAAAAATTCGCCGGCGCCGAGATCGCTTTCATTGCCGGTGCTGACGACATAGCTGAGCGCGATGCCCAGCGCCCTGGCGCGGTGATAGATCGCAAAGCCGATGCCGCCGCTTTGCGCGACGATGCCGATCCGCCTTTGGCTCGCGACCGGGAGCTGCTCGTTGGGTTTGCCGTCGACGACCGGGCTGAAGGTGGCGGCGACGCGCTGCACCTGGCTGTAGAACCCTTCGGCGTTCGGCCCGGAAATCCGCATCCCCGTCCGCGTCGCCAGCGCCACGATGGCATCCTGCATGCCGGCGCTGTCGCCGCCCTCCTCCGCAAAGCCGGAGGAAATGACGACCGCGTTCTTCACGCCCACGGCGGCGCATTGCTCGAGCGCAGCCAGCACCGCCCTGGCCGGAATGATGACGATGGCGAGATCGATCGGCTGCCCGACATCGGCAATCGACTTGTAGCATTCGAGCCCGTCGATATCGCCGTAGTTCGGATTGATCGGATAGATCCTTCCCGGATAGGCGTTCTTGCGCAGCATCGACAACAGCCGCCCCGGAATCTTCTCCAGGTCGCGCGACGCACCGATCAGCGCGATGCTGTCGGGCGCGAAGAATGAATCGAGCGGATGCGGCATTGCGAGACAGGTCCTTTTTCTTCTCCCTCGCCCCGCTTGCGGGGAGAGGGTCGGGGTGAGGGGGACTCACCACAGATTTGGACTCGCGGAGAGCCCCCCTCACCCGGCGCTACGCGCCGACCTCTCCCCGCAAGCGGGGCGAAGTGACCAGTCAGTAGCCCGGATCGGCCTTACGCCACCAGCCGGAACGTCACGCCGCCGAGCACGAACGAATCGCCCGACACCGCATGGCCCCTGGCCTTGGCGGCATCGCGCACCCTGGCGATGTCACTGACCTTGAACGTCAGCCCGCTCATCAAATCGCTAACGCCCGTGACGAAGCGGAAGCCGGCGTTGGGCAGCTTCAGCTCGGGATCGCCCGACCTGCCCGTGCTCACCGGGATCCCGATGATCCTGCCCCAGTGGGCGGCCAGCACCTCGGGTTCCGGGCTTTCCATCTCCACCTCGACCAGCGCCTGTGTCACATCCCTGGCGATCGATTTCTGCCAGTCCGGCCCGGCCGGCGGATACGGCCCCAGAATATCGTCGCTGCCGGCGGTGTGATTGAACTCGATGAATGCCGCTCGGCAGTCGCGCGGATGCAGTTGCACGCCGTGATACGGCGCATGATCGATGACGTTGGCGGTACGCACGCCCATTTTATTGGCCTGCGCCCCGCGCGCGTCGGGATCGTCGCAGCAGAAGATCGCCATGTAGCCGCCGCGGCCGCCGGTTTTCTCGATGAAGCGCCCGGCCGCGGTGCCGGGCTGGAACGGCGCCACCACTTCCAGCAGAATGGTGTCGACCGGCAGCAGCGCGTTCTCAAGGCCGTATTTGGCGACGTTACCGTCGCGGTAACAGACGTTCAGCCCCATGATCCCGGCGATATCGCCGACCACGGGTTCGATGGCCGGCGCCACCAGGCAGATCTGCCGCAGCCTGATATAGCTCCCCATCTCAATGCCCCCCGGCCATCTCAATGTCCCACGAAGACGGGCTTGCGCTTTTCGACGAACGCCTTGGCGGCTTCCTTGTGGTCGTCGGTCTCGCCGGAGCGCGAGTGATGCATCGCCTCGGCGTCGAAGCAGGCTTCCAGCGACAAATGCTCGGCGTTGTTGATGTTGCGCTTGATGTAGCCCAGCGTCACCGACGGGCCCTGCGCCAGCGACATCGCCAGCTCATGCGCCGCCGCCTCGACCTCGGCGTCGGGAACCACCTTGGTCACGATGCCGAGCGCGAGCGCTTCCTGCGCCGACAGCACCGGCGACATCAGATAGAGTTCGCGCGCCTTGGCGCTGCCCAGCATCTGCGTGAGGAAGTAGGTGCCGCCGTAATCGCCCGACAGGCCGACCTTGGCGAAGGCCGTGGTGATCTTGGCCGAAGCCGAGGCGACGCGGAGATCGCAGGCCAGCGCAATCGAGAGACCGGCGCCGGCGGCGGCGCCGTCGACCTGCGCCACCACGGGCTTCTGCATCTCGTGCAGGATGCGCGAGACCTCCATGCCGCGCCGAAGATTGGTCTTCCTGGCCTCGAACGGCAGCGGCGCCCGCCCCTCCGCCATCGACTTGACGTCGCCGCCGACGCAGAAGGTGCCGCCCGCGCCCTTGAGCAGCACGGCGCGCACCTCATGATCCTCCGCTGCCCGCCGCGCCGCCGACACCAGCCCCAGCGTCATGTCCGGGTTGAGCGCGTTGCGGCGATCCGGCCGGTTCATGGTGATGGTAAGCAGGCCCTGGTCGAGTTTCTGCAGGACGATTTCGTTGTTCATGAGGCGGCGCCTTTGTTGTTACTGATTTTCGTCGTCCCTGCGAACGCGGGGACGACGAGGGTCCGTCACTTCTTCACCAACGGACACCGCGACAATTCCAGCGACTGGAACGCCTCGTTGCCGGGGATGGTTGCGAGCAGCTTGTAGTCGTCCCAGCGGGCCTTGGATTCCGAAGGCTTCTTGACCTCGAACAGATACATGTCGTGCACCATGCGGCCGTCCGCGCGGATCTTGCCGTTTTTGGCGAACATGTCGTTGATCGGGGTGTCCTTCATGATCTTGATGACGGCGGCCGATTCGGTGGTGCCTGCGGCCTTCACCGCCTTGAGATAATGCCCGACCGACGAGTAGATACCGGCCTGCGCCGACGTCGGCATCCGCTTGACGCGTTCCATGAAGCGTTTCGAAAACGCCCGGGTGTCGTCGTTGAGGTCCCAGTAGAAGGCTTCGGCGAGCAGCAGACCCTGCGCGGTCTCGAGCCCGATAGAGTCGATATCGGTGATGAAGGCGAGCAGCGGCGACAGCTTCTGGCCGCCGCTCTTCATCAACCCGAATTCGGCCGCCTGCTTGATCGCGTTGATGGTGTCGCCGCCGGCATTGGCGAGACCCACGACCTTGGCCTTCGAGGCCTGCGCCTGCAGCAGGAACGAGGAGAAGTCGGAGGTGTTGAGCGGATGCTTGACGCCTCCCAGCACCTTGCCGCCCGACTTCACCACCACGTTGGTGGTGTCCTTTTCCAGGTCCTGGCCGAAGGCATAGTCGGCGGTCAGGAAGAACCAGGTCTCGAACCCTGATTTGACGGTCGCGAGCCCGGTGACGTTGGCCTGCGCGAAGGTGTCATAGGCATAATGCACGGTATAGGGACCGCAGGCCTCGTTCGAGAGCCGGATCGAGGCGGGACCGTTGAAGATCACGATCTTGTTGCGCGCCTTGGCGATCTCGCCAGCAGCCAGCGCGGTGGCGGATGCGGCGACATCGATCAGGGCTTCGACGCCCTGGTTGTCGAGCATGTCGCGCGCGATGCTGGCGGAGAGGTCGGCCTTGTTGAGATGATCGGCCGCGACGATCTCGATCTTGCGCCCCAGCACCTCGCCGCCGAAATCCTCCACCGCCATCTTCGCGGCGATCTCGCTGCCCGGTCCGGTGATGTCGGCATAGAGCCCGGACATGTCGAGAATGGCGCCGAGTTTCAAGGGAGGCTTGCTCTGCGCGAATGCTGCGGTGGCGGCCAGCGCCAGCACCGATGCGAGAACGGATGAAAATACGCGCTGCATGGAAACCTCCCTGTGAGCCGCGTTGCCTGCGGCCTCCATTTCTGTTGTCGCAATCATGCCGGAAGGTGCCAGCAGCGGCAAGCAGCGCGCCAGCGCGGCAGACATGCCGTTGCTTCACGCGTCACGCAATTTTTCCGCAAAGCGGAATGGGACGACAAAGGCTCTCTCAATATGTCGTCCCGGCGAACGCCGGGACCCCTACGCCGTGCCGTCGATGGTTACGGCAAGTGCAAGTGGCCTTGTTGAAGCGTCTTGCTCCTGCAATAGACGACCGGGATGATGGGTCCCGGCGTTCGCCGGGACGACGTTGGTTGGTTGGTCAGGCGCAGAACGCCACACAAGACACGCCACTCACCCCAACAACCCCTTCCCCGGCACATGGTTGAGCTCCAGCCTGATGCCATCCGGATCCTCGAACAGCAGCGAGTAATAGCCCGGCGCCCATTGATCCTCGCGCGGCGCGCGGATGATCGTGGTGCCGAGCGAAACCAGAAACGTGTGCAGCTCGTCGATGTCGGCACGCTCGCGGGCGCGGAAACAGAGGTGGTGCAGGCCGACGCGCTTCTGCTCGAAGGCCGCACCCGCATGCTCGGGCGACGGTGCTGAGATGCCGACCGCGGTGCGGCCGCCGACGCAGTAATACGTCGTCTCGGTATCGATGACGGGCTTCAGCCCGAGAAACGGCAATAGCTTGCGATAGAATTCGCGGGAGCGCTCGAAATTCGACGCGGTCAGGAAAATATGCGCGATACCGTTGACTTCCATCGTCTTCCCCTTCGTCGACAATGCGATTTCGGATAGTTTCCGATAAGGTTATCCGCCGATCGCCGCAAGCCTACAGGAATGAATCCGATCCAGCGCAGCGTCATGCAGCCGGTGCCCGCCACGCGGGCGCGTTGCGCCGTATTTGCCGCGGCGGCGCTGACATGCGTGGCGCATGCCGCCGCTGTGCCGGCGCACGCGGCGGGATGTTCGTTGGCACCGCAGGGCGAAGGCCGCGTCGCCGCGGTGATCGATGCGCGAACGTTTCGCCTGCAGGACGGCCGCGAGGTCCGGCTCGCCGGGATCGAGCCGGCCGCATCGGGGAAAGCCGGCCGGACGGCGGCGCTGGCGGCGATCATTGCCGGCCGCGACGTCACCCTGCACGGCGAGGACGACACCCCGGACCGCTACGGCCGCCAGCCCGCTTTCGTCTATCTCGCCGGCGCCGACACCCCGGTGCAAAACGTGCTGCTGGCGCAGGGCGAGGCGCTGGTATCGGCCGATGTCACCGGGAAGGAATGCGCGGCAAGCCTGTTCGCCGCGGAGGCCGAGGCGCGGGACGCCAAACGGGGAACATGGGCCGATCCGGCGGCCATAAAAAACGCGGAAAGTCCGGGCGATATTTTGGCCGGGATCGGGCGCTTTACCGTGGTCGAGGGCAAGGTTTTGTCGGTCAGGCAGGCCGGGGCAACGACTTACCTGAATTTCGGGCGGAACTGGACACGGGACTTTGCCGTGACTATTTCAAGGCGGGTGTTGCCGGTGATCGAAGCCGGAGGGCTTGGCCTTAAGTCACTGGAAAATCGACGGATTCGCGTTCGCGGCTGGGTCGAGGCGCGGCAAGGTCCACGGATTGAAGTGCTGCGGGTGGGGCAGATAGAGATGCTGGGCGGGAACTAGCCCGCCGGCCAACAATGAGTAGCTGAAGTGGCGGTTTGTGCGGGACGGCGCCAGGGAATGACCAGCCGCGGCCTTTGGGCTGCGGGTTCCCTGCTGTGCGCGCTCGCGCTGGCCGGCTGCGGCGATTTCAGCCGGTTCCAGATCGCCGCGCCCTCGGCCGGCAGTGCGGTCAAACCGAACCGGACGGTCGCGCAGACGCCCGCCGCCGAGCGCGAGCATGAGCGCATCCTCTCCTCCTATGGCGGCGCCTATGACGACCCCAAGCTGGCAGCCCTGATCAGCAAGACGGTCGACCGGCTGGTCGCGGCTTCCGATCGTCCCGACCAGGCCTACAGGGTGACCATCCTCAATTCCGGCGCGGTCAATGCGTTCGCGCTGCCGACCGGCCAGCTCTACGTGACCCGCGGCCTGATTGCGCTCGCCAGCGACACCTCGGAACTGTCGTCGGTGCTGAGCCACGAGATGGCGCATGTGCTGGCCAAGCACGCCTCGATCCGCGAGGACCAGGCGCGCCAGGCCGCCGTCGTCACCCGCGTCGTCACCGACATGGGCAACGATCCCGATCTGACTGCGCTGGCGCTCGCGAAGACGAAGCTGACGATGGCGAGCTTCTCGCGCGCCCAGGAATTCGAGGCCGACGGCATCGGCGTCGGCATTTCGGCGCGCGCGCATTTCGATCCCTACGGCGCCGCGCGCTTCCTTGCCTCGATGGAGCGCAACGCCGCGCTGAAGGCGGGCAAGACCTCGCTCGATCCGCGCGCGCAGGACTTCCTGTCGTCGCACCCGGCGACGCCCGAACGCGTGCAGAACGCACAGAACTCGGCCCGCCAGTTCACCTCGCCGCAGGGCGGCGAGCGCGACCGCGAAACCTATCTCGCCGCCATCGACAACATCGTCTATGGCGAAGATCCCAGCGAAGGTTTCGTGCGCGGCCGGCGTTTCCTACACCCGAAACTCGGCTTCACCTTCGCCGCCCCCGACACTTTCACGCTGGACAATACCGCGCAGGCGGTGATCGGCGTGCGCGAAGGCGGTACGCAGGCGATGCGCTTCGACGTGGTGCGGGTGCCGGCGGAGCAGACGCTGGTCGACTATCTCAATTCCGGCTGGATGGAGAATGTCGACAAGGGCTCGGCTGAAGAGCTGACCATCAACGGCTTCCCGGGGGCGTCGGCGACCGCGCATGGCGACCAGTGGCAATTCAAGGTCTACGCGCTGCGCTTCGGCAGCGACGTCTACCGCTTCATCTTCGCCTCCCGGCAGAAGACCACCGAGAGCGAGCGCAACGCGCGGGAAACCGTCAACTCGTTCCGGCGCCTGACGCTGGCGGAAACCCAGGCCGCGCGGCCGCTGCGCATCAAGGTGATCACCGTGCAGCCCGGCGACACCGTGGAATCGCTGTCGCACCGCATGGCCGGCGTCGACCGCCCGGCCGAGCGCTTCCGCATCCTGAACGGGCTCGAAGCCCACGCGCAGGTGAAAGCGCGCGACCGCGTCAAGATCGTGGTGGATTGACGCGCGAAGCGCGTCATCTCCGATGCGCAATGGCGCATTTGAGGGCACGAAGCGAACCCGGGATCTCGATCAACTATCTCAAATCTCCCGTCGTCCCCGCGCACGCAGGGACCCATAACCACCGATGTCTGTGTTGCGCATTGCTGGAGCCACAGCGGATTCCAGCAATGCGCATTCGTGGTTATGGGTCCCCGCGTGCGCGGGGACGACGAGTTGATAGACCACAAAAAAGCCCGGTCTCGCGACCGGGCTTCTTATTGCTGAACCAGTGAGGCTGGCTTACGCCGCCTCGTCCGCGACGGCGGCATCGTCGCCATCGGCGTCGGCATCCGCATCACCGTCGGCAGCTTCGGCTTCCGCCTTGGCGCCGCGGCGCGGGCTCTTGGCGAGCTGGCCTTCGATTTCCTTGACCGCTTCGGTCTCGGTCGAGTGCTGCACCACGGCGATTTCGCGCGACAGCCGGTCGAGCGCCGCTTCGTAGAGCTGGCGTTCGCTGTAGGACTGTTCGGGCTGCGATTCCGAGCGATAGAGATCGCGCACCACTTCGGCGATCGCGACGATGTCTCCGGAATTGATCTTGGCTTCGTATTCCTGGGCCCGGCGCGACCACATCGTGCGCTTGACGCGCGCCCGGCCTTTGAGGGTTTCCAGAGCCTTCTTGACCAGCGCCGGCTCCGACAGCTTGCGCATGCCGACATTGGCGACCTTCGCGGTCGGCACCCGGAGCGTCATCTTGTCCTTCATGAAATTGATCACGAACAGCTCGAGCCTGGCGCCGGCGATCTCCTGCTCCTCGATGGCCAGGATCTGGCCAACGCCGTGCGCCGGATACACCACGAATTCGTTGGTCTTGAAGCCCTGGCGCTGGGTCAGAACCTTCTTCGGCTCTTCGACCCGGGGAGCGGCAGCCACGGGCTTGGCGGCGGCAACCGGCTTCACCGCGGCCTTTACGACAGGAGCCTTGGCCACGGGAGCCTTCACGGCGGCCTTCGGGGCCGTCTTGGGGGCAGCAACCTTCGAAGCAGTGGCCTTCGCACCGGTCGCTTTCGCGGCAGTTTTTGCAGTCTTGTTTGGCATTGCGCTTCTTTTGTTTTTCGAGGATTTTGCAGCCGAGGCCTTGGCGGCGGTCCGGGTATCCCTGAGGGACGTCCGGGCACGGCTCTTGGTTGCGCTACGGCTCACCGCGGCGGCTTTTTTCGTCGTCGTCGTCTTGGAAGCACTCTTTTTACGCGTTTTCTGTGACACAGCCTGCGCGCGGAACTGCCACGCCCCTGTTCGATGTTTTTCACGGGAACCCATAGGGGCCATAAGCGGGGCTGACGGGTTCGGCTTATAATGTGCCCAATATAGCACATTTTCCGCAAAAATCAATGATTTACGCCCTGTCAGGGGCTTTGGCAGGCGGTTTCGGGCGTTTCAGCGGAATTAGGGTTAAGTCGGCGGCAATTTGGGGCCGAACCGGCCCCAATTCAATCGAGCCAAAGGCGGCTTCGAATCAGTCGCCGGTTCCGGCCTTCGGAGAAAAATATTTCTCGAACTTGCCTTCCATCCCCTCGAAATCCTTGGCGTCGTCGGGGGAGTCCTTCTTCTGGGTGATGTTCGGCCAGCTCTTGGCATATTCGGTATTCACCTCCAGCCACTTCTCCAGGCCGGGCTCGGTGTCGGGCTTGATCGCGTCGGCGGGGCATTCCGGTTCGCACACGC
The DNA here is from genome assembly GCF_018736105.1 of Bradyrhizobium sediminis. NCBI lineage: Bacteria > Pseudomonadati > Pseudomonadota > Alphaproteobacteria > Hyphomicrobiales > Nitrobacteraceae > Bradyrhizobium > Bradyrhizobium sediminis. The sequence continues at coordinate 5,254,667 of NZ_CP076135.1, forward strand.
CGCAGTCGATACATTCGTCGGGATGGATGACCAGCATGTTCTCGCCCTCGTAGAAACAGTCTACCGGGCAGACCTCAACGCAATCGGTGTATTTGCATTTAATGCAGGCTTCAGTGACGACGTAAGTCATCCAGGGCTCCGAAACGGGTCAGTTTTGCGTGGTTTGCGTAGCGCATGAACTGCGCAGCCGCAAGTGAAGCAACGCGCCAAAAAGGCGCGCTTTCAGCATTCCTGCGCCAGCCTGAACGCGCTTGAAAGCAAATAGTTACTATTGGCGGTCGCGCAAATCCTCGTAAAGCACGCGGGCGGCGGTGGCGTCGCCCCGGCGCTCCGCGAACGCGACGACTTTCAGGACGCGCACCGAGTTGTCGAGCCCGACGGTGACGACGTCGCCGATCTTGACGGCATGGCCGGGCGCCTTCTCGCGCACGCCGTTGACGCGGACGTGGCCGGCTTCCACCAGCGCAGCGGCGCTGGAGCGGGCCTTCACCACCCGCGCATGCCACAGCCATTTATCGAGACGCTGGCGCTCCAAGCGACACCACTTCGAGAAGGATCAGCACTTTTTCTCTTGCGGAGGCCGCCTCCTTCGAGACGGCGCTTCGCGCCTCCTCAGGATGAGGAACTCTTCATCCCTCGTGGTGAGGAGCGCGGCAACGCCGCGCGTCTCGAACCATGAGGCCGGAAATGCCTTGGCTAGTCCTTGCCTGGCTAGTCCTTGCGGCCGGCGGCGAGTTGTTCCTTCAGCGCCGCGAGCTTGGCGAAGGGCGAATTGGGATCGGCAGGGCGGTCGCGATCGCGCGGCGCGGCGCTGGTGGCCCACTGCCGGTGCGACGGCCCGGAGTCGCGGCCGCCCTTATCGCGGTCGCGCCCGCCCTTGTCGCGCGGGCCTTTATCCCGGCCACCGCCGAACTTGCCCTTGTCACGGCCCTGGTCGCGATCCCGGCCCTTGTCCCTGTCCTTGCCTTCAAAGCGCTCGCGCGGCGGACGGCCGCCGCGGTCGTCACGCGGCGCGGGCGCGGGCGCGCCTTCGGCCGGCGCGGCGGTGCGGGGTTTGCGGAAATCTTGGTGGCGGTCGCGCCGTCCGCGGCGATGCTGCTCGCCCTTTGCCGCCTCGCCGGCTTCGCCGGGTGCGGCCACAGGTTCCGCGCCCTGCTGCGGGCGATCCTGATGGCGGGGACGGTGGTGCTCGTGGCGCGGCCGGCGTTCGTCCGAACGGCCGCCGGGCCGCCAGACTTCCACCAGTTCCGGCGCTGCGGGAACTTCGGGCGCGGCAGCGGCGGCCTCGGCCGGAGCAGCGTCACCCGCCGCAACGGTTTCGGTCGCAGCTTCAGCGGCAGGCTGTTCCTGTGACGGTTCCAACACAGCCGTTTCCACCACGGCCGATGGTTCCGGCTGCGCAGCCTCGACGGTAACGGGCTCGGCCGGCTCGGGCGCCGGCGCGAAAGCGACATCTGGCAGCAGCGTCGCCGACGGCGTCGCTTCTTCGGAAGCCGGCGCAACATCGGTGCCGGGTTCAGCAACGACCGCGCTCTCGGCGGCAACCGCATCGGCAGCGACAGCCGTACTGTCCGCCGCCGTCTCCGATACCGCCTCCGCCGCAACGGCCTCCGCGGCCGGGACTTCGACCACCGCCGGCTTCGGCGGCAATGGCGGCTTGCGCTCCATGCGATAGCCGAGCGCGCGCAGGATCGAGGCGAAGTCTTCGCCGGCAGATCCGGTGAGCGACGTCATCGCCTGCGTCACCACGAAGCCGCGGCCGTCGAACGCGCCGGCGGGCTTTTCGCCCGGCGAGGTCTCGCGCCATGCCAGCGCGGGACGGATGATATCGGCGAGCCGTTCCAGGATATCGACCCGCACCGCGCGCTCGCCGCATTGCTTGTAGCCGAGCACGCGGTAGGCGTCGCGATCGAGCGCCTTGTCGACCGGGAACGAGGTGCGGCCCGAGCCAGCGAGATGCTGCGCGCCCGACAGCGCCGACATGTCGGCGTTGCTTTGCTTCTCGGCCCACAGCAGCGAGGCCAGCGCGCGCGCCGCGGGCTTCAGCAGCGCCGGAAAATAGATGTGATAGGCGCCGAAGCGCACGCCGTATTTGCGCAAGGTAGCGCGCGACGGCTGGTCGAGATCCTTCATCTCGGCTGATATCTTTTGCCGCTCCAGCACACCCAGCGCCTCGATCAATTGAAACGCGATGCCGCGCGCGATGCCGGTGATGTCCTCGGCCTTGTTGAGGTCGAACAACGGCCCCAGCAGCTTTTCGATGTGGGTCTTCAGCCACAGATCGAGCCGCGCCTGCACCGCTTCGCGCGCCGCGCCGGTCAGCCGCTCGTCGGCGATGATGCGCAGGCGCGGATGCAGCGCGTCCTCGGCCGCGACCAGCCGCGCCACGGCGTCGCCGGTCCAGCGAATGGTGCCGTCCGAGGTCAGCACGAATTGCTCGTCGGGCGCTGCGGCCAGTTTCTCGGCGCGCGCGTCGATCTCGCCGGCCAGCGCCTTCAGCGCGGTGGCCTGCAATGCTTTCGCATCGGAGCCGGCCTCCGCCGCATCTGGCGCGAATGTAAATCCGTCGAGGCGGCCGATCACATGGCCTTCCACGATCACTTCGCCGGTCTTGCCGATTTCGGTATTCAAAACAGTGTTCTCCCGCAGGCGGCGCATCAATACACTGGTACGGCGGTCAACGAAACGCTCCGTGAGCCGTTCATGCAGGGCATCGGACAATTTATTTTCGATTTCGCGCGTCATCCCCTGCCAATGTTCGGGGTCGGACAGCCAATCCGGGCGATTGGCCACGAAAGTCCAGGTCCGGATCTGCGCAATCCGGCCCGATAGCGTGTCGATATCGCCGTCGGTGCGGTCGGTCTGGTCGACCTGGGCGGCGAACCAGGCGTCCGGGATCCGGCCCCGCTTCATCAGGAACCCGAACAGGGTCGTCACCAGCTCGGCATGGGCGGCCGGCGCGATCTTGCGGTAATCCGGAATCTGGCAGGCGTCCCACAGCCGCTCGATGGCGGCTGAGCCATGGGCCATGTCGCGCACATCGGCGTCGCGCGCGGCGTGATCGAGCACGCGCAGGTCTTCCGCGATCGGCGCCCGCGTCAGCGCGTCATGCGTGGGCGACAGCGCCAGCGACACCTGCAGGCTCCCGAGCGAGGAAAAATCCAGCCTCGAATTGCGCCATTGCAGCACCTTCACGCTCTCGAAGGAGTGGTTCTGCAGCGCGTTCACCAGTTCCGGCTCGAACGGCGCGCAGCGGCCGGTGGTGCCGAAGGTGCCGTCGCGGGTGGCGCGGCCGGCACGACCGGCGATCTGCGCGAATTCCGACGGATTCAAGCGGCGGAACTGATAGCCGTCATATTTGCGGTCGGAGGCAAACGCGACGTGGTCGACGTCGAGATTGAGCCCCATGCCGACGGCGTCGGTGGCAACGAGATAATCGACGTCGCCGTTCTGGAACATCTCAACTTGCGCGTTGCGCGTGCGGGGCGAGAGCGAGCCCAGCACCACCGCGGCGCCGCCATGCTGGCGCTTGATCAGTTCGGCGATGGCGTAGACTTCGTCGGCCGAGAACGCGACGATCGCGGTGCGCCGCGGCTGCCTGGTGAGCTTGCGGTCGCCGGAGAATTCGAGCTGCGACAGCCGCGGCCGGGTGACGATGGACGCACCGGGCAACAGCCGCTCGATGATCGGGCGCATGGTGGCGGCACCCAATAGCAGCGTTTCGTCGCGGCCGCGCCGGTTGAGGATGCGATCGGTGAAGACATGGCCGCGCTCGAGATCGGCGGCGATCTGGATTTCGTCGACGGCGAGAAACGAGACGTCGAGATCCCGCGGCATCGCCTCCACGGTCGAGACCCAGTAGCGCGCCTTCGGCGGCTTGATCTTCTCCTCGCCGGTGACCAGCGCGACCGCATCCGGGCCGACCCGGCCGACGATCTTGTTGTAGACCTCGCGCGCCAGCAGCCGCAGCGGCAGGCCGATCACCCCGGAGGAATGCGCGACCATCCGCTCGATCGCCAGATGCGTCTTGCCGGTATTGGTCGGCCCCAGCACCGCGGTAACGCCGGCGCCGGGAGCGCGTTCATGGGAGAACGGTAACGAGGATGGAGAAAAGGCCATTTTTATTGGGTTTCTGCGCCGCTGGTTTCTTCTGGTTTCCTGGAGATGTCTCGAAATGCGACGCATCTGTCGTCGCTGTTTAAGCTTCGGAACGAGTCCGGAACGAATCGCGCCCGAATCGGTGACTCCGTCCAACTCCCGTTACGTTCACCGCAACATCTCGGCCCGGCAGCGCATCGCGGCACTAGATCAAGTTTGGGAGCGAGCCACAAGCGGCGGAAACCGGACCAAATTCCTTAAGAGTTCAGGGGCGCGGAGTCGAATCAGAAGCGGTGAAGAGTCAAGCGATGAGTCACTCCACTTCCCCTCTCCCCTTGTGGGAGAGGGTGGCCGCGATGCGGAAGCATCGCGGACGGGTGAGGGGTCTGTCTCCGCGGATGGAGACCCCTCATCCGGCGCGCTCAAGAGCGCGCCACCTTCTCCCACAAGGGGAGAAGGGAAGAGAAAACCTCTCACTGCGTCTTCGCCACCCGCGGCGGGGTGGCCTGGGTGATGAACTGGGTGGCTTCCAGCATGGCGGGGCCGAGCGGGGTCGGGATCTTCATCCAGAACGGCACCAGGATGCGGGTTCCCGCGACAGGCGCGAACGCGATCTCGATATTGCGCTGGGCGGCGAGGTATTTGATGACCGGACGGTCCGGGATGTAGCCCGAGACCGGCGTGAAATACACCGCGCACACCACGACAGGGCCGCGATAGCCCTTTTCGGCCTTGACGGTTTCCATGCGCTTGAAGTCGAGCTTGAGGTCGTAGCGCATGCGGCCGTCGAAGATGCCGGCGCCGACGCGGCAGGCTTCCGGCGTCAGCGGATCGCCATTGCCCGGCACCCGCAGCATCGATCCGGTCATGGGATCGTAGACCCCGCGGCGATGCGCCTCGGTGACCGGCAGCCGGTCGGCATCGACAGGCGGTTCCGGCTCGATCGCGAATTCCCTGATGTTGCCGTTCGCCAGCACCATGCGGATGGCTTCGGTCTTTTTCGCCGTGGTGGTGGAGGCGGAATAATGGCTCGCCACCAGCGCGCCGCCGACCACCCGGCCCTGCGCCGCACCGGTGCCGGAGCCGCCGGAGAACGCCTTCAAAAGCCCCGAGGTGCCGCCGGAGGCGGAGGCGGAAAACACGTCGTCGCCGATTTCAATGTTCCAGGCGCCCTTGCCGATCGGAATCCCCGCCAGCGTCGCCTCATAGCGGGCATCGAGCCGGCCTTGCGCGAAAGCGGCCGGCTGGGAGCCGAGCAGCACGGCCAAACCCATACCGAAGCCGATACCCAGGCCCATACCCAGACCACCCAGCGCCCGCCGGGCCGATGCGGCCAGCCGGGGCGAAATCATGCGGGAATGGGTCACTGAGAGGCGGTCCTCACGTCGGCGCGGGTAATGTATCATTTAGGGCAAAATATCCGGCGGACAATGCGCCGGCGCCTGCAAGCTATGATGTCGGCGGCGAATACGCCGTTTATATGATGGGTGAAAAGGGGCCGAACCGCCTTTCGGAACAGGGCTTTCCGGCCCATTTGCCGGCCCATTTGGGCCGATCTTTGGGCTGCAAAACCTTGACGCCCCGCTGCTCACCCCCTATACGTCCGCGGTTCCTGAAATGGACGTGAATTTGAACCCCCGCGCCGCGCCCTCGAAGGGCTGACGGATGGGTCGGGGATGCAAGAGGATTTTCGCTATGTCGCGGCGCTGTGAACTGACGGCCAAGGGCCCGCTGGTGGGCCACAAGGTGAGCCACTCCAACATCAAGACCAAGCGCCGGTTCCTGCCGAACCTGTGCAACGTCACCTTCATCTCGGACGCGCTCGGCCGCAACGTGCGCTTAAGGGTCTCGACCAACGCGCTGAAATCAGTCGATCACCGCGGCGGCCTCGACGCCTTCCTGATCAAGGCCAAGGCCGACGAGCTTTCGCCGAAGGCGCTGCTCCTGAAGCGCGCGATCGAAAAGAAGATAGCAGCCGCGCCGGTGGCGAAGGCGAGCTGAGCTTCGCTTTAAGCCGGATTAGCGTTGAGGGTTATGAACGGCCGGGTCGAAAGACCCGGCTTTCTTGTTTTGGGCAGTCATAACCCGCCCCACACTTGAGGCACGATAGACACGCCGTTACAAGACGACCAAGGAGACCGTCGCTCCCGTCGTTTGTAAGAGGCGCATCAATCGTGGTGCCTGAGACTTGGGTACGGCAATTGCCAACAGTCGCTGCGCCCGCGAGGCACCAACATAAATTTTGCGTGCGTCCTCACTGGCGGCAGCAGAACTTCCTGCAGTCAAAAAATCGAGTATACCCTTGGCGGTCCGTGACGACATCACCACGCACACCGCCGGAAACTCCATCCCTTTTACACTGTGAATAGTACGGGCACAGTGCCCGCTTGGTGGCGCGCCAAATAACGCCTTCGCTAAGTCCGCATTGCGGGGAAGCCGCTGATTGATCGACCGCCCTCCAACCGGCAGCAATGGCGCAAGCAAGGTGCGCGCAAGATCGTGCCACGCGTCGGACGTCGCAAATCGCGTGGGATCGAAGCGCAGCGCATCAACAAGTTCGAGTACTCGCGGACGCCAGTGGTCCGGCTCAATCTCTGCGTTGGATATGTGCTGATGATAGGTCTTGTTGACGAGATGGCCCTCAAGTTCCAGCATGAGTGCGTGAACTACTTCGAGCGCCTCCTTCCTGCCGCCAAGTTCGAACGAGAGATGGTAATCACTTATCGCGACGGCCAATCTGAAGCTCAAATCCTTGACACCGTTGTCAGCCGGGTGGCCAAGGGCATTCGCGCCGCTCAGGCGCGTCGCAGCCACAACCGGACAGTCACGAGCGTTGAGACGAAGCTCTTCCGTTAGCTCGCCGAACTTGGCCCCCACGATTGCAGGCACACTGTTGCCTGGATAGGCCAGAATGTGAATTGGCGTCGTCTCGTCACGATACTCGCCAAGCGCCTCATCTGTCACCGAGCGCGCGCTTGGAGCCCGCAGCGCCACGATCGCATTCGCAATATGGCGACTTGACCGGAAATTGCCGGTAATCGGCAATCGGTCATTTTCTTCAAAGGTTTCCCCGAAGGCCAAGAGCTCGTCCGTCACGCCCCCGCGAAAGCCGTAGATAGATTGGTGCGGATCGCAGATGACCTTTACTGGGATATGAGCTGAACGAAACCAATTGATAATTTCCAGATCAGCCGGATTGCAGTCTTGGGCTTCATCGACGATTAGTTCTCGGAACCGGGCAGCAAGCGCGCGAGCCAGCACAGGCGAGGAGACTGGATCGCGCAGCCGGGCGAGCGCGACCTCGCGTGCGTCCGCAAAATCTAGTTCACCTCGCTCAAGGAAGCGGGCGCGCGTATTGCGGGCCGCCGTCTCGTGCGCCTTGACCCTTCCTTTGAAGCCGTGTCGCGCGAGCGCTTCTGGAATCGAATTGCCAGTTGTTCGATCGAAGCAGTCCAGCGGCAGTGCTTGCGCCCCCGGAAAGGGTTGGATTTGAAGCTTGTCCTTGTCAGGGATCAGGCGCGGTCGAGCCGTGCAGCCGGGCACACCGAACGGCGCGATGAAGAATTGCCAAAGAAACCTATCGAACGTTCCAATAAAGTGAGGAAAGGCGGGAACATCAAGCAACCCTTGTCGGTGCAACCGCTCTTCAAGCTCAGACACGGCGGCAATTGTGAACGACAGGAAGGCGATACCGCGTCTTGACGAATGGTCAGCGAGCATTAGTCGCGCTCGTTCGACGATCACACGGGTCTTGCCGGAGCCGGGACAAGAGGCGACAAACGCGGAACCATTGTGGCCGATAACGCGAGCCTGTTCTCCTGTTGGCGTGAAGGGCTTGGCCTTCATTCGACCAACGTTTCGATAGCGCGCTTGAGATAGGCGGGCACGACGAAAGCCTTGCCCTCGTTGATCTCCTCAGCGAGAAGCTGAGCGAAGTCGCCCTTGCGGGTCGTTTCGAAAAGACTCTGGATTGCGAGTGCTTGGGCATCGCCAACAAGCGCAACCGCCGTGTCCCATTTGCCGCCCGACCGAGGGTGCAATTTGAGAAAGATATCCTTCAACAAGGGACCGTTGCCTGCTCGGACCAATTCGGTTTCAAGCGAATAGTCGTTGATGACCACATCGATCAGCTCATTGGCGCCAAGCCCGGCAGCTAGGGCATTCAACTTCGCCTTGCGAACCTCGCCAGGGAGCACTTCACCTTCTTCCAAGCTGCCGCCATCGCCGTCGGTAAGCACGACCAGACGATCTGCGATGCGAACCTCGTCGAACGGCGTAAGCAGAAGCTTGGTGTATGGCTCGAAATCAACACCATCGATCGGTACGAAAACCGCAGAGCGGAATAATCGCAACTTCTCGGGATCATCCTTGAGAACAAGCTTCTTTGCGATCACTGGCAGTAGAAGCGCCTCGGCAATTCCTTCGGCCAAGAGCACACGCCCGCCGAACAGAAAGGCAGACTTGGTGACGTCGAGATAACGATCAATTTTGCGACGTTCGATGGGATCGAGTGCGAGCGAAGCCAACGGAATACAACGCGTCACTCGTCGAGATTGCGTTTCGGGTGACGGGGCGCCGGTTTCGTCAATCACCGGTGCGGCACCTTTGGGCAGGAAGGATCGGAAAAATACCAGCTTCTTGCTCTCAACCCATGCTGAAAGATTTGGCGAATGGGTCGCGACGATGACTTGCAGCTGACCGGCTGGACCACCGTGATCGGGTCGGAGCTGCCGCGACTTTTCTGCCTGTTCCTCAAGAAAGCTGAGTACTGCGGCCTGAAGTTGGGGGTGGAGGTGCGCCTCTGGCTCCTCGACGAGAAACAACGTTAGATCAGCGTCATTCACCCTCTCCAGCTCGACCGCGATCGTCGCCATATAAAGCAAATTGGCATAGCCATGGCCTGAATAACGTAGGTCCTCTGGTTCGATGCCATGGTCGGCGAGCTTAAAGCGCAGATCACGCGCAATATCGATAAGCTTCTCATTATTGGCAAAGCCGAGCGATGCAGCTTGCCGACGAACGCCAGACGTAAGCGCACTCAAGCCGACCTCCACGGCACCGTCTACCTTCAACAAGATCTCCGCCTCGGCACCGCGCCTTAGCTCCTTCGCCAGGGCCGCCGGATCACCGCCGTCAAGGAAATGGTTCAAGAGCGCGTAGATTCGCGTAGGATTGCCAGATGCGAGAGCGCGTTTGGCATCGCGGAGCGGCGGTAAATAGACGTGCCGAACCATCTCGTGGCAGCCCGGCTCCGGAATGCCTTGGTGATGCCCGCACCAAAGCATGGGGCGTATCGGGAATCGTCCGCTGCTCTCGTCGTACCGCAAGCCGAAGACACAGCCTGTGATCGCGTGATCAGTAGCCGCCGATATCAATCGACCTTGCTGTGCCGGGCTAAGCTCCACGTAACGTCCGATAAGTTCGAACTCTGGTTTGGCGCTTCCAAAGCGGATGTCCGTCGTCTCGCAATAAAGCTCGCGGCGGCCCCCAAGCGGTGTGGTCAACAGCCTAATGGCATCGATCGCATTGCTTTTTCCGCCGTTGTTCTCGCCAACCAGAATCGTGAGATCGCTGCTAAACTGAATATTCGTCTGCTCAAACGAGCGAAAATTGTTGAGTGCTAGGGTTTTCAGATACATCGCCCTGCGGTCCCCATTGCGCCTACTCGACGGAAACGTGGAAGGTTATCCGTAAGCTGCTGCTGTGCTGGTCCTGCCGACTCAGCGATAGCACGCGGTGATTGTAACGCGTGAATAGCGAATCCCCATAGCCACCCCGCCCTCCCCCCGCTAAACTTCCGGCTGCATCCATTCAGGCCCACATCCATGAAGAACATCGTCATCTGCTGCGACGGCACCGGCAACGAGATCTCCGAGAACATTTCCAATGTGCTCAAGCTGTACCGGACCTTGCGCAAGACCGAAAAGACCACGCCGCGGCAGATGGTGTTTTACGATCCCGGCGTCGGCACGCTGGCGCGGCCCAATCCGTGGAAGAAGTGGCGGCAGGACGTATCGGCGGTGTTCGGGCTCGCCACCGGCTACGGGCTCGACGACAACGTGCTCAATTCCTACGAGTTCATCGTCGACAATTACGAGGAAGGCGACGCGATCTACCTGTTCGGCTTTTCCCGCGGCGCCTACACCGTGCGGGTGCTGGCCGGGCTGATCCACAAGGTCGGGCTGATCGCGAAGCCGCAGACCAATCTCGCCGGAAGCGGGCTCACCGCCTACAAGCAGTTCTCCAGCGACAATCCGGACGGCGGGCTCGATCCCAGGCAGTTCACCGACGGCGCCGCCGCCGACCCCGGCCCCGCCTCCCGGTACGACCAGGCGGCGCAATATGCGCGCATCCTCAGCGTGCGATGGCCGACCGTCAAATTCGTCGGGGTCTGGGACACCGTGGCGAGCGTGATCGTGCCGCGGCCGGACCGGCTCTATTGGCCGAGCCTGCAGGTGCTGGCCTTCGTGCATCGCAATCCGAGCGTGGAGATCTTCCGCCAGGCGATGTCGATCGACGAGCGGCGCCGGCTGTTCCGGCTGCAGCCGTGGCAAAACACCATCTTCATGCCAAACCGCTTCTCGAAGACCAACAACGAAAGTCCGCAGGATAGCTTGCAGGTCTGGTTCGCCGGCGTGCACGCCGATATCGGCGGCGGCTATCCGGAAATCCAGAGCGGGTTGTCGAAATACCCGCTGCTGTGGATGATCGAGGAGGCGGTGAAATGCGGCCTCCGGGTCGACCGCCGCACCGTCAACCAGCTCGGCTGGGGCCGGCAGCGCAAAGGCAGCCCGTTCAGCTACGTCAAACCCGACTTCATGGCCGACCCGCACAATTCGATGACGGCGGCCTGGCGCAGCATCGAGTACTTCCCGAAAAAGGACAAGTACAAGGAATGGCCGGAGCGCAAATCGGAGTTCGGCTACTACATCCCGGATTGCGAGCCGCGCCTGATCCCGGAAGACGCCTTGCTGCACCAATCCGCCGTCGAGAAGATCGCGCACGATCCGCGCTACCGACCGGTAAATATCCCCGCGAAGTACCAGACCATTCCGATGCCGCCCGAGCCGCCCGCCGGGCCGGCGGATGACGCGGAGGATGCGGATGAGTGACGGATTGAAGCCGTAGGGTGGGCAAAGGCGCGTCTGCGCCGTGCCCACCGACTGATGTGACGACGCAAATGGTGGGCACGCTTTCGCTTTGCGCACCCTACGACTGGACGTACCGCCGGCGCGCAGCGCCGCGGGCTGTGTGACTACCCGACGGGCAAATCAGTTGCGTGTCGCGATTTTCTGTCCAGCCCTCCTCGCAAAAATATTCTGATTTTCCGAAATCGCGAATCGGTCTATCTCCATCGCCATCCCGTCCCATCAAGAGGGGCGTTTCGCGAACGTCACGGACGTAGGGCACGGGGTGCGGTGGACGCGGGCGGCGCGCGAGACGGGCGTGCAGCTGGCGGACGGTGAAGTCGTGTGGTCCTGGCACCCCGACGCTGGTGTCAAGTTCGCGCTAGGGAGCGCGGGCGACGGTGGCAAGAAAGCCCGGTCACCGGGGAGAGCGCGCTATAATCCGTAAAACCATTGCGCAGGGAAGGCCGGAGTGTCTCCGCTGAACCTGTATGCTCGTGTGCGTGTTCTTCGCACATGTTTGCACACGAGACCGCGGGTGCAGCGCGCACCCGGTCTTCCCTGCGCCCTCTGAATGGAGGGCGGGAAGTTGAGAGCAAAGCTCGGGCGCCACGCGCCGCGAGATCGCGAAGGCGTGTTTGTGAGAGTGCGGTGGCCTCATCCTTCGAGACGCGGCGAAGACGCCGCTCCTCAGGACGAGGTTCCAGACCCTCATGTTTCTAACCCCTCATGGTGAGGAGCGCGGCAACGCCGCGCGTCTCGAACCAGAGGCCCGGATGGCCCTGCGGGCCCCCCGCCACCCCGCCAAATTCCGCGCGACGGGCTTTCATTAAGCCAATCGTAAAGGAAATGCTTAAAAATGCGCCTTTGCGATCAAAGTCGTACTTTGGAGAGCCCGATGGCGTTTGGACTCAAGGCAGGCAGTTTCGCTTTTCTACGCATGAACCTCGGGCCGAAGGCCGTGCTCAGCGCGGCGCTGCTGATCGCGGTGAATACCGCGCTGGTGGTGGGCGCCGGCTACTGGTCGCTGAGCCGCGACTTCGATCACCGCGCCCTGAACGACATCGACGTCAACCTGCGCACCCTCAGCCTCGCCTTCGGCGAAAGCTTCGCCAATGCGAAGATCGCGCTGAAGCAAGGCATCGTCGACCGCGTCGACATTCCGAAGATGCCGGAATTTACCGACCACAAGATCGTCGACCGCTCGACCTCCTATGTCGGCGGCGTCGCCACGCTGTTCGTCTATGACGATGCCTCGAAGCAGTTCATCCGCCGCACCACCAATCTGAAAAAGGAAAACGGCGACCGCGCCGTCGGCACCCAGCTTGCGGCCGATCATCCGGCGCAGCCGGTGGTTCGCCGCGGCGAGGCCTACAAGGGCCCGGCGATCCTGTTCGGCCGCCGCTTCTTCACCGCCTACCAGCCGGTGTTCGGTGACGCCGGCAAGGTGATCGGCCTGGTCTTCGTCGGCATTCCCACCGCCGAGCTCGACGGCACGCTGTCGCAGGCGCTGTGGGCGATGGGCATCGCCGGCGCGTTCGCAGCCCTGCTGGTGCTGGCGATGACGATGTTGATGGTCCGCCGCGTCACCCGGCCGCTGCGGGCGGTGACGGAATCGCTGACCGGGATTGCCGAGGGACGCACCGACGTCGAAGTGCATCACGCCGACCGCCACGACGAGATCGGCGCGATCGCCCGCACCATCGGCGTGTTCAAGATCAACCGGATGGAACGCCACCAGCTCGAGCGCGAGCGCGTCGAGGCCGAAAAACAGGCGATGGCGCAGCGCAAGGCCGACATGAACCGGTTCGTCGACGACTTCCGCAGCAACATCGGCGGCATCATCGAGCGGGTGCTGAATTCCTCGGGGCAGTTCGAAAAGGACGCCAAGCTGCTTTCGGTGACGGCGCATTCGACCGCGGAGATGTCGGGCCGGTCCGCCGAAGCCTCGCGGGCGGCCTCCGAGCACGTCCGCTCCGCCGCGGCCGCTTCCAGCGAGCTGTCGCAGTCGATCGTCGAGATCAGCCGCAGGGTGCAGGAATCGAACGGGGTCGCCACCGACGCGGTCAAGCAGGCCAATGCCACCGACGAGCGGATGGCGGAATTGTCGGCGGCGGGCGACCGCATCGGCGACGTGGTCAAGCTGATCACCTCGATCGCCGAACAGACCAACCTTTTGGCGCTCAACGCCACCATCGAGGCCGCGCGCGCCGGCGACGCCGGGCGCGGATTCGCCGTGGTGGCGCAGGAGGTCAAGACGCTGGCCGGCCAGACCGCGAAGGCGACCGACGAGATCTCGTCGCACATCGTCAACATGCAGCGCGCCACCGAAGAGTCGGTCAATGCGATCAAGGCGATCGGGCAGACCATCGAGCGCATCAGCGGGATCTCGACCTCGATCTCGTCGGCGGTCGAGCAGCAGGGCACCGCGACGCAGAGCATCGCACAGGGCGTCGAGGCCGCCGCCGGCGGCACCCTCGATGTCGCCGACAACATCGAGAAGGTCGCCAAGGGCGCGATCGAAACCGAAACCACCTCGGGCCAGATGCTGAAATCGGCGCAGGAACTCGCCGAGGTCTCCACCCACCTCAAATCCGAAGTCGAGAAATTCCTCGACAGCGTCCGGGCGGCGTGAGGCGGGGCGACGCGGCATGATCCGGTACGGTGGCCTCATCCTTCGAGACGCGGCGAAGCCGCCGCTCCTCAGGATGAGGAAAACCCTATCCCTCATGGTGAGGAGCGCGGCAACGCCGCGCGTCTCGAACCATGAAGCCCCCAATCGCACATAGGACACAACATGAAACGCGTGATGATCCTGAACGGTCCCAACCTCAATTTGCTCGGCGTGCGCGAACCGCATATCTACGGCACCACCACGCTGGCGCAGATCAGGGAGAACTGCGAGCAGCACGCGGCGCGGCTGGGCCTGACGCTGTCGTTTCACCAGTCCAACCATGAAGGCGCGCTGGTCGACCTGATCCAGTCGGCGCGGCAGGACGCCGACGCCATCATCATCAATCCGGCCGCCTATTCCTTCACCTCGATCGCCATCATCGACGCCATCAAGGCGTTCGAGGGGCCGGTGCTGGAGGTGCACATCTCCAACATCCACGCCCGCGACGAGCTGCACCGCCATTCCAAGATTTCGTCGGCCGCGACCGCCGTGATCTGCGGCCTCGGCCCCTACGGCTACATCGCCGCGATCCACGCGGTTGCGGAGATGGCGAAGAAGCAGGCCTGACCGCGGCCTACCGCGTGCCGAAGGTGGTGGCGCCGAACAGCGCTTTTTGCGTCGCGGGCTGCGAGCGCCAGTATTGCGGAGGTGCGGCGACCTCACCGCCGAGCTCGGCGGCGGCGTGCCAGCCCCAGCGCGGGTCGTAGAGCATGCCGCGGGCGAGCGCGACCATGTCGGCCTTGCCGGAGGCTATGATGTCCTCGGCCTGCCTCGCTTCGGTGATCAGACCGACCGCGATGGTGGTGAGGGAGGTTGCTTGTTTCACCGCCTGCGCCAGCGGCACCTGGTAGCCGGGACCGAGCGGAATCTTCTGCAATGGCGACACGCCGCCGGAGGAGACGTCGATCCAGTCGAGGCCGCGCTTCTTGAGCTCGAGGGCAAATTCGATGGTCTGCGGCAGATCCCAGCCGCCCTCGACCCAGTCGGTCGCCGAGACCCGCAGGCCGACCGGCTTGCTCGCCGGAAACGCCGCGCGCACCGCCTCGAACACTTCGAGCGGGAAGCGCATCCGGTTCTGCAGCGAGCCGCCATATTCGTCGCCGCGCTTGTTCGATATCGGCGACAGGAACTGGTGCAGGAGATAGCCGTGCGCGCAATGCACTTCCAGCGCGTCGATGCCGAGCCGCTCGGCGCGCCTGGCCGCCGCCATGAAAGCCTCGCGCACGCGCTTCAGCCCCGCCGCATCGAACGCGCGCGGCGGTGTCTCGGTTTCCTTGTGCGGCACCGCGGAGGGACCCTCGGCCTGCCAGCCGCCTTCGGAAACAGGGATCAGCTGGCCGCCATCCCACGGCGTGTGGCTCGAGGCCTTGCGGCCGGCATGGGCGAGCTGCATCGCGACCGCGGTCTTCGAATGCTTGCGCACCGAGGCCAGGATAGGCCTCAGCGCCGCCTCGGTGGCGTCGTTCCACAGACCGAGGCAGCCCGGGGTGATGCGGCCGATCGGCTCCACCGCGGTCGCCTCGATGCAGAACATCGCCGCCCCCGACAGCGCCAGGCTGTTGATGTGGGTGAAGTGCCAGTCATTGGCCTCGCCGTTCTCGGCCGAATACTGGCACATCGGCGCCACCATGATGCGGTTGGGAAGCGCAAGGCCGCGCAATTGGATCGGGGAAAACAGGGCGCTCATGCTGATTATCCGGAGGATGGGAGGGATCGCCGGCGGACACCTTATGTCGCGCCGCTCCGATTACCAACTGCCGGCGTCGCCGGACCGACCGCGGCAGGCGAGCCTCAATTCATCAGGGTGAACTGCAGCATCAGGTTACGCTGGATCATCGAAAAATTATCGTCGGAGACCAGCGTCAGCACGGTGTCGCCCTCCGGCGTGACATGGGCGTCGATGGCTTCCATGTTGTCGACCTCGTGGCCGAGATCCGCATCGAAGATCAGGGGACCGTCGACCACCGCGCCCGGAGCGACCGATTTCAGCGGCACCCGCCGAATCCGGATGGCAACGCCGGCGAGCCAGGAAAATTTCCGCTCCAGCACCAGCAGGTCGCCCGAAGCCAGCAGCACCGCGTCGCTGACATCGAAATTCTGGCTGCGGCGGATGCCGAACTGCCCCGGTGTCTTGCCGCCGATCAGGAAGGCGACGATATTGCCTTCCGAATCGAGCCCACGCTCGGAGATCGCGATCAGCGTGCCTGCCAGGGCCAGGCCCTTCGGCACCATGACAAGTGCTTCCAGCCCCCTGTTGTAGGGCAGCTTGCGCGCCGCCGCCGGCAGCGGCACCTCCTCGCCGCGCGAACGCGTAAAGCCCTTGCTGAAATCGTAACGCAGGATCCGGTTGACGCGCTCGAGGCCGACATAAACCTGGGAGCCGTCGAGCGCCAGCGCTTCGGTATCGAACCAGCCGCGCGCGGTGATCGGCCTGCCGTCGGCCCCCAGCAAGGGGGCCGCCTCGACGTCGTCGAGCCCGGTCATCTCGCGGCCCCGATAGACGATGCGGCCGGTGAACCAGCTGCCCTTGTCGCTGACAGCAATGAAGCGCTCGCCCTTCGCATCGAGACGAAACCCCGACAGCCCGCCAAAACCGCGAAACCGCGAGGTAAGAATAAGTCCGCTGCGATATTCCAGCGACCCGAAGCGCACCCGCGCGCGGTCGCGGGTGTCGAAGGAAGGGATCGGCCGGGCGTTGACCTCGATCGAGACCGGGGCGGCGACCGTGAATTCGTCCGGCGCCACCGGCTCCCGCGCGTAGGCGCGGGCGGGAATCGCGGAGGCAGAAAGCCCCGCCGCCGTCAACTTCAGGAAGCGGCGGCGGCTGGGATGCCCGAACATGCCGTTACGAATGCAATCGGCGCCGTGAGCCAGATTTGGACGGCGCAGCGCCATGGGTCTCGCTGAACAGCTCGGCGAGCTTTTCGGTGATGGCGCCGCCGAGTTCCTCGGCATCGACGATGGTGACCGCGCGGCGATAATAGCGGGTAACGTCGTGACCGATGCCGATCGCGATCAGTTCGACCGGCGAACGGGTCTCGATTTCTTCGATGATGTGGCGCAGATGGCGCTCCAGGTAATTACCTGCATTGACCGACAGCGTGGAGTCGTCGACCGGGGCACCGTCGGAAATCATCATCAGGATCTTGCGCTGCTCGGAGCGGCCCAACAGCCGCTTGTGCGCCCAGTCCAGCGCCTCGCCGTCGATGTTTTCCTTCAAAAGTCCTTCGCGCATCATCAGCCCGAGATTCTTGCGCGCGCGGCGCCACGGGGCGTCGGCGGATTTGTAGATGATGTGGCGCAGGTCGTTCAGCCGTCCGGGATTGGCCGGCTTGCCGGCGGCAAGCCACGCCTCGCGCGACTGCCCGCCCTTCCAGGCCCGCGTCGTGAAGCCGAGAATTTCCACCTTCACGCCGCAGCGCTCCAGCGTCCGCGCCAGAATATCGGCGCAGGTCGCCGCCACCGTAATCGGGCGTCCGCGCATCGAGCCGGAATTGTCCAGCAGCAGCGTCACCACGGTGTCGCGGAAGGTCGCTTCCTTCTCATGCATGAACGACAGCGGGTGATAGGGATCGGTCACCACGCGCGACAGCCGTGCGGGATCGAGAATGCCCTCTTCGAGATCGAACTCCCAGGCGCGGTTCTGCTGCGCCATCAGCCGGCGCTGCAGCCGGTTGGCAAGCCGCGCCACGATGCCTTGCAGATGCGCGAGCTGCTTGTCGAGATAGCTGCGCAACCGCTCCAGCTCGTCATGGTCGCAGAGGTCTTCGGCGGCGATCACCTCGTCGAATTTCGGCGCGAAAGCGTGATATTCCGGCCCGCGCGGTTCGTTGGCGCCCTTCGAATTCGGCCGCGTCGCCTCGCCCGGCGTCTCGTCGTCGCCGAGTTCGCCGTCGTCGAAGGTGTCGCTGGTGGAGGCCTGCGCGCTTTCCATCGCGCTTTCCGACATCTCGTCGGTGGAGGCCTGCGCCTGGTCGGCGCTCATCTCCTGCGCCGCGTCAGAGTCGGGCGAGCCTTCCGCGCCGGACTGGTCGTTCTCGCCGTCGCGGTTTTCGTCCTGGTTCTCGTCCTCGTCGGCATCGGCGTTGCGGTCGTCGCCGAGGTCGAGCGCGGACAACAGGTCATGCACGACGTCGCCGAACCTGGCCTGGTCTTCCGTGACGCGGTTCAGCTGATCGAGCCGCGCGCCGATCTTGTCTTCCAGCACCGGCCGCCACAGGTCGACCATCTTCTTTGCTGCCGCGGGCGGCGCCAACCCGGTCAGGCGTTCGCGCACCAGCATCGCCAGCGCGTCCGACAGCGGCGCGTCGGCACGGTCGGTGATCTCGTCGAACTTGCCGCGATGGAAATGATCGTCGAGCATCGCGGTGAGATTCCTGGCGACCCCCGCCATCCGCCGCGCGCCGATCGCCTCGACCCGCGCCTGCTCGACCGCCTCGAACACGCCGCGGGCCTGCGGATTGCCCGGCATCAGCTTGCGATGCACCTTGGGATCGTGACAGGCGAGTTTCAGCGCGATCGAATCGGCGTGACCGCGAACGATGGCGGCGTCGCGTTTGGTCATCTTGCGCGCCGGCTCGGGCAGCCGGGCCTTGCCGGGCGCGAGGCCCGGGCGCTCGGCGGCGAACGTCACTTCCAGCTCCGGCGCCTTCGCGATCGCGCGCAGGCAGGACGTCACCGCGCGTTTGAACGGCTCGGTCGGCGCTTCCTTCGATCCGGTTCGGAACTTCTGGTTGGACGTTGTCATTCTTGTCCCGTCGCCTGTCGTCCCTGCGAAAGCAGGGACCCATAACCACCGGCGGTAATTGTTCGCCCGATATCCGGCACCGTCACTCTACCGAGTTCACGGAGTATCGATCCCGGCGTTCGCCGGGACGACAACTACGAAAGCGCCACGTTCACCGCGGATTCCGCCAACTCCGCGTTGAAGCAGCGCTGATAGAATTCGGCAACCAGCGGCCGCTCCAGTTCGTCGCACTTGTTGAGGAAGGTGACGCGGAACGCAAAGCCGATGTCGCCGAAAATCTCGGCGTTCTCCGCCCAGGTGATCACCGTGCGCGGGCTCATCACCGTCGACAGATCGCCATTGGCGAAGGCGTTGCGGGTGAGATCGGCAAGCCGCACCATCTTGTTGACGATGTCGCGGCCTTCCGGGTTGCGGTAGTGATGGGCCTTGGCGAGCACGATCTCGACTTCCTCGTCATGCGCCAGATAGTTCAGCGTAGTGACGATCGACCAGCGGTCCATTTGGCCCTGGTTGATTTGCTGAGTGCCGTGATAGAGGCCGGAGGTATCGCCGAGGCCGACCGTGTTGGCCGTCGAGAACAGCCGGAACGCCGGATGCGGCTTGATCACCTTGTTCTGGTCGAGCAGCGTCAGGCGGCCGGAAACTTCCAGCACACGCTGGATCACGAACATCACGTCGGGACGGCCGGCGTCGTATTCGTCGAACACCAGCGCGATATTATGCTGCAGCGCCCAGGGCAGAATTCCGTCGCGGAATTCGGTGACCTGCTTGCCGTCGCGCACGACGATCGAATCCTTGCCGACCAGATCGATACGGCTGATGTGGCTGTCGAGATTGACGCGCACGCATGGCCAGTTCAGCCGTGCCGCGACCTGCTCGATATGGGTCGACTTGCCGGTGCCGTGATAGCCGGTGACCATGACGCGGCGGTTCTTGGCGAAGCCGGCGAGAATGGCGAGCGTGGTGGCGCGGTCGAAGCGGTAATCCGAATCGACGTCCGGCACGTGCGGATCGACCTCGGAATAGGCCGGCACCTCGAGGTCGCTGTCGATACCGAAAACCTGCCGGACCGACACCTTCATGTCAGGCATACCGGCGGGCTCGTGCACTTTGGTCATGGCGGCGGTCGTCATCAATCCTCCGAGGTCTCGGACGCTCCCGAAACCAGATTTGCTTTAGGGCTGCGGATGGGGGCTCCGCGGAACCTATCAGAGAGCAACGGCCGGCAGAAGCCCGCGGCTCGATCAAAGTTCCATTGTGTTATCATCAAGATAGGTACGGACCCCGGTTTTTGAAAGGCTGCCCTGCGAATCACGCCGTACTTTCTGCCGCCGATTGGCCGGCCGGCCGAAAACCGCGATATTTGACGGCACTTTCCAGCATTCCCGTGAGGTATGCTGGGGCTGCGGCCGACCCGGACCGCGCCGCCCGAACAGGATTTTTGTGGCCTCCTTCCTCGATCCATTGATCGCGTTCGTTGCGGCACATGCGTGGCTGGCCTATCTGACGCTGTTCCTCGCCGCTTTGCTGGAGGCGGTACCGGTGGCAGGGGCGGTGATTCCGGGCTCGACCATCATCCTGGCGCTGGGCGCGCTGGTGCCCGGCGGCGAACTGCAACTTGCGCCGGTGCTGGCCGCCGCGATCGCCGGCGCCCTGCTCGGCGACGGATCGGCGTTCCTCATCGGTCATCGCGCCCAGCGCGAAATCCTGGGTTCCTGGCCGCTGTCGAACTATCCGCGCCTGATCGCGCAGAGCGAAGCGTTCTTTCATCGCTGGGGGTTGCTGGCGGTGTTCTTCGCCCGCTTCGTGCCGCCGATACGCGCCTTCGTGCCGATCACGGCCGGCGCGCTCGACATGGCGCCGCTGCGCTTTTACGCCGTCAATGTCCCGGCGATCCTGCTGTGGGGCGCCGCCCATGTGCTGCCGGGCGTGCTGGCGATATCGGTGCTGCACCACTATGCCGGAATTCCGCACCATACCGGGGTCGGCAAGCATTACTGGATGCTGACGGTCGTCGGCGGCGCCCTCGTCGCCGCGTTGGCCGCGTGGATCATCCGCCGCAGAAAGGCCCGAACCATGATCGAGCCGACCGCGGAAAAGATTCGAAGCGATTTTCGCTAAGGCTTCCGCCGGCTCTTCACGACCTGGTGGAGGCCGGGCTGCGGCCCGGCGCCGGACCGATGTAACGCGCGCGCGGGCGGATCAGCCCGCCATGCTGCAATTGTTCGCTCGCATGCGCAATCCAGCCGACGGTGCGCGCCATCGCAAACAGCACCAGTTCATTGCCGGGCGGCAGACCCAGCGTATGCACCAGCACCGCGAGCGCGTAGTCGATATTGACGAATTCGCCGGTGGCTTCGGCGATCCGATCCGGAATTTCCCGGGTGAGCTTTTCCGCCGCGCCGGCGCGGTGCAGGGCTTCCAGCAGCGCATGCGCGCGCGGATCGCCCAGCTTGTAGACCCCATGACCGAAGCCGGCGAAGCGCTCGCCGAGCGCGACGCGCTCGCGGATGATGGGCGCGACATCGCGATCGACCAGCGTCTTCAGAAATTGCGCCGCCCGGACTCCCGCACCGCCATGTTTCGGGCCCTTCAGCGCCACCAGGCCGGCAATGACAGCGTCGTAAAGGTTCAAGCCGGTGGATGCCGCGCAGCGCACGGTAAAGGCCGAGGCATTCAGCTCATGTTCGGCGAGCAGCACCAGCGCGCGGCGGATCAGATCGGGGGCGTGCTTCTGATCTGGCGCCCACGCTTTGGCGATCTGGAGATGAAGCGGCTTTGCCGAAGACGTCCCGTTCAACATGGTCGCGATCACCAGCCGCAGGATGCGGCCGCCAACCATGGCGCGCCCGTCGGCGGCGCGGGTGAAAGCCCTGGGATCGGCGCTTGCCGCCAGCGCCAGTACCGCAACCGTCCGATCGATCGGCGCGGCGTGCCGCGCGGCATCGGCGATGGCGCGCATTTCGGCCGACACATGCGGACAATTGTCCGAAGCAAAGGGATCGACGCCGGTCACGTCCCACAACAACGTCGCGGCATGCTCGAGCGTGTCCTTTTCCGCAAGGTCGATGCAGTTCACCCCGCGGTAGATCGGGCCGTCCTCGGAAATGGTCGCAATCGACGAATCCATCACCGGCAGATCGGCGTCGAAATTCCTGAGGCCGCGCGGTTCCGGCGACGGTGTCCGGCGCTCCTTGAGGCCGCGAATATCCTCCGCCCGATAGCGATGGCTGCGCGAATCGGAAGAAGGCTCGGAGCGGATCAGGCCGCGGCTGACATAGGCATAGAGCGTGGCCGGCGAGATCGCGAGTTCAGCCGCCGCCTCGCGGGCCGAGAGGTAAAGCGCCGTCGATTTTTTCATATTGATTCACATAATCAAGATTGATCAATCTGTCGAGAGGGCCGACCTTTTAAGCCTCAGACCAAGGAGACCGGCCCATGAACATCCAGCTTTCCAAGACCCCGATCGGGCTGGACGGCATTCCCGCCGCCGAAACCGTGCTCAGCCATGTCGATGGCGAGCGCGGCGAACTGATCATTGCCGGCGAACACGTCGGCGACCTCGTGCGCAAGACCGGGTTCGAGGGTGTGACCGCACGGCTATGGAGCGGTGGAACCGGCCAGCCGGTCAGCGAGGCGACGGTGCGCGCCGCTTTGGGCGCCGCCCGCCAACGCGCCTTTGCCAGGCTTCCGGACTTGCTCGGGATCACGCGCGGCTTGTCGATCGTCGATGGTTTCCGCGCCGCCATCGCCGGATTGCGCGCCGAAAACGGATTGCCGCATGAGGCGACGATCGTCGGTGCGTTTCCGGTGATCGCCGGCGCGCTGGTGCAGCGCGCGAAGGGCTGCGATCCTGTCGCGCCCGATCCGGACGCCAGCCATGCCGCCGACACGCTGTCGATGATGCTCAACCGCAAGCCCGGCGCGCGCGAGGCGGCGGCGCTCGATGCCTATTTCGTCACCGTGTGCGATCATGGCATGAATGCCTCGACCTTCACGACCCGCGTCGTGGCCTCGACGCAGGCCGACCTGTTCGCTGCCGTGACGGCAGGATATTGCGCGCTGACGGGCCCGCTTCACGGCGGCGCGCCGGAGCCGGTGCTGGAAATGCTGGATGCCATCGGCAGCAGCGAGCGCATCAAGCCGTGGGTCGACGACGCGCTTGCACGCGGCGAACGGCTGATGGGGTTCGGCCACCGCATCTATCGCGTGCGCGATCCGCGCGCCGACGTGCTGAAGGGCGCGATCGAGCGGCTCGCCGGCAGCGGCGCCGACCTGCCGTTCGCCGGTGAAGTCGAGGCCTATATCCGCGCGGCGCTGCGCCGGAAAAATCCGGACCGGCCGCTCGACACCAATGTGGAGTTCTTCACCGCGATCCTGCTCGACGCGCTGTCGATTCCCCGGCAGGCCTTTACGCCGGTCTTTGCAGTTGCGCGCGCCGCGGGATGGACGGCGCATGCGCGAGAGCAGCAGAGAGTGGGGCGATTGATACGGCCTAGTTCGGCCTATATCGGCCCGATGCCCTGAGCATTGCAGGGATTGGCGGCAAGCGATCGTCTCCGCTGTCGTCCCTGCGAACTTTCGCAGGGGCGACGAGACGAGAGATCAACTCGCGCCGCGCACCACTGTCTTGAGATAATTATACGCCTTGATGATTTCGATCAGGCGATCCTCGGTGGAGCGGTCGCCGCCGTTGGCGTCGGGATGGTGCTGCTTCACCAGCGCCTTGTATTTCGCCTTGACGGTTTCCAGCGTCGCATCGGCGCCGAGCCCCATCACCTGCAGCGCCTTGCGCTCGGCGTTGAAAATCTTCCTGGTCTCGACCTTGGCTTCGCCGGCAGCGCCGCCCGGGCCCGGCCGCCAGCGGCCGCGGCCGTTGAGTTCGCTGAACATGCTGAACGGATCGGACGCGCCTTCGAGGTCGGCCTCGGCGCCGCCCTTGCCCTTCTTGGCGCTGGTGTTGGCGCCCATCTTCCAGGTCGGACGATGGCCGGTCAGCGCATCCTTCTGGTAGCGCGCGACTGCATCGGGATTCATGCCCTGGAAGAAGTTGTAGGACTGGTTGTATTCGCGGACGTGGTTGAGACAGAAGTGCCAGTACTCCTTGTCGTTGGCCCGGCCCTTGGGCGCGCGATGCGGCCCCTTGTTCTTGCACTCCGGCCATTCGCACACGGCGGAAGCCTCGCGGGCAGCCGCCTGCTGCTTCGCGCTCAGCTTGTTGGGCTTGATGCGAATGGAGTCGAAGAATTTTGATGAATCAATCGCCATGGCCGACTATGACAACGCAATGCAAAAAGCTTCAAGTCTTGACATTGCGAAACCCTCGCTCTCGATCCGCCATTGACGACCGGCGGGTTAGGTGCGTATTGCCGCCGCCATGAGCACCAAAGACGCTATCACAAAGAAGTTGCGTGAAGCTTTCGCGCCGGAAAGCCTCGACGTCGCGGACGAATCACATCTGCATGAAGGCCATGCCGGCCACAGGCCGGGCGGCGAGACGCATTTCAGGGTCTATATTGTGTCGCCGGCCTTCAAAGGGAAGAGCCGGATCGAGCGCCACCGCATGATTAATGCGGCACTGGCCGGGGAACTCGCGGGCTCCGTACACGCGCTGGCGATCAAGGCAGAGGCGCCGGGGGAAGCCGGCTAACGGCTAAAACGACGTCCCCGCCCGTTTCGGCTTCTTCTCCTCGACTTCGGCCTCGCGCGGCACCGGCACGATCCGCAGTGCCGTGATGCGGTTGCGCTCACGGCGCAGCACGCGGAACCGGAAACCGTGGAACGTGAAGCTCTGGCCGCGCTCCGGGATCGAGCGCGCCTCGTGGATCACGAGGCCCGCGATCGTGGTCGCCTCTTCGTCGGGCAGGTGCCAGTTCATGGCGCGGTTGAGATCGCGGATCGGCACCGAGCCGTCGACCACCACCGAGCCGTCGGGCTGGGCGCGGACGCCGGCCACCACCACGTCGTGCTCGTCGGAAATGTCGCCGACGATCTCCTCCAGAATATCCTCCAGCGTCACCATGCCTTCGACTTCGCCGTATTCGTCGACCACCAGCGCAAAGTGGGTCTTGCGGCGGCGGAAGGCCTTGAGCTGATCGGATACCGGGCGCATCTCCGGCACGAACCACGGCGGCAGCGCGATGGCCGCGACATCGATCCTGGAGGTATCGCCGTCGGCGGAGCGAATCGCGCGCAGCAGATCCTTGGCGTGCAGCACGCCGATGATGTTTTCCGGCTTGTCGCGCCACAGCGGTATCCTCGTGTATTCCGTGGCCAGCACCTCGCGCACCAGCTCATCGGCCGGAAGATCGGCGTTGAGCATCACCATCTCGGTGCGATGAACCATCACGTCGGAAACCTGCAACTCGCCAAAGCGGAAAACGTTCTGGATATACTCCGCCTCGCCCTCTTCCATCTCGCCATGCTCGGCCGACATCTCCACCAGTCCCCTGATCTCGACATCGGTCAGAATTTCCTGCTGCGAACCCTCCTTGACGCCCAGCACCCTAAGGATCGCGCGGGAAGCTGAATTGAGCATCCAGTTCAACGGGTAAAACAGCAGGAAGGAGACATAGAGAGGATAGGCGATCCATTGCGAGACCGGCACCGGTTCCCGAATGGCCAGGGTCTTCGGCACTTGTTCGCCAATAACAATGTGCAGCGAGGAGAACACGAGGAAGCCGACCATGAACGCTGTGAAATGAAGGGTCGAATCGGACATCCCGGCCCGGGTCAGAACCGGCTCCAGCAGCGCCGAAACCGTCGGTTCGCCCACCCAGCCGAGGCCGAGCGAGGCCATGGTGATGCCAAGCTGGCAGCAGGCGAGATAGGCTTCGATGTTCCCGAGCATCTGCTGCAGCAGGCGGGCGCCGAAGCGGTTCTGTTCCGCCATCGCGTTGATGCGAAAACCCCTGCTCTTGACCAGCGCGAACTCCGCGGCAACGTAGAATGCGTTGGCGGCGAGCAGGAAGACGGCAATCAGCAGATTGAAGATCGTCTCGGTCATTGCGGTCCCATGATAGCCCAACCCTGGGTTCGGTCGCGCTGAATCCCGGGCCAGATGCCAAATGCCATGCCGGTGCTTCGCGCTGCCTGGAACGCCCCTGGCGAGCCGGTTCGTGACGTGACGGTCAGTTCATCCATGGTGGGGCATGATCTTTCGGAAAGGACTATTTCCACTTTGCGGATCATGCTCCAAATCTTGATCTGGGTTCTGATTTAGGTCCTGCGCGACAGCTTCGCTTTCAGAAATTCGCGGACCAGCGCAGGTTCGACGTCGTTGGCAATCACGGCGCGGCCGACCGCCTCGATCAGAATGAAGGTGAGCCGGCCGCGCTTGACCTTCTTGTCCTGCGCCATCAGCGCCATCAGCGCGTCGGCGTCGGCGAGCCCCTCCTGGGCAAATCCGGCGATGTCCTGCAGACGGGTCGGCAGGCCGACCTCGGCAAGGTGACGTTCGACCCGCGTCGCCGCAGTGTCCGGGATCATCCCGAGCTGCGCGGAAAATTCCGCCGCCAGCACAATGCCGACGGCGACGCCCTCGCCATGGAACAGCCGGTCGGAAAAGCCGGTGGCGGCTTCCAGCGCGTGGCCGAAAGTATGGCCGAGGTTGAGCAGCGCCCGCTCGCCGGTTTCGCGTTCGTCGCGCGCCACGATCGCGGCCTTGGCGCGGCAGGATGTGGCGATCGCGTGCTCGCGCGCCGCACCGCCCGAGAAAATATCGGCGTGGTTGGCCTCGAGCCAGGAGAAGAACGCTTCGTCGCCGAGCACGCCGTATTTGGCGACTTCGGCATAGCCGGCGCGGAACTGGCGCGGCGATAATGTGTCGAGCACCGCGGTGTCGGCCACCACCAGCACCGGCTGGTGAAACGCGCCGAGCAGATTCTTCCCCTGCGGCGAGTTGATCCCGGTCTTGCCGCCGACGGAAGAATCGACCTGCGCCAGAAGCGAGGTCGGCACCTGCACGAAATCGACGCCGCGGCGCAGGATCGCGGCTGCGAAGCCCGCGAGATCGCCGACCACACCGCCGCCGAGCGCGACCACGAGATCGTTGCGCTCGATCTTCGCCGCGATCAGCGCCTCGCTCACCTTCTCGAGACCGGCATAGGTCTTCGAACCCTCGCCTTCCTCGACAATGACGTGCGAGGTAGCAATGCCGGCCTGCGCCAGTGACGCCGCAGCCTTGTCGAGCCAGTGTTTTGCGACATTACGGTCGGTGACGATGGCGGTACGCGCGCCGGGCCGCAGCGCGGCGACGCGGGCGCCCAGCGATTGCAGCACGTCGCGGCCGATGACGATGTCATAGGTGCGCTCGCCGAGCGAGACGTCGACGGTGACGGAATCGGAACGTTTCAAAGGCGCGGTCATGATGTGGCGCTCAATGCGTTCGGTGCTTGCCTGGGGCCGTCGCCGCACAACCAGACGTGCAGGGCATCGAGGCACTCGTCGACGATTTTTTCATGCGGGACGTCGCGCGACCAGATCGTCAGGTCGGCATGCCGATAGACCGGTTCGCGTTCCTCGATCAGCCGTCCGACGGTCGCCGCCGGATCCGCGGTTTGCAGCAGCGGGCGGTCGGCGCGGCGCTTCACCCGCTTCATGATGATGTCGGCATCGGCCTTGAGCCAGATCGAAACGGCCTTGTCGCGGATCCGGTTGCGGGTCTCCTCGCGCATGAACGCGCCGCCGCCGGTGGCGATCACGGCCGGACCGCTGTCGAGCAGCCGCGCGATCACCCGCGCCTCGCCGTCCCGGAAATGCGGCTCGCCGTGGGTTTCGAAAATGTCCGGTATCGACATCCCGGCCGCGGCCTCGATCTCGGTATCGGCGTCGAGGAACGGCAGACGCAGCCGCGCCGACAGCCGCCGCCCGATGGTGGATTTGCCGGCTCCCATCATGCCGACCAGCACGATCGACCGCGTTCCCAGCGCCGACATGATATCGGCCTCTTGGGAGGTGCCGGCGCCGGAAGGTGTGGCTGTCTCGGGCATCGAATGGCTCTTTCGCCGCAGGATAAGGCGGCGTTCCGCGCCACCTATACTACCCCCGCCGATACCGTTGCTAGTGTCCCGGTCCTAACATTCGCATCCCATTCCAGCGACCCCTGTTGCGAATGTCAGGATCGATGGACACTAGAAGAATATGATTCCAGTGCGGTTTTGGGATTTGACATTTGCTACGAGAACTCGCGGAAACACTGAGCGAATGCCAAATCCCCCGCACTGGCGAGACTTGCAACGAAGGGGCGAACATGTTGGTAGTCTGGCCCCCGATGATTTCAATGGTTAATTCGCCGCCTGAGGCTTGCTGATGCCCAGCCTGTTCCGCTTCCTGACGGTCGTCGCCATCATCGGCGGGATCGTCTATGGCGCGCTCTTCGCGCTGGCGAATTTCGTCAATCCGAAACCGCGGGAAATGACCGTTACCATCCCCGCAGACAGGTTCCTCAAGAAATAGGCGCCAGGGCCTTTTCGATTCGGATGGAATCGGAACCGGGCACCAGTCCTTTATCCTGCCGCGTTTTCTTTGCGCTAACCGGTGCCCACGTCGCTCGAAAACGCTATAGGGTGAGTGGATGCGTTCCAGCAAAACATCCGATGCCAAACTCATCAGCCTGTTCCTCGATATGCTGGCCGCGGAACAGGGCGCCGGCAACAACACGCTCGACGCGTATCGCCGCGATCTGACGGATTTCTCGGGATTCCTGGTCGGCAGCGGCAAGGGGTTTGCGTCGGTCGAAACCCAAATGCTGCGGGACTATCTCGCCGACCTTGACGCCCGCGGCTTCAAATCGTCGAGCGTGGCGCGGCGGCTGTCGGCGCTGCGGCATCTGTTCCGCTTCCTGCTCAACGAGCGGGTTCGCGGCGACGATCCCGCCGCCATTCTGGCCGGCCCGAAGCGCGGCCGCGGCCTGCCGAAAGTGCTGTCGATATCCGACGTCGACCGGCTGCTGGTGCACGCCAAATCGCTGACGGAGGCCCCGGAAGCCTCTGCGCTGCAGCGGCTTCGCGCGATGCGACTGTATTGCCTGCTGGAGGTGCTCTACGCCACCGGCTTGCGGGTATCGGAGCTGGTGTCGCTGCCGCTGTCGGCGTCGCGCCGCGACGCCCGCATGATCGTGGTGCGCGGCAAGGGCGACAAGGAACGGCTGGTGCCGCTGAACGAGGCTTCGCGGCAGGCGATGGCCGACTACCTCAAGGCGATGGAAGCGCTGAAGGGCGAGAAAAAGAAAAACGCGGCAGCCTCGAAATGGCTGTTTCCCTCGTTCGGCGAGAGCGGACATCTGACGCGGCAGCATTTCGCCCGCGACCTGAAGGAGCTTGCGGCATCGGCCGGACTGGCGCCGCGGCTGGTCAGCCCGCATGTGCTGCGTCACGCCTTCGCGAGCCATCTGCTGCACAACGGCGCCGACCTGCGCATCGTGCAGACGCTGCTCGGCCATACCGACATCTCGACCACGCAGATCTACACCCATGTGGTCGAGGAACGGCTGAAGAGCCTGGTGCGCGACCTGCATCCGCTGGCGGAGAAGTGAGGTCGCACTTTGCCGCCTTGACTTCGGCGCCTTCTCCCCCGAAACAGCGCCTTCAAGCCCGCGACACCTCGGCGCGCAATCGGTAGAACAGGCCTGATCCCGTCTCGGATTGCACGCTAAACAATTGAATATGCACGCGTTATTCGCGCGAACCGGAACCGCTTCGCTCTCAGGCGCGTTCGCCCCTATATTGATTTGATGCCGGATCACATGCGCTCTTATCTCGATTTCGAAAAGCCCGTCGCCGAACTCGAAGCCAAGGTCGATGAACTGCGCGCGCTGGCGGCGACCGGCAGCGACATTGGCGATGAGATTGCGAGAATCGAAGACAAGGCCGCCGAGGCGCTGAGCGACCTCTACGCCAACCTGACGCCGTGGCAGAAGACCCTGGTGGCGCGGCATCCGCAGCGGCCGCATTTCACCGATTTCGTCAATGCGCTGATTACCGAATTCACCCCGCTCGCCGGCGACCGCAAGTTCGGCGAGGACGAGGCGCTGATGGGCGGGTTCGGCCGCTTCCGCGGCGAAAGCATCTGCGTGATCGGCCAGGAAAAGGGCGCCACCACCGAATCCCGCATCAAGCATAATTTCGGCATGGCGCGGCCCGAGGGCTATCGCAAGGCCGTCCGGCTGATGGAAATGGCGGATCGATTCGGCATTCCCGTACTGTCGATCGTCGATTCCGCCGGCGCCTATCCCGGCATCGGCGCCGAGGAGCGCGGCCAGGCCGAGGCGATCGCGCGCTCCACCGACGCCTGCCTGTCGTTGGGGGTGCCCAATGTCGCGATCATCACCGGCGAAGGCATGTCGGGCGGCGCCATCGCGATCACGACGGCGAGCCGGGTGCTGATGTTCGAACACGCGATCTACAGCGTGATCTCGCCGGAGGCAGCGTCCTCGATCCTGTGGCGCGACGGCACCAAGGCGCAGGAAGCCGCCACCAGCATGAAGATCACGGCGCAGGACATGCTGCGCTTCGGCGTGATCGACCAGATCCTGAAGGAGCCTGCCGGCGGCGCGCATCGCGACTCCCAGGCCATGATCGCGGCCACCGGCGACGCCATCGAGCAGGCCCTGAACGACCTGCGCAATCTCGGCCCCGACATGATCCGCAAGCAGCGGCGCCAGAAATTCCTCGATATCGGCCGAAAATTGGCTTGAAAGCCTCATTTTGCAGGCAAGTTGCCCGCCAATGCGGCGGCACCATCGTCGACGCCCCGGCTTTTTCAAAATTCAGCCATTTTGGCCCCAATTAGGCCCAGACACCGATATTTAACCTCTGTTGACCATGCCTGACGGGGGACCCTCGGTTGGGCCGCCATCGGCTTGCGACCAGGAGGGCCAAAGGGTAGAATTTTACTCAATGGCTTCAGGGCATGGACGCTATGATTGGGGTGCGAAAATTGCCTGTTGGGTGTGGAGCTTTGCATTGATTTACCGCTCGCTGGTTCGCGCGCTTATCACCTCAGCCGCGCTCGCGGCCGGCGTGCTGCTGGCCGGCTGCAACAGCGATGAAATCTCGCTGGCGAACAACGCCAAAGCCAACCAGCCGGTCCCGCCCAAGCTGGTCGCCGACATGACGGCGAAGGACATGGACCTGCAGTCGCCGATGCTGGTCCGGATCTTCAAGCAGGAAGCCGAACTCGAGGTCTGGAAGCAGGATCGCTCCGGCCGCTTCGCGCTCCTGAAAACCTATCCGATCTGCCGCTGGTCGGGCGACCTCGGACCCAAGGTCCGCGAAGGCGACCGCCAGGCGCCGGAAGGCTTCTATTCGATCACGCCGGCGCAGATGAACCCGCAATCGTCCTTCTATCTGTCGTTCAATACCGGCTATCCCAACGCCTTCGACAAGGCGCTGGGACGCACCGGCTCGCAGCTGATGGTGCATGGCGACTGCTCGTCGCGCGGCTGCTACGCCATGACCGACGAGCAGATCGCGGAAATCTATTCGCTGGGACGGGAATCCTTCTTCGGCGGCCAGCGCGCGTTCCAGCTGCAGGCCTATCCGTTCAAGATGACGCCGATCAACATGGCGAAGCATCGCAACAACCCGAACATGCCGTTCTGGAAGATGATCAAGCAAGGCTACGATCACTTCGAGGTGACGCGGCAGGAGCCGAAGGTCGAGTTCTGCGAGAAGAAATACGTGTTCGACGCCACCAGGGCGCCGGATGCCAAGCGCGATCCGGTATTCGAGGCGTCGGCCAAATGCCCGGCCTATGCCATTCCGGAAGAAGTCGCCGACGCGGTCCGCGAAAAGCAGCAGCAGGATCAGGTCGAGATCGCCAAGCTGATTTCTCGGGGAACACCGGTCGCCCGGGCCAACCCCGGCATCGACGGCGGCATGCACCGGGTATTCGCCGCCAAGCTGCCCGATGGCTCCACCGGCCTGTCGGAAGGCGGCGATGGCCAGGGCCTGTCGCTGGCAGCGCTTTCCCGCGCGCCCGGCACCATTCCCGCCCACGTCAATCCGCCGCGCGGACCGGTTACCGCGCCACAAGAGCCGCTGGCGGCCTCGCTGGCGCCGGCTCCGGCAGCTGCGCCGGCCGCCACGACCCGGGTAGCGTCCGCGGCGCCGAACGACAAATCCGAGGGGTTCTTCTCCAGCCTGGCCCGCAAGGTCGGCCTCGGCGGGGCGGCGGATACCACCGCGACGGCGCAGCCGGTTCCGGCCAAGCCAAAGGTCATCGAGGCCAAGCGGCACGAGGCCGCGGCGCCGAAGGCCGCCCCCGCGCCGAAACCGGCCGATACCAAGCAGGCCGCCGCCAAGCCGGCACTGAAACCCTCGCTCTCGGATGCGGCCGCTGCCGTGCCTGCTCCGGCCGCGAAGGACGCCCAGGTCGCCGGCTCGCAGCCGATCGTGCCGGCGAATTCGTTCGACAGCCGCTTCTCGGCGGTGAAGTAAGCCTCGTCGTTCCGGCGAACGCCGGAACCCATAACCACCGATATCGGCGGTGGTTCAGATCGTTTCCCCAGCCTACTGCGACATTGACATCGGTGGTTATGGGTCCCGGCTCAAGGCCGGGACGACGGACGAACTAGTTTCGCTCACGCATAACGTCCGTGGCAGTGCTTGTACTTCTTGCCGCTTCCGCAGGGACAATCCTCGTTGCGGCCGATCTTGCCCCATGTCGCCGGGTTCTTGGGATCGCGGTCGGCGGTGGCCGCGGGCACCAGCGAGGCATTGGCGAACGCCATTTCGTCCTCGCCGGTATTCGGATTGACATGGTGCGCTTCCATCGGCGGCAGCGCCGGCTGCTGCTCTTCCGGCGGCACGATCTCGACGCGCATCAGTTGCGCCGTCACCGCCTCGCGCAAGTGCGCGATCATCGCCTCGAACAGGTTGAACGCTTCCGACTTGTACTCCTGCAACGGATCGCGCTGGCCGTAGCCGCGCAGGCCGATCACCTGGCGCAGATGGTCGAGCATCACCAGATGCTCGCGCCAGAGATGATCCAGCGTCTGCAACAGGATGGTCTTCTCGACGTAGCGCATCACGTCGGGACCCCATTGCGCCACCTTGGCCGCCATGTGCTCGTCGACACGCTGCTCGATGCGCGACAGCAATTCCTCGTCGGCGATGCCCTCTTCCTTGGCCCATTCGTCGACCGGAAGATCGATGTCGAGCACGCGCTTGAGTTCTTCCTTCAGCTCGGCGACGTGCCACTGCTCGGCATAGGCATGCTCGGGCACGTGCTTGGTGACGACGTCCTCGACGAAGGCGCGGCGCATGTCGGCCACCGTCTCGGCGACGCTGTCGTCCTTCATCAGGTCGACACGCTGGTCGAAGATCACCTTGCGCTGGTCGTTCTGGACGTTGTCGAACTTCAGCAGGTTCTTGCGGATGTCGAAGTTGCGGGCCTCGACCTTCTGCTGCGCCTTCTCCAGCGCCTTGTTGATCCAGGGATGGATGATGGCCTCGCCCTCTTTCAGGCCGAGCCGCGTCAGCATGCTGTCGAGCCGGTCGGACCCGAAGATCCGCATCAGATCGTCTTCCAGCGACAGGAAGAACTTCGAGCGCCCGGGGTCGCCCTGGCGGCCGGAGCGGCCGCGCAGCTGATTGTCGATGCGCCGGGATTCGTGGCGCTCGGAGCCGATGATGTAGAGCCCGCCCGGCTTGGTGACGGTCTTGGCCGGCTTGGAGCCCTTGGCGGGCTCGACCTCGACCACGTCTTCGGCCTTCAGCACGATGTCGCGGAAGCGTTCGACGTCGGCCTTGATCTGCTCGATCTTTTTTGCCTTCTCGGCCTCGTCGGTAATCCCTGCGGTCTCGTGCATGATCCGCATCTCGAGCGAACCGCCGAGCTTGATGTCGGTGCCGCGGCCCGCCATGTTGGTCGCGATCGTGATCGCGCCGGGGACGCCGGCCTCGGCGACGATATAGGCTTCCTGCTCGTGGAAACGCGCGTTCAGCACCGCAAACAGCTTTGCGGGTTTTCCCGCGCGCGCGGCAGCGTAAAGCTTTTCCATCGCGTTTTCGTTGCCGAAATCGATCTGCTTGTAGCCGTGGCTCTTCAGATAGTCGGCCAGCACCTCGGATTTTTCGATCGAGGCGGTGCCGACCAGCACCGGCTGCAGCCTTGCATTGGCGCGCTCCACCTCGGCCAGGATCGCGGCGTATTTCTCGGTCTGGGTGCGATAGACCTCGTCGTCCTCGTCGAGACGCGCCACCGGGACGTTGGTCGGGATTTCCACGACTTCGAGCTTGTAGATATCGAACAGTTCGTCGGCTTCGGTCAGCGCCGTGCCGGTCATGCCCGAGAGCTTTTCGTACATCCGGAAATAGTTCTGGAACGTGATCGAGGCCAGCGTCTGGTTTTCCGGCTGGACCTGAACGTGTTCCTTGGCTTCCAGCGCCTGGTGCAGGCCTTCGGAATAGCGCCGGCCCTGCATCATGCGGCCGGTGAACTCGTCGATGATGATGACCTCGTCGTCGCGGACGATGTAGTCCTTGTCGCGCGTGAACAGCGAATGCGCGCGCAGCGCCTGGTTGATGTGGTGCACGACCGAGACGTTCTCGACGTCGTAGAGCGACTCGCCCTTGAGCTGGCCGGCGTCGCGCAGCAGGACCTCGATTTTCTCCATGCCGGCTTCGGTCAAGGTCACGGTGCGCTGCTTCTCGTCGACCTCGAAATCGGTGGCCTTGTCGAGTTTCGGCAGGAAAGTGTCGATGGTGTTGTAGAATTCCGAGCGGTCGTCGAGCGGGCCGGAAATGATCAGCGGCGTGCGCGCCTCGTCGATCAGGATCGAATCGACTTCGTCGACGATGGCGTAGGAGTGACCGCGCTGGACCATGTCCTCGAGCCGGTACTTCATGTTGTCGCGCAGGTAATCGAAACCGTATTCGTTGTTGGTGCCGTAGGTGATGTCGCAGGCGTAGGAATTCTTGCGTTCGCCGTCATCCAGCCCGTGGACGATCACGCCGACGGTGAGCCCGAGGAAGTTGTAGATCTGCCCCATCCATTCGGAGTCGCGCTTGGCGAGGTAGTCGTTGACGGTGACGACGTGGACGCCCTTGCCGGCCAGCGCGTTGAGATAGACCGCCAGCGTCGCCACCAGCGTCTTGCCTTCGCCGGTCTTCATCTCGGCGATGTCGCCCTCGTGCAGCACCATGCCGCCGATCAGCTGGACGTCGAAATGGCGCTGGCCGAGCGTGCGCTTGGCCGCCTCGCGCACTGTGGCGAACGCCGGGACCAGGATGTCGTCGAGCGTCTTGCCGTCTGCGAGCTGGGCGCGGAATTCGGTGGTGCGGGCCTTCAGCGCCTCGTCGGACAGCGCCGCTACTTCGGGCTCCAGCGCGTTGATGGCATTGACGCGGGACTGATATCCCTTAACCCGCCGGTCGTTGGCGGAGCCGAAAAACTTGCGGGCGAGCGCGCCGATCATGCCAAATTCCTGTTCTTGCCGTTCTGCATTGCAGCCGTAACGTGGTCCACCAGGTTGCCTATCAACTCACCGTGACACGCTGCGGCAAAGTCCCCGATCCGGGGATCATCCGCCCAATGAGTGGGAATTAAGCAAGTCAAGGTTCAACGGCCAAAAACGCAGCAAAATAAGCGCTATCGCCATTGACACGATTGGGGAGAGATATGGCTGGGCCAGGGCCTTGTCAACGTGGCCCATATGTCAAGGAATTCATCATTTTGACAGACTTTTCGCGTTGCCAAGGCCCCACGATTGGGCGAGTGTCCCGCCGCCCAAAGCCCCATCTCAATAAGGATTTTGCATGACCTTCCCGTTCCCGGAAACGAAAACCGGCCTGCGCCTCGGCTTTGCCTCGGCCGCCATGACCGGCTGTCTCGCCGTGGTGCTGCTCGCCGGTTTCCCGGTACGGGCGCAGGACGCCAACCCGGTGCTCGCCAAGGTCAACGGCGTCGAGATCCGCCAGAGCGACGTTGCTCTCGCCGAGGAAGAACTCGGACCCAGCCTCGCGCAGATGGACCCGGCGACCAAGAAGGACAACGTGCTGGCCTTCCTGATCGACATGAAGATCGTCGCCAAGGCCGCCGAGGACAAGAAGGTCGAAAACAACGAGGACTTCAAGAAGCGGCTGGCGTTTACCCGCAACCGGCTCCTGATGGACAGCCTGCTGGCGACCGAAGGCAAGGCCGCGACCACCGACGATGCCATGAAGAAGGTCTATGAGGACGCCGCCAAGCAGATTACCGCTGAGCAGGAAGTCCACGCCCGGCACATCCTGGTCGAGAGCGAGGACGATGCCAAGGCGATCGCCGCGGAGCTGAAGAAGGGTGCCGACTTCGCCGAGCTCGCCAAGAAGAAATCCAAGGATCCCGGCGCGTCGGACGGCGGCGATCTCGGCTTCTTCACCAAGGATCAGATGGTGCCGGAATTCTCCGCGGTCGCCTTCACGCTGGAGCCCGGCAAGACCTCCGATCCCGTCAAGTCGCAGTTCGGCTGGCACATCATCAAGGTCGAGGAAAAGCGCAACCGCCAAGCCCCGGCGTTCGAGCAGGTCAAGCCCCAGATCGAGACCTATGTGACGCGCAAGGCGCAGGCGGAATACGTGGCGAAGCTGCGCGAAGCCGCCAAGATCGAGCGCTTGGACAAGCCCGCCGACGCCGCCAAGACCGAGGCCAAGCCGGAAGATTCCAAGATGGCGCCCCCGGCGAAGAAGTGACGAAGTCATCCCGGGGCGATGCATAGCATCGAACCCGGGATCTCGAGATTCCCCGGTGCGCAATTGCGCACCTGAGGTCTGGTCCTTCGGACCATCCCGGAATGACGGCGGTCAACAATAGCCTGCGATGGTTATGGGCCCCGGCCTTCGCCGGGGCGACATCGTTTGTGCGGTGTGCAGAGCACCCCTCTCCCACCATCGCCACGAAGGTGATACAGAGCGCTTCCCTCCCCGAAAGCCGGAAGCCTCCGATGTCCTCTGCCGTCTCGCCGCTAGCCCCGACCAACGTCCCCGACATGCCCGTGATCGCGGGCGTGAGGCTCGCGACCGCCGCCGCGGGGATCCGCTACAAGGGCCGCACCGACGTGCTGCTCGCCGTGATGGACAAGGGCACCACGGTGGCCGGCGTCTTCACCCAATCGAAGTGCCCGTCGGCGCCGGTGGAATGGTGCCGGGCGAAACTTGGGCGAGGCGGGGCCCGCGCGCTGGTGGTGAATTCCGGCAATGCCAACGCCTTCACCGGCAAGACCGGACGGCAGGCCACCACGCTGACGGCCTCGATTGCCGCCAAGGCTGTGGCATGCAGCCCCAATGAAGTGTTTCTCGCCTCGACCGGCGTGATCGGCGAACCGCTGGATGCCACGAAATTCGACGGCGTGCTCGGCACGCTGGCCGGGCAAGCCGTTCCGGGCGAATGGATGGGCGCGGCCAGGGCGATCATGACCACCGACACCTTCCCGAAGGTCGCGACCGCGACGGTGAAGCTCGGGAAGGCAAAGGTCACCATCAACGGCATGGCCAAGGGCGCCGGCATGATCGCGCCCGACATGGCGACCATGCTGGCGTTCGTGTTCACCGACGCGCCGCTTTCAGCGAGCGCGCTGCAATCGCTGTTGAAGAGCGGCGTCGAAGACACTTTCAATGCCGTCACCATCGACGGCGACACCTCGACGTCGGACACGCTGCTGGCGTTCGCCACCGGAGCCGCGGCGGCCGGCGGCGCACCCAAAATCAGCCGCGCCAGCGACCCCCGCCTGAAGGCCTTCACCAAGGCGTTCCACGCCGTGCTCGCCGATCTCGCCGAGCAGGTGGCCCGCGACGGCGAAGGCGCACGCAAGCTGGTCGAGATTGTCGTCGAAGGGGCGACCACGAAGGCCTCGGCGCGGAAAATCGCAATGTCGGTGGCGAATTCGCCGCTGGTGAAGACCGCGATCGCCGGCGAGGACGCCAACTGGGGCCGCGTGGTGATGGCGGTCGGCAAGGCCGGCGAACCGGCCAACCGCGACAAGCTCTCGATCTCGTTCAACGGCATCCGCGTCGCCAGACACGGCGCCCGCGATCCGTCCTATGACGAGGCGGAGGTCTCGGCGGCGATGAAGAATCCGAAGATCCAGATCAGGATCGCGCTCGGCCTCGGCAAGGGCCGCGACCGCGTGCTGACCTGCGACCTCACCAAGGAATATGTCGCGATCAACGGCGATTACCGGTCGTAGCGGAATCGGCCAGTCGCTTGCTGCCCATGCTTCGAGACGCTCGCGTCGCTCGCTCCTCAGCATGAGGTCGGTGTGTTTCAACAAGTGGAACCCTCATCCTGAGGATGACCACCAACGGGTCGCGCGAACGCGCGCCCGATGGTGGCCGTCTCGAAGGATGGGCAGCAATACCGATGTGCGATTGCAGTACTAGCCGCTGATGCGCGCCTCGGCGACGGCCTTCTGGAACAGCGCGTTCATCGCCTCCGAGATGCCCTGGGTCGGGCTGACCTCGAAGAACAGGCCGGGCGAGGCGCAGCTCGCCATGTTGTTCGCGATCTCGCTGTTCGGCGAGGGGCCGTAGGGCCCGACATTGAACGGCGCAATCCATTTATTGTACCAGGAGTTGGTCGGCAGCGCGAGGTAGGTGGTGTACAGCACCGCGATCTTGATGCCGCGGTTCTTGATGGTGGTGCAGAGCGCCGGATTGAGCGGCGATTGGCAGCGCCCGCCGGTGGTCGGCTTGAGGCAGCTCGTATTGTATTCGTCGGCGACGCCGTCGGAGACGAAGAACAGGTATTTCAGCGGCGCCGAGGACGTGCCGGCTCCCGGCGCGCTGACCGCGCTGTTGATCTGGGGGAAGATAGCCGTGAAGTTGGTATCCTGGTCGTTGTTCTCGTTCTGGCCGTTGACGGTCATCAGATCGATGTTGCCGGCGGCCGCCTTGGCGCTCGACAAACTCGACGACAGATTAAACAGGGCCCGCAATCCGGCCGTGCCGGCCGAGGCGCCGAAATCATAGATCGCCATCCGGAACTGGCTCGAATAGGTCTGCGTCGCCGAGGCGGTATCCATCAGTTGCTGGGTCGCGGTGCGCAGCACGTCGATCCGGGTGGTGACGCCGAGCTTCTTTGCGAGCTTGTAATAGTTCTTGTTGTCGTTGAGGTCATGACACGCGAATGCACACTTGTCCGACGTATTGGCGACCATCGTCGCCACATCGGCCGGGGTGGCCCCCACGCCCATCGACGGCGAATTATCGAGCAACAGGTAGAAATCGATATAGAGCGGCATCTTGGCGGTAGCGGTGGAACTGCCGGTGACCGTCATCGCGCTTTTGCCCATGACGCCGAGAAACATGGTCGGCACATTGGCGGAGAACTGCACCGTCGAGGTGACCACGCTGCCGGTCTTGGTCACGACCGGCGTCATGTTGTTGAGCGTGTAACCGGTCACTCCCGACATGTTGCCGTTGAAGATATTGTTCGCATCGGTCACGCCAGCCGAAATCGGACCGTCCGACGTCATGGTGCCCGCGGCAATGAAGGCCGGCGACTGTTTTGCGACCGATCCGACGCTGGCGGCGTCGACCGCGGCCTGCAGTTTGGCGCGAAGCTGCGTGGCCCTGGAGTAATCGACCGCGCAACCGACGGCCGACAGGATCGGCATCAGCGCGAGCGTGAAGATCACCGCGATATTGCCGGACTTGTCGCGGCGAAAGCGGCCGATTTCACCAAGGAGCGCGCGCATGGAGATGTCCTGACTGTCTAAAACTCTCCTAAAATCCTAGCGGCGGCGGATTAAGTATTGGCTTATTGCGACCGCGAAACGAGGCGCCGAACAAACAGGTTGGCGGTGCGCCGTTTGGTGGTTAATGAAATGCCTCCGAATGGTTCGTAAAAATACCGAAGGCGTCCGCGGCGCATGGCTGACATCAAGCTAACCCTCGTGGTCGCCTGCGCGCTGGTCGATACCGACAAGCGCGTGCTGATCGCCCAGCGCCCGGAAGGCAAGGCGCTTGCCGGCCTGTGGGAATTTCCCGGCGGCAAGCTCGAGCCCGGCGAGCGGCCGGAACAGACGCTGATCCGCGAACTGCACGAGGAAATCGGCATCACCGTGAAGGAAGCCTGCCTCGCACCGCTCACCTTCGCCAGCCACGCCTATGACAGCTTTCACCTGCTGATGCCGCTCTACATCTGCCGGCGCTGGGAAGGCGACGTGATCGCGCGCGAGGGCCAGAAACTCGCCTGGGTCCGCGCCAACAAACTGCGCGACTACCCGATGCCGCCGGCGGACATTCCGCTAATCCCGCATTTGATCGATCTGCTGATGTGAGAAGGTCTTCATCCTTCCCTGGAGGGGCGCCACAGTCAAAACTGTCGTCGCCCGGCTTGACCGGGCGATCCAGTACGCCGCGGCTTCTCGTTCATCTCAAACGTCTCTGGAATACTGGGTCGCCCGGTCAAGCCGGGCGATGACGGCGGTGTGTGTGTGTGCGCGCGAGCGATGCACGCTGAAACATCGTCTTCAAATTTCAAACACCGAGCGGGCAGGGCCTGGACTAAAATCGCGAAAACAACCCCATGCAAAGTAGAGAAGACCCCGGCTCGCGGTACTCGGATACGCCGACCAATGCCGGGTCATTCGGGCGCAAGCCGCTTCACCGCTTCCGCCAGGCTCGCCTTCGCCGATCCCGGCTTCAGCGGTTGCTGCTGGCTTGCATGCGGCGCCCAGCCTGACAGCCAGATCACATCGAACGTCGCACGAATACGGCCGTCGGAATCCGCAAAACGTTCGCCGTAGATCTGCGCCATCCGCAACAGCGTGGCGCGGCGGGTCGGCGTCCGCCGCCGCTCGACCAGGATATTGGTCGCGCCCATCCGCCTGAGATCGGCCATCAGCGCGAACGCGCTGTCGTAGCGCACCACTGTTCGGTCGACATCGGTGACCGGCAGCGCGAAGCCTGTCCGCTGCAGCAACGCGCCGATCTCGCGCAGGTCGGCGAACGGCGCCACGCGAGGCGACACGCCGCCTTCGCATTCGGCTTCCGCGGCAGCGAAAGACTGCCGCAGCTCGGTCAGCGTATCGCCGCCGATCATCGCCGCCAGCAACAGCCCGTCGGGCTTCAATGCGCGGCGGATCTGCGCCAGCACGCCCGGCAGGTCGTTGACGAATTGAAGCGCGAGGGCGGATACAGCAAGGTCGAGCGATTCCGGCGACAGCGGCAGCGGCTCGGTTTCAAGGTCCGGCAGCGCGACGCGCGTGAGCTGGTCCACGCGCCCGGCCAAAGCGTTGCGGAGCTGATCGCCCTCGGTGCCGATGTCTGCCGCCGTCCTGAATTCCCGCAGCACCGCATGCAACCGCTCCGCCGCATCCTCGGCGACGCGGTCGAGCAGAAACGTCGCGGGCGCGTCACGCAGCGCCCGCCTGCGCCGGGCGTGCAGCAGGGCGCGATCGAACAGGATGGGGGCTGTGGCCGGGCTCGGGGTCATGCAGGGGTTGGTACGCCGGTCCCCCCGCTTCTGGCAATCCGGCATACTTGCCGGCACGCTTGAGCGCCGCGCACGGCGGCGCTAGCCTTGCCAGCCATGGAGGCTGAGGCACCCCGATCGCGGTCGATCTCCACGCATCTGCGCGGGGCGCTGAACGCGTGCCGCGGCGCCTGGGCGCTGACCTCGCGGCTCGCACTCGATATCGCGCTGCCGACGCTGTGCGTCGCCTGCCGCGAGCCGGTCGATGGCGAAGGCGTCTGCGCACAATGCTGGGCCAAATTGTCGTTCATCGCGCCGCCTTTTTGCCCGCGGCTCGGCATTCCCTTCGTCTACGATCCCGGACCGGACCTGTTGTCGATGGAGGCGATCGCCAATCCGCCGGCCTATGCGCGCGCCCGCGCCGCGGTGCGCTATGACGACGTCGCGCGCACGCTGGTGCATGCGCTTAAATACCAGGACCGCACCGATCTCGCCCCCGCCATGGGCCGCTGGATGGCGCGGGCCGGCCATGAACTGCTCGGCGAAGCCGATGTCATGGTTCCGGTGCCGCTGCATTGGCGGCGGGGCTGGAGCCGGCGCTACAACCAGTCCGGCGCGCTGGCGCGGGTGATCGAACGGCAAACCGGCGTCAAGGTAGCTGCCGAGGCGCTGCGGCGGGTGCGGCCGACCCAGCAGCAGATCGGCCTGTCGCGGGCGCAGCGCGCCAGCAACGTCCAGGGCGCCTTCAAGGTCGCCGCCGAGCGCAGCGCCGACATTCAGGGCCGCCGCGTGATCCTGATCGACGATGTCCTGACATCAGGGGCGACGGCCGACGCCTGCGCGCGGGCGTTGTTGCGCGCCAAAGCGGCAGCGGTCGACGTGCTGGTATTCGCCCGGGTTGTCGACAGCCACAAAGCTCCCATATAATCAGCTACTTCTAATCAGATAGCTGCAAACACAGGGCACCAAATGGCCGCTGCGATCGAAATCTTCACCCGCCCGGGCTGCGGCTATTGCACCGCCGCCAAATCGCTGCTGACGCGAAAAAAAGCCGCGTTCACCGAGCACGATGTCGCCGTCGATCCGGCGCTTCGCCAGCAAATGTGGGATCGCGCCGGCATGGGCGCGACGTTTCCGCAGATTTTCATCGGCGATACCCATGTCGGCGGTTGCGACGAGCTTTACGCCCTCGACCGCGCGGGCAGGCTCGATTCGTTGCTCGCGGGCGAAAAGGCCATTTGATGAGCGCCGATCAAACCTTCACCGCCGCCATGGTGCAGATGCGCACCGGGCTGTTGCCGGGGCCAAGCCTCGAACAGGCCACCCAACTGATTCGCGAGGCCGCAGCAGAGGGTGCGGACTATGTGCAGACCCCCGAGGTCAGCAACATGATGCAACTGAACCGCAAGGCGCTGTTCGAGCATCTCGCCGCCGAGGAAGACGACCTGTCGCTGAAGGCCTATCGCGCGCTCGCGGCGGAGCTGAAAATTCATCTCCATGTCGGCTCGCTGGCGCTGCGCTTCTCGCCCGAGAAGGCCGTCAACCGCTCGTTCCTGATCGGCCCGGACGGCATGGTGCTGGCGAGCTACGACAAGATCCACATGTTCGACATCGATCTGCCCGGCGGCGAGAGCTATCGCGAATCCGCCAACTATCAGCCGGGCGAGACCGCGGTGATCTCGGACCTGCCCTGGGGCCGGATCGGGCTGACGATCTGTTACGACCTGCGCTTCCCGGCGCTGTATCGCGCGCTGGCCGAAAGCGGCGCCTCGTTCCTCACCGTGCCGTCCGCCTTCACCAGGAAGACCGGCGAGGCGCATTGGCATACGCTGTTGCGCGCCCGCGCCATCGAGACCGGCTGCTTCGTGTTCGCAGCAGCCCAGGCCGGAATGCACGAGAACAAGCGCGAGACCTACGGCCACTCGCTGATCATCGACCCCTGGGGCGAGATCCTCGCCGAAGGCGGCGTCGAGCCCGGCGTGTTCATGGCGAAGATCGACCCCGCCAGGGTCGAGACTGCACGGAAAGCCGTGCCGTCGCTGCAGCATGGCCGGCGCTTTGGCATCGCCGATCCCAAGGCCGGTCCCGAGCATCTGCATTTGGTACGGGGATCGGCATGATCCGGTACAACCTGCGCTGCGACAAGGGCCATGCCTTCGAGAGCTGGTTCCAGAGCTCATCGGCCTATGAGAGCCAGGAGAAGCGCAAGCTGGTGAATTGTCCGGCCTGCGGCTCGGCCAAGGTCGAGCGCGCGATCATGGCCCCGCAAATCGTCAGCAAGAAGGGCCGGGAAAGCGCGCCGCCCGCGCCTGCCCCCACCGAGGTCGCCGCCCCCGCATCGACACCCCTTTTGATGGCGCAGGAACGCGAGCTGCGCGCCAAGCTCAAGGAATTGCGCGACCATATCGTCAAGAACGCCGACAATGTCGGCGAGCGTTTTCCCAACGAGGCGCGCAAGATGCACTACGGCGATATCGAGCACCGCCCGATCTACGGCGAGGCCTCGCCGGAGGAAGCCCGCTCCCTGATCGAGGAAGGCGTCGAGGTGTCGCCGCTGCCGGTGCTGCCGGACGACCGGAATTGACTTCAACCAGCGAGCCTCCGAGGCCCTCATGGTGAGGAGCGCGACTTCGCGCGTCTCGAAGCATGAAAGCCCCGCTGCATCCATCCTTCGAGACGCTTGCTTCGCAAGCTCCTCAGGATGAGGACCGCTAAACCGCCACCAATAGCGCGACCCCGATCACGATCAGCACGATGCCGGAAAGCTCGCGCGCCGACAGCGGCTGCTTGAATGAATAATACGATACGCCTTGCGCGAACAGCACCTCGACCAGCGCCAGCGTGCGCACATTGGCCGCCGCCGTCAGCGCGAACGCCAGGAACCAGAACTGCGAGGCGAACGCACCCATGAAGCCCGCCAGGACAGAGGGCTTCCACAGACCGAATATTTTCCGGAGCACGTCGGGCGCGCGCGCCAGCAGATAGATCGTCAGCACCAGGGTCTGCACGAACAGCCCCCATACCAGCGTATAGGATGCGGCGGTCACGAACGAGACGCCGGGCACGGTGATGATGGCGCCGCGAAAACCGATCGCCGACAGCGCGAAGAAGGCCGCGGCGACCAGGCCGGTGATGGTCGGCTTCAATTCGGCGAAACCCTTTTCGCCGCCCGGCCGCAGCGCGGTGATGACGACGCCGACGGTGGCGATCAGTATCGCGATCACTTTCAGCACGGTGAGGTGATCGCCGAGAAAGACGAAGCCGAAGATCGCGGTCTGGATCGCCTCGGTCTTGATGTACGCCGTGGTCACCACGAAGGAGCGGGCGTTCATC
Source organism: Bradyrhizobium sediminis (assembly GCF_018736105.1). NCBI lineage: Bacteria > Pseudomonadati > Pseudomonadota > Alphaproteobacteria > Hyphomicrobiales > Nitrobacteraceae > Bradyrhizobium > Bradyrhizobium sediminis. Next base: position 5,299,041 of record NZ_CP076135.1, read on the forward strand.
GCCAGCAGCATCAACGCCGTGGCGGCGATCTGGCTCAGCGCGCCCAGCAGCAGCCACGGCCAGAATACCGCAGGCGGCCACGGCACGGCATCGCCGGTCGCCGCGATCACCACCGCGAAGAACAGGATCGAGAACGGAAAGCCGAACAGGAAGCGGATATTGGTGGCGCCCCAGGTGCCGAGCGGCCCGGTCAGCTGCCGCTGCATCGCATTGCGCGCGACCTGGCCCAGCGCCGCGGTGATGGTGAAGGGAATCCAGAGCGTGGCGATGGAGAACATGGGGGATGAGACTACCGGCTGGAAATGGCGGCCACCGTGCCGGGCGAGAGAGATGCGGTCAACCTAGGTTATTGCATGCGACCTACACCACATCGTCGTCCCTGCGAACGCAGGGACGACGAGAGTTACAGCCCCTCCGCCACCACCATGTAGTTGACGTCCATGTCGGACGACAGGCTCCATTTGTCGGCGAACGGGCTGTAGACCACGCCGGCCTGTTCGGTGATGGCGAGCTTGTTGTTGTGAAGGTGGTGGGCGAGCTCGTCGGGGGTGACGAACTTGTCCCATTGATGGGTGCCGCGCGGCAGCCAGCGCAGCACGTATTCCGCGCCGACGATGGCGAGCGCAAAGCTCTTCCAGTTGCGGTTCAGGGTCGAGAGCACCATCATGCCGCCGGGCTTGAGCATCGCCGCACAGCGGTTCAGGAACATGCCGACATCGCTGACATGCTCGACCACTTCCATCGCCAGCACGATGTCGAAGCGCTCGCGCGCGTCCATCTCCTCGACTGACGTGCAGCGGTAATCGATCGACAGATGCCCCTTGTCGGCATGCAGCTTCGCCGCCGCGATGTTGCTGGCGGACGGATCGACGCCGATCACCTGGGCGCCGAGCCGGGTGAACGGCTCGCACAACAGGCCGGCGCCGCAGCCGATATCGAGGATGCGCAGCCCGGACAGGCAGTTCAGGCTCTTGACGTTGCGCTCGAACTTGCGGCAGGCGGCGTCGCGGATATAGGTCAGCCGCAGCGGATTGATCTTGTGCAACGGCGCCATCTTGCCGTTGGGGTCCCACCATTCGTTGGACAGTTTCGAGAATTTCGCGATCTCGGCGGGGTCGACGGTGGACCCGGGCGCCGCGGCTGCGGAAAGATTGGCAGGATCAGGATTCTGTTGCATGGCCATGGACTGCGCGTCGCTCCTATCGCGCGGTGATGCTGTTACGGAATTTGAGCGGCGAAGCAATGGCGGAGATGGTCTCCTCGCCCTCGCCGACGCCGTGAACGGTGACATCGCCATAATTGAGGATGCGGCCGAGGATGCTCTGGTCGACATCGACGCTCTCGACCTTGTCCAGGCTCATTTCGAATGTCTTTCGGGTGATGAACCCGGTCTTGTGGACGATCCGCAGATTGGTGACGTCGGTCTCGGTGGTCCAGCGGTGGAACCAGGCCTTGGCGGTCCAGTACAGCGCCATGAGCGCCACCACGGCCGAGGCCGACAGGCACAGCAGCACGATGCCTTCGGTGGTGGTGGTCCGCGACAGGAAGAACAGGATGATGGCCGCGACCCAGGCCGCCATCGCCGGCAAATAGAACATCCAGTGCGCGTTGGTCGAATACAGCACCTTCTCGCCGGGCTGCAGGATTTCGTCGATATAACGCCCCATACGCTGGCCTCAATCACCCCTGAAACGCTGCATTCCGTGCCAATCCGGGGATCCCCGGAACCCGGTTGCTTGCCCGCAACCGCGCCGCTATGTATACGCGCCTTTTGGCGGGCGCGCTCCGGTTTTGCGCGCCGGCCACCATACTCAACCTCTCAGGGAATGCACCAGTCGTCATGGGCCGCCTCGTGATGAAATTCGGCGGCACATCCGTCGCCAATATCGACCGTATCCGCAACGTCGCCCGCCATGTGAAGCGCGAGGTCGACGCCGGCCATGACGTCGCCGTGGTGGTTTCCGCGATGGCCGGCAAGACCAACGAGCTGGTGGACTGGTGCCGCGAGGCGTCTCCCATGCACGACGCGCGCGAATACGACGCCGTGGTGGCCTCGGGCGAACAGGTCACCGCCGGGCTATTGGCGATCGCGCTGCAGGCGCTCGGCATCCAGGCGCGCTCCTGGCAGGGCTGGCAGATCCCGATTCGGACCAGCGACGCCCACGCCTCGGCCCGGATTCTGGAGATCGACGGCTCCGAGATCATCGGCCGCTTCAAGGACCGCAAGGAGGTCGCCGTGGTGGCGGGCTTCCAGGGCATCAACCCGCAGACCAACCGAATCACCACGCTCGGCCGCGGCGGTTCCGATACCTCGGCGGTGGCGATCGCGGCCGCGATCCACGCCGACCGCTGCGATATCTATACCGACGTCGACGGCGTCTACACCACCGACCCGCGCGTGGTTCCAAAGGCGCGCAGGCTGGACAAGATCGCGTTCGAGGACATGCTGGAACTGGCCTCGCAGGGCGCCAAGGTGCTGCAGGTCCGCTCGGTGGAACTCGGCATGGTGCACAACATACCCGTGTTCGTCCGTTCCAGCTTCGACAAGCCCGAGGATATCGACCCGCACGCCAATCAGCCGCCGGGCACGCTGATCTGCAGCGAGGAGGAAATCATGGAAAGCCACGTCGTCACCGGAATCGCCTTTTCCAAGGACGAAGCCCAGATCTCCGTCCGCCAGATCGAGGACAAGCCGGGCGTCGCCGCCGCGATCTTCGGGCCGCTGGCGGATGCCAATATCAACGTCGACATGATCGTGCAGAACGTCTCCGAGGACGGCAAGACCACCGACCTCACCTTCACGGTGCCGGCCTCGGACTACAACCGCGCCAAGGACACCATTACCGCGGCCAAGGGCAAGATCGGCTACGCGCGGCTCGACAGCGCCACCGACGTCGCCAAGGTCTCGGTGATCGGCAGCGGCATGCGCAGCCATGCCGGCGTCGCGGCGATGGCGTTCAAGGCGCTGTCCGAGCGCAACATCAACATCCGCGCCATCACCACCTCCGAAATCAAGTTTTCGGTGCTGATCGACGCCGCCTACACCGAGCTGGCGGTACGCACGCTGCACACGCTCTACGGGCTCGACCAGGTTTAGAAAAATCTTCCCTTTTGCAGGGCGCATGATCTGGTCGCCAAACCGCTGACGCTTTGGCGGATCCCGCGCTTAGCGGGCGCAGCATGGGACTGACAGGGACGTTATCGGCTCTGGCAGGCGTTTTGCTTGGCAAAACAAGCCTCAATTCGCTATACGGCCAGACAGGTGGGCTGCCGCAAACTGTGCCACAGTTTTAGCGACGCTGATTCGGCCGGTTTCGGACCTTGCGGCGCCGCCGAATGAATAAAATTGTTGTTATTCTTGGATTTAGCGCCAGCTCCCGGCCACCCCGGATGCTGGCTTTGCGGGGGGAGGTATCGGCACATGCGGAGCGCGTCGGGAGGCCCCCGCGTCTTGCTGAGACGGCTCCGCGAAACTATGGCGGAGCAGGTCTCGGCCCAGGAACGCCTGGACAAGATCGTGGTGCTGATCGCCGCCAATATGGTGGCCGAGGTCTGCTCGACCTATGTGCTGCGCGTCGACAACACGCTGGAGCTCTATGCCACCGAGGGCCTCAACCGCGACGCCGTCCACAGGACCGTGCTGAGCGCCCATGAGGGCCTCGTCGGCCTCGTCGCCAGCGAGGCGACGCCGCTCAACCTGAGCGATGCGCAGAACCACCCGGCGTTCTCGTTCCGCCCGGAGACCGGCGAAGAAATCTACCATTCCTTCCTCGGCGTTCCGATCCTGCGCGCCGGCAACACGCTCGGCGTGCTGGTGGTGCAGAACCGCGCCAAGCGCACCTATGTCGAGGAAGAGGTCGAGGCGCTGCAGACCACCGCCATGGTGCTGGCGGAGATGATCGCGTCCGGCGAATTGGCGGCGCTGGCACAGCCCGGCGCCGAGCCCGCCGCGCGGCATTCCCTGCACAAGACCGGCGCGATCCTGTCCGACGGCATCGCGCTCGGCCACGTGGTACTGCACGAGCCGCGCGTCGTCATCACCAATTACATCGCCGAGGACCTGCCGAAGGAAATCAAGCGGCTCGACACCGCGCTGGCCAAGCTGCGCGCCGACCTCGACCGCATGCTGGAGCGCGGCGACGTCGCCGAAGGCGGCGAGCACCGCGACGTGCTGGAAGCCTACCGGATGTTCGCCAACGATCACGGCTGGTCGCACAAGCTGCATGAGGCGGTCGCTACCGGCCTGACCGCGGAGGCCGCCGTCGAGCGCGTGCAGTCCGATACCCGTGCGCGCATGCTGCGCTCAACCGATCCTTACTTGCGCGACCGCCTGCACGACCTCGAGGATCTCGGCCATCGCCTGATGCGGCAGCTGGTGGGGCAGGATCACGCGCCGTCCCGGGAACAATTGCCCGACAACGCCATCCTGATCGCGCGCGCGATGGGCCCGGCGGCCCTGCTCGACTACGACCGCAAGCGCCTGCGCGGACTGGTGCTGGAGGAAGGCACCGCCAATTCCCACGTCTCGATCGTGGCGCGCGCGCTCGGCATCCCCGCGGTCGGCGAGATCGCCAACGCGCCGGGGATCGCCGATCCCGGCGACGCCATCATCGTCGACGGCACCTCGGGCTCGATCTATGTCCGCCCGTCGGCCGAAATCGAATCGGCCTATGCGGAACGGGTGCGGTTTCGCGCCAGAAGGCAGGCGCAATATTCGGCGCTGCGCGACAGGCCCTGCGTGACCAGGGACGGCCAGAAGGTCGAACTCATGATCAATGCCGGCCTGATCATCGACCTGCCGCATATCGACGACACCGGCAGCGCCGGCATCGGGCTGTTCCGCACCGAATTGCAGTTCATGGTCGGCCAGAGCCTGCCACGCTCCAGCGACCAGCTGGCGCTGTACCGCGCGGTGCTGGACGCCGCAGGTCCGAAGCCGGTGACATTCCGCACCCTCGACATTGGCGGCGACAAGGCGCTGCCCTATATGGAGACCGTGGTCGAGGAAAATCCCGCACTCGGCTGGCGCGCGATCCGGCTCGGCCTCGATCGCCCCGGCCTGCTGCGCGGCCAGATCCGCGCGCTGCTGCGGGCCGGCGGTGGCCGCGCGCTGCGCATCATGTTCCCGATGATTTCCGAAGTCGCCGAATTCGATTCAGCCAAGGGCATCGTCGAGCGCGAACTGACCTACCTGCGCCAGCACGGCCACGCGCTGCCGGAACGCATCGACGTCGGCACCATGGTGGAAGTGCCGGCGCTGCTCTACCAGCTCGACGAACTCCTGAAAAAGGTCGATTTCGTCTCGGTCGGATCCAACGACCTGTTCCAGTTCCTGTTTGCCGTCGACCGCGGCAATGCCAAGGTGTCCGAGCGGTTCGACCCCTTGTCCGCGCCGATCCTGCGGGCGCTGCGCGAGATCGTACGCAAGGCCAATGCGGCGAAGAAATCCGCCTCGCTGTGCGGCGAGATGGCGTCCAGGCCGCTCGGCGCGCTGGCCTTGATCGCCCTGGGCTACCGCTCGCTGTCGCTGTCGGCCACCGCGCACGGCCCGGTCAAGGCGCTGATCCTCGACCTCGACGCCAGGAAGGCCGAAGCCGTGATGACGCCGCTGCTCGACGCGCCGTCCGGCAGCGTGTCGATCCGCCAGAAGCTGACGGAATTTGCCGAGGCCGAGGGGCTGTCGTTGTAGCGAGGCCCTGCCCGCACGACGCTCCCCGAATTTCTTAGCCGGACGCGCATTGTTTACGCAAAACCGGTATCCACTCTTGCTGAATGCACGTGTATTCGAGACCTGACCATGTCGATGCTCCCCGAAGCCAAACTTGATATTCTGCTGGCGCACCACGCCTCCCTCGAGGCGCAGTTGCTCGGCCAGCTGAACTCGGAAGCCTACGTCAAGATCACGCGCGAACTCGCCGAACTCAATCCGCTGATCGACGCGGTGAAAGCCTACCGCGCCGCCGACAGGGAAATCGCCGATATCGAGGCGCTGATATCGGATCCCGCAACCGAACCGGAGATGCGCAGCATGGCGGAGGCCGAGCGTGAAACGCTTAGCCTCCGCGTGCTCGAACTGGCGCAGCAGATCCGCGTGGCGCTGTTGCCAAAGGACGCCATGGACGACCGCAACGTGGTGCTGGAAATCCGCGCCGGCACCGGCGGCGACGAGGCCGCATTGTTCGCGGGCGACCTGTTCCGGATGTATGAGCGGTTCGCGGCCCTGCAGGGCTGGAAGGTCGAGGTGATCTCCGCCAGCGAAGGCACCATGGGCGGCTACAAGGAAATCATCGCCGAGGTGAAGGGCCGCGGCGCATTCGCCAAACTGAAATTCGAATCCGGCGTGCACCGGGTGCAGCGGGTGCCCGATACCGAGACGCAGGGCCGCATCCACACTTCGGCGGCGACGGTAGCGGTGCTGCCGGAGGTCGAGGAGGTCGACGTCGACATCAAGAGCGACGATCTGAAGATCGACACCATGCGCGCGCAGGGCGCCGGCGGCCAGCACGTCAACAAGACGGAATCCGCGATCCGCATCACCCACATTCCGACCGGGATCGTGGTGATGATGCAGGACAGCCGTTCGCAGCACAAGAACCGGGCGTCGGCGATGAACATCCTGCGCTCCCGCATCTACGACGCCGAGCAGCAGCGCATCAACGCGACCCGCGCGGCGGACCGCCGCGAGAAGGTCGGGTCCGGCGACCGCTCCGAGCGCATCCGCACCTATAATTTCCCGCAAGGCCGCGTCACCGATCACCGCATCAATCTCACGCTCTACAAACTCCCGCAGGTGATCGCGGGCGAAGCGCTCGGCGAGCTGGTCGACGCACTGACGACGGAGCATCAGGCGGCGCAGCTCGCCGCCCAGGGCGCCGCCGCGTGAGCACCTTGTCGTCCCGGCCAAGCGAAGCGCGAGCCGGGACCCATCACCACAGACGCTCGCTGTCGCGGGAGGTATCAACCTCCACCACCCATATCGTGAGGCCGCGGCGTATGGGTCCCCGCTTTCGCGGGGACGACGCATGGATAGTGCTGGGCAAGGACGCGGCATGACCGATCCCTTCGCCGGCCAAACCGTCGAGATCGCGCGGCGCGCGTTGACCGCCCGGCTCAAGGCCGGCGGCATCGACTCCGCCGAACTCGACGCGCGGACGCTGGCCGGTGCAGTGCTCGGTCTCGATCTCACCGGCCTGATCACGGCCGCCGGCCGGCTTCTGACGCCGGCCGAATCGATTCGTCTCGAGGATTTTGCGCGCCGCCGCCTCGATGGCGAGCCGGTCGCGCGCATTCTCGGAACCAGGGAGTTCTGGGGACTGCCGCTCACCCTCTCGGCCGCGACGCTGGTGCCGAGGCCCGACACCGAAACCGTGGTCGAACTGGCGCTGGAGATGCTGCGCGGAACGCCGCGGCGGGATCGCCGGCCGCGGATCGCCGACATCGGCACCGGTTCCGGCGCGATTCTGCTGGCGCTGTTATCCGAACTGTCAGACGCAGATGGGATAGGCACCGACATCAGCGTGACGGCGCTGCAGACGGCGCGCGCCAACGCCGCCAATCTCGGGCTTGCCGGCCGTGCCGGCTTCGTGGCCTGCGATTATGCGGCGGCATTGTCAGGCCCGTTCGATCTGATCGTTTCGAATCCGCCCTACATCCGCTCGGCCGACATCGCCGGTCTCGCGGCCGAGGTCCGGGATTACGATCCGCTTCGCGCGCTCGACGGCGGCCCGGACGGACTTGACGCCTATCGCGCGCTCATCCCGCAGGCGGCGCGGCTGCTGGCGCCAAAGGGCGCACTCGTCGTGGAAGTGGGACAGGGCCAGGACGGCGACGTCGGGGGTCTGATGACCGCGGCCGGGTTAACTGCGGAGAAGCCTGCCAGGGCCGACCTGGCGGGTATCCGACGGGCCGTCGCCGGCCGGAAAATGCCGTCATAAAGCCCGATTGGAAGGCAAAAAAACCACTTGGAATATTGCCCGGGAGCGACTACGTTCCGCTCACAACATCGGTCCAGGGTTGCTGGCCCCGTAGATACCCCCGAAGGGATATTGCGGGTGGACGCCAGAGTTCTCAAAGCGAGAGCCCGCCCCGAGTGAAAGGTTCCAAAACGCAGGTCCAGTTGAGCGCGATGGCTGAAAGAGCTGCGCTGCTTCCGACCGCAAAGCGAACGAAAGCCTGATATTGCGCTTGAAAACTCACGCAAGAAACCTGTGCTTGTTTTGGCAGGCGGACTGATTTGATGCAGCCAGCGGCGTAGGCTGGGTGTTGGGGAACGCGTCTTTGCTGACCGCGACGTATGGCAGAATCTGTGTGGAACTGAGCTGCACTGCGGTCGGGTGCGCGTGACGCATGCCTGACGCGATGTAACGATGACAAGGCAATTCAAGGCTCACAACTTCAAGGCTGACGGCTTCAAGGCCGACGACTTCAAGGCAATAGCTTCAAGGCAATAGCTTCAAGGCTGGTAACTTCAGGGCTGGAATAAAGGCGAGACATGAGAAACGGTCAGAACCAAAACAAGCGGATGCGCAATCGGAGCAATCAGAACCGAAATGATGGCGGCCGGCGCGGCCAGAACCCGATGACCCGGGTTTTCGAGTCCAACGGACCCGACATCAAGATCCGCGGCACCGCATCCCATGTCGCGGAAAAATACGTGCAGCTGGCGCGCGACGCGCGCTCTTCCGGCGACCCGGTAGCCGCCGAAAATTACTATCAGCACGCCGAACATTATTTCCGCCTGATCGCCGCCGCACAGGAACAGTTCCGGCAGAACCAGCCGCAGCCGCGCACCGAGAATGAAATGCCCGCCGCCGCCACCGACGGCGACGACGACGAGGGCGAGAGCTTTTCGCATTTCGGGCAGGAGCCCGGCTTCGTCCCGGCGCAGCCGCAGCCCTTCGTGCCGCGCGAGAATCCCCAGCGCGGCGACCACCAGCGCGACGGGCAATCCTATCAGCCGCGCGACCAGCATCAGCCTCGCGAACACCGCGAGCATCGCGAACATCGCGAACATCGTCCGCAACCGCAGTTCCAGCCGCAACCGCAACCGCAGCCGGTGATTGCCGACAGCGGCGGCGTCGACCGCCTGCCGTCGTTCATCACCGGACCGCAGCCGCAGATCAGCGGCGGCCTGGGCGGCTTCGAAGGCGGCGAGCGCGAACGCTTCCCGCGCCGGCGCCGCCGGCCGCACGGCCCGCGCCCCGAAGGGGTCGCCGCGCCTGCCGCGCCCAGCGAGGACTTCAATCCGGGGAATGAGTAAGCAGCTTCGTAGGGTGGGCAAAGCCAACGGGTCGCGCGAATGCGCGCCCGGTGACAGGCTCCGCGTGCCCACCAACCCGGTTGATATCGCAATCGGCAAGAAATGGTGGGCACGGCGCAAGAGCGCCTTTGCCCACCCTACCCCTACAAAGAATCGTCCCGCTGCAGTGACGACGGCACCAGCGCCGGCTCCAGCGCCGGAATCAGCCGCGTGCGTTCGCGGTGCGCCGGGATCGCGCGGTAGACCTGCTTGGTGGCTTCCACGATGTGCACGCCGGCAAACGGCAGCGACAGCGCCGCGCCGACCCGCTCCCATGCCATCGCCGAACGCAGGAACCAGCCGCCGGCGACCGGCGGCATGAACAGCGCCTCGCCCCAGGACGCCGGCGTGAACCAGGTCTGCCGCAGCAACTGCGTGATCTGCGAGCGCGAATAGGGCCGGCCGTGACCGAACGGAGTGTTGTCGGTGCGTGTCCACACCCCGCGGCGGTTCGGAATGACGGCCATCATCCGCCCCGAGGGCGCCAGCACCCGCCACACCTCGCGCAACAGGCCTTCGGGATCGTCGGACATTTCCAGCGCATGGACCAGCAGGATGCGGTCGACGGCGGCATCCGGCAGCGGCAGCGAAAGTTCATCGACCAGCGTTGCCAGCGTCGGCCGCGCGGTCGGCCATTTCAGCACGCCCTGGGCCGCCGGCATGAAGGCGATGCAGCGCTCCGAATCCTCGCGGAACAGACCGAGATAGGGCGTCGGATAGCCGAGACCGAGCACACGCTGACCCTGCGCGTTGGGCCAGCGCGCATGAATGCCGCGGTTGATCAGCCGCCGCGCCACGATGCCGAGGCGGTGCGAATAGAAATTGCGGAGATCAATGACATCGATGGTCATGAATTCAATCTAACACGCCGCAGGGCGGAACGGCGCGCCGAATATGGCATTGCCTGCGAAGCGTTAACGCCATATTTCATGCCCATATGCGGCGGTACCAGCGTGCCCGCCCCGCTGGATGACGCCTCACCCGGACCACGGAGATATCATGGCCGCCGAAATTCGCCTGTTCACCTGCCTCAACGATAATTTCGGCTATCTGATCCACGACCCCGCGACCAAGGCCACCGCCTCGATCGACGCGCCGGAAGCCGCGCCCATCATCAAGGCGCTGGAGCGCGAAGGCTGGACGCTGACGGATATCCTGATCACCCATCATCACGGCGACCATGTCGGCGGCGTCGCCGAGCTGAAGCAGAAATACGGTTGCCGCGTGGTCGGCCCGCACGACAAGTCTACCAAAATCGCCAATGTCGACCTGCGCGCCGGCCAGGGCGATGTCGTCAAGATAGGAAATCTGCTGGCGCGGGTGCTGGAAACGCCGGGCCACACGCTCGACCACGTCAGCTATGTATTCGACGGCGAGAAGGCGCTGTTCGCCGCCGACACCCTGTTCTCGATCGGCTGCGGCCGGGTGTTCGAAGGCAACTATCCGATGATGTGGGAATCGCTGTTGAAGCTGCGCGCCTTGCCCGACGACTTCAAACTCTATTGCGGCCACGAATATACCGCCGCCAACATCAAATTTGCACTCACTGTCGAGCCCGACAATGCGGCGCTGAAGGCGCGCGCCGAGGAAGTGACGCGGCTGCGCGCCGCCAACAAGCCGACCGTCCCGACGCTGCTCGGCGACGAGAAGAAGGCCAACGTGTTCCTGCGCGCCGACGAACCGTCGGTCGCCGCCGGCGTGCGGATGAAGGGCAGGAGCGCCGCCGAAGTGTTCGGCGAATTGCGCGAACGCAAGAACAAATCCTGATGGCAAGATCCTGATGGTTGAGCTGCCGACCGCCGCCGAAATCGTCGCGCGGCTCGAATTGAAGCCGCACCCCGAGGGCGGGCACTATCGCGAGACCTTTCGCGATAGCCGCGTCGACGCCGACGGGCGATCCGCATCCACCGCGATCTATTTCCTGCTGGCGCGCGGCGAACGCTCGCACTGGCACCGCATCGACGCGGTCGAGACCTGGCATTATTACGCCGGCCACGCACTAACCCTGCAGATCGCCGACGATGCGGATTGGCGCACCGTCCGGCTCGGCTCCGATCTCGCCGCCGGCGAGCTGCCGCAGGTGGTGGTGCCGGCGCAGGCGTGGCAATCGGCCGAAAGCGCCGGCGACTGGACGCTGGTTGGATGCACCGTCGCGCCCGGATTCGATTTTGCAGCCTTCGAACTGGCGCCGAAGGGTTGGATGCCTCCGGGCTAGAGAGCGTTTTCCAGCTTGCCCGAACCAGTATGCTTCTCGCGGGGCCTCATGGTTCGAGACGCGCGAAGACGCGCCCCTCACCATGAGGGACTGGGACCTCATCCTGAGGAGCATCGCGAAGCGATGCGTCTCGAAGGATGGAGCATCTGAAGTGGAAAACGCTCTAACGTCGCCGCGCGAACATGTCCTTGGCCGCGATCAGACCACCGCCGGCGATCAGGATTGCGGCGACGGCGATGTTCGCACTCGGCCGGGCAAAACCCGCCAGGATCAGAAACGCCGTCGAGAGCAACGGCGTCGCATAGGACGCCGCCCCCAGCACGCGGATGTCGCCGCGCTTCATCCCGATATCCCAGGCATAGAATGCAGCGCCGACCGGGCCGACGCCGAGCGCCGCGATCGCCATCCACTGCGCCAACGTATCCGGCCAGACCGTGACCTCGACCAGCCCATGCACCGCAGCCGCGAGCAGCGCGGTCGCCGCGCAGAAACCCGCCACCGCATCGGTCGGCACCGCCTTGAGCTTGCGCGACATCACCGAATAGGCCGCCCACACGAAGGCCGCGACGAGGGCCGCGATCAGGCCGGGCAGTTGGCCGGGCGCGAAATCGACGCTGCTGTTTCCGACAAACAGCAGCACCGTGCCGGCAAGGCCTAGCAAGGCACCGATGATGTGATGCGGCAACAGCCGTTCGCCGGGGAGGACGGCGGAAAACACCACGATCAGGAGAGGCCACAGATAATTCAGCAGACCCGCTTCGGCCGGCGGCGCAAAGCGCAGCGCCAGGAAATACAGCGCGTGGTAGCCGAACAGGCCGCCGATCCCGACGAGCCAGGCCGTGGACGGTTGCCGCAGCGCGCGCATCGCTTCCGGCCGCCCGATCCAGGTCAGCGCTCCCACCAGCGCGCCGACCGCAAACGTCATGGCGGCGAGCTGGAACGCCGGAATCTTTCCGGTCGCCACCGTCAGCACGGCGAGCAGCGACCACATCAGGATTGCAGTCAGTCCGATCAGGGTAGCGGTGCGTGGGGTCATCGTTTATGAGCGGCTCGAATCAGTTTTCCGTCATGGCCGGGCAAAAGCGCCAACGGGTCCGCGCGAAGTGCGGCCCGATGACAGGCTCCGCGCGTCTTCGCGCTAGATGGCCCGGCCATCCACGTCTTCCTCTCGCAACGTAATAGAGACGTGGTTGCCCGGGACAAGCCCGGGCATGACGACTCTTTAGAGCTCATGGCTTAGCGCAACGGCGGCGCGCGCAAACGCATCACACCATATACTGGCCGCCGTTGACCGTCAGCGTCGAGCCTGTGATGCCGCCGGCCTCGTCGGCGGCGAGGAACACCACGGCGCGGGCTATCTCCTCGGGCTCGCCGAGGCGGCCGGTCGGGATCAGCGGCAGGATGTTTTTCTCCAAAACCTCCTTCGGCACCGCCTGCACCATCTCGGTGTTGATGTAGCCCGGGCAGATCGCATTCACGGTGATGCCGCCCTTGGCATTCTCCAGCGCCAGCGCCTTGGTGAAGCCGATGTCGCCGGCCTTGGCGGCCGAATAATTGACCTGGCCGAACTGGCCCTTCTGGCCGTTGATCGAGGAGATGTTGATGACGCGGCCGAATTTGCGGGCGCGCATGCCCTCGATCACCGGGCGGGTCATGTTGAACAGCGAGCCGAGATTGGTGTTGATGACTGCGTTCCACTGTTCCAACGTCATCTTGTGGAACGCGCCGTCCTTGGTGATGCCGGCATTGTTGACCAGCACGTCGACCGGACCGAGCTCGGCCTCGACCTTCTTGATGCCGGCGGTGCAGGCGTCGAAGGAACTGACGTCCCATTTGTAGACGGGGATTCCGGTCTCGGCCTTGAATTTTTCCGCCGCCGCGTCATTGCCGGCGTAGCTGGCGGCCACCTTGTAACCGGCAGCCTTCAGCGCCTTGCTGATCGCAGCGCCAATGCCCCGCGTGCCCCCCGTCACCAACGCAACACGTGCCATGTCGAATCCTTCCCTTGGCGCTTTTTGACCTGCTTTTGCTTAGCGTCGAATTAAGCGGGCCGTTTGACGAACATCAAGAAATAAAACGCCCGGCATCGAGGCCGGGCGCTTCATCTTAAGGATAAGCCACGCAGTTGCGAGATGATCTTTTCATCACGCTGCGCTGCAAGTTTAGTCGCGTGCGATGCACATCGCGATGCCCATGCCGCCGCCGATGCACAGCGTGGCGAGGCCCTTCTTGGCGTCGCGCTTCTGCATCTCGTGCAGCAGCGTCACCAGCACCCGCGCGCCGGAGGCGCCGACCGGGTGGCCGATCGCGATCGCGCCGCCATTGACGTTGACCTTGGAGGTATCCCAGCCGAGGTCCTTGTTGACGGCGCAGGCCTGCGCCGCGAACGCTTCGTTGGCCTCGATCAGATCGAGGTCGCCGATATTCCAGCCGGCCTTCTTCAACGCGGCGCGCGACGCCGGGATCGGGCCGGTTCCCATGATCTTGGGATCGACGCCGGCCTGGCCCCACGACACGATGCGGCCCAGCACCTTCTTGCCTTCCTTGGCCGCCTGCTTCGCGGTCATCAGCACCACGGCGGCGGCGCCATCATTGATGCCCGACGCGCTGCCGGCGGTGACGGTGCCGTCCTTCTCGAACGCCGGCTTGAGCTTGGCCATCGCTTCGAGGGTCGCGCCATGGCGGGGATACTCGTCATCGCTGACGATGATGTCGCCCTTGCGGGTCTTGATGGTGACGGGGACGATCTCGTCCTTGAACTTGCCGGCCTTCTGCGCGGCCTCGGCCTTGTTCTGCGAAGCGACGGCGAATTCGTCCTGCTGGTTGCGGGTGATCTGGTACTGCCGGGCGACGTTCTCGGCGGTATTGCCCATATGGTAGCCGTTGAAGGCGTCCCACAAGCCGTCCCTGATCATGGTGTCGATGAACTCGACCGGGCCCATTTTGGTGCCGCCGCGCAGATACTGCGCGTGGGGAGCCATGCTCATGGATTCCTGGCCGCCGGCGACGACGATGTTGGAATCGCCGTTGAGCAGCGCCTGATAGCCCAGCGCCACCGTGCGCAGGCCCGAGCCGCAAAGCTGATTGACGCCCCAGGCCGGGCTTTCCACCGGGATGCCGGCGGCGATCGAGGCCTGGCGGGCCGGGTTCTGGCCCTGCGCCGCGGTCAGGATCTGCCCCATGATGACCTCGGAGACGCGGCCTGGCTCGATCCCGGCGCGCTCCAGCGCGGCCTTGATGGCGATGGCGCCGAGATCGTGCGCGGGCGTGGTGGCGAAGGCGCCGTTGAAACTACCGACCGGGGTGCGGGCAGCGGCGACGATGACGACATCGTCTGACATGGACATCTCCTGAGGTTGAGCTTGGGGGCTTTAGGGCGTGGGTGGCGGACGCCGGAGTGGCGGGCCAGTCTCCTGCCTCATCCTGTTAACGGAGTTGAGGCATGTCAATCGGCCAAGTCCAAAATCTTACCGCAGCGCACTCAAAATGGCATCAGGGTATTTTCGGGCAAAGTGGCAGCCGGCTTGCCGTCAGAAACTGCCCTACCTCAGGTTGCATACGGCCTGACGGCAAACCGCTAACCGCCGTTGCCGACCGCGTGGGATATTCCTGAGCAGTGCCTGTGCTTTGGAATTAACCGTGGTGCACAAAACGGTAGCCGAACCGCATTGAAAATGCTTACTTTGCTGCGATGCGTTGCTCGTCTGCCCTTCGGCGATGCCGTCGGGTTCCCTTGTCCTCGGTGTGCATTGTGTGAGCCATGGCGAAATCAGACCAACCCACCACCATCAAGAAATACGCGAACCGGCGGCTCTATAATACCGGCACCAGCACCTACGTGACGCTCGAGGATCTCGCAGCGATGGTGAAGGAGGGCGAGGACTTCCTCGTCTACGACGCCAAGACCGGCGACGACATTACCCGCTCGGTGCTGGCGCAGATCATTTTCGAGCAGGAAAACAAGGCCGGCCAGAACCTGCTGCCGACCACCTTCCTGCGGCAGCTGATCCGCTTCTACGGCGACAGCATGCAGATGGTGGTGCCGAAATATCTCGAACAGTCGATCGACACGCTGACCCGCGAGCAGGAAAAGTTCCGCAAGCAGCTGACCAACACCTTCTCGGGCACGCCCTTCGCACCGCTGGAAGAGCACGTCCGCCGCAACATGGAATTGTTTCAGCAGACCTTCTCGATGTTCAAGCCGTTCGTGCCGCCGCGCGCCGGGGCCGCAGCCGAGCCCGAGAAGGCGCCGGAGCCGGCGCCCGACGCAGACAATATCGACGACCTGCGCCGCCAGATGAAGGACATGCAGGAACGGCTCGAGCGGATGTCGAAAGAGCCGAAGAAGGAAGAGCCGAAGAAGGAAGAGTAGTTTCTTCCTTTGTCGTGCCTGCACGGGAATTTTCCCGCGTGTCGTCCCCGCGAACGCAGGGCCCCATAACCACAAATCGGTGTTGTTGAAGGAAGGCGTCTACCACATCGCCTGACCGATGGGCCGCGGCGTATGGGTCCCTTGGGTTCACGGGGACGACGAAGTCTTCTTGGTGCCGGAAGGTTCTAGCCCGCCGCCGGCAACACCGTCGCGCGCCGGTCCCACGGCCGTTCCGATGACGCCAGCCCGATCAGCCGTCCCTGGATGTAGTCGCAGCCCCATTCGCGCAGCATCACCGCGGACTCCTCATCCTGGACCCATTCCGCGACGGTCCTGATCTGCAGCCGGCGCGCCAGATCGATCAGCGTCTGCACGAAGGCGCGATCGTCGGCCGAGCGCGCGATGTTCTGCACGAAGGCGCCGTCGATCTTGACGATATCGACGCCGAGCTTGCGCAGATTCCGGAACGAGGTGTAACCGGCGCCGAAATCGTCGATCGCGATCTTGCTGCCGAAGTTCTTCAGCCGCGTGACAAAGCCGCGGACGTCGTCGATATCCTGGATCGCGACGGTTTCGGTGATTTCCACGATCAGCCGTTCGGCCACGCCCGGATGGGCGCGCATCAGCGATTCGATCGAGGCCCACCAGTCCGGGTCCATCGTGGTGTCGGGCGAGATGTTGAGGCTGAGCTGCACCTGCGGCGAGTTTGCGAGTTCGGCCACGACGAGCTCGAGCACGCGGTGATCGACCAGCCGGATCAGGCCGAGCTTCTCCGCCACCGGAACGATGTCCGGCGCCAGCAGAACCTGTCCGTCGCCCTGCTCCATGCGGACCAGGCACTCGTAGAACGCCGCATCCCGCGAACGCGCTTCGACCACCGGCTCGTATGCCATCACGATCCGGCGCTCGTTGAGCGCGGTGACGATCTCGTCGGTGACGCGGATATTGACGCGGCGCTGGGCGTCGCGCTCGACATTGGGACGCCACACCAGGAACGATCCGGCGCGGCGGCGCTTGGCCATGTCGAGCGTTTCATGGGCGCGGTTGATCGCCTCGTCGGCGTTGTGCGCATAGCGCGGCATGCTGACCGCGCCGATCGACGCGGTGACCGAGACCGGGCCGGACCGGGTCGGCACCACCTCGTCGCGGATAGCAGCCAGGAACCGCTCGGCGGCGACATTCATGTCGTCGACGGTGCAGTTCTTCAGGATCAGCCCGAATTTGTTGCCGGAGAAGCGGCCGAGCACGTCACCGGCGCGCAGCCGCGCCCGGATGCGCAGCGCCACTTCGGAAATCACCGCATCCGCAACGTCGAAGCCGAAGGCATCGTTGATGCGCGCCAGACGATCGATGCCGATCAGCATGAAGGCGCAGGAGGTGCGGAAGCGCGAGGATTCTTCGATGGCCTCGGCCAATGAGGCGATCAGATGGGTGCGATTGAGTTCGCCGGTCAAGGGGTCGTTGCGCGACAGTTTCAAGAGCTGCTCGTCGCGGGCGTGGCGTTCGTTGTTGACGCGGACAATGCCATGGGCGTGCGCCGGCCTGCCGTCGGCGCCGGCGAACCAGCAGCCGGTTTCCTCGATCCAGAGCACCGGGGCGGAGGTAGAGGTCCGCACGCCGTACTCGATCCGGTAGGGCACGCCGTCGCCGCCGCGCGCCGGCGGCGCGTGGCCCAGCGCGTCCGACCGGATCGTGCGCGCCGGCTCGATCAGCTTGGAAAACTCGGCGCCGCTGGCCAGCGTCTCCGCCGGAATATCCGGAAAGACCGAGGTCAATTGATCGCTCCAGACAATGGCGTCGGTGGCGATGTCCCACACGAACGCCGCCTGGCCGAGCGAAGCAAGGATGGTGGAAGCTTGCGGGGCAACGGGTTTCACGGACGCCTCATTTCGGGACACTGCCGGGTGATTCGCGGCCTTGAGGATAGTGCCTGTTTTGCCCCCGGCCAGCGCGTATTCCGCAAAAGTGGGGACCGGCTTTGCGTTCATGATACGCGCGAATCGTTAAAGGGGAGCATTTTCCCGCGGCAAACCGGATCCGGCCATGCCGGAAGATGCTCCGCGCAAAGTTCCTAAACAATTCGGAAACCACGTTGCGAGGCCGCCGGGAACCGATCGGCGAGCTCCGGCATGGCCCTTGCGATGAGGAGATCGGAACGGGCGTCGCGTCCCAGAACGCGACAGTTCAGCCGGATTTCGATTTGCGATGTCAAGCAACAGTCGACCAGAGCAGACGGCAAATGACGGCGGCGTTGCCGACGCCAGGCCCGCCTGTGTCGCGCTGGTGCCGATGGTCCAGCGCACCGAATGGACGAGGACCGCCAGCCAGCCGCCCTCCCGGCCCGCCTCGACCTTTGTCACCCAACTGCTGGCCACCGCCGAGTACGCCCCGCAGACCCGCGGCTTGCGGCGGGCAACGGCCGCCGACGCGCGGATCGCCTACAGCACGAGCCAGCGCCAGGTCCAGACTCAGGCCCGGATAGCGGGCATCCGGACCAGGCAAACCATCTAACTAAACTCGAGAGCTAGCGCGGCGCGTCCGGCGACGGGTGCGAACCGTCGCCCGGCTGCAATCCCGGGGAAGGAACCTCCGGCGAGGGCGCGTGCGTCGTAACCTCCGGATGCACGATTTTCGGTTCGGCGCGATCGAGGGGCACCGATTCGGCGGCCGGCGCCGCCGCCGAAGGGGCCGGCGCGGACTGAGGTTCGAACGGAGGTTCGGGTGCAGCCGTTTCGGCCTTTGGCGCACCCCGCCGCGAGACCGCGGGAGCTGACGCCAGCTGCGTCCCGCGCCGCGTCCGCAGCGCAACGCCCGACAGGAAATCCACCAGCGCGAGCAGGGTCAGCAGGAAATAGGTCGAGGTGCCGAATTTCGGCCATAGCAGGAACTCGGCGGCCGCGGCGCCGAACACGACCAGCGACAACAAATGATCGGTGAGATATTTCGCGCCCGGGCGCGCGCCCTTGATGACCTCGAACATGAGCATCAAGACGCTGAGAGCCAGCAGCATATCGCTGAGGTTCACCGGCCAATCGACGTCGGACATCAGCGTCAGCTTCAGAACCGGATCGGCGAAGGAAACGCCGGGCATCAGGAAGACGATGATGTTGTAGATCGCGAGCGGAATCAGAAGAAGCGGAAAACCGATCATCGACATCGGCGAGGCCTTCTTTCCAGCCAAGAAAATCAAGGCGCTTTCGGGCGGACCGCCCGGTCCGCCGCAGGAGATCGTCTCACCTCACGCGTTGGCCGAATTCAGGCAGGCAGGACCGTCCCGGCCTGCCGCCTGCCGCCCCGGTCAGGATTCCTTCTTGGCCTTCAGCACCTGCCGGCCCTTGTACATGCCGGTCTTGAGGTCGAGGTGGTGCGGACGGCGCAATTCGCCTGAATCCTTGTCCTCGGCATAGGTCGGCTTCTTCAGCGCGTCCGCCGAGCGGCGCATGCCACGCCGCGAGGGCGATGTTTTTCTACGGGGAACGGCCATGTCGGTGTCCTCTAGGGGTGTTGTCGGAGGCATCGTCCGTGGGCGGACCGCTCAAGCGCTTTTTGGGCCACGAGCTGAAATGCCGATAAGGCCGCGCTTATAGAGGAAGGGGTGCGCCAAAGCTAGGTTCAAAATACGCCCAAATGGCTCAAAAAGCGCGATTTTCGCTCCAGCACCGCTGCAGGGCGGGGGCCTGCGCCCGGGCCACATAGGTCCCGGCCAGACGGCGGACGCCCGGGCCGGGATTGCGGGCGCTGCGCCTGATGGGATTGGGCAGGATTGCCGCCAAAAGCGCGGCTTCCCGTGGCGACAGGCTGGATGCGGAGTGGCCGAAGGCGTAGCCAGCCCCCACCTCGGCCCCGAACCGGCCGGACGGCCCCCATTCGGCGATGTTGAGGTAA
Source organism: Bradyrhizobium sediminis (assembly GCF_018736105.1). Classification (NCBI taxonomy): domain Bacteria; kingdom Pseudomonadati; phylum Pseudomonadota; class Alphaproteobacteria; order Hyphomicrobiales; family Nitrobacteraceae; genus Bradyrhizobium; species Bradyrhizobium sediminis. The sequence goes on from NZ_CP076135.1 coordinate 5,318,811, forward strand.
ATCTCCAGGATTCGCTGTTTCGGCAGCACCAAATCGATCCACATCGCCAGCGGGATCTCCAGGGCCTTGCGGACCACGCTGCGGCCCGGCCACAGGAACAGGTTTTTCGCCACCTGCTGGGTGATGGTCGAGCCGCCGCGCGCCACCTCGCCGTCCTCCGCGTCATCAATCACGTCGCGCAGCGCGTCCCAGTCGATGCCGCGATGACTGCAGAATTTGGCGTCCTCGGACGCCACCACCGAGCGCGGCAGCGCCGGTGAAATCGCCCTGAAATCGATCCATTGCCGCGACACCGGCGCACCCTTGAGCCAGCGCCAGGCCATCAGCGTCGAGACCGGATGGCCGGCGCGATAGAACGGCGCCAGCAGATACGGCAGCAACAATACGGCCAGCGCGATCAGCAGCAGATTTCGGGCAATGCGCAAATCTGAGGTTTCTGGTTCAGCGCGTATTCCGCAAGAGTGGATACGGGTTTTGCGAGCAGAATACGCGCGGGGGGTTAGGGCAAAAGGCGGCGAAGGGGCCGGCATTGGGGATATCTCAAGGATAAATCCCGGTTTTTCCAGCGCTTTTAAGGCGCCGCGACCCCGCCGGCGGAATTGACGAAGCCGGTGCCATCAACGATTGTCCGGCCAAATCGACGTAAGACTATCCCCCGGAGCTTCCTTGATGACGACCGCCACTGCAACCGACTTTGCGAAACGACTGGACCAGACCGCGGAGGATACCGAAGCCCTGCTGGCGAAGCTGTTGTCCGATACGCTGCTGCCCGACGAAATCGCGCGGCCGAAGCGGCTGATGGAGGCGATGCGCTATTCCAGTCTCGGCGGCGGCAAACGGTTGCGGCCGTTCCTGGTGGTCGAGAGTTCGGCCGTGTTCGGCGTGCCGCGCGAGGCGGCGCTTTTGGCCGGCGCCGCGCTCGAATGCATCCACTGCTATTCGCTGATCCACGACGACCTGCCCGCGATGGACAACAGCGATCTGCGCCGCGGCCGGCCGACGCTGCACAAGAAGACCGACGACGCCACCGCGATCCTGGCCGGCGACGGGCTGTTGACGCTCGCCTTCGACATCATCACCCGCGACGAACTCCATAACGACCCGACCGTGCGCCTGCTGCTCACCCGCGCGCTGGCGCGGGCGTCGGGAATCGGCGGCATGGTCGGCGGCCAGATGCTTGACCTCGCCGGCGAAGGCCGGTTCGGCGACCGCGAGCCGGTCGACGTCGCGCGGCTGCAGCAGATGAAGACCGGCGCGCTGTTGCGCTACGGCTGCATCGCCGGCGCGATCCTCGGCCAGTCCACGCCGGCGCAATACCAGGCGCTTGACGATTACGGCCGCGCGCTCGGCGAAGCGTTCCAGATCGCCGACGATCTGCTCGACGTCGAGGGCGACGCGGCCGCGCTCGGCAAGCAGACCGGACAGGATGCGGCGCTGGGCAAGACCACCTTCGTCACCCAGCTCGGGATCGACGGCGCCAAGCAGCGCGTGCGCGATCTGCTGGCCAAGGCCGACTCCGCGCTTTCGATCTTCGGCGCCAAGGGCGACGTGCTGCGCGCGGCGGCGCGGTTCGTCGCCGATCGCAAGAACTGACGTGCCGGCGGCCAGGCAGGAACTCGACGAGCTTGTTGCCTGGTTCAGGAAGATGCCGGCGCCGGTCCGCGTCGTCTATGCGCGGCCGCGCACCTTCGTTTCGATCGCGCTCGGAATTGCGGCGTTCTTCCTGCTGCCGGATTCGCTGCGGCTGGTGACGCGGCTATTGATCGGCTGGGACGTCTTCGCCGCGTTCTATCTGGTGCTCGCCTACATCATGATGTTTCGCTGCGATCACGGGCATATCCGCCGCAATGCGATCCTGCAAGACGACGGCCGCTTCCTGATCCTGCTGGTGACGGCGCTCGGAGCATTCGCCAGCATCGCCGCGATCGTGCTCGAACTCGGCTCTTCGCACCGCGGCGCGTCTGAACTGGCGCTGGCGACGGTGACGATCGCGCTTTCCTGGGCAGCGGTGCACACCACCTTCGCGCTGCATTACGCGCACGAATTCTATCGCGGCAGGAAACCCGGCGGCCTCGATTTCCCCAAGGGCCACGACGACGAGGATCATCCCGACTACTGGGATTTCGTCTATTTTTCATTCGTGATCGGCATGACCGCGCAAGTCTCCGACGTCGGCGTCACCGACCGGATCATCCGCCGCACTGCGACCGCGCACGGCATCGTCTCGTTCGTCTTCAACACCGCGCTGGTCGCGCTGATGGTCAATATCGCCGCGAGCGCGATCTAGAGAGCTGTCATTCCAGCGAAGCGCGGGCACGATGACCAGCTCCGCCTCGAACCCGCAACGACGTTCAGCGGCAAATCTGCACGTTACCGCCGCCGCCTTCATAAGGGCCGCCCTGCGCGGTGGTCCGGAACTCGATGTGGCAACCGGACTTGACCGGACGGCAGCCGACACTGTCGCATACGATCTGCCCGCTGGAGGATCGCGGCTTGGCAGCGCTGGCTTCCGGGCGAGGCGCTTCGCGCGGCGGACGCGCGGCGTCGTCGCGCCTCGCCGCCGGCTTGTTCGCGCGCCGCTTCTCGCATTCATTGTCGTCGTTGAGGAACGAGCCCTCCGCGCAAGCGATCTTGCTGCAGCGGTCGCCGTCGGCCTTGAAGCCATGTTCGCAGACCAGCGGACAGACCCGCGACGGCTTCAGCTTGATCGCATCGAGCGCATCGAGGCTTGCGAGCTTGACGTCGAATTTGGTTCGGGCATAGCGGTTGAACAGCGCCATCGAACGTTGCGACGCCGCGTTCCAATCGCCGTCGGCCGCGGCGGCAAGGCAACCAACGCGGCGCAGTTCGGCCTGCACGGATTTCGTCAGGTCCGCAGGCGAAGGCCCGGTGTTGAGCGAGGCGAGGTTCGTCCCCTTGTCGCTTTGCGCCTTTTCGGCCGCCGGCGGGGTCCCCGCAGTCTTTTCGGTGGCGGCACGGTTACGCTCGGCCTCGGCGGCCTGCTCCTGCGCAACCTGCTTGGCTTTTTCGGCGGCGATCCGGGCCTGCTCGGCCGCCTTCGCGTCGGCCTCGGCCTTGACCTGCTGGGTCTTTTGCGCGCCCTCGGCGGCCAGCCGCGCCCGCTCCTGTTCGGCCAGCCGCGCCTTTTCGGTGGCGGCGACGCGGGCTTCTTCCGCGGCAAACTTGGCGAGCTGGATCCTGGCGAGGCTGGCGTAGAAACCTTCGGGATATTGCACGAGGAAGGCGTTCAGCGCGTCCTTGTTGCCGATCTGCAGCGCCAGTTCATAGTCGCGGCGCGCTTCGGCTTGCGGATTGGGCGCGGCGGCCGGGGCGGCGACGGGCTTGGCCGGCACCAGCGGCACGTCTTCGCCGCCGAGCGAGCCATAGACAAACGGCTCCTGCCGGTTGCTGGTATTCTTCAGCACGTCGTCGCGAATGAAACCGAACGCGCGGCGCACATCGAGCCCCGGCGTCGTCAGGTGCTTGGCCAGCGCCATCGTGAACGGGCTGTTCTTGCCGTCGCCATCCGCCGCCGTCGAGCCGGCCTTGGCCGAATAGGCGATCAGCATGTTCGGGCTGGTCGGCTCGATCTTGGCGAGCCCCTGCCCGATCGCGCGCGATGCCACGGTGCGCTTCATGTTGCGTGAAAACGGATTGTCCCGGCAGGCGTCGAGGATCACCAGCCGCAACCGCTTGGCGGGCTCGATCGCCACCAGCACGCGGTCCAGCGAAAGCGCCTCGTCGAACACGTCGGTGTCGCGCTCCAGTTTCGCATCCACCGGGATCAGGTAATTGGTGCCGTCGACTTCCAGGCCGTGGCCGGCGTAATAGACTACCGCAATGTCGGAATCGCGCGCACGGTCGGCGAAATCGCGCAGCGCCCGGCGCGTCTCGGCTGCCGGCAGGTCATGGCGGGAATCGACGACATCGAAACCGGCGGCCTTGAGCGTGGCCGCGATGGTGGCGCCGTCATTGATCGGATTCGTCAGCCGCGCCGCGTTTTGATAGGCCGAATTGCCGAGCACCAGCGCGACGCGCTTTTCGGCGAAAGCCGGCTGGCACACCAGCAGCAATGCTGCGGCGAGGAAAAACCGGCGCAATCTTGAATATCCAGGCGAATTCATCGCGACACCTATGCTTATACTAACATACTAACACAGCTCAGCATTCCTACCAGCAGCCTGCCCCGGCCCTTGTGAGCCAGATCACGCTGCGAATGCCGACCGGCACCGGCGGCCGAGGCGAGGACAAGTGACGGAACTGCTTGTCATTAGTGCCGCCGGATCGCTATCGGTTCGCCCTTTGCCAATCACGTTTTTCCGTCCAATATCGGCCCACAAACAAGCACAAATGGAGCAGGCGATGCGCGGCGTTGTTTTCGCCGGCGAACGCGAACTGGAACCGATGCAGTTCCCCGATCCTGCGCCGCATGCTCACGATGTCGTTATCGAGATGGAGGCGTCCGGCCTATGCGGTGGTACCTGTATCAATACCGCCGCTGGTCGCCATTCCGGGGCGCGCGCAGAGCGCGCGAACCCGGAATCTCGCGCCAATAATTTCTGGATTCCGGGGCTGCGCTGCGCGCATCCCGGAATGACTAAAATCAGCAAAGGGAGCACCCACCGTGAGTCATGACCGTTCCAGCGTCGAAGCCGTGGTCCAGCAGTATTTCGACGGCCTCTACGAAGGCAGCGCCGACAAGCTCGGCGCCATCTTTCATCCCTCCGCCGACCTGCGCTGGCTGGAAAAGGGCGAGTTGCAGGTCCTTACCGTGCCCGACTGGCTCGATCGCGTGCGCAAACGACCGTCGGCCAAGGCAGAAGGCAAGCCGCGCGAGGATTTCGTCGTGACCATCGACCGCTCCGACGATTCGACCGCCTTCATAAAAGTGCGATGCCAGTTGCCGCCGCGCTATTTCACCGACTATCTGGTGGCGATGAAGCTCAACGACGGCTGGCAGATCGTCTCGAAATCCTATCGCTACGATCTGCGCGATTAGATCCGCTCAGGCACGCGCGCTCGCCTCGGCCGGCTTTTCGCCGCCGCGCGGGCGCCGGAGAAGCAGGATGAGGACCTGTTATTGCTTCGGATAGCACATGGAAATGCGGGCCTGCCCCGGATTTCGCTGGCGCTCCATCCGGGCTTCGGGTGCTTTACTCCGCCGCCGTCACCGGCGCCTTGGCGCCTGCGCCATAGCGCTGGTCGATATACTCGATCACCAGCGCCTTGAAGTCGGCGGCAATCGTCGGCCCGCGCAAGGTGCGGAATTTCTTGCCGTCGACGAACACGGGTGCGGCCGGGGCTTCGCCGGTGCCGGGCAAGGAGATGCCGATATTGGCGTGCTTGGATTCGCCGGGGCCATTGACTATGCAGCCCATGACGGCGACGTTGAGCGTCTCGACGCCGGGATACTGCGTCTTCCAGCCCGGCATTTCCTCGCGGATGAAATCCTGGATCGAGCGCGCCAGTTCCTGGAACGTGGTCGAGGTGGTGCGGCCGCAACCGGGACACGCCGCGACCAGCGGCACGAAGGTGCGGAAACCCATGGTCTGCAGCAGTTCCTGCGCGACCTGCACCTCCAGCGTGCGGTCGCCGCCGGGCTCGGGCGTCAGCGAAATCCGGATGGTGTCGCCGATGCCGTCCTGCAAGAGGATGCCGAGCGCCGCGGAGGATGCGACGATGCCCTTCGATCCCATGCCGGCCTCGGTGAGGCCGAGATGGATGGCGTAATCCGAGCGCGACGCGAGCGTCTGGTAGACCGCGATCAAATCCTGCACGGCGGAAACCTTCGCCGACAGGATCATCTTGTTCTTGGGCATGCCGAGCTCTTGCGCCCGCGCCGCCGACAGCAGCGCCGACTGCACCATGGCCTCGCGGGTCACCGCGCGGACGTCCCTAGGTGCTGCGAGCAGCGCGTTTTCGTCCATCAGCTTGGTGAGCAGCTCCTGATCGAGCGAGCCCCAATTGGCGCCGATCCGCACCGGCTTGCCGTTCTTGTTGGCGATCTCGATGATGTCGGCGAACTGGGTGTCGCGCTTGTTCTTGAAGCCGACATTGCCGGGATTGATGCGGTATTTGTCGAGCGCCTCGGCGCAGGCCGGATAGTCGGCGAGCAGCTTGTGGCCGATGTAGTGGAAATCGCCGATCAGGGGCGTGGTGATGCCGCGCTTGCGCAAGCCGTCGCGGATATGCGGCACGGCGGCGGCGGCCTCTTCACGGTCGACCGTGATGCGCACCAGTTCCGAACCGGCGCGCGACAATGCCGCCACCTGCGCGATGGTGCCGTCGACATCGGCGGTGTCGGTGTTGGTCATCGACTGCACCACGATCGGCGCGCCTCCGCCGACGGCGACATTGCCGACCATGACCTGGGTGGTTTCGTGCCGGGCCCTGGGGCCGGCGACGTCGCTCGGAAGCGTCTTTTCGGGCTTGTTCATGGCGTCTCGAATATCAGGTTTTGGTGACATTCACCAAGGGGGCCGAAAAAGGGCCAGCCGCAGGTGCCGGCACTCCATCTCAGTCTGGATTTTTCTCTTGTTGGTTCAATAGCTTATTTGGGCCATTGAGGCGGAAAGCAAGGCCCGAAGGCGGCGCCGTCCCGAGCGGTATATCGGGCCGGAATCCGGGGATTAAAGGGCAAAGCCCGGATATCCTTGTTTGAGCATGATCTCCGGGCAAACGCTTCGCGCTTGTTCCTGGGGTCAAGCCCGGCCCTGACGAACTTTCAGTGTCCCAGCCATCACCCCGTCACACATTGGGATCCGGCGCGATTTCCGCCCGCGCGGCTTCCGGCCTGTTGACCAGATAGAGCCCCGCGATCACCAGCAGCGCGGCGGCGCCGAACGCCAGTGTCAGGGTGTCGTGCATGATGAAATAGCTGGCCACCACCCCGAACAACGGGGTGATGAAGGTGAAGGCCGACAGCTTGCTGGCGGAATAGGTTTTGACCAGCGCGAACCACAGCAGGAACGTCAGTCCGACCACCCAGACTGATTGATAGACCATCAGCGACAGCGCCAGCGGGCCGGGAACCCGGGTGATGGTTTCCCCCGATATCCATGCCGCAAGTGCGAGAATCGGGATCGAAAGCGCCACCTGGTATCCAAGCCCCTTTTCCGCCGGGGCCCTGAGCAGCGCGGTTGTCTTCACGATCAGCGTGGTGGCCGCCCACAACGCGCCACCGGCGACGATCAGGAGATCGCCCAGCAGGACATTGGCATCGACATTGGCCTGGGGAACGCCGATCGCCAGCGCGACGCCGGCGAAACTCAACGCCAGACCGCCCCATTGCGAAGCGCGCAGCCGCTCGCCGAGAAACACATAGGAGCCGAGCGCCACGAAGAACGGCGCGGTATAGAGAAACACCACCGCGCGCGACGCCGACGTCAGCAACAGGCCGCGATAGATCAGCACGAATTCGATGCCGAAGATGACGCCCGCGGACAAGCCCGGCCACAGTGTGCCGTCGCGCTCGAACATCTTCACGCCGCGCGCCCGCGCAATCAGAAACAGCACCGGCAACGCGCCCAAAGAGCGGATCAGCGCCTGCAGCATCGGCGGAATGTCAGGCAACGCCAGCTTGACCGCGATCTGGTTGAAACCCCAGCTCAGGCACAGCATCAGCATCAGCGCCACGGCGCCCGGACTGAGCGGACGCCCGGCCGATGGGTTCACTTGCTTGGACGACATGTATCCTCGTATCCGGCTTGGCGCCGTGTTGATTTTTTATTTCTGGCAGTGCGCGCAGGTGCCGGTGATTTCGACGACGGAGAGCTTTGGCGCGAAGCCGGACGCGCGCGCCGCGGCGTTGAGGCTTTGCGCCACCGGTGCGGCCGGAATTTCGCCGACCGAACCGCAGGCGTCGCAGATCAGGAACGCCACCATCGCCGCGGTGTCATGATCGTGGGCGCAGGCGAGATACGCGTTGCGGCTTTCGATGCGGTGGACGAGGCCGTTCTCCATCAGGAAATCGAGCGCGCGGTACACCGTGATCGGCGCCGGCCGCGGCATCGATTTGGCAAGTTCGTCGATCACCTCATAGGCGCCGAGCGGGCGGTGGCTGGACAATAGCGCCTGCAGCACCTGGCGGCGGATCGGCGTGAATTTCTGCGCCCTCAGCTGGCAGACCCGTTCGGCGTGATCGATCGCTTCCGCGGCGCAGCGGTCGTGATCGTGATCGGGCGAGGGAAAGGTCGGCTTGAGGGCTGTCATAGGGACGACCGTTTAACGCGGTTGCTCGATTTCGCCTATCGTTTCAGCGTCGTGCGGGCGGATTGCGCCGCAACATGTCTAACACCCTGGCCTCGTTTTCGAAATCCCTGCCCAGCCATGTGCCGCCGGCGGGGCAGCCTTCCCCCCATCCGCCATGTCATTTCAACTTGTTAACTTGAAATGCCCAATTCATAAGCTAGCTTATTATATCGGAAGCTTATGGAGATACCGCCCGATGCCCCACCGTTCCGTGGATATGAACTTCCTGTTCACGCTCGGCGAAGTGCAGCGAATGGTGCGCGCCTATGCCGACAAGCAGGCGGCGCGCTACGGCATTACCCGCGCGCAATGGGCGGTGCTGGCCAAGGTCGAGCGTACCGAGGGGCTGAAGCAGTCGGAACTCGCGGAACAGATGGAAATGCAGCCGATCACGCTGACGCGGCTGATCGACAAGCTTTGCGACAATGGCTGGATCGAACGCCGCGGCGACGAGACCGACCGCCGCGTCAACCGCCTCTATCTGCGCAAGGCGGCGCGTCCGCTGCTCGGCAAGCTCGCCGGGCTGCGCTCCGAGCTGACGGCGACCGCGCTCGAAGGCATCAATCCGGCCGACGCCCACCGCCTGCTCGCGCAGCTCGAGACCATCAAGGAAAACGTGCGCAACGCGATCCAGAATCCGGCCAACGAACCGCCGGGGAAGGAGCAGCGCTATGGCTGATCCAGTCCTCAAATTCCCGCCCGAACAGAAGGGCGCGCCACCCGCGAAACCCCGGATCAAAATCGCCGCGGAGCCGCGCCGCCGCCTGATGGCCGGGATGCGGCGTTACCGCCGCGTGCTGCTGCTGGTGGTCGTGCCGCTGGTGGCGCTGGTCGCCGGGGTCACCTTCTATCTCAACGGCGGCCGCTACGTCACCACCGACGACGCCTATGTCGGCGCGCAGAAGGTGCTGATCACGCCCGACGTTGCCGGCAAGATCGTCAGCGTCGCGGTGAAGGAGGGCCAGCAGGTCTCGACCGGCGACGTCATGTTCCAGATCGACCCGGTGCCGTTCCGGCTGGCGCTGGCGCAGGCGCGCGCCAAGCTCGACGACGCCAAGACCAGCCACGACAACCTGATCGCCAATGTGAAGCTCTATTCGCAGACCATCGAACTGGTGAACGCCGGGATCGCGCTCAAGCAGAAGGACGTCGAGCGCAAGAATTCGCTGGTCAGGAGCAATGCCGGATCGCAGCTCGATCTCGACAACAGCGCCACCGCATTGGTTACCGCACAGGCCCAGCGGCAGATCGTCACGCAGCAGCGGTCGAACGCCCTCAACCAGCTGCTCGGCGACCCCGAGCTGCCGCTCGAGCAGTTTCCGGCCTGGATGCAGGCCAGGGCCGTGCTCGACGACGCCCAGCGCAATCTCGATTTGACCACGGTGCGGGCGCCGATGAACGGCATCGCGACGCAAGTCGAACAGATCCAGCTCGGCCGCTTCGTCATCGCCGGCACGCCGGTGTTCTCCGTGATCGATACGTCGAACCCGTGGGTCGACGCCAATCCGAAGGAATCGGACTTCACCCATGTCGCGGTCGGCCAATCCGTCACCCTCGAGGTCGACGCCTTCCCCAACCACGTCTTCAAGGGCACGGTCGGCTCGCTGTCACCCGGTACCGGCGCGCAGTTCGCGATCCTGCCGCCGCAGAACGCCAGCGGCAACTTCGTCAAGGTGGTGCAGCGCGTGCCGGTGCGGATCTATTTCGACAAGAACGACAGATTTGTCCGCAAGCTGAAGGCCGGCATGAGCGTCTACGCCACCATCGACACCCAGCATCGCCGTTCGCTCGCGGCATTGTTCGGCTTCGCGCCGGCGGTGGCGGCCAAGGAGGACTGACCGGTCATGCCGACCTCCGCCGCAGCCCCCATTGCCGTGCCCGGCCTGCGCCGGACCATGGTGACGATCTGCGCGATGACGGCGACCATCATGCAGGCGCTGGACACCACTATCGCCAACGTCGCGCTGCCCTACATGCAGGGCACGCTGTCGGCGTCGCAGGACCAGATCAACTGGGTGCTGACCTCCTACATCGTGGCGGCCGCGATCATGACCGCGCCGGTGGGATGGATCGCCAATCGCTTCGGCCGCAAGCGCATCTTCATCGTCTGCGCCGGCGGCTTCACGGTGGCCTCGGTTTTGTGCGGCGCAGCCCAGGACATCAACCAGATGGTGCTGTTCCGGCTGCTGCAGGGCGTGTTCGGCGCGGCTCTGGTGCCGCTGTCGCAAGCGGTGATGCTGGACTCCTACGCATTGCACGAGCGCGCCAAGGCGATGGCGATCTGGGGCATGGGCGTGATGATGGGCCCGATCATGGGACCCTCATTGGGAGCGTGGCTGACCGAGACCTATTCCTGGCACTGGGTGTTCTTCGTCAACCTGCCGTTCGGCATCTTCACCGTGCTCGGCCTCCTGGTGTTCATGGACGAGACCCGAAAGGATCGCGATCTGCGCTTCGACTGGTTCGGATTCACGGCGCTGGCGATCGGCATCGGATCCTTGCAGCTCGCGCTCGACCGCGGCGAGCAGCTCGGCTGGACCGAATCCAGCGAGATCATCGCCGAATTCATCCTGTCGGCCGTCGGCTTCTATTATTTCTTCGCCCATTCGCTGACGACCGCAAAACCCTTCATCCAGTTCGCGCTGTTCAGGGACAGGAACTTCATCGGCGGCTGCGTGTTCATGGCGGTCATGGGGCTGGTGCTGTTCTCGACCATGGCGCTGGCGTCGCCGTTCCTGCAGAACGTGATCGGCTACCCGATCATCACCGCCGGCCTGTTGCTGGCGAGCCGCGGCTGCGGCACCTTCGTCGCCATGATGATGGTCGGCCGGTTGATGCGCTATATCGAGGCGCGCACGCTGATCATCGCCGGCCTCAGCATCACCTGCCTGTCGCTGTTCTACATGACCAACTGGACCGACCAGACCGGCGTCAACGAGATCGTGGTGCTCAGCGTCATACAGGGCTTCGGCTTCGGCCTGGTGTTCGTCCCGCTCTCCACGGTGGCGTTCCTGACGCTGCCCAACCACCTGCGCACCGACGGCACCGCAATGCTGACCCTGATGCGCAACGTCGCCAGCTCGATCGGCATTTCCATCGTCATCGCGCAACTGACGGAGGGATCGCGGCGCGTGCACGCGGTACTGTCGCAGCACGTCAATCCGTTCAACCACGCGATGCAGATGCCGGACGTGCGGGCCATGATCGACATGGGCACCGACAAGGGCCGCGCCATGATGGACGCCATCGTCAACATGCAGGCGCAGATCATCGCGTTCTCGCAGGACTACCAGATGGTGATGATCTTCACGCTGTGCGCGATCCCGCTGGCGATAATGATCGGCTCCACCAAGGCGACGCTGCGCAGGCAGTCGGTGGCGCCGGAACCTGCCGTGATCGAGTAGCGAAGGATGATGGAATTTCCGTCATGCCGCCGGCCTCGCCGCGTTCTCGAACAAATGCACGATGGCGTTGGCGTAGTACCTCAACAGCATCAGCTCTTCCGGGTTAGCGCGATAGCTGCCGTCCTGCTCCAGAACCAGATGGCGCAGCGTCAGCATGCGCAACCCCACCGTGATCGCGTAGTCGCGGTCGGCGCGCGGAATGTGGACATAGGTGCCGCGGCCTTCCAGTTCGCCGATCAGGCCCGACACCCTTTCCTTGATGTCGAGCAAAGAGAGCGGCTTGTCGCCGGCCTCCAGCATCGCGGCGGACACCAGCGACACCGGCAGCGCCGGAATCACGCGGCCGACCGCTTCCATCAACTTGTTGCCCAGCTTCTCGATCTCGGCGTGGCGCGGCTCGGGGGCCAGCAGACGAAAATCGATATTCGCCTCGGCCGTGTGCTTTCGCAGCGATACCGGCTCGCCGAAACTGACGCAGGTATAGCCGAAGCGGTACCATTCGCCGCGCAACGCCATCCAGACATGGTGAAAGAAGTGGCGCGCGAAGACAGCTGCGTTGAATCCGAACACCGGCTTCTTGCCCGGCTCGGTATTGGCCGCGGAGGTCAGCATGCGATCCTCCAGCACGCGGTCGTAGTTGACCGCGACCGGGATGAACACCACGTCGCGCGGGCCGAGCGGATCGAAGCCTGCGACCATGTAGCTGAGCAGCCCGAATTTCGGCGGGCGCAGCCTGCCGTCGCGGCTGAGGCCGCCCTCCGGAAAGATCGCTTGCGTAACGCCCGCCGCGGTCGCCATGTGGACGTAGCGCGCGAGCACCTTGCGATAGAGCGGCTCGCGGGAATCCCGGCTGATGAAATAGGCCCCCATCGATCGGATCAGGCCGCGCAGCCCCCAGACCTGCGCCCATTCGCCTACCGCGTAACTCAACGCCGACGACGTGGCGGCGACATAGGTCACCAGCACGTAATCCATGTTGGAGCGGTGATTGATGACGAAGATGACCGAGGAGGCGGGATCGACCGCGGCGAGCGCATCGTCGTTGCGGTAGCCGATCCGGACGCGATAGAGCATCTTGGAGATGCTCCTGGCGATGCGCGTTCCCACGCGGAAGTAGGCATAGGCGCTGAACGAGGGAACGATCTCGCCCGCATAGCGTTTCACCTTCTCCATCGCGATTTCGCGCGGCACGCCGGCCTCCCTGGCGTACTCTTCGGCCGCATGCAGCACTTCCGGATCGAACACCAGACGGTCGATCAGGACCTGGCGCCTGGTGAGCTTGAACGGCTGAATGTGAAGCCTGAGATGGGTATTGAGTTCTTCGATGGCGCGGTTGGCGCGGCGGCGCAGCGCCCAGCGCACGCTCGGCATCAGGATGCGGTCCACCACGGCCAGGACAGCCAGCACGGCCAGGATGATGACCGCCCACAGCGGCAAGGCAATCTGCGACCCCATCAGACCTCCCATGTCGCCGCGTGCCACGGACCGTGGTCCGAGCCGCGGCGATCCCTCTTGATCGCTCAAGATACCATCCGGGCGTTGCTCGGCCGCAAGAGGCTTTTTGGGCGTCCGCCCCTAAATCGACGCTCCCGGGATGGCGCCTGGCCGATCCGTCGTTTTCCAAAGCCTCATTTCAGAGATGGCGCACCCGGCACGAAGGCGTCGAACGCCGCCCACAACTGTTCGCGATAGCCATCCTGCTCCTGCAGGATTTCATGCCGGGCTCCCTCGATCACGCGATGCGAGCCCAAAGGCAGGCGCGCGGCAAATCGCTCGATCGCCGCGCCCGATACGACGGTATCGTCACCCGCCGCCACCATCAGGATCGGCGAAACGATTTGCGAGGGGTAATCCGCGGCGCGAAACCCGACGATGGTTTCAAACGCCGCATCCAGCCATGCCACCGTCGGCGAACCGATTCCCACCGCCGGATCCTGCTCAGGAATCGCGGCGTTGCGCGCGTAGCGCACGGGATCGGAGGTCAGCGGATTGCCGGCAAAGCCCGATGCCCGCATCATATCGACATTGCTGCCGGGAACGTAGCTCGCCCCGCAGCCGGCGAGGCGCAGCGCCCGTATCGGGATGCGCAACAGCAATGAGGAGCGCGCGTAGGGCAAATCGATCAGCGGCGCGGCGAGAACCATGCGCTCGAACCACCGCTTTCCGGAATGCGCGACACGCAGCAGGACCGCGCCGCCCATCGAATGCGCCAGGGCGAAATAGGGCGGCGGACAATCGGGAAGCACCACCCGCTGCATGAAGGTCTCGACGTCGAGCTCAAATTCCGAAAAGCTCTCGACATGTCCCTTGCGCGGATCGGGCAGTTGCCGCGACGAGTGCCCCTGTCCGCGCCAGTCCATGACAGCGACCGCAAAGCCGCGCCGGCGCAGATCGCACACCGTCTCGAAATATTTCTCGATGAACTCGCCGCGTCCGGGGAAGACGCAGACCGTTCCCTTGCTGTCGGCCGTCGAGCCCCAGCGCGCGAAGCGCAGCTCCACCCCGTCCGGCGTCCCGATCTTGCCGGTGATGGCATCGTCGGGACATGGATTGTCGGGAGTGGAAACGAGATTCATGGCGCAACCGGACAGGGAAAGAGCACTAAAGGCGTGGGAGATATGCGCAGAGGAGGACATAGACGCCTCTGGGCGCGCGAGGCTTCTCGCCATATCAGCTTTGCACAGGTCTCTCCAGCTGCACTGGCAGCCTCGCTGGCGGCCCCGGTTCGCAGATCAGATCGAGGTCGCCCCGCCCGGATACGCCGCTTGACGCGTGGATCGCGCGCTGCGCCTCGCGGCTTCGCTAGTAGGTTTGCGCCCACGAATCCGTCCGGAATACGAGCTTCCTTAACAGCCGATCGAATTCCGCTCGTTCCGCTTCGTTCAACGGCGCAAGCATCTGCCGTTCGCGAGTAACAAAGAGCGGCAAGGCCTGCCTGTAGAGCCGGCGTCCTGCCGACGTGACGATCAAAGGCCGCCGTCTTTGATCGATGTCGTCAATCCTTCGCGAAATCAGCCCGTTCCGCAAGAGGGCGTTGACCGCTCGGCTGATGCTGTTTTTCGGGCGCCCCGACGCCTCGGCAACGTCTTGAGCCGTGCAACCTGGCGCCGCCACGAGGTTGAACAAAATGATGAATTCCGGGCGCGTCAGCCCGAAGCGCTGCTCCATCTCCTCGTAAACCGGACCGGTCAGGAAGTTGGCGACCCAGCTCAACCGATATGCGACCGGAACCGGATTTTCCTCCAGAACGTGCCGCCAAAGAGGCGTCGTCGCGCTCTTTCGCTTTTTTAGTTCCATTTGGAACTTTCTTTTGTTAGTCTCGACTGACCAAGACCAAGGGGGGAAGAAAATGATACTTGCCCGTACGAGCTTACTGATTGCTTTGGCGATCGCAAATTGCGCGTTCGCTTCCGCTCAGGATATGCTGGTTGAAAAGAAGGTGATGGAAATTCCCGCCTTCCAGACCGTTTCGGGATCCAGGCTGACCGGCGTCCGCATCGGCTATGAGGTCTACGGACGGCTCAATGCCGCCGGCGACAATGCCATTCTGATACCTCGAAGCTATTCGAGCACGAGCCATGTCGCCGGCAAATACAGCACCACGGACGCCGCACCCGGAATCTTCGACGGCGTCATCGGGCCGGGCAAAACTCTCGACACCGACCGTTACTTCATCGTCAGCACCGACAATCTGATCAACGTTGCCGCAAAGGATCCGACGGTGACCACTGTGGGGCCTTCGTCGACGAATCCCGCCACGGGCAAGCCCTATGGCATGCGTTTTCCCATCATCCAGATTCGCGATCTGGTGAACGCCGACAAAGCCATTCTGGATGCGCTTGGCGTCAAGAAACTGCACGCTGTTGTCGGCTGGTCGATGGGCTCGATGCAGGCCTTCGAGTGGTCGGTTGCATACCCCGATTTTGTGTCGCGGGTCGCGGCCCTGCTGCCGATCGCGCAGATGGACGGCTATACTGTCGCGCAATTGGACAATTGGGGCAGCGCCATCACCCTCGATCCCAAATGGAATAACGGCGATTACTATGAGGGGCCGGCGCCGACGGACGGCCTGACCAGGGCCTTGAATACCTTGCACATCACCCAGCGGTCCTACGGCTGGGGGACCAATCTCGCTGCAACGCCATCGAAGCCCGATCGGTCGCCCGCGTCGTCCTGGGACGCCGGCTTTGCCGCCGTTGCCAATATGCAAGCCGCGTCAGCGGCCCGGACCAAGGTTTTCGATGCGAACGCCATTCTCTACGGCAATCGTGCGATGCAGCTCTTCACAGTTGGCGGCGTAGCAACGCTCGAAGAGGGCTTTCGGCCCGCCAAGGCCAAATTCCTGATTGTCCCGGCCCGCAGCGACGTCCTGTTTTTCCCGGCATATGGCCAACGCGCGGTCGAAGCTTTGCGCAAGAATGGTCGTGACGTCAGCTATCTCGAAATCGACGGGACCGGCGGTCACTTCGATGGCGTGTTCGAAATCAAGCAAGCCACCTCCGCCCTGCGCACCTTGCTTCAATAGCCGGCCGCGAAGTGCATCGACCCTCTCAGCCCTGCGGCTCGAGCACCATCAGCCCCGACGCGGTGTTCGAAATCGGGATGTGGTAATTGGCGTGCTGCTGCTTCACCTTCTCCGGCAGTGCGCCGCGCGCGACCACCCAGTTCAAGAGTTCGACGCCCTGGGTGCCCGACAGCTCGACCAGCTCAGTGGTCGAATACTGCGTCGCCCAAGCCGGGTTCGCGACCATGCTGGCCATGAAAGCGAGGTCGAACTCCTTGTTGATGAAGCCGGCGCGCTCGCCGTCGAGCTGGTGCGACAGGCCGCCGGTGCCCATCACGACCACCCGCTCGTCCCCCGGCCAAGAGGCGATGGCCCGGCCGATCGCCTGGCCAAGCTTGTAGCAGCGCGCCGCCGAGGGCAGCGGTCCCTGCACGGTGTTGACGCACACCGGCACGGTGCGGACCGGCCACTTCATGTCTGGCCAGCATAACGCCATCGGCAAGGTGAAGGCGTGATCGACCACCATCTCCTGGCAGGTCGTGAGGTCGAATTCCTCAGCCACCAGCTGTTCGATCAGGTGCCATGACAGTTCCGGGTCGCCGCGGAAGGGCGGCACCGTCGGAATCCCCCAGCCCTCGTCGGCATTGCGGTACTCGCTCGCCGCGCCGACCGCGAAGGTCGGCATTTTGTCGAGGAAGAAGTTCAGCCCGTGGTCATTGTAGACCAGCACGACGACGTCCGGCTTCACCTTGGCGAGCCATTCGCGCACCGGCGGGAAGCCGTCGAAGAAGGGTTTCCAGTAGGGATCGTTCTGCAGGCCCTTGGCGATGGCGCCGCCGATGGCCGGGACGTGCGAGGTGGTGATGGTGCCGACAATGCTGGCCATGGTCTATCCCCGTGCGGCCAGAAGCTTGGCCTTGAACTGATCCTTGGTCAGGCCGGTCTGCTGGGCGCCGATGTCCTGCATGTCGAGCCCGAAAATTCCGGCAAACTTGGCCAGATAGTAGGCGTTGCCGCCGGCCTCGATCAGCTGCAATACGTTGCGGTTGCGGATGGCTTCGCGCTGCTGCGGGTTCAGGCCGTATTTGGCGCAGTAGGCGTCCTCGTCCTCGACGAAGGCGCGCCGGTTGGCGGCGTCGTTGAACGAGTAGCACATCTTGTTCAGCGCATAGCCCTTGCGGGCCTGCTCACCGTCGAAGATGGTGGTGCCGGGCACGGGTTGTCGCGGCTTGGAACTGGGCATGCCCTCTCCCCTTTTGCAGCAATGCTATGTGGCCGCCGGCCGGCGCGAATTGTTCTGGATCAAATCGCGCCCGGCCGGACCGGTCCGCTGGAACCATTTCCACTCCATCCTTCGAGACGCATCGCTTCGCGATGCTCCTCAGGATGAGGTCTCAGTCCCTCATGGTGAGGAGCGCGTCTTCGCGCGTCTCGAACCATGAGGCCCCGCGAGAACCATACTGGTTCGGGCAAGCTGGAAAACGCTCTCTAGAATGGCAATCCCACATAGTTTTCGGCCAGCGACCGCTGGGCGGCCTCGGACGAGAACAGATAGGCGAGATCGGTTTCCTGCAGCTTGTTGTCGTAGGGGATATTGTCCGGGAAGCGGTGCAGCAACATGGTCATCCACCATGAAAACCGCTGCGCCTTCCAGATCCGCGCCAGTGCCTTGTTCGAATAGCCGTCGAGGCCGGCGTCATCGCCCTTTTTGTAGTGATCGACCATGGCGTGATAGAGGTAATAGATATCCGAAGCCGCGCTGTTGAGCCCGCGCGCCCCGGTCGGCGGCACGATATGGGCGGCGTCGCCGGCGAGAAACAGCCGGCCATAGCGCA
This sequence comes from Bradyrhizobium sediminis, assembly GCF_018736105.1. Classification (NCBI taxonomy): domain Bacteria; kingdom Pseudomonadati; phylum Pseudomonadota; class Alphaproteobacteria; order Hyphomicrobiales; family Nitrobacteraceae; genus Bradyrhizobium; species Bradyrhizobium sediminis. Next base: position 5,336,804 of record NZ_CP076135.1, read on the forward strand.
TCGGCTCGGCCACGAAGCTGCGCAACGGCGCGATGCTCTTCTCGATCGACGGACCGGTGATCATGCGGGCGGCGACCTCGCCCGGCAGGCGGCGCTTGAGCTCGGCCCAGAACGCGTCGTCGGACCAGTCTTCGACCCGATCCGTCAGCGGCACCTGGATGTAGTAACGGCTCAGCACCTGCGAGCGCAGCGAGCAAAGCGCGAAGCCGCGCTCGTGCTTGGCATAGATCAGTTCGGGCGAAACCGGCTTGGTGCGCGACAGCACCCCTAACCAGCCGAACGGATAGACCCGTTCATATTCCCGCAGCACATCCTTCGGGATCGACTTGCGGCTGACGCCGTGGAAGCCGTCTGCGCCGATCACGTACTCGCAATCGATGCGGACGACCTTGTCGCCGTCGCGATAGGTGACATAAGGCGCATCCGAATTGAGGTCGTGGGGCGTCACGTCCTCGGCATTGTGGATGACGTTGCCCTTCATCCGCTCGCGCGCCTCGTAGAGATCGCGGGTCAATTCGGTCTGGCCGTAAACCACGACCGAGCTGCCGCCGGAATATTTGAACAGGTCGACGTGATCCATCACGCCGTCATGGGCGATATGGAAGCCCTTGTGGATCTCGCCCTCGCGGTCCATGCGCTCGCCGCACTGGGCTTCGCGCATCAGCTTGGCGAAGCCGTGCTCCAGCACGCCGGCCCGGATGCGGGCCAATACATATTCGCGGCTGTATTTTTCCAGAACCACGGTTTCGATGCCCTGCAGATGCAGGAGCTGGGACAGCAGCAGCCCCGACGGCCCGCCGCCAATGATGCAAACCTGGACCTTCATTTTCGAAATCCTCCCTTGATTTTGGACAAATCTACCGGATTTCCGGGCGCCTGGAATGGATATAGCCTCCATTGTCTTGTAGGATTCGAACATGAGCGCGACGCCGGCAAGCCGCACCGTCCAGACCTACAATTTGTTCGGCGAGTCCGGCGATCTGCCCGACGTCGTGCATTGCGAAACCATCGCGGCGCGCTCGGTGCTGCACGAATGGGAATTCGCGCCCCACCGCCATCCGCGGCTGCATCAGATCCTGCTGATCGAACGCGGCGGCGGACAGGCGACGCTGGAAGGCCGGATCCATCCGCTGCGGCCGATGCGGATCGTCAACGTGCCGACCGGCGACGTCCACGGCTTCAGCTTCAAGCCGGGCACACAGGGCTGGGTGCTGACCGTATCGGCGGAAATGCTGGACGAGGTGCTGACGCCATCGGAGGGATTGCGGCGGGTGCTGGCGCATTCGACCGTGGTGCGCGGCACGCCCGAGATGCGCAGCGCGATGCAGCAGATCTTCGCGGAGTTCGCCGGGCGTCATTTCGCCAGGGCGCATCTGCTGCGGGCTTTGTCCGCGGCCCTGATCGGCCTGGTCGCGCGCGAAATGGCCGCCAACGGCAGGATGCCGGGCGGCATGACGAAACCCGACCTGTTCCGGCGGTTCGAGGCGCTGCTCGATCAACACTTCCTGCAGCACTGGACCGTGTCGGACTATGCCGCCGCGCTGTCGATCACGCCGACGCATCTGAGCCGCCTGACCCGTTCGGCGACGGGCCACGCGGCCTCGCATCTGATCCTCGACCGGGTGATCCGCGAGGCGCGGCGCAACCTCGTCTATACCAACCTGCCGGTCTCGACGATCGCCTACGCACTCGGCTTCAGCGACCCGGCCTATTTCAGCCGGCTGTTTTCCGGCGCAACCGGCCTGTCGCCGCGAGGTTTTCGCGACAAGGTGCACAAGGGCGATTAGCGCTGCCGATTGCAATCGGCGTCAATTCCGGGAACTGTGGCGCAGGCAAGAAACACACACACACAGTAATGGGAGACCTGCGCAATGGCCTTTTCGCTCTACGATGCAACCGTCGCCAACTACCTGCAGATTCTCGGCGCCGTCGGCGGTTTCCTCGAGAAGAGCCTCGCGCATTTCCGCGAGAAGGGCATCGATCCGGCCGAGATCGTCGAGGCGCGGATGGCGCCCGACATGCTTCCGCTCCGTTTCCAGATCGTCTCGGTCGCACTTCATTCGCGCGGCGCGATCGAGGCGGCGAAGACCGGAGTGTTCGTCCCGCCCTCGGGAAAACCGGACCTCGACTATGCCGCACTTCAGGCCTTGGTGACGGAAGCGCGCAATGAACTCTCGGCCCTGACGCCGGACGCCGTCAACGCGCTCGCCGGCCGCGACGTCATCTTCAAGCACAGCGACCGCACGCTCCCGTTCACGTCGGAAGGCTTCCTGATGTCGTTCTCGCTGCCGAACTTCTTCTTCCACGCGACCACGGCCTACGACATTCTCCGCCACAACGGCGCGCCGCTCGGAAAACGCGATTTCATGGGCAGGATGAAATTGAAAGGGTGATGGCCCGTTGCCCGACCAGTCCTTGCCTGCGGCGTCACTCTTGAATGAGATTGCATGTTGAAGGTATTCGGAGGATGAGGCATCCTTGGAGTTGTCCTACCCGGATCAACGTCCCCTGGCTTCGGAAGGTTGGCGCCCGCCTCCTCGATGTTCATACAGATCGAACGACCGACTGAACGGCCGCCCGGCGTTGGGCGGATTATTTCGGCTTTCGGCTTCCTCTACGCATCGAATGGTTTCATTGGCTGGCTGTTCGCCGTGACCGGGCCTGTGGCGATCATTCTGGCGGTCGGCTCGAACGGAGGGCTCTCCGAAAGAGAGATCGCGTCCTGGATCTTCGGCGTCTTCTTTTTCAACGGCCTGATCACGCTCCTGCTCAGCGGGCTTTATCGTCAGCCGCTCGTCTTCTTCTGGACTATCCCCGGTACGGTCCTGGTTGGGCAGTCGCTGACCCATCTGACGTTTCCGGAGGTTGTCGGTGCGTTCTACGCTACGGGCCTGCTGATGCTGGTGTTGGGTGCGAGCGGCTGGGTCAAGCGCGCCATGCAGCTCGTTCCGATGCCGATCGTCATGGGCATGGTCGCCGGCGTTTTTCTGCGCTTTGGTCTTGAGCTCGTCCGCGCTGTGTTTGCTGACACCATCATCGTCGGACCGATGGTCGCAATTTGGCTCATCCTGTCGGCGATCCCGCGCCTTGGCCGGCGTATTCCGCCGATCATCGGGGCCCTGCTGGTCGGCGCATCGACGACGGTGCTGTTCAGCCGGTTCGACGCCACTGCAACGCTTCAATTCGAACTGATCCGCCCGGTCATCCAGGCTCCAGTCTGGTCAATCGCGGCCATGGTCGAACTCGTGGTGCCGCTCGCGATCACGGTCCTCGTCGTCCAGAATGGCCAGGGTTTTGCGGTGCTCGGGACAGCAGGGCATACGCCGCCGATCAACGCCGTGACCATGGCCTGCGGCATCGGCTCGGTGATCAGCGCCGTCGTCGGCGGAGTCAGTTCCTGCCTGACGGGACCGACCAATGCCATCGTGGTCTCGGGTGGTGAGCAGAAACGCCAATATAGCGCCGCCATGTTCGTTGGTTGTCTGGCGCTGGTGTTCGGACTGCTGGCGCCGACATTTACACGGTTGCTGCTGGTTTCGCCCAAGTCGCTGGTGATGGCCTTGGCAGGACTCGCGATGCTGCGCGTCCTGCAGACGGCCTTTATCACCGCGTTCAAGGAGCGCTTCTCACTCGGCGCGCTGCTGGCTTTCCTCGTCACCGTCGCCGATGTGCCCTTGTTGAACGTCGGCGCCGCATTCTGGGGTCTCGTGTCCGGCTTCGCCATCTCATGGCTGCTGGAGCGGTCCGATTTTGCAGCGGAGGCGCGATCGTAATCGCGCCGCGTCAAGGGAATGCGAGGCCTGCGCTTGGTCGACGCCTCGATTTTCCGGTCATGCCGCGCCCCAACGCAGGGCGGGGCGTGACGCGGGAAGCGCGGCGAACGGGACCATCCGAACCTCCAACCTGTTTGGCAAATCGCATCAGGCGAGGCGGCGCGATATTGCCGTAACGATTGAGGGGATCGTGAACATGACCTGGACGTCTTACGCCGGCGGGGTTTGCGACGGGTCCGATACCTTCCGGCCTCCAGCGCCGCGCACGACTGCTTTCTTCTGCAGCGGGTCAACGGATACGCTTGATAAGCGCGTCGCCCAGCTATCGGCTTCTGTCAGCCAGAAGTCCTCGTTTTCACCCTCCATCCTCGCGCGCTGACGACAGAACGCCGCCATCGCCCGACATTGTGTGACCTTGTCATCCATCACAAGCAGCCCGTTGGAAAACACAAACCCCGTGCCGGCCCTCGGGTGGAGGGCCGGCCGGGGGGGGAACCCGGCCTGCGAGGGGGCAACACGACCGGGATCGTCGAAATTCCTTGTCGAAACGCTGGGTCTGCGTGGAACAGATTGCAGAAAGGCGTGATTGTATCGACAGGCGTCAGCGCGAACAGCTTCACATACTCCGCAGCTTTGCTACTTCATCGGCCAGCAACTTGGCGATCGTCAGACGTTGGGTCTCATCTTTGCTCTCCCCAAGCAGCTTTCGATATCTTTCAATATTTTGTTCTCTGACAAACCGCTCGAGGTTTGACGGAGCAGTTTCAACACGCTTCCGAATTGATTCCATTCGTCCGATCGCCTTTGATCTGCGTCAATCGATGGAATTTCATACCTCGTAAAAATAGACAATAGCCCAAAGCGACTATCCTTGTGCCGCGCAATCCGCTTTTTCCGAGCATCGTGGCAAACGCCATGCGTACGATGTCGCCAGAGGCAGCAGGGATTTTCATGAAACATAAGGTTGCGACGTTCGAGGGATTGAAATCGCTTCCCGCGAGCGTGGCGATTCTCGACGCTTCCGGAACAATTGTGGCGGTCAACGATACCTGGAAGCAATTCGGTCGACGAAACGGATTGCGTGTTCCCGATTCCGCAATTGGCTCGAACTACCTGCAATATTGTCGGTCCGATGAACCGAACTCACGTCGGTTCGAAAGTGAGCTGAGAGCATTGCTCGCGGGCAAGCGTGATCTCTTGACGTTTATTTATCCATGCCATTCGCGGACGCAGGCACGATGGTTCTGCCTCATCGGGCTGCCGCTATCGCTGAATAAATCGTCCGGCGTGGCCCTCCTGCATGTGGACCTCACAACAATGTTGCCGCTTCCGATCGGTGCGCGACGAGCGCGAGCCAAGGAAGAGAAAAAGCCAATTCGCCCCGGGGCCAATCTAGCCGCGATTGGCGGCGTCCTGGAACGCTCCGTGCTGGAAACGCTTTCGTCACAACTGAACACAATGTTCGCCGGTCCTGCCACGCGCGAGAAGGAGGCCACGCAAGGGAACGACGGTCAGATGAAGGCCGCTCTTACTCGGTTGAGCAAACGGCAGATGCACGTTCTGCGTCTGCTGGGCGAGGGCAAGACCAACAAAGAAATTGCGATGGCGCTCTTTCTTTCACCTAACACTATCAAGCTGCACGTGTCAGCGATCCTGGAACGTTTGAAGCTCCGGAGTCGCACTCAAGCGGCTCTTGTTTCATCAATGCTATGGCAAGACCGCAACGCCGAAGTCAACGCGGGCGCGACGCCTGAGAAATAGTCGTTTCGGGCTATTGCCCAGCCTGATCGGGCGTGAGATTTACTTTCAGAATCGTCGCGTCATCAATTCATGTAACGGAGACTGCAGATCGATGAGCCCTCGCGGCACATGGTGCGTTGTCAGCCTTACAGGTTCGGAATTGGCGAGACGGCGAAGTCCAGTCTTGGCCCCTCACGGCATCGACGTTTAGTTGCTTGGATAAGCTTGGCATGAATGATCTTGAGCCGCTGCGCAATCCACCAAGCTGCATCAAGTGTGGTGGGAAGATGTGGTTTTCCTGCACCGAGATTGAGAAGCCTGGGTTTGTCCACCACGTCTACGAGTGCAAAAAGTGCCGGAGCACCCAGAGCTTCGTCACCGCCATATAGGCGGCCTCAGTTGGTGGCGAGCTGCTGCTCCAAATCGTGCAGCACCTGATAGCAGGGCAGCACCTGGGCGACGCTGGAGTTCGGCTCGCGACCCTCGCGGATGGCTGCGAAGAACTCGCGGTCCTGCAGCTCGATGCCGTTCATCGACACGTCGACCTTGCTGACGTCGATCTTTTCTTCCTTGCCGTTGAACAGATCATCGTAGCGCGCGATGTAGGTGCCGGTGTCGCCGATGTAGCGGAAGAAGGTGCCGAGCGGACCGTCATTGTTGAACGACAGGCTGAGCGTGCAGATCGCGCCGTTGGCGGCCTTGAGCTGGATCGACATGTCCATCGCGATTCCGAGCGCCGGATGAATCGGCCCCTGCACCGCGTTGGCCTTCACGACCGGCGAGCGGGCCTGGTAGGCGAACAGGTCGACCGTATGCGCGGCATGGTGCCACAGCAAATGGTCGGTCCAGCTGCGTGGCTGGCCCAGCGCGTTCATGTTCGAGCGGCGGAAGAAGAAGGTCTGCACGTCCATCTGCTGGATGTTGAATTCGCCGGCGACGATCTTTTTGCGCACCCATTGATGGCTGGGGTTGAAGCGGCGGGTGTGGCCGCACATCGCGATCAGCCCGGTCTTTTTCTGCAGGTCGACGACGGCCTGCGCGTCGCGCAAGGAATCCGCGAGCGGAATCTCGACCTGGACATGCTTGCCGGCCTTCATGCAGGCGATCGACTGTTCCGCATGCATCTGGGTCGGCGTGCACAGGATCACCGCGTCGACCTCCTTCAGCGCGAGGCTGTCGGCGAGGTCGGTCGAGACATGTGCGATGCCGTATTTGGCGGCGACTTCCTTGGTCGGCTCCAGCCTGCGGCCGACCAGCGACACCACCTCGACGCCGTCGATGTTCCTGATGCCGTCGAGGTGCTTGACGCCGAACGCGCCGGCGCCGGCGAGCGCCACTTTGATGGTCTTGGCCACGTCAGTTGTTCTCCAGGATCAGATGGCCCACCGCGGTGTTGCTGGCGGGCACATGGTAGAAACGATGCCGCACGGTGGGCGGCTTGCCGCCGTTGACATCGCTCATGGCACCGCGGGCGATCAGCCACATCACGAGCTCTATGCCCTCGCTGCCGGCCTCGCGGACGTAGTCGATATGCGGCATCGCGGAGAGCCCCTCGGGATCGGAGATCAGCCGATCGAGGAAGGCGGTGTCGAACTCCTTGTTGATCAGTCCGGCGCGCGGACCCTGCAGCTGGTGGCTCATGCCGCCGGTGCCCCAGATCTGCACGTTGAGCGGCTCGTCGTAGGACTCGATCGCCTTGCGGATCGCCTTGCCGAGCATGTAGCAGCGCCGGCCCGACGGCACCGGGTACTGCACCACATTGACCGCGAACGGAATCACCGGGCACGGCCACGCCTGCGGCTGGCCGCACATCAGGCTCAGCGGCACCGTGAGGCCGTGGTCGACGTCCATCTTGTTGACGATGGTGAGGTCGAAATCGTCCTGGATCACCGATTGAGCGATGTGGCCTGCGAGTTTCGGATGGCCGATCACCTTGGGCACCGGACGCGGGCCCCAGCCCTCGTCGGCCACTGCGAACTCGGGCGCCGTGCCGATCGCGAAGGTCGGGATGATATCGAGGCTGAACGCATTGGCGTGATCGTTGTAGACCAGAAAGATCACGTCCGGCTTCTGATCCTTCAGCCACTGCTTGGAGAATTCGTAGCCCTTGAAGACCGGCTGCCAATACGGCTCGGCGGTCTTGCCAAGGTCGAGCGCCGCGCCGACGGCCGGCACGTGCGAGGTGTAGACGCTCGCTGAGATACGGGCCATCACTTCTTCTCCCCAATGTAGCGGTTGCCTTCGGCGGAGCGGCCGCCGCCAACCATCATGTTCCGGTATTCTTCCTCGCTCATGCCGGTCATGCTGCCGGCCATCTGCTGGAAGCTCTTGCCGTCGGTGGCGCCGATCTTGGCGAGGAAGTAGATGTTGCCGCCGAGCGCGATGCAGCGATTGAGGTCGCGCGCCAGCACCGCCTGCTTCTGCTCCTCGCTCATCGGCCATTCGTCGAGATAGGCGCGCTCATTGGCCTTGAAGCGGGCGCGGTTATCCGCCTTCATCAGCGACATGCAGAACTGGTTCAGGTGATAGCCCTGGCGCGACATGTCGGCGTCGAAGATCGTGGTGCCGGGGACATCCTTGTAGGGTTTGTCGAGTGACATGGGATTGCCTCCTTCAGGAGAGTTCGGGCCAGTACAGCCGCATCGGATTGTCGACCAGCAACTTGCGTTGCAGTTCCGGCGTCGTCGCAATGTGCGGAATGAAATCGACCAGCAGGCCGTCGTCGGGCATGTGGTCCTTCAGGTTGGGATGCGGCCAGTCGGTGCCCCAGAGCACACGATCGGGAAACGTCTCGACGATCCGCCGCGCGAACGGGATCACGTCGCGGTAGGCGTTCTGCTCGCCATTCAGCGCCGGCGGCCCGTTGACCGACAGCCGCTCCGGGCAGCTGACCTTGGACCAGACGTTGGGATGTTGCCGCATGAATTTCACGAACAGCTCGAATTCCGGACCGTCGACCGGCTTGCCGACGTCGGGCCGGCCCATGTGGTCGACGACAACAGTGGTCGGCAGCGCGGTGAAGAAATCCCACAATTCAGGCAGATCCACCGCCTCGAAATAGATCACGACATGCCAGCCCAGTTTCGCAATGCGGCCGGCAATCTCGATCAGCTCCTCCTTGGGCGTGAAATCGACCAGGCGCTTGACGAAGTTGAAGCGCACGCCGCGCACGCCGGCGTCGTGCATCCCGCGCAGCTCGGCGTCGCCGACGCTGCGCTTGATGGTGGCGACGCCGCGCGCCTTGCCGCCTGAATGGATGAGCGCATCGACCATGGCGCGGTTGTCGGCGCCGTGGCAGGTGGCCTGCACCACGACGTTGCGCGCGAAGCCGAGATGATCGCGCAGCGCATAGAGCTGCTGCTTGGAGGCGTCGCAGGGCGTGTATTTCCGCTCCGGCGCGAACGGAAACTCGGCGCCCGGTCCGAATACATGGCAATGCGCGTCGACCGAGCCTGCCGGCACCTTGAACCGGGGTTTCGAGGGGCCGGCGTACCAGTCCAGCCAGCCCGGGGTCTTGGTGAATTGGGTGTTCTGCAATTCCATCGCGGTCTGTCTCATTCTCTTGGCTTGAGCCTGCCGAGGATCCGGTCGGCCTCGGTGCGCCAGTCGGGGCTGCGCGCAAACTCCTTGGTGCCTTTCGGACCGAACAGGCCCTCGTCGGCGAGATCGGCTACCCAGGCCTGGCGTTCGGCGGTGCCCTGTGCCGACCACGGCGTCAGGCCGATGTCGCGGACGGTTTCCGCCACCTCGCGCACCTCTTCGGCGCGGCGCCGGCCGTGCTCGATGACGCGCTGGAAGAAGTAGGCGCCCTGCTTCTCCCAGTTGATGCCTGGGAAGGTCTCCGCCAGCGAGGCCAGCACCGCGTCTTCGACGCCGTAGGCGCGCGCCGTGGTGAAACTCTCGATCACCATGGCTTCCATGCCCTTGATCATGATGCTGCGGCACATCTTGACGGCAGAGGCGACGCCAAGCTGGTCGCTGGCGACCTTGGCGTCGAAGCCGAGTTCCACCAGCAACGGCGCAAGCTCGCGGGCGCCGGAGCCGCCGAGCAGCAACGGCACCTTGATGCGGTAGGGCGGAACCGAGGTCATGACCGCGCCCTCGACATAGCGTCCGCCGGCGCCGTCGATCAGGGCCGCGGCGCGCCGCTTCGCGCCCGGCGAGGCCGAGTTGAAGTCGAGGAACCAGGCGCCGTTTTTCACTGCCGCTGCGCAAGCCTGCGCCACCGGCACCGCCTGGCTCGCAGTGACAGCGGAAACGATGAAGTCGGCCTGCGCGGCAAGATCGGCATGCGACGACGCCAGTGCGACGCCGATGCCGGCGGCGTGCTCCTGCAGCGGCCTGGCCCTGTCGTCGCCGAGCTTGATGTCATAGGCGCTGACGCGGATGCCGTCCTTGCGCAGGTCCTCGGCCAGAATCCGGCCCACCTCGCCGTAGCCGACGAGGCCGACATGCCATTGGTTGGAAGCAACCGACATCGGCGATCAATCTATGTATTTGAGGCCGGCCTTCGCCAGCGGCTCACGCATGTTGTACATGTCCAGCCCAAGCACGCCGGCCGCGAGCTTGGCGCGCTTGTCGCCTTCATTGGCCTCGCGCGCTTCGGCGGCGTCCGCCGCCTGTTGGGCGATGGCCGCGGGCACCACGACCACGCCATCGGGATCGGCGACGATCACGTCGCCCGGATGGACCTGCGCGCCGGCGCAGACCACCGGGATGTTCACCGAACCCAGCGTCGCCTTCACCGTGCCCTTGGCGCTGATCGCCCTGGAGAACACCGGGAACTGCATTTCGGTCAGGTCCTTCACGTCGCGCACGCCGCCGTCGATGATCAGGCCCCTGGCGCCACGGGCGCGGAAACTGGTCGCCAGCAGATCGCCGAAGAAGCCGTCGGTGTTCTCTGCGGTGCAGGCGGCGACCACCACGTCGCCCGGCTGCAGCTGCTCGGCGACCACATGCATCATCCAGTTGTCGCCGGGATGCAGCAGCACGGTGACCGCGGTTCCGCAGGCGTGCGCGTCCGCGTAGATCGGCCGCATATAGGGCTGCATCAGGCCGACCCGTCCCATCGCCTCGTGGATGGTGGCGACGCCGAAGCGCGACAGCTTCTCGACCGCCGCCTTGTCCGCGCGAACGATGTTGCGCTTGACGACGCCGAGATTGTTCAAGGGAACGCTCATGCTACTTGCCTTTCGCCTTCAGGGCGGCGTCGAGACGCGGGAACACGCGCCGCGCATTGCCCTCGTAAACCTTCTGCTTGTCCTGCGCGCTGAGGATGGTCGAGGCCTCGATGTAGCGCTTGGTGTCGTCGTAATAGAAGCCGGTTTCAGGGTCGATCCCCTTCACCGCGCCGATCATCTCGCTGGCGAACAGGATATTGTCGACCGGGATTACCTTGGTCAGCAGGTCGATGCCGGGCTGGTGATAGACGCAGGTGTCGAAGAAGATGTTCTTCAAGAGGTGCTCCTTCAAGAGCGGCTTCTTCAACTCCTGCGCCAAGCCGCGGAAGCGGCCCCAGTGGTAGGGCACCGCGCCGCCGCCATGCGGGATCAGGAACTTCAGCGTCGGAAAATTCCTGAACAGGTCCGAGGTCAGGCACTGCATGAAAGCCGTGGTGTCGGCATTCAGATAATGCGCGCCGGTGGTGTGGAAGCAGGCGTTGCAGCTGGTGGAGACGTGGATCATGGCGGGTATGTCGAGTTCCACCATCTTCTCGTAGATCGGATACCAGTGCCGGTCCGACAGCGGCGGCGAGGTCCAGTGCCCGCCCGACGGATCGGGATTGAGGTTGATGCCGACGAAGCCGTAGTCCCTGACGCATTTCTCCATCTCGGGAATGCACGTCTTCGGATCGACGCCCGGCGACTGCGGCAGCATCGCGGCGCCGATGAAACTGTCCGGAAACAGGCCGGCGACGCGCGCGCACAGCTCGTTGCAGATCGCGGCCCATGTCGACGATACGTTGAAGTCGCCGATGTGGTGCGCCATGAAGCTGGCGCGCGGGCTGAAGATGGTGAGGTCGCTGCCGCGCTCCTGCATCTTCTTGAGCTGGTTGTTGACGATGCTCTCGCGCAGTTCGTCGTCGCTGATCCTGAGTTCGCTGGCCTTGGGCGCGGCCTTGGGATCGTTGATTTCGGCGATCTGGCGATTGCGCCAGTCCTCGAGCGCCTTCGGCGCGGTGGTGTAGTGGCCGTGTACGTCGATGATCATCGTACTATCCTTGCCGCGCGCGACGGGGTTCGGGGGTTGCGCTGAAATCGCCGGCCCGGTGACCGGCCCATACCGAAGCGGGCACCATCGCCTCGCCGCGCATCAGCAGCCGCGCGGTGCGCAGCAGCGCGGCGCGGATTACGTTCTGCGGGTTGGCGGGGTCGACCTCGATCTCGACGCTGAATTCACCGGTCGGATGCTCGACCGAGATGGTCTTCACGTTCTGACCCGGCACCTCAGCGATGCCCTGCGTGGTCGAGCCGTCGAGCACGCAGGCAGTAGCCACAGTCACCGCCGCCAGCACGCCGATGGCGTCGTGGCAGACATGCGGAATGAAGCTGCGCGTACTGATGGCGCCACCGGCGCGCGGCGCCGCAATCAGCGTCATCTTCGGGTAATTCTTGGCCGTGACGTCGCCGAGTTTCATGGCGTGGCCGCAGGCGATCCGCAGCCGCTCGATCCGCGCCTTCAATTCGGTATCGGCGTTCAGTTGATCGACGCTCTCATAGCCGGTGCGGCCGACATCGGCGGCCTTGAAGATCACCAGCGGCATGCCGTTGTCGATGCAGGTCACGGTGATGCCGTCGATGACGTCGCGGACATTGCCGGTCGGCAACAGTCCCGGCGCGACCGAGCCGGCGGTATCGAGAAAGTTGATCGTGATCGGCGCGGACGTGCCCGGCGCGCCGTCGATCCGGGCCGTGCCTTCATATTCGACATGGCCGTTCGGCGTCTGCACGGTGATGTCGCATTGCATGTCGGTATTGAGGGTCAGCACGCGCAGCGTGGTGGTATCGCCCTGTGGCTTGACCAGACCGGTCTCGAGCGCGAACGGCACCACCGCGGCGAGCATGTTGCCGCAATTGGGTGTGGTATCGACGGTGTCCTTGTCCGGCTGCAACTGCGCGAACAGGAATTCGAGATCGACGCCGGGCTGGGAACCCCTGGAGACGATGCCGACCTTGCTGGTCAAGGGATGCGCGCCGCCGAGCCCGTCGATCTGGCGCTTGTCGGGCGAACCCATCACCGCAAGCAGCACATTGTCGCGGGTCGGAATGTCGGCGGGCAGGTCGGCGGCATTGAAGAACGGACCTCGCGAGGTGCCGCCGCGCATGAACAGGCAGGGAATGGCGGTTTGCATGGGACCCTCGCTCACTTACTGAACGGCAAGGCCGAGCCGGCCGATCGGCGCGTCCGGCAACGCCGGCTCGCCCGCGACTGCTCTGCCAGTTTGCCATGAGTCAACGCGTATTCCTACAATAGCCGTTACTGGATCCATTCGCCCGGTCCTAGAATTTGAACAGACGAACGGGATTGTCGACCAGCAGCTTCTGCTGGATCGCGGGCTCCGGCGCGTACAGCGGTATGAGATCGACCAGATCGCCGTCATTCGGCATCGCCTTGACGTTCGGGTGCGGCCAGTCCGTTCCCCAGATCACGCGGTCCGGCGCGCTGTCGATCAGGGCCTTGGCAAACGGAACCGCATCGTGGAACGGAGGCCCCAAGGCCGAGGCACGCTCAAGCCCGGTGATCTTGACCCAGCACTTCCCGTCATTCTTCTGAAGATCGAGCAGCGCCTTGAATTCCGGGTCGTCGAGGCCCCTGGCGGCGGCGATCGTGCCCATGTGATCGATCACATAGGTGGTCGGCAGCGCGTTGAGGATCGGTATGAACTCGCGCACGGTTCCAGGCTCGAGATAGACATCGACATGCCAGCCGATCGCTGCCGCCCTTTCCACGAGCCGCCTGAACACGTTCATGTCGCCGACGCCGCCCAGCCTCTTGAGGAAGGCAAAGCGGCAAGCCCTGATCCCGGCCTTGTCGAGGGCCACGAGATCCGCATCCGACATCGCATTATTGATATTCGCGACGCCTCTATACTTGCCGCCACTCTGCGCGATGGCATCGGTAACGACGCGATTGTCGAATCCGTGCAGGGTCGCATTGACGATGACGGCGCGCTGGACGCCGATTTTTTCGTGCAGTTCGCGAAACATCGGCAGCGGCGCTTCGGGTGGAGTGTACGGCCGGGTCGGAGAGAACGGATATTCGGCGGCGGGGCCGAAGATGTGACAGTGGGTGTCGATCGCGCCCACCGGCGCCTTGAAGACCGGCGTTCTGGTATTCTTGTCCGGGCCGGCAATCGTCGGAATTTGCCTCGGCTCAGCCGCCGGATTTTCTGCCGCCTGCGACCGGCTCCCGGCAAGCGCGGACATCGAACCGAGGTATGCGGCCCCCCCGAGGAACGTCCGTCTATGCATGCTGGCGCGCTCCCATGTTGCAATCCGGCTCGATTGACCGAGCATTTCCTGGCGCCGGCCGGGTCGGGCTTTCCTCAGGCGCGGCGAGGCGGCCGTGACGGAAACGGGCTGTTCGCCGCCCTCACTGTGGCCAGCCGTCCGGCGTTTCGCCAGCGCCCGCCGCCTATAACAGCTATCGCAATCCGGCATGGCCTGCCGGCACCAGCGATGCGCGAAATGATCAGGCGGGAAGCTTCCGCACCAGCGCGGTCAAGAGCCGCATTGTGTGCTGGGTCAGCGGCGTCGGACGCCGGTGCGCCGAGATGGCCAGGCAAAGCACGCTGACGGGCGCCGGTTCGACCAGCCGGCGCACCGCCAATTCTCCCGAGCGCGGCGAAGCGGCAACGCCGCTGGCGGTGAGCACCGCGTGGCCGTAGCCGGCGCAGACCAGTTCGATGATCGAGGGGACGCTCGACACCTCCCAGGCAATGTCGAGCTTGATGCCGGCCAGGGCCGCCTGGGTCTCGAGCAGGCGGCGCATCGCATGCACCCGCTCCGGAACGATCAGGGGGTAACGCGACAGCTCCTTCATCGGCAGCGGCGGCAATGCGGCCCGTCTCCGCTGGCCCTTGGCCGCACGACTGACCAGTCCGAGCGGCTCCTGAAGCAGCGGCGTAATCTCCAGCCCGGCCTGTGCCTCGGGGTTATAGACCAGGCCGACATCGATGCGGCCGGTCGTGACCCATTCGACGATGTGGGTCGACAGCCCTTCGACGACCGCCAGCCTGGCGGCGGGAAGCTCCTTCTTGAAGCGGTCGATCAGGGGAAGCGTGAGTTGACGGCCGATGCTCGGCGGCAGCCCGATGATGACCCGCCCGACCGGCTCGTCGCGGCTCGCCCCCAGATCCTCGCGCGCATGCGCCATCAGCTGCAGAACCGCCACGCTGTGGTCGAACAGCCGCTTGCCCGCGTCGGTCAACGCCACGCCCCGGCCGTTGCGCAGGAACAGCTGCTGGTGCAACTCGGTCTCGAGGCTGCGCACCTGGCGGCTGAGCGCCGGCTGCGCGATGTCGAGCACCAGCGCCGCCTTGCTGAAGCTGCCCAGCTCGGCCACCTGCACGAAGTATTCGAGCTGCTTGAGGTTCATGGGTCCCTATTGCTTCTGAACGCCGGCCTTGTCGATCACCTTACGCCACTTCTCGATATCAGACTTCAGCCTGGCCGATATCTCTTCGGGCGTACTTGCCCTGGCCTCGATGCCGAGTTCGAGAAGCCGCTTCCTGACGTCCGGTTCGGCGAGTATTTCCTGCAGGGCCTGATTGAGGATCTTCACGATCTCCGGCGGCGTGCCGGCGGGCGCAAACAATGCATTCCAGGAAACGACGTCGTAATCCGCAACGCCGGATTCCCGCACGGTCGCAATATCCGGCGCGCTTTCCGAACGTATCGGCCCGGTCGACGCCAACGCCCGGATCTTCCCGTCGGCGAGATTGCCCTTCATCGCCGAGTAGCTGTCGATCATGAGGGCGAGGTTGCCCTGCATGGTGGAGACCAGAACCTCGGGCGTTCCCCGATGGGGGATGATCACGAAATCGATGCCGGCTGCGGTCTTGAAGAGCTCCGCCGACAGATTCTGGGTGCTTCCGACATTGATGGTCCCGACATTGAGCGAGCCGGGCTTTGCCTTTGCGGCCGCGATGAAGTCCGCCAGCGTCTTGAATGGCGAGTCCGCGTTGGTGGCAAAGACGAAATCGAAAAAACCGAGACTCGAGACCGGAACGAAATCCTTCAGGGGATCGTAGGGCAACTTGCCGAACAGGGAGACGCTGATCGCGGTTCCGTTCGACAGCAATGCCAGGGTATGGCCATCGGGCGGAGAGGAAATCACGGTTCGGGCCGCGGCAATGCCGCCGGCGCCGGGCTGGTTCTCGACGTAAACCCGCCCCCCAAGCTTGACGCCGAGCCGCTCTGCGATCACCCGCGCCGTGATATCGGCAACGCCGCCGGCCGCAAACGGCACGACGATCCGCACCGCCTTGCCCGGGTATTTGGTCTCGGCGCCGGCCTGACGCTGGGGAAGGACGAGCGCCAGCAGCAGCAAAGCGAGCGGCATCCGCGCGGAAATCCGGGAGACGCAATCGAGGAATGTCATGGGCAGCCCGGATTCCCGTGGATGAATTCGTCGCAGTGTTACTTGATGGGCGGACGCGGAAGCACGGCCTCGCCTGCTTCCATCCTGTAGACGTAGTCGAGAGAGTACCAGGGCGTGCCGGCATCGGCCTCCGTCGGATGGGGCTCTTCATGGCGCACGAAATTGCCGATCAGCGCCTTGGTTACGCCGAACTGCACGTCGCTGTCGATGTGCGGGTCGGCAGGATCATAGACCTGGGAAACCAGGACCTTGAAACCCGGCTTGAAAATCAGCGCGTGGAGATGCGCCGGCCGATAGGGATGCCGGTTCTGCAGCTTCAACAGACGGCCGACGACGCCGTTAGCCGGAATCGGATAACCCGTCATCATCACCGTGCGAAACCAGAAGCGTCCGTCGGCGTTGGTTGTAAACTTGCCGCGGAGGTTCATCTCCGCCTGTTCGGGATCCTGGTTTTCGTAAAGACCGACCGGTGAGGCGTGCCACACGTCCACTTCCGCTTCAGCCACCGGACGGCCGGCAGGGTCCACCACCCGACCGTTGACGAACAGCGGCACACCCGGCGTATCGGACCGGACGATCGACCCGCCGTTCTCGACCCGGGGCGAGTTCAGCCGCCAGAACGGCCCGAGCAACGACTGCGCCGTTTCGCTATTGCCCTGATCGCCATTGTTCAGAAGGCAGACCAGCGACGAGACCCCGAGCGAGCCGGCCATCAGCACGACTTCATTATGGGTGTCGGTCGTGAGCTTGCCCATCTCCGCCAGGATGGCGGCGGCTTCGCGGAATTCCGCCTCGGTCAGGCGGACGTCGCGGATGAAGCCATGCAGGTGCCTGACGAGAGACACCATGATTTCACGCAGCCGCGGGTCGGAAGTCCTTTCCATCACGGCCGTCGCCGCGACCGTGACATCCTGCTGACGCTCGATGATCATTCCGCACCTCTTGGGAAGCCGTCATTCCGGGATGGTCCGAAGGACCAAACCCGGAATGACGGAGGCTCTTCGCCACAGCGCGCCTCGCAATGACCCTCGCGGCAATCGCCGTCAGTTCAGCTTCTCGATCGCCATCGCGACGCCCTGGCCGACGCCGACGCACATCGTTGCCAGCGCACACTTGCCGCCGCGCTTTTCCATGCCGTGCACCGCGGTCATTGCCAGCCGCGCGCCGCTCATGCCGAGCGGATGGCCGAGCGCAATGGCGCCGCCATGCGGGTTGACGAAATCGGCGTCGTCCTTGACGCCCAATTGCCGAAGACAGGCGATGCCCTGGCTGGCGAAGGCCTCATTGAGTTCGATCAGATCGAAATCGCTGATCTTCAGCCCGAGCCGCTCCATCAGCTTGCGGGTCGCCGGCACCGGACCGATGCCCATGATGCGCGGCGGCACCGCGGCCGAGGCGAGGCCGAGAATGCGGGCCCGCGGCGTCAACCCGTGCTTCTTCACTGCCGCTTCGGAAGCCAGGATCATCGCGGCGGCGCCGTCATTGACGCCGGAGGCATTGCCCGCCGTCACGGTGCCGGGATTGCGCACGATCGGCTTCAGTTTCGTCAAACCTTCGAGCGTGGTTTCCGGCCGCGGGTGTTCGTCCTTGTCGACGCTGATCGGCCCGGCCTTGCCGCCGGGCACCGAGATCGCCGTGATCTCCTCGGCAAAATAGCCCGCCGCGATCGCCGCACCTGCGCGCTGCTGCGAGCGGATCGCGAACGCGTCCTGATCGGCGCGCGACACCTGGAATTCCTCGGCGACGTTCTCGCCGGTCTCCGGCATGGCGTCGACGCCGTATTGCGCCTTCAACAGCGGATTGATGAAGCGCCAGCCGATGGTGGTGTCGAAGATCTCGGCGGAACGCGAAAACGCTTCCGATGCCTTGCCCATCACGAACGGCGCCCGCGTCATCGATTCGACGCCGCCGGCGATGGCGAAGTCGATCTCGCCGGCGCGGATCGCGCGGCCGGCGGCGCCGACGGCATCGAGCCCCGAGGCGCAAAGCCGGTTGAGCGTGAGGCCGGGAACCGATTCCGGCAGCCCCGCCAAGAGCAGCGCCATCCGCGCCACGTTGCGGTTGTCCTCGCCGGCCTGGTTGGCGCAGCCGAAATAGACCTCATCGACATTAGCCCAATCGAGCCCGGGATGCCGCGCCATCAGCGCCTTGATCGGGGTCGCCGCCAGGTCGTCGGCGCGGACCTTGGCCAGCGAACCTCCGAAGCGGCCGATCGGGGTACGTACGGCATCGCAAACAAACACATCGCGCATCTACTCTCTCCCTGAATGCCGCGTTTTTCGGCGCTGATTGCCGGAATTGACGGCGAGTTTTAGGAGCGAGGGCGCGGCAGGTCAATTGACCGTTCTATCGCCCCCTCTCCCGCTTGCGGGAGAGGGGCAGCGGAGAACGTGGAAAACGCATAATGCAGGGCCAAACCGATAGGACCGCGGACGAAAATTTTGTAGTTTCCGCACCCGATGACGATCCAGCAATCCATTCCCGTGCCACAAGACGCTCAGCCTGCTGCCGAGGCGGCGGCGCGCGTCACGCCGATGATGGAACAATACCTCGAGATCAAGGCCGCCCATCCCGGGCTGCTGCTGTTCTACCGGATGGGCGATTTCTACGAGCTGTTCTTCGAGGACGCCGAAATCGCCTCGCGCACGCTCGGCATCGTGCTGACCAAACGCGGCAAGCACCAGGGCCTGGATATCCCGATGTGCGGCGTGCCGGTGGAGCGTTCCGAGGACTACCTGCATCGGCTGATCGAGGCAGGACATCGCGTCGCGGTCTGCGAACAGACCGAAGATCCGGCGGCGGCACGGGCGCGCGGCAACAAGAGCGTGGTCCGCCGCGGCGTGGTGCGGCTGGTGACGCCGGGCACGCTGACCGAAGACACCCTGCTCGACGCCAAGACCAATAATTACCTGCTGGCGATCGCGCGCGCGCGCGGTTCGGCGGGCGCCGACCGCATCGGGCTCGCCTGGATCGACATTTCGACGGCGGAATTCATCGTCACCGAATGTTCCACCGGCGAACTCGCGGCGACCCTGGCGCGCATCAATCCCAATGAAGCCATCGTCACCGACGCGCTCTATGGCGATCCGGAGCTGGGGCCTGCTTTACGCGAACTGCCGGCGGTGACGCCGCTGACCCGCGACTTCTTCGACGGCGCCACCGCCGAGCGGCGGCTGTGTGATTATTTCGCGGTCGCCACCATGGACGGGCTTTCCGCGATGTCGCGGCTCGAAGCCACCGCCGCGGCCGCCGCCGTCACCTATATCGACCGCACCCAGGTCGGAAAGCGGCCGCCGCTGTCGCCGCCGTCGCGCGAGGCCGCCGGCACCACCATGGCGATCGATCCCGCCACCCGCGCCAATCTCGAACTGACGCGGACGCTTTCGGGCGAGCGGCGCGGGTCGCTGCTCGACGCCATCGACTGCACCGTGACCGCGGCCGGATCGCGGCTGCTGGCGCAGCGGCTGGCGGCGCCGCTGACCGACAGCGCCGCGATCGCGCGGCGGCTCGATGCCATCGCCACCTTCGTCGCCGACAGCGCGGCGCGCGACGAACTCCGCGCCAGCTTGCGCGCGGCGCCCGACATGTCGCGCGCGCTGGCGCGGTTGTCGGTCGGACGCGGCGGCCCGCGCGATCTCGCCGGGTTGCGCGACGGCATTGTCGCGGCCGATTCCGCGCTGGCGCGGCTGGCACAGCTCGACAATCCGCCGCCGGAGATTGCCGGGGTCATGGAGGCGCTGCGCCGCCCGTCGCGCGGGCTGGCGCGCGAACTTGAGCGCGCACTTTCGGAACAGCTGCCGCTGATCAAGCGCGACGGCGGCTTCGTGCGCGAGGGCTATGAGGCCGCGCTCGACGAGGCCCGCAATCTGCGCGACGCCTCCCGCCTCGTGGTCGCCGCGATGCAGGCGCGCTACGCCGACGTGACCTCCATCAAGGGCCTGAAGATCCGCCACAACAACGTGCTCGGTTATTTCGTCGAGGTCACCGCGCAACACGGCGACAAATTGATGGCCCCGCCCCTGAATGCGACGTTCATTCATCGCCAGACCCTGGCCGGACAGGTCCGTTTCACCACGTCGGAACTCGGCGAGATCGAAGCCAAGATCGCCAACGCCGGCGACCGCGCGCTCGGGCTGGAGCTGGAGATCTTCGAGCGGCTTTCGGCTGACGTCATGGCCGCCAGCGACGATTTGCGCGCCGCCGCGCACGCGTTTGCGCTGCTCGATGTCGCAACCGCGCTGGCCAAGCTCGCGGTCGATGACAACTACGTGCGGCCCGAGGTCGATGGCTCGCTCGGCTTTGCCATCGAAGGCGGCCGGCATCCGGTGGTCGAGCAGGCATTGAAGCGCGACGGCCAGCCGTTCATCGCCAACGCCTGCGATCTTTCCCCCGGACCGGCGCAAAAGTCCGGTCAGATCTGGCTGATCACCGGTCCCAACATGGCGGGTAAATCGACCTTCCTGCGCCAGAACGCGCTGATCGCTCTCTTGGCGCAGATCGGCAGCTTCGTGCCGGCAACGCGGGCCCGCATCGGCATCGTCGACCGGCTGTTCTCGCGGGTCGGCGCCGCCGACGATCTGGCGCGCGGCCGCTCCACCTTCATGGTGGAGATGGTGGAGACCGCCGTGATCCTCAATCAGGCCAGCGAGCGCTCGCTGGTGATCCTGGACGAGATCGGCCGCGGCACCGCGACCTTCGACGGGTTGTCGATCGCCTGGGCGGCGATCGAGCATTTGCATGAGGCCAACCGCTGCCGCGCGCTGTTCGCGACGCACTATCACGAGCTGACTGCGCTTTCCGCAAAACTGCCGCGGCTGTTCAACGCCACGGTGCGGGTCAAGGAATGGCAGGGCGACGTCGTGTTCCTGCACGAGGTGCTGCCGGGCTCGGCCGACCGTTCCTACGGCATCCAGGTGGCAAAGCTCGCAGGCCTCCCCGCCCCTGTCATCGCCCGCGCCAAATCGGTATTGGCCAAGCTCGAGGCGCAGGACCGCGGCCAGACCGCACGCGCGCTCGCCGACGACCTGCCGCTGTTCGCGGTGCCGTCGCGCGCATCAGCCGAACCGGCGCCGCCGAGCGAGGCGGAACAGCTGCTCGAAGCCGTCAAAGCGCTGCATCCCGACGAAATGTCGCCGCGCGAGGCGCTGGAGGCGCTGTATGCGCTGAAGGCGAAACTGCCGAAACGGTAACAGCCCTCATCCTGAGGAGCGCGCTCTTGCGCGCGTCTCGAAGGATGGATGCAGCGGGGCTCTCATGGTTCGAGACGCGCGCCGGACAGCGCAAGCGCTGCCGGGAAGATGCGCTCCTCACCATGAGGGTCTATTGGCGCACCGGCTTCCTCCGCCCGTACCACCACAGCCCGAGATTCCAGCCGATGCAGGTCATCAGCGCCAGGCTGAGGGCGACCGTCGAGCCGAAGCGAAGTGCGGCGAGATGCAGCACCGCAACCGCAATGCCAAATCCCATCAGGCCCCAGGCGCCGTTGGCAATGACGGCGGCGGTCGCCGGACCGCCGATGCGCGGATGCAGGATCAGCATCAGGCTGGTGAACACGATCGGGAACAGCGCGATGATGCCGCTGATCCTGGGGCCGACCCAGCCCGATGTCGTGACCACCGTTGCCACCAGCGTCGCGACCAGTCCGGCGCGCAACGGAACGTCGTACCAGCGCCGCGTGATCAGCGGCATCTTGACGTGGCGATAGCCCTGCAACAGCGGCACGCAGATCGCAAAGGTGACGGCATTCGCGACCAGTCCGGCGAGAAGCGTCCACTGGAACATGCGGATGACGGAGGCGAGCGCGATCCACACCGCGAGCGCAACCGCGCAGGAGACCAGCGCGCTCCGGCGCTGCGCCAGCACGACATAGGTCAGCCCCAGAAAGATCGTCGCGGCATTGATCGGCAGGCTCGCCAGCGCGCCCTCGGCGATGAAATCAGCGTCGTGATCGAGCGCGAGGAAGACGTAGGACGGCCCCGCCGAAATCGGCAAGGTCGCGACCAGCGCGCCGATCACTGGCCCCGAACGCTCGGTGATGACGGACGCCGTGACCACGAACGCAGCCGTGATCGCCATGCGCAGCAGGAGCGTGAGGATGAAGGCAAGTTCGGGGGACATTTCCTGTCGTCCCTGCGAACGCAGGGACCCATAACCACAACTATTCGTGTGGCGCGAAAGCCGTCGAACGGCGGCACTTGAAACGAGAGGACACGGCGTATGGGTCCCTGCGTTCGCAGGGACGACAAGCCGTCACACCCTTTGCATCGACACCGAAACCTTCGGACCGTTCTTGATGGTCTGGTACACCACGCAATAGCGCTCGGTGAGTTTCAACAGCAGATCGAGCTTGTCCTGCGGCGCCGATGTCTCGACCTCGAACTTCAGGCGAATCTCGGCAAAGCCGACCGGCGCTTCCTTGTCGACGCCGAGCGTGCCGCGGAAATCGAGATCGCCCTCGGCGGTGACGTCGCCCTTCTTCAGCGGCACCTCGATCGCGGTCGCCACCGATTTCAAGGTCACGCCGGCGCAGGCGACCAGGGCTTCGAGCAGCATGTCGCCGGAGCACAGTTCAAGTCCGGAGCCGCCGGTCGCCGGGTGCAGGCCGGCCACCGCCAGCGCGCGGCCGGTCTCGACCTTGCAGGCGATGCCCTCGTTTTCGATCGAGCCCCGCGCGGTCAGCCTGATCATCGCGGCCTTCGGATCGGATTTGTAACGCTCCTTGATCGGAGCCTGGGTGGCGCGGAGTTTGGCGGCGTCCATTGTTCTTCCCTCCCCGATATCATTACCTGCTTGATGTACCGGGTCGGCGGGTGGATGTCACCATTTCCGGCGGCGGCGCGATTTCCGTCAGCCTTGAAAATTCATTTTTTCTTTCAATAAGTTAATTGGCGATATGGCGCAAAAATGCATACACCCCGCGCCTCGTGGCGAGAACAGCTTGGTCGAGAGCCGGAGCAAAGCAGCATCGACCTGCCGTTATCTCCCGGAATCTCCCGTGACAGCGCTGGCATCGTCCGTTATCCGGTTAGGTCATGGACAGCGTTGTGACCCCGACCCCTTCCGTCGCCGACGACCGTTTCGATACCGCGAGGATCACCGCGGCGGTCGACGCGCTCGCCGCAAAACATTCCGGCCGCGAGGATGTTTTCCGAACGGCCGTGGCACAACTGCTGAAGGCCGAGATGGTCGAGGCGCGCGCGGTGGCGCAGGCGGTGCTGCTGAAGGACCGTCACGGACGGCGTTGCGCCGAACGGCTGTGCTTCGTGCAGGACGAGATCATCCGCATCCTGTATGCCGCGGCCACCCGCCATCTCTATCGCTCGCAGGTGCCGACCGGGGCCGAGCGCATGGCGGTCGTCGCCACCGGCGGCTATGGCCGCGGACTGATGGCGCCGGAATCCGACATCGATCTGTTGTTCATCCTGCCCTACAAGCAGACCGCCTGGGGCGAACAGGTCGCCGAGGCCATCCTGTATTGCCTGTGGGACATGGGATTGAAGGTCGGCCACGCCACCCGTTCGGTCGACGAATCGATCCGGCAGGCGCGCGGCGACATGACGATCCGCACCGCCATACTCGAGACCCGGTTCCTGACCGGGGACCAGCCGCTCTACGATGAACTGGTGGGGCGGTTCGACAAGGAAGTGGTGCAGGGCACCGCCGCCGAATTCGTCACCGCCAAGCTGGCCGAACGCGAGGAGCGGCATCGCCGCGCCGGCCAGTCGCGCTATCTGGTCGAGCCCAACGTCAAGGACGGCAAGGGCGGATTGCGCGACCTGCACACGCTGTTCTGGATCGCGAAATATGTCTACCGCGTGCGCGAGACCAACGAACTGGTCGAACGCGGCGTGTTCGACGCCCAGGAATATCGCACCTTCCGCCGCTGCGCCGACTTCCTTTGGTCGGTACGCTGCAACATCCATTTCTTCTCGGGCCGCGCCGAGGAGCGGCTGTCGTTCGACATGCAGCGCGAGATCGCGATCCGCCTCGGCTATACCTCGCATCCCGGCATGCAGGATGTCGAGCGCTTCATGAAGCACTACTTCCTGGTCGCCAAGGACGTCGGCGATCTCACCGCGATCCTGTGCGCCAAGCTGGAAGACCAGCAGGCCAAGCCGGCGCCGGTGCTGAGCCGGGTGATGGCGCGGCTGCGGCCTTCCAACAACCGGCGGCGGGTGCCCGAGAGCGACGATTTCATCATCGACAACAACCGCATCAATCTCGCCGCGCCCGACGTCTTCAAGCACGACCCCGTCAACCTGATCCGGATTTTCCGGCTGGCGCAGAAGAACAATCTCGCCTTCCACCCGGATGCCATGCGCACGGTGACGCGGTCGCTGAAGCTCATCAACACGCCGCTGCGCGAAAATCCCGAAGCCAACCGGCTGTTCATGGAGATCCTGACCTCGAACGACGCGGAAATCGTGCTGCGGCGCATGAACGAGACCGGCGTGCTCGGTCATTTCATCCGCGCCTTCGGCAAGATCGTGTCGATGATGCAGTTCAACATGTATCACCACTACACGGTCGACGAGCATCTGTTGCGCTGCGTCGGTTACCTGCAGGACATCGAGCGCGGCGGCAACGACGAGTTCACCGTCGCCAGCGACCTGATGCGCAAGATCCAACCCGAGCACCGCGCGGTGATCTACATCACCACGCTCTTGCACGACATCGCCAAGGGCCGTCCCGAGGACCATTCGATCGCCGGTGCCAGGGTGGCGCGGCGGCTGTGCCCGCGGCTCGGCTTCAGCGCCGCCGATACCGAACTGATCGCATGGCTGATCGAGCAACATCTGACGATGTCCACGGTGGCGCAGTCACGCGACCTCTCCGACCGCAAGACCATCGAGAATTTCGCAGCCGTGGTGCAATCGGTCGAACAGATGAAGCTGTTGACCATCCTGACCACCGCCGACATCCGGGGCGTCGGTCCCGGCGTCTGGAACGGCTGGAAGGCGCAGCTGTTGCGCACGCTGTATTACGAAACCGAACCGGTGCTGACCGGCGGCTTCTCCGAAGTCAATCGCGCGCAGCGCATCGAGGTGGCGCAACGGGAGTTCCGCGCCGCCTTCACCGAATGGCCGGAGGCGGAACTCAACGCCTATATCGGGCGGCACTATCCCGCCTACTGGCTCAAGGTCGAACTGGCGCGCAAGATCCGCCATGCCCGCTTCCTGCGCGCCAGCGAACAGGCCGGCCACAAGCTGGCGATCAATGTCGGCTTCGACGAGGCGCGCGGCGTCACCGAGCTGACCATTCTCGCCACCGACCATCCCTGGCTATTGTCGATCATCGCCGGCGCCTGCGCCTCGGCGGGCGCCAACATCGTCGACGCGCAGATCTACACCACCACCGACGGCCGCGCGCTCGACACCATCGCGATATCGAGGGAATACGACCGCGACGAGGACGAGGGCCGGCGCGCGACCCGGATCGGCGAGATGATCGAGGACGTGCTGGAAGGCAAGTTGCGCCTGCCCGAAGTGGTGGCGCGCCGCGCCGCCGGACGCAAGGTGCGCCCCTTCGTGGTCGAGCCGGAAGTCACCCTCAACAACCAGTGGTCGGACCGCTACACCGTGATCGAGGTGTCCGGCCTCGACCGGCCGGGCCTGTTGTATCAACTGACGACCGCGATTTCGAAGCTCAACCTCAACATCGCCTCGGCCCATGTCGCGACTTTCGGCGAGCGCGCCCGCGACGTGTTCTACGTCACCGACCTGCTCGGCGCGCAGATCACCGCGCCGACGCGGCAGGCCGCGATCAAGAGCGCGCTGATCCACCTGCTCTCCAGCGAAGACGCGGTCACCAAGCCCGCGGCCTAGAGCTGATAGACCCTCATGGTGAGGAGCGCGTCTTCGCGCGTCTCGAACCATGAGAGCCACCATTCCTCTCATCCTTCGAGACGCCGCTTCGCGGCTCCTCAGGATGAGGACCGATTACTGCGCTCCATCCGGGCTACGGAGAGGCGCCGAGCACCACGCCTTCGTGATCGAGAAGCCAGCGCTTGCGCTCGATGCCGCCGCCATACTTGACCAGCGCACCATCGGCTCCGATCAGACGATGACAGGGCACGACGACGCTGAGCGGATTGGCGCCGTTGGCGTGACCGAGCGCGCGCACCGCCCTGGGCATGCCGAGTTTCGCCGCCAGTTCGCCGTAGCTCATGGTGGCACCGGGCGGAATTTTGGGCAATGCGTTCCAGACCTTGCGCTGGAACGGGGTGCCGGCGATGCGCCAGTGGATTTCATTCAGGCGAGCGAGGTCGCCCTTGAAATAGCCCGTCAGCGCGGCCCTGGTCTCGGCAGGCGCCCGCGCCGCTTTCAGCACCACCGTCCCGTATTGCCGCCGCAGCAGTGCCTTCATGCGCGGCTCGTAGTCTTCCCAGTCCAGCGCGCGCAGAGCCCCGTCGGCGTCGCTGACCAGCAACGCCGTTCCGATCGGCGTTCGCAACCGGTCGAGGCCGACCGTTTCGGGTGGCTTTGCGCGCATGGGCTCCTCTTGCGGGTCTCGGGCGCCATCATTCCGGGCTGATGCAGCGATGGACCGTCGCATTTTTCATGACGAGCGTGTTAGCGTCCACCCGAAACCCGCGGTGGGTTGTTCGGGGGGAGGCAATATGATCTTTATCGCCAATCTGCTGGTGGCGCTGGTCGCCGCGCTGCACATCTATTTTCTGATCCTGGAGATGTTTCTCTGGCAGAAGCCGCTGGGCCTGAAGACGTTCCGGAATTCACCCGAGAAGGCGGCCGATTCCGCCGTGCTCGCCGCCAACCAGGGACTGTACAACGGCTTCCTCGCCGCGGGGCTTGCCTGGGGACTGCTTCACGGCGCGCCGGCCTTCGCATTCCAGATCAAGGTGTTCTTTCTGCTTTGCGTGATCGTGGCCGGCGCCTACGGCGCGGCTACCGTCAGCCGCCGGATATTGTATGTGCAGGCGGCGCCCGCCGCGGTCGCTTTGGTCCTGCTCTGGCTGGCGTAAGTTCGAGCACCGTCACGGACGGCATTGTATTGCAATGCCACATGCGTTCATCCAGTATCCCGGCAGCGACGGCGTCCGCCACTACCGGACAAGGCCGTCGGCACAATAAACATGTGAGGAAAGCAGCGACATGAGGAACGGTATTTTTCATCTGGTGACCGGAACGGCGGTTGCGATCGCGCTGTCGGCTTCGCCCGCATCGGCGCAAAAGAAATACGACACCGGCGCAACCGATACCGAGATCAAGATCGGCCAGACCAATCCGTTCAGCGGCCCGGCTTCGGCGTATGCCACCATCGGCAAGACCCAGGCCGCCTATATCAAGATGATCAACGACCAGGGCGGCATAAACGGCCGTAAGATCAATCTGATCCAGTATGACGACGCCTACTCACCGCCCAAGGCGGTCGAGCAGGTGCGCAAGCTGGTCGAGAGCGACGAGGTGTTGCTGACGTTCCAGGTCCTCGGCACGCCGTCGAATGCCGCCGTGCAGAAATATCTCAACACCAAGAAGGTGCCGCAACTGTTCGCCGCCACCGGCGCGTCGAAGTTCACCGACCCGAAGAATTTCCCGTGGACGATGGGCTTCAACCCCAACTATTTCGTGGAAGGCCGCATCTACGGCCAGTACATCATCAAGAATTATCCGAATGCCAAGGTCGGCATCCTCTATCAGAACGACGACCTCGGCAAAGACTACCTGAACGGCATCAAGGCCGGCCTCGGCGACAAGGCGGCGAAGATGGTGGTCGCGGAAGCCTCCTACGAAGTCTCCGATCCGACGGTCGATTCGCAAATCCTCAAGATCAAGGACGCCGGCGCGGACCTGTTCTTCAGCGCCTCGACGCCCAAGCAGGCGGCGCAGACGATCAAGAAACTGGCCGAACTCAACTGGAAGCCGGTGCACATCCTCGACATCAACGCCACTTCGGTCGGCGCGGTGATGAAGCCGGCAGGGCTCGAGGCCTCCAAGGGAGTGATCAGCGTCAATTACGGCAAGGATCCGCTCGATCCGACCTGGAAAAACGATGCCGGCATGAAGAAGTATTTCGAGTTCATGGCGAAGTACTATCCCGATGGCGACAAGGACTCGAGCTTCAACGCCTATGGCTACTCGACCACGCAATTGCTGATCCACGTGCTCAAGCAGTGCGGCGACAATCTGACCCGCGAGAACGTCATGAAGCAGGCGACCAGCCTGAAGAACGTGCAGCTCGACCTGTCGCTGCCGGGCATCGTCGCCAACACCACGCCAACCGATTACCGGGTCAACAAGCAGTTGCAGATGATGAAGTTCAACGGCGAGCGTTGGGAACTGTTCGGCCCGATCCTCGAAGACGCCGGCCCCGCGGGCTAGTCTTTCTCATGTCGGAACCACGATCGGCGGCCTTTCGGGGCCGCCGATTTCGTTGGGATATTACTTCGGAATTTCGCCGAAGTTCTTTCCGACCGGCAGCACCGCGTGCCTGATCAGGCGCGAGTCCTCGACCGCCGCCTGCCGGTGTTTCACCGCCTCGCGGTAGACCGGATCGCGAATCATCTCTGCGAAGGCGGCGACGCTGGGGTATTCGGCGATGAAGCAGTGATCCCAGCGCTCGTCCGCCGGCCCGATCAGCATCAATTCGAACCGGCCCTGCCACACGATGCGGCCGCCCAGCCGTTCGAACACCGGCCCGCTTTCCCGGCCATAGGCCGCATAGGCTTCCGCGCCGGTGGCCTGGCGGCCGTCGGGATAGGCCGCCCGTTGCCGCAGCCGGACCAGATTCAGCATGTGAATCGGACCCGGGCGATCATTGGCCCTGAACTGCGCGAATACTTCCTTGGTCGGATCGATATGGCCCATGCAGCTTCCCTTTTTCGCCTGGCGCTGGCCCGCTTTTACCACGCCCCGCCGCACCTCCTAATCCCGCGTTAATCTTTGCGTAACCAGCCCTTAAATTCCGCCCGTTAGCGTGCGGCGGGACCGGTGCGAGCGGCGTTTGCGTATGGCGTGGGGACGAAAAAAGAGCGGCGGGCGCAAGGAGCCGCAATTCGGGCTCGCCGCGGCGCTGTCTGAATTGCGCCTCAGCCCGCAGGATCGTGTCGGCCCCGACGACGACGACAAGCCGAAGAAGCCATCTTCCAAACGCAAGGCCGCCGATGCCGGCGACGAGGCTCCGCGCGAGCGCAAGCCGCGGCCCGGCCGGGGCAGCGGCAAGCGCAAATCGAAGGCCCGTGCGCGCGGCGGCATCTCGCGCCTGTTCTACTGGGGGGCGGTGCTCGGCCTGTGGGCTTTCATCGCGGCGGTCGGCGTCGTCGTTTGGGTCGGCGCGCATCTGCCGGCGATCCAGTCGCTTGAAATTCCGAAGCGGCCGCCGACCATCCAGATCGTCGGCTTCGACGGCAGCGTGCTGGCGACGCGCGGCGAAATGGCCGGCACCAATGTCGCGCTGAAGGATCTGCCGCCCTATCTGCCGAAGGCCTTCATCGCCATCGAGGACCGCCGGTTCTATTCGCATTACGGCGTCGACCCGGTCGGAATCGCGCGGGCGGCGGTGGCCAACATCATGCATCGCGGCGTCTCGCAGGGCGGCTCGACCTTGACCCAGCAGCTCGCCAAGAACCTGTTCCTGACGCAGGAACGCACGCTGCAGCGCAAATTGCAGGAAGTCGAACTCGCGCTCTGGCTGGAGCGCAAGCATTCCAAATCGGAAATTCTCGAACTCTATCTCAACCGGGTCTATTTCGGCTCCGGCGCCTATGGCGTGGAGGCAGCGGCGCAGCGCTATTTCGGCAAGTCCGCGAAGAACGTGACGCTGGCGGAAGCCGCGATGCTGGCGGGGCTGGTCAAGTCGCCGTCGCGGCTGGCGCCGAACCGCAATCCGGAAGGCGCCGAGAAGCGCGCCCAGACCGTGCTGGCGGCGATGGCGGACGCCAAATTCATCACCGACGCGCAGGCGCAGGCCTCGATCGGGCAGCCCTCCTACAATGTGAAGGCGGCAGGGGCCGGCACCATCAATTATGTGGCGGACTGGATCGGCGAAGTGCTCGACGACCTGATCGGCCAGATCGACCAGAACATCGTGGTCGAGACCTCGATCGACCCGAAACTGCAAAGCGTCGCCGAAGCCGCCATCATCGACGAACTGGCGGCAAAGAGCGTGAAGTTCAACGTCAGCCAAGGCGCGCTGGTGGCGATGACGCCGGACGGCGCGGTGCGCGCCATGGTGGGGGGGCGCAATTACGCCGAGAGCCAGTATAACCGCGCGGTCACCGCCAAGCGCCAGCCGGGCTCGGCCTTCAAGCCGTTCGTCTATCTCACCGCGATCGAGGCCGGGCTGACGCCGGAGACGATCCGGCAGGACGCGCCGCTCGACGTCAAGGGCTGGAGACCTGAGAACTACACCCACGAATATTTCGGTTCGGTGACCCTGACGCAGGCACTGGCGATGTCGCTCAATACGGTCGCGGTACGGCTCGGCCTCGAGGTCGGGGCCAGGAACGTGGTACGCACCGCGCACCGGCTCGGCATCTCCTCGAAGCTCGACGCCAATGCCTCGATCGCGCTCGGCACCTCGGTCGTCTCGCTGACCGAACTGGTCGGCGCCTATGCGCCGTTCGCCAATGGCGGCCAAGGGGCGACGCCGCATGTCGTGACCAGGATCCGCACCGCCGAGGGCAAGGTCCTGTACGGGCGGCCCGCCGATCAGCTCGGCCAGGCGATCGAACCGCGCCATGTCGCGATGATGAACACGATGATGCAGGAGACCCTGCTGAGCGGCACCGCGCGCAAGGCGGAGATCCCGGGCTGGACCGCGGCCGGCAAGACCGGCACCAGCCAGGATTTCCGCGACGCCTGGTTCATCGGCTACACCGCCAAGCTCGTGACCGGCGTCTGGCTCGGCAATGACGACAATTCGCCGACCAAAAAGGCAACCGGCGGCGGCCTGCCGGTCGAGGTCTGGACCCGCTTCATGCGCGCGGCCCATCAGGGCATGCCGGTCGCCGGCTTGCCGAACTCGCGCCAGGGCGGCTTCCTCTCCAACCTGATGCAGACGGCCTCGCAGGTCAGCGCGCCATCGGCGCAGCCTCCAGCGGCCCAAGCCCCCGTCCCGCTCGCGCCGATTCCGCCGGGCGGAGCGTATCGGCCACCGCCGACGCGGACATCGGCGCCGCCCTCGCCGAATGCACGCCCCGAAGCAGCCGCGGGACTGGATGGCTGGCTGGTGGATCGGCTGTTCGGGCGATAGACGATCGCTGTTGGTTCAATCCTGGATCCCGTAGCGATGCAGGTCGTTGCCGTAGGTGTCGAGCCAGCTCTTGGCGCGCTCGACATGGGCGCATTCCCGGGCGACCACCCGCCAGAACCGCGCCGAGTGATTCATCTCGACGAGATGCGCCACCTCGTGGGCGGCGAGATAATCGAGCACGTAAGGCGGCGCCAGGATCAGCCGCCACGAGAACGACAACGAGCCGGCCGAGGTGCACGAACCCCAGCGGCTCGACTGATCGCGGATCGACAGCCGCTTCACCTTCACGCCATAGGCCTCGGCGTAGACCAGCGACGCCTTGTGCAGATCGTTGCGCACCTCGCGTTTCAGGTAATCGTGGACCCGCCGCTCGATATGCTCGGCCCCGCCCGCAACGCAGAGAATCCGCTCGCCGCTGTCGCGCGTTTCGGTCCACACCGTGCCGCGCACGCCGGCGCGGTGCACGATCTTGTGCGCGACGCCGCGCAGCGGCACCACGGTTCCCGGAAGAAAGGGGGCGGCCTTCGGCAATCGGCCGAGGCGCGCGGCGATCCAGCCGCCATGACGCTGGGCGAAGTCCTTGGCGTCGGCGATGGTGCCGCGCGGCGGCATGGTGAGGATCGCTTCACGGTCGCTCGGATGGATGCGCAAGGTGTAACGCCGCGCGCGGCGGTGCCGGCGCAGCCTGACCGAGTAGATCTGCGAGCCGTGCTTGACCAGAAGTCGAGAAGGTTCGGCGGGCCGCCGATAAAGGAGGGCGCGAGTGGCCATGTCTGCAAGTCCGGGGATCAGGAGTTCGCCCGGATTCTGCCATATCCGCCGCCAGTGAAATCGCTCGGCGCAAAAACAAATCATTTGCCCAATATACAGGGGCAACCCGCCCGGCCGCCCCTACAGGATGGGCCTGGAACAAATAATTTTGGCTGCAACCGGGTCCGGAGACGGCCTTGAAGGAGTGAAGAAAGCCTCATTCCTTCGGCAAGCCGGGATTCCGGGTTTCCTTGCGCCAATTCAGAGGGTTACCGATCGCGTCGAATCAACGCCGCGCTTCGCCGTTCGAAGCAGCAGCTCTGCTTCGAACCCATTCGTTCAACGCCTATTCGGCAGCGAAGGCCAATTTGGGCTTCACGTTCGCCGCCGAGGTCATGAAATCGGAAATGCGTGGCACGATTTCCGACTTGAAGCGGGAGCCATTGAACACGCCGTAGTGGCCGACGCCCTTCTGTACGTAATGCACCCGGCGGTGGTCGGGAATCGAACTGCACAGCGCATGCGTCGCTTCGGTTTGCCCGAGACCGGAAATGTCGTCGTTCTCGCCTTCGACCGTCATCAGCGCCACGCGCGTGACCTTCGACGGGTCGACCAGCTTGCCGCGATGGGTCATTTCACCCTTGGGCAGCGCATGCTTGACGAACACGGTGTCGACGGTCTGCAGATAATACTCCGCGGTCAGATCCATGACGGCGAGATATTCGTCATAGAAATCGCGGTGCTTGTCGGCCATGTCGCCATCACCCTTCACCAGATCCTTGAACAGGTTCTTGTGGGCGTCCATGTGACGGTCGAAGTTCATGCTGATGAAGCCGTTGAGCTGCAGGAAGCCCGGATAGACGTCGCGCATCACGCCCGGATGCGGAAACGGCACCTTGGTGATGACGTGGGCGCGGAACCAGCCGATGCCGCGCTCCTGGGCGAGATTGTTGACGGCGGTCGGATTGCGGCGGGTATCGATCGGGCCGCCCATCAGCGTCATCGACAGGGGAACGAACGGATCGCGCTCGGCTTCCATGACGGAGATCGCCGCCACCACCGGCACCGAGGGCTGGCACACCGCGATCACGTGCATGTTGCCGCCGAGCACGTGCAGCATCTCGATGACGTAATCGACGTAGTCGTCGAGATCGAAGCGTCCTTCCGTCAGCGGCACCATCCGCGCATCGGCCCAGTCGGTGATGTAGACCTCGTGGGTCGGCAGGAATGCCTCGACGGTGCCGCGCAGCAGCGTCGCGTAGTGGCCGGACATCGGCGCCACGATCAGCACCCGCGGCTGGGGGCTGCGCAACGGGCGGGTCAGCTTGCGATCGAAGTGCAGCAGCCGGCAGAACGGCTTTTCCCAGATCGAGCGGATTTCGATCGGCGTCCGGATGCCGTTGACCTCGGTGTCGTCGAGGCCCCATTCGGGCTTGCCGTAGCGGCGCGTGGTGCGCTCGAACACTTCGCAGCCGGCGGCAATGGATTTGCCGAACTCGGTGTGCGACCACGGATTGAGCGGATTCTGAAACAGAATTTTCGTGGCGTCGGTCACGGCGCGCGCCGGATTGAGCGACGCGTGCGCCATTTCGTACATCCAGTACATCGGCGTCGTCAGCGCCGGACTGCCTTCGGCCACCAGTGGCGGTGCTCCGCCAAACTCACCAATCGGCATGTATTCCTCAAATCCCCTTTTGCATCGCAGCATACTGCATAATGCGTAATTAAGCGTCAATGCACAGATCGGTAAATCTACCGGCCGGGAGGGCCGTAAATCCACGGATTCCGTGGGATAACCTTGCCTTTATTCGCCACTCTGGATCAGCGAGCCGTAGCGCCGGGCGCTCTTCAAAAGGGCAAGAAAGATCGCGAATGACGCAATCAGGAGCACCGCGTTGATCGCCAGCGCCGACAGCATCAGGTCGGTCCGGAGCACCTTGTCGATCAAAAGCGCCCGCATCCCCTCGAATACATAGGTCGGCGGCAGCGACCAGGCGACATATTGCAGCCAGTGCGGCAGCACCGTCACGGGATAGTAGACGCAGGCGAGCGGCATCACCCCGAACATCAGTGTCCAGACGATGCTCTCGGCGCCCAGGCCGTTGCGCAGCACCAGCCCCGAGACGAAGATCCCGAGCGACCAGCTGGTGAAGATCAGATTGCAGAAGAAGGCGATCAGCGGCAACCCGAAGCCGTACAGATTGAAGTCGAAGAAGAACATCGCCAGCAGCGTCATCGGAATGACGCCGATCGCGAGCCGGATCAGGCTCATGACCATCAGCGCGATCAGGAACTCGATCGGCTTCAGCGGGCTCATCATCAGGTTGCCGAGATTGCGCGCCCACATCTCCTCGAGAAAGGAGATCGAAAAGCCGAGCTGGCCGCGGAACAGGATGTCCCACAGGATCACCGCGCCGATCAGGGTGCCGCCGGCCTGGGCGAAAAAACCGGCATTCTGCGAGATGTAGTTCTGCAGGAAGCCCCAGGTGATGATCTGCAGCGCCGGCCAATAGATCAGTTCCAGCAGCCGCGGCCACGACGACAGCAGCAGGTACCAGTAGCGCAGGATCATCGCATTGATGCGATGCGGCGCGATGCCGCCGGGCAGCACGAGCTGGCTCACGGCGTGCTCTCCTGGACGCGCCCGCGTGCGACGTCGAGGAACACCTGTTCCAGCGTCGTCCGGTTGTAGCGCGCCATGATCTTGTCGGGACTGTCGTCGTCCTCGATGCGTCCGCGTTTCATGATGATGACGCGGTCGCACAATCGCTCCACCTCCAGCATGTTGTGCGACGCCAGCAGGATGGTCGCGCCATGGGCCTTGCGGTAGTTCTCGAGATGCCGCCGGATCCAGTCGGCGGTATCGGGATCGAGCGAGGCCGTCGGCTCGTCCAGCAGCAACAGCTCCGGCTGGTTGATCAGCGCCTTGGCCAGCGCCACGCGCGTCTTCTGCCCGGCGGAGAGTTTGCCGTTGGCGCGGTCGAGGAAGTCGGAAAGGTCGAGGTCGGCGGCCAGCTTTGCGATGCGTCCGGACAAATTCTCGACGGCATAGAGGCGGCCGAAGATCGTGAGATTCTGCCGCACCGTGAGCCGCATCGGCATGTCGACATAGGGGCTCTCGAAGTTCATCCGGCCGAGCACCTCGGCGCTCTGGTCGGGCATCGAAGCGCCCAGCACTTGGATGCGCCCCGAGGTCGGCAGCACCAGCCCCATGATCATGGCAATCGTCGTGGTCTTTCCGGCGCCGTTGCCTCCGAGCAGTCCGGTGATGCTGCCGGGCCGGATCCGGAACGATACGTCGTCGACGGCGCGGGTGGTCTTGTAGAGCTTGACCAGGTGCGCAACGTCGATCGCAGCCGATCCTGCCGGATCGGCAGCGGGCAAGCCGGGCAATGCTGCGTCTTCAACGATCATGCGGGGCGTTCCTTGGGCCATTGCCGCGGCAAGCGCAAGACGGTGCCGAGCCCCTGGATTGCTGGCCCGACCTTCCCGAACAGCCTGCTGCAACGCCGGCCTGAGGGTCCCTCGAACCAAAATATCGAAAACAACCCCATGCACAGTAAGGAAGACCGTGGCCCGGATGCCAATTTGTGGTCGGGGACCCGCGCGGCTAAACTGCCGGGATGACCGACGTTGCAGCCTCCGATTTCCGCCATCCGCGCCGCCATGTCCGTCTGGATACCATCCTCCGGCTGCGCTGGCTTGCCGCGCTCGGCCAGCTCGCCGCCATTTTCGTCGTGGCGCAGGGGCTCGAATTCGACGTCCCGGTGATTCCCTGCCTCACGGTCGTCGGGCTGTCCGCACTGCTCAATCTGGTGCTGCAGATCGCCTTCAACCCGATGCAGCGGCTGGAACCGGTCTATGCGGCGGGATTGCTGGCGCTCAACATCGTGGAACTGGCGGCATTGCTGTTTCTGACCGGTGGCCTGCAGAACCCGTTTTCGTTTCTGTTCCTGGCGCCGGTCCTGATCTCGGCCACCGCGCTGCCGATCCGGTTGACCATCGCGCTCGGCGTGCTGGCGGTGGCCTGCGCCTCGGCGCTGGTGTTCTTCCATCTGCCGCTGCCGTGGGAGGGCGAGGAACCGCTGGTGCTGCCGCCGATCTACCTGTTCGGGGTCTGGCTCTCGATCCTGCTCGCGATCGGCGTCACCAGCCTGTATGCGATTCAGGTCACCGAGGACACCCGCAAGCTTTCCGACGCGCTGGCCGCCACCGAACTGGTGCTGACCCGGGAGCAGCATCTCACCCAGCTCGACGGCCTCGCCGCCGCCGCCGCGCACGAACTCGGCACGCCGCTGTCGACGATCTTCCTGATCTCGCGCGAGCTGGAGAAGACCGTCACCGGCAACGGCCAGCTCGCCTCCGATCTCAAGACCCTGCGCGAACAGGCGCAGCGCTGCCGTGACATCCTGGCCAAGATCACCCAACTGTCCGCGACCGGCGCGCCGTTCGACCGCATGCCGCTGTCGACGCTGATCGAGGAGGTGGTGGCGCCGCACCGCGATTTCGACGTCGCGATCAAGGTGCGAATTGCGGTGGCGGGCACCCGCGAGCCGGTGGGCAGCCGCAATCCGGCGATCCTCTACGGCGTCGGCAACATCCTGGAAAACGCCGTCGATTTCGCCCGCAAGACCGTGGAAGTGAACGCATGGTGGAATAACGAGACCGTCGAGATCGTGATTTCGGACGACGGCCCGGGGATCGCACCCGACATGCTGAAGCGGATCGGCGAGCCCTATCTGTCGCGGCGGCGCGGCGCGGACGAGAGCGAACACCACGGCCTCGGTCTCGGGGTTTTCATCGCCCGCACGCTGCTGGAGCGCACCGGCGCCAAGGTCTCCTTCACCAACCGGACCTTTCCCGATCACGGCGCCGTGGTCCAGATCGCGTGGCCGCGCAGCCGCTTCGAGGACGTGGAAACCGACGCCGAACCAGCGGCTTAGAGCCGCACTCGGCCGGTCAGATGGCTGTAGAATCGACCATCGGCGGCCTTGGCAGCGCCACGCTGCCGCGCCATATGTAATGGGGTCTGACATAAGGATGACAGAACCTTGAACGCCGGCACCGAACTGACCGATCAAGCCGACCGCTCGCTCCTGATCGTGGAGGACGACAAGCCGTTTCTGGAACGGCTGTCGCGCGCCATGGAAACCCGCGGCTTCACCGTGACATCCTGCGACAGCGTGTCCGACGGGCTGGCGCAAATCGGCAAGTCGGCCCCCGCCTTCGCGGTGGTGGATCTGCGGCTCGGCGACGGCAACGGGCTCGACGTGGTGTCGGCGCTGAAGCGCAAGCGCCCGGATGCCCGCGCCATCGTGCTGACCGGCTACGGCAATATCGCCACCGCCGTGACGGCGGTGAAGATGGGCGCGGTGGATTATCTCTCGAAGCCCGCCGACGCCGACGATGTGGTCGCGGCGCTATTGGCGAGCGGCACCGAGAAATCCGAGCTGCCGCACAATCCGATGTCGGCCGATCGCGTGCGCTGGGAGCATATCCAGCGCATCTACGAGATGTGCAACCGCAACGTCTCGGAAACCGCGCGCCGGCTGAACATGCATCGCCGGACGTTGCAGCGGATTCTGGCGAAGCGGGCGCCAAGGTAACGCTTCTGCCGAGAATACTGGATCACCCGCCGTCGCGGGTGATGACGGCTTGAGTTGCAAAATGTGAGTTAGCCGATGCACGGAAGTAGGATGGCGGGTTCGCTATTCCGCCCTACGGCCCTCACCATGTCCGAGGATGCCCGCTGACTGGACATCGAATGGCATGCCAAAATCGACGCGAATGACCCTTAAGCCGACAAGTTCGACTTCGTCCATAACTTAGGTGCATGACCCACTATCGCTTCGGCGGTCCGGTCGTCGCGAAGTTCTGATCAGCCAGACATCGACAAGACGAAAAGCCCGGCCAGCGCGCCGGGCTTTTTTGCGCGACTTCCGCTCATGGCACGAAACGGACCTGTCGGGGCCGCTTCCCGATGTCTACTATCCGGGTATCAACGGACCTGGCTCGGACGGGCACTGAGGTCGGCTGGTCTCCTGAATAACCGATCATTAACCATACGAGCCCATGATTTGAGCCGAATTCCGGTGGGCAAGCGCGCGCCAGCCATTGCTGGTTTGTCACCGCGGCGGCGCTTTTGTTTTGCTGACCGGCGATGGGAGGAATCTCGCGACTGGGCTGTGACGTAGGGAACGCAGGTGACCGAAGCACCGGACATGGAAACGCAAGGGAACAAACAGTCCGAGGCGCCGCCGCCGGTGGCCCCAAGCCGGGTGCCGGCGATAGCGGTGTCTCTGGCCGCCCTGGCCGTCATTGGTGCCGCCACCGCCAATTCCTTGCCGAGTTTCGGTGGCTTCTCTCTGCCGGATTTCAATCCGTTCTCTTTGCCGAACGCCGATCGGTTCTCCTTGCCGGACTTCAGCCGCTTCTCCCCACCGAATTTCAATCGCGTCGCTGCAGCTCCGCCGCCCAACCCGGCTCCAGTCCTCGTACCGGATCCAGTTGTCAGGGCGGGACTGAGGGACATTCAGTCTTCGCAGCAGCAAGACGCCGATGTGCTAGTGTCGCTCACGCAGAGCTCCGCAACCCAGCAGGCGGACTTGAAAAGAATAGCCCGTCAACTCTCCTTGCTGACGGTGCAGGTGAGTTCCCTGCAGAATCAGTTGACGCCGCCGCTGACGACTTCCAGCATCCCACCGCCGACGACTTCCAGCACCACGCGTCCAAGTCCTCGCGCGCGGGTCGTCCGGGCGTCGCGAAAAGTACTCCCTCCAGTTCTTCCTCCGGTTCTTCCTCCAACTCCCAAGCCTGCCGGCCCCGTTTCGGTAGGGGGCGCTCCGCTGAGTCCCGCGCCGGCACCTGGCTCGGACGCGAGCTAGCTCTCTGGGCTGCCACCCGGGCTGGGCCATTCCTCACGGAACGATGTCAGGATAATACTTCGCGCTAATACATGGGTGGACAAAGCTTCCGTCGGAGCCCGAACAGCGACGCGTCCGCCGAAGCTCGCAGAGCGAAGACGGAAGGTGGAAGCGTGCCCACCGTCTTAACTGCAGTGGTGGGCACGGCGCGAAGAACGCGCCTTCGCCCACCCTACGAAGTTGCTAAAACTCGCCATGCCCCTGCGGATCGACCAGCCGGTTGATCCGCTGCGCCGCGGCGAGTGCGAACCGCACCGTCATCTGCTTGCGGGTCGGCGCCGGCAGCCGGTGTTCCGGCGCCTCGCAATAGAGATGGGCGCCATAGGCGTCGGCGATGATCAGGCCGGTATCGCCGGGGAAAATCTCGCACGGCAAATCCTTCGTGAAGGCGAAGAAAAGCCGGTCGCAATGGGCCCGGTAGTCCTGCCATTTCTGGTCGGCGCGCAGATCCTCCACCGACGATTTGATCTCGACGATCCAGACTTCGCCACGCTCGTTCAGCGCCACCAGATCGGCGCGCCGTCCCGACGGCAGCGGCAATTCGCTGATGCAGGCAAATCCCAGCGACCGCAACAGCCGCGCGGTGCCGCGCGCGATCGCCAGCGCCGTCTCCGACTGGCGGCGATCCGGCGGGGGCACGAGGCTGACCTGGCGGGCTGGCGATTCCATCGCCGGGGAGCCTAACCGATTTCAGGCCGTCCGGCAGCCGGTTCGCTCCAAGTCGGCCGCAAATTTGTACGCGCCCCGCCTTGTTTTCGACCTCACGGGACCGAGAAACCCGGGGAACTTCGGTTCCAGGGGACGGAACACCGGAGGAGAACATACTCATGAAGCCAGTCATCACCCTGCCCGCCCTCGCATTCGCGTTCGCGCTGGCTGCCCTGCCGCTGTCGGCCAGCCTGTCGAGCGCGGTTGCAAAGCCCACCGTGGAAGTCGCCTTCGTGCTCGACACCACGGGTTCGATGGGCGGCCTGATCGAAGGCGCCAAGCGCAAGATCTGGTCGATCGCGACCGCGATCGTCGATAGCAATCCCGACGCCGACATCCGCATGGGCCTCGTCGCCTATCGCGACATCGGCGACGATTACGTCACCAGGAAATTCGACCTCACCACCGACATGCAGGATCTCTACGCCAACCTGCTGGAGCTGAAGGCGCGCGGCGGCGGCGACTGGGCCGAGAGCGTCAACGAGGCGCTCGACGTCGCCGTCAACAAGCTGCAATGGACGACCAGCGGCGACACCAGGCGGATCGTGTTCCTGGTCGGCGACGCCCCGCCGCACATGGATTACGCCCAGGACACCAAATATCCGATCACGCTGTCGGTGGCGAAACAGAAGGACATCATCGTCAACGCGGTGCTCGCCGGCACCGCGCGCGACACCGAGCGGGTGTGGCGCGACATCGCCCAGAGCGGCAACGGCCGCTTCATTCCGATCCCGCAGGACGGCGGACAGGTCGTTATCATCGAGACGCCCTACGACGACGACATCATCATCCTGCAGAAGGAAATCAACGGCACCGTGATCCCCTATGGTCCGCGCGCCCTGCAGAAGCGCACCGAGGACAAGACAAGGCAGCTATCGCAGGTGGCGGCCGCGGCGCCGGCACAGGCGAGCGAGATGGCGAGCTATCTCAACAAGCGCGCCAAGGCATCGTCGGAGGCGGTCACCGGCGACGGCGACCTGGTCTCGGACGTAACGGCCGGCCGCACCAGCTTCTCCGCCATCAAAGACGATGACTTGCCCGAGGGCCTGCGCGCGCTGAAGCCGGAGCAGCGCATGGACGAACTCAACAAGCAGATGAGCCAGCGCAAGGCGCTGAACGAAAAACTCTCTGCGCTGGTCGCCAAGCGCGACCGTTTCGTTGCGGAGCAGCGCGAAAAGGCGCCGCCGAAGGCATCATCCTTCGACCGCGTCGTCGAGGACACGCTGAAGGCGCAGATCAAGCGGTAAACTGACGAACAATCATTTCAACATCGTCGTCCCCGCGCACGCAGGGACGACAAGGGAAACCCGCCTCCTTCCGGATTCGACTTGGGAATGGCGCCCTGTCGGGTTATAGCTCCGCCCGAGGGGGCGGGGATGTGACCGAGTTCAGTTTTTTTTCGCGCGCTACGGACTTCAGCGTGGCCGAAATTGTCGCAATGACAGGGGCGGAGCCATCCGAGGGAGCCGATCTCTCGCGCCGGTTGACCGGCATCGCGCCGATCGATCAGGCAGGCGCCGGCGACCTCAGCTTCGTTTCCGAAGCCAAATTCGCCGCGGCGTTGAAGTCGACCCGGGCCGGAGCCGTGCTCACGACCGAGCGCTTCGCAAAGCAGGCCCCCGATGCCGTTACGGTGTTGCGCGTACGCAAGCCGTATGACGCCTTTGTCGCGATCGCACGCAAGATCTACAGCGTCGCGCTGCGCCCGACTTCGACATTCGGCACCGTTGGCGTCTCGCCGGGGGCCATGGTGCATCCGTCGGCGCAGCTCGCAGACAACGTCACGGTCGATCCGTTCGCGGTGATCGGGCCGTCCGCCAGGATCGGAGCCGGCACCTTGATCGGAGCCCATGCCGTGATCGGCCCGGGTGTCCGGATCGGCAACGATTGCGCGATCGGGGCCAACTGCTCGGTCACCCATGCGCATATCGGCGACCGCGTCATCATCCATCCCGGATGCGATATCGGTCAGGACGGCTTCGGCTACCTGCTGAATCCCGCGGGGCATACCAAGGTTCCGCAGATCGGCAGCGTCGTCATTCATGACGACGTCGAGATCGGCTCGGGAACGCGGATCGACCGCGGCGGAATTCGCGACACCGTGATCGGCGAGGGTACCAAGATCGATAACCTTTGCCAGATCGGGCACAACTGCATCGTCGGCCGCCATTGCATCATCGTCGCCCAGTCCGGCCTCAGCGGCAGCGTGACGCTGGAGGATTTCGTGGTGCTCGGGCCGCGCACCGGCATCATCCCGCACACGACGGTCGGCAAGGGAGCGATAACGGCGGCAAGGTCCACGGTGTACGGAAACGTGCCGGAGGGCGAATTCTGGGGCGGCTTTCCGGCCAAGCCGAAAAAACAATGGCTGCGCGAAGTGGTCGCCCTCGAGCAGCTCGCGGCGCGGCCACGCAAGAAATCCACTGACCGCCCGGACGAGACCTGACTGCCGCCGCGGACGGTTCAAATTCGAAGGAAAATGCTCGAATCTTTCGCAATCTTTCCCTTGGCGAGCCGCAAAAAATCGGCATTGTGCGGCGATGACCCAGCAAGCACAGACCAAGGCCAAGGCCGGCGCCATCATCGTCCCGGTGACGCTGTTCGAGCAGAACTGCACGCTGATCTGGTGCGAAGCCACCAGAAGGGCTGCCGTGATCGACCCCGGCGGCGATGTCGACAAGATTCAGGCCGCGATCAAGCAATCGAATGTGACGGTCGAAAAGATCTGGCTGACTCACGGCCATATCGACCATGTCGGCGGCGCCGCCGACTTGCGCGACGCGCTGGGGGTCGAGATCATCGGGCCGCACATCGCCGACAAGTTCCTGCTCGACAACGTCGTCACCAGCGGCGCACGTTTCGGCATGACCGGCGTGCGCGATTTCGCTCCGGACCGCTGGCTCGACGAGGGCGACCGGGTTTCGATCGGCGAATTGAGCTTCGACATCCTGCATTGCCCCGGGCATTCGCCGGGCAGCGTGGTGTATTTCAACAGCGAGATGCGCTTTGCGATCGTCGGCGACGTGCTGTTCAACGGCTCGGTCGGGCGCAGCGACATTCCCGGCGGCAACCACGCCACGCTGATCAAGTCGATCACCGACAAGCTGCTGCCGCTCGGCGACGACGTCGGCTTCATCTGCGGCCATGGCCCGGGCTCGAGCATCGGCCAGGAGCGGATGACCAATCCGTTTCTCACCGGCGAGATGTGAGATTTCGCCAGCCTGACTCCAGGCTGCGAATCCGCCGCGACAGACTATCGAAATCGAACGGCTTGCCGCCGTCAGCTATTTGATCAGGCCGGCGGCGGTGAGCGCGCGGGTGATGACGCCGCCGACGTCGATGCCGCGGCGGCGCGGTTGCGGCGGCGGCTCGGAAGCGCGCTTGAGCGTCGTCAGCGGCCACAGCACCTTTGTGAGATCCGGCGCGCGCTCGGGCGCCGGCGAAGCCGCCGGAGCGGCCTTTGCGGCTTGCTTTGCCGTTTCCTGCGCGGCGGCCTTCGCTGCCTCCTTGGACTGGCGAATCCAGTTGGTGAGGCCGAAGAAATTCGCGATGTGATACGACGACGAAATTCCCGCCTCGATCAGGAACGCGCCCTGCGCGCCATAGCGCTCGTCATTGTCGCCGACGCCGAGCGGCGTGCCGTGGGCCATATCGGTGATGGTGTAGGATTCGACCGTGGTTTCGCCATCCGCGTTCCACCAGACCTGGCGGGGGTAGCCGTCGACGGTCGACTCGGACATCGGCGCCGAAGGCAGTTGATGAACATCGAGCCACTGCTTGACGATCTCGTCGGCATTGGCGGGATTGACGGTGCGATCGGCGCTGCCGTGCCACACCGACAGCTTCGGCCACGGGCCCGTGTGACCGGAAGCGTTGCGCACGAGATCGCCCAATTCGCCGGCCGGGCGGGATCGCGACTGGAACATTCCGCTCAGCGCTTCCCGCATGTTGGTGGCAACACCGAAAGGCAGGCCTGCAATGATGGCGCCGCCTGCGAATATTTCGGGATAGGTGGCCAGCATGACCGAGGTCATGGCGCCGCCGGCGGAAAGCCCGGTGACGAAGACGCGTCGCCTGTCGATGCCGATATCCACCGCCATCCGCTCGATCATCTGCCGGATCGAGCAGGCCTCGCCGCTGTCGCGCGCGGTGTCTTCCGGGTTGAACCAGTTGAAGCAGCCGTTGGCGTTGTTCGTTGCCTGCTGCTGCGGCATCAGCAACGCGAAGCCGTAATGTTTCGCCAGCGTGGACCAGCCGGCGCCGAGATCGTAGCCGGCCGCGGTCTGCCCGCAGCCATGCAGAACCAACACCAAAGCGGGTGCCGGCGGGCAGTGATCGGGCACGAAGGAGAACATCCGCAATCCGCCCGGATTGGAGCCAAAACCGGTGGTTTCGACGAGGGGGCTGCCCTGAGCCGGCCGGAGGTTCCGTCCGAAACCTCCCAAGCCATTGAAACCATTCAGCTTGGGCAGGCGACGCAGAAATTCGACATTAGCGGCGAGAGACACCGGCAGCTCCTTGGGCAGAGAGGCTTATTAACCCCCATTCAAGACCAGATAATTGCTGCAGTGC
Source organism: Bradyrhizobium sediminis (assembly GCF_018736105.1). Taxonomy (NCBI): domain Bacteria; kingdom Pseudomonadati; phylum Pseudomonadota; class Alphaproteobacteria; order Hyphomicrobiales; family Nitrobacteraceae; genus Bradyrhizobium; species Bradyrhizobium sediminis. The sequence goes on from NZ_CP076135.1 coordinate 5,381,082, forward strand.
GAAATAAAAAGACCGTGTGCTGTCAGTCTTTTAACAGCAAATTGCTTAACCGGCGCGCGCCGCATCCACGTCAGAAATGTGGCGCAGGCGGCAACCGACAGCACGAACAGCGCCGAGGCGGAAAACAGCGCCAATCGCAGCGACCTTGGCGGCGCCATACATCCCCGAACCCGAGCCGGCGCTGGCCACCCTCCCATGAACGCAGCTTGATCCGGACGCGACCAAGCAGCGTCGTCTCCTCGCGTGAAGGACCATTCATGGCTGCCCTGTTGAAGCTGCTCGCCGCATTGGCGGCAGTCGCGTTTACCGTTTCTCTCGCCGGCGCCGCGTCGGCCAAGGTGCGAAAGCCGCAACGCGCCGCGCCGGAGCAACTCAGCCAGAAGCAACCGCCGCCGCCAGCGCTGCCCCGGCAATTCTTCGCCGCAAAGGGCGTGCAGCCGCTGACCCCGGAGCTGGAACAGGACCTGAAACCGAAAGACAGTTTCAGGGAATGCGATATCTGCCCGGAAATGGTGGTGGTGCCGAAAGGCTCCTTCATGATGGGCACGCCGGCCAGCGAGCCGGACCGCTTCAAGGGTGAAGACCCGATCCATCGCGTCATCTTCGCAAAGCCTTTTGCGGTCGGCCGCTTCAGCATCTCGTTCGACGAGTGGGACGCCTGCCTCGCCGATGGCGGCTGCGGCGGCAACAAGGGCGACGACAAGGGCTTTGGCCGCGGCCGGATGCCGGCCCAGGGCATCAGTTTCGAGGCCGCGAAATCCTATCTGTCGTGGCTGTCGCGCAAGGTCGGCCGCAGCTACCGGCTGCCGAGCGAATCCGAACGCGAATATTTCACCCGCGCCGGCACCACGACGCCGTTCTGGTTCGGCAACACCGTCACCGCGCAGAACGCCAACTACAAGGCGTCGATACCCTACGGCAACGGTCCGCACGGTCCCGACAGCAAGGGACCGGCGGTGGTCGATTCCTATCCGCCGAACCCGTTCGGGCTCTATCAAGTGCACGGCAACGTGTTCGAATGGACCGAGGACTGTTTCAACAAGCGCTACAATGAGGACACGCCGACCGACGGTTCAGCCTGGCTGGAAGGCGACTGCAGCAAGCGGATGGCGCGTGGCGGCACCTGGGACTGGTCCGCCAACATGCTGCGCGCGGGCTACCGCGACGGTGCGCTGGCGTATCTCGGCCACAGCTTTCGCGTGGTGCGGACGCTGAACGTGCAGCCGTGATGCCGGCTGCACGTTTTCAGGTTCAGTATCGGGCGACGACCGGCTGGTCGGCTCCGAATTTGTAGGAAATGCCGGCGCGCAACACCTCGATGGTCTGACGGCCACGACGTTCGGAATACGGCAGGTTGCCCGGCACGGTCGACGTGAACGTCGTGGTGTCCTGCACCTTGCCGAAATCGTAGTGCAGATATTCGAGCCGCCCGATCCAGTTCGGACCCCACGGCATCCATTCCGCGCCGGCGCCGATGACGCCGCCGAAATGATCGATCGGCGTTCTTGTCGATTCGGTCATGGATAAACCGGCCTGGGCGGACACAGTCGTCCTGCTTCGCTCCAGCCGTTCCCAAGCGAGGCCGCCGGTCGCGTAAAGCAGCACGGTTTCTGCGGGCAGCCAGCCCAGTCGCGCGCGCGCGGTCGCGAGGTATTTCACGCGGTCGCCGAGCACGCTGGTTTCCGTAAAGCCGGGAAATCCGTTGGTTCCAACGATGGTCGCGGAATTTCCCTGGAGGCCGCTCATGCTGAAGTCAACCTCGAGACCGGTCACGACCCGGCTGTATTGCCAATTGTAGCCGGTATGTCCGCCGGCGACCCAGCCGCGCGACTTGATCCCGCCGGCCTGCGCGACATCGACGAAGTTCACGACCTGGGTGAAGTCATTGTCCTTCCAGGCGTAGCCACCATGAGCGCCGAGATAGAAGCCCGCCCAGTTGTTTGCCGCGCCCACCATCGCCGGCGCCTTCGCGTAAGGCACGGCCGCCACAGCCGCCGGATCGCCGAACTTGTAGGACAGGCCGCCGCGCACGATGTCGAGATGATGGTTGCCGGCGGATGACGGCACGAAGATATTGGTATTGATCAGGCCGGAAGGCTGGATCGTGCCGAAATCGTAGTGCAGATATTCGACGCGGCCGATCCAGTTGCTGCCGGGCAGTTTTGCTTCCACGCCGGCGCCGGCGACCCAGCCAAATCGGTTGGTGGCAGCAACGCTGTCGAAACGCTGCGTGCCGGCCTGACCGGGGCTGACGATCAGCAGGTTTCTGTCGAGACGCTCCCAGCCGAGGCCTGCGGTACCGTAGAGCAGCAAATTGTCGGTTGCCGACCAACCGAGTCGGGCGCGGAGCGATCCGAGATAGGCGATATTGGTCGAACTCGACGCGCTTTCCGCACCGGCAAAGCTGGTGGGCGAATTGCCCTTGATGTCGGCGCCGCTGAAATCCAGCTCGAAGCCGGCGACCGCGCGATCGAATTGCCAATTGTAACCGGCGTGACCGCCATAGACGGCGCCCTTGAGGCTTGGCCCGGTAATGCTCGCCAGCGGCGTGAACCTCCAGGGATCGCTGTATTTGTTCTCTCCCCAGCCGTAGCCGCCGTGAACGCCGAGATAGAATCCCGCCCATGACGACATCGAGGTCGCGATCACCGGCGCCTTGGCATAGGGAAGCGGGCCAGCGGCGGCGAGCGTGCCGAACTTATAGGACAGCGCCGCGCGAACGATGTCGTAGCTCTGGCGGCCCGACCGCTCGGCGAAGGGAGGAAAATTTGGAAAGGTCCCGAACCGGCTGCTGGCCTGCTCGACCGCACCGAAATCGTAGTGCAGGTATTCGAGGCGGCCGATCCAGTTGCTGCCGGCAAGCTTTGCTTCCGCGCCGGCACCCGCCACCCAGCCGAAACGGTCGAACGGGGTCCTGCCGCTGTTGGCGCCGTTCTGGAAGGCGTTGACGTTGCTCACGTCGCGCTCGTCGAACGACGTCTCGAACCGCTCCCATGCCACGCCGGCGGTGCCGAAGATCAGGAGGTTGTCGGTGGCCGACCATCCGAGCCTGCCGCGCGCGGTGCCGAGGAATTTCGCGCGATCGGTTCGGGTGTGATCGAACGTGAACTGGTTGGGCACAAATCCGGACCTCGACGCGCTGCCGCTGATGTCAGCCGCGCTGAAATCAATCTCGAGGCCGGCGACCGCGCGACCGAATTGCCAATTGTATCCGGCGTGAGCGCCGTAAACCGCGCCGGCGGAATTGATCGGGCCGATATAGTTGAAATCAGCCAGAAGGAGGGAGAAGTCGTTCCTGCCCCAGCCATAGCCGCCGTGAATGCCGAGATAGAATCCGGCCCATGACGCCGGAGCGGTCGCAGGCGGCGCTGCTTTTGCGGCCAGCGGGACGTCGGCGGCGGAGACCGCCGTCACGCCGGCCAAGCCAAGCGCGCAGCTCGCGATCAGCCGCGAGGTCATCCGGCGGGGCGAGAGCCCCGAAAATACCGGTCGTTCCGACGAAATCCGCATAGATGTCTCCGTTTTCACACCCAAAATATATCCGGATGATCCCGCTTCTAAAACGGATTATTGTTATATAACTCGTAAATAATACGAATATTATGGTCTTGTGGCGCAAATGCAACGAACTGCCCGGGCGGCCATGCTGGCGGTGCGCGGGGCTAGGTAGTTTGGCGGACTGGCGAAGCGGACCGAAACCGGTGAAAAAAGGATCACCCAAGTGCCCGATTCCGAATCCATGGCCAAATTCGACAACATCGACCGCCAATTGCTGACGCTGCTGCAGGACGACGATCGCCTGCCGCTGTCGGAACTCAGCAAGAAAATCGGAATCCCGGTTTCGACCGTGAACGATCGCATCAAGCGGCTGGTTCGGCAGGGAATGATCGCCGGCTTCCACGCCCGCATCGCGCCGGAAGCGCTGGGACTGAACTTGCTCGCCTTCATCATGGTGAGCTGGAGCAATCCGAAGGTCGAAGCCGCTTTTCTGAAGAAAGCAAAGGCATCGCCCGACGTGCTCGAATGTCACCACATCACCGGCGCCTGGAATTATCTCCTGAAGGTGCGGGTGAAAACGACCGGCGACCTCGAGCGGTTTCTCTCGGAAACCGTCAAAGGCGTCGACGGCGTCGAGCGCACGGAAACGCTGATCGCGTTGTCTTCCGCCAAGGAGACCTGGAAAGTCAGCCTGCCGGAGGCCTGAGCGCGTCGGTGAAGCCGAAGCGCGGCGCAGGGTTCGACCAAACGATTGCGCCCATGCCCCCCACGGAACTCAAGAGATTCCCGGCTCCAGTGAACCGGTGATCGAGGCGCGCTGCGACAGTTCGATCCAGTTGCCAATCCGCCCAACCTTGGCCGTCCGCAGCCGGGCGCGAAGGCCGCCGGAGAATTCCGGGCGACGGGATCACGCGCGACAACCATGCCCGATCGGCGGCTTTACGCGATTGCCTTGCAGCTGCGCGCCCCGTAGTTTGGAACCAAGCATCCAACAACAATAAAATCCGGAGAGAACCCCATGGCGCGCCTGAAGTTCGGAGCCTTTCTCGCCCCGCATCATCCGATCGGCGAGCATCCGATGCTGCAATTCCGCAGGGACCTCGACCTGGTCGAGCAGCTCGACGCGCTCGGCTATGACGAGTTCTGGTGCGGCGAGCATCATTCCTCGGGCTGGGAGACCATCGCCTCGCCGGAAATGTTCCTGGCCGCCGCCGGCGAGCGCACCAAGCGCATCAAGCTCGGCACCGGCGTAGTCTCGCTGCCCTATCATCATCCCTTCAACGTCGCCCAGCGCATGGTGCAGCTCGATCACATGACCGGCGGCCGCGCCATCTTCGGCTCCGGCCCGGGCGCGCTGGCCTCCGACGCGCACACGCTCGGCATCGATCCGATGACGCAGCGCGACCGCCAGGACGAGGCGATTTCGGTGATCAGCCGGCTGTTCAAGGGCGAGCGCGTCACCGCGAAGAGCGACTGGTTCACCATGAACGACGCCGCGCTGCAGATCCTGCCCCTGCAGGAAGAGATGCCGTTCGTGGTGGCTTCGCAGATCTCGCCGTCCGGCATGACGCTGGCCGGCAAATACGGCATCGGCATCATCTCGCTCGGCTCGATGTCGACCCAGGGCCTGATGGCGCTGGGGACGCAATGGGGCTTTGCCGAGGATGCCGCCAGGAAGCACGGCACCACCGTGAACCGCGCCGACTGGCGCGTGCTGCTGTCCTGGCACATTGCCGAGACCCGCGAACAGGCGCAGCGCGAGGCCGGCGCCGGACTGATGCGCTGGCACAACGAGTATAATGTGCGCACCCTGCAGCGGCCGGGCCTGGTGCCGTTCACCTCGCCGGAGGATGCGGTGGAGAAAACCGCCGGCGGCGAAGGCGCCGCCTCCACCATCGGCACCCCCGACGATCTGGTCAAAACCATCAAGAACCTGATGGAAGTATCCGGCGGCGTCGGCACCATCATCGGCTTCGTGCATGACTGGGCCAATCCGGAGAACACCCGGCGTAGCTGGGACATGGTGGCGCGCTACGTGGTGCCGGAGATCAACGGCTACATCGACGGCCTGCGCAGGTCGCAGAAATTCGTGATCGAAAACCGCGCCATCTTCGAGCGCGCAGGACAGGCCGTGATGGCCAAGATCATGGAAAACGACAAGGCCGCCGCGGCGCTTTCGCTCACCGGCCCCGGCCGCGTCGCGATCCCGACCATCAATGCGCCTGACCTGCAGAAGGAAGCCGCGAAGCGGAAAGCGTAAGACGAACCGCGACTGCATTTCTTCCGGCCTTGTGCGGCGCGGCACGGCGCGACTTTGTCGCGCGGTCCGGACCGGTCGCAACCCCTTCCAGCCGCGGTTCAGCCTTTGCACGGAAGAGACAAAAGGCTATTTTGCAGCCCGGGTTATGCCGATGCCGTCAGTAACAAAGCCGCGATCAAGCGGGTAGACTGGGACCAACCGGAGCAATTGCCATGTCGATGCAAAGTGTGGCTTCCCCCGCGATATCCTTCAACCCGCCCAAGCGCAATTCGCTGACGCATATTCCCGGCGACGAGGGCTGGCCGATCATCGGCAAGACGCTTCACGTCCTCGCCGACCCCAAGGGCCAGGTCGAGCGGGCGGCGGCGCAATACGGGCTGGTCTATCGCAGCCATTTGTTCGGCGAGACCAGCCTCACCTTGCTCGGACCGGAAGCCAACGAGCTGGTGCTGTTCGATCAGGCCAAGCTGTTCTCCTCGACCCACGGCTGGGGCCGGATTCTCGGACTGTTGTTTCCGCGCGGGCTGATGCTGCTGGATTTCGACGAGCATCGCCTGCACCGGCGCGCGCTGTCGGTCGCCTTCAAGGCCGGGCCGATGAAATCCTATCTTGGTGAACTCGACACCGGCATCGCGGCGCGGGTCGCGCAATGGAAGGCGAAACCGGGGCCGATGCCGTTTTATCCCGCGATGAAGCAGCTCACGCTCGACCTCGCCGCCACCTCGTTTCTCGGCGCCGAAATCGGACCCGAGGTCGACGACATCACCCGCGCCTTCGTCGACATGGTGGCCGCTTCCGTCGCCGTGATCCGCAAGCCGCTGCCCGGCACCGCGATGGCGCGCGGCGTCAACGGCCGCAAACGCATCGTGGCCTATTTCTCGGAACAGATTCCGATCCGCCGCGCCAAGGGCGGCGGCGAAGACCTGTTCTCGCAACTGTGCCACGCCACCCACGAGGACGGCGCGCTGTTGTCGACGCAGGACATCATCGACCATATGAGCTTCCTGATGATGGCCGCGCACGATACGCTGACGTCGTCGCTGACCTCGTTCGTCGGCGAACTCGCCGCCCATCCGGAGTGGCAGCAAAAGCTGCGCGACGAAGTGAACGCGCTGGGCGTCGCGGCCGACGCGCCCACCAGCTTCGACAACCTCGAGGCCATGCCGCTGACCGAGATGGCCTTCAAGGAAGCGCTGCGGCTGAAGCCGCCGGTGCCTTCGATGCCGCGGCGCGCGGTCCGCGACTTCACATTCATGGGCTACGCGATCCCGGCCGGCACCATGCTCGGCGTCAATCCGCTGTTCACCCACCACATGCCCGACATCTGGCCCGATCCCGACAAGTTCGATCCGCTGCGCTTTACCGAAGAGGCGCAACGCGGCCGCCATCGCTTTGCCTGGGTGCCGTTCGGCGGCGGCGCGCATATGTGCCTCGGACTGCACTTCGCTTACATGCAGGCCAAGTGCTTTGCCCGGCATTTCCTGCAGAATCTCGAGGTCTCGTTCGAGCCGGGCTACAAGGCGGACTGGCAGATGTGGCCGATCCCGAAACCGCGCGACGGAATGCGGGTGACGCTGAAGCCGGTGTGACCGCCGCGCTGGAGCGTCAATCGATAAACGTCGTGAGCTGCGCGCCTTCGTCGGCCACGAACACCGCTATCAGTTCGGCCGGCTCGGTGGTGCTGGCATTGGCCGAAACCAGATGCGTGGCGCCCGGCGGCTCGAAGAACGACTGGCCGACCTTGAAGGTCTCGACCGGACCGCCGGCCAGCTGCGAGCGGATTTCGCCCTTGGTGACATGAGCGGTGACCGAGCCCGCATGCCGATGCGCGCGGGTAAATCCGCCGGGGCCATAAGACACCCGCACGATGGTCACGCGCTTGCCCGGCACATTCGGCAATGCGTGCGAGGCGATCGGCTCGACGGTGTCCTGCGCCGATCCCGCCGAATTGCCGGCCATGCAAAGCGGCTCGACCAGCGCCGAGAGGACGTCCACCGTCTGCGGCAACGCCTTGGCGATCAGGAGGGCGCAGGCAAGGCCGGCAATGACGGCCAGATGAAACGGCCGGGCGTCGGTTCGCCCGAACGACTTGTCGAATGTTGCGGACATTGATGGCTCTCCCGATTGACTCTCCTGTCATTCCGGGATGGTGCGCCAGCACCAGACCCGGAATGAACGAATTCTACCTACCCCGCGCCCTGATCGAACGCCTTGCGCAGCGCGACATAGCCTTGCTGCTGCGCCGTCCAGTTGCGGCCGCCGGTGATGGCGCCGTCGACCACCAGATCGTGCCCGTTGATGAAGCTGGATTCGTCGCTGGCCAGAAACACCGCGGCGTAGGCGATGTCTTCCGGCAGGCCGGCGCGCGGAATCGGCTGCGCGGCCTTGTAGACCTCGCGCATCACGGCCGGCGTCTTCTCGGCGGCTTCCACCGGCAGCCCGAGCGCCTTGCCGAAAATGCCGGTGGCGATCGCTCCCGGCGAGATCGAGTTGACGCGGATGCCGGATTCGCCGAGCTCCATCGCCACGCATTTGGTGAGGTGAATGACGGCGGCCTTGGCCGCGCCATAGACCACCGACGAGGAGAAGCCGGCCAGCCTGCCGGCGATGCTGCCATTGTTGATGATGCTGCCGGAGCCCTGGCGGCGCATGTGGGGGGCGGCGTGCTTCATGCCGAGCATCACGCTGCGCACCAGCGTCGCCATCGCGGCGTCGAAGCGGTCGACCTCGAGGCCTTCGATGCCGCCGGTCTGGGCCGGGCCGCCTGCATTGTTGAACAGGCAATCGATCCGGCCGAACTTGTCGACCGCCTGCTCGATCAGCGCGCGCATCTGCGCCTCGACCGTGACGTCGGTCTGGCGGAAGACGCAGTTGACGCCGAGCCTCCTGGCCAGCGCTTCGCCTTCCGGCACGCGGCGTCCGGCAATGACGATTCTGGCGCCTTCGGCGACGAAAATCTCCGCGGTGCTCAGTCCGATGCCGCTCGTCGCCCCGGTGATCACCGCGACCTTGCCGTCCAGCCGTCCCATGTCGTTCTCCCATTCCCTGTGATTTTGATTTCAAATATATCTCCGGCCTCCCGGAACTACGCAAGCCACGGTTTGTTGCGAAACAGTTTCCTCGAGCCGAGTGCGGCCGGCGCGTTTCCGGCCGCTGATCGCGGATTTTCCGCCATGCTCGGCCTTATTTTGGATTCGCTCATCGGTTGATATGGCTTATGGGGAAGTTGATCGACGAGTTTCGGCTGGTCTGGCAAGGAATATCCCAGCCATCGCCGCGACTTAATATCGGATTTGCAGCCTTCTGCCTCGCGCTGTCGACCGCGGCACGGTGGGGTCTTGCACTGCTTCGGCCGGACGTATTCTTCATCCCGTATTTTCCGGCCGTGTTCTTTGCCACCGCCTTCGGCGGCTCCCGGATCGGCATTGCAACCGCGCTGGCCGGAGGGGCGCTCGGCCTGACCGTCAACTTCAGCGACGCGAAGGCCGATACAGCCAGAGTGATACTGCTGCTGATTTATTGGATGGTGTGCGGACTGACGATCTGGGGGGTGGCGCACTATCGATCGATCGCCTTGCGGCAACGGGACATCTCACGGCGGCTGATCCGGGAGGAGGAATACCGCAAGCTGATCGTCGACGAACTCCAGCACCGGCTGAAGAACAAGCTGTCGACCATTCACGCGGTTCTGCATCAGGTGCTGCACGATCAGCCGCAGATCTGGGCCCGCATCGATCCAAGGATACGGGCGCTGTCGCGGACCGACGACCTGATCGCCAGGGTCGACGGCTTTGGCTGCGATATCAAGGATCTCCTGGTCTCCGAACTCGGTCCTTACGGGCATGTCCGGTTCAACCTGAACGGAGATCCGCTGTTTCTCCCCGGCAAGCTGGCGGTGAGCCTGGCCCTGATTTTCCATGAACTCGCCACCAATGCCGGAAAATACGGCGCGTTTGCCTCTCCGCGCGGATTCTTGCAGGTGTCATGGACGGTCACCGACGATCGCCTCGGCATCACCTGGGACGAGACCGAAGGTCCTCCGGTCGGAAACGTCGGGGAAGCAGGCTTCGGCACCAAGCTGTTGAAATCGGCGCTCACGCCCTTCGACGGCAAGACCGAAATCAGCTTCCTGAAGAGCGGCGTTCACTGCACCCTGCAGTGTCGCATACCCGCGAGCTAGTACTCACTATTCATGATCGGTGCGTCGCTGGTTGCCCATGCTTCGAGACGCTCGCGATGCTCGCTCCTCAGCATGAGGTCGTTGTGTATCAACAAGTTGGACCTCATCCTGAGGAGGCCGCGAAGCGGCCGTCTCGAAGGATGGCTGCATTACCGATTTACGATTTCGGATACTGGCAAGCCGCCTTCGGCCCATCGAGCATGAAGATCGCCGAAGGCCCGGCATTGCAAAATCGCGTTAGAGCTCTGTTAATGACGATGAAGGTGAGGCTAATTCAAAGCGCAAACTTTGTGCGATTGACGCCCTCTTTTTCGGTTCCATTTAACCAAAACTACAAGAGACTCCGCCAAAGTCGGCTGCATGCCAAGCCGCACCCACCACAACCTGCAGAGCGCCACACCGGAACGCGGTAACGAACTTGCTGCAGATGCCGAGCTGAGCATTCTGAGGGACGTCTTCCGAATGCTCCCGACCGGCGTGACGGTTCAGGACGAGCACGGCCACTTCCTGCTGGTGAATGACGCCGCCGCGGCCCAGCTCAGGATGGCCGGCGCCGAACCGGCGGCGCCGGCTTCGAGGGAACTGGACCACCGTCGCAAAACCGGCATCGAAGTGCTGCGCACCGGCCGCCCCGCGGTTGCGGAAGAATGCGTCGCCACCGGCCATGCCAAAGAGGTCTATCTCACCAGCCATCGGCCGGTTCGCATCGCCGACCGCAACCTGCTGCTGTCGAGCTCCGCCGACATCAGCGAGCAGAAGGCCGTCGAGGATCACCTGTTCCGGTCGGCCTATTATGACGAACTGACCGACCTGCCGACGCGGCGCGTGATCGAGCATCGCGCCAACGCGCTGCTGAAGCGCGACGAGCCGCACGGCCGCTTCGCGCTGGCGTTCCTCGACATCGACAATTTCAAGCACATCAACGACTATTACGGCCACGCGATCGGCGATGCGCTTCTGGCCGAGGTCGCCAGGCGGCTTGGGATGGACTTGCGCGAATCCGACATGCTGTCGCGGATCAGCGGCGATGAATTCCTGTTGCTGCTCAATCCGATCCAGAGCGAACACGAAGTGTCGGAGCACATTCGCTTCCTGCTGGAGCGCCTGAAGGCGCCGTTCTTCATCGACGGCTCGGAAATTTTCGCATCGACCTCGATCGGGGTCAGCCTCTATCCCGAGCACGGCCGCAGTTACGATTTGCTGCGCCAGAACGCCGACATCGCGATGTATCGCGTCAAGAACGAGGGCAAGGGCTCCGCCGCCTTCTTCGACGCCGGCATGGAGCGCGAGGCGCAGGCGCGCATGAAAGTCGAGCAATCGCTGCGGCTGGCGATCCTGGAGAAACGCTTTTGCTGCGCCTTCCAGGCCAAGGTCGACATCCGCACCCAGGATATCGAGGGCATCGAGGCGCTGGTGCGCCTGCGCGACGATGAGGGCGTCATTCAGGCTCCCGGCACCTTCATCAATCTTGCCGTGGAACTCGGATTGATCGACGAGCTCACGCACCTGGTGCTGGCCGAGATCGTCAAATCGATCGATCTCATCAACGAGACCTTCGGCCCCGGCGCCACCATCAGCATCAATGTCGCGGCCAGGCAGGCCGGCAATCCGGAATTCATGCGACCGTTTGCGGCCGCCATCGAGGCGACCGGCTATCCCGAGCGTTTCATGATCGAGGTGACGGAAGACGCCTTCGTCACCAAGACCCATTTCCAGGATGAAATCCTGCCGATCTTCCGGAAGATCGGGGTCGGGATATCGATCGACGACTTCGGCATCGGCTATTCGTCGCTGTCGGCGCTGGCCGACATTACCGCCGACGAGATCAAGATCGACCGCTCCTTCATCACCGACATCCACAAACGCCCGCGCAGCCAGGGCATCTTGCGGGCGATCGAGTCGCTGAGCGAGGCGCTGGGCATGACCGTGATAGCCGAGGGCATCGAGACCTTCGAGGAACTCGCCTATCTGCAGGCCGCCACCAAGATCCGCTATGCCCAGGGCTATTACTTCTCCCGGCCGATCTTTCTGGAGGAGCTCAAGCCGGCGATTCCGCTCGCCGGCGCGGCGCGCGCCAGCCTGGCGAGCCGTCCACCGCAGGAAAACCGCTCGGTCTATGCGCGCGGCGAGCGCTATCGCCGCTGATGACGATTGCGGAATCGCGGTTGGCGCCGTTTACCGCCCAGTCGGCGAAATGAACGAGCGCCGGCGCCCGGGGAACACCTTCACAGTTGCATCCGGCGAGGCGGCTTTTCGAGTCAGATTCCGCTATGCGGAATCTCGGGTCATTTGCTAGATATATCAAGCGAATGAACCTCGCAGTGGCCCAAAAATGAGATAAATCGGACGCAGCGGAGTTCGCCTGGCCAACCGTCGCTATCTCCATCCGGCATCCATCGAGGACTTTTCTCGCGCCATGTCCGATCGCCAATCCATCGTCAGCGACCCCGAAATCATTCGCGCGCGCGCCATGGAAACGCTGTTCGAGCGGCTCGAGAGTCTTTGCGAAGGCGCCATTGCGATCGATCGCGCCGGGCGCGTCGTCTACGTCAACGAGAAGTATCTTGCCTCGCTCGGCCTCGATCACGCATCGGAAGCCATCGGCCGCCCGATCGAGGAAGTCATCCCCAACAGCCTGATGCGCCGGGTGGCGGAGACCGGCGAGCCGATCCTGCTGGACATCATGGAGCTCGGCGGCGAGCAGCTCGTGGTCACGCGCATGCCGATCGAGGATGAGAACAGGAATGTCATCGGCGCGATCGGTTTTGTGCTTTACGATCGTCTCGACGGCCTCAAGCCGCTGATTGCGCGGATGGCTCAGCTCGAAAGCGACCTGCGCGTGGCGAAACGGCAATTGTCGCAGCCGCGCACCGCGCGGTTCACCATCGACGACTACGTCGGCGCGACCGAAGGCATCGCGCGGGCCAAGGAACTCGCCGGGCGGGCAGCGCGGCAAAGCGTGACGGTGCTGCTGACCGGCGAAACCGGCACCGGCAAGGAACTGCTGGCGCAAGCCATCCACAACGCGTCCGCGCGCGCCGACAAACCTTTCGTCAGCGTCAATGTCGCCGCCATTCCCGATACGCTGATCGAGTCCGAATTCTTCGGCGCAGCGCCGGGCGCCTATACCGGCGCCGACCGCAAGGGCCGCGACGGCAAGTTCCGGATCGCCGACGGCGGGACCTTGTTTCTCGATGAAATCGGCGAAATGCCGCTGCAGTTGCAGGTCAAGCTGCTACGCGTGCTGCAGGAGCGCGAAATCGAGCCGCTCGGATCGGAAAAGGTCTCGAAAGTCGATATCCGCGTCATCGCCGCCACCAACATCGATCTGCAGAAGCGCGTCAACGAAGGCGCGTTCCGGGCCGATCTGTACTATCGGCTCAACGTGCTTTCGATCGCGCTGCCGCCGTTACGCGATTGCATCAACGATCTTCCCGAGATTTGCGCCCGGCTGCTCGACGACATCATCCTCTCCGGCAACTATCTCAGCGCACGGATCACGCCTTCGGGTCTCGCCGCGCTTGCCCGTTACGATTGGCCCGGCAACGTCAGAGAACTGCGCAATATCCTGGAGCGCGCGCTGATCCTGAGCGATTCGGGCCGTCTGACCGGCGATGATTTCGCGCGCATTCTGCCCTTCGGTTCCGAAGTCAGGGCCGTGGCGCCGGCAAAGCCGGAGGCAGGCGTCGTCCCCTATTCGCAGGCCGAAGCGACGTTCGAGAGGCAGACACTCGAACACGCACTTCAGGCGACCAATGGGCAGATTTCCGAAGCGGCCAGGATGCTCCGCATCTCCCGCGCAACGTTTTACAAGAAGCTCGCCAAGCTCGGGCTCACGCCATCGGGTTCGCCACCCGTCTGATTCTTGAGACTCGAAGCGTCTCAAGTCTCGGACAGTTGACGCGCGCTGCCTCCGACCCGGCTTCGCCGGCAGGGCGCCTGAACTGCCGGTTTTTCAGTCGTTTTGATATATCGCAATGCACTTGGCGCGGACCTTGCTCTGTTTCCTCGACGATGCATGCCAAATGCGCGCGATCTTAGCAGGGAGGGAACGTCGTTGAGCCAGCATCCAGCTCTGCCCTATCTGCGCAACCCGGAGAAGGGCAAGATCGTTACCGCAGCCGAAGCCGTGCGCCTGATCCGCGACGGCGACACCGTCGCCACCGGCGGCTTCGTCGGCATCGGGTTCGCCGAGGAAATCGCGCTGGCGCTGGAGCAGCTCTATCTCGCCAGCGAAGGCGACGCCCCCTACACCCAGGGCAAGCCGCACAATCTGACGCTGATCTATGCCGCGGGACAGGGCGACGGCAAGGATCGCGGCCTCAATCATTTCGCGCATGAGGGGCTGGTCAAGCGGGTGATCGGCGGCCACTGGGGCCTTGCGCCGAAATTGCAGGCGCTCGCGATATCCAATCAGATCGAGGCCTACAATCTGCCGCAGGGCGTCATCACCCACATGTTCCGCGACATCGCGGCACGCCGCCCCGGCCACATCTCGCACGTCGGCATCGGCACTTTCGTCGACCCGCGCAACGGTGGCGGCAAGCTCAACGCCCGCACCACCGAGGACATGGTCGAGCTGGTCACCTTGGGCGGCCAGGAATGCCTGTTCTACAAGATCTTTCCGGTTGACGTCGGCATCATCCGCGCCACCACCGGCGATCCCGACGGCAATCTCACCATGGAGAAGGAAGCGCTGACCCTGGAAGCGCTGGCGATCGCCATGGCGGCGCATAATTCCGGCGGCATCGTGATCGCGCAGGTCGAACGGGTGGCCGAAAGCGGCAGCCTCAATCCGCGCCAGGTCAAGATCCCCGGCATCCTGGTCGACTGCGTCGTGGTGGCGAAGCCGGAAAATCACTGGCAGACCTTCGGCACGCAGTACAATCCCGCGTTCAGCAGCGAGATCCGGGTGCGCGCCGGCTCGCTGCCGCCGATGCCGATGAGCGAGCGCAAGATCATCGCGCGCCGCGCCGCCTTCGAACTGAAGCCCAACAGCGTCGTCAATCTCGGCATCGGCATGCCCGACGGCATAGCGGCAGTCGCCAACGAAGAGGGGATCATCGACCTCATCACCATGACCGCAGAACCCGGGGTGATCGGCGGCATCCCCGCGAGCGGGATCGATTTCGGCGCGGCGATCAACACCCAGGCGGTGATCGACCAGCCCTATCAGTTCGACTTTTACGACGGCGGCGGCCTCGACGCGGCGTTTCTCGGCCTCGCCCAGGTCGATCGCGCCGGCAACCTCAACGTCAGCAAATTCGGCCCCAAGCTTGCCGGCGCCGGCGGCTTCATCAATATCAGCCAGAACGCCAAGAAGGTGATATTCGTCGGCACCTTCGGCGCCGGCCGCCTGCGCATTGCGCTGTCCGACGGCAAGCTCGCCATCCTGGAGGAGGCGAAGGCGCGCAAGTTCGTCGAAGCCGTCGAGCACGTGACGTTCAGCGGGGCCTATGCGACCAAGCGCGGGCAGAGCGTGCTCTACGTCACTGAACGCTGCGTCTTCACGCTGACGCCCGACGGGCTCGAGCTCGTCGAAGTCGCGCCCGGCATCGATATCGAACGCGATATCCTGGCGCTGATGGATTTCAAGCCGGCGATACCCCGCGATCCCGTTGCCATGGACCCGCGAATCTTCCGCGAGGGGCCGATGGATCTGCGCAAGGACATGCTTGCGATTCCGCTCGATCAGCGCTTCACGCTGGACGAGCAGCAGAACTTGTTCTTCGTCAATCTGGAGCGGTTCGCGCTGCGCAACCGCGCCGATATCGATGCGATCGCCGGAGCCGTGGAAGCGAAGCTCGGCGGCCTCGGCCGACGGGTCTACGCGATCGTCAATTACGACAACTTCTCGATCGTGCCCGAACTGCTCGACGAATATTCGGCCATGGTGCGCAGCCTCGCCGACCGCTTCTATTCGGGCGTCTCCCGCTACACCACCTCGGGCTTCCTGCGTATCAAACTCGGCGAGGCGCTGGAAAAGCGCGGCGTCGCCGCGCATATTTTCGAGAGCGCGGAGGAAGCGCAGTCGGATTGGCGGCACGTCGCCGGCATCGCCGGCTCGCGCCCCGATCCCGACCGCCGTGTGACGCTTGGATGAATCGCATGAACGCCCGATGGTATTTTCGCCGACACCGCCCGCAGCCGGAACATCGAATTGCAATGTTCCTCCCGCTGTGCGAATCGCTGTGATAACGTCAATTCTGCAACAGGAGGAACTGCCGTGCGCTTACCACTCATTCTCGCAACCGCCACACTCGGCCTGATCGGAAGCGCCGCCGCCCAGGCGGACGATCTGAAGATCGGCCTGATCTACGGAAAAACCGGGCCGCTGGAAGCCTACGCCAAGCAGACCGAGACCGGCCTGCGCATGGGACTGGAGTATGCCACCAAGGGCACCATGACGGTCGACGGACGCAAGATCGTCATCATCACCAAGGATGACCAGAGCAAGCCGGATCTCTCCAAGGCGGCGCTCGCGGAAGCCTATCAGGACGACAAGGTCGATATCGCGATCGGCACGACATCGTCGGCGGCGGCGCTGGCCGACCTGCCGGTGGCGGAGGAAAACAAGAAGATCCTGATCGTCGAGCCCGCGGTCGCGGATCAAATTACCGGCGAGAAGTGGAATCGCTATATCTTCCGCACCGGACGCAATTCCTCGCAGGACGCGATCTCCAACGCGGTGGCGATCGGCAAGCCCGGCGTCACCGTTGCGACGCTGGCTCAGGACTATGCCTTCGGCCGTGACGGCGTCGCCGCCTTCAAGGAAGCGCTGGCCAAGACCGGCGCGACGCTGGCGGCCGAAGAATACGCGCCGACCAACACGACCGATTTCACCGCGGTGGGCCAGCGCCTGTTCGACGCGCTGAAGGACAAGCCGGGCCGCAAGATCATATGGATAATCTGGGCCGGCGCCGGCAATCCGCCGGCGAAGCTCCAGGACATGGATCCGAAGCGCTACGGCATCGAGCTCTCGACCGGCGGCAACATCCTGCCGGCGCTCGCAGGCTATAAAATCATGCCCGGCATGGAAGGCGCGACCTACTACTACTATGACATCCCGAAGAATCCGGTGAACGACTGGCTGGTTGCCGAGCACCAGAAGCGCTTCAACGCACCGCCGGACTTCTTCACCGCAGGCGGCTTTGCCGCGGCGATGGCCGCGGTCACCGCCGTGACCAAGGCGAAATCCACCGACACCGAGAAGCTGATCGCGGCGATGGAGGGCATGGAGTTCGACACGCCCAAGGGCAAGATGATGTTCCGCAAGGAGGATCATCAGGCGCTGCAGAGCATGTATCACTTCAGGGTCAAGGTCGATCCGAACGTCGCCTGGGCCGTGCTGGAGCCGGTGCGCGAGCTCAAGATCGGGGACATGAACGTTCCGATCCGCAACAAGCGGTAACTTTTCGTTCCGCGATTGGCCTCTCCCCGCACACGGGGGAGAGGCCAAGTCCACTGCATCAAGACCTCTGCGTCACGTTTCTACCCACGAGCTTTCGATGACCATCCTCGAAACCCGCGACCTGACCATTCGCTTCGGCGGCCACGTCGCGGTCAACCGCATCAGTTGCACGTTTCGGCCGGGTGAGCTGACCGCCATTGTCGGCCCCAACGGGGCCGGCAAGACCACCTATTTCAATTTGATCTCCGGACAATTGCGCCCCACCGGCGGCAGCATCCTGTTCGACGGCGACGACATCACGCAGCTTTCCGCACCCTTGCGCACCCGCGCCGGCCTCGGCCGCGCGTTCCAGCTCACCAATCTGTTCCCCAATCTGAGCGTGGAGGAAAATGTCCGCCTCGCGGTGCAATCCGCGCACGGCGTGCATTACGACATGCTGCGGCCGTGGATGACGCGCCGCGACCTGATCGCCCGCGCCGACGCCATTCTCGACGAGGTCGCGCTCGGCGGCCGGCGCAATGTGGCGGCGACCGCGCTGTCCCACGGCGATCAGCGCAAGCTCGAAGTCGCGCTGATGATGGCGCTCGAGCCGAAGGTCTTCATGTTCGACGAACCCACCGCCGGCATGAGCATCGACGAGGTGCCGGTCGTGCTCAACCTGATTGCGAAGCTGAAGCAGGATTCGAGCAAGATCATCCTGCTGGTCGAGCACAAGATGGACGTGGTGCGCTCGCTGGCCGACCGCATCATCGTGCTGCACAACGGCCAGCTGGTCGCCGATGGCAAGCCGGCCGAGGTGATCGCCTCGCCGATCGTGCAGGAGGCCTATCTCGGCATCGCGCCCGGAAAGAGCGCGGCATGACCGACCTTCTCACCCTCGCCGGCGTGCATACCCATGTCGGGCGTTATCACATCCTGCACGGTGTCGACTTCGGCGTGGCCGAGGGCAAGACCACGATGCTGCTCGGCCGCAACGGCGCCGGCAAGACCTCGACGCTGCGAACCATCATGGGGCTGTGGCAGGCTTCCGCCGGCCAGATCACGCTCGACGGGCAGCGCATCGAGGCGAGCGCGACGCCCGATATCGCGCAGCTCGGCGTCGGTTACGTCCCGGAAAGCATGGCAGTGTTCTCGGACCTGACGGTGAAGGAAAACCTGATCCTGGCGGCGCGCGACGGGCCGCTCGACGATGCCAGGCTGGAGTGGATTTTCGGATTCTTCCCCGCGCTGCGCCGCTTCTGGCTGTCGCGCGCCGGGGCGCTGTCCGGCGGACAGAAGCAGATGCTTTCGATCGCGCGCGCCATCGTCGAGCCGCGCAAGCTGCTGCTGATCGACGAGCCGACCAAGGGTCTGGCGCCGGCTATCGTGGTGGCGTTGATCGAATGCTTTGCCGAAATCAAGCGCCGCGGCGCCACCATCCTCATGGTCGAGCAGAATTTCCATGCCGCGCGCGAGATCGGCGATTCCGTCCTGGTGATGGACAACGGCCAGATCGTTCATCGCGGTGAAATGTCAGCGCTGGCCAGCGACGTGGCGCTGCAGGAACGGCTGCTCGGACTAAGCCTGGAGGCGCATCAGTGACCGACCTCGCCGCACCGGAAGCATTGCCCAAGCCGAAGCGGGATATCCTGCCGGCGCTGTTGCCGGCGATTCTCGCCCTCGCCATGCTGCCGTTTATCGGCTCTGGCAGTTCGTGGGTGACGCTGACGGTGGCCAGCCTCGCCATGGGCATGATGATCTTCATCATGGCGTCCGGGCTGACGCTGGTGTTCGGCCTGATGGACGTGCTCAATTTCGGTCACGGCGCCTTCATCGCGGTCGGCGCCTATGTCGCGACCCTGGTGCTGCTGCCGCTGGCGCCCTATGTGCAGGCCGACTCGCTGTGGATCAACCTGGCGGTGCTGGCGCCGGCCGCCGCACTGTCGATGGCGGTCTCCGGCGCTCTCGGGCTCGTGGTCGAGCGCGTGCTGATCCTGCCGGTCTACGGCCAGCACCTCAAGCAGATCCTGATGACGACCGGCGGACTGATCGTCGCCGAGCAGGCGCTGTATGCGCTGTGGGGGCCGCAGATCATTCCGCTGCCGCTGCCGGCCTCGTTGCGCGGCTCCTTCATCATCGGCGACGTCGCGATCGCGAAGTACCGCCTGCTGGCGATGCTGCTCGGGCTGGCCGTATTCGCCGCGATCCAGCTGGTGCTGAACCGCACCAAGATCGGCCTGTTGATCCGCGCCGGCGTCGAGAACCGCGAGATGGTGGAAGCGCTCGGCTATCGCATCAGGCGGCTGTTCCTCGGCGTGTTCATGGTCGGCTCCGGCCTCGCCGGCCTCGGCGGCGTGATGTGGGCGCTGTATCGCGAGCAGGTGCACGCCTCGATGGGCGACGATCTCACGGTGCTGGTGTTCATCGTGGTGATCATCGGCGGCCTCGGCTCGATCGGCGGCTGCTTCATCGGCGCGCTGCTGGTGGCGATGGTCGCGAACTACGGCGGCTTTCTGCTGCCGAAACTGGCGCTGGTCTCCAACATCCTGCTGATGGTCGCGATCCTGATGTGGCGCCCGCGCGGGCTATATGCGGTGACCTCCAGATGATGATTCTTTCAGGCGATCCGCCGCGCAGCCGGCTTCTCGGCATCCTGCTCGTCGCCATCATCGCGGCGCTGGCGGTGGCGCCCTTGCTCTTTCCCGGCGCCAAGGCGATGAACGTCGCCACCAAGATCTGCATCTTCGCAGCATTGGTGGCGTCCTACGACCTCCTGCTCGGCTACACCGGCTCGGTTTCGTTCGCCCACACCATGTTCTACGGCATCGGCAGCTATTCGATCGCGATTGCGCTCTATTCGATGGGTCCGACCTGGACGGCGGTGGCTGCCGGAATCGTGACCGGGCTGCCGCTGGCGATGCTGCTGGCGCTCGCGATCGGGCTGTTTTCGTTGCGGGTCGAGGCGATCTTCTTTGCCATGATCACGCTGGCGGTGGCCTCCGCGTTCCTGGTGCTGGCCTCGCAACTGTCGTGGCTCACCGGCGGCGAGGACGGCCGCAGTTTTCAGCTGCCGGAATTGTTGCGGCCGGGCACGGTCATCATTCCGAAGGACTGGTTCGGCTTCGCCGTCAACGGCCGCGTGCTAACCTATTATCTCATCTTCGTAGCGTGCGCCGCGATGATCCTGGCGCTGCTGCGGGTGGTGAATTCGCCGTTCGGCCGGGTGCTGCAGGCGATCCGCGAAAACCGCTTCCGCGCCGAAGCCCTCGGCTTCCGCACGGTGTTTCATCTAACCTATGCCAATTGCCTTGCCGCCCTCGTCGCCGCCAGCGCCGGCATGCTGAACGCGCTGTGGCTGCGTTACGCCGGGCCGGACACCTCGCTCAGCTTTTCCATCATGCTGGACATTCTACTGATGGTGGTGATCGGCGGCATGGGAACCATGTACGGCGCCATCATCGGCGCTACGATCTTCATTCTGGCCCAGAACTATCTGCAGGCGCTGATGGGCGCGGCCTCCAACGCCGCGGCCGACGCCGGACTGCCATTGTTGCCGGGATTGCTGCATCCGGATCGCTGGCTGCTGTGGCTCGGCCTGTTGTTTATCGCCAGCGTCTATTTCTTCCCCACTGGCGTGGTGGGACGGTTACGAAACCCTTCGCGCAAACCGTCTTGAGCGCTGGCACAGCCCGTATTTCTACGGCCCGGACGCGTCATTAAGACCTGAGTAACCGGTTTTCCTAACCAGTATGCCATTTGTGCATTGTATCCATACCCCCCGGGGTTGGCGAATGCGCAAATTGGCTTCCAACGTGTGGAACGGGTTCACCGCGGCGATCGGGTCGCCGGCTCTTGCCGCGTCGATACGACGTGGGCCGATCCTTTCGCTGATCCTGTGCGGCGGCCTGCTGGTCGCGGCAATCATCGTCGGCACGGTGATGATGGTCGGCGAATTCCGCGAGCGCGCCCTCGGCAACACCGAGCGCGAACTCGAAAATACCGTGCTGCTGCTGTCCCAGCACTTCGAGCAGCAATTCGAAGACGCCGATGTCATCGCGAACAACCTGATCGCCCAACTGCAATTTTCCGAGATCGCTTCGCCCGAAATTTTCGAGAGGCAAATGTCGACGCCCGAAGCGCACCTGATGTTGCGATCCAAAGTCGGAACGCTGTCCCCTATCGGCGAAATCAAACTCTTCGATGCCAGGGGGACACTGATCAACTCATCGGGAGTCTGGCCGCTGCCGGCCATCAGCATTGCCGAGCGGGCCTATTTCAAGACCCTCAAATCGGATCCGGGCTCAAAAATTGCCCTGGCCGAGCCGGTTCGCATTTTCACCGGCAGTTGGACCACTGTCGTCGCCCACAGACTCACCGGGCCGAACGGGGTTTTTCTCGGCGTGATGGCGAGACGGATAGACCCCGACAATTTCGAGAAATTCTTCGCATCCGTCGCGCTTGGCAAGGGCGCCGCCATCTCCATGTTCCATCGCGACGGGACGATGCTGGCGCGCTATCCTCATATCGCCGACATGATCGGGCAAAAATTCAAGGGGGCGCCGCTGCTCAACAAGGTTCTGACCGAGGGCGGGCGCCAGACCCACCGGATGCAGAGCCCCGTCGACGGGCTGCCGCGGCTCGGTTCGGCGGCCGCCTTGAACCATTTGCCGATCGTGGTCGTCGCGACCACGACCGTCGCCGCCGCGCTGGCCGACTGGCGCGAGCAGACCAGGCTGATCGTCGCCGCCGCCGTGCTGTCGGCGCTGGTGATCGCGCTCATTCTATTCCTGATCGTCAGGCAGATGGCCCGGCAGGGCCGGGATTCGCAGCAGCGGCTGGAATTGCAGAAGCAGCAACTCGACACCGCCCTGAACAACATGACGCAGGGCCTCGTGCTGTATGACGCATCGGCGCGCATCATCCTCTGCAACCGGCGCTACATCGACATGTACGAACTGTCGACCGACGTCGTGAAGCCAGGCTGCCACTTCCGCGACCTGATCCGGCACCGCCAGGCGACGGGATCGTTCGACGGCGACGTCGACGAATTTTGCACGAACATCATGCGCAACGTTGCGCAGGGCAAAATCACGCACATGACCATGGAGACCTCCGGCCGTTCGTATCTGATCGTCAACAAGCCGCTGACGCAGGGTGGCTGGGTCGCGACCATAGAAGACATAACGGAGCGCCGGAACCTCGAACAGGAGCGCGACCGCAATCATGCGTTCCTGCGTCAGATCATCGACAACATACCGTCGCAGATCACCGTCAAGGACGTGCGCGATCGCCGTTATCTTCTGGTCAACCGGGTGGCCGAGACTCATTTCGGCCTCTCGAGCGACGCCATCCTCGGCAAAACGGCGCCGGACATATTTGCAAAGGCAGTCGCCGATGCGGTCACGGCACGCGACGAGGAGGCCCTGCGGTCAGCTGGCGGCTGGTTCCTCGACGCGACCCCGTGGCAGAGCTCGACGCTGGGCCCCCGCTTCATGACTTCAACGCGCATTGGAATCCGCGATCAGGCCGGCGAGACCCGATACCTTGTCAATGTCGTCGACGACGTGACCGACCGGCGGCGCGCCGACGAAAGGATCGCGCACCTCGCGCATTACGACGCGCTGACCGATCTGCCGAACCGGGTGCTGTTTCGCGAACAGATCGAACGCGAACTGCAGCGAACCGGCCTCGGCGAGCAATTCGCACTGCTCTACATCGACGTCGACGAATTCAAGGGCATCAACGATTCGCTCGGACATCATGTCGGCGATGAGCTGCTGAAGGCCGTGGCTAACCGCCTCCGGAGCTGCATCAGGGAAACCGATCTCATCGCGCGGCTCGGCGGCGACGAATTCGCGGTGATCCAGACTGGCGTCCGGAACACCCGCGAGGTCGTGGAGTTCGTGACGCGCATTCACGAGACCATCCGGCAGCCCTATCAATGCCTCGGCCACCAACTTTCGACCGACGCCAGCATCGGCATTGCAATGGCGCCGCAGGACGGCACCGATCTGGATCAGCTCATCAAGAATGCCGACCTGGCGATGTATGGCGCCAAGGCCGGGGGACGCCGGACCTATCGCTTCTTCGAGCCGGCCATGGATGCCAGCGCCAAGGCGCGGCTTGCCATGGAGCAGGACCTGCGTCAGGCGCTCGCGGATGGCGGCTTCGAAATCCACTATCAGCCCGTTGTCGATCTTCGCCGCAACGAGGTAACCGGCTGCGAGGCCTTGCTGCGCTGGCGCCATCCGGAACGCGGCATGATTTCTCCCGCCGAGTTCGTACCGGTCGCGGAAGACACCGGCCTGATCGTCGAACTCGGCGAATGGGTGCTGCGCACCGCCTGCGCCGAAGCGGCGATCTGGCCGGATCACGTCCGCGTTGCCATCAACGTCTCGCCGGTTCAACTGAAGTGCCCGACGCTGGCGCTGAAGATCACCAGCGCATTGGCGGCCTCCGGCCTGAAGGCGAGCCGGCTGGAGCTCGAGATCACCGAGGCAGTGTTGATCCGCGACGACGAGACCGCGCTCGCCATCCTGCATCAGCTCCGCGCCATCGGCGTCCGCATCGCGCTGGACGATTTCGGCACCGGCTATTCCTCGCTGAGCTATCTGAAGCGCTTCCCGTTCGACAAGATCAAGATCGACCGCTGCTTCGTCAGCGACATCACGGAGATCGGCGGCTCATCGGCGATCGTGCAGGCGGTGGTGAACATCGCAGCCTCCCGCGACATGACGACGACGGCGGAAGGCGTCGAAACATCAGAGCAGAAGGAACTGCTTTCCGCGCTGGGCTGTACCGAGATGCAGGGCTACCTGTTCAGCGCCGCCAAACCCGCCCCGCAAGTGCGGCAACTGTTCGGTACGCAGCCGCCGATGACGGCGGCCGTGGCCTAGCGACGAAGATTCCGCGGTTCGTGATGAACAATTGGGTCCGGGCGGCGCGGTTGCCGCGCCGCCGGAATTCTTCTCTCTCTCTCTCTCTCTCTCTCTCACGACGACCGTTTGCGGCCGGTCACCATCGCCTTCACGAGATTCTCGCGGTGCAACAGGCTCGAAGCCGCGACACCCAGGACATGCAGGCCGGCCAGCACCAGCGTGCCGTGGGCGAGCGCCTCGTGGAGCTTCTCGACCCATTTGGCTCCCCAATAGGCGTCCGTCGTCATCATGTAACCGGTGACAGCGGTGCCGATCAGCGCCGCCAGCAGCGCTACGATCATCGCGCCGCCGGCGGGATTGTGGCCGAGATAGCGCGGCGCCTTGAGGCGCGCGACATCCCGCAGGTAGGCCAGCACATCGCGCGGCGACCGCACGAAACTGGAAAACCGCGCGTGGCGTGGACCGATGACGCCCCAGGCCAGGCGAAGCGCCAGCAGAGTGGCGATGCCGTAGCCGGCGGCGATGTGCACGCCCTCGATCTCATCGCCGGTGACGAAGGCGATGACGAACAGCGTCAACAGCGTCCAGTGGAACATCCGCACGAACGGGTCCCACACCTTGACCGTTGCCGGCGGCACTGCGCCGCCGGCTTCGATCGCGTCATGTGTGAATGCCATGGCGCGGGCCGTTACAACTGGCCGACGATGGCGGCGGAAGTCGGATCGACAAACAGCTCGACGCGGTTGCCGTTCTTGTCGATGGTATAGAGCTCGCCGCAGGCGGCCTTCAGCTTTGCCTTCTGAACCTTATAGCCCTGCGCCTCGATCTTGGCCTGGAGCGCGTCGAGGGAGAGCCACTGGCTCTGCGGCGCCGACGTGCAGGGCCGCCCGAGGCTGCCGGCGTTGGCGAACGTTGCCGTGGCAAGCAGGGCAGCGGCAGCGAGCATTGCGATCTTGGTCATGGAAAGTCTCCGTGGTGGGCGCCTGCCTGCTGGCAGCGCTGAAAAGGGGGATCGATCCGATAGGTGCTTTTGATCCATGTCATCGACCGGTCAGCGTCCCATCGGTATTGGTATTTTCGATGATGGTCAGTGGCGCCGATCGTGGTCCCGCCGCTCATCGTGGCGTTCGCGGGCTTCGTCGTGATGGCCGCGACGGGCGCCGTGGTGGTCCCTGCGGGATTCATGGTGGCGCTCATGTGCGTGTTCTCCGGCAGACCGGGTAGCCTCGCTGGTGCTTCCGATCTCCGTGATGTCCTTGGCCTGCGCCAGCGCTCCGGCGCCGAACAGGGTAATGAGGGCGCCAAGTAGGATGGTTTTGCGCATGGGGTATCTCCTGGGCTTGTGTCCCGGCCGCCTATCCGGCCAGCGACGGGGGCACTATCGGCCGGCACCGCTGACAACGACCTGTTGGCCGATGTCAGCGAATTGTCAGCCGGCCCATGCAAGGATGCTGTCGAAAGGAATTGAGTGCAGCCATGGGCTTGCGTTCGAAGGGATTGGCTATTTGCCTGCTGTCGGCAGTTGCGGCGTTCGCGGCCGGCGCGCGGGCAGACGACGGCCACGACCATGACGTGGCGCGGCGAGCCGTCGAGCGCGGCGAAATCAAGCCGCTTGCCGAAATCCTGCAGATGGTGCGTGACAAGCTTCCCGGCGAGGTCGCAAGCGTGAAGATCGAGCGCAAGGGCGGGCGGCTGATGTACGAATTGCGGATCGTCGGCGCGCAAGGACACCTTCTCGAGGTCTACGTCGATGCGGCCACCGGCGAGATCGGCCGCACCCGGGAGAAATGATGCGCGTGCTGCTCGTCGAGGATGACCGCAGGATCGCCGCCGAGGTCGAGCGCGCGCTGGTGGCGGCTGGCTATGTGGTCGATCGCGAAAGCAAGGGCGAGGACGCCTGGTTCCGCGGCGATACCGAGGACTATGCCGCGATCATTCTGGACCTGGGATTGCCCGGCATGGACGGACTGGCCGTACTCAAGCGCTGGCGCGCAAGCGGCCGCACCACGCCTGTTCTGATTCTCACGGCGCGCGGCAGCTGGAGCGAGCGCGTCGATGGCATCGATGCCGGCGCCGACGACTATCTGCCAAAGCCGTTTCAGATGGAGGAACTGCTGGCGCGGCTGCGCTCCGTCCTGCGCCGCTCGGCCGGCCGGGCCTCCTCCGTGGTGACGATCGGCGATCTCACCCTCGACGAGCGCCAGATGAAGGTCAGCGTGCGCGGCGTACCGATCAACCTGTCGGCGCTGGAATATCGCGTGATGGCCTATCTGGTCCACCAGCGCGGCCGCGTCGTGTCGCAGCTCGAACTCAGCGAAAACATCCATGGCACCGACGACGCCCACGATTCCAACGCCATCGAGGTTCTGGTCGGCCGCCTGCGCCGCAAGCTTGGCATCGATCTCATCGAGACCCGGCGCGGCTTCGGCTACCTGATTCCGGAGCCGGCCGGATGAGCTGGAATTCGCTGCGGCTGCGCCTCGTCGCCGGCGGCATCGCCGCGATCGTGCTTGCACTGGCGCTGGCCGGCCTCGGCCTGACGCTGTTGTTCGAGCGCCATGTCGGCCGCACCGTCTCCCAGGATCTCGATGTCCATCTCAAGAAGCTGCTGGCCGGCCTCGACGTCGACGCCGACGGGCGCATGGTTGTCACCAATGGCCCCGTCGATCCGCGGTTTTCCGAACCGCTGTCGGGATTGTATTGGCAAATCGCCGACGACCGCGGCCAGACTCTGCGCTCGCGCTCGCTGTGGGATTCATCATTGCTGCTGCCGAAGGACGAGCCCGCCGCCGGCGAAGTGCATCGCCACGAAGCGACCGGCCCCGGCAACGGCCGGGTTCTGCTTGCCGAACGCCGGGTCCGGCTCAACATCAACGGGCGCGATGCGCCGGTCACGGTCGCGGTCGCGATCGACGCCGCGCATGTCGCGGCGGCGACGAGCGCTTTCGCCGCCGACCTTGCGACGGCGCTCGGCCTGCTCGGGGTCGTGCTGGCGGCGGCGACCGCTATACAGGTCGGGCTTGGGCTGCGGCCGCTCGACATCCTCAGGCGCGGCGTGGCGAATATCCGCGCCGGCCGTGACCGGCGGCTCGCAGCCGCCGTGCCCGACGAAGTCCGGCCGCTGGTCGACGAGGTCAACGCACTGCTGGCTGCGCGCGCCGAGGAAGTCGAGCGTTCCCGCCACCGCGCCGCCGATCTTGCCCATGGCCTGAAGACGCCGCTTGCCGCTCTCGCCGCCGATGCCGGCCGCCTGCGCGAAACGGGACAGTCGGCCGTCGCCGACGGCATCGATGAGGTGATCGGGACCATGCGCCGTCATGTCGACCGCGAACTAGCACGGGCCCGGCTGCACGGTGCCGGACGTTCGCGGCCGGATGCATCGACAAGGCTGGCGCCGCTGGTTCGCTCACTGGTCGCGACGCTGGCGCGGACGCCGGACGGCGCCCGGATCGCCTGCGAGATCGCGATGACGGATGAGGTGACGGTGCCGTTCGAGCGCGCCGATCTCGCCGAGGTGCTGGGCAATCTGCTCGAGAACGCAACGCGCCATGCCCGCAACCGGGTCCGGATCGCAGCCACCGCTGACGGCCGCGGCATCACCGTTGAGGACGACGGCGCCGGCATTCCCGAAGCGGTCCGGCCAACCGTCCTCGCCCGCGGCGGACGGCTCGACGAGCGCGGCGGCGCCGGGCTCGGCCTTGCCATCGTCCAGGACGTCGTCGAAGCCTATGATTGGACGTTGCGGCTGGATACGTCGGAACTCGGCGGACTGCGCGCCACGATCGAGCCGAATGCCTCGACCGGCGTTGCCGGCTAGCCCGCATTCATTGGACGGCATTCACGGACGCCAGCGACTCAAGCCGGCGCACCCAGAACGTTTCCGGAAGGCGCCCGGCTGATGGTCTCCTTGCAGCGATGCCATTCCCGCATCGGCGCATCGGCGGCCCCCTGGCGCGACAGCGCGAGATATTCGCTGCGCAGGATGATGCTCACGACTTCGCCCGAACCATTTTCGCCCGCCGGAACGACATAGTCGAAAGCATGGCGGCTGTAATTGCCGTCGATTTGCTTGCCGCCCGGCGTGATGATCTTCTCGGCGCGGATCGACATCCGCAATCCGTCGGTGCTGCACCAGTCGCCGTCGATGGCGTCGGCGCGGCCGACGCCGGTTTGCAGCAGCACGCCCATCGCGGCCAGCACGATCAGCATACGCATGGACATCGGCGCCTCCATCGCAAAGGGGAACATGCGATATATTTTATCACGGACGAGATGAGCCTGCATCGCAATTGCCGGCCCGGCGGGGCGGCGCTTGCCTCACCACGAAGTCACGGATTCCTCCCGTTTCGGGGCGCCTCTCTCTACAGCGTCAGTCTCAATTCAGCGGACTCACTCCTGAAGCGAGTGATCGACAATTCCATCAATTCCTGCGTTCGCGGATCATTATTGACGCTGTGCGAGTAAAGGATCGAGGCCCCGCGGGAAACCCGCAGCATCTTGCAATCGATGCTCGTTGCACGATCAGCCCCGACAGTGGTCTCAATCCGCTGGGGGCTAGCGCCGACTTTCTCGCGCATCCATTCGTGGACGGACGCTCCACTGAAGCCCTCCATGAGCCGCTGTGCATCAAGCCCGAACAGCAGATGACGGATCCAGCAGACCGGCTCATCATTCACAAACCGAACGGTGGTGATCTCACCGGTTGCGTCCCTTTGCAGAACGCGACGGCAAATCTGGAGCGAGGCGCGGGAGGGGAGTTCCGTGGCCGAAATCAATTCAGTTCTTGGAATAACGCCCGCTGCCAGTGCGGACGCGGTGAAGCTCGTATTGAAGGTGATACGATGATTGAGCCGCTTCTTCGTCACGACACTTCGGGCGCCCCAGGCCGTCGAAATCGTGCCCGCCCTGTTCAGCGCTTCGATCGCCCGCCGGATTGTGTTCCGGTGCACCTTGAACTCAAGTGCCAGGGCGCGCTCCGACGGCAATCGGTCGCCCGCATTGTAGGAG
This sequence comes from Bradyrhizobium sediminis, assembly GCF_018736105.1. Lineage (NCBI taxonomy): Bacteria > Pseudomonadati > Pseudomonadota > Alphaproteobacteria > Hyphomicrobiales > Nitrobacteraceae > Bradyrhizobium > Bradyrhizobium sediminis. The sequence goes on from NZ_CP076135.1 coordinate 5,410,295, forward strand.
GTGCGGATTTGCTGCTGGAGCTGCCGCACGATGTGAAGATAGATACTGCGGTCTTCATGATCTGACCGTCGTTGGATCTCTTGCTGTTCGCTCATGATGATGCCAAGTGCCGGCTGACAACGCTGGGAGCCTGACCCTGTCGCGTTGGTAACGATCGAAATTCCCGGGACGACGCGGTACTGCTTGCCTCCCGTAACCCTGGTATTTTGGGCCCGGTATTTGTCACGCCAGCTGGGCCTTTTTGCAACTAGCGACATCAGCTCGAAATTGCAACTGGTCTAAGCCAATCGCGCCGCGACGGATCCACTTGCATCGAATTTTTCGGCACGAAAGTGATTGTCTTATACTTGCAACAAACAATACACATGCCTGTCACCGCGTCGGACTAACACCGCCAAAACCTCAATCAGGTGACGGCGTGTCGCAACTCAACATCGTTCAACTCACGAAATCGTTCGGCCCGACGCAGGTTCTGCGTGCGGTCGACTTGAGAGTGGAGCGCGGGGAATTTATCACCCTGCTCGGCCCCTCCGGCTGTGGCAAGACAACGCTGTTACGCATTATCGCCGGACTGGAATCGCCCGATCAGGGCGATGTGCTGGCGGATGACATTTCGATCCTTGGTACGGACGCCAAGGACCGAAATCTTGCCATGGTTTTCCAGAACTACGCGCTCTATCCGCATTTGACCGTCGCTCAGAATATTGGCCTGCCGCTAACGATGCGGCGGCTCACGCGGTTGCAGCGGATGGCCGGACGCTTCGGCATCAGTCGAACTGCGAGAGAGGTGCGAAGGCAGATCGGCGCCGACGTCGGGCGGGTGGCCGACAGCCTCCAGATCGGCAGCTTGCTGAACCGCCTTCCTTCGCAGTTGTCGGGCGGTCAGCGCCAGCGGGTCGCGCTCGGCCGCGCGATGGTGAGAAACCCCCGGATCCTGCTGCTGGACGAACCTCTTTCCAATCTCGATGCGCAGCTTCGCGTCCATATGCGGATGGAGCTGACGGCCCTTCACAGACAATCCGGCGCGACCTTCATCTTCGTCACCCACGATCAGTCGGAGGCCATGACGATGTCCGACCGGATCGCCGTCATCCTCAACGGCAGGGTGGCCCAGGTCGCTACACCCGGAGAACTCTACGACAATCCGGCGTCGCTGGACGTCGCACAATTCGTCGGCACTCCGAAAATCAACAGCATCGATACTCACATCGGACCGGATGGCTGGCTCCTGTTCAAGAACCAGCCGCTTTGTCCCTTGAATGGCGCTCTTGCCCATGCCGGCCAGCCGGTGACTGCAGCCATTCGCCCGGAACACATCGTGTTGACACGCGGCATCCACGGCAACGTTCCTGTCGGCGAGGTTGTCGCTGTCGAGAATCTGGGGCCCGAAAGTCTTGTACACGTTCAGCTCAAGGGGCTTGGCCACCCTCTCATCGTCCGGATGAACGGCGAGCAAAGCCACCTGCCTTACCGCGGCGACAGTGTGGGCCTCAAATTGGATCCCCAGAAAGTATTGCTCTTCGATGACACGGGAGACCGCCTGACGTTGCATCACGGCCGCCAGCCGGTCCCCTCCTATGCATAGCCTCGCGATCGCCCCACCAACGCGCACCCGCGCGGTGAGCCGTGCAAAGCGCGATCGGCGGTGGGCAGCCGTGTCGATGGTTTTGCCGGCGTCGATCCTGCTGGTCTGCCTGATCATCGTGCCGCTGATCGCGGTTGTGGTGATCGCCTTCACCAACTGGCAAATGGGATCTTCACGGATAGCCTTTGTCGGTCTGAGTAATTTCATCGAATTGCTTTCGGACCGCCAATTCCAGACCGCGCTCTTCAATACGCTGATCTATGTCGCCACCGTTGCACCGCTGACGGTCGGGATCGGGCTGGCCGTGGCGCTGTTGATCGCCGGCAGCCGGATCGGCCAGAACTTCTACCGCACCATCTACTTTCTGCCGACCATAGCGACCCTGGCTGCCGCGGCCGTGGCCTGGCAAATGCTGCTGCATCCCACCAGCGGTCTGTTCAACCAGATGCTCCGCGCCATCGATGTCTCCGGCCCGAACTGGCTCAAGGACTCCAACTGGGCGCTGCCAACCCTGGCAATGATCGGTGTGTGGGAGCGCATCGGCTTCAACACCATTTTCTATATGGCTGCCCTGCGGGATGTGCCTCAGAGCCTGATGGATGCAGCCAAGATCGATGGCGCCGGCGGTTCATGGGATCGATTCTGGCTTGTCGTGTGGCCCCAGCTCGGTCCGATGACGTTGTTTCTCGTGATCACCGCCGGCATCCACGCGTTTCAGGCCTTCGAAACGGTGGCGATCCTGACTCAGGGCGGCCCCCAGAAGTCGACCCAGCTGCTGCTCTATACAATCTACCAGGAAGGCTTCGTGTTCTTCCGCACCAGCTATGCGGCAACGGTGACCGTCGCCTTTCTGCTGATACTGCTGGTCTTTAGCGCCACCCAGTTCAGATATGTCAGCCGCCGGGTGCATTACACATGAAGATCCGCGCAGCCTTCACCGAACTGCTGCGCCATCTGGTGCTCTGCGCCGGCGCGCTTCTGATCCTGGCGCCGTTTGTATGGGCGATTGCGGTATCGGTTCGCGCGCCCGAGGAGATATTCACCAAGGACCTGCATCTGTTGCCCCAGACATGGGCTGCGGCCCGGAACTATGGATTGGCGCTGACCCAGATGCCGCTGATGCTGTTCCTGTGGAACGGTCTGATCGTCTGCACGGCCATCCTGCTCTGTCAGCTGGTTATCCTGGTCCCATGCTCCTATGCCCTGGCCAAGCTGTCCTTTCCGGGCCGCACGACGCTTTTCGCACTGGTCATCATCGGGATGATGGTTCCGTCGACCGTGCTGTCATTGCCGCTTTTCCTGATGGTCAGCAGCGCCGGGCTGATCGACAGCTACACCGCACTCGTGCTGCCATGGACAGTCTCGGTCCTTGGCATCTTTCTGGTTCGCCAGGTCTTCATGAAAGTGCCCGATGAGATCATCGAGGCGGCCCGGCTGGACGGACTAGGCGAAGGTGAAATCCTTCTCCGTATCATGCTGCCGATGGCGCTACCGGCAATCGGCGCCTTCAGCATCTTCTCGTTCGTTCGTCACTGGAACGATCTGCTGTGGCCGTCCGTGGTTGTGCGCTCGGTCAGCATGGCTACGCCGCCCTATGGCGTGATGCTCTTCCAGAGCGAAGAAGCCGGTTCCGATTACGGAGCTCTCATGGCCGGCGCGGTCATCATCGCACTCCCCATGATCATTGCATTTCTCGTTGCCCAGAAGCGCTTCCTGCAAGGCGTGTCGCTGGGTGCAGCCCGGTAACCCCCAAAGCAAAGGATACATTCATGTTCAGATTTTTCCTCGGTGCCCTTGTGGCGACCCTGATTGGTGGCAGCGCGTCGGCCGCCACCGAGATCAATGTTCTCTACGGACTGCCCTGGCTATTCAAGGAGACGCACGAGACGATCGCCAGGGAGTTCATGGCCGAGAACCCCGGCATCAAGGTGAACCTGCTTGCACCGGCTAAATCTTACGAGGAAGTCGTCACCGCCGTCCTGCGCGGTGCGGTAGCCGGTTCGGTTCCGGACGTGGCCTTCTGCGGCACCAACCTGATGGGGGTTGTGGTGGACCGCGCCCTCGCCCAGCCCCTCGATCAGTTTATCAGCGATGAAAAGGATTGGGCCAAGCAGGGCTACATTCCAGGAATGCTTGCGACCAGTCAGGTCGATGGCAAGCAGTATGGCATGCCCTTCGCCCTGTCGACGCCGATCGCCTATTACAACATCGACATTGTCAAACGCGCCGGCGGGGATCCGGACAATCTGCCGAAGACCTGGGACGACGTCCTGGCCCTCAGTGAAAAGATCAACAAGCTTGGTGGCGACACCAAGAGCATGTTCATCCATTGGCAGACCACCGGCAATTATCTGTGGCAGGCGCTGCTTTTCACGAATGGCGGCAAACTGCTGACGGAGGACAAAAAGAAAGCAGCATTCAATTCCCCCGAGGGCATGAGGGCGCTGACCGCGCTGCACGATTTCAGCGCGCGCGCGAAGATGCCGAACTACACCCGCGAACAGGGCCGCCAGGACTTCACGGCGGGCATGCTGGGCATGCAGTTTTCATCGTCTGCCGAGCTGACCCTGGTCACCAAGCAGATTGGGTCGAAATTTGAGCTGCGCACTGCGCCGTTCCCCACACCTCGGCTGGACACCAAGATCGTGTCGGGCGGTGCAACCGCGATGTTGTTTGCCAAGGACAAGGACAAGCAGAAGGCCGCCTGGGCATACATGAAATACCTGAGTGGCGCACGGGCGCAGACCACTATGGCGCGCCTCACCGGCTACATCCCCAGCAACCAGATCGCGATCGATACGCCGGCGATGCTTGGCGACTACTACGCCAAAGCTCCCAACGCGCGCACCAGCCTGCAGCAATTGCCGCGGGCCACCGCGTGGGTCGGATTCCCCGGCGACAACAGCGTGAAGATTATCGACGTCATCACCGACAATCTCGAGTCCGTGGTCGCGTTGAGGGCCGCCCCGAAGGACGCGATGGTTCGAATGGAAGCCGAAGTCAACGCACTGTTGCCGAAATAACAAGAACCTCAAACAGCGAAGGATAGCCAATGTTGGACGTAGTGGAAAAAACGAAAAAGACGGAATATGCCCCTGGCCCGGTGGGCGGTCCGTTTGCCTGGAAGTCAGCCGACCTGCAGAAGGACGAGCGCTGGATCCATCGGCTGAGCGATGAAGACATCGCCGAACTCGAGGCTGCGGTCGCGGTTTCGCGCGCACGCGGGTTGGACATCATCGATATAGCGAAGGATGATTTTCCCCTTTCCGGGCTTACCGAAAAGATCCAGCTGATGCGCCAGGATATCCTTGCGAATTTCGGCTTTGCCTATCTTCGCGGGCTTCCGGTTCGAAAGTACGACCGTGAAACATTGACCCGCATCTACTGGGGGCTGTCTCTTCATGTGGGCGATCCGGTGGCCCAGAATCGTAACGGCCATCTGCTGGGGCACGTGATCGATATCGGCACCCCGGTTGACGACGTCAACAAACGCCTCACCCAAACCTCCACCGAACTGCAATTTCACTCCGACGCGTGTGACGTGGTCGGCCTGGTCTGCATCAATACGGCGATGGAAGGCGGCCAAAGCGCGCTGGTCAGCGCCGCCTCCGTTCACGACGAGATGCTTCGCCGCCGGCCGGAACTCTGCCACGCGCTCTATGATCCCCTCACCGTCGACCGCCGCGGCGAGATTCCAGCGGGGAAACATCCCTGGATGCGTATCCCGGTTTTCAGCTGGCACAAGAATTCGTTGGTTGGATATGCGCCGCTGAAGAACTACGTCGAGTCCGCGACCAGATTCGAAGACGCCCCGAAAACGACGGAAGAACAATGGGAAGCGTTTCGTCTGTTTCTCGATCTCTGCAATGATCCGGAATTCTCGCTGCACATACCCTTCGAGCCCGGCGACTTCCAGTTCGTCCACAACCATGTGGTGTTCCATTCGCGGACCAGTTTCAAGGACTGGCCGGATTCCCCCGAAAGGAAGCGTCATCTGATGCGGATCTGGCTGTCTTTGCCCGACGGAATGGAACTGCCAGAGGCGATTGCCGAGCGCTGGATCAATATCGAACGCGGGACCAAACGGGGCGGCGTAAATATCCCAAATCGCAAGAACTTGACGATCGCCCTCGAGCCGGAAACGCCCGCTTTCGATTGAATGATCGGGCCTCCACGCGATCAGGCGTGGGGGCCCGGTTCGCTAGCATCAGACCAGATTGGCGTTCGCTCGCATGCCCTGAAGCAGCGCAGATTCCAGCAAACCGCATTTGCCTGCGAGGATATCGACCAATTCACGCAAGGCCTGATCGGAACCACAGCCCCGGACATTTTCGACGAACGCGGTCGCTTCGCCTTCCGAAAAGATGGGGAAACCATCTATTTTCAGGTTGCCACGAACGAGTGCCTCAAGCGTCGTTTTCCTGTCGGCCAACGACCCCTGACCAGACGTCGTTGCGCATATGTTATTGTAAAGGCCATCTCCCGGCGTCCCCGAGAGTTTCGAGGGATGGGAGCTTTCTGGCTGACTATCGGCAGCAGGATGCTTTGCCTGCCAAGGCAAGCGAGAAGCCCAAAATTGCGCAGACCCCTCTCCCGATCCGGCATCGAAGCGAACGCCTCGCCGCCAAAGCTCTTCAACGAATTCGAGCATCGCGCAAGTACGTCTCCTGCCGCTTTACGTGAAAGCCTTATCAAGGAAATATTTCGCGGCGATGACAAGACGACAGTTCGCTTTTTCGGGCCAGTATGATTGAGATGTATCCATTTCACGCAAGCGAGTTCTCGCCATGGCCAACATCGAATCCCGTCTCAACGCTCTCGGCCTGGTGCTGCCGCCGGCCTTCGCTCCGCCGCCCGGAATTGTCCTGCCTTTCGTCAATGTGCGCAGAATCGGCAACCGCGCCGTCCTTGCCGGGCACGGGCCGCAGAGCCCCGAGGGACCGCTGGCGCAGCCGCTCGGCAAGGTCGGCCGCGAGCTGACCATCGAACAGGGCTATGCCGCCGCAAGGCTCACGGCATTATCGATGCTGGGCTATCTCAAGCGCGCGCTCGGCGAGCTCGACCGCGTTACGCATTGGGTGCGCATTTTCGGCATGGTCAATTCGGCGCCCGGCTTCGTCCAGCAACCCGCCGTCATCAACGGCTTCTCCGATCTCATCCTCGAACTCTGGGGACCCGAGGCCGGCGCCCACGCCCGCAGCGCGGTCGGCATGGCCGAACTGCCGTTCGGGATGCCGGTGGAAATCGAGGGCGAGGTCCAGATCGCGGATTAGCCGTAAATCGGCTTGATTGTCGGGCCTATCGTCATAGGGTTGCAGTACCATTCCCCGCGACGCGCTCACATCGAGGAATCCGCATGCAGCCCGTTTCCCTCCTCCTGAACATCTTCTGGATTCTGCTCGGCGGCGCATGGATGGCTGCGGGCTGGATGATCGCCGCCGTCGTCATGGCCATCACCATCATCGGCCTGCCCTGGGCAAGGGCCGCGTTCAATATCGCCGTCTATACCCTGCTGCCGTTCGGCTCCAAGGCGGTCCGTCGCGATGAAGTCACCGGCCAGTCCGACATCGGCACCGGACCGCTCGGCGTGATCGGCAACCTGATCTGGCTGTTGCTGGCAGGCTGGTGGCTGGCGCTCGGACATATCGTCACCGCGGTCATCCTCGCGGTAACCATCATCGGCATCCCCTTCGCCTGGGCGCATGTCAAACTCGCCGGCATCGCGCTGTGGCCGATCGGCAAGGTGATCGTGCCGGCATAGCCCGTCGGTCCGGGGAGCGCGCCTCAGCGCCAGGCTTCGTGCGATTCAGCCGGCTGGTCGCGGACCCAGTTCGGCCTCAGCAGAACCTTCAGGCCAGCCTCGAACGGGAGAACGCTCACCTGGCGCGCGTCCTCGGTGATCCTGATCGCCCAGGTCCTGGGAACCGCCGGATGCTCCTGGACCAGCCTTTGAACGACGCCGGCGGCAAACAGCAGGGCATCGATATCGTCGGCCAAAACCGCCCCATCGTGGCCATGGCCATCAATGGGGTTGATCGGATCGCAGACCTGGAATCTGTAAAACGGCATGGAATATGAATGCCCAACCCTTGTTGTTCCCGCTTTGACATCGATCAACCCTGCGGTCCGCCCTGCGGCAACATTTGTTAAGGGGAACCCGGCAAGGCCTTCGCAGCCTGACTGGCCTTGAAGCCCTGGCTCCCCTATGCCGCAAGCCGGCCGCGGTTGTTCGCGGCGAGGATCGGGCGGATCAGCCGCCCGAAGCGCTCGGCCTCTTCGTCGTGCAGATAGCCGGACAGGCAGAACGAATGACAGCCGGCGTCGATGAATTGCTGCAGCGTCGCGGCGCATTGGGCGGGATTGCCGACCACCGCGATGCCGGCGCCGGGCCGCACCTTGGTGATGCCGGTCCATAGATGCGGCATCAGGAGGTCGCCATGCTCGCGGGCGAGTTCCTGCACGCGCCGGTTGGCTTCCGACTTGTTGTAGAGCGTTTTCATCTCCTGCTTCTGCCGCTCGGTCGCGTCACGCACCAGCACATCGGCGGCCTCCCACGCATCGGCTTCATCTTCGCGGCAGATCACCTGCAGCCGCATGCCGAATCCGATTGTCTGGTCGCGGCCATGGGCGCGGGCCATGTGCCTGATCTCGGCGATGTTGTCGGCGATCCGGTCCGGCAGGTCGCCCCAGAACAAATGCACGTCGGAATGCTTCGCCGACATTTCCCACGCCTGCCGCGAGCCGCCGCCGAGATAGAATTTCGGGAACGGCTGCTGCAGCGGCCGCGGCCGGATATGCGCGCCGGACAGCGTGTGGAATTTGCCTTCGAAATGCACCGGACCGCGCGTGGTCCACAGCGCCTTCAGGATCGAGACTTCCTCCTCCATCAGCGCGTAGCGCTCTTCCTTGGCGTAGCGCACGCCCTCGCCTTCGACCTCGCTTTCGTTCTGGCCCGCAATCAGGTTGATGCAGATGCGCCCGCCCGACATCTGGTCGAAGGTCGAGATCATCTTGGCCAGCAGCACCGGATTGATGTAGCCGGGCCGGGCCGCGATCAGCGGCTTGATCTTCGACGAACGCGCCGCCATGAACGCGCCGGTGATCCAGGCCTCCCAGCACACCGAGCCGACCGGGATCAGCAGATATTCGAAGCCCGCCTTCTCCGCGGCCTGCACCACGCGGTCGCACAAGTCCGGAGATCCCGGCACCTGGGCCTCGGGCACGCCATAGGCCGTGGTGTCGCCATGTGTGGGAAGGTACCAGCCGAATTCGAGCGGACGCATGAACTTCTCTCCTTGATGCGCGGCTTTGGCCTGCGCGATTTCCTCAAGGGGCAGTGTACAGGCTGCATCGGGCGGGACAATCGGGGTATCGCCCCGACGGCCCCAGGCCGGTCAATCAGCCTCGAATCCATCAAGAGGCGCTGACGATCTCGCGGGGGTTGGTCGAACGGACGGATCGTTCGTCGACCAGATAATTCGTCAGCAATGCGCCGGCCCACATCGCGGCAAGGGCCACCCAGGAGGTCAGGGCAAAGATCGCCCCGCCGGTGACGCCGGCGCCGACGGCGCATCCGCCGGCCAGCATGCCGCCGAAGCCCATTAGCGCCGCGCCGAACAGGTAGCGGCTCATGCTCGGTCCATCCTGAAATCCCTGCATCTTCCATTCGCCCGCCAGCAACGCGGCAAACAGCGAACCGGCGAACACCCCGGGAACCAGACCGACATCGAACCCCAGTTGCAAGGACGGTGAATTGATCAGTCCCATCAGCGTGTCGGCCGATGGCCCGATGAAACTGATGCTCTTGACCTGAACCAGATTGAATGAGGTTTGCGAGACGCGAAACGTCAGAAGCCAACCCGCCGCAACGGCGAGGCCGACGCCCACGGCGCTGGCGCCGGCAAGAACGCCGACCCGGGCGCGCCGCGCCAGCCATAGCGCGCCGCCGAGCCCAAGCATGCCCAGAAGCAGGCCCAACACCGCGCCGGCGTCGACGATTGCAAGCAGGCTGCGCGAAGGGCCGCCCTGCACGGTCCATAGTTCGGACAGCGCTTCCCGGACCGGCGACAGGAACCCTCGCAGCGAGGCCTGGCCGACGATGGTGAGGACCAGCCCGGAAATGAGCGCGCGCAGATTTCCGGTCGCCGACAGAACCAACAGGCGGCTCGCGCAACCGCGCGCCAGGATCATGCCGGCGCCGAACAGCACGCCGCCGATCAGGCTGCCGGAGAGGCTGCCTCGCGCGGCGAGCTGGCGGGCGCCGGAAACATCGAGCAGCCCGAAGGCGATCAACGCATTGGTGCCGGCAACGGCGGCAGAGAACGTCAATAGCCAGATCGAGAACTTCGAGCCGAACAGCCCATGTGAGAATTCGATCACGGCGGATCGCAGACAGAATTTGCTCGCTAGCGCGAAAGCGCCGAACAGCATTCCGATCAAAAGTCCGCCCGCGGCAAGAACCACCGCATCGCCGGCAAGATCGATGAATGATTCCAGATACAAGCCGTTCGGGCCTTTCATCGGCTGACGGACCATGACGCTGACCAGTGCTCACTATTAATGGTCAGTGAGTCGCTTGTTGCCCATGCTTCGAGACGCTCGCGATGCTCGCTCCTCAGCATGAGGTCGTTGTGTATCAACAAGTTAAACCTCATCCTGAGGAGGCCGCGAAGCGGCCGTCTCGAAGGATGACTGCATTAGTATTAGATTGTCAGGAGATCGCTGCCGATCATTGATTTGGCGCAATCAACCGCTTCGGCGGGGGCAGCCCCGACGCCGCGCCGGTTCCCTCACTTCGGTCCCAGCAACCGCTCGCGATAGGCCTCCAGCCCCAGCCGGACGTCCTTGTCCTCGACCCATTCGCCTGTCTCATCCATGACGCCGGCCTCCAGCATCGCGGCCGCGCAGGGCCAGTGCAGATCGACCCAGCGCGGAATATCGGCCTCCGGCATGGCGCTCCGCCGGCAGATCCGCTCGGTCATTTCGCGGGCCAATGGTTCGATGTTGGAGGAGGTCATGGGATCGTCGTCGCCGGGTTCCAGGTCGCGCAGGTCTTACACCAGGACATGGCCGGGAGCGTGGCAATCGGCGCTGACGCAGCCGGAGCTTGGTGGATGAAGACCTGTGTGGATTTCAGCGTTTGGTTGCCGGCCTGGCGGTGGCGAGGATGGCGGCGATGGCCGCATCGCCCTCCGCCTCCAGCGCGGCGATGGCTTCCCGGGCCCAGTGGTAGGCCGCGTCGAAAATCTCGGTATGGCGTTCGAATTCCGTCACGCCGATCTCGGGCGAAAGCGGCGGCCGCATCACATGATCGAGCGGCGCGGCCGGCAGCATATCGTAACGCTGATGCGCCACCAGGCTTCGCCACAGCACGTTGATCGCGCTCGGCGCCGCCGGCAGCAGCTTCTTGCGGAACGGCGTCAGCATCGCCATGACCAGCTCGAACCGCCCGGGCAGCGCGGCATATTCGACGTCGAACATCTCGGCCGCGGGGTCGCCGAAATGCACCACCAGATTGGGACCGCTCTTCAATTGATGCATCTGCGCGAGCGGCACATTGTCGATCAGGCAGCCGTCGACCAGCATCGCGCCCTCCGCCGTGTAGAACGGCGGCAACAGCCCGGGGATCGCGCTCGAGGCTCGCACCGCCTGCCACAGCAACCCCGACCGGATCAGTTCGAGATTGTGGGTGGAAAGATTGGTCGCGACCGCCGCGAATGGCCGCCAGCAATCCTCGATCCGGCAGTCGGCGCCGTATTGATCGGCGAGCGCGCGATCGAAGGCCTTGTGGTCCAGCAGGGCATAACGCGGCCAGGTCGGCCGCCGGAAGCTGCGGCTTCTGACGAAGATCTCGTGCGTGCCGCGTTCCAGATGCTCGGCCTCGTGATTCTTGGCGAAACCGGCCGCCATCGCCGAGCCGACGCTGGTGCCGACGAAGATGTCGAAAACGACGCCGCGCTCGCGGAACGCCTTGTAGATGCCGACATGGGCCGATCCGAAACTGCCGCCGCCGGCGGCGACGAAGCCGACCGCACGGCCGGACAGGAACCGGACCAGGCTGTCGATATCGACCTGATCCTCGAGCGCGACGTGGTGATGCATGAAGCTCGGCAGGCGGGCGAGCCAGGCCGCGGTGCCGCTGACCTCGCCGCTGCGCCGGTCGTGGACGCGAACGAGGCGGCGGGCTGCTTCGCTATGTACTTCGCAGGCGAAGGCTTCGACATCCGTCGGCACGCCGGCGGCGGGCGCCTTGCCGTGGCATACGAAGACGACCAGGTCGGCCTGGCGGATCGCCTTGCGCGTCCAGGCCGAGTCTTCACCACCATCGAGATAAGCCACCAGTGGCGCGGTCTGTTCGATCTTGTTGAGCCAGTCGGTGACCTCAGGCGCATCCAGAGCCCGTCCGGGAAACATGACGGCAAGCCGGTCGGGATCGACGATCTCGGCATCGGCCGCGGCCAGTCCGTCGCGCATCCGGCGATCGAACGCGTCCGGCGCAGGCGCGTATCCGCCCTGAACGAACGCCACCGTTCGCGCCTTCGGCGACGCGCGAACCGGGATGAGCCGCGCCGTCTCCCTGGCGAAGCGCAGCGCCAGCACCGCCAGCAGCGCTTCGACGATGGCCGGCGCTTCTTCGGCAAGTTCCTGATAGGCCGCGCGTGTCAGCACCAGAACGCTGGTGTCGCGAATCGCAATTACATTGGCGGTGCGCGGGATATTGGCGAAGAAGCCGATCTCGCCGACCAATTCGCCGGCGCGAAGCTCGGCAATCGGCGCGGCATCGCCGATCTTGCGCACCGCCAGCGCGCCGTGCAGCACCACGAACAGGGCGTCCGAGGGCGCGCCTTGCGCCACCAGCATCTGCCCGCGCACCAGATCCTGGCGGACCATGGCGCGGATAGCCTTGCGCCGCTGTTCGGAACTGAGCGTTCTGAACAGTGCGAAATCCTCGGATACGTTTCCCCATGCAAATGTCGAGCTTGGCCCGTCCATCGGCGACACCCGCCTTTGTTTGACGGACAATGTATAACCGCCCCGCGCTGACGGCGAGCCATTTGGGATCGGAAGCGCCGGCCGCCCGCGGCAGTAGCGGGTGCAGGGGTCGGCGTCGGATATCCCGGGCGGCCGATAGAGCCGCATCAAAAGCCGATTATTCGGGAGAAACGGCGGCCAAGGCCCCGCTTGCGCCCGGCACGTGCTTTTGCGCCGCACCCGGCCCGATTTGAAGCCGCGGCTTCCGCCTTTTGCCGGCTTTGCCCGGCGCCCGGCCAGCCCCCTCGCAGGGCCGTTGCCCCTGCCCGGCCAATCGGCTAAATGGACCGCAACGCACCCGTAGCTCAGCTGGATAGAGCGTTGCCCTCCGAAGGCAAAGGTCACACGTTCGAATCGTGTCGGGTGCGCCAGTACGAGATGCGGTATTGGCGTCAATCAGCGCCGATTTCCACCAGCCGAAACGCCTATGCTGCCGACCTCCTCCCGCGCGATCGCGGCGGTGCGATCAATGCTTCCGCCGGTATGCCCCACTCGCGGTGCAGCCGCCAGGCCATCCTCATCGTGAGGGGACGCTTCCTCGTCAGGATGTCGGATGCGCGCTGGCGCGAGCCGAGCAGTCGGCCGAGATCGGCTTGCGTATAGCCGCCGGTCTCCATCCGGTAACGGATCGCGTCGATCGTATCGGGCGGTTCGATTGGCCAGCGCTTGCGCTCGTAGTCCTCGATGATCAATGCGAGAAGATCAAAACGATCGGCCTCCGGCGTCCCGGGCTTCGGTTCGTTCTCGAAGTACCGCTCGATCTCGTTCAGCGCGACGTCGTAGTCCGCTTCGGAGTGAAGCGGACGGATCATTTTTTTCGCCATGACACGGTCTCCGGATCGATGCGGTCGTACTCGGCGTGAGTACCGATGAACTTCACGAGCAAGCGGCCGAAGGAAAATGACACGTGGACGACCAGCCGATATTTGTTGCCGCCCAGATCAAAGATGACCCGATTGTCGCCTACGAAGTCGACGGAGCCGCCAAACTGCCGCTTTATCTCGGCCGGATTTGCCCAGCGCGCTTTCACTGCAATCGCCACCCAGGCGCGGATCGGGCCCTCGGCATGCGGGTAACGCGCCCAAAACTCCCTCAGCGTCCGGCGGGCGATCACCTGCATATTGAAATCATATCATGTCACCATTCTGGTGACAACCGGATTTGAGGCCAATCGAGCGCGGACGCGTCGGGCAACTGCCCGCGAGGCGGAGCGCAATATCGCAGGCAGATTTACCGACTGGGAGCGCATGGAGGGCTCCAGTGTGATAGCACTACGACGAAGCAAAATTGCCCATCTTCATCGAACGTGGAGCGCCAGCTCCATTGGCGGCAATTCCTGACCGACAGAAGGCGAAACCCACATGACCGAGCGACTGGAGACGCTGAAGAAGGCGCGCGAGCGGATGGCCGATGACCGCGATGCCTTTGCCAAGACGCTGGCCGCCCCGTTCGACCGCGACAAGGCGGAGCGGGCGCGGATCAAATTCATCGAGATCCAGGCCTTGATCGACGCGATCGATCGCGCCATCGCCGGCGAGCAGACCGGGTCCGCCGCCGCATAGGCGCGCCCGTTACCTCATTTCGACGCGTTTTCTTCCCGCGAGCGGACATCCCGCTGGCCCGGAAGCGCCTTGGCATCCTGCGAGGCCGCTCCGTGGCGCCGGTCGATCCGGCTCTTGAATCGGTGGCCGATCACGATCAGCGCGCCTTGCGGCGGTCCGGCCGCCCCGGCGATATCAGCCGGACGCCGTGGCGATACCGGCGGCAGGTTATCCTGGGTCACGGCTTCGAGCGCGGCCAGGAATTGCCGGCCGGCCTCGGTGATCTGCCATCCTTCAGCGTCGCGCAGCACATGACCGCAACCGAAAATATCGATCGCGGGCACCCGTGAGGCAAGACGCCTCATCCGCGCGCTCCAGTCTGCGCCGCTTGCCGTGAGGATGACGATGTCTCTCTTGAGTGAGGCGAGCGTGGTTCGACCGCTGTCGTGACTGGCCAATACCTTCAGAATAGCAACCTGTATGCTCACGCCGACGCCTTGGACCGCAACGGTTCTTGCTCTTGTGCGCGGTCGATGAGTCGTAAGTATCTTGCCGTCGCAGCACTCGTCCAGCGCGGGCGGCAAGTTATCCGCAGTCTTGAGAATTCCGCGCGGCGGTACGCGACTCAGACTTTGACCAGGCTTGCGAACCCACCATAGATCATCCGCTTGCCGTCGAACGGCAACGACTTCGGGTCCATCATGTTCTTGAGCCGCGGATCGGCCATCACCTTGGCGTTGACCTTGTCGCGCTGGGCGCGCGACTTGTAGGTGATCCAGGAGAAGATCACGGTCTCGTTGGGCTTCAGCTTGACCGCGCGCGGGAACGAGGTGAGTTTGCCGACCTTGACGTCTTCGGCGACCCATTCGCGGTAGTCCAGCGCGCCGTGTTCGCGCCAGACCTTGCCGCATTTGGTGGACATCTTGCGATAGGCCGCGAGGTTCTTCCTGGGAACCGCGACGATGAAGCCGTCGACATAGGGCATTGGTTGCTCTCCTCGTTGTTGCCGTCGCCGTGACGACGCCGAAACCTCTTCAGCTGTGACAGCAGGATGCCTGAACCGGCGCCGGCTGGTATTGGTCACGCAGCCGCAGCCAGTCCATCGGATAAGGCAGTCCCTCCTCGTGACGACCGAGCGGCGTCAGATCGAGGTAGTGATAGGCGGCATTCATCATGTCGAGGCCGCGGGCGAAGCAGGAATAGGTGTGGAAGATGTTGCCGGCCTGGTCGCGGAAGAACACGCTGATCCCCGGGGCTTCCTCGACGCCGAAGCCGCTGGTGCCGAAATTATAGACCTTGGCGCCTGACTTGATCTGGTCGGGCGTAAACGAGACGGCGTAGTCGTAGTTGAAGTCATTGTCTGCCGACGACAGCCAGTCGAAGGTCCAGCCCATCCGCTGCTTGAAGGCCTGAAGCCTTGCGACCGGCGCGCGCGATATCGCCACCAGGGTAGTGTCGCGCGCGGCCAGATGCGGGATCATGCGCTCGTACCCGTCGGCCCAGAACGAGCAGCTCTTGCAGCCCTCGGTCCAGTCCGGCGCGAACATAAAATGGTGCACCACGAGCTGGCTGCGGCCGGCGAACAGGTCGCTCAATGTCTGCTTGCCGCCGGGACCGTCGAACAAATAGGGCTTTTCGACCTCGACCCATGGCAGTGCGCGGCGCTCCTCGCTCAGCCGGTCCCGCGCTTGCGTGAATTCCTTCTCGTGCGCCAGATGCGTTCTTCGCGCGGCGATCCATTCCTGGCGCGAGACGATTTTGTGCGGTTGCATGTGCGGCTCCTCGGTTTGAAACATTTCAGGCGAAAATTTTCTCGAGCTTGTCGAAGCACCCCAGCCATCCGCGCTCGTGGCCGTCGCGCGCGGCCTGGTCGAACAGCTGTTCGTGGGTCAGCATCATCAACGTGCCGTCGCCGTCGGGCGTCAGCACGACCGTCACCTGCGATTCGCGCTCCGGCGTCGAGTGCCAGGCCCAGCTGAACTTCAGCCGCGCGTTCGGCACCACCTCACGATAAACCCCGCCGACTTCGTGATACTCGTCATCGGTGGAGAAGCTGACCCGAAAGCGGCCGCCGGGCCGGGCGTCGATGTCGGCCTGAAACGAGTCAGGCCTGGCGTCGGCACGTCCGAACCATCGAACTATTTTTTCCGGGTCGGTCCATGCGGCGAAGACTTTCGCCGGCGGGGCGTTGAGGCGACGCTTGAGTGTGAGGCTCGGCCGGGTGACGAGACCGGCGTCGCCGGCGGTGGCTGATTTGGCGGCCATTGATCTTCCTCCATAAAGGCGGCAAGGCGGTCGAGGTTTTCGGACCAGAAGCGCTGGTATCGGTTGAGCCATTCCATCGCCTGCTCCATCGGCCCGGCGGTCAGCCGGCACGCCACGGTGCGGCCGGTCTTGGAGCGCGCGACCAGACCGGCGTCCGACAGCACGTCGAGATGCTTCATGATCGCGGGCAGCGACATCGAAAACGGCTGCGCCAGCTCGCTGACCGAGAGGCCGTCCTCCCGGCCGAGCCGCGCCAGCAGCGCGCGCCGCGTCGGGTCCGCGAGCGCCGCGAAAGTGCGGTCCAACGTTTCGTCTTTATACTTAACCATGTGGTTTAGTATAAGCGCAAACAATCCAGAGTCAAGACGCGCCTTCGAAGATGGCGCCTCAGTACCGGTAGTTCGGATTGGAACGGGCGCGCCGCTGCTGCTTATTCAAGGCGGCGCGCGGATTGACGTTGCAGTAGAGGTTGCGCCCCGACGCACTCGCCATGCATTGGCCATAGGTCTGGTAGGAGCAGTCGCCTGGGATGCCGACACCCCTGCCCTGGGCACAATAGGGGTAGTCGTACGCGGCGGCCGGCGTGGAGCCGGCCATCGTGCTGGCGCCGGCGACCAGCAAGACCAGCATTACCAATTTTGCGCTGCGCATGATCGGATCTCCTCCGCGTCGTTTATACCGGCTGCCGGGTCGCCTCGTTTTCAAAACATCGCGACCCGGCGGACGGTTCCGGCCACGCCTCAATCGACGTGCACGCCGGCGGCCTTGACCACCTTCTCCCACTTCTCGGTTTCGGCCACGATCATCTTGCCGAACGCCTCCGGCGTACCGATCAGCGGCTCACCGCCGAGTTCGATCAGTCTCGCCTTGATCGCGGGCTCTGCCAGCACCGCGTTCATCTCCTTGTTCAGCTTCTCGATGATCTCCTTCGGCGTGTCCTTCGGGGCGGCCGCGCCGAACAGCGCACTCGCCTCGTAGCCGGGAACGGTGTCGGCGAGAACAGGCACGTCGGGCAACAGCGAGGACCGCGCCGTCGAGGTCACCGCCAGCGCGCGCACGGAACCGGCGCGGATATGCTGGAGGATCGAGGGCATGTTGTCGAAGATCACCTGGACCTGGCCGCCGAGCAGGTCAGTGAGCGCGGGCGCCGAGCCCCGGTAGGGAACGTGCTGCATCTTGACGCCCGACATCATCATGAACATCTCGCCGGACAGATGCACCGAGGTGCCGTTGCCCGACGACGCCAGGTTCACCTTGCCCGGATTGGCCTTCACATAGGCGATGAACTCGGCCACCGTCTTCGCCGGCACGTCCTTGTTGACCGTCATCACGTTCGGCACGCGATTGAACGCGGCAATCGGCGCGAGGTCGCGAACGACGTTGAATTTCAAGTTGGTATAGAGTGAGGCATTGATGTAGTTGGCGGGATTGACGAACAGAAGCGTGTAGCCGTCCGGGTCGGCCTTGATCACCGACTCGGTGGCGATGTTGTTGCCGGCGCCGGGTTTGTTCTCGATCACGAATTGCTGGCCGAGCCGCTCGGACAGCCGCTGGCCGAGCAGGCGTGCAATGATATCGGTCGCTCCGCCCGGCGGATAGCCGACCACCCAGCGCACCGGCCGGGTCGGATAATCCAGCGCCGCGGCGCTGCCGATCGAGGCGATCGCCGAAATACCCATTGCGATCAGACAAATCGCAGTGCGACGTGAGGCCATGCAGTTTTCTCCCGGCGGCCGCGTCGTGTCGCGCGGTCCGCATCTGTTGGATTGACAACAGCGTGCGTTGTAACAAACAAAGCGTGAGGCGACCAGTAGCGGCGGCGCGCGCCGGACCGCGACGAAAGGACAATCCATGGCTGTCAAGGTTACCGCGCTCGATCATATCGTTATCAATGTCGCGGACGTGGCGCGCTCGGCCGAATGGTACCGGAAAATCCTCGGCATGGAGATCAAGGTGTTCGATCCAGGTCCGGGCAAGACGCCGCGGACGTCGCTGGTGTTCGGAAACCAGAAGATCAACGTGCGGCCGCTGCACGCCGACAAGGTCGAATGGTTCACCGCGGACCATGAAACCGCCGGCAGCGACGACCTCTGCTTTCTCACCGCGAGCACGCCGGAACAGGTGGTCGCGCATCTCGAGGCCTGCGGCGTCGCCATCGAGGAAGGTCCGGTCGCGAAACAGGGCGCCCGCGGCACGCTGCAATCGGTCTATTGCCGGGATCCCGACGGCAGCCTGATCGAGATTTCGTCGTATCAGCGAGAGGCGTAGGCCTCCTCCCCGTCATGTATGGACGGCCCCGCATTTGCGGATTTGCCCCGCGCCCGATCCGGTGGCAGAAAGGCCCCCAAGCAACAACGCTGAAGGCAGCCGGCAAGGCTGCGCGGGAGGATCTGATGCGGAATTCACAGGCAGCGCCGGGCATCGTCGGGCCATTCGCGGGGCTTGACGTACCGTGGCTGCTGCGGATGCGGGCCGAGACGCGGCGCAACCATCCGTTCCTGATCTGGGCGCCGTTCGATGCGCCGGCGCGGATCTGGGCTTACGGCGAATTTCACGACCGCGTCGGCGCGCTGGCCGCGGGGCTGGCCGCGCGCGGCATCAAGCCCGGCGAGTATGTGCTGATCCATCTCGACAACTGCATCGAGGCGATGTTGGCCTGGTTCGCCTGCGTCGAGCTCGGCGCCATCGCGGTGACCACCAACACCCGCTCGGCGCCGGCGGAAATGGATTATTTCGCCGGTCATTGCGGCGCGGTGGCCGCGATCACCCAGCCGGCCTATGCCGAGATGGTATCGGCGCATTGCCGGAGCCTGCGCTGGATCGCGGTGATATCGCACGATGCCGGCGCCAGCCCGGCGCAAGGCTCGAGCCCCGGGCGCAGCGACAGCTTTGAGGCGCTGTTCGCCGACAGCGCCGCCCGGCCGCGCCGCCCGACCGATCCCTTCGCGCCGTGCAGCGTGCAATATACTTCCGGCACCACGTCCCGCCCGAAGGCGGTACTGTGGTCCCACGCCAATGCGCTGTGGGGCGCCAAGATCAACGCCGCGCACCAGGATTTGCATCAAGGCGATGTGCATCAGACCTATCTGCCGCTGTTTCACACCAATGCGCTGGCCTATTCGATGCTGGCGAGCCTGTGGGTCGGCGGAACCTGCGTGATCCAGCCGCGGTTTTCCGTGAGCCGGTTCTGGAGCGTGGCGCTGGAGCACGGCTGCACCTGGACCTCGACGATCCCGTTCTGCATGAAGGCGCTGCTGGAACTTGAGATCCCGAAGCATCACAAGTTCCGGCTGTGGGGCTCGGCGATCAACGATCCGCCGCCGTTCGCCGCCTTCGGCATCAAGATCATCGGCTGGTGGGGCATGACCGAGACCATCACCCACGGCATCGTCGGCGAGGTCGACCAGCCCAACATTCCGATGTCGATCGGCCGCGCCGCGCCGGAATATGCGATCCGCGTCACCGGCGATGACGGCTCCGCGACCAGGGTCGGCGACACCGGCAACCTGCTGATCAAGGGCATTCCCGGATTGTCGCTGTTCCAGGAATACCTGCACAACGAAAAGGCGACGCGGGAAAGCTTCGACGAGCACGGCTATTTCATCACCGGCGACCGGGTTACGCTGCTCGAAGACGGCTTCATCAGGTTCGGCGACCGCGCCAAGGACATGCTGAAGGTCGGCGGCGAGAACGTCGCGGCTTCCGAGATCGAGCAGGTGATCGCGGTGGTGCCCGGCGTGCGCGAGGCCGCGGTGGTCGGCAAGAAGCATCCGATGCTCGACGAGGTGCCGGTCGTGTTCATCATTCCGGCGGCCGGCGTCGAAGGCGCGCCCAGGGATCTGCACGACACCGTGATGGCCGCCTGCCGCGGCGCGCTGGCCGACTTCAAGGTGCCGCGCGAAATCCGCTTCGTCGACGACATGCCGCGCTCAACGCTGGAGAAGGTGGCGAAGGCGGAGCTGCGGAAGATGCTGGGGTGAAGTGCAGTTTGGCCATCAATAGTGCCCGAAGGCGATCGGGCGGAACGCCTGAAGCAGGTGCTGGTCGATCTTGTCTCCCATCTGCTCCATCATCGCGAACGCCTTGGCGTGGGTATGCTGCAGCCGGTAGGCCCGCTTCTCCACCAGCGCCGCGTAGATATCCATGATCGTCGTCAGCCGCACGATGTCGCTGATCTGGTTATCGCGCAGGCCATTCGGATAGCCCGACCCGTCGAGCATCTCATGATGGTGCAGGACCACGTCCAGCATCTCCGGCGGGAAGCCGCCCTCGGCCGCGAGCGCGTCATAGCCGCGGCGCGGATGCTTGCGCATCTCGGCCGTTTCCTCCTCCGTCAGCGGTCCCGGCTTGTCGAGGATGGCCACGGGGATGAACGCCTTGCCGACATCGTGCAGCAGCGCGGCCCGCGCCAGGCGGCGCTGGTCATCCTCGCGCATACCGAGATGCTGGGCGAACGCGACGGCAAAGCCGGTGACGAAGAGGCAATGGCGATAGCTGTCGTTGTGATGGCAGCCGACGGCCGTCAGCCATTCGCGCAACGAAGAGTGCTTGATGGCCTTGAGAATCCTGTTTTCGGCCGCCACGATGTCGCTGAATTTCAGCGGACCCCCCGCCGGGAGCTTCTCGAAGATCTTGACCATCACCGCGTGCGCGGCCTCGACGCCCCGGTTCAGGGCCTTGCCGCGATCCGTCGCGTCGAAACCATGGCTGTCGGGAAACGCGGCACGGATGCGCTGCAGAATGGCCTGCGCATCGAACGGCCGCGATATCGTATCGGTGGCGCCCAGCGCCCAGGCCTGCATCGAGCCGTGATGCAGCGCGTCGGCGAGAACGAACAGCCGCGGCATCGGTCGGTAAGCCTCGGTGCGCAGCTTGTTGCGGACGATCTGGACGCTCTCCGGCGACCGCAGGTTGATGTCGACCACGATGCCGGCAAACTGGCCGGGCTGGTCGGGAATGTCCGAGGTCGGGACGGTATCGACCTCACCCGCCATCTGCAGAATGCTGGCCAGTTCGTTGCTCTGGTCGCTCCGGTCCGACGCCAGAAGCAGCCGGCGTCTGGGCGAGACTTGCGTGGCGGGGACTGTCATGGATCCTCGTTGACTGGCGCGGTTGTGACCGACAGCGACGCTACCTGACAACGGGTTCCCCGGGGCTTAAGGGGTGTGGTGAATGCCGGGAGATCGCGAAACGTAAAAGTTTAGCGATTGCAATTGGCATGACGCTTGACGCCGATCGCAAAGACAATCATCGCAAGGTCGGCTCGCAATGACGGGACGGAAAATCGCAGATTCACGTCCGCATTCTCGCGGCGCGATGCGCCCGAGGTTTGCGTGTCGTTGTCCCTCGAAAGAAGAGGGAGCAGGGAATGCCGGATGCGCGCTGCACCCGCGGTCTCGTGTGCAAAATGCACGAGTAAAAAACGCACACGAGCATACAGGGCAGCGGAGGCGATCCGACATTCCCTGCGCAATGGCTTTACGGTTTATAGCGCGCTCTCCCCGGCGATCAGGATTTGCTTGTCACCGTCGCCCCGCGGATTGACGGCAAAGCCCGACGCCCGGTTGGGCCGGCTACGCCTCCGCAAGGACTTGACGCCAACCCAGAGGCTGTCAGGACCACACGCCTTCGCCGTACGCTTCAGCACCGCTCGTCCGCACGTCCTGTGACCGCTCACGGACCGTGAAGTCCGCCCTGCCATCCCATCGCGCGCACGAAGCCGCCGCGTCCACCGCATCCCATCCCAACGTTCGTGACGATGGCCAACGCCCCTTCCTCGGGGACAGGATGGCGGGAATCCTAAAAGTGATTTGCCCGACGGCGAAAGCGGAAATTTGCCCGTCGGGTTATTTTGCCGCAGCCGTGGTGCCGTAGGAGGAGTGCGGGCGAAGGACCTGCAGAATGGTTGAGCCGTCCATCATGGGCAACTGCGATGATGGTGAGGGCATGAGTTCAAAAACGAGACGCGCTGGCGGACGTCCGCTTGATGCGCAAACGAACTCACGTCAAACATCGCACCATGTCCGAAATGTGCCAACAAGAGACTCATGCACTGCAACAACTAGCGGCTTATTCGATCACCTCGTCCGCACGGGCGAGTAGCGTAGACGACACGATTTGTGCCAGGCACGCTCCTGTGAGTATGTTAGGTTTCATTTCTAATCGCCTTGGCAGGCGAGGGAAGTGCCTGGGCCGCCTTTAAAGGCCGGTAGCGACGATGAGCGGGAAGCAGGGCGATGAACTTGCGGCAATTGCTACGGTCGGCCGTGACGGGGTTGCTGCCTTTAATCGCGGCGCCCTCAGTTGGCGCGTTAGCGGAAGGCGCATTCGACATCCCTGCGGGCGCCCACTTCAACCAGCAAAAACTTGAGCGCATCGGCGAGTATTTCCAAAACGAGATCGCGACCGGAAAAATTCCCGGGGCTATAATCTTGATTCAGCAGCACGGGCAGCCGGTCTATCTGCAATCTTTCGGCGTCCGTGACGTGAGATCCAAGCTGCCTATCACGCCAGACACCATCTTTCGTATTTTTTCCATAACCAAGCCCATCACCAGCGTCGCGGCCATGATGCTGATCGATCAGGGCAAGCTGGCGCTTGGCGACCCCGTCGCCAAATACATTCCCTCCTTCGCAAACGTAAAGGTCGGCGTCGAGAAAAAGTCGAACAATGGCGAACGCAGCTTGGAATTGGTATCGCTGAATCGGCCCATTACCGTCGAAGATCTGATGCGGCACACCTCGGGCATCACTTATGGCTTTTATGGCGCCAGCCTGGTCCGGCAGGCGTATCGCGACGCCAATATTTACGCGGGTGATTTCGACAATGCCGAGTTCGCCGAGCGCATCGCGAGACTGCCTCTGGCCGAACAGCCGGGTACCCTTTGGGACTATGGCCACTCGACCGACATTCTCGGACGGATAATCGAAGTTGCATCGGGACAGACGCTTCTCGAGTTCGAAAAGGACAACCTGCTCGATCCGCTAGGCATGACCGCCACCAGCTTCTTTGTGGCCGATCCGCAGAAGTACAGCCAGATCGCCTACCCGCTGCCCCATGACAGCGATTTCAGGGTCGGCTGGGAAAGCAGCCCGCAAATCTACATGAAATGGCAATCCGGTGGCGGCGGCATGGTCTCCACCATCGCAGACTTTGCGCGGTTTTCACAAATGCTGCTGAATGGTGGCACGCTCGACGGCAGGCGTTATCTCAGCACTGCAAGCTTCGCCGTGATGACGCGCGACCATGTCGGACCAGTTTCAGGCGTCGCGCGCGATTATTTTTATTTCCCCGGCGATGGTTTCGGTTTCGGTCTCGGTTTCGGCGTACGAACCGACCCCGGCAACGCGAAGCCACCGCCGCCGGGCTCCATAGGCGAATTGAAGTGGGATGGCGTCAGCGGCTGCTATTTCGTGATCGACCGCAAGCAGGACATGTTTTTCGTATTGCTGGAGCAAACACCGTCCGAGCGGCAGCGGATCCAGCCTGCCTTGAAGAAGCTGATTTATGAAGCGCTTGAGAACTGACAACGGTGCCGGTCCCTGCCATGTTCCCGGCGTATTGATTTGAGTGATCGTGCCATCAAGAGCAAAATTGGCCAGCGAATTGACTTACATCAACTCAGCAAGCTCCCTCAGGCGATGAGTGCGCAACATGACAAAACACGCGAGCAAGTGGGTGATGGTTGCCAGCGTTACTGTCGGCCTATCTGCAGTGGCCTTGGCTCAAGACCTTGATGCGGGCAAGTTGGAGTTTCAGTCTTCCTGCGCGACATGCCACGGCATTGATGGAAAGGGCAAAGGACCGCTCAGTGAGCAGCTTAGGGTAGCGCCCGCTGATTTGACTGTGCTGACGAAGCACAATAACGGGGTGTTTCCTGTCAACGCGGTCTATGAGGCCATCTACGGAATTAAAAGGATTGTAGCTCACGGTCCTCCAGACATGCCTATTTGGGGGTTCCGATATTTTGCTCGAAATACGTCACCCGGTTCAAAGAAGCCAGATCACTATGTCGAGCTTTCCTCCGATCTAGATGCCATCGCGCGAACCCGCCTGCTCGCCGTTGTCGATTATCTGAATCGAATTCAGCAGAAGTAGCGACGGTGCTTTCGCATAGACTTGGGCCCAACCGAGATATTCAGTTGGCAGTTGAAATGCTGCGGTGTCTGCGCTGCATTTGGTCGGACGGTCTCGTCCGCCGCAAAGGTGTCCAGGAGCAAAGCTGCGGCCCAGCCTATCTCTCGCGGCTAAACGAGCGACGCCCGAAGTCGAGAAGCTTCAGATCAGGGGCAGCCATGAAGGCCACGCCGATTCCTCGTTCGGATCCGATCATGCTGACTAGACTCAGCCACTGATTGAAAAGGCCACCATGTGGGTGGCCTTTTTGCCTATTTTTGAAGGCCAGCGGCAAAGAACTTGGTCGCCTCGGCCTTCGCTTCCTGATCCACTTTGGCGTCGTATCTGAGCGGCAGGTTGAACTTCTTGCCGAGCTCGGTGGCTTCGGGGTTCGTGAACGCGTGCACCGCGCCGGGATATTCGATGACCCGATAATCGGCCTTCGCTGCGTCGAAATCCTTCTTGAGCGCGTCGTACTGCTCACGTTTTACGAATGGATCGTCCGCGCCATTTAGGACAAGGATCTTCGCTTTGATGGTTCCCGGCGCGGGCGCTGGGGTATTGAGACCGAGCGATGCGTGAAAGCCCGCAACGGCGACGAGGTCAGCGCCGGAACGCGCCATGTTCAGCACGACCGCGCCGCCGAAGCAGTAACCAACGGCGCCGATCCGCTGGGGATTGACCGAGGCTTGCTTCGCGAGTTGGCCCCGCGCTGCGTTAAAGCGCGACTCCATCACCGTCGGGTTCTTCATCACCGAACCCGAGAGCGCGCCGGCGTCCTTGGGGTTGTCGGCGGTCTTGGCGTCGCCGTACATGTCAGCAATGAAGGCTGTGTAGCCCTGCTGCGCGAGCTTCCGCGCCTCGTTATGGATGTGGTTGGTGATGCCCCACCATTCATGCACCATGACGATCCCAGGTCGCTTGGCTTCGGTAGCGTCGTCGTATACGACGAAGCCCTTCATGGTGGTCTCGCCGTCCGTATAGATGACCGGCTCTTCCCTGACCGCAGCGTTTGCGTTCGTGACCATTGCGATGGCGCAAAGTGCTCCTACCATAACTGTTCGCATGCTGCCCCCCTGCAAATTGGCACAACTATATTGGCATACCAGCGATTCCAACGCTAGGCTGCGGGCGGCCTATTCACTCACGCCGACACGAAGCCGATCAACGGTCCTGATCACGATCGATTGAGATAGATCAAGAGCAGGATCCCGCTTCCGCGCGAGTTTACCAACAAGATTGGGCAAGGGATTAGTCTATGTTGGGCAACCGATTGCTCTGCGTGCTCGATCGCGACGGCAATCTTGCCGGGCCCCTGCCCGAATTCGCGCGCGACCCCGCCGAACTGCTGCGGCTCTATCGGACGCTTGTTCTCACGCGCACATTCGACACCAAGGCCATCGCGCTGCAACGTACCGGCCGCCTCGGCACCTACGCGTCGTCGCTGGGGCAAGAGGCTGTATCGGTCGGTGCAGCCGCCGCGATGGCGAAAAGCGATGTCCTTGTTCCGAGCTTTCGCGAACATGGCGCGCAGATTTGGCGCGGCGTCACGCTCAAAGAGCTGTTCCTCTATTGGGGCGGCGACGAACGCGGCAACGATTTCGCCGGTCCACGCGAGGATTTTCCGAATTGCGTCCCGGTTGCTTCGCACGCGCCGCATGCCGTGGGCGTGGCGCTGGCCTTTCGTCTGCGCGGCGAACAGCGTGCCGCCGTGTGCGTGTTCGGCGACGGCGCCACCTCGAAAGGAGACGTGGCCGAAGCCCTGAACATGGCAGGTGTCTGGAAAGTTCCGGCAGTCTTCGTCGTCAATAACAATGCCTGGGCGATCTCGGTCCCGCGTGAAAAGCAGACCGCCGCCGCGACGCTGGCGCAAAAGGCCGTCGCTGCCGGCATTCCCGGTGAGCAGGTCGATGGCAATGATGTCATCGCCGTCCGAGCGGCGACGGAGCGGGCGCTGGCGCGGGCGCGGCAGGGGCTCGGTCCTGCCTTGATCGAAGCACTGACCTACCGCTTGTGCGACCATACCACTTCCGATGACGCCAGCCGCTATCGCAACGACGCCGAGGTCAGCGGCCATTGGCCGGCTGAACCGGTGGCGCGTCTGCGCAAGTTCCTGATGAACGCCGGGCACTGGAGCAAAGACATGGAAGAGGCCCTGTTGCATGAGTGCAGCAGCTCCGTCGAAGGAGCGGCCGAGGCGTATCTTGCCACGCCGGCTCAGCCGATCTCTGCTATTTTCGATTACATCTATGCCGAAATTCCAGCCGAGCTCGCAGAGCAGCGGGAAGCAGCAACCGTTCAGGCGCAAGGTGACGCATGACCGAGCTCAGCCTGGTGCAAGCGGTCAATGCCGCGCTGAAACACGCCATGAACGAGGACGTGCGCGTGCTGGTGCTGGGGGAGGACGTCGGCATCGACGGCGGTGTGTTTCGCGCGACCGAAGGACTGTTCAGGATTTTCGGCGAGCAGCGCGTGCTCGATACGCCGCTGGCAGAGGCCTCGATCGCCGGAGTTTCGATCGGGCTCGCGGCGCAGGGATTTCGCCCGGTGGCAGAAATCCAGTTCACTGGTTTCGCCTATGCCTGTATCGACCAGATCCTCAATCATGCTTCCCGGCTGCGCGCGCGCACGCGCGGCCGCCTGACCTGTCCGATGGTGCTGCGCTCTCCGGCGGGCGGCGGGATCAAGGCGGTCGAGCATCATTCCGAAAGTCCCGAGGCCATGTTCGCACATATCCCGGGGGTCAAGGTGGTCATGCCATCGTCCGCCGCGCGTGCCTACGGCCTGCTGCTGTCGGCCATCCGGGATCCCGATCCGGTCGTGTTCCTGGAACCTGCCCGGCTTTACCGCGCTGCGAGGGAAGACGTTCCGGACGATGGCGCCGGCATACCGCTGGGCCACTGCCTTACGCTGCGGGCGGGGCGCGACGTCACAATCGTAGGCTGGGGAGCAATGGTCAAGGAGGCGCTCGAAGCCGCCGATCAACTGGCAGCAGAAAACGTCGAGGCCGAGGTCATCGACGTTGCGACGCTGAAGCCGCTGGACAGCGCAACGATTCTGGCGTCGGTAGAGCGCACCGGCCGTCTCGTCGTCGTGCATGAGGCGCCGATGACGTGCGGATACGGTGCCGAGATCGCCGCTCGCGTCGCCAGCCGCGCCATGACCAGCCTGCTTGCGCCGATCGAGCGCGTGACCGGCTACGATACGATGATGCCTTATGCCCGCATGGAGGCGCATTACATGCCGCAAGTCGGGGCCATCATGACGGCGGCGCGGCGCGTGATGGCCTTCACATGAGCAGGTTCGCATTGCCCGATCTCGGCGAGGGCTTGCAGGAGGCCGAGATCGTCAGTTGGCACGTGGCGCAGGGCGATCACGTCGTGGTCGATCAGCCGTTGCTGGCGGTCGAAACCGAAAAGGCGGTAGTGGAAATTCCATCGCCGCAGGCAGGCCACATCGCGAGGCTGCTGGCCAAGGTTGGCGAGCGGGTGAAAGTCGGCGCAGCCCTGCTTGAATTCGAGGAAGGCCCGCATGCCGAAGCCGGCACCGTCATGGGGCAGCTGGCGGAACCGGCACCGGCCGCGGCGCCACCGGCAGCAGCAGCCGCTGCGCCTGCGCCAGGCGCCATACGGGCGACGCCCGCGGTGCGGGCTCGCGCCCGCGAGCTTGGCGTAGACCTCGCGCGCGTGACGCGGACGGGTCCGGGCAACACAGTGACCATGTCCGACGTCCAGGCCACGGCGGCGGGCGCCGTCACGGGCCAAGCGGCTGCGCCGTTGCGAGGCGCACGGAGGACCATGGCCGCCAACATGGCGCGGGCATGGCGTGAGGTCGTTCATGCGACCCTTCAGGATGAAGCCGACATCGAGGCATGGGCACCGAGCGAAGACCTGACAGGCCGGCTGGTGCGGGCGATGATCGCCGGCTGCAGAGCCGAGCCGGCCCTGAACGCCAGCTACGATGCAGCCTCAATGTCGCTACGAGAAAATCCCACCATCGATCTCGGGCTCGCGATCGACAGTCCCGACGGGCTGTTTGTTCCGGTGCTGCGGGACGCGGCGCGCGAAGCCCCGCAGGGTTGGCGCCGGCAAATCGATGCGTTCAAGCGCGGCGTGCGGGAGCGGAGCCTGGCGCCAGCCGATCTGCGCGGCGCGACCATCACGCTGTCGAACTTTGGATCGATCGCCGGCCGCCATGCATCGCTGATCGTGATGCCGCCGCAGGTGGCTATCCTCGGCGTCGGCCGGGTCGTGGCGCTGCCGGCCCGGGGCGCCGACGGCGGCGGCGCCCTGCATCGCGCCTTACCGCTGTCGCTGACCTTCGATCACCGCGCGGTCACCGGCGGCATGGCGGGGCGCTTCCTGCGCGCGGTGATCGCCGATCTTGAAAGCGCATCCTGACCAAGAGGGCTGACATGGAGGACATGTTTCGATTTGCCGATGACTTCGGGCCTGCCCGGATCATCCATATTTGTCGGCCCAGTCTTGCACTGAAGGCCATTGTCGTCATCGACAATACCGCTTGCGGTGCGGGCATCGGCGGGGTCCGAATGGCGCCCGATGTATCGGTCGAGGAATGCTTCCGACTCGCACGCGCAATGACCTGGAAAAACGCCGCCGCCGGCCTGCCACACGGCGGCGGCAAGTCGGTCATTTTCGGCAACCCCCGCATGGCCGGGGCATTGAAGGAGCAGCTGATCCGCGCCTTCGCCGACGGTATCCGGGATATCACCGACTACATTCCCGGGCCGGACATGGGCACGGACGAGCAATGCATGGCATGGGTCAAGGACGAAATCGGCCGAGCCGTCGGCTTGCCAGCCGCTCTCGGCGGAATTCCACTCGATGAGATCGGCGCAACCGGCTTCGGGCTGGCGGCCTGTGTCGATGTTGCCAGCGAATTTATCGGTCTCGACCTGAAAGGTGCACGTATCGCCGTGCAGGGGTTCGGCGCTGTCGGCAAACACGCGGCGCTCTTTCTTGCCCAGAAAGGCGCCCTTCTTGTCGCTGCGAGCGACACAGGTGGAACATTGGCCGACCCATCGGGGCTCGACGTTGGTGCGCTGATTGCCCTTAAGGAGGCAGGACGATCGCTGAACGACCACGACAAGGGCTCGAAGCTCGCTGCCGATACAATCCTCGATATTGACTGTGACATATGGATACCAGCGGCGCGGCCCGATGTGGTGCGCGCTGACAATGTTTCACGGCTGCGGACTCGTTTGATGGTGCAAGGTGCCAATATCCCATGCACGCCGGAAGCCGAGCGGGCGCTGCATGAGCGCGGAGTGCTGGTGATTCCGGATTTCATCGCGAATGCCGGTGGCGTGATCTGTGCCTCGGTCGAGTCTCGGGGCGGTACACAGCGCGCGGCCTTTGACGATATCGATGAGCGAATTCGCGCCAACGTGCGCACGGTCCTGGAAGAGAGTCGACGCCAAAAGGCGCTTCCGCGCGCTGCAGCCGTCGCGCTGGCCGAGCGCCGCGTGCGAGCAGCCATGCAAACGCGGCGTTGGCGCTGAATACAGCCGGCTGCGCAACCACGGACCACAGTTTTCTTGTTTCCAGTGGCGGCTTCGCGCCTGGCAGGTTTGCTGCCATCGCTCGATATCGTATTTGTCTTTGATGCAGATCAATCTGCGCGGCTCTATTGCGCGCGGCAGGGCGGGAACTTTTGCCGGCTGACCCTATTTGTCTTTCCGCGATGTCGGACGCACAAGAGTTGATCAACTACCCTGAAGAAGAATCCGGCGCACGACAACATATCGTTTCACCAACAAGGAGGCGTCAATGTCGGTAGCCAGAGTTACGGAGATTATCGCCAGTTCAAACAAGAGCTTCGAGGACGCGATCGAGAAGGGCATCGCTCGCGCCGTCAGCACACTCAAGAATGTCGAGGCCGCATGGGTCAAGGAACAGAAGGTTATCGTGAAGAATGGGAAGATTGCCGAGTATCGCGTCGACCTCAAGGTGACTTTTATCCTGAACGACTGATGAAGAGCAGTTCAGCACATTTGGCAGGGCTTGCCCTTGCTCAAATGTTTGGGAGTTATTGAAATGAATAAATCGTCTGGAGTTCTTGTCGCCGCGCTGGCTGTGGCCTTGGGGCCGTGGGTCGTTGCGCCTGCCGCAGCGGCGCCGATCGGGTCGCCACGAATGCTGCAAGAGACGGTGGGGCCGCCGGCAGAGACCATACAATATCGCCGCGGCTGGCGCGGCGGCTATCATGGCGGCGCAGGAATTGGCCTTGGCATCGCAGGCGCACTGATCGGCGGAGCGATTATTGGGGCAGCAACGCAGCCCTACGGCTATTACGAGGGCTACCCGCCCGGCTATTATGGTCCGGCCTACGGCGTCGCGCCTCCCTACGATCCCGGGTATGCCATTCGCAATGGCTTCGTCTGTCAGCCGGGAACAGTGTTCCGTGGCGAGGATGGCCGCAACCATCTCTGCCAGTAGTGAATTGAAAAAGCGCCCAGTCGGGCGCTTTTTCAAGCATCTGGGTGGAGCGCAGCGATACCCATCATTGGACGTGTGCGGGATATCGCCAGCGGCCTTCAGAGGCTTGAAGATGGGTTTCGCAAGTGCTCAACCCATCCTACGGACCTAACGGCGGGCACAGGTGTCCAACGTCGTCATAAAAAAAATCCGCCGGAAGCAGGGCTTCCGGCGGATCGTTATCATCCATGACTTGACGGCTCACGCCTTCATGTTCGCCTTCACCGCCTCCGCCGTGATCGGCAGCGAGCGGACGCGGGCGCCGCAGGCATTGAAGATCGCGTTGCCGATCGCGGGCGCGACCACGGTCACCGCGGGCTCGCCGACGCCGGTGGCCTTCTCGCCGTTGGCGATGACGTTGACCGCGACTTCCGGCACCTGGGACATCCGCAGCGGCTTGTAGGTGTCGAAGTTGGCCTGCTCGATGCCGCCGTTCTTCAGCGTCGCCTTCTCGTACATCGCAAGCGACAGTCCCCACAGCGCCGCGCCCTCGACCTGGGCGCGGATGTTGTCGGGATGCACCTGGGTGCCGACGTCGGTCGCCACGGTCAATTTCCTGACCTTGACTTCGCCTGACGGCGCGACCGCGACATGGGCCACGCACGCGGTCCAGCTTGCGGTCGCCCTCTCCTGCGACGAAACGCAGGCCACGCCCATGCCTTCGCCCTTCGGCAGTTGCCTGGTGCCGTAGCCGGCCATGCCCATCGCGGCGAGCAGGGTGTTGCGCAGGCGCTGCGCGCCGCCGTCGTTCTTGCCTTTGCCGTCCAGGAGCGCGATCCGGTACTGCGCGGGATCCTTGCCGGCGGCGTGAGCGAGTTCGTCGATCATGCTTTCGACCGCCCAGAAGGTCCAGCCGGGCGCGACCGAACGCAACTGCCCCGACGGGGTGGCGTTGTGCGCCATCTCGTTGAGGATGGCGCGGACGTTGTGATTGGGCACGGAATAGAAGAAGTCCGCCCCGTTCACGGTGAACGCATCGAGCGCCCCTTTCTTGTCGACCGAAGGCGACAGGAAATCCGGGATGCCCCAGCGCTTGGTCGGCCACGCCGAGACCACGTCGTGGTTCATCGCAATCAGCTTGCCGTCGCCGTCGAGACCGGCCTTGATCTTCTGGAACGTCAGCGGACGCGAGAAGTCCATGGTCATGTCGTTCTCGCGCGAGTAGATCACCTTGACCGGCTTGCCGACGGCCTTCGCCGCCTGCACCGCGGGCACCATCATGTCGGCGTCGAGACGGCGGCCGAAGCCTCCGCCCAGCCACATCTGGTGCATCACGACGAATTTGGGATCGACCCCGGCGGCGCCCGCCGCGATCGCGCCGGAGCGCGTCGCGAACTGGTTGCCGGAATAGATGTGCCAGATATCGCCCTTGAGCTCCGCCGTGGCGTTCATCGGCTCCAGCGGCGCATGGATGTTGATGCTGGTGGTGTATTCCGCCTCCAGCACCTTGGCCGCCGTGCCGAGGGCGGCCGCGGTATCGCCGTCCTTGACGAAGAACAGGCCGGAATCGTCCAGCGCCTGCAGCCGCTTGGCCTCGTCGAGCAGCGACTGGCTCGACAGCTTGGCGTTGGGCCCGCCGTCATAGGCGATCTTCAGCGCGTCCGCGGCCTTGCGGGCGTTGGCATAGGTGTTGGCCACCGCCACCACCCAGCCGGACGTGGTCGCGGTCTTGTCGTCGAGGATGACGGCCTTGATGAAGCCCGGCACCTTCTTGGCCTCGCCGTCGTCGACCGATTTGACGGTGGCGCCGTAGCGAACCGGCGGCGTGACGATCTTGCCGTACACCATGCCCGGCAACATGACGTCGATGCCGAATTTGGCCGACCCGTTGGTCTTCGAGGGGATGTCGAGCTGCGGCACCGAGACGCCGATCATGGTGTACTTGTCGGGCGTCTTGAGCTTGATGGCCTTGAGCTCGTCCGGGGTGAAGGTCTTGGTGATCTTGCCGCTCTTGACGATTTCGGCGAACGTCATCGACTTCTTCGATTTCGGATGCGAAACGACGGAGTCCCGGACGACCAGCTCGTCCTTGAAGTAGGGCGGCAGCCCCATCGCCGTGGCCGCAGCCTCGGTCAACGCGATGCGCCCGGCGGCGCCCGCGCGGCTCATGGCATCGAAGTTCATCATCGTGCTCCAGCTGCCGCCGGTGATCTGCGCGCCGAGCACAGGGTCGTTGAACTTCGGATCGTTGGACGCGAGCTGAACCCGCATGTCCTTCCAGTTCGAGCCGAGTTCTTCCGCGATGATCTGCGCCATGGTCGAGGCAATGTGCTGGCCCATGTCGGCCTTGCCGCAGGTAACCGTGACCAGCCCGTCCGGCGCGATCGAATACCAGACGCTGGGATCGAAATTGCCCGCTGCGGCCAGCGCCCGATCGGCGCCAAGCAGGCCGGGAACGGCGGAATAGCCGAGCGCGAGACCGGCGGCGGCGGATCCGACCAGGAACGAGCGGCGGCTGAGATCGGCTGAAGCCGGTGGGGTGACTTTCACGTGCGTATTCATGTTGCCCTCCGCTCGGTGCCGGCGTTGGAGGCGGTGCGCATTTCGGAAGCCGCGCGCATGATCGCCTTCTGAATCCGCGAATAGGTCATGCAACGGCAGAGATTGCCGTCCATGTGCGCCACCACTTCTTCCTTGCTCGGATTGGGGTTCCTGGCGAGCAACGAGGCCGCCTGCATGATCTGGCCAGACTGGCAGTAGCCGCATTGCGGAACCTGCTCGGCGATCCAGGCCTTCTGCAAGGGATGATCGCCCTTGGCGCTGAGGCCCTCGATGGTGGTGATCTTCTTGCCGGCGACGTCGCCGAGCGAGGTCTGGCAGGAACGCACCGCCTCGCCGTTGACGTGCACGGTGCAGGCTCCGCATAGGCCGGCGCCGCAGCCGAATTTCGTTCCGGTCATCTGCAGCTGTTCGCGGATGGCCCACAGCAGCGGCGTATCGGGAGCCGCCTCGACGGACATATTCCGCCCGTTGATGTTGAGATTAGGCATGGTCTCTTCCCCCCTGCCGGTGCATGAAGCCGCTTACGGCGGCAACTCACATGTTGGCTTATGGTCTGACACCCACCGGGCCGATGCCGACCTTAGCGCGCAGAATGATCGCGTTCCCATCGCTAGGCAAATGCAATTTGGAATTGAGTGACGAGAAAATATTCCGGTCCGCCGGTTTGTGCGATGCGGCAACGACTTGTCACGAAGTTGTCGATCGGATCTGCTGCCCACGCCGGCGGGGGCGCCGCCGCCGCATGGAATTGGGCATTTCCCCTCGGCGAACGGATCGCGCTAGAATAGGGTCACGAGATATTCAGGAAATCGCGATGCCAAAACTCAGACGTGACGGGGTCGAAATCCATTACGAGGTCCATGGCTCCGGTCCGGCGCTGTTGCTGACCCATGGCTATTCGTCCACCGGCGAGATGTGGCGGGGCCAGATCGAGGCGCTGTCGAAAAACCACAGGCTCGTGTTGTGGGACATGCGCGGCCACGGCCGGTCCGATTATCCCGACGATCCATCCGCCTATAGCGAAGCCGCGACGGTCGCCGACATGGCCGCACTGCTCGACGAGGTCGGCGCTTCCAGCGCCATCGTCGGCGGGCTTTCGCTTGGCGGGTACATGTCGCTCGCATTCTATCGTGCGTATCCGGAGCGCGTGCGCGCGCTGCTGATCATCGATACCGGACCCGGCTTCAAGAAGGACGACGCCCGCGAGGCCTGGAACAGGCGCGCCCACGAAACCGGCGACCGTTTCGAGCGCGAAGGCCTCGACGTGCTGAAATCATTCAGCCGCGAACGCGCCGAGGCGAGCCATCGCGACGCGTCGGGGCTGGCGCGCGCCGCGCGCGGCATGCTGATCCAGCGCGACGCCCGCGTGATCGAATCGCTGCCCGACATCAGGGTGCCGTCGCTGGTCGTGGTCGGCGCCGACGACACGCCGTTCCTCGCCGCCTCCGACTACATGGCGGCGAAGATTCCCGGCGCCAGGAAGGTGGTGATCCCGGCCGCCGGCCACGCCGTCAACATCGACCAGCCGCAGGCGTTCATCGAAGCCGTATTGCCGTTCCTCGACAGCCTCGATGCAACGGCGGCGCGAGAGGTCGCGTCATGAGGATGATGGCCGCTGCGGCAGTCTCGATCGTTGCGGTGTTGGGCGGAACGGCCGTTCCTGCAATGGCGCAGACCCTGCCGCCGGCAGGCGGTCCCTACGCGCCGCCCTTTACCGCGACATTGTCGAACAATACGCCGCTGGTGTTCGGCATGGACGCCGGGGATGCGGCGCGGGCTCTCGGCGTCCCGCTCAATTACATCAAGGGCCGGCCGGGTAACGAAATCTACCTGGCGTTCCGCGACTTCGGCGGCAGCGGCCTGTTCCCTCACCGCCACCGGCTCTATCTGCAATTCCGCGGCGGCCGGCTGGCCGGCTGGAAGGGCGACTGGGGCCGCAACTGGATGTGGCAATAGCGGACCGGCCGGACACCGCCCTCTTCTCCTCGCACACCCGCCGACAAGATCAACCCGCAACAAAGGGATGCCCCGTGGGACAAGACATCAAGCTGACGGCTTCGGACCATTTTCAACTGGGCGGCTATCGCGCCGATCCCGCCGGCGCGCCCAGGGCGGCCGTGGTGGTGATCCAGGAGATCTTTGGCGTCAATCACCACATCCGCGCGGTCTGCGACCGTCTCGCGGCCGAGGGCTATGTCGCCATCGCGCCTTCGATCTTCGACCGCACCGAGCGCAATTTCCAATGCGGCTATTCGCCTGACGAGATTGCGAACGCGCGAAAATTCATCGCCAACCCCGACTGGGCGTCGATGCTGCGCGACACCCAGGCCGCCATCGACGCGGTCAGGCATGTCGGCCCGGTCGGCATCATCGGCTTCTGCCTCGGCGGCAGCATCGCTTATGCCGCCGCCACCAAGCTTTCAGGGCTGTCGGCGGCGATCGGCTATTACGGCGGCGCCATCGTCCGCTTCGCCGGCGACAAGCCTGAGGTGCCGACGCAATTGCATTTCGGCGAGAAGGACGCCGGCATTCCCCTCAGCGATGTCGAGACCATCAGGACGAAGCGGCCCGACGTCGAGATCCATGTCTATCCGGGCGCGCAGCACGGCTTTCACTGCGACGAGCGGGCAAGCTACGACAAGACCAGCGCCGATATCGCCTGGCCGCGCAGCATGGCGTTCCTCGGCAAGCATTTGCGCTAGTCGTCATTGCCGGGCTTGACCCGGCAATCCATCCTGTTCGAAATGAGTTTGGTCTGCTGGCGCGGACGATGGATGCGCGGATCAAGTCCGCGCATGACAAGTGAGTGGATTCAGAACCAGCGCTCGCCGACCAGAACGGTATCGCCGGGGGCAACCGCGGTGCCGAGCGGCACCACGGTGCGCATCGATCCCGAAGCGTCGGTGTGGGTGAGGGTGACACGGTCGCGGCGGGCGCGCGGCGAGAAGCCGCCGGCGATCGCCACCGCGCTTTCGACGCTCATATTGGGCACGTAAGGATATTGGCCGGGGGCCGCGACCTCGCCGAGGATGAAGAACGGCCGGTAGGCCTCGATCTCCACCGCCACCGAGGGCTCGCGGATATAGCCGTTGCGCAGTCTGGCGGCGATCTCGGCGGCGAGGCCCGCCGGCGTCCGCCCGCGCGCCGGCACCGCGCCGATCAGCGGCATGGTGATCGAGCCGCCGGCGTCGATCGCATAAGTGTTGGTGAGACCTTCCTGGCCGTAGACCACGACCCGCAATTTGTCGCCGGCGTCGAGATGATAGGCCGCGTCATAGGCCACCGGCATGGGTGCTGCCGCATAGGCCACCGGAACCGGCGCGTAGGTCCGGCCGGGCGCCGCGGCAAAGCTGGAGCGAAGCGCAGCGATCGCGCCGCCGCCGGCATCGGCGGCGACGACCGGCGGAGCGGGATTATTGGGCTGGCCATAGGCCATGGAATCGAGATCGCCAGGCTGCACCACGGCGACGGGTCCCGGCGTGCGCATGCAGCCCGACAGAGCGAGCGCAGTCATGATGGCAGTGATCGGTAATCGAAACGCGCGCACAACCCGCACCGGAGCCATCCCTCATAGCGAGACAGCCAAAGTCTTGCACCGGTTATGGTTAACAAATGGTTTTTTCGGCGGCCGGGGCGGAAAGCCGAAAAACGGCTTTCCGCGACTGCTGCGAACCCTTCAGGCGCTGACGCCGGCACCGATCGGACACGACACGCCGGTGCCGCCAAGCCCGCAATAGCCGGCCGGATTCTTGGCCAGATATTGCTGATGATAGTCCTCGGCGAAATAGAATGCGCCTGCAGGTGCGATCTCGGTGGTGATGGCGCCGAGGCCCTTTGCCGTCAACGCCTTCTGGTAGGCCGCCTTCGACGCATCGACGGCTTTGCGCTGCGCGTCGCCGAAGGTGTAGACCGCGGAACGATACTGGGTGCCGACGTCATTGCCCTGACGCATGCCCTGGGTCGGGTTATGGCTTTCCCAAAACGTCTTCAGGAGCTGCTCGTACGAAATCTTGTTCGGATCGAACACCACCAGCACCGCTTCGGTATGACCGGTGCGGCCCGAGCAAACCTCCTCATAGCCGGGGTTTGGGGTATGCCCGCCGGCATAGCCGACGGCCGTGGTGTAGATGCCATCGCCGAGTTCCCAGAACTTGCGCTCCGCACCCCAGAAGCAGCCAAGCCCGAACACCGCCTGCTCCAGTCCTGCGGGGTAAGGCGGCTGCAGCTGGCGGCCATTGACGAAATGGCTCCTGGCCGTGGGGATCGGCTGCGAACGGCCGGGCAGCGCCTCGGCTGCGCTCGGCAGTGCTGTGGTCTTGCGCGTGAAAAACATCGGTCACCTCCCGGCGGAATGCTGAAACGCGTGGGAACAGCGTGCGTCTCGGATATCGGCTCCAATATAGGCGTTTACGTCGGCAGCCATAGCCTTGTTACGCCGGGGCTGCGAACACAACCGCGGCAACGCCTTCAGCACCCGTGGGATCGGGTCTCCCGGATCGGCTTTCCCGGTCAGCTCCGCGAATAGCCGATCAGCGGCTTGCGCGGCCGGAACAGCAGCATCAGCAGAATACCCAGCACGCCCATCACGGCAAAAACCGGCTGGTCCAGGACGACCTTGGCGACGCTGGTCCAGAGCCAGGGCGCCACGCCCTCGACCCAGGCCCGGAACGCCTGCTGGCTGGACTGATGGATATCGTTCCAGAATTGCCCGAACCGGGTGAATTGCAGGGTCTGGTCGGCCACCCAGCGCGCGCCGTCATAGACCATGAAGATAAATCCGCCGGCCAGCAGCAGCAGCCCCACAAGTCGGAAGAAACCGCGGATCATGCGTCACCTTATCTCTGTCGCGCCCGGAACGCCGTCAGGCATTACCGGGGGGCCCCAGGAAATTCAACTACTTCAGCATCTTATCCGCGCTTCCGGGCCGAGCTCGCCGGTCCGGCCGGGCCCGGAAGGCGTTGACGCTGCCAAGCGCGCCCTCTATAAGACCGGCAATGGCGGCGGGCGCAATCCCGCCGCCGCTGTTCTTTGAGCGGCGCCGTCGTGAGGGCATATTGGCTTTCGAAAACGGCATTCTCGGGAACACTGGAAAACACCCCGCGTCGATCATGCAGTTGAAGGTTTGGCAGGCTCTGGCCCGCTGCGATCGGTCACCGCCGAAGGATATTTGAGAACATGGCCAATACCACTTCCGCCAAGAAGGCGACGCGCAAGATTGCCCGCCGCACCATCATCAACAAGTCGCGCCGCACCCAGATGCGCGGCGCGGTACGCACCGTCGAAGAAGCGATCAAGAGCGGCGACCGCGATGCGGCGCTGAAGGCGATGACGCGCGCGGAACCGGAACTGATGCAGGCAGCGCAGCGCAACATCATTCACAAGAACAACGCGAGCCGAAAAGTCTCGCGGCTCGCGCATCAGATCGCAAAGCTCGCGAAGTAAGACTGATCGAAAACGATATTCGTCAAAGAGCCCGGCCCCGCCGGGCTTTTTCTTTTTCGTACGTGCCGTTCTGCGCAATCGCCCTGGCGAAACTCCTGGGCGCCCCGTAGTTTTACTACCACCCTATGTAGGAAGGCAGACTCTGGGAGGCTCGCGAGGGCGAGCGCCGGTTTGATGCAGATCAAGCGATCGGCCACGCATTTGAAAAAGCAATCGTGACGCCGCGCCGCGGCGCGAAGCGCTTCAGGGTTACCCTGTTCCGACGAGCAAAAAAAATGGCGCTTGCGTAGTCACTTATCGGCATAGTGGCGGCAGGTTGTTTGAAAATTCATTTTCGCCTCGCTCAACCTTAAACGAATTATGAATTTATTTGGCGCGGTTGTCAGAAATGTCACAGCGCTTCTGCAATTCGAATCTCCGCACAGATTCAAAACGTTGCCGCCTTCAAAAAAATCCGCCGCGCGATTTCGCAAACGCGAAGCGATCTTTTCGCCTCGCGGCGTGAATCATTTTCGTTGCGGGAAACAAGCCATGATGTATCTCTAAGAACGTTCGCGGCGCCCACGGCTCTTCAGACCAGCGCGGTTTAAGAAACGGGGCGGACGTGCAAATCGGCGGCGGTGTGCGCGTTGGCGACGCTTTCCAAGCGATTGTCGGGTAAGACCTCATAGCGATATGGGGAATATGGATCTGTGTCGAAATTTCTCAAGGCGGGGCACTCGTTGTCGCGCCGGCCTAGAACAAGAGAGATACGCACCGGCCGACCGAGCAATGCGCAGGGCGACGCCTCAGGACGGGTTAAGACAAACGGGCTGAACGAAGCGGTATCGCGTCTGAACGATTTTCGGCTTCAGGCGTTGCCGACTGAATTTGAAACACGAGTGGAATGACAACTCGCCGTGAGCAATCAAGGCGAGAGGGGGAGGCTGTATGCTTAACGGGATCATCGCAGTAGTCGATCAATTGCCAATCTCCGCCGATGACGTATTGGCCGCTTTGGACATTGCCCGTACGCGGCCCACCGCGCGCGCTCCGGACAGACCGTCGAGTACGCGCTGACCTCGCGAACACTTCTTTTCCAGCCCGATCTTGCCAGACGGCGTTTCGCCGGACGGCCGGTCTGTGCCTGGAGACGAAGCCTCGCTTGAGGTCACGCCGCGCGGAACACCCGCCCGGCGGTTTCGCCAGCCAAAATTTACTCCCATCAGAAAAGTCGTCGAAA